>CAYMJL010000001.1:0-748654 GCA_964390915.1 uncultured Flavobacteriales bacterium
GTATACCGTGAAGAACCTATGGGCGGCTGCAAATTTTTGCGACTTGGTAAGGAAACAATGGTGCATTTACTTCCAAGCAAAAATTTAAAGGCCGCTATTACCCAACCATTAGCTTATAGGATGAGTTCTTCACTTTGGCGCACCGAGGACGGGGCTCCGTTTAATTGCAGCAACACAATGACAAACAAGGTAAAATAACCTCATCTTTTTGTGGTTTTTAGCCCGATGCCTTGTTTGTATTAGTCTGCCTGAAAATAATACTTTGAGTTGTAAGCCGTTAACCCGTACTTTTTTATACCTCTTTGGTGCCTAGTGCCGGGGTAGTTTCATCTGCACTGTTGGTTGGGATAATATGCATTGGCTTGGCATTTTTGGCCACTGCCCAAGTAAGGAAAATTTGGCAAGGATTTGGATTATATGGAAGTGCCGTAAAACTCCAACTAATATAAAAGCCGGACAATGGGCAAAAACACCCAAAGCCCGGCTTTCACCGCCAATGTTTTTCAGAAATAAGCTGGCTTTACAAAAAGGCCGAAACCTTAAACTTCCCGTTTTTTACCTCGCACTTTTTACCTTTTTCGTTAAACAGAGTACCCGAAAAAGTACCTTCTAAATTTTTACCCGAACGACTGGTTACCACTACTGTGCAGGTGCCAGAAGTGTCTTCGGCGTAAGCCAAATTAAAATGATGATCCTCATCGCTGGTGCCGTCTTTTACCGCAATTTCAATGTCGTTGTCTTTATGGCTGATATAGGTTCCATCGCTGGGAAAACTACCAAAAATGCTAAGGGTTGGATAAGCCTTTACCTCGGTGGCAACAGCATTAAACAGGTTGTCGACCCGGGTAACGTTAAGCACCGACGGGTTGTAATGGCTAGTCGTGCCATCAATAGTAACATCGGCCTCAATGTAACCTTGCGCTCCCGATACTTCTTTGGTTAGCTCTTTTGCTTTTTCGCACGAGCTTAAAGCGATTAATAAACCGCCAAGGAATAGAAATTTTTTCATGATGAATTTTTTAATGGGTTTGGTTTAGGCAAAGGAGCGTAAACAAAAATCCTCACAAATACCTCATTTGTAGTATTTTAATTGGCCTCTGAATTGGTAAAAAATACGTAAAACGGAGTATTTCTACTGGGGTTCTCCAAATTACTTTGGCACCATAAATAAATCTTAAAATCAACGCGTTATGAAAACTCAAAAATTATCGGGATTCTTGTTTTTAATCCTTCTCTCCACACTTGTTGCTTCATGCAGTAAAGAAGAAGTAGTGGCCGAAACACCGGCAAACAACACCGGCAACAATACCACCGTGGACACCTCGGCCATTGGTGTCGACACCATTCAAGTGGGTAGTACCATGTTAACCTACGTTTCTGGAAGTTACACTTTTGGCACACTTAGCTATAAGCCCGATAAGGGCACATTTACAACCGGGTTAAATTTTGCATCTGGCGATAAGGGAACCACAGTAGCACTAGTATCGGAAACTGGCGATGCTACCGGAAAACAACTTACCCTAACCATAATAGATGCCAACTATAAGCAGGCGGGTTATATTATTAGCGGAACGTACAAGGGCATGGCCGGCGGTGGGTTGGTAACACCCCAAACGGGAAAAGTAATGCTGGTTGCGCAACAGGACAACGCCGGAGCCAACGAAGGCGGTTGGAACTGCAATGAAAACAGTGGTTTTGTTAAGGTTTCCGTAAATAAAAGCACCGGGCAAATCAAATTTAGTTTTACCAATTTTAAGCTGAGACACAGTGAAACAGCAGTTGAGCAAAGCATTAACGGGTCATTTATTGTTAAGAAATCCTAGAAATGCATTCTTCTATATAAATTGAATTTTTACCTTCCTGACTTTTAAACAGAACGACACATGAGGCCATTTTTCTTGGTTATGCTGCTTGCTTTTTCGGCTTGCTTGTATGCGCAACCAATTAACCCCAGCGGAAAATTTGTTACCCTGCCTAAACTAGGTCTTACCGAAATAGGAGCGGTAACCTGCGTATACCAAGACAAAAGTGGCTTTATGTGGATTGGCACCCATGATGGCCTGTTGCGATATGATGGGGCCAAGGTAAAATGGTTTGAAGCAACGCCCAATAAACCAACTGGTGGATTGCCTAAAGGGGCGGTTAACAAAATTATTCAAAGCCGCGATGGCAGTTTGTGGATAGGTACTGCCAACGGATTATTTAGGTACAGTTTTGTTAGCAACGACTTTACCCCGTTTACCCTTTATGACAACCAAAGCAACAATATACAAGCCTTGGTCGAGGATAAAAAGGGCAGCATTTGGGTGAATGTAACTGGTAAAAACGAGCTCATTTCTTTAACCAAAAACGGTAATCTCTTTCTGGCAGACACGCTTAATTTTGGAAAAACCAAGCCATCAATAGAATTTCCGGTAAGCGATCTGAAGTGTGCGCCTTGGGGCAATTTGCTTGTTTCGTTTTATAAAGGAGGAGTTGCCGAGGTATTGTCGGCCACAAAAATAAACTACCATGTTTATCAAGAAGGAAATGCGGCAGGGCTTAGTTACAAAGGGGTTCAGAACTTGGCACTGTCATCGGGTGGAAGGTTTTACAGCAGCAATTTAGCCGGTGTCGATGTGGTAGATAGAAATAGCGGGAAATTGTTTACCATTAAACCGCCAGCCGCATTTTCGGCATACGGTAAAATTTTAGGGAGTTTAGAAGCTGGCGATTACTTATGGATAGCCAGTTTGAATGGCCTTTGGCGCGCACCAATTAAAACATTAAAGGACACGACCACCTACCAATTTTTTCAATACGACAAAAACAACAAAGCCAGTATAAATAGCGGTTACGCAGGAGCGGTTTTAAACGACAACGAAAACCGCTTGTGGGTTGTGACCGCCGGTGGCTTGCAAGTTTATTTCGACGGAAATGAGGCAAACGCTTTCTTAGATTCGCTAAACAACAAGTTGAGTCGCCTTAAAACCAGCACAAATGTTCAGTGTTTTGGTTCAGATAACCAAGGCTGGTTGTGGGTTGGTACTTCTCGCGGATTATTTAAGGTGCCAGAATCATTGCGCAAATTGCAAAAACACATTTACTATACTGATAGCCTAACAAAAAACCAAACGGCCACGGTTTTGGGCAAAACCAGCGAAAGCAATTTTGTGTATTCTGTTTTACCCGATGGCCAAACCATTTGGGCGGGGACAATGGATGGTTTAATTAAACATGACCTCAAAACAGGTAAAAATTTAAAAGTCTTGTTGGCTAATCAGGCAGTAAAAGACCATCCTTACCTTGTTCAAAAAATAAGAAAAGATAGAACAGGCCGAATTTGGGTGGCCAGCCAACAAGGGCTTGGTTTAATTCGCAATGCTGCAAAGTCAGCGTTGCAACTCTTTCAACCCGAAAAAGATGCCAGAAACCCATTAACCAATATAGTTACCGACTTTTTGGAAGACCGAAATGGCAACAAATGGGTTACCACTGCTACCGGAATTTATCGCTTTAATGAAACATCTTCAAAATTTGCACCTCTCCCCGACATAAATCCGGTAAAAACCCCAAAATATTATACTTGCGTAATTCAAGCGGCCAACAATAAAATTTATGCCGGTGGTGCCGGTTTGTTCGAAATAAATGAGCTTACCGGAAAACATAAAGTTTACCGGTTTGGCAACTTAGCTAGCCAAACGGTGCAAGGTGTTGAAAACGTAAACGATAGCACCTTGGCCATTTTTGCGCAGCACGGTATTTTTATGTTCAACACCAATACCCAGCAATATGCCTTGTTTGCCAACCAAACTACCGAAAATATTGCCGTTGCTCATAATGGTTACCTGATTAAGCCGGGTGAATACCTTATAGCTGGAGGAAATGCTTCTTTGCTTTGGCAGAATTTGCAGCAAAACAAATTGTATAAAAGACCTCCAAAACCTGCAATTAGCGAGCTAATTATAAATTACCAACCGGTAAATTTAAGGGCAAGAAACATTAATGTTGCCATTGCCAATATGCAAAGTTTGGTGTTGTACCCCGACGACAAAATGGTGCATTTTGAACTTGCCTCGCTCGATTATTCTATGCAGGGAAATGTTCGATTTGCCTACCGAATTGACGGTTTCGATGCCAAGTGGCAGGTGTTGGAGCCCAATCAGCGACTTATTTCATTTACCAGTTTACCTAGTGGAAAATATGAGTTGCGCGTAAAAGCATTTTACGACCGGCTTGAAAATGCTGGCGAAGAACGAGTAATTAAACTCCATGTGCTGCCGCCATTTTACCTTACCTGGTGGTGCGTGTTACTGGAAGTATTCGGTATTTCGGCATTAGTTTTTCTATCGGTGCGCAGTTATTTTAAAGCAAAAATTAAACGCGAGCAAGCTAAATTCGAACTGCGCGATAAGCTCCAGCACGAAAGACTCCGTATTTCGCGCGATTTGCACGATAATGTTGGCGCGCAGCTAGCATTTATTGTAAACACCTTGCAAAAAAACAACAGCCAACACGAACAAGCCTTGGATGTGGCAAAAAACTCGATTGGCAGTCTGCGAGAAACCATTTGGGCCTTGCAAGACGACGAGATAAGCATAAGCAGCTTATCGAGCCGATTAAAGCAATTTGTATTACAGCATACTGATGCCCCGCAACAACAACGAATTCGGTTCGAAAACCATTTTGTTAATGATGTCAAACTCTCACCAGCTCAATCGTTAAATGCTTACCGTATACTACAAGAAGCCATTTTTAATGCAGTTAAACACGCTGGCCAAGGCAACATTGTTTGTTCCTTTAGCAACAATGAATTTTATGTTTTAATTGCAACCGTTGAAGACACGGGCAAAGGCATGGATTTAAATAAGCCGCATGATGGCCATTACGGCTTAAAAAATATGCAACAGCGCAGTGATGAGATTGGTGCCGAGTTTACTATTCAATCGAAAATTGACGATGGCACCCGAGTAAGCCTTAAACTTCCAATAAGCTAAATCAAATATGAAAGTACGCGTTGCCATAGTAGAAGATAGACCGCTGTTGCGCTTTAGCTTGCAAAAAGATTTGGAACAAGAACCCCGGATTGAGTTTTTATTTGCCGCCGAACATGGCCAGCATTTTTTAGACCAGCTTGATGCCGCTGCCGGCCAATTGCCCGAGGTGGTTTTAATGGACATTGAAATGCCTACAATGAATGGCATTGAGGCGGTGGCAAGGGCAAAAGAAAAATTTCCTGACATGAAATTCATCATGTTAACCATTTATCCCGACGATGAAAACCTAATTAAAGCCATACAGGCTGGGGCAAGCGGTTATTTGTTAAAAGATGAATCGACTGAAAGAATAATTAATGCCATTACTAATGTAGAAGAAGGTGGTGCGCAACTGTCGCCTGTTATGGCGTTAAAGGCAATTGAATTGCTTAAAAACATGTCCGATGCCCCAAGTCCCAACTCGATTAAAAACACCGGTAACGAATTTGACCTGACTCCGCGCGAATTTGAAGTGCTAAAAATGGTGGTCGATGGTTTGAGTTATGCCGCCATTGGCGAACAAATGTTTATTAGCACTGGCACGGTTCGCAAGCATATTCAAAATATTTACCTAAAAATGCAGGTAAACTCTAAAGCAAAAGCGATAAACCTAGCCGTAAAAAATCGTTGGTTCGATATTTAACTTGTTACATTACAGCAGCTTAATTGGCGATTCATTTAATTTTTTCTCACCCAAACTAAATTTCTTTTACTTTCGCCCCGTTTTTGGTTCTCGATTTTTTTTGGTCGAGATTAAAAGGGAATTCGGTGAAAATCCGAGACTGTTCCCGCAGCTGTAAGTCTGTACTGGGTTTTTAACCCGGTATTTGTCCAAATCACCACCACTGTTTTACAACGGGAAGGCGGGACAATGCAAAAGACAAGTCAGAAGACCTGCCACAAACAGCATGTTTCACCGCTTTCGGGTAAAAAGACGGGAAGGTATCTATAGCCAAACAGCTTTGGTATTTTATCTTTTTTCCCGACGGCCAACGTATTTGGCTTGAAAAAACTGTTTGTCATCGGCTTCCTTTTTGTGCCTATTCTCGGCTTCGGGCAAACGCTGCTCGACACTGTGCGCTTGAGTGAAGTGGTTGCAATAGCCCAAAAACCAGGGTTTAATGAGGTGGGCAAAAAGCAACAAAAGCTTGACAGTACATTACTAGTGCAATACCAAGGCAAAAACCTGAGCGATATCTTGGCGGGCGAAACCGGCTTTTCGTTTAAGCAATATGGCATTAGCGGCAGCACCGGAGCGGCCATGCGGGGCACTTCCAGCGACCATACCGCAGTTATGTGGAACGGTATAAACCTGCAAAGTCCCACCCACGGACAATTCGATTTTACCTTATTCCCTGTTTTTTTTACCGATAAAATTACGGTAGAACCGGGGGCAGGAACCGGTTCATACGGTAGTGGTGCAGTTGGCGGAGCGGTTTTGCTGAATAACCAAACCCCGACCAAAAATGGTTTTTCCGGAAAAGCGTTTTTATCCCGGGCATCGTTCAATAAAAACCAGCTTGGACTTGGCCTTGCTTATAAAGGAAACAAGGTATACACCCAACTAAGAGTGTATAACCAGCACGCCGAAAACCGGTACACCTACCGGAAATTTTACTTGCCCGAATTAAACAATTACTATCTCCTGAAACAACCCGACACAGTAAAACGAGCGGAGTTCAATCAACAGGGGCTTATGCACCAAACGGGCATTGTGCTGGGTAGCCAACTCAAACTCGACAACGTGTTGCTTTACACTAAAACCAACCGGATGTTGATGAACTCAACCGGTGTGCAGTTGGACGATAATTGTAGAAACGCAACCACCCTTTCTTTCAAAACATCGCTGGTAGACCTTAGTGCCTTGGTAGGAATTCAGTACGAGTCGTTGCTTTACTCCGATTCGGTAAGCAAAATAAGGTCGCTTTCTAAAACGCACTCTGGCTGGTTGCAAGTCGGGGGTAAAATTTACCTGAAAGAAAACAATACTTTTTATGCCTTTGTGAATCCGCTTATCATTCAAGCTCAGGTTGATGGTTATGGAGGCCAAAAACCTCATCAAAACAGGGTTTCCATGTGGTGCGGTTGGCAGAAAAACTGGTTGAATGATCAGTTAATTACCGATGTAAGTGTTAGAAATCAGTTTATAAACGGGGAAAATCAACCCATTGTCCCATCGGCCGGAATTCAGTTTAAGCCGTTAGCAGCCATTAGCTTTAAAGCCCACAGTGCGGCAGTGTACCACGCCCCCGATTTTAACGACCTGTATTGGGTGCCAGGTGGTAACCCCAATTTACTGCCCGAAAAGGGCTGGAGCAACGAAGTGGGCGCGGCCATTAAATACCAACACTTCTCGGCAGAATTAACCGGTTTTAGCAACCGCACCAAAAACTTAATTGTTTGGCAACCCGGAGCCGTTTTTTGGTCACCGGTAAATATTCGCGAGGTAGTTAGCCGGGGCGTTGAAGCCTCCTTGAGCCAAAAGGTCATTTTCCGACAGTTACAGATAAGTTCTGAATTGCATTATAGCTACACCCATTCGGTAGTTACCAAAACCAGTACAGGCAACGAAGGCGAGTTAAACAAATTTTTGCCCTACATCCCGGTTCACAATGGGTTGCTGCGGTTGATGGCAAGTTATAAAAGCTGGCAACTGCATGTTAATGCCCATCATTTTAGCAAACGATTTATTAATGCCGCCAATCAGAATTGGCTTCCGGCGTACCAGTTGTTAAGTATTTATGCCGCCAAATCATTGGCCATTGGCCAGATACAGTTTCAATTTTTTGCAGCGGTCAACAATGCCCTCGACTACTTCTACATGGCACAACAGGGTTATCCCATGCCCGGTAGAAACTACGAAATAGGAATTAATCTAAACATCAAATAAAATGAAAAAGTTAATCGTAAAAACCAGTCAACTAACCTTGTTACTGGCCATAACAA
Organism: uncultured Flavobacteriales bacterium; assembly: GCA_964390915.1. GTDB lineage: Bacteria > Bacteroidota > Bacteroidia > Flavobacteriales_D > Luteibaculaceae > DASUEB01. The sequence goes on from CAYMJL010000001.1 coordinate 7,962, forward strand.
CACTAGGTTTTACATCTTGCGACAAAGACGAAGTTATTCCAGAGACTACACCCGTTGTGGTAAAAACCGGTGCTGTTTTTGTGAGCAATGAAGGAGGGTTCCTTAAAAACGAAGCCGCAGTTAGTTTCATTAACCTCGACAACAATGAGGTGATTGCCGATGTTTATCAGAGTAATAACAGTGAGATTTTGGGCGATGTTGCGCAAAGTATAACAGCTGTAAATGGCAAAGTATACGTTGTTGTTAATAACTCAGCTAAGGCAGTAATTATCAATCCAACAACCTTCAAAAAAGAAGGTGAAATTACGGGATTGGGTTCTCCCAATTATATGGCCGCAGGCGATGCAACCCACGCCTATATTTCCGACCTTTTTGGTGGGCCAATTAGTGTCATTAACACCACCAGCAATACCGTAGAAAAAACCATCGATTGCCCTGGTTCTACTGTGGAAATGCTAAGTTTAAACGGCAAGACTTACGTAACCAATAACTCGAGTGAATATCTATACGTTATTTCCCACAGTACAAACACCATAACCGATAGTATTTTGGTAGGAAAGGGTGCACAAAGCATTCAGGTTGACAAAAATGGAAACCTTTGGTTGGGCTGTAGCGCACTTTACGATGACAATTGGCAGATTGTTGAAAATGGCAAAATCAAACAGGTGTCAATAACCTCAAAAACCGTTTTGCTCAACCTTACTGTTGGTGCAGGCGGTGTTAAAAAAATTAGAATGAACAGCAGTAAAAACCAGTTTGTTTATTTAAATGGTAAGGTTTTCAAAATGAATATTACCGATAACTCGCTCCCAACAGCCGTGTTTTTTGAGAAAGAAAACGCTAACTTAAACGGATTAGGAGTTGACCCAATAACCAATACTGTTTACGTAGCCGATGCCAAAGATTATTCTAGTAACGGAGCCGTTTATCAACTTGACTTTAGCGGCAGTAAAACCAACGAATATGAGGTTAGCAAGGTGCCTGGAGAATTTTACTTCTTGAGTAAATAAGCATTAACTATATTGCATGCAGTAAAACATGCAAAAAAGTATTTCCATTATAGGCTGTGGCTGGCTGGGCTTACCCTTGGCCGGCCATTTGCTTTCCTGGCATTTCACCATTAAAGGCACAACCACAAGCCCCGAGAAGGTGCCCATGTTGCGAAAATGGGGCATTCGCCCGTTTTTATTTGATTTAGATCAGCCTGAAAAGTGGAACGAAAAGCTGTTTAATTCCTCCCACATTATTATTGCCATACCACCTTCCAAGTCGGTCAACTATTTGGAAAACCTTTCAAAACTACTGACTTTTTGTACCAATAAGAAAGTACTTTTTGTAAGCTCAACTTCGGTTTACGGCACGTCGGTTTTTCCGGTAACTGAGTTTACCAAAACGCTTGGCGCAACCGAAAGTAAGCTGGTGGCGGCTGAGGAGATGATTCGAGAAACCTGTCCGCAGGCCACCATTATCCGCATGGCCGGGTTGGTTGGGCCGGGAAGGCATCCGGGACGGTTTTTGGCCGGAAAAACAGCTGTGGCCGGAGCCAAAATACCCGTAAACTTTATTAGTTTGGAAGATGCCGTAATGCTTTGTGCCGAGGTTATTGGACAAGAAAAATGGGGCTTTACCTTTAACGCGGCCAATCCGCAACACCCGTCAAAGGAAGAATACTACCAATTTGCTTGCGAAACAGGGGGCTATGCTCCGCCAAAATTTACTACCGACCATGCAATGGACGGATTTAAAGTGGTGGTGGGCGATGCAATTGTTGCCGCCCTTAGAATTGGCTATCAGGAAATTCCGTGGCAATTTTATATCAAGAGCTTAAGTCAAGATTCAAAATGAAGATTCCTGCAATTTTTAACTGGAGTGGCGGCAAGGACAGCAGCCTGGCGCTTTACCGCGTTTTGCAGGCGAAACAATACGATGTGCAGTATTTGTTAACCACGGTAAATGCTGAAAACGAGCGCATTTCTATGCACGGCGTCCGACTGAATTTGCTCGAAAAACAAGCCGAAGAAATTGGTATTCCGCTAAAAGTATTGCGCCTTGCGCCAAGCATCTCACATACCGAATACAACCGCCTGATGACTGAAACCCTTACAGCATTTAAGAAGCAGGGAATCTCACACAGCATTTTTGGCGATATTTTTCTAGAAGATTTGCGTGCCTTTCGTGATGCCAAGCTGGCCGACGTAGGGTTTACAGGCGTTTACCCCGTTTGGGGAATGAATACCACCGACTTGGTGAACGAGTTTATTCAACTAAAGTTTAAAACACGACTGGTGTGCATCAACGCCCAATTGCTGCCCGAAAAATTCTGTGGCCGAATTATCGATAACGAGTTTCTAGCCGACCTTCCGGCAAATGTAGACCCAGCAGGTGAAAACGGTGAGTTTCACACCTTTGTATTTGACGGACCAATTTTCAAGCAATCCATACCCATTGAATTGGGCGAAAAGGTGGAGAAAACCTACACCAACCCGGAAAACAGCGAAAAAGACATTTGTTTCCTGTTTCAGGATTTGATCCCCAAGTTGAAATAAACAAGAGGATTATTCTTCGACCGGATTGTTGACCAATCAAGTCCAAAACTTGTGTACGCACGTTTATCAGGCTAATAATCCCGAAGGGATTCAACATGAATAGCTGATGAAGGGTGAAGCGAATTTCACAACCCCGAAGGGGTTGAACATTTTCTACATTCAACCCCTTCGGGGTTGCCAAGTTTTCTAGTAGTTTGTGTTATTCGGGTTGAATCCCTTCGGGATTAGTTGAGATTGAAGTTGTAGGTAGCTTATACGAAATCAAGTCCATAAATTTTGGTCTTAATCCAAATTAACCCAATTGGGTTAAAACAACAAGGGCCTCAGAAAATCTGAAGCCCTTGATTTGTGGAGGATAACGGAGTCGAACCGATGACCTCTTGCATGCCATGCAAACGCTCTAGCCAGCTGAGCTAATCCCCCAATGCGGGGGCAATATTAAGAAATTATTGTGGCACAACGAACAAAACAAGATTTTTTATCTCCTTCCGGTTTCGCTTTAGCAACTTAAGCCCACTCAATTCGGACTGAAGCAGCTGCGAAACAATTCAGTAAATCCGAATATCCAGCATTTGACTGCGGATGTACCGTCCATTTTAAGTTTATTCGTCCACATTCTTCATCTTCATCAACAACCAATAGGCTCCTTTGGTTACTACCGGTTTGTTTTTAATTACTTCTGAATTTAAAATTGTTACCCACCCATCCTGGATAATGCCTGTTTGAATTGGGGTTAACACAAAGGCCAACGCCTCTTGCTGTGTAAATACATAAGTTGCATTGTTTAGGGTTACTATAGCCTCTTCATTAATTGCCGTAACGGTGGTGTTTCCCAAAGACACTTCGGCATTCATATACATACCGGGAACCAGCGATTTGTCGTATTTATCGAAATGGCAATGCACCTCGGTTGCTTTATCGGCTGTTAATGAGCGCCCCAACAAAATAATTTCGCCGGTGTGCTTTGAATTGGGCATGCTATTGTTGTATGCTACCACTCGTTGACCTATGGCCAGTTTGGCCAAATCCTTTTCAAACACGTTGAGGTTAAGATGAATGTCGGAAACATTGACCAACTCAAACAATATATCGCTAGGGGTGAGAAACCTACCCGTGTTGGCATTCACCTTGGCTACGTACCCATTTATAGGCGAATAAACGGGAACCGTGCGCGACATGTTTTTTTCATTTAAGCCATCTGGATTAAGCCCCACTAATCTTAATTTTTCGCTAAGTGCCCGATAGGTAATTTTTTGGCTGGTTAGTTCGGCTTGCGCCTGCTGAAAAACCTTATCGCTGGCCGCTTTGCTGTTGTTCAGCTCTTTTTGACGATTGTATTCCGTTTCGGCCAATTCTAGCCGGTTTTTAGTCATTAAAAAATCTTGTTGCAGCTGTATGTATTGTTGATCTTCTAGATAAGCAATAATCTGGCCCTTTTTTACAGCCATGCCCGGCAGTAGGGTGCTCGATTTCAAATACCCGCCTAGCGGAACACTCACTGAAATAAGATTTTGTGGGGGTACGTCAATAACTCCGTTTAATTTAAGTACTCCAGAAATCTGGCGTTCTTGGAGGGCATTTACCTCAATATTGCCTGTTTTAAATTGTGCCGGGGTAAGCATTACAACATTATTTTGGGTGCTTTCGGAGTTTGCTTTTTCCGTCTCCCTTTTTCCGGAACATGAAAGTGCACCAAATCCAATTGCAGACAGAAGTAGGAGGGTTTTAAGTTTATATATGGCTAACATGGTTGAAGCAATTATTGGTTTAATAGGTAGTTAAGTTGAATCAGGTTTTCGTTTTGTTGATATAAGGCTTCCAGGTAATGAGCCTGGGTGGCTGTGCCTTGATTAATTAGGGTTACCCAGTCCAAATAATTTATTTCGCCATTAACAAATTGTTGCTGGGCAATGTCAAAAATTAGCTGGGCATTGGGTACGGTTATTTTTTGCATTTGAGTTAGGATGCCTTGCTGTGCGCGAACTTGACTTTTGACGGCGACAAGTTGTTGCATAAACTGTTGTTGCTGAAAATAAAGATTGTTTTGTGCTATTTGACTGGCAATTTTTGCAGCTTTTACTCGGGCGTGTTGTGCTTTGGGGAAAAGAGGAATTCCCATGCCGATTTGCACACTTTGAAACCGCTGGTTAAAGTTGTAAAACTGCTCGTTGGCACCTACGCCAAAAATGGTTTGGCTAGAGGCACCCAACGAAAAGGTTGGAAGCAAGCGACTACGCTCTAATCCGATTTGTTTTTTTGCGAGTTGCGTTTCAGCCTCAATTACCAAAATACCCGGAAAATTTGCTGCGACACCATCCAACGGAATGTCAAACAGCAACTTGTTTTCAGTGTTTTGGGGAACAAGCGGGACAGAACTGTTGATTAACAACTGAAACCGTGCCAAGGTCTGGTCATATTCAGCCGATATTAAGGCCAAACGGTTGTTTATTGCCCAACGCTGATTTTCAACCGAAACTTGCTCCAGCGCGTTGCTTTCACCGGCATTCAGTCGTTTGGTTGCGCGTATTAAAAATTGGGCATAAAGACTGTCGGCAGTAGCCAGAAGTTTCCGTTGTTCCTTTAAATAAACCAAGGTGTTGAAAGTACTGGAAACTTGCTTTTTTAAATCTGCGGCTTTTAGCGTGAGTTGCGCGTTGGCCACGTTCCACTCCTCTTGTAAAGCCTTTTTCCGGAGGTGGTAAACCAGCGGAAATTCAAAACTTTGGCTGATGCCAATGCGGTTGTCTTGGTAATAACTGTTTACTTGTCCATATTCGCCCAAAACATTGGTATGCGGCAATTCACCTGCCGTTTTTATCAGCTGTTTATGATAAAGCACCTGCAATTTTTCATTCTGCAATGGGGTGTTGTTGGTCAAAGCCGAATCGATGGCCGCTTGTAGCGAGATGACTTGCTGCCCGATAGACAGCAAGCCAAGTGATAAGAACAAGAACGTAATGGGCAGCGCTTTATTGATTTTCATCACTTTTGGGTACGCTTTGTTGAACAGCAGGTAAAGAATAGGTAGCACAAACAAGGTTAAAAAGGTAGCCAATAGCAATCCGCCAATTACAACTGATGCTAATGGCCGTTGCACCTCGGCACCAGCTCCGTTGCTTAAGGCCATTGGTAAAAATCCTAATGAAGCAACAAAAGCGGTCATTAATACTGGCCGCATTCGGTTTTTTGTTCCGGCAAAAACTACACGTCTCAGGTCTGTAAAACCGGGCTGAGTACTAATCCGGTTAAATTCGGCAATGAGAACAATGCCGTTTAACACCGCTACCCCAAAAAGTGCAATAAAACCAACCCCGGCACTTATGCTAAAAGGCATACCGCGAACCGCCAAAGCAAATACACCTCCAATTGCCGATAGCGGAATGGCGGTATAAATTAGTAAACCTTGTTTTACCGAACGAAAGGCAAAGTAAAGCAACAGAAAAATAAGCAAAAGCGCCACCGGAACCGCAACCGCTAGGCGAGTTTTAGCCTCTTCCAGATTTTTGAATGAACCTCCGTAGGTAATGGTATAACCGGTAGGAAGTTTAATTTGACTAGCAACCTTGCGCTGAAGTTCTTGAACAATCGTTTGCACATCGGTTCCTCTGCTGTTAAAACCAATTACAATTCTGCGCTTGGTGTCTTCACGCTGAATTTGATTTGGGCCATCAATCACGTTTATTTCCGCCAACATGTGCAGCGGTATTTGGGCACCGGTAGGTAATGGTATTAGCAAGTTCTCCACAGTACTTACATCGGTTTCGCTAGTTTTCAGCATTCGAACCACCAAGTCGAACCGCTTTTCGCCCTCGTACACTACACCAGCCTGCTGACCTGAAAAAGAGGCGTTTACCACTTCATTAACCGTATTAATAGAGACCCCATACTGAGCCAGCGCCAATCGGTTGTAATTTATTACCAGCTGCGGCATACCGTTTACCGATTCTATAAACAAATCGGAACTGCCGGAAACGGTATTAATTACTTTGCCTAGTTTATGCGCGTAATGAGCCAGTGAATCCAAGTTTTCGCCATAAATTTTACAAACCACATCTTGTCGTGCACCGGTCATTAATTCATTAAATCGCATTTGAACTGGATATTGAAAACCAAAAGAAACCCCTGGGATAACGGATAATGCTGTTTTCATTTTTGCGGCCAATTCGTTAAAACTTGCGGCCGAGGTCCATTCCTTTTTATCTTTTAAAATTATCATTAAATCGCTGGCTTCTACAGGCATAGGGTCGGTTGGGATTTCACTGCTGCCGGTTTTTCCCACCACCATTTTAACCTCAGGAAATTTCGCGAGTAATATTTTTTCAGCCTTTAAGCACACATCGACCGATAGGTTTAGGTTGCTACCGGTAATAACCCGTGTTTCTACTGCAAAATCGCCCTCTTCCAATGCCGGAATAAACTCCCCGCCCATATTTAGCAACACGGCAACAGCCAGTACAAAAAGCACCGAAACGGTAACTAAAATTAGTTTTGGCACCCGGATGGCTTTTGCCAACCAATATTGGTAAAACTGTTCCAGTTTCTCCATGGTTTTATCAGACCAGGTTTTTGTGTGGCTTATTTTTTTTGAAAGCACCCAAGCACTCATCATCGGGACGTAGGTAAGGGAAAGAATAAAGGCACCTAAAAGAGCAAAAGCTACAGTTTGCGCCATTGGCATAAACATTTTGCCTTCAATTCCGCTTAAGGTGAAAATCGGTAAGTAAACCACCAGGATAACAATTTGTCCAAAAACGGCACTATTCATCATTTTTCCAGCCGACTCATTAACCACAGCATCCATTTCGGTTTGGTTTAGTAACGACACCTTTCGAAACCGGTTGTTATGTGCCAACTGGTGCATGGTTGCCTCAACAATAATTACCGCTCCGTCTATGATTAGTCCGAAATCAAGTGCCCCCAAACTCATCAGATTGCCACTTACGCCAAATTGATTCATTAGTATTATGGCAAACAGCATGGCCAGCGGAATAACACTGGCGACCAAAAGGCCGGCTCGCCAATTACCTAAAAAAAACACCAAAACAAAAATGACAATCAAGGCTCCTTCCAACAGGTTGGTTTCTACGGTGCCAATGGCATTATTAACCATTTTTGTACGATCTAGAAAAGCTTCAATAACTAAGCCTTCGGGCAACATTTTTTGAACCCGATCTATTTGCTCCTTTACATCCGCAATTACCTTATTGCTATTGGCGCCTTTCACCATCATAACCACTGCCCCAGCTACCTCGCCTTTCCCGTTATAGGTCATGGCGCCATACCGGGTAGCAAAACCTATCTTTATTTCGGCCAAGTCGCGGATATATAGTGGAGCCCCGGAGGAGGTCATTTTTACTGGTATTGCTGCGATATCGGCCTCATTGCCAATTAATCCTTCGCTTCTAATAAAGAGCACCCCTTGGTTTTTCTCGATATAAGCCCCGCCGGTATTTTGGTTGTTGCCCTCCAACGCCGTAAAAACATCCTTGATGCTCACTCCGTTAGCATAGAGTTTATCTGGGTTTATGGCAATTTCATACTGCTTCAGTTTACCCCCGAAACTGCTTATGTCGGCAACCCCGTTTACACGTAGCAATTCGCGTCTTACCACCCAGTCCTGCACTGTTCGTAGGTCAGTAATGCTGTATTTGTGTTCAAACCCCGGTTTTGGCCGTATGATGTATTGATAAATTTCGCCCAATCCAGTGGTAATTGGCGCTAGAATTGGTAGTGGAACCCCAGGAGGTATTTGGTCCTTAACCTGGCTTAACCGTTCTGTTACTTGTTGACGAGCCCAGTAGATATCTACTTTGTCATCGAAAACTAAGGTTACCAGCGATAGTCCAAATCGAGAAAAACTGCGCAACTCCAGTAAACCTGGAATGTTACTGTTGGCCTGTTCTACCGGAAAAGTTATGAGTCGTTCAATATCTGTAGCGCCTAGCGCGGGTGCGGTGGTAATTATTTGAACCTGATTGTTGGTGATATCAGGAACGGCATCGATTGGCAATTTGGTTACCTGATAACTGCCATAGGCAATTAGGGCAACTACAAATAGCCCAATGGTGAGTTTCTGCTTAACAGAGAACGCTATTATCCTGTTTAACATGATAACAATTTTCGAAATGAGTGATTGTAAGAATGGTTTTTATGGCTGGAAAATGTAGCCAAAAGCAACAACAACTTATTAGAAAAACCAATAAATCGCTGCAAGCTTTACTGAATCGGCTGATTATGCCGCGTCTATCCGTTTAGGCGGTTGCCAAACGGCACTTAATGGCTTACCGGAAAGGGAAAGGTGGTAAGGAAAACAGGAGTCGGTTTTTTCAGCAAACACCGGGTCTGGTATAAGACTGTAAGAAATATCGGTCGGGTAAAAGGCCAAGTTAAAAGCCAAACAATCGTTGTGCGATTGAAACGGTAATTGCTGATCCCGCTCGCCATCACCATCGTCAGCATGAGAGTCGATGTAATGGTGGTGCAAATAATCGAGAAAACTTATGCCTTGATTTTTGGCTTTATGCTCTTCAAAATGTTCAATAAGAACTGACAGTTTAAGCAACTGGCTAAGTTCTGTATTTGAAAATAAATACAAACCTAATAACCCTATTGCTACGGCAACTCTCATCAACGCGAAGGTATAAAAAAATGATGGTCCAAATCCAAAAACGCCTTCGCCTCGTAATTGTCATGGAACTGTCACCAAAATGGAACGGTTTTTAATTGAGTTACCATGAATTCAGGAAAAAATAAATTACGACGGTATTGGTTTTCAGCAATGATAGCGGCATTTTTTATGTCGTTGGTTGGACACATCTACTTGACCACCAAACCCAATTATGATGGGCATGCCAACCTACAGCTCAGCAGAATAGATTTTATAACACCGTTGGATTCTGCAACGGCCAATAAAATAAAAGGTTTGGTGGGTAGTTTGCCCGGCGTAAAAAGCACCTATTTCAACATTCCAACAGGCGCCCTGGTTTATACCTTCAACCCAGAAACGCAAACTTCAGCTCACGTATACAGCCTGGTGATGGCTGCTGGAAACTATCGGGCCGAAAAATATGTGGTCAGCAAAAACGACCTAAAAGGTGGCTGCCCGGTAATGAGCCGAAATGAGGTTGGCCGCAGACTGTCGATGTATTTCGCAAAACTAATGAGCTAAGCAAACAATAACAAAACCATAAAAACAAACAACTATGAAAAAAACAATTCTCCTATTTGGCGGACTATTGGTAATTGTTGCAATTGGGTTTACTTCTTGCAAAAAAGAAGAAGAGCCCGCGCCTGTTGCAACTACCACTCCTCCTACGCTGTATGAACGGGTTGGTGGAACTAAAAAAGTTACCGACCCTAACAATTCGAGTGTAATGATTGAACAAGGTCGTTTAACCCTTCGTTCGGTAGTAGATAGCGCAATTAATGTAATTGCAGCCGACTCTAGGTTGGCCAAGTTTTTCCCGGTATTATTTGCCGAATTAGGAAGCGGTAACACCACGGGGTTAACTGCACTAAGCAAAAACTTCACCGATTTCATGTGCTTTGCTACAGGTTCAAAAAACTATAGCTACACGGGCTTGTCTATGAAAAATGCTCACGACCCGGCTGCAAACAACCGTATGGGCGAAAAAGCGGCAAATGCAGATTTCGACAATTTTGTAGGCGATATTGGTGTGGCTTTAGGTCAAAATGGCGTTACCGATCAAAAATTAATTAATGACCTTGTAGCCCTGTTGGAGACAACGAGAGCGGACATTGTACAGAAGTAAAATTAAAACCTGGAATTGTTTGACTAACCCATCGGATGTTAATTTCCGATGGGTTTTTGCATTTTCGATAAACTGCCCTTTACGATAAATTTTCTTAAAACCGGTTGATGGTAAACTATTTACCAGCAAATTTGTCACCGAAAAAGGATTCACCACCCTTGCTGAACTAAATGCAAAAGATTCAAAAGGTTTTTAGTTATTTCTGTCTGGTACTGTTTTTGGCAGTATCGGGGCAAAATGCTATTGCCAGCAGTTTCAGCAATCAGCTTACTAAGCCTATAAAATCGGGCATTACACAAACCGGTAAGCATGCCGGTTCAGTCGCCAATATTCTTTTCGAAGAAATTAACGAGGTTGAAGACGACGATTTAGCTGATTATTTCATTGTCCCGTTTTCTCCAACTCCTTCTGTTTCTCAAAGCCAAAGCTGGTTTAAGCATCAGGGGCTTTTTAGCCAAAAAAACAGCCGGTTTCCAAAACTGGCCATCTTTCTTTCTATTCGGGTACTTCGTTTGTGATTTGAACGTGCCACGGGCATTTCTTGTCTGTCGGTTTTATTCCTGAAAAGATGAAATGGTTTAGCCATTAGTTTTTTCAGGTCGCTTATCGCGTTTTCCAAGTATTCATTTCTCAAGTATTCATTTATGAGTAAATCGCATAAAACTGTCCCAAAGGATGGTTTTGCCGGATTTAAAGAAAATCAATCGGCTGATGCCGCCTCAGGATTCATTGTATTTTTATTAGCGTTGCCGTTAAGTTTAGGCATTGCAAAAGCATCAGAGTTTCCCCCAATTATGGGTTTGATTACAGCCATAATTGGTGGTTTGGTAGTCACCTTTTTCATGGGTTCGCGCCTTACCATTAAGGGGCCTGCCGCTGGGTTAATTGTTATAGTAGCAGGTGCTGTTAATGAGTTTGGCGGGGGAGAAGCCGGCTGGCATCTGGCTTTAGGAGCCATGGTGATTGCCGGTTTAATTCAGATTTTATTTGGGGTGCTGAAGCTGGGCAAAATGGTTGATTTTTTCCCGCTTTCGGCCATTCATGGTATGTTGGCTGCCATCGGGCTAATTATTATTGCGAAGCAAATCCCCATTTTGTTAAATATAAATCCTGCCGAATTGAAAGGCGTTGGCCCCATAAAATTATTGGCCAACATTCCCAATTATGTGTTGCACATGGATGTTCAGGCAGCTATTATTGGGCTAGTGAGTTTAGCCATTATGCTGGGCTGGCCTTACTTAAAGAGCGGATTCATTAAAAAAATCCCGGCTCCGTTGGTCGTGTTAATCATTGCCATTCCAGCCGAGTTGATTCTCGATTTTCAGCACACCGAACCATCCTATGCACTGGTGCACATTGGTAATTTGTTAGAAAACATTCACCTGAACATTAGCATGGCCGGTTTTGCGCATCCCGGTACGTTTATCAAGTTCGTTATCATGTTTGCTTTAGTAGGCAGTCTCGAGTCGCTACTTACCGTGAAGGCGATTGATTTGCTGGATCCGTTTAAACGGAAGTCGAACACCAATAAAGATCTAATTGCGGTTGGTATTGGTAATACCATTTCGGCTATACTGGGCGGTTTACCTATGATTTCGGAAGTGGCCAGAAGTTCGGCCAACGTGAGCAATGGGGCCAAAACCCGTTGGGCCAATTTTTTCCACGGATTCTTCATTCTGGTGTTTGTTTTGTTTGCCTCGTCTTATATTGAAATGATTCCTAACACCGCATTGGCAGCTATGCTCATTTCTGTCGGAATTAAGCTTTCGCACCCAAAAGAGTTCATTAACACCTTTAAAATTGGCCGCGAACAGCTACTAATTTTTGTGGTTACCATTGTTTTTACGCTAGCCGAAGACCTGCTGATTGGAATAGCGGCCGGTATGTTAACCAAGATTATCGTCCACTTGTACCGCGGCACTCCGCTGAAATATTTGTTCAAGGTGTCCACCCAAATTTCATTTGTTGATGACACCTACTTGGTAAAAATTGGCAAAGCAGCCTTGTTCACCAATTTTCTGGGAATAAAGTCGCGACTAGAAGCCATTCCACCCGGATTCAACATTACCATCGACTTGGGCAGAACCAAATTGGTCGATCATTCAGTAATGGAAAGTCTGCATCACTTCCAGCACCATTACGAATCAACTGGTGGCACGGTGAAAATTGTTGGATTAGTCCGGCATGCTCCGGTATCAAAACATCATTTGGCGGCAAGGGTTCGTGGCAAAAAAGCCTAATTTTAATGAACAAGTTTGTGGATTTACTCCTGTTGAAACCCGAGTAAGACGCAAAACCCAATAATTATTGAAGTAAAATGAGCACTACAGTTCATCCACAGGGCACCTCAGTTTTTAACGAAGATGAGGTGTTGCATCAATTGCATCACTATTTACCAGCTCAAGCGCCACTTAAGGATTTTATACACCACAATACTTTGCATGCGTTTCAACACTTGCCATATTCGGCGGCATTGAAACAAGCATCCGAAATATTTGGTTACAAGGTCTACCTTTCGCTGGAGGAGTACAGAAGTTATTATCAATCAGGGCGGATTAATGCCAAGGTACTTGACCGGGTTATAAGCAACCGAAAAGGAACAGAAAACCTAGGGGTTTGGAAAAACCGATTGATAGGGACTTCCTATCCGCTGAACGAAGCCATGCGCATAGGGAGTTTGCGTTCCAATTGGCGGTCGCATTATGCCATCGATATGGACTCGTTAGTGCATCCGGTGCTGTTTCGCATTTTGTGCAATTATCTCGATCAGGGTGTGGCCATTTGGAAATTTCCCCTTGGTCACCTGGGCTTGTTAAGCGCCATTCGTGAGCTAGAGGGTTATGCCGTGCGAGGATTTTTTAAATCGAAAAGGGTAAAAGAGCTGCTCAAAGGTTCGTGCGATTTGCGTTCGTTACTTACCCTCTTGGTGGGCAAAGAAGAATGGTTTGCCACCTACTTGTTCGATTTGCAGTTTTCTCACCAAGGCTGGTCGGGTATGGTGGCAGCCATTGAAAATGACCCGGCTACGCTCTTGGATAAGCGAAAAATGAAACTGAAGGATTTCATCGCCCTTGAACTGTTGTTTGAGATTGATGTCCTCGATCAAAAATTTGGCACCGACTGGAAGCCAATTGCCGAATTGGCCGATCCGGCTGATTATAATTTGTTTGCCCCCACTCCATTTACCGAACTCGATGAGGTAATTATGCTTTGGCAAGACGCCTTTGAGTGGAGTTATTACGACCAAATATTGGCTGGCCTGCTTCACGCGCCAGCAGCTGCAAAAGAAGAACCGGTAGAAAGTTTTCAAGCTGTTTTTTGTATTGACGACCGGGAATGTTCCTTTCGGCGATACCTGGAAGCAGAAGACCCCAGTTGCGCCACGTTTGGCACCGCCGGATTTTTTGGGGTGGAATTTTATTACCAACCAGAGGATGGTAAACATTATACCAAGGTTTGTCCCGCACCGGTTACGCCAAAATACTTGGTTAAAGAGCACCAAAGCCGTGGCGTTCGTGAAAAAGACGCCCACTTTTCTAAACACGCCCATTCACTGCACAGCGGCTGGTTGGTTAGTCAAACCGTAGGGTTTTGGTCGGCATTGAAGCTTTTTGTAGACATTTTCAGGCCGTCTACTACTCCTGCAGCAGCGTCATCCTTAAAACACATGGATCGGTTTTCTAAACTCACCGTTGAGCACAATTCAGAACAGCAGCTAGAGTCTGGACTTCAGGTAGGTTTTACGGTTGACGAGATGACCGACCGCGTTGAGGCAACACTTAAAAGCATCGGTTTGGTAAGTCACTTTGCACCTGTGGTTTATATTATTGGGCATGGAGCCAGCAGCGTCAACAACCCGCATTACGCGGCTTACGATTGTGGGGCTTGTTCGGGAAGAGCCGGGTCGGTAAATGCCCGTGTTTTCTCGCATATGGCCAATAAGCCAGAGGTAAGGGCTCAACTTGCCCTTCGGGGTATAGAAATAGCTGCCAGCACCAAATTTGTTGGCGGTTTACAAGATACTACCCGCGATGAGCTTGTGTTTTTTGACGAAGATGCCCTTTCGCACGCACAATCAATCGTTCATTCAAAAAATAAGAAGGCGTTTGAAAACGCACTTCAATTAAATGCGAAAGAGCGTTCACGCCGGTTTGCTTTGATGAAAACCAAGGACAGCCTGAGTAAAATTCACGAAAGGGTTAAACTACGATCCGTGTCGCTGTTTGAACCACGACCCGAACTGAACCACGCGACCAATGCCATGTGCATAGTGGGAAGGCGTGCAATAACCAAGAAACTGTTTTTAGACCGTCGGGCATTCCTCAACTCATTCGACTATCGGGTAGATCCAACCGGGAAATATTTGCTGAACATTTTGAATGCCGTGGCACCAGTGTGTGGTGGTATCAATCTGGAATATTATTTCTCAAGGGTCGATAGCCAAAAGCTCGGAGCCGGGTCTAAACTTCCGCACAATGTAATGGGGCTTTTTGGCGTAGCCAATGGAATTGATGGCGATTTGCGGCCTGGGCTACCCACTCAAATGACCGAAGTACACGAGCCGGTTCGTCTCCTGTTAGTGGTTGAACACCACCTGGACGTGGTGGATAAAACCATGCGGATTAACCCGGCTACTTTCGAATGGATTCAAAACAATTGGATTCATTTAGTGGTAATAGAACCCGAAAGTAGAAAACTATGGGAATACAACGGGGAGACTTTTGCCTCCTACGTGCCGCTGACTGTTGAAACACGGTTGGAAGAGAACGTCAACGCGCTTGTAGAGTCTACGGAAGATAATATCCCGGTTTGTTTAATTCATTAAGGATTTTGTACGAATGATACACCTCATAAATTTATTTGCTTTAATACCGTTGCTTGGCTTTTTGCTGAGTTTGTTGTTGCCAAAACACAAGGAAAATGCCATTTCTGGCACAGCTCTGATTACCATTGGGATTCAGTTTCTCACCTTTATTACTTTTCTGGTGATTTGGCTCACACACAAGCACCCGGCTGAAAATGTTAAGGACATGGTGCTATATGCCGATGCGAATTACTCGTTTTTTATCGATTTCTATTTCGACCAAACAACTGCCGTTTTTCTTGGGGTTGGCTCCTTCCTGACTTATCTAGTGGTGCTTTATTGCCGCACCTATATGCACCGCGAAAAGGGTTACAAAAGGTTCTTTAATACCATTTTGTTGTTTTTTCTGGGTTATAACGTCACCGTACTTTCCGGAAATTTTGAAACCCTGTTTGCTGGTTGGGAAATCTTAGGAATATCGTCTTTTCTGCTTATTGCTTTTTATCGCCAGCGGTATTTGCCGGTGCGCAATGCATTGAAGGTTTTTTCCATATACCGGGTTGGCGATGTGGGAATACTGCTTGCCATGTGGATGAGCCATCACCTGTGGCATCAAAATGTGACTTTCGAGCAACTTACCAACGCAGAAATGGTAAGCCACCACTTGGCCAACCACAGTGCATTGGGCATCTTTATTTCGTTAATGGTGCTGGTGGCTGCTGCGGCCAAATCTGCTCAATTGCCGTTTTCGTCGTGGTTGCCAAGAGCCATGGAAGGCCCTACCCCATCAAGTGCAATTTTCTACGGTTCACTGTCCATCAACATGGGTGTGTTTTTGCTGTTGCGCACCTTCCCGTTTTGGGAACATCAGTATTCAGTTCGGGTAGTTATCGTGGTGCTGGGTTTAAGCACCAGCATTGTGGCTTCTTACATTGCTCGCGTACAATCGTCCATAAAAAGTCAGGTGGCCTACGGCTCCATTTCACAGATTGGCTTAATCTTTATTGAAGTGGCGCTTGGCTGGCACACCTTGGCGCTGATTCACTTTATGGGAAATGCTTTTTTGCGCACCTATCAGTTGCTGGTTTCGCCATCGGTGGTGAGTTATCTGATTCGCGAGCAATTTTACAACGTTAAAGAAGCTCCTAAAAGACGAATGTTTAAGTCGAAGAAACTGTATTACAACCTTTACATCCTTTCGCTGAAAGAATGGGGACTTGACCGGTTTTTATTCCTATACATTTGGTCGCCTTTAAAAGGACTTGGGTTAAAAATGAACTTTTTGGGGAACAAGATTTATGGCTTATTCTTTGGCTTCATTTTTTTACTCGGCGTGGTTTTAATGTACCTGAAACAAAGCTTACCCGGTAGCATCAGTAATTATGTGCCCATGGCATTGGCCATAATAGCGCTAATGATGGTATTGAAGTCTTTTTCGGAACGCAAGAACCTGTATTTGGCCTGGGCTTTGGTTATTGCTGGTCATTTTTGGATTGCGCTGGCTTTGTCATTCAACGAGCAATTTACCTTCAACCACATTTTACTCTATCTGGGTGGCGTTTCTGTTGCCGGAATAATTGGTTTCATCATACTTTTTAAGCTTCAAAAGAAGGAGGGGAAAATAGACCTGAATCTTTTTCACGGTCATGTATTTGAACACCCACGATATGCCATGGTGTTTTTATTGGCTTGCCTAGGCATTTCAGGCTTTCCAATTACCACCACGTTTATTGGTGAGGACTTAATTTTTACGCACATTCGCGAAAATCAGCTTTTACTGGCTTTAGTGGTGTCGCTTTGTTTTATTGTCGACGGCATTGCCATTGTGCGCATTTATGCTCGCGTGTTTCTGGGGCCACATGCCAAAACCTATCACGAAATTGCCTACCGATCGTCCTAAAAATTTGTACATCTTCGGGCTCATTTTTGGAGGTATGAGCTCTTAAACTACTAATACTTAATGAAAAATAAAGTTTTACTTGGCCTGTTTTTTTGCCTGATATTGACTATTGTTGCTCAGGAAAAACCGGAGCGCAAAGAACTGCTATTACCCTTGAACGAAAGTGGTAGCCACTTTTTAAAAGCGACTGTTTTAAACCAGGTTTGGGTAAGGTTTAACCAAAACAACCCCGGCAGTTTGGTCAATGGTTTTGCTCAGAATAATGTTTTTGATGTTGGCATTAGGCGCTTGCGGATACAGCTTTACGGGCAATTGACCGATAAGATATTTCTGTACACACAATTCGGACAAAACAATTTTGGCACGCAGTCGCCACGGTTTCAAGGCGCTTTTTTTCACGATGCCTTGGTTGAACACAAGGTAATTGATCGAAATCTTTCGATTGGCGCTGGGCTTAGCGCTTGGGGAGGATATCTGCGGTTTTCATCTCCCGCTGCCGGCAGCATAATGGGCTTGGATGCCCCGCTATATCAGCAGCCGACCAACAGCACCACCGACCAGTTTTTGCGAAAACTGGGCATTTACGCCAAAGGAAAATTGGGCAAGCTCGACTATCGGGTAATGTTGGCTAGCCCCATGGCTGCGAGCAACAGCAGTTCCAAACTACCAGCCATAAGCCCATCAAGTAATTTCTCGTTAAAACCGGCTAAGAACCAACTGCAAGCCTACTTGCAATACCAGTTTTTTGACGAAGAAAACAACCTTACCCCATACAATGCCGGAACCTATTATGGAAAGAAACGGGTGCTGAATATCGGTGCGGGGTTTGTTCATCAAGCCGATGCAATGTGGCACCTGGAAGGAAAAGACACCGTTTCTGTAAACATGGATTTGGTTGGTGTTGATGTGTTTTACGATGCACCAATTTCCGTGGAAAAAGGAAATGCCATTTCGCTTTATGGCGCCTATTCACATAACAATTTTGGGCAAAACTACTTGCGGGCAAACAATGCCTTAAATCCGGCAAACGGGTCTGAAAATTTATCGATTATTAGCGGTAGTGGTAATAGTTTTCCCATGCTAGGAACAGGTAACACCTTGTTTGTTCAGGCAGGATATAAACTAAAAAGTAATTTGTTACCCAATCAGGGCAGTTTACAAATTTTCGCTTCGGCCCAAAGTAGCAACTTCAAGGCGCTGAACGAGGCGATGAATTTATACACCGGTGGTGTGAGTTGGCTTATACATGGTAACCACTCGTCAAAACTGAGTCTAGCTTTAGAAAACCGCCCGGTTTTTGAACAACAAGGCATGCAAGCCAAGGAAATTTCAAGAAGAAATCAATTAACACTGCAACTTCAAACCGCGTTTTAATAATCGTCGGTTTGCAGCATTTCTTCCACCTCGCCAAGCACCGAGTTTACCTGATCAGTGAATTCATTCAACAAGTTTAAAATCTGCTCGTCGGTCGGTTTTACCTTTTGGTATTGTAAGGTTTCGGCCATTTTTACCAAATCGTTTCGGCCGGTAAAGGAAACCGTGCTTTTTAAAGTGTGTGCCGCAGCGGCAATGGCTCCCCAATTGTCTTCTTTAAGTGATGAAGCAATTGTTTCGAGATACACCGGAACATCTTGCGCAAAGATTTCAAGCATTTCTTTAATAACCTCGTGGTCATCACCCACCATCTCTTTTAAAGAGTCGAGATTTACAGTACGTTCCATCTTTTTTATTTTTTGTGAACTTGATCTATAATTACTTTTATCAGCTGTTTTGGGGTATACGGTTTGTTTACGCAAGCGTTCATTCCTTCCTCAATATACCTATTTAATTCGTCTTTCATGGCATGCGCAGTTAGCGCGACCACTGGTATTTTTCCTTTTTTTCCGTCAATTTTCCGTATTTCGCTCAAGGCCGTAAGCCCATCCATAACTGGCATCTGAATGTCCATGAGCACAAGGTCGTAATGGTTTTTGTTCAATAAATCTAAGGCTTCTTGTCCATTATTGGCCAAATCGACGAGGAATCCGAAGTCATTCAGGATTTTTTTTCCTAAAACTTGATTATTCCTATTGTCTTCGGCAAGTAAAATCCGCAACTCCAATTGCAAAAAGGCTTCTCCATTTTGATTCTCTAACTCAACTATTTCCTGACTCGTATTTCCAATTTTAATGGGCAGGTAAACAGTAAATGTGCTGCCTTCGCCAAGAACACTTTTTAACGAAATGGTTCCTTCCAGTAAGTCGACCAAGTTTTTTACAATCGAAAGCCCAAGACCTGTACCACCAAATTGTCGGGTGATGTGGCTGTCGGCCTGATGAAAACTGGTGAAAATCTCGGTTTGTTGCTCCGGTTTTATGCCAATACCGGTATCGGTAACTTCAAATTTTATTACACAAAAGTCATCAGTTTGGTCATCAACTTTCACGGTAACGGTCACATTGCCCTCAGGCGTAAATTTTACCGCATTACCAATTAAGTTGGTCATGATTTGGTTGATTCGGATAGGGTCTGAAATCACCACATCCGGAATTTTAGCGTCTATGGAAAAGCGCACATCAATATTTTGATCGAGTGTGCGGTAGGAGAACAATCTTTTTAACTGCTTAAGCTGTAATTTTAAATCAAAAGGCACGGTTTCAATGACCACTTTACCGGCTTCCATTTTCGAGAAGTCCAATATGTCGTTGATAATTACCAACAAATCTTCGGCAGCTTTATAAATGGTCAAGGCATACGACTCGTTGTCCTCATCCAATTGTTTTGATTCAATCAACAATCGGGTAAACCCGATAATGGCATTCATTGGGGTCCTTATTTCATGGCTCATGTTGGCCAAAAAATCTTGTTTTAGTTTAACTGAGCTTTCGGCAATCATAAGTGCCTGACTAAGTTTTTCTTCGTATTCACGATGGGTAGAAATGTCGTAAACCATTTGAGTAGCACCAATCAGCACCCCTTGCTCATTGGTTATAGGTCGGTAGGCAATTTTGTAATGTCGGGGTCGACCTGTAATTTTGGTGCGGTGTTCGGTCTCAAACGTTTTTCCACCCACAGCTTCTTGGTAATCGCTGAAAAAGGCTTTGAATTCATCGGGAACCAATTTTAAAACACTCACCAAACTGTCGCCCTCGGCAAGGTTTATTTTCAAATATTTTTGAAGAAAAAGGGCGTAGGATTTGTTGAACGCAACAAAGCTCAAGTTGCTATCAACCGCGGCAATCAGGTTGGGTGTGCTATCAATAATGCCTTGAAGCCATTTGTAAATCAGTTTTAGTTTTTTATTGGCTTGGCTTAGGTCAGCATTCAATTGGTTTCGGTTCGTTACGTCTCTAACCGAACAACTCAGAAATTCGCCCGAAACACCGGTTATGGCCTTTAAGCTTACCTCAGCCGGAAAACTAGCTCCGTCATTTCTTCGCCCCATGGATTGTACCAAAAGTTCATTTTCCTGATGGTTGAGGGTCAGAAGCCACTCGTGCCACAAATCACCTTCGGAAACGGAATTAGCGTGAAATAACTCATTTACGTTTTTCCCAAGTAAGTCATGTCGTTGATACCCAAATAGCGACAAGCTCTTCTCGTTCAATAAATTAATATTTCCGTTATTGTCAATGAGCAAAATGGAGTCAGGAGCAGAATCGACCAAGCTTTTGTATTTGGCCTCCGCCAATCGCTTTTCGGTTAAGTCACGGAGAACAACGGAGAATCCCTTCAACGTTTTTTTCTCTAGAATAGGCGAATAGGTGGCATGAATCCAAATTCGGGAGCCATCCGGTTTTTCGCGAATCCCATAATTTTCCGATAGGCCAATTTTTGCTGCTGATGAGCGTAAACTTTCTTCAATTAAAGCCGGATCCTGATCTACCAGCGGGCACAGCTCTTCAAGACTTCCAATTACGTCATGATTCCATTCTCCAAAAATCCGTTTTGCACCGGCGTTGGCAAATTCAACATTACCATCGGTATCCAGCATAAAGACTGCATATTCAGAAATAGCATTGAGTAATTGTTCAAATCTCAATTCGCTAGACATTGTTTACTGAGTTATTGGGGTGACTGGTGCTGGTTTTGGTGTGTTTACGAAACCTTTGCGGTCAAATTTATCCCACGAAGTTTTTCCACGCAAGTAATCAAAGTTGCCGCGAATAGCCGAATAGATAATAAAGGGGTGAAAAACAAAAGGTTCTATTGCTGCGGCTAGAAATAGCGCCAGTATGTCTCGTTTTCTATGGTAGGCATGATAGGTTATCTCTTCAAGCAGCAATGCAAAAACCGAGAAGAAAATGGCAAAGGAGTAGACTAAAATGGACATTAAAATAAAATACTCCCAATTTATCAAGCCAAAGGAAATCAGAAAGATGGTATATATAATACCCACGAATTCTACAATTGGGGCAAGCCATTCAAAGAAAAACCAGAACGGGTAACTAATCAAACCAATTTTCCCATAACTGGGGTTGAAAAACACCCCCCGGTGCATGCGCAAGGTTTCTATGGTTCCACGAGTCCAGCGGTTACGTTGTTTTTGCAATACATTCCAAGTTTCTGGTACTTCGGTCCAGCACAAAGGATCGGGTACAAAAGCAACAGTATAAGGAATTTTTTGCTGATGCATATAGCGCCTCATGCGCACCACCAGCTCCATATCTTCACCAACGGTTTTGTGGTTGTAACCCCCGGCAGCAATCGTTGTCCGCCGGTCGAAAACACCAATGGCTCCAGAAATAATCAGTAACCCATCCAAAAAAGTCCAGGCCATGCGGCCAAGTAAAAAGGCGCGAATGTATTCCAAGGCCTGAAACCGGGCTACCCAGTTTTTAGGTGCCCTTACCGAGGTTAATTTTCCAGATTCTATCGTACAAGAATTAATAATCCGAACCACCCCGCCGGTGGCAATTACTTTTTTGTCGGTTTGGTCTTCAAACGGTTTCATTAACTTTAGCAATGCATCTTGTTCCAAAATGCAATCGGCATCTATACAAGTAATGTAAGGTTTGTTTGAAATGTTGAGCCCGACATTAAGTGCATCCGCCTTTCCACCATTTATTTTATCTACAACAATTAGGTTGTCAAAGGCTTTGTTGGTGGACTTGTAAACGCCCAACACCTCTTTGGTTTCAATCTCATAATTTACAACAAACGGGATTTTAACCAAGTGGAATGCGCTGATTAGGTTTGGGATGGTGTCGTCTTTGCTACCGTCATTAATTACAATTACCTCAAGATTAGGGTAATGGATGGATAACAGCGAACGTACATTGGCCACAATAGAAATACCTTCATTATAAGCGGGTGCCAGAATGGATACGCTAGGGGTAATGGTTGAGGTTAGAAGCGACTCATAATTTGTAAATGTGTTTTTGTGCACATATTTCCTAACCGCAATAAGCGACATAAACGACAGAATGATGTAACAACTCATCACCACTGCAGCAAAGTAAAAAACCGCATTTTCGTAAAACATTACGAGGTAATGCCCCAAATTACTGTCCAGAAAAAAGCTCATAGCGGGTATGTTTATAGAGTTCCTTATTAAAAATAGGTAGGTTCAAGTTGGGGGCCAGTTTATAGCCTAGCCGAACCAAGGCTTTCATGCCAGGATAACCGGTGCGATAGTTTTCATCGCGTAAAAACTGTTCCAGAAATGCCATGGTATCTTGGTCGCCAATATAGCCCAAGGTGTCCAGAATGGCCTCCTGAACTTCGAGAATTTGATTGGGGAATTGCTCGATTAAAAAAGGAATACAACTAGAAACCTCGGTTTCCTTAATGCAGCCTAATGTAGCGAGTTTAACATCTATATTGGGGTGGTTAAGCATTGAAACCATTTTGTCAACATCTTCAATTTGGCGGTATTTGGCCAACAATTTCAAACCAAAGGCTACTACACTCGGGTTTTCAGAATCAAGCAGGTAGTAAAACGAAGGAATTTCGTTAAGATTTACGCGGTCTAATTCTTGCATAATCCGGGTTTGTTGCCAGCCCGACACAGGAACCTTAAGTTTAACCATGAAGTTAATGTTTACGGCTCCACCCATTCTTACAGCAGCAAATTGGGCTTCTTCTCGCAATACGGAGTTGTAATGGTTGGCATAAGACATAACAACTTTAATCCCCTCATTAATCCCCATTTGACCCAATTCTGTAAATATAAACGCCTTTTGATACCAGGAGCCTTGCCTTAAATCCTTGAAACCGTGAGCCGGCATGCCCATGTCGCGATACAGTTGCGCCAGCCTTTCTTCCGATTGGCCTTTGAAATCGCGGTGAAAAAGTAGAATTACCTTAGCAAAAACTCTACGCGGCAAGTAGCGACTGGTTTGACGGCGAAGACTTAAAACTAACTTCCTGTAAGCTTCGGTTTCGGGCGCATAGGTTTCTTCATCAAATATAAATTCGGTAAGCAATTGCTCGTATTTTCTAGAGTATCGCGTTTGTTGACTTAGTTTACGCGATTTAATAATCCGACTTCTAAAAACCAGAATAAAAAGCAGAGCCGCCGAAATAAGCAGAACTAAAATAGCCCATGAAGCAATCTTTACCGGCAAAAAGTCATTGTACAGATAGTTTAGCACTAAGTCCATAATTTCAAGAATTAGGATTGGTTAACCAATCAATTTTTTGATTCTTACCAATAATTCACTCGGACTAAATGGCTTGGTCATGTAGTCATCAGCACCAAGTGCGAAAGCTTTTAACACAGTGGTTTCCTGACCAAGAGCCGATAAAAGCAATGTTTTTGTTTTTAATCCACGCTCTTTAATAGCTGTAACCAGCTCTAAACCAGAGGCAAACGGCATCATGATGTCGGAAACTAATAAATCGAAGTCGCCGTGTTCCAGCAACTCGATGGCTTCTTTGCCATCGTTAGCGGTTTTCACATCATAACCTTCTTTTTGCAGCTTAAAGGCAATTGCTTTAAGCATCATGGCCTCATCTTCAGCAACAAGTATTGATAAACTCATATTTCAAGGATTATGTTCAGATTTTACTTCTAATCTATGAAAAAACAAACAACCATTTTATAAACCTACATTTATCAAGTAATTTTATCGACCACCTATCGGTTTTAACCGACAGTATTCTTTGTGATTACCGCGGGGCTATTTCTCGTTTTTGCCTTTACCTTTCCGAAATGCAGCCCTAAGTTTCTGAGCCGGTGGATTAAATGAAGGGTTTGTCATTGAAAAAATTAAGTTGGGCGATTTTATTTTTGCAGCGGCATCAGAAGTGATATTATTGTGCCGTGTAATTCACCTTTACACACTTTACACGCGCAAAACAGGGATGTTTAGACGGGAGCCGATAGGTTCCCGTTTTTTTTGTGCCTCATCTGAAATGAGATGTCTAAATTTTCCACTCGTCGGTAAAAAGTGCAGCTTATCGATAAAACGTGTTCACTCACCTATTGACCCACAAAACCTCATTTCACTCCTGTATTTTAGCATCGTGTAATTCACCTTTACACACCATACACGCGCAAAACAGGGATGTTTAGACGGGAGACTTTGAGGAGAGTCTCCCGTTTTTTTGCTCCAAATTCAAAGAATAACCCCGTTTCCCAGCGAGAAAAATTACCACTCATCGGTAAAAAATGCATTTGGTCGATGGCGGTTACCCACTCGGCTTTTCGTGCCCCGATAACCCATCGCCACTTACTACATTAGCAGTGTGTAATTCACCTTTACACATCATACACGCGCAAAACAGGGATGTTTGTCGGGGGAGCTTTGAGGGAGGCTCCCCCGTTTTTTTGCCAAAATCAGCGTGAAAGATGTCTAACCCTTTTTATAGCATACCCCTTTTCCATTACTTTCGTCCGGTTAATTTACGCATGACCGAATCGCTAAGAATTATTATTTCGGGTGGTCCTGGAACCGGAAAAAGCACCTTGTTGAACTTGTTGCGCGACAAAGGGTATTCGTGTCACGATGAAGTTGCCCGAATGGTCATCAAGGAACAGTTGGAAAAAAACAGCAAGCTGTTGCCATGGCAAGATTTAATGGGTTACAGCAACTTGGTTTTCGAACGAATTGTAGCCCAGACGAAATTGGCCAATCAATCACCAATTTCAATTTTCGACCGTAGTGCCGTAGATGTGCTGGCTTACTTAAGCCACGGAAAACAAGAAATACCGGAATATATGCGCACTCAAATCTCGGAACTGGCTTATCACAAAACCGTTTTTTTCGCACCTTTTTGGTCGGCCATTTATCAAGAAGATGGAGAACGAAAAGAGACCCCGCATGAGGCTGCCGCTATTTCGTTAACATTAATGAAAATATATCAATCCTTTGGCTTCGAGTTAATTGAATTGCCATTGGCCCCGCCCCAGCAGCGGTTGGAAATAATAGAAGACACGCTTAAACTACTTATGAAATAATGAATGCTATTAAAATTGTCTGGCTATCGTTGGCATTAGCCATCGTGGCTTGTAGCCCCAAAAAAGCGGATACAAAAAGCACTGTTCGTGTCGAGCAGCAGGTTCTGAAGCCTCGCTACGCCAAATTTTTTGACGTCCTGATTTCTTCAGAAGATACCGTTCTACGAATTTTTAATCCCTGGAAAAACGGTGTGCTGATGCAAGAGATAAAGTTTGGCGGCAAGGCCGGGCTTTCGGCACCCTTAAAATCGCTTGTCCCTATGTCGACTTCATTTTACGGTTATCTTGATTTGCTTGGTGACCTGGATAAGGTAGTTGGAATTGAAAATCGCGACTTTGTCTACAATCAGCATCTTACCGATGAAATTGCTGCGGGTAAAATCAGCGAGCTGGGTCAGTCGGGGGTTATTTCGGTAGAACGCACGATTCAGCTAAACCCGAACGCGGTAATTATTTCTGGGACAGAAGTGTTAGGCCCCAATTTGCAGAAGATTCAACAAGCAGGTATTCCGGTAATAAACAATATGGACTGGCAAGAACAACACCCGCTTGGAAAAGCCGAATGGATTAAAGTGTTTGGTTTACTAACCGGTAAATATGAAGCGGCCGATAGCATTTTTACTTCCGTTGAAAAACAATACCACGCCTTAAGCAATCAGTTGAAGAAACAATTACCCGCCGAAAAACTTGCCGTTTTACTGGGCTATAACTATCAGGGTACTTGGTTTATGCCGGGCGGGAAAAGCTATGTAGCGCAATATCTGGCCGATGCCGGTGCCGACTATGCTTACCGCAACGATTCAAGCTCAGGTAGTCTTCCGTTGAGTAGCGAATTGGTTTACAAAAATTTTATGAATACGCCGATATGGCTAAATCCAGGTAGCTGCAAATCATTAGCCGATTTGTTGATGCTAGATGCCCGTTACAAAAATTTCGCAGCCTTTAAAACTGGCCAAGTTTACAATAACAATTTGCGCAGCAACAGCACGGGCGGCAACGATTTTTGGGAGAGTAGCCCAGCCAATCCGCATTTGGTGCTGGCCGATTTGGTACATATTCTTTATCCTAAAGCGTTGCCAGGTCATAAATTGTACTTTTATCAGCGTTTACAATAACTATGCGCTTTTCAGGCAAATCGATTTCAGCGGTCAATCCTTACCAACTATATCCATTATTGTTGTTGGGATTACTGGGCCTGTTCTTTATCGACATTTGCTTCGGAACGGTTAATATTCCAATGAAAGACGTTTGGCGTCTTTTTAGCGGAACCGAAATTTCTCCCGGCAATCAATTCATTCTAGAAGATTTTAGAATACCCAAGGCACTTACCGCGCTTTTTGCCGGAGCAGCTTTGGCGGTTTCGGGATTGGTAATGCAAACCTTTTTTCGGAACCCGCTCGCGGGGCCTTATGTATTGGGGCTAAGTTCAGGTGCTGGGTTGGGTGTTGCTTTGCTGGTGATGGCCGGTAGTTTTTTTAACGGTTTATTACAGTACGGTCAATGGGGTATAATAATAGCTGGCTTGCTCGGTTCTGGCCTAGTGCTTTCCTTGGTTATGGCGGCATCAGCACGCATTACCGATTCGGTTTCCTTACTTATTATTGGGCTAATGTTTGGCAGTTTTACCAGTGCCGTGGTTAGTGTGCTTCAATATTTCAGCATTCCCGAATTAATTCAATCGTATTTGTTTTGGACATTTGGCAGCCTTTCGGGCGTGGGTTGGGAGCAATTAAGTTTTCTGCTTCCTGCCGTAAGCCTTGGTCTGCTTTTAGCCCTTTTGTTGCAGAAAAATCTCAACCTACTGCTATTGGGAGAAAACTATGCCTCATCATTAGGCATGAATTTAAAATTAACCCGATTGTTAGTCATTCTTGTTTGTTGCCTGCTGGCCGGCACTGTTACTGCATTTTGTGGCCCAATTGCTTTTTTGGGTTTAGCAGTGCCGCATTTAACCCGAGGTATTTTTAAAACCGCCGATCACAAAATACTAATTCCCGCAACGGCCATTTTGGGTGGTGCTTTGCTGCTGCTGTGCGACATTTGTACACAGGTTCCCGGCAAGGAAATTACGCTTCCTATTAATGCCTTGACCTCGCTTATTGGCGCACCGGTTGTGGTGGCCATTATTGTAAAACGCTATCAACGTAATTAGCCGCCGTGTTGCTTGTTGCCAAAAATATAAGCACGGGTTATGTGCAAAAGAAACAAACTGCTATTGTGCACGATAACCTGGAACTCTCGCTTCCTGAAGGGCAATTGGTAGCACTCATTGGGCCAAACGGGTCGGGAAAATCGACACTCTTAAAAACCTTGTCAGGATTAATAAAGCCATTGGCGGGCGAGGTGCTGGTTGATGGCAAGCAACTAGCAAATTGTAGTAATCACCAGAAAAGTACTTTAATAAGCTTAGTGCTCACCGATAGGGTGGTGAACAATTTTTTGCAGGTGGAACAACTGGTTTCTTTTGGCCGATACCCCTATACCGGTTGGATTGGGAACTTGTCTGACCACGATTGGCAAAAAATTGATGAGGCCATTGCGCTTTGTCATTTGGAAAATCTGCGCGAAAAAGCCTTCGACACCTTAAGCGATGGCGAAAAACAACGCGCCATGATTGCCCGCGCCATAGCACAGGACACGCCTATTGTTATTTTAGACGAGCCTACCGCTCATCTCGATTTGGCTTCGCGGGTTGAAATTTTGCAGCTACTTCGTCAATTAAGCCGAAAAACGGGTAAAAGTATTGTGGTGGCCACCCACGAATTGGAACTTGCCATTAATCTGGCCGATGAGCTGTGGTTGATGCCCAAAAAAGGGCAATTTATTGCCGGACTGCCCGAAGAATTGGTTTTAAGTGGTCAGCTTTCTGAAGCATTCAGTTCTGCCTTGGTTCAATTTAATGAACACAGCGGCAATTTTCAGCTAACACCAAACTATACAACTGCAATAAACCTTATAGGCACTGGTCTTCGCTATCAATGGACCCGCAAGGCACTTACCCGACTGGGTGTGGCAGAACTTTCTGATGCCGAACACCAACTGAAAGTACTAGAAGATGGCTGGGAGCTGGATGGAGTTAAATTCAGCACCTTGGCTCAGGTTGCGCAGCAACTAAAAAGCCTTTAAGGTTAAATCCATTATAGTTTACCTTTGCCGCCATGGATTACGTTTTCGAAAAAAAGTGGCAAGAATTAGTTAAAAAATTAGAGGTTGATTTCGGTATGCCAGCCGATGAGCAAGGCATCCTCTTTCTTATTGGCGTTCAAGAATTGGGGAAAGGATTTGGCACGTTTAAAAAAGACGAAAAACTAAACCTCATGCACATTGCTATTTGTCGCTTGCTAGAGCCTTATGGTTACTATACTTTCGAAGGAACCGATGCCGATGGCTGGCCACATTATTTGGCAACAAAAAAGCTGCCATCGCTAACCGGTGGTCAGCAACAACAGCTTATAAAAGAGGCTATTTTAGATTATTTCGCCGAATAAATTAAGGCGTATTTCCAGCGGCAATAATTACCGTTTTTTCGTTGGTTTTCTGTTCTTCAACACGAACAATGGCATAACCGGTTTGGTCAATTTTGGTTGCGGTAATGTTTAAGTTAACAAAGCCAGCCTGACCAGGTTTGGTGTAATCCGATAAATCGAAAGAAATTTGTCCACTGGCATCTGTAGGGCCTTTAAGGTCCTTAAAACGATACTCACCTTCAGGAACCACTAAGTTTCCAGCGCTATCGCGAGTAGATGATTCACCGTGAAGTTCCACATTGGCACTTTGCACACGGTTTCCATTCTCGTCAACTACGGTTATTATAACCTTTGTGGGCTTATCCTTTTTACAGCCACTGTTTAGTAAGCCAATTGTTGACAAGCAAACCAATAGCAGAATTCTGGCAAGATTAGAGAGGTTCTTCATTTTAAAACGATTATTACTATTTTCGCCCTTAAAGCGTTAATTCAACGAACAAAGTTAAAAATTTTTGATACCGATGAGACGGATCTTATTTACAGTAGTTGCCTGTATTGGAATGCTAAGTGTTTTTTCTCAAAGTAAAGACAGTAAGGCAACTGTATATGTTACGCTAACGACGGTGTTTGGCGACATGAAAATTAAGCTGTATAATGAAACTCCGCAACACCGAGATAATTTCATTAAGTTAGTCAAAGCCGGTTATTTTGACAGCACCATTTTCCATCGAGTAATAAAAGATTTCATGATTCAAGGGGGTGACCCCGATAGTAAAACCGCCAAACCCGACCAAATGCTTGGCAATGGCGGACCAGGTTATACCATTCCTGCCGAATTTAATGATAGCCTTTTTCACAAAAAGGGGGCATTGGCAGCCGCAAGAATTGGCGACCAGGCCAATCCAAAACGGGAATCTTCCGGCTCGCAGTTTTACATCGTGCAAGGGCGTGCTTTTTCGGAAGAAGATTTGAAACGTTTTGAAGAACGCATCAACCAAGAACGATTGAACAACATGTTAACTCAATTGTTGGAAAAACCAGAAAATGCTGAATTAAAGAAAATGATTGATGGTTTTGTGAAGGTTGGAAACCAGAATGAAATTAATTTCATTATGCAGCAAATTCAACCGCAACTGATGCAGCAATTGGAACTCGGCGGAAAATACAAGTATAGCCCAGAAGCAATAAAAACTTATGCTACTATTGGCGGTGCACCTCATTTGGACGCTAGCTACACGGTTTTTGGCGAGGTGGTTGAAGGGCTTGATATAATCGATAAAATTGCCGCAACCCCAATTGGGGCGAATGACCGACCATTGCAAAACGTGGTCATGAAAATGAAAATAAGTAAGAAGTAATAGGAAAGAGGCTACACGACATGTTGGAGTTAATAAATAAATTGACCGGAGAAGTTGAATCGCTTACTGCTAAAAACAGTGAAGAAGCCGAACAACTTCGAATTAAGTTTTTAGGAAAAAAAGGGCTGGTTACTATACTCTTTGACGATTTTAAAGAATTGCCGGGTGACCAGAAACGTGAAGTTGGCAAACACCTGAATGTATTAAAAACACTAGCCACCGAGAAAATAACCGCACTTAAAGCGGCCTCAGAAACCGTTGGCGGTGCAATAAGCCCAGGACTCGATTTAACCATGCCGGTTACCTTGGATAGTTTGGGTTCACGTCATCCGGTTCAATTGGTACGCAACCGCATTGTCGAAATATTTGCCCAACTTGGGTTTAACCTATCTGATGGGCCTGAGGTGGAAGATGATTGGCACATTTTTTCTGCGCTCAACTTCCCAGAAGAACACCCCGCACGTGACATGCAAGACACTTTTTTTGTGGCACCCGGTATGGCATTGCGCACACATACTTCATCGGTTCAGGTTCGATTGATGGAGTCGCAACAACCACCAATCAGGAGCATTATGCCTGGACGAGTTTTTAGAAACGAGGCCGTTTCCTCGCGCTCGCATTGCATCTTTCACCAAGTTGAAGGTTTGTACATTGACAAAGACGTTTCTTTTGCTGACTTAAAGCAAACCCTGCTTCATTTTGCCAAAGAGATGTTTGGTAAGTCCAAAATTCGCTTACGCCCTTCCTATTTTCCATTTACCGAACCAAGTGCAGAAATGGACGTTTATTGGGGATTGAAAACGGAGACTGACTACCGCATTACTAAAGGTACCGGCTGGCTGGAGGTGTTAGGGTGTGGAATGGTTGACCCCAATGTGTTGGAAAATTGCAAAATCGATTCGAAAATATACAGCGGTTATGCCTTTGGTATGGGCTTGGAGCGCATGGCTATGCTGCTTTATGGAATTGACGATATTCGACTTTACTTCGAAAACGATGTTCGTTTCTTGCGTCAGTTTTCGGGCGCAATATAAATCACGCGCACAATTCAGGCTTAAATCTGGTGACATTGCTGGAAAATGTTATTTTTGAACATTAACCATAATTTCCGGCTGTTGGCATCTATGTTTCGTAACTCGTTTGTTCTTGCAGTCCTCAGCTTAAGTTGCTTGCTGTGTTTTCGCTTGGTGGCGCAGTCGTCTGGTAAAGGCCTGGCAAAGCAGGAAAAACAGGAAATCCTTTTCAACCAATTAATAAATCACCCACTTGGTGAAGATCAGGTTTCTATAGACCGGATTAAAACCGTTATAAATACAAGATTCGTTAAGGCCGAGAACGGCTTTAAGGCTCACTATTACATTGCGGATTACTTTAAGCAAATTCATGCTCCTGAAGTTGCTATTCGCGAATACCACAAAGCTTTGCAATACCTAGATAAATTAGATAATCAGCAAGAGCGTGTCAAGGTTCGGGTCGATTTGTATGTAGACATGGCTCAAGTGTTTAAGTTGATTTTAGTATCAGACTCTGCATTAATTTTTTACAACAAAGCCTTGCAAGTTGCGGAATTGGCGAATAATAAGGAACTAATTAGCAGCGTCTCGTTGCGAATTGGTGATTGGTTTTACGACCAAAAAATTTATACGGAGGCGCTTGAATACTACAATCGAGCTGCAATGGACTCGGTTCAAAATCAAAAAATCCAAATTAAAAAGGCCTTGGTGTCCATGGCTTCTGGCTCGGCCAATCTTGACTATTTGGACAACCTATATGTTAGCCTCGTTTATGCCGATCCAGAAAATCAGCAATTTATCATCGCTTACGCCAACTGGTTAATTAATCAACACTACCTATTACAAGCCAGCAACCTTCTTCCGAGGATTGACACCTCACTTGGTGTAGATGAATCGATAAGGGTAGAAGCGTTAAAGACCTACGCCAACTACTTTTTAGAAGTAATGGATAACAACAAAGCCCGCAAAATATTAAGCGAAATTGATAAAGTCAACGCCAATTCTGAGAAAAGAGCCTTTCCTAAAGATGTCAAATGGGCCAGCCGCCTTAATCAAACTAAAGTAACCACTGTTAAAACTACTAAGTCGTTTGCTGATGTGCTTCGAGCCAACACGCTGAGTGTGTTGCTGGGTTTAAGCGCCAGCATCTTACTGCTTGCATTAATTGTTGTTTTGGCCCTAAATCACCGGTACAAGCAAGCGCTTTTGGCAGCAACAGTAGCGGCACAGCACGAACCAGCTCCCGAAATTTCGCCAGCCTGGGTGGGTCATGTGGACAGAAGTATTCTTGAGGCCATGTTGGCAAAACTTCACGAGATTCAAGCCATCGATGAGGATTCTACCTCATTCAGCAAGGTCAATAATTTAACTTTTGAATTGGAAACCCTATTGAATTTAGGCCGGGAGCGCCCACAATTGTTGGAAAATGTGGATCACCTTTTTGCAGCCTTTTATTTCAATTTGGCCGATTACTTTCCAACACTTGATCGAACAGAGCAGGAACTCATGGGCTTAATCCGGTTAAACCTAAATGCTATCGAAATTGCTTCGCTTTGGAACATCAGCGAACCCTCGGCTCAATTGCACATTAATGCACTAAAAGAAAAAATTGGCTTACCCGAACAGGACGATTTATATGTCTACATTGCCAATTTGTAGCCCTATTCGCTATCTTGTAAATCGATGGCTCGTTGCTTTCGTTTTTTGTAGATAGACAACTTTGCTTTACGTCCAAATTGCAGTTTTGTTTTATACCGCTCCACCAGGTTTTTTGCCGAACCTTCGTAAATTTCAGCTAAGTCGGCAGTTAAAAACACCAATACCAAGGTTTTCTCGAAGTCAACTTCTATGTCCCGAACCGTAAGAAAATAAAACATCAATCCGGTTAATATTGACCCCTCCACAATCTGAATAATACGCATGGTAAGCTGTGAAATATCTCGAAACTTGTAACCTACGTATAGGAAAAGTGCAACATTCAACATACAAAGCACTATGGCCAATAGCGGGTCGAGCCAATAGGGTGTTTGCTGAATGTAAAACCCACCCAACATCATGGACAGAATATTTGCATGAACAGTAATGCCATACATGTCAGGAAAAGAGCGTCCGGCTTTCGACTCATTCAGGGGCGTAAAAAACACATCATCTAAACTAGGTTTACCCATGGGTTCACCTAAAAATCCCATTAAAACAATCTTCCCTTTTAAAAATGACAGGTCTTTCGTTTCGTCAAAAACATCGGGATAATCAAGATGAAAAAAATGCTCGAGATTGCCGTTGTAGTTTATTACTTCCTGCTGTTTTGGTCTCTTTGCCAATTGCTGAAATTTTTCCGGCGCATAAATTGAAAGAATTTTTGAGGCAAAACTCCATTCAGTTTCAGCATTTAACTTTTCATTGGTTGTAAATCTTCGGGTAGTTAAAAACCCGTCATCAGCACCAGTTATAAAATTAGCATAACCGCTGTGTGCCTTTTCACTAAACAATGGAATAGACTTAATACGATGGGTGAAGTTTTGGCTGTTATCGGCAAAACTATCCAGTTTACTGACCAAAACCAGGTTTTTGGTGTTTCGCATAGCAGCGGCAAGAAGTGAGTCTCCTTCTGGATCTTTTGGATTTTTGAAAAAGGCATCAATCCCGATTACCGCCGGCCCGTAGCTGTTTATTATCTCCAGTTCGGCAGCAAGCCCTGCGCGATCAAGATTGCCAATGTTGACCAAAACAATGTTTTGTTCCGGCGGCCGCTTTTCCTTAAAATCGGAATACACCACATCGGTGATTTTAAAATCGGCAAGGGCTTGCTGAACCGGGTTAAAAAAATCGATGTTAAGGGTAATTTGACCTAATAGATAAGTCACCAGAATTACAAATATGGTTCCGGTAACTGTATGTACGCTAAAAAAGCGATAGCGGTGATTGTTTTTCATTTTTTAACTAAAGTGATAAACTTAGTTCTTTTCGCATTAATTTTGATAACTTTATGTGTTCAATTCCCGTCATCATGAAAAAATTCGTCTCCTTTTTATTGCTTTGTTTCAGTTTGAATTTAGTCGCCCAAGACAAAGTATTCACTGTTATGGCCGTTCAGGGCACGGTTGCCCATGGTTCAAAGTCTGTTAATATTGGCAGCCAGCTGGCCGCTGATGCCGTTCTTACGGTTAATGAGGGTTCTTATGTTGGTTTGCTGCACAAAAGCGGTAACTCTGTCGAGTTTAAGACCAAGGGAACCTACGAACTCAAGGCGCAGCACGATAAGCTTGCTGCAAAAACCAAAGGGTTTCAACAGAAATACATGGACTACGTGGTTTCAGGTGTGACAGCTAAAAACCAAGGTGGCGCTTATCAGAAGAACATGAAGGTAACCGGTTCGGTGGATCGTGCTTTGGCCAAAATCGATATTCTTATTCCGCTGCCTACCAAGGTGGTTTTAATCAATGAAAAATTTCAGTTGGAATGGTTAGATGAGGTAAAAAGCCAATCATATACCGTTTTAATTACCAACATGAAAGAGGAGCCGGTGGCAAAAGTAGAATCGGCAGGAAATTCGGCCGAAGTGGATTTATCGGGCATAGTGTTAGAAACCGAGCAATATTACCTCACCACCGTTAGCAGTCAAGCTGGGAAACGAAAATCGAATGTGGTAAACTTTTACATTCCGTCGGCTACTGAAAAGAAACAACTACTTCAGGATTTAGAAAGCATAACCAGTTCACTCGACTTGAATACTTCGGTTGGTTTAGTGGCTTATGGCCAACTTTGCGAAGACCGAAAACTGATGCTCGAAGCGCTTCAAGCCTACAGAAAAGCCAAAGATTTGTCACCTGACATTGATTATTTCAAAACCACCTACCGCAATTTTATGGACGAAATGGTGGCGCAACTCTAAACAATCCAACTTCCCAATGGGGAAATAAATACGATAGCCAAATGATATGGCTCTGCAAGCAAATGCAGAGCCGTATTTATTTTGTGGCCAGTGTGTTGGAGATAGGTAGAAATCTTAAATTTCCTGTCTAAAATTAAACCCATGACATTAATTATCCTTGGCCTTATTATCGCCATTGCTGGCGTAGTATTAAGTCGCGTAAACGAACAAATTGCCAACGTGCGAAACGTTATTGTTGGTGTTGGTGTTTTGTTGGCCTTTATTGGGCTGGCAAACGCTACAGTAAAAACCATCGATGCCGGAACAGTTGGTGTACAAGCCCTTTTTGGAAAGGTAGACAACCGCGTACTGGAAAGCGGATTGAATGTGATAAACCCATTGGTTGACATTATTGAATTTGACATTAAAACCCAGAACTATACCATGAGTGGCGTGCACGATGAGGGCGATAAAGAAGGTGATGATGCCATACGGGTACTTTCGGCCGATGGACTAGAAGTGGTTATTGACGTTACCGTATTATACAAAGTGCTTCCTTCGAAAGCACCTACCATATACAAAACCATTGGTTCCGATTACCGCAACACCATTGTGCGCCCCATTACCCGTACCAAAATCCGTGACAACGCTGTGTATTACCTAGCAGTCGATTTATATTCAGATAAAAGGGACGAGTTTCAGAACAGCGTTTTTAAGAGCATTGAAAAGAATTTTAAAGAGCGAGGTTTGGTACTGGAACAAATGCTGGTGCGCAACATTACCTTGCCGGCCTCAGTAAAAACGGCTATTGAATCGAAGATTAATGCCGAACAAGAATCGCAAAAAATGCAGTTTGTTTTGGCCAAAGAACGCCAAGAAGCTGACCGTAAGCGGGTAGAAGCACAGGGTATTGCCGACTACCAGCGGATATTGAGCGAAGGCCTTTCGGACAAAATGCTGCAATACGAAAGCATTAAAGCCCAAAAAGAAATTGCCACCGCTCCCAACAGCAAAGTGATTATTATGGGTGGAAAATCATCGCCGGTTATTTTGAATGCGAATTGAGGTAGAATAATAAATCAACAAAGTGAGGCTTTGTTTGGCGGAGCCGGAGGCAAGGCTCAATGTTAGGGGGGGGCTCAGCTAATCCCGAAGGGATTCAACCTGAATAACCCGAATAACTCAAACTACCGGAAAGCTGGGCAACCCCGAAGGGGGTTGAATGTAGAGCATGTTTAACCCTTTCAGGGTTGTGAAATTACGACTATCATTCATCAGCTATTTGGGTTGAATCCCTTCAGGATTCCCTAGCTTGACAACCGTGCGTACACCAGTTTTGGAGGTTCGGCCAGAGGCCGCGTTCAAATTGACGCAGACAAAGGCTACTTCAAACGGGGTTTCAGGTGGCAAAATCAAGGAAAAGTAGATAGCCTCCTACCCCCATTTTCGACTCACTATCTTTTTAACAAATTTTATTTAAAACGAATATAAATTAGGAACCAAAATCCTCCGCAAATCGTTGTTAAATAAAGGATTTTGCTGTTTTATTGCAGCTGCAAGCTATATTTTTTGAATTTAGCAGCTGCAAACCAATAGAATCGGATAATTTTGTGTCCATTTTCGTAAAACCACATGGAAACTGCACAACAATCAGTATCGTATTTACCCATCTTTATTCAGTTTTTGGTGGCCGGAGGTTTTGTGGCGGTTACCATTTTAGGCACCCACTTATTGGGGCCAAAACGCAAATCGGCAAAAAAATTAGAGGCTTTCGAATGCGGAATTGAGTCGCAAGGCAATGCCCGCCTACCTTTTTCAATAAAGTACTTTCTTACGGCTATCCTTTTTGTATTGTTCGATGTTGAGGTAATATTTATGTACCCTTGGGCTACCAACTTTAAAGCCTTAGGAAGTGATGGGTTTTTGGCCATGTTGTTGTTTATGGGCTTACTTTTGCTAGGCTTTATTTACATCATTAAAAAGGGAGCATTAAAGTGGGAATAAGAACTTTGGTAGTAACCGAAGTCATTTAATAGTTTTGAAATGAGCAACGAAAAACCAACCCTTGTAGAAGCCCCGGAAGGACACGCTGGCGAAGGGTTTTTTGCAACATCTTTAGATAAAGTAGTCGGTTTGGCTCGCGCCAACTCCATTTGGCCATTGCCTTTTGCCACCTCGTGCTGCGGTATCGAGTTTATGGCTACCATGGCTTCGCATTACGATTTAGGCCGGTTTGGTGCCGAGCGTTTAAGTTTTTCGCCTCGCCAAGCCGATCTACTTATGGTAATGGGTACCATAGCCAAAAAAATGGGCCCAGTATTAAAGCAGGTGTACCTGCAAATGGCCGAACCACGTTGGGTTATCGCCGTTGGAGCCTGTGCATCGAGCGGTGGTATTTTTGATACTTACAGCGTATTGCAAGGTATTGACCGCATTATTCCGGTTGATGTTTATGTGCCGGGTTGCCCCCCACGCCCCGAGCAAATTATAGACGGAATTGTTAAAATTCAGGAGCTGGTTAAAAACGAACCGCTTCGCAGACGAAACTCCCCCGAATACAAAGCCTTACTAGCTTCTTACGGTATAGAATAATTATGGTTCTTACAAACGAGTATATCTTAAACCGCATTCAAGGCAAATTTGGCGAGCAAGTGCTTTCGCACGAGGAACCTTTTGGCCTTTTAACACTGGTGGTCGACAAAAACATCAACCTGGAACTCATTCAGTTTTTAAAAACGGATGCCGAGTTGCAGGTGAATTTTATGACCGACTTGTGTGGCATTCACTACCCAGACAATAAAGGCGCGGAAATAGGGGTGGTTTATCACCTGCACAGCTTGACCAATAATTTCAGAATCCGGATTAAATGTTTTATGCCGACTGAATTGGCCAGCATTAGAAGTGCGGTAAACCTTTTTCCTGCTGCGAATTGGATGGAGCGAGAAACATTCGATTTTTATGGCATAAACTTCGAAGGGCACCCCAACCTAATCCGAATTTTAAACGTGGAAGACATGAACTATTTCCCCATGTTGAAACAGTATCCGCTTGAGGACGGTACTCGCGAAGACAAAAACGACACATATTTCGGAAGATGATACCAGGCAGTCCAGAATACATAGTAGAAGAGGGGAAAGAATATACCATTCTAAACCTTGGGCCAACGCATCCGGCCACACACGGCATCTTTCAAAACGTGCTGAAAATGGACGGTGAAATTATTGTGGAGGCCACGCCAACCATAGGATACATTCACCGTGCTTTCGAAAAAATAGCCGAACACCGACCTTATTATCAGGTTACACCACTTACCGACCGCATGAATTACTGCTCGGCTCCCATCAATAACATGGGCTGGCACATGACGGTTGAAAAACTGATTCAGGCCGAAATTCCAAAGCGGGTTGATTACATGCGGGTTATTGCCATGGAATTGGCGCGTATTGCCGATCACATTATCTGTAACTCGGTAATTGGGGTAGACACGGGAGCACTTACCGGCTTCACCTACCTGTTCCAATCGAGAGAAACCATTTACGATATCTACGAAGAAATTTGCGGAGCGCGCCTTACTACCAACATGGGGCGAATTGGTGGATTTGAAAGGGATTTCAGTCCTAAGGCGATGCAATTGCTAAAAGATTTCCTTGCAACTTTTCCAAAGAAATTTGACGAATTCTGCAGTTTATTAGAACGCAACAGAATATTTATTGACCGCGTGGTAAACGCCGGGCCAATAACTGCCGAAAAAGCATTGAGTTATGGGTTTACCGGGCCAAACCTTCGGGCAGCCGGTGTTGATTACGATGTGCGGGTGATGAACCCATATAGCTCGTATCAAGACTTTGACTTTACTATTCCGGTTGGAACCAATGGCGACACTTACGACCGTTTTCAGGTTCGTCAGGAAGAAATTCGCCAAAGCTTGCGCATTATTCAGCAAGCGGTAAACAACATGCCTGATGGCAAGTATTTTGCCGATGTTCCTGAGTTTTACCTGCCTCCAAAATTGGACGTGTACAACAAAATGGAAGCACTTATCTGGCATTTTAAAATTGTAATGGGCGAAACCGATGTGCCAAAAGGCGAGGTTTACCATTCGGTTGAAGGAGGAAATGGCGAGCTAGGTTTTTATTTGGTAAGCGATGGTGGCCGTGCGGCTTACCGTTTGCATTTCCGCCGACCATGTTTTATTTACTACCAAGCTTATCCAGAAATGGTAAAAGGCTCGATGCTTTCTGATGCCATTTTGACCATGAGTAGCATGAACGTAATTGCCGGAGAATTAGACGCGTAAAACCGTTAAAAGTGGAAAGTTAAAAGTTAGAAAGTTGCACAACTTTATACTTTGAACTTTTGGACTTTAAACTAAAAAGAAATGGAGATTAAAGAAACATACCTTTCTGAAGCTGGTTTAGCAAAAGCCAAGGAAATTATAGCCAGATACCCTGAGGGCAAGCATAAGTCGGCTTTGCTGCCATTGTTGCATTTGGTGCAAGA
This sequence comes from uncultured Flavobacteriales bacterium, assembly GCA_964390915.1. GTDB lineage: Bacteria > Bacteroidota > Bacteroidia > Flavobacteriales_D > Luteibaculaceae > DASUEB01. Next base: position 47,576 of record CAYMJL010000001.1, read on the forward strand.
CGAAAACAGCAATTCGCTTACGCCCGAAAGCATGAATTTTGTTGCTGATTTGCTTAAAATTCAACCGATAGAAGTTTACGAGGTAGCTTCGTTTTATACCATGTACAACCTAAAACCGGTTGGAAAGCACGTGCTGGAGTTTTGCCGCACAGGCCCTTGCTGTTTGGTTGGTGCTGAAGATTTGATAAGCTATACCGAGAAAAAATTAGGGATTAAGGATGGACAAACCACCGCCGACGGTGAGTTTTCTATTAAGTGCATGGAATGCTTGGGCGCATGTGGATATGGCCCTATGATGCAGGTTGGCGAACGTTTTTACGAAAACCTTACCACCGAACGAGTAGATTACCTTTTGGAAGAGTTTAAAAAAGGCAATCGCCCGGTTGAAGAATCGAAGAGAAAATTTTAATCACCAGAAACACTAAACCCGCAACTCGCAACAGAAAGAGAATGGGCAAGAAAATACTTTTAGAACACGCCGATGTGCCGGGAATACACACTTACGAGGTGTACCGCAAACACGGTGGCTACCGCTCGGTAGAAAAAGCGGTAAAAACCATGAGCCCCGAGGCTATTGTGGAAGAGGTGAAAACCTCTGGTCTACGTGGTCGTGGTGGTGCGGGTTTTCCGGCAGGAATGAAATGGAGCTTTTTGGCAAAACCAGAAGGTATGCCACGCTACTTGCTTTGCAATGCCGACGAAAGCGAACCGGGTACATTTAAAGACCGTTATCTCATGGAGTTCATACCTCATCTTTTAATAGAGGGAATGATTACATCGAGTTTTGCCTTGGGCGCAAACACTTCGTACATCTACATTCGTGGGGAGTACAAGTGGATTATACGTATTCTGGAAAACGCTATTGCCGAAGCCAAAGCAAATGGTTGGTTGGGCAAAAACATATTAGGTTCTGGTTTCGACTTAGAACTTTATGTTCATTCGGGTGCAGGAGCATACATCTGCGGAGAGGAAACCGCACTTATTGAATCGCTGGAAGGAAAACGCGGTAATCCACGTTTAAAACCACCATTTCCAGCCGTTGTTGGTTTGTATGGTTGCCCAACCGTGGTAAACAACGTAGAAACCATTGCAGCTATTCCGTGGATTGTTAACAATACCGGAGCGGAATATGCAAAAATTGGTATTGGCCGCAGTACCGGTACCAAGTTAATTTCAGCTAGCGGAAACATCAACAAACCAGGTGTTTACGAGTTGGAAATGGGCATTACCGTTGAAGATTTCATCTTCTCGGACGAATATTGTGGCGGCATGAAAAACGGACGTGAGCTAAAAGCGTTGGTTCCCGGCGGTTCTTCGGTGCCTATTTTACCAAAACACCTTATTTGTAAAACTGCTGCCGGAGAAGACCGATTGATGAGCTACGAATCATTGAACGATGGTGGTTTTGCTACCGGTTCAATGCTAGGTTCGGGCGGATTTATTGTTTTTGACGACCGTCAGTGTATTGTTAGAAATACTTGGAATTTTACGCGCTTTTACCACCACGAAAGCTGTGGACAATGCAGCCCTTGCCGCGAAGGAACCAGCTGGATGGAGCAATTGCTGCACCGTATTGAGGAAGGTCACGGGCGCGAAGAGGACATTGATATACTTTGGGATATACAAAGGAAAATTGAAGGAAACACCATTTGCCCACTAGGTGATGCAGCAGCATGGCCGGTTGCAGCGGCAATCCGTCACTTCCGCCACGAGTTTGAGTACCACATTAGGTATCCACATCGCGTAAAAGATCCTGATCACGTGTATCAGCCAGAAATGAATTTAACTAACGCATAAACAGTATTAAGTTTCGGGTTTCGGGTTTCGAGTTGGCTTGCGCCAGCAAACCCAAAACCCAAAACGTGAAACGCGAAATAGATTATGGCAAAAGTTACCATTGACGGACACACCATTGAGGTTGCCGACGGTACAACGATAATGAACGCGGCTCGCCAAATTGGTGGCGACCTTGTTCCACCCGCCATGTGCTACTATTCTTCGCTGAAGGATAGCGGTGGAAACTGTCGTGCTTGTTTGGTTAAAGTGAGCAAAGGTTCTGAAAAAGACCCCCGCCCAATGCCAAAACTTGTTGCATCGTGCAGAACCACGGTAATGGATGGCATGGAGGTTGAAAACTTAACCAGCCCTGATGTGGTGGAAACCCGTAAAGGAATTGTTGAGTTTTTACTCATGAACCATCCTTTGGATTGCCCAGTGTGCGACCAAGCCGGTGAATGCAGCCTTCAAGATTTTTCGTACGAACATGGTGTAGCTACTACCCGTTTCGATTTCGACAGAAGAACATTCGAGAAACGCGACATTGGTGATAAAATACAGTTGCACATGAATCGCTGTATTCTTTGCTACCGCTGTACTTATGTTGCCGACCAACTTACCGATGGTCGTTGCCACGGCGTATTAAATCGCGGAGACCATTCAGAGATTTCAACCTATATTGAAAAAGCTATCGACAACGACTTTTCTGGCAACATGATTGACGTTTGCCCGGTTGGTGCACTTACCGATAAAACTTTCCGCTTTAAAAACCGGGTTTGGTTCACCAAGCCGGTTGATGCACACCGCGATTGCGACAAATGTTCTGGAAATGTAGTGCTGTGGTACAAAGGTGACGATGTGCTTCGGGTTACCGGCCGCAAAGACCAGTATGGCGAGGTGAAAGAGTTTATTTGTAACACTTGCCGTTTCGATAAAAAAGCGACCAGCGACTGGGTTATTGAAGGTCCAAGACACATTTCGAACAAGTCGGTGATTTCTTCGAACCATTACGAAAACGTGGTAGACCCTTATAAGTCGTTACCAGAAAATAATAAGGCCTAAGCAATGGATAGCACATTACTACTCGATAAAACAGTTTTGGTTGCGGTATTGTTTCTGGTATCGCTAGGTGTTGCTGCCTATAGCACTTATTTCGAACGAAAAGTAGCTGCGTTTATGCAAGACCGCATTGGACCGGATAGAGCGGGTCCTTGGGGATTGTTACAACCATTAGCAGATGGAGGTAAATTCTTTTTTAAAGAAGAAATTATTCCAAATGCTTCCGATAAATTCTTGTTTATTCTAGGGCCATCACTGGCCATGTTAACCTCGCTAATGACCAGCGTGGTTATTCCGTGGGGATTGCCGTTGGAGCTTTTTGGCCGCAGCATTTCTTTGCAGGTGTTAGATTTAAACATTGGTATTCTTTACGTTTTTGGTGTTGTTTCCCTAGGAACTTATGGTATTTTAATAGGTGGCTGGGCCTCGAACAACAAGTTTGCGCTTATCGGTGCTATTCGTGCTTCATCGCAAATGATTAGCTACGAATTGGCCATGGGCATGTCGGTGGTTGCCATTATCATGTTTACCGGTTCGTTAAGTTTAAACGACATTGTAGCTGGGCAAACCGGTGTGCATTGGAACATTTTTTACCAGCCACTGGGCTTCCTGATTTTCATTATCTGTGCCTTTGCCGAATGTAACCGTACGCCATTCGATTTACCTGAGTGTGAAACTGAGTTGGTTGGTGGTTATCATACCGAATACAGCTCAATGAAACTGGGCTTGTACCTGTTTGCCGAATACGTAAACATGTTCATTTCATCAGCAGTAATTTCTTGTCTGTATTTTGGTGGATATAATTTCCCAGGCGTTCATTATGCTGAAATGGCACCAAATGTGGCTGCCTTGATTAGTGTGCTGGTAATGCTGGGTAAAACTTTCTTCTTCATTTTCTTCTTCATGTGGATTCGCTGGACCATTCCTCGCTTCCGCTATGACCAGTTGATGAAGATGGGTTGGCAAATATTAATTCCTTTAGCCATTTTCAACATTTTGGCAACAGGAGCAGCAATGACACTTTTTAAATAATTAAGAATGAAGAATTAGAGATTAAGAATAGCCATTGGGGCATAATTATTCATTCTTAATTTTTAATTCCTAATTATAAAGAGATGCAATTAACAAACCGATCGCAGGTAGTAGCCAAAAGGCAAATGACCTTTCTTGAGAAGCTGTACATTCCAGCTATTCTGGGAGGTATGGCCATTACGCTGAAACACTTTTTTAAAAAGGGAGCTACCATAAAATACCCCGAGGTAACCAAAGCTTTCAGCAAAATATACCGTGGGGTTCACGTATTAAAACGCGATGAGCAAGGTCGTGAAAATTGTACAGCTTGCGGATTATGTGCTGTTGCCTGCCCAGCCGAAGCCATTACCATCGATTCAGCCGAGCGCAAAAAAGGCGAAGAGCATTTGTACCGCGAAGAAAAGTATGCCTCGAAATACGAGATTAACATGCTTCGCTGTATTTTCTGTGGATTGTGTGAAGAGGCCTGTCCAAAACAAGCCATTTACCTGACCGACAGAATGATTGAATCTAACTACGAGCGCAATAGCTTTATTTACGGCAAAGATCTGTTGCTGGAAGCCATCGACAATCGGGTAGATGTTAGTCAACGCGGACCAGTACCAACTAACTAGAAATATTAATATTGCACTCCTTAACCAATGAGTAACGCTCTAATATTTACACTACTGTCTACACTGAGTTTGTTCAGTGCGCTGATGGTAATTTTTTCGCGCAGCGCCATGTATAGTGTGCTGTATCTGGTGGTTTGTTTTTTTACCATCGCCGGTCACTATGTAATGCTGAATGCACATTTTTTAGCGGTAGTTCACGTCATTGTTTACGCCGGAGCCATTATGGTACTTTTCCTATACGTAATTATGCTCCTTAACTTAAACCGGGAAAATGAGCCACACAAACCAGCCTTGTTTAAACTGGCTTCTGTAGTCACCGGTGGAGCATTGCTGCTAATTATTGTTTCTAGTTTAAAAACAGCCAACCAATTAATGCCGGTGGCCGATAGCGGAATTGGCACGGTACAATCGGTTGGAAAAGTGCTGTTTACTGATTACGTATTCCCTTTTGAAATTACATCAGTACTCTTTATATCGGCCATGGTGGGCGCGGTTGTACTGGCTAAAAAAGAAATAGACTGATGGAAAATATATTTGGAGGACAAGTTCCTTTCGACTGGTATTTGTACCTAAGTGCAGTGCTGTTTGCCATTGGCGTAACCGGCGTATTAATGCGCAGAAACGCCATTGTAATGTTTATGAGCATAGAGCTTATGCTTAACTCGGTAAACCTACTTTTGGTAGCCTACTCATCATACACCGGAAAAATTTCGGGAATTGTGTTTGTGTTTTTTGTAATGGTAGTTGCCGCAGCCGAAGTGGCCGTTGGTTTAGCCCTGCTGGTATCCGTTTATCGCAACATTAAGTCGATAGATATTGACAAACTGAAAAACCTGAAATGGTAATCTAATTGAATTGGAAATGAATCAAGCTATACTCTGGATACCTTTACTTCCGCTAATTGGATTTGTTATTAACGGCCTTTTTGGCAAGTATTTGCCAAAAGCATTTGCTGGTGGTTTGGCCACTTTGTTGGTAGCCATACCTTTTGGATTGGCCTGTAACCTATACACCGCATCAACTGCACCCGATTTTCAAGCCATTACCTTCCGCGTTTTCAACTGGATTTCGATGGGCGACCTAAACATCCCCTTGGAGTTTTACATTGACCAACTTACCGTAATGTTCATGTTGATTATTACTGGTGTTGGCGCGTTAATACACTTGTACTCGATAGGTTACATGCACGATGACGAGAAGCACAACTTGTTTTTCTCTTACCTAAACCTGTTCATCTTCTTTATGTTGTTGCTGGTAATGGGCGCCAACTACCTGGTGATGTTTATAGGCTGGGAAGGTGTTGGACTTTGCTCTTACTTGCTTATTGGTTTCTGGTACAAAAATCAAGATTATAACAATGCCGCTAAAAAGGCATTTGTTATGAACCGAATCGGGGATCTTGGATTTTTGTTAGGCATTTTCTTGATGTTTCAAACCTTTGGTAGCATTACGTTTACTGAAGTTTTCCCCGAGGCGGCAAAATTTGCTACCAATGACCACATGTTGGTTTGGATAACCTTATTGTTGTTTGTTGGTGCTATTGGTAAAAGTGCTCAGTTGCCTTTGTTTACATGGTTACCCGATGCAATGGCGGGCCCAACTCCGGTTTCGGCACTTATACACGCTGCAACCATGGTTACCGCAGGTATTTACCTCACCGTAAGAAGCAATATATTATTTAGCCTTGCACCCGATACACAACACGTCATTCTAATTGTTGGCTTGGCCACCGCAATTTTTGCTGCTATTATTGGCCTTCGCCAAAACGACATTAAAAAAGTGTTGGCTTATTCTACCGTTTCTCAGTTGGGCTTTATGTTTATTGCCTTGGGTCTTGGTGCATATACGGCAGCCTTTTTCCATGTAATGACCCACGCTTTCTTCAAAGCCTTGTTATTCCTTGGGGCAGGTAGCGTAATTCACGCCATGGGTGGCGAGCAAGACATTCGCAAAATGGGCGGTTTGTTTAAAAAGATTCCCATTACCGCAGTTACCTTTTTAATTGGAACCATGGCCATTGCCGGCCTTCCGGGTTTATCGGGTTTCTTTTCTAAAGACGAAATTCTGGCCGAAGCATTTGCGCACAATCCATTAATTTGGGGAATTGGCGTATTGGGTTCACTGTTAACCGCATTCTACATGTTCCGCTTATTGTTCCTAACCTTTTTCGGAGAGTTTAGAGGAACCGATCATCAGAAAGAACATTTGCACGAAAGTCCTTGGACCATAACCTTCCCGCTAATTGTATTGGCTATTCTGTCGGTAATTGGTGGTTTTGTGGGTGTACCAGAAGTGTTGGGCGGTACACGTTGGTTAAAAGGCTTCTTAGCTCCAGTTTTCGCCGATAACGATGTTTTGCTGGAAAGCGCCCATCACCTAAGTCATGCTGTAGAGATGAATTTGATGGCTGTTACCGTTGGTTTGGTATTAGTTACTATAGTTATTGCCTATGTGGTTTATGTCGTTAAAAAATCGAGACCAGCTGGCGAAGGAACTTCAACCAGCCTAATTGCGCAGTTGGTTGCTAACAAATTTTATGTAGATGAGTTGTACGAAACCATTATCGAAAAACCGGTTATGGCGCTGTCATCTACCCTTGGCAATTTTGTTGAGGTTTTTGTTATCGACGGCATTGTAAACTTATTTGGTAAAACCGCTATGGTAGGCAGCCGGGCCTTGCGATTGGCGCAAACCGGAAACATTGGTTTTTACCTGTTTACCATGACCATTAGTATTTTAATCATCGTTCTTATCAACCTTATATTCTAATGTTGACTACCGCACTTATACTCACGCCATTTGTTGGTGCCGTTCTTAGCTTATTGGCTAAAGGAAAAAACAGCAAAATTGTTGCTTTGCTGGTTACCTTGGTTCAACTGGGCATTACGGTAAGTTTACTTACTTCATTTGTTCCCGAAAATGGCTTTCAGTTTGAGCAAATGTGCAGCTGGATTCCGTCGTTGGGCATTACTTACCACGTTGGTATTGATGGAATTAGCTTAATAATGGTTTTGCTGGCCAACATTGCAGCACCATTAATTATTCTTAGCCAGTTTAACCGCGACATAGAGCGGGCACACATTTACAATGCACTTATCCTGATTATGCAAGCCGCTATGGTAGGTGTGTTTGTTTCTTTAGATGCATTTTTGTACTACATTTTCTGGGAGTTAGCGCTTATCCCTATCTTCTTTATTATGTTGGGTTGGGGCGGATTAAATCGCCAAGTCGTTACCTTAAAGTTCTTTATTTATACTCTTGCTGGTAGCTTGTTTATGTTGGTTGGTTTTATCTTGCTTTACCAGCAAACCGCAACAGGTTCTTTCGATTATGCCGACTTAATAGGTTTAGATTTAGGGATTGATTTTCAGCTCATCATTTTTGGCTTGCTGTTTATTGCCTTCGCGATTAAAATGCCAATTTTTCCTTTTCACAGTTGGCAACCGGCTGCTTATACCGAAGCACCTACCCAAGGTACTATGCTGTTAAGTGGTGTAATGCTTAAAATGGGTATTTACAGCGTTTTCCGTTGGATACTTCCGGTTGTGCCTGATGCGTTTTTCAAATTACAAGATTGGTTGCTGGTTTTCGCCATCATTGGGGTTATTTACGGAGCCTGGATTGCCATTAAGCAAAAGGACATTAAAACATTGCTGGCTTTTGCTTCGTTTTCGCACGTTGGTTTGATAGCCGCTGGTATGTTTACCAATAGCGAACTGGGCTTGCAAGGTGCTTTGTTCCAATCGTTGTCTCACGGCATAAACGCCATTGGTTTATTCTTTTGTGCCGACATTATTCAGAACCGATTGGGCGATAGAATGGTGGATGGCAAAGGCGGAATTCGTCTTGTTGCCCCTTGGTTTGCAACCCTGTTTGTTATAATAATATTAGGAACCGTGGCGCTTCCGCTTACCAATGGTTTTGTTGGTGAGTTCTTGCTGTTGGTTGGTATTGCCGACTATTGCATTTATTACTCGGCCGTGGCTGGTCTTACCGTTATTTTCGGGGCAGTATATTTACTTAGAATGTATCAAAACGTGGTATTGGGCGAGAATGCTGATGCAGGTTTTACGTTTAAGGATTTGCTTACCACCGAAAAAATTACCCTTTGCCTGATTGCATTGCTGGTAATTGTTTTGGGTATTTATCCGCAACCTATTTTAAAGCTTACCGAACCTGCGGTAATGCAATTGTTACAACAGATTAACGCTTAATTAGCGACCAGATAAACTATGAACGCACTTATCCTTATATCGTTACTGGGCATTGCGGTACTTTTTGCCGGCATTTTCAACTTTAAGAACAAGTCTATTTATTTGGCGGTTCTTGGATTGATTGGTGCAATTGCATTCAACTGTGCCGACTGGGGCACCAATGTTTCGTATTACAACAACATGGTGACTTTCGATAATTATGCGCTGGCTTTTTCCAGCCTAATGATTGTTACCACCAGCTTGGTGCTTTTGCTGGGTTTTCACTTTTACAAAAACGGCAAAAACAGTAATGTCGATTTGTATGCCTTGATGTTGTTTACACTGGTTGGGGCAATTTGCTTGGTTTCATACAGCCACCTGGCCATTTTATTTATCGGCATCGAAATCCTTTCTATTCCCTTGTATATTCTTGCAGGTAGTAACCGCAGCGACCTCAGCTCGAACGAAGCCGGTATGAAATATTTCCTGATGGGCTCATTTGCCAGCGGGTTTTTACTGTTTGGTATTGCCTTGGTATTTGTGTCTACCGGCTCCTTCCATTTAACTGAAATAGGAACGGCTATTGGTTCCGGTGCTTTTGAAAGCAAGGGCATTCTTTCTGTGGGTATTTTGTTAATGTTGGCTGGTTTTCTGTTTAAAATTGCTGCTGTTCCTTTTCATTTCTGGGCACCCGATGTGTATGAAGGTTCGCCAACCTTGGTAACGGGATTAATGGCCACAGTGGTTAAAACTGCTGGTTTTGCCGCCCTATTTAAACTTTACCAAGGCTGTTTCGTAAGCATGGAGGGCATTTGGTTTAACGCGCTTTGGATTATTACCGCAATTACGCTGTTGGTAGGAAACATCACCGCACTTTATCAAAAAGGCATTAAGCGACTATTGGCTTATTCCAGTATTTCACACGCTGGTTACATGTTACTGGCCATGTTGACTTTAAACACCGAAGCAGCCAACGCTATTTTCTTTTATTCTTTAGCTTATTCCATTGCTACCATTGGTGCTTTTGCTTTACTAATTGCCGTAACCGACTTGAAAGGAAGCGACCAATTGGATGCTTTACGTGGCTTGGGGCATAAAAAACCATTCTTGGCGTTTGCCATGTCTATCGCGTTTTTGTCGCTGGCCGGTATTCCACCAATGGCAGGTTTCTTGGCCAAATATTACTTATTTAAAACGGCTATCGAAGTAAACCTGATTTGGATAGTGATTATAGCCGCTATAAGCTCGATAATTGGCGCATATTACTATTTAAGGGTAATTGCCAGCCTTTACCAAAAAGATGGTGAAGAGCCGCAAGCAGTTACTTTTGGCTGGGCATTTTATTCGGTAGTGGGTTTAACGCTGGTTGGCACTATTGCCGCTGGCTTGTTTCCAGAGGCTTTACTGACTATTTTGGGGTAAAGTATTATAGCAGAAAGTCAAGGTAATTGTCTTGCGAAACCACCTCGAAAGTAGCGTTTGGATAGGCTTTTGTGAAATTTTCAGGCATCGAGGCTTTTCGTTTAGAATTCCATTTAAATTCAACTGCACGGAGTTTACCACCTTGCTCTTCAATGAGGTCTATCTCTTGTTGGGCATGGGTTCTCCAGAAAAAGGTGTTTACATATTGTTTTGAGTAAGCGTTGTGTTTTTGTCGTTCACTCATTATAAAGTTTTCCCACAATGCTCCCACATCATTTCGCATTGCCAATGGATTAAAGTTTTTGATGATGGCATTGCGAATACCGTTATCAATGAAATAAACCTTTTTCCCCTTTTTTATTTCGTTCCTAATATTTCGGCTAAAGGCAGGAATCGTAAAAACCACGAAACATTTTTCTAATAGTTGAATGTAATGCTCGACTGTTCTTTGCTCAGAGCCAATGGTTTGACCTATTTCGCTATAGGAAACCTCATTACCAACTTGTAAAGCAAGTGCTAGTAATAGCTTTTCCAGAAGGGCAGGTTTTCGAATGGCCTCAAGCGACAGCAAATCTTTGTACAAATAGTTGTTAGCCAATCCCATTAATGCCTGTTCACTGCGTTCAGGGTAATTAATTATGTCGGGATAAAATCCATAAATTAATCGATTGGTGAGTAGTCTTTTTTCTTCTAATCTACTTGTGTCGGTAACCATCTCGGAAGTAGAAATGGGATAGAGTTGATATTCCCATTTCCTGCCGGTTAGCGGTTCATTAACTTCATTAGCAAGTTCGAAAGCCGATGAGCCAGTTGCAATCACTTGAACTGACGGGAGATTATCTACCAATAATTTTAGGGTTATACCAATGTTTTTAGCTCGTTGCGCTTCATCAATGAAAACCAATTTATGGTTTCCAATTAACGATTGCAACTGGGTAGACGTAATGTTGTCCAATAAACTCCTAACATCAGGCTCATCACAATTTAGCCATAGTGCATCAAATCCAATTTCCGATTTAATGGATTGAAGCAAAGTGGTTTTCCCCACCTGCCTAGGCCCAATTAAAATTATAGCCTTGCCTTTAAAAAGCTGCTCTGAAATGGTTTTTTGAATTATTCTCCGGATCATAATCCCAAAATTAGTATTAAAAACTGGATTATAATCCCAAAATTCATGTTAAAAACTGGATTAGGAAAACACTGAAAAACACAAATGATTGATTTTCAAGGCTAAATTCCGCTCCGTAATCGTTTTATCTCCGAAGCGTGTTTTTTGCTTTTCAGGCGCCTTTCTTTGGATGCTTTTGTTGCCTTGGTTGGCTTTCTGATTTTTCGAACGGCAAAACATTTTTCCAGTAGCAGATAGAATTTATCGAGGGCTACTTTTTTATTTCCCAATTGGCTGCGCTCCGATTGCGCAATAACCTGAACCAAGCCTGTGGAAGTTAGTTTTGTGTTAAGTTTTTCCAGCAAAACCCGTTTTTGGTCTTCGTTTAACAACAAAGAGGCCGCAATGTCAAAATTCAACTCCACTTTGGTGGAGACCTTGTTTACGTGTTGCCCACCTTTTCCGCCACTGCGGCTGGTTTTAAAAACAATTTCCGAATTTAAATTAGGGAGATTCATGTCGACAAAGTTGGCGATTAATTGGGAGTTAGCACAAAAAAACGGGGGAGCCTCCCTCAAAGCTCCCCCGACAAACATCCCTGTTTTGCGCGTGTATGATGTGTAAAGGTGAATTACACACTGCTAATGTAGTAAGTGGCGATGGGTTATCGGGGCACGAAAAGCCGAGTGGGTAACCGCCATCGACCAAATGCATTTTTTACCGATGAGTGGTAATTTTTCTCGCTGGGAAACGGGGTTATTCTTTGAATTTGGAGCAAAAAAACGGGAGACTCTCCTCAAAGTCTCCCGTCTAAACATCCCTGTTTTGCGCGTGTATGGTGTGTAAAGGTGAATTACACGATGCTAAAATACAGGAGTGAAATGAGGTTTTGTGGGTCAATAGGTGAGTGAACACGTTTTATCGATAAGCTGCACTTTTTACCGACGAGTGGAAAATTTGAGCCAACAAAATGAAAGCGGCTAACGCTGAAAAAAAATGGGGCTCCAATGCAGGAAAGCCCCATTTTTAGTAGTCCCGACGGGAATCGAACCCATATCAAAAGTTTAGGAAACTTCTATTCTATCCGTTGAACTACGGAACCAAGTTTGAGGTTGCAAAGGTAGCGGATATTAACAATTGTGCAACAAGCGGGTAAAACAACCGAGCCCTGTTAATCGTTAACAGGGCTCGGCAGGAATAAGGAGAATCTTTATTTACTGAAATACGACCGTGGTAAGCGCTTTGCCATTGACTAAAACAAGGTAAACACCATGAACTACGGGCACCGAAATGGTGTGTATTCCTTTCTCAAGATGTATATTAAAAGTTGACCTACCCAAGGCATCCACAAAAACGATTTCCGCAGACTTGTCGAACGTAGTTAAATCGAAAGTCAACTCACCGTTGGACGGGTTTGGGTAAAGTTTGGCAACAGATAAAGGTGTTGTAGTATTAATACCAGTTCCCGAAAAGTGCATCGGAGAAGAAGTATCTGAGGCACAACCGAATTCGTTAATGAATACCACCCGATACGGACCACCGCTGGTTGGTGTATAGAAAGATGTTGTAGTAATTCCATCCACTGTGACTGCGGCATTAATCCACCTATACTCAGTTCCTCCAGCAGTAGCTTCGAGGCGATTGTTTCCGAGAATAATCGTTGGTGTGCTCGGTTTTGGGTTGAATAGCAAGGTAATGGTGTCAGAATAATTTTTGCAGCCAGCTGTGTTCTCAGAATAGACATAATAATCACCACTGGTCATGGCTGTTATGGTCGTGGCGCTGCTGTTAGTATTCCAGTTTATAGGGCCTCCGGTTGCGGTTAAAACGACAACTTCACCATCGCACAATGGGTCGGATGCGCTGCTGGTAACGCTAGGCTTGGTAGGAAGCGGATTAAACACCAGTTGAACGGTGTCGGAATTGGCTTTGCACCCATTAGACGCTTGAATAATTGAGAAATATGACCCAGAGGAACTCACGTTTAAAACGCTGCCATTTACGCCAGTATTCCAACCAATACTTGGCCCTGCGGAGCTTAGCTTAACGATCATGCCGTCACAAATTACGGCTGGCGCATTGCTGGTGACACTAGGTTTGGGTGGTTTAGGCAAAAACGTGATTGAAACGGAGTCGGAAAGGCTACTGCAACCAACTTGATTGGTTGACCTAACGGCATATTTACCCGATAGCGTTGCGCCAATTGAATTGGCGAAGACCGGTGTAGTTACATTACTTACCCATTCCAAATTAGTTCCAGTGGCAGATAAGGTCACAGTATCTCCATTACAAATAGGTGATGGGCCAGACTGAAGAACAGTTGGTTTTGCTTCGGGAATGTTGGAAAAAACGGTAATGCTGGAACTGCTTTTACAGTTGTTGACATCGGTTACGGTTGCCTGATAAGTTCCCGGGGTTGAAACCGTAAGATTAGCTGCCTGAGTTTGTAAAGGGTCATTCCAACCAATGTTGCTGGAATAATTGGTTACCATTAATGTGGTTGATTCTCCCGGACAAATGCTGTCATTTCCGCTAATTGTAATGGTTGGCGGGGTAGGCAGTGCTCTTACATCGAGTAAAAAAGCTGTAGTGGTATCATAACAGTTGCCATTAAACAAGACGGCCCTGATGGCAGTTGTATGTTGAAGAGCATTGGTTATCAACGTAGAATCGTTTGGCGATGTTCCAAGGGCATTTGACCAGCTGGAAGTAGCGCTAGAATCTTGCCAGGTTATGGTGCCGCTATATCCGGTTAGTTGCATGGTGGCCGAGCTACCAGCGCAATAAAAAGCTTGGTTTGCCGAAAGGCTACCGGTTTTTGGTTTGGGCAATACCTTTACTGTAACGGTATCATTGTAACGACAGTTGTTGTCGTCTTTAACGGAATAGGCCAGTTTGAAAAAGCCCACGGAATCGGAGTAGAAAGTTGGTTGCGCAATAGTAGTATTACTTAGTTGACTGTATGTATCGTTGCTCCAGGTATGGATGTAAGGCGTTGTGCCCAAACTTGGATTACCATCAAGGGTTAAAGAAGTTTCTAGACAAACAACTGCGGTATCGGTGCTAGGTAGGATGCTGGCTACAGGGTCGGCATTAATTGATGTGGTAAAATAAGCCGAATCGCAATTATAACCAGCCGTTCCATCTTTTATGGTTTTTGCAATCCAACTGTAAACGTGGCCAGGACTTAAAGTAGCGGGGATGCTGTAAAAATTGGTTGCTAATGCTAAATTGCTGGTAATATATGTATTGGTTGTGGTGTCGCGCACTGACAATACATAACTAGCTCCCGGCACACTCGGCCAGCTTAAGGTTTGACGATTGCATTGCTTGTCAGCGCCATTGGCCGGAATTACCAAAGCAGTATTAACACAGGGTGGAATCGACTCACCTGCAGGTAAAAGGATGAAGGAATAATCTTCAATTTCTCCAGAATAGGTTGAAGCACAAGGATCGGTATCTGGACCAATAAAATCGCTGATTACCCTAATTCGACCAACTTTATTAAGAACCGCACTCGGCGGTGCAGTAATTACAGCAGTAAAGCTACCTGCATCAGATTGACCTGCCATTGGATAGTGTTCGGTTTCATCCCAAGTGCCATCGGCATTCCAGTCCAGCCAAAATGCAGCAACGTCAAACGTTAATGGATTAAGGATTTCCAGTGTTGCTGTAAATGCTGTGTCTGCGTTTAATACAATTAAAAAATCGGTAGAATAGTCTGAATAACCATCAGGTCCGGTTGAACCTTCTTTATCGCAAAGTTCATTATTGTTATCCACGTTGGACAACGCAAATCGCTTAATTTCATCACCGGTACATGGGCCTCCATTAATTGGTTGACAATAAGTAACTGGCCCACCACCGCTGACCGGAGGAACCGAATCGGTAACGATAAACGAATAATCTTCTACTTCACCTTGTATGCTTGGAGTGCAAGGGTCGTAAGGTTGAAGAGTCCAGTCCATAATTACCCGCATTACACCAACGACACTATCTACGGCACTTGGCGGCACAACGACCGCAATAGTATAAATATTTACATCAGCCTCTCCAACTAGGGGAAGTAACTCGTCCTCAGACCACGTTCGATCTTGATTCCAATCAATCCAGCACGAAACCACGTTGGTAAAAAGACCAGCCCCAACTTCTACCGTGATTTGGTAATTAGCGCCAGGCTTAAGAACTATTGTTTTATCGGTATAATCCGAATAACCATCATCAAAACCCGCCCCTCCTAGATTGTCCCGGTCGCACAAGTCTTCAACATTATCAATATTAGAAAGAGCCACACGCCTTATATAACCCCCAGATGAGCACGGACTGCCAGTAGAACCCGGGCAATATTGGCCGAAAATATTTTTAGGACTCGATACACCAAATAGGACAAAAAGGCAAAGAATTGCCCTTAAGGATAAAATCACACGCATAAAACTGTTGTTTTTGGTAAAGATAACGGAGTAGTGTGATTCGGTTGCCCATGGGAATTTAGCTAATTAGTTGCCCAAAGGATTCCTAGCAGCATTACGAAAAGAGTCATCTGGTGCTATACTGCTGATAATGCTGGCAATAGGCTGTAAAAAGAATAGCCATTATGCAATGGCTATTCAAGCGATTAAAAATAGTGGGCAGTTTTTTTTTCTGAATTAGAAACTAGTGGCAGCCTGTTTCAGAAATAATAAGCTAAATCTCACTCAATTTCATCATGTTAGCCATCCCGCGATCGGTGATTGGCATAGACGCAATGTTGATTACGTAATCGCCTTTTTTGGCTATTCCGTTTTTGTGAAGTATTAGTTTAATATCGGAGATGGTTTGGTCGGTGCTGGCATACTTGTCGTAAAAGAAACAGCGCACGCCCCACACCAAACTTAAAGACGAAAGCAATCGGCGGTTGCTGGAAAAAGCAAAAACGCCAGCTTTGGGCCTAAAACTCGATAACTTGAACGCGGTGTAACCAGAATGCGTCATGGTAGCAATAGCCACCGCATCGACTCGCTGAGCCTGCTTTACGGCAGCGTGACAAATGCTGTTGGTAATATAACGGTCGTCCTGAATATCGATAGGGCGGGTTTCCTTGTGATAAATTTCCTGGTTTTTCTCTACTTCCTGAATAATTTCACCCATGGTGCGAATTACCTCAATGGGGTATTTTCCCACACTGGTTTCGCCACTTAGCATTACCGCATCGGCTCCGTCCATTACCGCATTGGCTACGTCATTTACCTCGGCACGCGTAGGTGTGCTGTTGGTAATCATGGTTTCCATCATTTGCGTAGCCACAATAACCGGTTTCGCCGATTTCCGTGCTTTTTTAATTAGCATTTTCTGAACCATTGGCACTTGTTGCATGGGAATTTCAACTCCCAAATCGCCACGAGCCACCATAATGGCATCGGTTTCGTCAATTATTTCATCAATTTCAAGCAGCGCTTCGGGCTTCTCAATTTTGGCTACAATACGAGCTGGGCTTTTGCGCTGTTGCAAAATGTTGCGCAATTCGCGAATGTCGTCGGCTCGTCTAACAAACGACAACCCAATCCAATCGACTTGCTGTTCAATTACGAAGTCCAGGTCAATTAAATCTTTCGGAGTAAGGCAAGGCAGGGAAACGTTGGTGTTGGGCAAATTCACCCCTTTTTTCGAGCCCAAAATGCCGCCATAAATGATTTCGGTTACCACTTCGTCTTTGCCATTGGTAGAAATAACCTGACATTGCAGTTTACCGTCGTCCATCAAAATTTTCTCTCCAACCTGCACATCTTTTGGAAACTGCTGGTAAGTCATGAATACCTTTTCGGCGGTACCCACCATTTTTTCCGTGGTAAAAATGAGCTTGTTGCCCTTGATAAGTTCTACACCGTTGTTTTCTACTTCGCCAACACGCAGTTTGGGGCCTTGCAAATCGGCAAGAATGGCAACCGGCACATTCAATTCGGCACTTATTTCACGAATCAGTTTAATGGTTTCGCCATACACCTCGTGCAAACCATGCGAAAAGTTCAGCCGACAAACATCCAGACCGTTTTTAATCATTTCGGTAAGCACTTCGCGGTTGTCGCTGGCCGGCCCCAAAGTGGCCACAATCTTGGTTTTGTGTTTCATATTAAAAAAGCAATTTTTCTTTCGATTTTAGTTCGGTCACGTTTATCGGAAACGCGGTGAGCACCTGTTCGATGCGGTTAATTTTTAATTGAACTGCCTTGCAGTCTGCCGCACTCAATCCGCGAATAAGCAGCAAATAATCGGCTTGTTTAACCTCAGGAATAAGGCGCATGCCTTCGCAAATGTTGTCAATCATATTAAACTCGGCTTGTAAGTCTTCATCGATGCCGCAAAAGACATCAAAAGAAACCACATTAAGTTTATCCTTTTGTAAAATTTTTAGGGGTTTATCCGATTTGGCTAGGTTTAAGTCCAATTGTTTATTTATGGACCAACAGAGTCGGTAATCGGGCAAGTGGCTGGCAATGCCCAGCAGGTAGAAATCGAAATCGTATTCTATGTCTAGCTCAAACTTCGCCATTAAGGCAAGGTAAGTATTTCGAGCAACATGCGGCAAGCTTCTTGCTCGGCTTTTTTCTTCGAGGTGCCTTTTCCCCAGGCGGCTTGTTCGCCATTATACAATGCTTCCACTGTATAGTATTTGCGATTTTTAATTAGCTCCTCCTCTAAAACAGTAAATTTCAAAGGCTTGCGTTCTTTCTGCGCAAATTCGAAGATCCGGCTTTTGTAGTCGGTTTCGGTTTCTTCCAACGATTTCACATCAATATGTCGTTCAAAAACCGTGTGCAATACTTTGTGCAGAAAGGGTATTCCTTTTTCCAGATAAATGGCTCCAAATACGGCCTCTAAAGCATTTCCGTAAATGGTATTGGCCTCTTGTCCGTGCGCAATTGCGTTTTTCACCAATTGATTAATCTGCAGCTCGAAGGCCAGTTTGTTCAGGTGGTTACGCGAAACAATTTTCGACCGTAGTTTGGTAAGAAAACCCTCGTCGGCTGATGGGTATTGAAGAAAAACATAGGAAGCAGCAAAAGCGCCTAGTAGGCTATCGCCCAAAAACTCCAACCGTTCGTTGCTACGAATGTCATGTTTTGGTCGTTTGTCCATAGACGACCGATGGCGCAAAGCTTCTTTGTAGTAATGCAAATCGGCAGGAACAAAACCGAAATTCTTTTTAAAAACGAGTTTAATCTTTCGATCGAAAAAAGAATCCTTTTTATTTATCCCCCACCGCACTGGGAAAAACTTAGCCTTTATAGGCTTTAAAGATAACCGAGGTGTTGTGTCCACCAAAACCAAAAGTATTACTTAACGCAGCACGAATTTCTCGTTTTTGCGGCTTATTGAAAGTAAAATTCAGCTTGTTATCCATTTCTGGATCATCGGTAACGTGGTTGATGGTTGGTGGAACAATACCATTTTTAATCGCCAGAATAGAAGCTACTGCCTCAATCGCACCAGCAGCACCCAATAAGTGGCCAGTCATAGATTTGGTTGAGCTAATGTTCAGGTTATAGGCGTGGTCACCAAACACAGTTTTAATGGCCTTGGTTTCAGCAAGGTCACCCAACGGAGTAGATGTTCCGTGTACGTTGATGTAGTCAATATCACTTGGTTGCAATCCGGCATCGCTTAGTGCAGCACGCATTACATTAAGTGCGCCTAGCCCTTCAGGATGAGGAGCTGTGATGTGGTAAGCATCGGCCGAAAGACCGCCACCTACTACTTCGGCATATATTTTCGCTCCGCGTTTTAGCGCGTGTTCGTATTCTTCAAGAATAATGCAAGCACCACCTTCACCAAGCACAAAACCATCGCGGTCTTTGTCGAATGGGCGAGAGGCTGTTGCGTAGTTGTCGTTGTTTACCGAAAGGGCATGTAAGGCATTAAAACCACCAATACCAGCTTCGTTCACAGCGGCTTCCGAGCCACCGGTTACAATTAAATCGGCCTTACCAAGTCTGATGTAGTTAAAACCATCAATCATAGCATTGTTGGCCGAAGCACAGGCAGAAACCGTAGTAAAGTTTGGCCCGCGATAACCGTAGCGAATGGAGATATGCCCAGAGGCAATATCGGCAATCATTTTAGGAATAAAGAAGGGGTTGAAGCGCGGTGTTCCATCGCCTTTGGCAAATTCGAAACACTCTTCTTGAAAAGTGAGAAGTCCGCCAATTCCAGAACCCCAAATAACACCGGCACGATCCGGGTCAACAGGAGCAGTATCTAAACCAGCATCCAAGTAGGCTTCGTGAGCAACAACCATGGCATACTGCGCAAATGGATCCAGTTTCCTGGCCTCTTTGCGATCAAAATGGTTGCCTGCATCGTAACCTTTTACTTCGCAGGCAAACCTAGTTTTGAATTTCGATGCGTCAAAGTGAGTAATCGGGGCTGCACCACTAACCCCGTTAATAAGTCCGTTCCAATAATCGGAAACGTTATTACCAATTGGGGTTAAGGCCCCAAGCCCAGTTACGACTACTCTTTTTAATTGCATTTGTAAAGTTATTCGAGGATTATTAATTCCCTCAATTACTTAACGTGATTTTGGATGTATTCAATAGCTTGACCAACAGTACCGATTTTTTCGGCTTGGTCATCTGGAATAGCAATGTTGAATTCTTTTTCGAACTCCATGATAAGCTCAACAGTGTCAAGAGAATCAGCACCTAGATCGTTAGTGAAGCTCGCTTCGGTAGTTACTTCGCTCTCATCAACGCCAAGTTTGTCAACAATGATCGCGATAACTTTCGACTTGATATCAGACATTTTTTAAAGTTTTTTTGATTTAACAGTGTGCAAATAAAAAACAACAAATCCGAAAAACAAAATTTAATCATAGAACACCGCTATATCGTGCAGTGGCTTACGGCTTATATTTGGCACTTTCGCATTATCGGCGGGGTATCCAACAGGAATTAAAAGATATGGTCTTTCGTTTTCTGGTCGCTCCAACAGGTCTTGAAGAAAATTCATGGGGCTTGGCGAATGGGTAAGCGACACCAAACCGGCGTTGTGTATGGCGGCTAGGAGAAAACCAACCGCAATACCCACCGATTCATTCACATAATAATTGGTGTGTCGAGCCCCATGTGCATCCACATCGTAAGCTTTTTTACAAACCACTATGATGTATGGGCACACATCAATAAACTCTTTTACGTGGTTGGTGCCAAATGGCTCCAAGTCTTTCAACCATTCTTCACTCATCCGGCCGTTATAAGAGGTAAACTCTTCGGCCTCGGCACTTTTTCTAATTTTCGACTTAAGTTCTTTGTTCGATATTACACAAAATGTCCAAGGTTGCTTATTAGCACCTGAGGGGGCACTTCCGGCAGTTTTGATAATGGTGTCAATTATCTCGCGGGCAACTGGGCGGGACGAAAATTCGCGAATACTTCTACGCTGGTGCATAAACCGATAAAAGTCGTCGGAACGTTGTTGAATTTCAGTTTCTTCAATTTCGGGGAATTGAAACGGGACATGGTTGTCTGTTGCTGTGTTCATGGTAGGGGTATTTGATAGGCTGAAAATACATTTTTTAACCCAGCCCTTGGCTCATTGCATATTTTGGTACTTTCGTCAGGAAATTAATAGTACCGTCCTTTGGTAAAGCACAACATTGCCATTTTTGCTTCGGGTGCAGGCTCTAATGCCGAGCAATTGCTGAACCGTTTTAGCTCCCACCCGTCAATAAACGTAGCCCTTATTGTTTCTAACAAAGCCAATGCCGGTGTTTTGGAAATTGCCAAACGATTTCATGTGCCAGCGGTTGTTCTGGATAAATCAGCATTTTACGAATCCAACCGTATCGTGGAAATTCTTCAGGAATGCGACATTAATTTTGTCGTTTTGGCGGGTTTTCTGCTGAAAGTTCCGGACGTATTGGTTCAGCGATTTGCTAATAAAATGATTAACATTCATCCGGCTTTGTTGCCAAAGTTTGGTGGAAAAGGCATGTACGGAAACCATGTGCATCAAGCGGTAAAAGACCAAGGCGAAAAGGAAACGGGTATTACCATTCATTTGGTAAACGAACACTATGACGAGGGAGCTATCCTTTTTCAGGCCAGTTGCCCTGTGGTAGTTGAAGATAGTGTGGAAACCATTCGTGAAAAAGTTCAGCGATTGGAGCATAAGCATTTTGCCAACGTGGTAGAAAAAACGATTCTTGGTGGCACATAATATTATAATATATACCGACGGTGCCGCAAAGGGCAACCCTGGACCTGGTGGGTATGGTGTGGTTATGATGGCTGGGCAACATCGAAAAGAGCTGGCCCAAGGGTTTCGCCTTACCACCAATAACCGCATGGAGTTGCTTAGTGTAATTGTGGCATTGGAGCAAATTAAAGTACCCAATAGTCCTGTAACCATATACTCCGATTCCAAATACGTGGTAGATGCGGTTGAAAAGGGCTGGGTATTTGGCTGGCAAAAAAAAGGATTTAAGGACAAAAAAAACCCTGATTTGTGGCGCAGGTTTTTGCTGATTTACCCAAAACATCAGGTTAAATTTTGTTGGGTAAAAGGCCATGCCGGTAATGCCGAAAACGAGCGCTGCGATCAACTGGCCGTTGCCGCGTCTTATTCAGTCAATTTGTTGATTGACGAAGGATATGAATCGGAACTGAAAGGACTGCTTTAACTTGTTACTGTTAACTTAAACACCAATATTTATACCCATGTTGCGACTTCTTTTTAGGTGGATTTTTAAAAAAAATGGCTGGCGATTAGAAAACCCGTTTATGGAGCAATGCCAGCACTGCGTTATGGTAGGAGCACCACATACCAGCAACTGGGACTTCGCCTATTTTGTGGCAGCCTTCGAAATCATGAAAATTCCGGTAAGGTTTACCATTAAAAAGGAATGGCTTAAGTTCCCACTTAGCATAGCTCTTAAACCGCTGGGAGCAATTGGTATAGACCGTAGGCCGAAAAATGGGGCATTGGGCAAACCTAATATGGTCGACATCATGGTGCAATTACTTCACGACAACCCATCGATGGCCATGCTGATTACTCCCGAAGGAACCAGAAAAGCAGTTAAAAAGTGGAAAACCGGGTTTTATCGGGTGGCTCTTCAAGCCAATGTGCCCATTGCTTTGGGGTATTTGGATTACGCCAAAAAGATTGCCGGTGTTGGCAAAATCATTTATCCTACCGGAGACATGATTGCCGATTTGACCGAGATAGTGAACTTTTATAGAACAATAACACCACGCTACCCGGAGCTAAACAGCGTTTGCCAGCCTGGTTTCATTATTGAGTAATTGGGGTTTTGTTTGGTCAGCTATCGCTTGATCATTTCATAGCGATTGGCTCCAATTTCTCGTTAAAAGAGTTAATCAATTAGGCCTGCAAAACAGCTTGCCGCTGCCTATGATGCAAGGGATGCTGTATTCCGTTTGCATCAACCCGATAACATTTTAACGAGTAGCTAAAAACCTCGGGTTTAAGAATGGATTTACCAAGAAGCATTCGTGCACATTCTTGCACACCTTCGGGCATGGATGGGTGGGCATGTACCATTTCAGCCAATTCGTGGATGCCCTTTTGCATATATATAAGTAGCGCCATGGCCTGAATGTTGCTCGAGGCATGTATTCCACAAGCCCGCATACCTAAAATGCGCATTTCCTCATCGTCGGTAACCATCACTTTAAAGAAACCGGTTTTCTGCCTTTTGGCAAGCGCCCTGGAAATGAAACCAAAATTAATGCTGGCCACTCGATAAGGAATCCCCTTTTTCTGCGCCTGAATTTCGTTCAAACCAACTGCAGCAACCTCGGGGTTTAAAAACATAATGGTGCTAATGTTGTTGTACACAATCGGTGCGTGGTCAAGCCCGTAGGCCTTTTCAATAGCATGTCTTCCCTCCAGTTCGGCAATATTAACCAAGGCAATATCGGCGGTTAGGTCACCAACCGCAAAAATGTTGGGAATATTGGTGGAACAATCGTCGTTTTCGCAAAAATTCTGGCCATCGGTAATAATGCCAATGTCTTCCAACCCAAGTCCTTCAACATTGGGCACCCGGCCAACTGAAATCAGTGCTTTTTCAACAAGGTGAACTTCTTTTCGTCCATCGCGGTAAAGCAGTTCGTATTCCACTTTGCCTTTATTCACCCGCATAGAAACCAATTCTGATTCACGATGAATGGTAACCCCTTTTTTCTCCAGTTGTTCGGCAATCACATCGGCAATGTCCTGATCTTCGAAAGGTAGAATGCGCGGTTGTTTATCTATAAGGAAAACCCGGGTACGGTCAAAGTTAGAAAGAATGGTAGCAAACTCACAGCCTATAACCCCGGCACCAAGAATTACGATACTTTCTGGAAAATGCTCGAAATTTGAAATCCCATCGCTGGTTACAATTATTTTTTCGTCGATAGGTATATGCGGAAGTTTTCTGGGCCTACTTCCGGTGGCTAAGACAATATTGTCGGCAGAAATAACGGTATCGCCCTTTTCGGCGGTGATTTTCACTTCGTTAGGTGACAGCAGTTTACCGGTTCCGTTTATATAGGCCAGCTGGCCAGAATTAACAAAAAAATCGACCTGTTGCTGCAATTGTTCAAAGCGATCTTCAACGGCTTGATGCATTTCGTTTATTACCGATCGGTAATCTAAACGGTAGTTACTTACTTCATAACCGAAGTTTCTGGCCCGCATCATGCTGTAGTTGTCGGCCAGTTCCCACATGGTTTTTGAAGAAAGGGCACCGTTGTAAATTCCGGCACCACCAAGCTTATTTTTTTCGATTATCAGCGTTTTCTTACCAAGGTCTATAGCCCGCATTGCTGCTGCAAAACCTGAAGGACCACCGCCAATAACACATACGTCAAAATGCGTCATATACATGGGATTTGTAGTTATAAAGTTAGCTTTTTTAAAATACTTCGGTCATTTCAATTATCATTGTTATTTTAGTTGTCCAAAATTTTTTCCGTATCCCTGTAATTCTAAAATAGCATGGCACGTATTTACTCCCTATTTATTCTGGCTTTGATCGGAATAGTTTTACCCATAAGCGCACAAAACAAACGGGGCGAAAAAAAAATTGCAACCATTGAGCGGAAATTCCTAAACAAGGAAAAATTTGCCAAAGCGGTGAAGAAAGCCAAAAAGCTGGATAAAAAGGTAACCAAAGCCGGTAATAGGCCAAGTTTGGAATACTCGCTGGCAACTTTGTACAATAAAGTGTACTTGGCCAATGGAAATGCATTGAAAGCCAATACGTATTTCTTGAAATCCGATTCGTTGTTTGAGGCCAGGTACACCGATTCTACAAGTGAAGAAGAGCTGACCAACCATGCTTCGGTGTTACTTGCCAACGCAAGGTTCAATAAAGCAACACTGTTGCTTCAAAAATCGGTAAGAAGTAATTTAAGTTACTTGGTTTTGCTACACCAAGCTCTGGGTGCACAAGGCGAATTTGAGAAGTCGGCCAACATGGAACCGGCGATGAAGGGCGAAATTGCTCAAACACTTACTACTATTCGTTCTTTAAAAAAACAGGAACGAAGAGCGTTTTGGCGAAATGTGGGTCAGTTTAATTTGCAAGTGGGTCAACGGCTTGCTGAGCAGGGAAATTACGACTCGGCCATGTCACTACTTATTTATAACCGCAAAGCAATTGTTAATCATGTGGTTGACAATGCTGAAATGATGGCCGATTACTATTTAACGCTAGGCCGCTGCAGCATGGAGCTTGGTGATATGGAACGCGCAGAAAAGTATTTCGACAATGCGCTCGATGCCTATTTAGAAGACCACAAAATAATTACCCAGAAGGGAATTGAAATCCTAAGTAACTGTTTGCAAACTTATTACGCACTTGGTAAGGACAGAAAACTTGACGACCAAATAAAGAAACATTTCATAGGACTTGAATATTACCGACGGGAGAAAACCTCGCTCAATACAATACCACTGCTTATTGCTGAATTGGAACGGAAAACAGGTGATGGCGATTTCAAAGAGGCCGATAAAACTGCGCAAGCTTTACTTGCCTTGGGCAAAAACTTTCAAACCGTGGCTCAACCACAGGTTTTAAAACTATATAACAGTTTATACGGTTTCTTTATAAGTCGTGACAATTTTGCTGATGCTGCGGTTTGTCTCGAGGTTATTAGTTCCATGGCACCGGTTATTTACGGTGATGATTCACCAGCACTGGCACTTCAGAATTTACAGGTGGCACAGTTTAAAATCAATTATCAGTTCGACAAAAGCACCGTTTCAACGTTTACCAACCCAAGTATTTGGGGAAAATACAGCGGCAATTACGGTAAACGCCATGCCAAATACCTGCCTTTTATCAACTCGAAGGCACAGGCCTATGCCTTAGGCGACCAGCTGAATGAGCAAGTAAGTTCGCTTGAAGAAGGGGTTAATACGGCTTTAGAAATATACGGACAAACTGCACCTTGGGCTCGCCAGTTGGTGGTACTTGCCGAAGCAGAATTGAACCGTGGAAATTTCCCACCAGTGCCTACCTACATTAATCAGGCAATTCCTGTATTGGAACGCAAGGAAGGTAAAAACTCGCTTTCCTACCTTACCGCTTCACGGGTTTTGGCCGAGTATTACGAAAACACTGGAAAACTAGACGATGCCAGAAGCATTTACCGCAAAACGTTTCGCAAGCTAAATCGTTTGAGTCGCAGAACAGGGGTTAACTCGTTCTCTCAACCCGAAAAAATGGCACAAGTTTATTTGTTGACGGGGGATTATGCTACGGCACAAAAACAATTGGATCAGGCCATAGAACAGAAAACAAGACTTTATGGTGATCGGGCTAAAATTGTATTGATTGAGCCACTGGTGTTGTTGGCAAAACTGAATTTTTTTAAAGGAAACTATATCACGGCCCAGCAAAATGCCCAAAAGGCAATTGACCTTGGTAAGGAGCTAGGAATAGACAATTCCCTAAAAATTCAGCAGGCCAACAAATTACAGGCCGATGTTGATTTTGCCATTGGCGATTACAAAATGGCCCGCACCCGACTTGAAAAAATCCTCACCATTCAGGAAAAAACACTTGGGGCAAGTAATCCGATGGTGGCCGGAACATTGCTAAAACTTTCATTGGCCTCTTATTACTCCCAGAGCGACATTCAAGTGAATAAGGATCGTGTAGACAGGGCAGCGTCAATTTTTTCAACATCTTTAGGAAACAATTCTTTACAATTGGCCGATGCTATGATTTACCAAGCCATGTTTAGCATGGAACTAAATCAACTGGATTCGGCCTTGGCTACTTTGGCTGTGGCAAAAACCATCTACAACAATCAATTGAGGTCCGGAAACATTGAAGAAGCACGTATTTTGAGGCTGGAAGGCGATGCCTATGTTAAGAAAAACGAGTTTGTAACAGCCGAAACCCGTTTCAAGCAGTCGGCAGATATATACCGCAACCTGTTTGGCAAAAGTCACCCGGAATATTTAAAAACACAAAGCAAGCTGGCTAGGCTTAAGTGCAAACAAGGGTTATACAGTCAAGCATTAGTAATAACCCAGACCTTAACCACCAACTACCAAGTTTTTGTTGAAGATGTATTCCCGTTTCTTACCGAGCGCGAAAAAGCGAAATACTGGAACCAGTTAAAACAAGATTTTGACCTGTATTACGGATTGGTTGCCGAAGTGTCGCCTAACGACCAAAAGGCGCTGCGCAAGGTGTTAAACAGCCGCATAAATACCAAAGCGTTATTGCTGCGCTCTTCGGTTCAGTTTCAAAAAGACGTGAGAAACGCCAACAAGGAAGACGTAACCGCGCTGTTTGACAAATGGCTTGGTGTAAAACGCCAGTTGGCGGCCAGTTACGGATTATCGGCAGCTGAACTTGCCGAAGCAGGTATTGACATGGCCGATTTGCAAACTGATGCCGATTACCTGGAGAAATCGCTGCGAAGGAAACTTTACGGTTCTGCCGAGCAAAAAACCAGCGACCAACTCCCAGCTATTTATGCCAAGCTGGGAAAAAACAAAATGTTGGTGGAAACCATCCGCTACAATTCGGTGAGCAACCCTGCCGAGGCAGAATATGCATTTTTGCTAGCCGACCCAGCCACCAAGAAACTTACGTATGTAATTAGTAAAAATGGCAGCGAAATGGAGCGCGGCTTGTATAAATACTACCAAAATGCAGTAAAGTTGGGCGCCATAGACAAATATAGCTACCCTAATTTCTGGGAAGACTTGGACGAAAAAATACCTGACGGCAAAGTGGTTTATTTCTCGCCTGATGGAGTGTATTCGTTAATGAACCCGGAAACATTTGTGGATGCAGAAGGAAAATACGTCATTGAAAAAAATAACCTGGAAATTGTAAATAATCCGGGTGATGTGTTAAAAGGCTCTTCGACCGCTACTTTAATAACCAGCGCGGAATTGGTGGGAAATCCAAAGTTTTATCGAACTGCTCCGCGAGGAAGGGTTGTGGTTAAAGATCTGCCCGCTACTGGTCTTGAGCTTATAGCCATAAAAAATTTAATGGCCAACAAAGGCATCACTACCGAAATGCGTACGCAAGATTTTGCCACCGAAGACTCGGTGAAACACCTGAACCATCCCGGGGTATTGCATTTTGCTACGCACGGCTATTTTAATCAGAACGAGGACGCGGTGGTTTCTTCGGGAAGCCTGTCGGAAGAAGAAACCGGCATGCACCCATTATTGCAAAGCGGATTGCTACTTACCAACGCCGGAACCGCTATAGATACTGAAGGCGGCAACCAATATGCACGCGAAGGCATTTTTACAGCTTTCGAAGCCAAAGATCTAGACCTATCAAATACCGATTTGGTGGTTTTAAGTGCTTGCGAAACGGGTTTAGGTCGTGTTAGTGTTGGCGAAGGGGTATTCGGTCTTCAGCGTGCTTTTTTAGATGCCGGAACAAACAGCATTATGATGAGTTTGTTTAAGGTAAACGATGAGGCCACTAAAGAGTTGATGGAAAGTTTTTACAAAAACTGGCTGGAAACCGGGAATAAACACACTGCGCTAGCCAGTGCTAAAATGGAAATGAAAGAAAAATACAAAGACACCGTTTTGTGGGGGTCTTTTATATTAATTGGCAATTGATATAGCTTGATGGTTTTCCAAGGCAACCCAATTTGTTTGATTTCGCTAGCTAGGGCTAATTTGTAATTTTACAGCATGAATTTCACAGTTCGCGTAGTCGCAAATTTGGTATTGCTTTTTACTACTTCTTTCATTTTTGGGCAAGAGACGTACAATTTTATTGGCATCGACAAAATTGCCGACTTTGAAAAAGAGGCCAAGGGACGGTTTTTTAAAACCCAGCACGAGAGTCAAAGTAGCGATGTTGACGTGCACTACGTGTCGGCTACATGGCAGGTAGACCCAGACAACAGGTATATTTCCGGAACCATCAAGCATACGCTAAAAGTCACCAGTAATAAGTCCTCCATTAACTTTGATTTGGATAACGATTTAGTGGTCGATAAAATAACGGTAAATGAGCAGGAGGTTGCGTTTACGCGGCAAAACCATCAAATTACCGTAAACTATCTTCCGGGCTTTGTTCCTGCAACTGATTATCAGGTAAGCATAACTTATCACGGGACACCGCCATCTAGCGGATTTGGTTCTTTTATGACCGCCACACACGAAGGCACCCCGGTTTTGTGGACACTCAGTGAGCCTTATGGTGCCCGCGACTGGTGGCCTTGTATGCAAAATCTTAGCGACAAGATTGACAGTTTGGATGTTTTTGTGAGCGTTAAGCCAGGAATCAAAGTGGCTAGCAACGGGCTCTTGCAATCGGTTACGCCAAGTGACGATTTGCGCGAAGTGCATCATTGGAAACACCGCTACCCAATTGCTACATATCTTGTAGCCATTGCTGCCACCAACTACTTGGAAATTACCGATTCGGTGCAGCTGAGCACGGGAAATCTGTTTGTTCAACATTACATTTATCCCGAAAACAACAAAGAAGCCCGCCCGCAAGACCTTAAAAACACAATTCGATTTCTACAGATTTTCGACAGCTTGTTTACACCATACCCTTTTATGAAAGAAAAGTATGGCCATGCCGAATTTGGTTGGGGAGGCGGCATGGAACACCAAACCATGAGTTTTATGGGTACGTTTCAATACCAAATTGTAGCGCATGAATTGGCGCATCAGTGGTTTGGCGACATGGTGACCTGCGGAAAATGGGAAGACATTTGGTTGAACGAAGGCTTTGCAACTTATTTGGCAGCATTGGTTTTTAATGTTGAAACCCCCGATTTATGGTGGCAAAAATGGAAACGAGACACGAAGAAAGCGGTTACCTCTAAACCAAACGGCTCTGTATTTGTCGATAACATTGAGAGTGTTTCTAGAATTTTCGATTCACGCCTTACGTACAGCAAAGGAGCTTTTTTACTGCACATGCTTCGCTGGACGCTGGGTGATGACGTTTTTTTCTCGGCCATTAGAAATTACCTAAACAATCCAGATCTAAAAGAACGGTTTGCCGTAACGGATGATTTGAAATGGGAACTGGAAAAGGCCAGCGGCAAAGACCTTGACTATTTCTTTGACCAATGGTTTTATGGCGAAGGATATCCAACCTACACCCTACAATGGAACGAAGTTGGCAAGGCCATCAATGTGAAAGTAAGCCAAACCCAATCGGACACGGCAAATTCAGTTAATTTCTTTCGCATGGATTTGCCACTAAGGTTCAAGAATGCAACTTCCGACACGATAGTTCGTCTGGAAAACACGTATGATGGACAGGTATTCACGATTTCGTTGGGGTTTAGCCCAGACAGTGTAATTCTTGACCCCGAAATCTGGCTTTTAATGGGGCTCGAAAAGGTGATTAAAAAAGATAAAATTGACGTTGAGGTTAGCGTTATTTTCCCCAACCCAGCAACTCAATTGCTCAATATTGTATTCGACGAGCCAGTAATCACAAACGAAATTGAAATATACAACGCTGTTGGACAGCGGCTTCCTTTTGAAACCAATACTTGTTGTGACCATTTAATTCAAATTGATGTTAGTAACCTCCCAGCCGGAGTTTATTTGGTGAAAAACGGGTCTGCCGTTATGGGCAAATTCGTCAAGATTCAGTAGTTGGCGTGTTATTTCCGAGTTAATCGGCTGTAAAAAAGAGGTTTAGCTTGCCTTAAGACAAACGAAATTTCTCCCGAAAGCCGCATTAATAGCCTCACTCAAGTTGGCCCCATTTTTTATTCGGAAAGAGTAATGAATTTTTAACTCTGTAGCCAAACGGTTTAGTAAATTTGCCGCTTAAAATTTTGACCCCTTGTGGGTAGAGGCAGATGAGTAAGTACAGACAGTTTGATCAGTTAAATTTACCGCAAATAGCGGACGAGGTATTAGCTTTTTGGAAAAAGGAAAACATCTTTCAGCAGTCTGTCGACACGCGCGAAGGCTGTAAGCCTTTCGTATTCTACGAAGGACCACCATCAGCCAACGGACTTCCGGGCATTCACCACGTTATGGCGCGTGCCATAAAAGACATTTTCTGTCGCTATAAAACCCTTAAAGGCTTTCAGGTAAAACGCAAAGCCGGCTGGGACACGCATGGTTTGCCTGTAGAACTTGGCGTAGAAAAAGAATTGGGCATTACCAAAGACGATATTGGCAAAAAAATATCGGTAGAAGATTACAACAAAGCCTGCCGCGAAGCGGTAATGCGCTACACCGACATTTGGAACGACCTTACTGAAAAAATGGGCTATTGGGTTGACATGGACAAACCCTATGTAACCTATGAAAACAAGTACATTGAATCGGTTTGGTGGTTGTTAAACAGCCTTTACAACAAAGATTTACTTTACAAAGGCTACACCATACAACCTTATTCACCGGCGGCTGGAACAGGACTTTCATCGCACGAGCTCAACCAACCCGGTTGTTATAAAGACGTGAAGGACACTACGGTGGTGGCGATGTTCCGCCTCCCCCTAACCCCCTCCGAAGGAGGGGGGACGGCCAATCTGGAGCGTTTGTGCCAAGTCTTTGGAATAAGCCAAGCCTCCTCTCCCTTTGGGGGAGAGGTTGGGAGAGGGGCTTTCTTTTTGGCCTGGACCACTACTCCTTGGACATTACCTAGCAACACGGCCCTTTGCGTTGGGCCAAATATTGAATATTCACTGGTAGAAACCTACAATCAGTATACGTTTGAACGCGGTTGTGTAATCCTGGCTTCGGCTTTAATTGGCGCGCATTTTAATGAAAAAGCAGCCGAATTAAATGTTGATGATTACCAAGCCGGCGATAAACTTATTCCCTACAAAGTTCTTGGAACGTGCTTGGGCAAAGATCTGGCGGGCATTCGTTACGAACAGCTTTTGCCTTATGCCCAGCCGTTTGAAAATGCTGACAAAGCTTTTCAGGTTATAACCGGCGATTTTGTGACCACTGCCGACGGTACGGGAATTGTACACATTGCGCCAACCTTTGGAGCCGATGACATGCGTGTGGCCAAAGAGGCAGGCGTACCGCCAATGTTGGTACTCGATGAAAATGACACCCCAAGACCTTTGGTCGATTTGCAAGGAAAATTTGTTGCGCAAATGGGCGAATTTGCTGGAAGGTATGTGAAGAACGAATATTATGCCGATGGCCAAGCTCCTGACAAATCGGTTGATGTAGAAATTGCCATTCAGCTTAAAGAACGTGGACAAGCATTCAAAGTAGAGAAATACGAACACAGCTATCCGCATTGCTGGCGTACCGATAAGCCGGTGTTGTATTATCCCCTCGACAGTTGGTTCATCAAGACCACTGCTGCCAAAGACCGATTAATAGAACTGAATAAAACCATTAACTGGAAACCGGAAAGTACCGGAACCGGACGTTTTGGAAACTGGTTGGAAAATTTGCAAGACTGGAACCTAAGCCGTTCACGCTATTGGGGTATTCCAATTCCTATTTGGACCAGCGAGGACAAATCGGAGCAAATATGCATTGGCTCGGCTGCCCAGTTAAAATTTGAAATTGAAAAAGCGGTTAAGGCGGGTTTAATGGAACGAAACCCTCTAGACAGCTTCAATCCTGCAGATTTGTCGGACACGAATTACTTGTCATTTGATTTGCATCGCTCCATGACCGATACGGTGGTTTTGATTTCTGACAGTGGAAAACCATTATACCGCGAAGCAGACTTAATCGATGTCTGGTTCGACAGCGGTGCAATGCCATATGCCCAAAACCACTTCCCATTCGAGAATGCGGACATGATGCAGAAGGGGGCCTTCCCCGCCGACTTCATTGCCGAAGGAGTTGATCAAACCCGTGGTTGGTTTTTTACTTTGCATGCTATTTCGGTGCTTTGTTTCGACAGTGTTGCGTTCAAAAACGTGATGAGCAACGGATTGGTGCTGGATAAAAACGGCCAAAAAATGTCGAAACGTCTGGGCAATACGGTCGATCCGTTTAAAACCCTTGCCGATTTTGGCCCCGATGCCACCCGTTGGTATATGCTTAGCAATGCCCAGCCTTGGGACAACCTGAAGTTTGATTTGGAAGGTATTGGCGAGGTACAACGTAAGTTTTTCCGCGCACTTTATAACACCTATTCGTTCTTCGCCCTATATGCCAATATCGATGAATTTGAATTCAACGAAAACGAGTTGGTACCGTATGCCGAACGTGATGAGCTTGATCGATGGATTTTATCTTGTCTGCAACGCTTGATAAAAGAAGTAGACGAAGCCTATGCCAATTACGATCCAACCCGCGCTACCCGCGCTATTCAGGACTTTGTAGTAGACAATGTAAGTAACTGGCACGTTCGCCTGTCGAGAAGACGTTTTTGGAAAGGCGAATTAAGTACCGATAAGAAGGCCGCTTACCAAACCCTATACGAATGTTTGTTGGCCGTTAGCCAGTTAATGAGTCCAGTAGCGCCATTTTTTGGCGACTGGTTGTATAAAAACCTTACAGAAAATAGTGGAAGCAAGGCATCGCAATCGGTTCATCTTTCCTTAATGCCTGTAGCCAATGACGCGTTGGTTGACGAAGACCTGATGCAAAGCATGCAATTGGCGCAAGACATTTCGTCCATGATTTTGTCGTTGCGCAAAAAAAGTGATTTACGTGTGCGCCAGCCGCTTAGCAAGGTAATTATCCCTATTCTGAACGACAAAATAGTTGGCCAGGTAGAACACGTGAAACACCTTATCCTTTCGGAAACCAACCTCAAAAACATTGAGTTTGTTGGCGAAGAAAGCGGCATGTTTGTTAAAACGGCCAAGGCCAATTTTAAAACTTTAGGCCCAAAGTATGGCAAGCACATGAAAGCCATTGCTGCTGCGGCACCAGGCTTTAGTCAGACACAAATTGCCCAGCTGGAAGCCGGCGGATTGGATTTGCAAATTGGCGATGAAACGCTGAATTTGGTTAGCGAAGACGTAGAAATTCAAACCCAGGATATCCCCGGTTGGTTAATGGCCAGCGAAAAAGGACTTACCGTGGCATTGGATGTGACATTGACCGAAGAACTTATTCACGAAGGCATTGCACGTGAGTTAATTAACCGTGTACAGAACCTGCGAAAAGAAAGCGGTTTCGATGTTACCGATAAAATATTTATCAACATTGCGGCCAATGGAAATATTGCGCAGGCAGTTAATAGCAATAAAAATTACATTTGTGCCGAAACTTTAACCGAACAACTCTTGGTAGTTGAAGCACTTAAACCGGAAAATAGTTTTGAAATAGAAATTGAAGAGGGCATTACAACCCGCATTCAAATTCAGAAATTTAGTTAGAATATGGCAGAAATTACCAGATACTCGGACGAGGAACTTGCTGAGTTCAAAGAGCTTATCCTTCAAAAGCTTGAAGAAGCCAAAAGTGATTTTACACTTTTAAAATCAGCGCTTTCGCACGATAATAACGGAACCGATGACACTTCGCCTTCATTTAAAATGATGGAAGACGGTTCAGATACGCTTTCGCGCGAGGAGACCGCTCAATTGGCATTAAGACAAGAAAAATTCATTAAGAACCTGCAAGATGCATTGGTTCGAATAGAAAATAAAACGTACGGAATCTGC
Source organism: uncultured Flavobacteriales bacterium (assembly GCA_964390915.1). GTDB lineage: Bacteria > Bacteroidota > Bacteroidia > Flavobacteriales_D > Luteibaculaceae > DASUEB01. The sequence goes on from CAYMJL010000001.1 coordinate 81,849, forward strand.
CGGGCAACCGGTCAGTTGATTAAAAAAGAGCGTTTGCGTTTGGTGCCTCATGCTACCTTAAGCATCGAAGCTAAAAACCAACAAGGAGCCTGATTTTTCTATTTTGAAGAGAGCTTTAATTACCCTTTTCTTGGTGCTTTTTGCCGACCAGGCTTTAAAAGTATGGGTAAAACTTAACATGCTTTATGATGAAGCCATTCCCGTTTTCGGGAATTGGTTTTTCATTCATTTTGTCGAAAACCCCGGAATGGCTTTTGGTTATGAATTTGGTGGCAGCTATGGCAAAATAGTGCTTACCCTTTTCCGCATTTGTGCCGTTGGCGGCATTTCGTGGTATGTTTTTAAACAGGTTAAGGAAAATGCCAAGCCCGGTTATGTTATTGCATTGAGCCTTATTTTGGCCGGAGCATTGGGCAATATTATCGACAGTGCCTTTTACGGCCTTATTTTTTCTGACAGTTCACATCACCAGTTGGCTAGCTTTTTGCCCGAGGCAGGCGGCTATGCTCCGTTTTTGTATGGCGAAGTAGTCGACATGCTCTATTTCCCGGTTATTTCGGGTATTGCACCAAGCTGGATTCCGTTTATTGGTGATGAGTATTTTATTTTCTTCCGACCTATTTTCAACATTGCCGATGCCGCCATAACGGTTGGGGTTATCATGATTTTGCTTTGGCAAAAAAGGTATTTTCTTATTGCTGAATCAACGAGCGAAGAAGCCAAATAATCCTTACGATTACTTATTTCATTGAATCAAGAATGTCACCCGTTCCGGGTTTCGTTCAGCGCTCCGCTATATTTTAGAAGAATATCACCCTTTCAGGGTTAGTCTTATTTTCATGCAATTCTTATAAAGACAATACCGCTTCGCGGTTAGCCAAACGCGAAGCGTTGGAATGATTATAAACTCTCCTTCGCTGCCGTTTCAATCGCCTTATTGGCTTCTTTGCCTAGGTAATTGTCAATAATGGCATGGCCGGCATAAATTAATGGAGTAAGGCCAACGGCTACCAATACTTTAAAAACATAGCCAGTAGAGGCCGTGTTTACGTATTCGGTAAACGTAATTTTGCCGGGTAAGTAAAACCCAATTCCGGCAACAATAAAAGTATCGATTAGTTGGGAGAAGATTGTAGATCCCGATGCACGCAACCAAATCATTCGTTTTCCGGTTCTTTGGCGCAAAAGCCAGAATATGCTCACGTCCAAAAACTGCGAAACGATAAAAGCGATTATGCTTCCCACAATTATCCACTGCGATTGGCCAAATACGGCACTAAATTGCGCATCGGTAACGGGTGAAAAACTGGCGGCTTTTACCGACATGCCGATGAAAAGCATCACAAAAAGATAGATGATAAGTCCTGTGGTTAGCCAAGTTAGCCGCTTTACGCCATCTCGACCAAAATATTCGTTTATTAAATCAGTGGTGATAAACACAATGGGCCAGGGGATAATGCCCATGCTCATGGTAAACGAACCAATGCTTAATAGTTTGCCCCCAATTACCTCGCCCAGCAAGGCATTGGTAATGAAAAATCCGCCCAGCAGGAGGAAAATTTTCTCTTTGCGGGTGCTAAACAGCATGTTAGACTTTGGCTAGGTTAAGGTCTACCTGTTTCCAGTTAATCACTTGCCACCAGCCATCAATATAGTCGGCACGTTTGTTTTGGTGTTTTAGGTAATAGGCATGCTCCCACACATCCAAAGCCATAATGGGTTTTCCTTTAAACTTAGAAATATCCATCAGCGGATTATCCTGATTTGGGGTGGTGCCAATTTTTAATTTGCCATCGGCATCTTGCACCAACCAAGCCCAGCCCGAACCGAAAACAGAGAGTGCAGTTTTTCTAAAATCGGCTTTAAATTGCTCTACCGACCCAAAATTTTCATCCAAAAGTTTGGTGGCGTTGGCAGAAATCTCGGTAGTGCGAACCGGAGCCAGTATTTGCCAAAAAAACGAGTGATTGTAATGCCCACCGGCGTTGTTGCGCACCGCGGTATTGTAATTTGAAATATTGGCACAAATTTCTTCGATGGTGCCCGGTTTACCTATTAGTTTCGCCATTTCCTCATTCAGCTTGGTAATATAAGCCGCGTGGTGGCGGGAATGGTGAATATTCATGGTGAGCTCGTCAACAAACGGCTCGAGCGCTGAATAAGAATAAGGAAGTTTGGGTAACGAGAACCCCTCGCTTGGCAATAAATTGGCCAACGATTCAACAGGATTCAAACTAGCCATAATGCCTAAACCAGCCGTGGCCAGTGTTCCGGTTTTAATAAAACTTCTTCTTTTCATTGCACCAAAATTTATGGGTTTACTCAAAATTAATCATCACCTGATTTTTCTCTACGGCATTACCTTTTGTGATAGAAACCGACTTAATAATACCGTCAACAGGTGACTTTAGTACGTTTTCCATTTTCATTGCTTCCAGTATTACAATCGGGTCGCCTTTTAATACACTTCCGCCTTCTTTTACCAAAATGTCTATTACTAAACCGGGCATCGGAGCCTTTACTTCTTTTGTCTTCTTATTGTTGGCACCACCAATTCCCATCGATTGCAGCAATAAGTCGAATTGATCTTTCAATTCCACTTCGTAACGCTGTCCATTTACTAGCAAAACAAACTTCTTTTCCGCAGGAATGATTTCCAGCACTTCGAGGTTATAGTTCTGATTGTTTTTTAAAATGTGGTAGGTGTTGTCGCCCGATTTGGCTACGTCCAACAAATAAGGCTGACCGTTGATGGTTCCTGCTGCCGAATTTTTTTTGTCTTGCTCTACTTTAAACGACTCTTTGCCGTTTACAACTGCTTCAATCATTTACTGGGATAAAATTTGGTCGGAAGTTAGTGGTTTTGTGCAAAACAGCTAATCACCATTTTGTAAAACGCTCTTTTTCTTTGGTTTAGGCTTTGTTGCTTTTTATAAAATCGCTCAGACTTTTGTAGGACGGTGGTGGTGGCGCGGCCGGAGTAACTTCTTCTAAGGCCTTAACTTCAACAACAACCGGTTCGTTTTTTGGCTCGGCCACTCGTTCCGGCACTTCTTGAATAGGCGCTGGGGTAGGTGGTGTAATTGCCTCAACAACTTCGGGATCCGATTCAGGCACTGGTGTTGGTTCCGTTTCTAATTCATCCAGTACCACTGGAATATGAATTTGATTGGCCAGACGCTCCAGTTTCTTGTGCGATTGGGCTAATCTTAACTTCAGTAAATCGGATGAAACTTGGTCGGCCAAGGTCTCGTCAGGTACACCAGTGGTTGCAATAACGGCGGGCTTTTCTGGCGTTTCTTTTGGTTTTTTGTGGGTGATTAATTCTTCCACTTGTGGAGTAATCGATTCCGCTGATTTAGTATCTTTTATTTTGCCCATTTCCATTTGCACAATGCGGTCGCAGAAATAGTGAATCACATTGTGGTCGTGCGAAATAAAGATGTACGACAAAGCGAATTCTTCCTGCAAATCGTTCAGCAAATTCAGTACTTGTGCTTGCACCGAAACGTCAAGTGCAGCAACACTTTCATCGCAAATAAGAATCTTTGGTTTTACAGCAAGTGCGCGGGCTATCACAATTCGTTGGCGTTGTCCGCCAGAAAATTCGTGTGGATAACGGTCGAAGTGCTCGGGCAATAGACCTACTTTCTCCAGCAATTGCTCAACAGCCTCCTGTGCCTCCTTTTTGTTTTTAGCCAATCCATGCACCAACATGGGCTCGGCAATGGCAGCACCAATTTTTATTTTCGGGTTCAATGAACCAAATGGGTCTTGAAAAATGAGCTGAACCTCTCGTGCCCAATCTTTTCCCGGTTTCATCGTTGGGGTAATTCGGGTAGCCGATTGCAAGGTAACTTCTCCGCTGGTCGGTTTTATCCAGCCGGCAATTACCCGTCCCAGGGTGGTTTTCCCACAACCCGATGGGCCAATGATTCCAAGGGTTTCTCCTTTAAACAGCTCAATATTTACATTGTCGAGAGCGGCTACTTGTTTTTTCTTGGCAAACAATCCGCCTGAGGTATACACCACCGACAGGTTTTTTACGGCCAACATCTGGTTGGCCTGAATGTTCTTCGTTGGCTTTTTAACCGGAACAAAATCAGGGTTTTCCAGGTAATTTTTTACCGTTGGTAGGCGGAATCCTTTCTTGTCGGAACCCGGTTTACAATTCAGTAAGCCTTTGGTATAAGGATGTTGCGGGTGTTTCAGCACCTTGCTGGCCAAGCCACTTTCAAGCACCTCGCCATTTTGCATTACCACAATGTCGTCGGCAATTTTTTGCACCGCGTCAAGGTCATGACTAATAAATATAATGGCCATGCCATTTTTGGCTTGGAGGCGCTTCAATAGGTCAATTATTCCGTCTTGAACTTGCGGGTCTAGCGCTGTTGTTGGTTCATCGGCAATGAGCACTAGCGGCTTATTAGCAAGCGCCATGGCAATCATTACACGTTGTTGTTGGCCACCCGACAATTGATGCGGAAAACTATCCATCATTTTTTCCGGCCGCGGAAGTTCAACTTCGTTAAACAGGCTTAACACCAATTCGCTGACTTGCTTTTTAGCTAACTCGGGTTGATGGGTGCTTATCATTTCAGCCACCTGTTCACCACACCTTAACACCGGATTTAAAGCCGCCATGGGCTCTTGAAAAATCATGGAAATGCCTTTCCCACGAATTTCATTCACCGAGTTTTCGTTCAGTCGCAACAGGTTTATGGGCTCTTGGCCGTTGTAAAAAGTCACATCGCCCGCAATGCGGCTTTGCTGTTTATTAAGCAACTGCAAAATGCTGAGTGAACTAACCGACTTGCCTGAACCGCTTTCACCAACAATTGCCAGGGTTCTACCAGCAAACACCTCAATATTCAGGTTGTTGACTACCGTTGCAAAGCCTTCCTTTTTTTGGAACGCAATTTTTAAGGATTTTATAGCGAGTACAAGGTTTTTCATTCGGCAAAGGAGATGTTGCTGTCGTCTATTATCGGCTGCCTGTTCCACCGAAGCATAAGGTTGGCAAGGGTAATGACGTCTTTTTGGCAATAGCGGGCAATGCGGTTTAAATCGCCCTCTTCCCAGTAAACTTTGGCTACGTCTTTGCCGCTGATGTCGTCTTTTGGCGTAGGTAGGTTAAACAGGTGCGCCAGTAATTTGAGTGAGGTAAAATGCTTTCGGTCGCCAAATTTCCAGAGCTCCAAAGTGTCCAAATGATTTACCTCCCATGGTTTTTTGCCTGCTAAATTGAGGTGTTTTGGAATGTTTACACCATTAATAAGCATGCGTCTTGCAGTAAATGGAAAATCGAATTCCTTGCCGTTGTGCGCGCAGAGATGGTATTTGCCAAATTTCTCATCGAGCAGGATCGAAAAAGCAGTTAACAACTCCTTTTCGTCATGGCTTTGGAACGTTTTTACTCTAAAATGAGGCACCCCTTCTTCAAAATGAATAAACCCAGTGCTAATGCAAATAACTTTGGCAAACTCGGCCAATACACCGGCTTTGTTATACAGTTCTTCGGTGCTCAAGCCAGATGTTTCTTGCTGGTAGCGCATTTTTTCGTCCCACAGCTCTTTGGTGGTCTCGTCCAATTGCGCGTATTGGTAGGAAACCGGCACCGTTTCAATATCCAGAAACAATATGTGGGTTAAATCCTGCTGCACAATTACCCAATTAAAACGCCTGCTTTGTTCAGCACAGGAATGTTGGTTACGTTGGTGTCTAAAATGCTTTCAGGCAGGAAAATAAATTTCTTGTCGAATATGGTTTTGCCAATGTAAAAACTCACCCAATACTCGTTGGTTAAGGCAAACAATTCAGGCATAATGGGTTCTACTTTTACAAAAGTTTTGGCCGAAATAACTTCAAAGAAATGGCGCAATGTGGTTGTCTTTTGTTTTTCGCCATTCTTTTCGCCATAACCTACCGAGCTAATCAAAACGCTCTCGATGGGCTCATTTTTTTGGTTAATCAGGTAAACATACCACTGGCTTTCGCCTTCGGCATTTAACTCTTTCACAATGCCAACCGAAACTTCTTTTACTTCGGGAATATCAATGTCTTTTTTCATTCGTTCAATAAATCTTTGGCTACATCCAGGTAGTGATACACGTCTTTTGGATGGCCGTTTTCATCAACTTCATCTCTTTTTTGGCCGAGGCGAACCACCACAGCATTTTCTTCGGGCAATATTAGGATATATTGACCTAAAATTCCGCGTAAATAATAGTAATGGCGGCCTTTATACTGAAGCAGCCACATGCTTCTTTTGCTGTATCGCTGATTAATTCCGGCATCGGGAACGGTAATATTGGCAGCCGTTCTGGCATCAACCACAAAGTTGCTGTCTAAAATTTGAACGCCGTTGAAATTTCCTTCCTGCAATAATAATTGCCCCAATCGGGCAAAATCGGTAGCAGTGGCATACCAGCAGCAATAGGCTTTTTCCATACCACCTTCTTTATCCAAACTCCAAAACGACTCGTGTTCGGCACCCAATGTTTGCCACAACTTTAAGGAAGCATAGTCGGCCAAGGTCTTTCCCGTTGCCCGTTCTAACATAAAACCGAGCAATTGCGTATTGCCACTTTTGTATACAAACTCTTTTCCGGGGTCGGTTTCTGGGAACATTTTATCAACCAGAGCTTTCAGGTTGTCACCGTAATAAGCCTCGGCATTGTCAGAAAACGGATTGCCCGAGCTCTCGCCCCAGCTAAGTCCAGAGGTCATGGAAAGCAAGTGTTCAATAGTTATTTTGTCGCAGCCGGGTTTGTTAAACTCTGGCAAATACTTGTTCACCGGGTCACTTAAACTTTTGATGTAGCCGTCCTGATGCGCCAACTGAACCAGCATAGCCACAACGCTCTTGGCCATAGAAAACGAATTCGAAAGGGTGCTCTGGTCGTGGGCATCAAAATACTGCTCATGGAAAACCTCGCCATTGCGCAAAACCACAAATGCCTTGGTTTTAATTTTCGTCAGGTAGTCGAGTTCTACAGGGCTTATTTTTTGCGAGTTGTAATCAGGTGATTTTACCCATGGAATAGGTTTGCCGACTGCAATATTCCGGGTGGAAAACTTATCCAAATCATAAATCCCGGGCCCACCCTGACCACTTAAATAGGTCTTTCTGATGGCCGTATAAAAATAAGTCTTGCCCAAAACAATTACCCCCACATTAAAAAGCAAAACTACGCCAAGCAGGGAGAGAACAATTTTTTTCCGTGTACCCATGAGAAGTTATTTGTGCTTGTAAGATATAAAAAGCCAGATGAAATAATAAAGAGTTTTTAGCATTAATTCAAATTTCAACACCTGTGTTGTCCAAATATGTCCTGGCTTGCGTTCGGTTGGCGACAAATTGTTAATAAAATATTATCGACAAACTAACGTTTTGTTGGTGTTAATTTTACATTTGATAAGACTAAAATAACCTCCCTTATTGTTTATGGCTAAAATTGTTAAATACGTTGAGCATTGGTTTAACCGAAAGTACGGTTGGTTCCTAACCAATGGAAACAGAGGTCTAATGCAGTAAACCGGGATTGGTTTTCTGTATTTATCGTGTATCTTCTTCTATAAGATTTCATTTTCGCAAGCCATATATGGGCGTAAATTGAAGGTTGGCGGGTTCGTCTCGGCTGGGCTGATTCAATGGCGGTTCCAGTTAAAAGTTGTTAAGCCTGAAATAGGGCAAGGCACTGACAATAAATTTGTTTCGTGAAAAAGGAGTCTATAGTATACCTAATAGTTGCTGCCAGCCTTGCCCTTACTGGATTAATCGGCATTCAATTTTATTGGATTGGCAACGCGGTAACGATGCGTGAGCAGGAATTTTGCCAGAATGTAGACAATGCGCTATTTGCCGTTGTTCAAAAATTAGAGAAAAAAGAGGCCATCGAGCAGGTTGAAATGCACGAGCTCGGCAAACTCCTCTTCAAGGTAAACCATCGGGGCGAAGGAATCTACGCAAACCGGGTTGAATCGGCCGATTCTGTTATTTTCAGCGGCAAGAACGGTGGTTTTAAAATTCGGATTAAGGAGGAAAACGTTCGCGATACGATAAACGGCTACATCAGAAACTCGAAAACCACCCGAAAAATAATTGAAGACGCCAACGGATTGCCGATTGGCCTCGACCCGTATTTACTCGACTCCCTTACTCGACTTACCCCTTCAGCTTCTGGCGATGGATACAATTGCAGAGTATCGTTGGTGGAAGACTTGGTGCAACAATGGTACGCGGGAAGCATTTTAAAACCTATTCAGAAGCGGATTGACCCCCGTTTCCTAGACTCGTTGGTGGCTTGCGAATTGCGCTGTCGGGGCATTCGCACCGATTATCAGCTGGGTATTTTTACGCACACCGGCCACCGAGTTTCCTTACGAGGACAAGAACGCAATTGCCTGGCCAGAATACACGATGAGGCTTTCCAAGCCCGAATGTTCCCCAACGACATGGTGCCCAACCAGCACTTTCTAACGCTGCTGTTTCCCAATCAAAAACTTTATGTTTTTAAAACCCTTTGGGTAATGCTGCTGGCCTCCATGTTATTCATCACCATCGTGATTTTAACATTTATCAAAACCATTCAAACCATTTTTAGACAAAAACAGCTGAATGAAATAAAGAACGATTTCATTAGCAACATGACCCACGAGCTGAAAACCCCAATCAGTACAATTTCACTAGCTTGCGAGGCCATATCCGACCCCGATGTAGACAAAAATCCGCAGCGGATTAACAATTTTGTGGGAATGATTCGCGATGAGAATCGCAGACTAGGTTTGTTGGTCGAGAATGTGCTTAAATCGGCTGTATTGGACCGTGGCGAGGTTCGCATGCACCGCGATGAAATTGATTTGCATGAATTGATGAAGGATGTGGTGAAGAATATTCAAATTCAGGCCAGTTCGCGTGGAGGTTATATTGCGACTAAACTTGAGGCCAAACAGTGCATCATAAAAGCCGATAAGGTGCATTTTGCCAACATTATTTACAATTTACTAGACAACGCTATAAAATACTCGAGCGGTTCTCCCGAGGTAACTTTAAGCACAAGCTCAACGAACAAAGGCATTACGATAAAAGTAGCCGACAAGGGATTGGGCATAAATAAGGATGACCAGAAAAAAATATTCGAAAAATTTTACCGAGTACCCACCGGCAACGTACATAATGTAAAAGGATTTGGACTGGGGCTTAGTTATGTTAAAGCAATTGTCGAAAAACACGACGGAATTATTAACTTAGAAAGCACCTTAGGAAAAGGATCCATATTTACCATATTCATACCTTTTATATATGAACAAAATTAAAGTCTTGGTAGTTGAAGACGATCCCAATTTAGGAACGCTGTTAAGCGAATACCTGAATGCAAAGGGATTCGATACCAAATTGTGTAACAACGGCGAGTCGGGGTTTGAAGCTTTCAAAGCAGGAAAGTTCGATTTGCTACTGCTTGATGTAATGATGCCCATTAAGGATGGATTTACGCTTGCAGCCGAGGTGCGAACTACCGATAAAAATGTACCCATTATATTCTTAACAGCAAAATCACTGAAGGAAGACACGCTAAAAGGTTTTGAAGTTGGTGGTGACGATTATTTGACCAAGCCATTCACTATGGAGGTGTTGCTTGCCCGTATGAATGCAGTTTTAAGACGCTCGGGAGCATTGGAAAATCAAGACGAAAAAATATTCCACATCGGGCAATACACTTTCGACCATGAGCACCAAGCGCTTAAAAGAAATGGTGATGAGCGGAAGTTGACTACTAAAGAGAATGATTTACTTTTTCTGCTTTGTAAAAATAAGAACACCGTATTAGACCGCGATGCGGCCCTTCGTTTTATCTGGGGCGATGACAACTATTTTAACGGCCGAAGCATGGACGTTTATATTGCCAAATTGAGAAAATACCTAAAAGAGGACGAAACAGTTGAAATTGTGAACGTTCATGGCCGTGGATTTAAACTATTGTTAAATTAATTGACCTAAAAATTCATGTAAAAACCCAGTAGGAACGCCTACTGGGTTTTTTTATTGCCCTGATTTACAGGGAGGTGTAAAATAATTTTAGCAGAAGCCATTGTCATTAAGTAAAAACCAGTAAATTAATTTTTTCTTTCAGGTGTTAGTAGGGTTTTCCATATCCAAAAAATTCTACTTTTGCCTGAGCTTTAATACTGTTTGGAAACGATTTAAAGACAAAAAAACAACTACCTTATGAAACAATTCAACAAATGGCTCTTAGCCTTAGTCGTCCTACTACTTTCGGTGGGCGGTTATGCGCAATGCGGTGATGCTGTGGAAATTGGGGTTAACGATTCACAAACCCCTACATTAACTGCAGTAAGTGCGTCCACCGACAGTGCATGGTACTTCTTCGTACCATTATCAAATGGGTACATTACTATCTCTTCGTGTGATAGAACTCCTCCCGAAAAAGACACTCGCTTGTTCCTTTATGACGGAAGCTGCGGTGCGCTAAACTCAATCGGTACTAGTGATAACGACTGCGGTTTGGCTGCGTTGTTAAACGACGTTCCTGTTCAGGCAGGTGTTACCTACTACCTAGTTTGGGACAACAAAACGGCTGGTGATTTAACTTTTACCTTCTCCACTTCATTTGTGGCAACTGGTGATTACGTTAATCCTGCTAATGATGACATTTGTGACGCATCGCTTTTAACACTTGGTGTTGGCGTAATGGGAAACAACGAAAATGCAACCATTCAAGGCTCTGCTGAATATAACGTAAACGTTCCGGTTGTTGCAACCGATTCAGAAAATGGCTGGATTACTGACCACAACGTACACAACACTGTTTGGTACAAGTTCGTAGCTCCAACCACTGGTGCAGTAACTATTTCTGCCGAGGCTAGCTTCGATATTCAAGTGGCTATGTTTGATGGCAGCTGTACAGATATTGCAGGTTTGAATATGTGGTTGGCCGATGACGCTAGTGAAGGCATTCAAGCATATGTTGATTTTACTAGCTACTGCGTTCAACCCGGACAGACCTACTATATTATGGTAGATGGTTTCGGAACTGAATCTGGTGATTTTGATATTTTGGTAGACTCGTTAGATATTCTTCGCCCATTTGTTCTTTTAACTTCTACATCTACCAATCCGGTAAATGGAGTTCTTTGCCCTGGTGCTGACAACTTCAATCTTGATGCTGAACTTCTTGTAGCTGCCGATTCATCTGAAATAATGGACGCAGGTTATGTTAACTCATTGCATTATGTTTGGAAAAACAGCTCAAATGCAACAATTGGCACAACTGCTTATGTTGGTGATCGCGAAGCGGACACCTATACATTAACGGTTACAGATACTTGCGGAAATACTTATACCGCTTCAGTAACGCTTACAGATACTAGCTTTGCTGATTTAGATTTAGTATTGGAAGCTACTACCAACCCAACTTGTGTTGGTGCGGCAAGCGGAACGGCAACTTTATCTCACAGTGGTGGTCATCAATATGCTGACGGCGATTTTGAAGACACCGACAGCCTTGAGTTTACTATTAAATTTAACAGCGACATCGAAGCTACCAACGCCGAGTTGGCTGCATCTGCCGCTTCAGGCGTTTCTAATTTTGACGTATTTGATAACCTATTACAAGGTTCTTACCGTGTGTATCTTCAAGATGCTTGCGGAAATGTTGACTCGGTTAGCTTTGTGCTTACCGACCCAACTTTCTCGCTTATCCAATTGGATTCTATCTTAGGTGTTAATCCTTATTGCCCTGGTACTGCAACCGGTTCTTTCGACCTGCATGCTGCTGGTGGTGAAGGCTTAGCTCTGGTTTACGACTGGTCTATTTATGATTCAGGTGATGAGGAGTGGGATGGTACTGGTATTACAACTCAGGATTTAACTGATGTTTATGCTGGTTTTTACCGTGTTATCGTTTCTGACCCATGCGAACACCAAGATCAAGATACCTTGTATGTTACTTTAGTTGACCCAACAGTTGAAGCCCTATCATATACTTCAACGGTAACTAACCCAACTACTTTTGCGGCTAACAACGGAGCAATTGCATTGACCGTTTCAGGTGGTAAGCCTGCTTATCATTCTACCTGGTGGGTTGATGGCAATGTGTGGAGCAGCTACGACAACATGTTGTCGCTTACTAGCTTACCTCAAGGTGTTTACCACGTTGTAATTTGGGATACTTGCGGCTCTGCCGGATATATTGACACTACTTTCGTATTGTTGGCTCCGGTAGCAAACGACTCTGCTTGTAGCGCAATTCTTATTACTGAAAACGACAGCTTAACTACTTATCATAACACAGGCGCCACTGCTACTAATGAAGCAGATTTAGTTATGCCACTTAATCAAGACGAAGGTTTTGACGGTTGGGCTGATGTAAACTTTAACCAAGGTGTTTGGTTCAAATTTGTAGCTCCACAATCAGGTGCAGTTGCTCTTTGGGCTAATCATTACCAAGGTTTGGTTGCTAACCTAAACTTCGATGCACAATTAGCACTTTATGAAGCTGACAATTGCTCTGGAACTAAAACGTTAGTTGCGGCAAACGATAACAACTTCAACGGTGGTGCCGTAAACGATGCATACCTTGAGGCTTTCTGCCTAACAGAAGGTAATACCTACTACGTATTAGTGGATGGTTACCAAGGTATTGGTCAAGAAGGTATCTTCAACCTTTACATGGAGTCTATTGGTGTAGAGCCATTAACGTTTGGTGCTGAAGTTACTCAACCAAACTGTATTGACGAATCTGGTACTGTAACCGTTGAATCTGTAATGGGTGGTATTTTCAGAAGTGCCCCAGAACAATACCTGTACACTTACACCTTCTCAGGTGGTGCAACTGGGACTATTGAGGTTGATGGTGATGGTGATATTACAGCTGTTGATGGTGGAATTACCTCTTCACTTACTTTCTCTGGTCTTGCTGCTGGCAACTATACTTTAACCATTAAAGATACCTGCGGCAACAGCCACACCGAAAACATCGTAATTACACCAAATACATTTGTTCCTTTCGGTTTCGATTATACTTTAGAACAACCTTATTGTCCTGGTGACGACAATGGCTCCATTGAGTTCTTGGTAACTGGTGGCGGAACTCCTGGTGAATACCTTTACGAAGTGCGCCAAGGCTCAGCTTCAAACCCTTACTTTGCTTCTGGTGAAATTTCTTCATCAATTGCAACCTACGTTGAGTTAAACGGTGCTGATTTGTACTTCATCAAAATTTATGACGGTTGTGACAACGCAAACACTAAGGAATATGTGGTTGAGTTAACTGACCGTGTATTGACTGATTTTGCTGCAATGGCCGAAGCTGTGATGCCAACTTGCCCAGATGCTGAGAATGCATCTATCACTGCTACCTTAACTGGTGGTCGTTTGGAAGGTTGGTACTCTTTATCTAATGGTGACCCTGTAGCTTCTGGATATTTTGAAGGAACGGTTACAATAGGTGATCTTGCTGCCGACACATACTGGTTGTACATTGAAGACAACTGTTCTGGTGATACTACTATCGAAATTATTATCGAAGATCCAACCCCAACCGCTTTGGTTGTGGCCGATTCGGCAGTTAACCCTTCTACCAACGAAGGAACTGATGGCTGGTATTCGTATAGCATTAGCGGTGGTTTCCCATCATACAATGTAAACCTTTACGTTTTGGATATGCCACTTGGCACACCTACCGATACAATCGTTGCCAACTTTACTGCTGATGATAATACGGAATACACTTCAACCAACTTGGCTGCTGGTTTCTACCGTCTGTCAATCAACGATGCATGTGGAGAGATCATTTCTGCAGACGAAGTTGTTGAGTTCGAGTTGAAAAACCCACCACTTAACAACAACGCTTGTGAGGCTACTACACTTACTACCGATGGTACTGAACTTGAGGGAACTACTGTAGCAGCAACTGTTCAAGACGGTGAAGCGCTAATCACTCCATCACTTGATGAAGATTGCGATAGCTACATTGGCTGGTGTCAAAATGACGGAATTGATGGTTCAGTTTGGTACACTATGGTTGTTCCTGCTTCAGGTTCATTCAGTGTTGAGGTTGCTTCTGGCGATTTCGATCCACAAGTTGCTGTTTACTCTACCGACAATTGCGAAAGCTTTGGTTCATTCAACCTAGAAGCTGCTAACGACAACAAAGCACTTTCTCCATTAAACGAAAACGCATACGTTGAAGTAGGTTGTTTAACTCCTGGTTCTACTGTATATGTGTTGGTTGATGGTGTTGACGGTGTTCAAGGTGGTTTTACCATCTGGGCTAACGAAACCAATACAGGTGCTCTTGAGGTATTAGAAAACATTACCAACGCTACTACAGAGGCTAGCGCCAACGGTGCTATCGATGTATTGGTTATGGGTGGTGTTAAACCATACACCTATTCTTGGTCAACTGGTTCGACTGAAGAAGACCTAATTAACCTTGCTCCTGGTACTTATACGCTTACTGTTACTGATAAGTGTGAAAATACAGTTAGCAAAACCTATGTTATTACCTACTCTAGCATTTCTAACGACAACTCTTGCAACGCAAAATGGTTATCTGTAGACAATGTAAATCGTGAGTACAACAACATTTTCGCTACGTTACAAGCTGGTGAAAGTTCAATTGCGCCTGATGCTAACTCTCAAGACTGTTTTGGTACCATGAACTGGTGTAAAAATGACGGTGTTGACGGTACAGTTTGGTTCAAGTTTATTGCACCTAGCTCTTCGGTGAAAGTTGACCTTTGTAACGATGCACAAAACGCAATCGACCCACAATTAGCGGTTTATAGCGTTGGTTTATGTGCTGAGTTTGCTACTTACACCTTACTTGGTGCCAACGATGATTCGCCAACTTGTTCGTTCGGTTCAGTGCTTACTTTAACTGATCTTACGCCATGTGCTACTTACTACATCATGGTCGATTCTGACGAAGGTGAACAAGGTACTTTTGGAATTGAGCTTACCGACATGGAAGGTGACTTGAATGCTGGTAACGATACAACAGTTACTGTTTGTCAAAATTCTGGTGATCTAGACCTTGCAAGTGTTCGTACTTTAGGTGCTGATACTGATGGTGCATACAGCGATGATGACGATACTGAAGCCCTTGGCGGAAGCATCTTCAACACCAATGCGGTTGAAGCTGGAACTTACCACTTCACTTACACAGTAGCTGATTCCTGTGGTATGAGCCAAGCTAGCGCTGATTATGCGTCTATCACTGTAGTAGTTCAAAACTGTACTGGTGTTAATGAAGTAGCTGCCGGAGATTTCTTCGCCATCTATCCTAACCCTAACAACGGTAATTTCACTATCGAAAACAAAGTAGCTGATGCTATCTCTGTTGAAGTACGTGACGTAACTGGCAAATTGGTTTACACCAATAACTTCAACGCAACGGCTGGTAGCAAAGTGGCTATTAGCTTGAATGCGGCTGCTAAAGGTTTATACACTGTTCGTGTGAACGGTGAAGCCTTTGGAACTGAAGTACGCAGAGTAGTGGTTCACTAATTAGTTTATACCATCTTTTTAAAAGGGCTTCTTCGGGAGCCCTTTTTTTTTGCGGTTAAACCAGCTAAAATTTACTTTTACAACATGAAGCTACCCATCAACCTACTTAATTGGATTAACGACAATAAAGACAGCCTTAAACCGCCTGTTGGGAATAAAGTATTGTTAGAGGACAAGGAGTTTCTGGTAATGGCCGTTGGTGGCCCAAATGCCCGTAACGATTACCATTACAACGAGGGCGAAGAGTTTTTCTTTCAACTTAAAGGCGACATTACCTTGAAATTGCAGGTAAATGGTGCCGTGCAGGTGGTTCAATTGAAAGAAGGTGAGGTATTTCTGCTTCCTTCAAAAGTGCCCCATAGCCCTATTCGCCCGGCGGACACAATTGGTTTAGTGGTCGAAAGGAAGCGCTCGAGCCAGGAGAACGATGGCTTGTTGTGGTTTTGCGAAAAGTGCAATCACCTGCTTTTCGAAAAGCATTTTAGCCTGGAAAGCATTGAAAAGGATTTCATTCCGGTCTTCCGCGAATTTAATTTAAGCCTAGAACATAGAACTTGCAAGGCTTGCGGGCATGTTATGCCAGCCGATAGCAGGTACGTTTAAATGAACTAACTTTGCCGCTCATTTTTGACCATGAGTGACGCTATAAAACACGAGTGTGGTATTGCCCTCGTTAAACTCAAGAAACCACTTTCTTTTTACCAAGAAAAATACGGCACGTCTTTCTACGCCCTCAACAAGATGTACCTGCTGATGGAAAAGCAGCACAATCGCGGACAAGATGGCGCAGGTATTGCCAACATCAAATTCGATGTAAAACCGGGACAGCGGTATTTATTCCGCAAGCGCTCAGCCAGTTCAAAATCCATTCAGGAGATTTTTAAGGCGGTTCAGAAAAAATTTAAGGGCTTGTCGAAAACACAGTTGGCCGACCCAGCATGGTTAAAGGAAAACTGTCCTTTTACCGGCGAATTGTGGTTGGGTCACTTGCGTTACGGTACCTATGGCGGCAATAGCATTGATGCCTGCCATCCCTTTGTGCGCCAAAACAACTGGATGACCAGAACCTTGGTTACGGCGGGAAATTTCAACTTAACTAATGTTGACGAGCTGTTTGACAAACTGGTTGAACTGGGGCAACACCCCAAAGAAATAGCCGATACAGTCACAGTTTTAGAGAAAATCGGTCACTTTCAGGACCAGGAAGTGGAGCGTTTGTTCCGTCAATTTAAGGACGAAGGACACGAAAACGAAGCCATCAGCGACTTGATAGCCCGCGACATGGATGTGCAACGCATCCTGCAACGATCGGCTTCCGACTGGGACGGTGGCTACGCTATGATGGGCTTAATGGGGCATGGAGACGCATTTGTATTGCGCGATCCGGCTGGTATTCGCCCGGCGTTTTACTACCAGGACGATGAAGTGGTGGTGGTAGCCAGTGAACGCCCCGTAATTCAAACTGCTTTCAATGTTCCTATTGATACAATTAAAGAATTAACGCCAGGTCATGCCTTAATCATTAAAAAGGAGGGCGATGCCGAGGAAAAAGTGGTGAAACAGCCCATTCCAAGAGCTTCCTGCTCGTTCGAAAGAATTTATTTTTCCCGCGGAAGCGACCAAGATATTTACAAAGAGCGGAAAATGTTGGGCAATCTGCTGGCAAAAAGAGTGCTCGAAGATATTAACTA
This sequence comes from uncultured Flavobacteriales bacterium, assembly GCA_964390915.1. Classification (GTDB taxonomy): domain Bacteria; phylum Bacteroidota; class Bacteroidia; order Flavobacteriales_D; family Luteibaculaceae; genus DASUEB01. Next base: position 99,072 of record CAYMJL010000001.1, read on the forward strand.
TGATTTAGATAATGCGGTTTTCTCGTTTATACCCAATACGGCCGAGATTGCCTTCTATGGTTTGATTAAGGGTGTAGAAAATTACCTGGATGAAGTGAAGGCCAAGAAAATTTTGGCCTTAGGAAACCAAGCTTCTTTTGAAAATGTGGCAACCATTTTAGCAACCCGCACGTCTATAGAAAAAATAGCGATTAAAGATGCTAAACTAAGAACCTTCATTACCAGCGATACCGATCGTGACGATTTAGTAGCTCATGTTTATGACGTTACGTACGGCACGGTTAAAGCGAAAACAGATACGCTGGTGGTAATAGACGATTCGATTGTGCGTGGTACGACCCTTAAACAAAGTATTTTACGGATATTGGATCGGCTGGAACCGAAAAAAATAATTGTGGTGTCGAGTGCGCCACAAATTAGGTACCCCGATTGCTACGGCATCGACATGGCTAAACTAGGCGATTTTATTGCTTTTCAGGCTGCCATTGCGCTGCACAAAGAACGTGGAAACGAGGAGTTAATTAAACAGGTTTACGAAACGGCCAAGGCTGAATTGCTAAAACCAAAAGAAGAACAAATGAATGCAGTGTTGCCCATTTACAACGCATTTAGCCAGCAGGAGGTTGAGCACAAAATTGCTCAACTACTTACTCCTGAAGGTATTGGTGCTGAGGTGACAATTATTTACCAAACAATTGACGACTTGCACATAGCATGTCCCAATCATACTGGCGACTGGTATTTTAGTGGAAATTATCCCACACCAGGGGGAGTTCGGGTGGCCAACAGGTCATTTGTGAACTATTACGAGGGAAAAAATCAGCGGGCTTATTAACGCTAGGTTTACTTTATTAACAATTTAAATTTATTGTTGATTTTTTCTCGGAACCCTGTAGTGAAAATAATTTTTAGTAATATTGGCACGGTTTAAAATGGCCTTTTGTGTATGGGCGCTACTAAACAGCTAGCTGTGAGGTAATTAACATGCGGAAAAGGAATTAATGTACTAAGCAAAAAAAACAAACAACTATTATGAGGAAATTATCCATTTTCTCGGTTTTCATCCTTTTAGGCCTCTTTTTTGGGGGAAGTTTAAAGGCGCAGAACACCTATAAACTATCTGGACTGTACTCGAATAATCAGGTGTGCGGTGGGATACTCCATAATTTTTATGATGACGGGGGACCTTCCACCAATTATTCGGTCAGTAAGAACGATACCATTCAGTTTAGCTCTAAACTTGGTGCAGGTGGAGTGATAGAGGTTACTTTCTACAGCTTTAAATTGGCTCCTCTTGATTCCTTGTTTGTCTTTGACGGTTCTACGACCTTAGCATCGGGAACGGCTATTGACACTTTAACGGGTGACGAAATTTCTAAGCGGGGCAATCCCTTCAGTTTGTATTCAACCGTTGGTGTAGGAAGAATTCGTTTTAAAATTAAATCGGATGCAACCAATACCCAAATCGGATGGATTGCCACGGTGCGCGAAGCATCGGCAAAAGCTAAGATTGACCTGGTGACCATTTCAGGCGGTGGAGTGCTTAACAGCGGAGACTCGGTTTATAAAGTTTGTCCCGTAGCTACGCTTGACCACGATGCCATTACCTCGCTTGCCGGAAATTCGGTAACCTATACGTACGGCCCCCACAACGGGACGCCGGCTTCAACCAGAACATATACATACACACCTCCGGCGGCTCCTGCCCTAGCCGGATACACCTACCTTTGGGTTAGCACTGGTGGTCCGAACGTAACTGGAAGGACTCATACTCGAAATTATGGCTCTGGTTCGGTACGTTATAACTTGACCGTTACTGACGACAACTGTAATAACTACGATACCACCTTCCGGGTGAACGTGTCTACGAAACCTAATTTTGCGGGTACTTCTGGCAATCAGGTGCTTTGTGAAGATAAGGATGTACAAATTACCGGAAACGTGACGGGAACTACAGGGTCTGGAACAGGCGCAGATGGTGCATATACATATAAACCAACGGTTACCGGAAATGGATGGACTTCATTAGGCGCAACGCCAGGTGGTTTTAATGGTAGCCCAGCGGGCAATACGGTTAGAATTCCAGATGCAGGTACGACACCTGGAAGTTACGATTATAGATTTAGGGCCACCGATGATTACGGTTGTACTTACGACAGCACCATAAACCTGAAAGTTAACGACAACGTTGAGGCAGGAGAAGACACTATTATTAATGCTTGCGGTGATAACAATGCTGTAGACTTAGACCCAGGTAACAGCAGAACAGCTGGTGGAACATGGCACGATTTGGACAACACTGGTTTTCTAAACTCCTCGTCTGGGATATTTGATGCCCAGTCCTGGATTGGTACTTCAACTGTGCGCAAGACAGCTACTTTCTCTTATTTTATGAAGGCAAACGCGGGTTGTTTGAATGACTCAGCAATGATTACCTTAAATGTGGATCCTCAAAATAATGCGGGAACGTCTAAAACCATTACTGTTTGTAATTCTGAAACTGCTATTGACCTTATTGCAGAGTTGGGCGCTACGCTTACCTCTGGTAGTTGGGATGTGTTTTCACCGACATATCCGGCACCACCTTTCCAGTATGGGGTTAGAACGGCTAATCGATATTTGGATTTGACGCAAGGGGGCGCAGCCACCAATCCTCCGGGTTCGGTTGCAGAAGGTGTTTGGGAACACACATACTTACTTACCACTGGTGTTTGCCCACCAGACCAGGCTAAACTAACTATCGATGTTAAACGTCAGGCTTTGCCTGGGGTAAGCCGCTCTATAGATGTTTGTAGTAGCGACCCACAATTTACTTTGTTAGATTCTATTCAACCAAAAGCGGAGCCTTCGGGTACCTGGACCTTTACTGGAACTGGTATCTATGGCGGATCGGGGGTAAATAGAACTTTCGACCCGAATGCGCAAACCAGCGATGGAATTTTCACAGCTAAACATACCGTTAGTGCAAATGCACCTTTATGTAAAGATTCTTCGGCTACATTAACCATCAATTTCCAACGTTCACCAAGGTCAGGAACCGAGAAATTTACGCCAGCTGAAATCTGTAGCGATGCAGGTACTTATAACTTGTTTGACCGTTTAGACCCCGGAACATTCTCTAATACAGGGATATGGTCTGGTCCTGCGGCTTTGTCTGGCCCTAACAATTCATTGGTTGATTTAAGCTCAATTGATTTTAGCAGTAGTGATATTGTTACTTTGGATTTCACCTATTTTGTTCCTACTACCAATACGGTTTGTCAATCGGCTACCACTATTGTTACAGTAACCTTTACCCGCGCTTCTTATGCAGGTGTTAGCCGTAACCTTACTGTTTGTGCCAACGAACCAATTTTCTACCTAAGAGATTCTATAGGCAGCCCACTTCCTGGAACTACAGTTACTTGGTCGGGTGGTACAGGTTATACACCTAGCGATTACAATGCTCGTTTTGACCCAGGAACACCTGGTATGGTTGGGTTGACAGTTACCATTACGGCTACCGACCTGTCAAAAGGCCCTGGTTGTATGGATAAAACTGCGGATTTAGTTATTACAGTAGCAAAATCGCCAGTCGCTGGTGATGACAACTTAACAGGTGAGGTTTGTGAAACTGAAACCAATTTTGACTTAACGAAGTTGCTTTCGGCTGATGCCGAAACGGGCAACCCACCACATTACTTTACCGTAAAAGGTGAAGCACGTGCATCAAGAACTTGGTTGTCGGATAACGGTAATGTGAATCTTGCAAGTGTAGATTTCCCTGGTTGTGGTATTTACGAATTTGAGTACCATGCTGTTGCGGCTGCTTGCGAAGACACTGCTTTGATCGTGTTGGACGTGAAGTGCATTCCAAATGCTGGCCCTGATGAAACGGACACGATTTATATTTGTAACAATGGTGCGCCATTCAAACTGGCTGACCACCTAAACACCGTTTTTGTAAAAGGACGTTATTTGGATTTGGACGGTTCAGGTGGTATTGTTGCACCTGAGCAATATGCTTCAGACTTTGATCCTACCAAGGTAAAAGGACTAAGCAAATTATACCTAATTGGTTACGAGGTAGAGAACAAGCCTTGTGAAGGTAAGGACACTGCTATTATTCCTATCTACGTTTCGGTGGAACAAACTGCCGGAATAGGTGATACCGCTAAGGGCTGCTCGGATGACGAGGCCTTCAACATGTACACTGGCTTGGTAAGTCACCACGAAGGTGGGGTATTTGAACTAGCCGTTATGCCTCCTTACGATGTTATCATGAACGATATTGTTATTAGTGACCCAAATCGTTTCTGGTCTGGCCCTAAGAAAAACTTATTAAACATCAAGGAATTGGTTGCTGCTTTCGAGCAGTCGAGCGGTACGCCTTTGTTTACTAAGGAGGCTCCATTCTATCCACCTTATTTGCGTTTTAAATACACGGTAAGCGATACCAATAAATTTGGCCCGAACTACCCACTTTGTGGCGATTCTACCGTTTACCTTACATTATACATTTCTAAGCGTTTTGCTACACCAACACCTAAGTTGGCAACTGCTACCAAGGTTTGTGAAACAGATTGTAACTTCAACCTGAACAGCATGGTGGACAACTTGGATTTTTATCCACACACCGCTGGCCACAAATTGATTTGGACTTGCAGCCCGGCGTTGCCAGCAAACTCAATCGGTAACGATTCTATTTTGGCAGCTTGTAACCTGGATAAAGGAACTTATACGTTTACCTTAACCTTAGAAACTCCTGGTTGTTCACCTGTAGTGGTGAATGGAATTAAATTGGAAGTGGTTGACCGTCCATTTGCAGGGGTAAACAACCAAACTACGGTTTGTGTTACTGATGGTTTAGTGGATGTGAAAGAACTGCTTTCTTCTAACGGAGTAAGACCCGATGATGGAGGCGTGTTGGTTTCTAACCCTCCTGGATTGCAGGGTGTACTTCAATCTGGTTTCTACAATCCACAAGGCGGTGCAGGAAAAGGCACATTTAAACTGGTGTATACCGTGGCCAACGAAGGTTGTCCAGGTTCGGCCAGTGCCGAGGCTACTATAAAAGTATTGGGAACACCAAACGTGGGTACTGCACTTTCTGTGGATGTTTGCCAAGGAGCTATAGTGGCCTTGAATACGGTGTTACCGTTTGTTGATAATTTTGGAACATTTACGCAAGTAGCACCTGGATCACCATTGGGTATTGCCGATGCAACGCCGTATCCCGGTGCGCAATTTGACACGCAACTATCTGGTTCCGGCGTATTTACCCTTGAGTATACTGCGGATAATGGGTATTGCCCAGCTGCAACCAATCAAATTACTTTGAATGTTGGGGTTAGACCAAATTCTGGTGCTGATAAAACGGATACTATCTGCGACAGTGAGGAGACCTATAATTTGTTAGGCATGATGGTTGAGGCCACGGCTTCACAGAACGGTTTATTTAAAGGTGTAAATACCGTAAGGGTTTCAGGAAGCACGTATTATGAAGGTGATGTTGTTAACCAACTTTATTTAATTCAATACGTTACTTCAGGACCTGGTTGTCCAAATGATACTGCCTTATTAGGTGTATTTAGAGAGAAAGTTCCTCAAGCGGGAACTGATGCTAGCATTGATGTTTGTATTGATGAGCCATCTTTTGTAATGACAGAACGTCTTCAGGGAGTTGTGGACGGAAATGGTACGTGGAAACATCAAAATGATTCTTACAATTTGAAGCTAGGTGGCCCGAACAAGGAGGTCTTTTTCCCTGCGGTGATGGGCAATGAGATTGTACATAAAATTGATTATACAGTTAATGGAATTAAGTGCCCTGCGGATGTAGCCACATTGACCGTTACGGTTCATGAAAAACCAAAATCTGGTTTAAAGGATACGACCGTGGTACTTTGTCAAGACAACGGGAACTTCGACTTGAACAGTGTACTTGGTTTAATTGATGTGGATTACACAGTAGGTGACTGGACCGATAAAAACGGAGTACCAACGACCAGCACTATTAACCCAATGGATTTTAACGGTACTTATACGTATGTCCACACTGTTGAGGCACCACCTTGTGACGCTTCTCAAACCTTTGTTACGGTTATTGTAAACCCTAAACCAAATGCTGGTAAAGACACTTCGGTGTTCTTGTGTAACAACGGCTTGCCAGTTAACTTCAGAAGCTATTTGGCTGGTGGAGCAACCTTTGGAGGTGTTTGGGAAAGAAGCAATGGAGAGCTGAACTTTACCGATTTAACAGGTGGTGGTTATGTACCTACTCCTGCGGAAGGCGGAAAATCAGAGGACATTTATTACATTAAATCAGCAGCAGGCTGTGTTAATGACACTGCGGTGTTGCATGTTAAAGTTAACTTTTTGCCAAGCGCTAAAGTTGACCCAGACACCTTACTGTGTGTAAATGAGGAACCACAGAAGTTAGTGAACTATGTGATTGATGGAACTGGTACTTGGACTATTCCTGGTGGCATTTTCAACAATAACTACGCCATTACTGAAGGTGCATTGCAAGGAACTGATTTCTATACCAGCATTAGTAAGACAGGTAAATTCCAATTAAACTACAGTGAAACTGTGCAAGGTTGCCCTGCAGTAGTGTCTAAATTTACGCTACGTGTTGTTGGCCCCGGAAACGATACCGTAGTAGATATTTGTAAAACTGAAACGCAAGTTGACTTGGTGAAACTAACCCAATCGCAAGGTATACCTGGCGCTTGGAATGGTGGTGGAGCGTTAGTTAGCGGAAACATATTTAACCCAAGCTTGGGAACTAATTATGGTGTTTACACTGTGACCTTATCGGGTCCTGGGTCACCAATTGGTTGTTCGGCAAGTGCTAAAATTACCACCATACCTAAACTTGAGATTCAGAACCTGAAAATCAACTGTAATCAGGCTACGCAAACTTATACGGTTGTATTTGATATAGCCAAAGGTAAAGGGCCTTTTGTAGTAACAGGAACGTCCGGAACTCTATTTAACCCGCAGCAGCAGTTTAACTCTGACGCAATTCCTTTTGGAACTGGATACCAGTTCGCGGTTAGTGGAGCACTGGCGTGTGGAGATACTATTTTCCAAGGTTCTACTGATTGTGGTAACGGCGATGGTGATGGTTTAGTTGATGTTCTTGACAAAGATGATGACAACGATGGTCTACCTGACGTATTGGAGGTTGGTCCTAACTTGGCAGATGCGCACACGGACATTGACGGTAATGGTGTGTTAAATTATCGTGATGCCGGATATTGTTTAAGCAAAGGCGGTACCATGATTGCGGGTGTTTGTTCGCGGTACGACTTTGATGGTGATGGAATCATTAACCAGATGGATTTGGACTCGGACAATGATAGTATTTCCGACTTAATTGAAGGATTTGGAATTGCTACCGGGGTGGTTTTAGAGAAGGGAACTGGTGGTACATCTCCAGTCAATGGTAAAATTGACGTCTTGGTGGATGCAAATGGTGGCAGCGATGGCTGGCACGATGCGGCAGCAACGTTGTTCTTGTCTAGCGCAGTGTATGATACTTGCTTTAAATATGTCGTTAGAACCACGTTTAGTAAAGCAGACTTCTTGAATGCGGATTCTGACGGTGATTCTGTTGCCGATGTATTGGAAAGTGCTTATTCAATTAATTTGTTACCGGACAACTCGGACAACAACTCTGGAGAATATGACTTCCGTGTGTTGGATGCAGATGGTGATAACATTAGCGACAAAAATGAGGCTGGCCCACGTAACGGTAGCATTTATACTGCGGTATATAACTCAGACACTATAGGTGAACCTGACTTCCAAGATACTGATGCTGATGATGACGGCATTCGTGACAACATCGACTCTAGAGTGGAAACTACGGATGATGTGCCTCACGATGACGATGGAGATGGTATGGCTAACCACCGTGATATTGACTCGGACAACGATAGAATTCTGGATGCGGTTGAAGCAGGGGATGATAAAAATTCACCAAGGATTACTAATACTGATTTGATGTTGATGGACTTCGTAAACCCTGATTCTGATGATGATGGAATTTGCGATATTTATGAAGGTCACCTGAGTATGTCAGAGCCAATGGATGCGGTAGTTGCAGATGTTGATGGTGATTTCGTACCAGACTACCGTGACTTGGATGCAGACGGCGATGGAATTATGGATAGAACATATTTGATTCATAATGATGGTACTTCATGTCCCGTACCTAACGATGCTGACGGTGATGGTTTCTATGACTTCAGAGAACTGGATTCGGACAACGACGGTTTGTACGATAGTTATGAGGTACGTGGAAACTTTGGAGTACCGGTAAACTCGGATAACGAGGGTGATGCTGACTATATTGATACAGATAGTGACAACGACTGTATTCCTGATAGAGTTGAAGCGGTTTGTGAGGCTGCCGGTTTCGGTGTGCATCCAGATTCAGCCTTTACTTTCACTAGCGATGCTACTGTGCCTGATTACCTGAATTTAGATTCGGATGGCGATGGTATTGCAGACGAAATTGAAGCGGGTACTAATTGCGATGAGCCAATGGATACTGACGGTGATGGTTTCCCTAACTTTAGAGATTTGGATTCGGATGGCGATGGTATTGCTGACCGCATTGAAGGTTCTCAGGACTGTGATGGTGATGGCCTTGACAACTATGCTGATGGTTCTGACAACTGTAACGTAGCTACTTTTGTTCCAGAAGGATTCTCACCAAACGGTGATGGAATTAATGACCTGTTTGTTATTAAAGAAATTGCCGACTTCCCTAAAGGTGTGTTGAAAGTGTTTAACCGTTGGGGTGGATTAGTTTTCGAATCGGCTGATTACCAAAACAACTGGGATGGTACTTACAACGGTGAAGCGTTACCAAACGGAACTTACTTCTACGTGTTAGACCTTGGCTTGAATGCTGAAGAACCACAAAAAGGTTACATCTACATCAATAGATAATTTTGAATAGTGAAATGACTATGAAAAAGAACATAAAAAGTATAATAGGCATTGGTTTGGGTGCAGTAGCTCTTCTCCTTGGGGGAGGGGCTAACGCCCAACAAAGCCCAATGTTTACGCAGTATTTGCAGAACCCCCTTGTGGTAAACCCTGCTTATGCTGGAAGCACGGATGCTTTAAGCATTGTAGCTTTGTCGAGATTGCAATGGACTGGTTTTAAAGGCGCGCCTATAACCAACAGCATTGCGATTCATTCTCCTATTAAAGACAACAACCTAGGTATTGGCTTTAATTTGGTTAACGATAAAATTGGTTTGATTAATCAAACTGATTTCTTCGCTAGTGTGTCTTACAAGGTAATGTTAACCGACAATGCAAGCCTTCGCTTGGGTTTAAGAGCAGGTGGAACCACTTTCGGAGCACGTTTTGGTGATGCTTCTTTGGCTGAGCAAGGCCAAGGTGACCGCGACCCTGCGTTTGCGCAAAACGTTAGCGGTAAATTTTTGCCAAACATCGGGTTTGGTGCCTACTTTACTACACAAAGTGTGTTTTTGAGTGTTGCAGCTCCTCGTTTGTTAAACAACGAGATTAGTTTTAACAATAGCCTTACTACCACCCGTGCTTTTGCGGAATCGCGTCACATTTTTGTGCAAGCAGGCGGTTTGTTTAAGTTATCCCCATCGGTTAACGCTAAACCTTCCATCGGTGTTCGTTACGTTGGTGGTGCTCCAGCTTCTATTGATGTTACTGGTAACTTCCAGTTTGCAGAGAAATTCTGGATTGGGGCTATGTATCGTTTCAATGATGCGGTAGGTGGAATTTTCCAAATGCAATTGAACGAGCAGTTCCGTTTCGGTTACTCTTACGATTTCAATACAACAACTTTGAATACAGTGAACAGCGGCTCGCATGAATTGATGATTGCGTATGACTTTGTTTACCGCCGTGCAAATATTAAATCACCCAGATACTTCTAATTTATCATGAAGATGCGCAATTGGAAAGGTTTTTCCGTTTTAGCTTTTGTTTTACTTACCACTGCAATGACTGTGCAAGCGCAGTTAGGTTTGGTAGATAGAGCAGATCAATTTTACAATGAAATGGCTTATTCAAGAGCCATTGAGTTGTATATGCAGGCTGTAAGAAAAGGGTCGGTTGAGGACAAAACAATACATAATTTGGCGAACGCTTACCGCGAGGTAGGTGACACCAAAAATGCTGAGGTTTGGTATGCTCAGGCCGTTCAATTGCGCTCTAGACAGCCGATTGAAATCTATCATTACGCCCAAACACTTAAGTCGAACGAGAAGTATGCTGAGGCAAACAACTGGATGCGTCTTTATAACGAAATGGTACCTGAAGACACACGTGGTGTAATGCACGTAACTGCTGGTGACTATGTTACTAAAAACAGCCCTATCGTTCAGGCCTACAAGATATCTCCGCTTACTGTGAATACCTCGGGTTCTGATTTCGGAACAAGTTTTTTCATGAACGAGTCAATCGTTTATGCATCTACTACCGAACGTAATCCATCTGTAAAAAGAGAGTACAGCTGGAGAGGCCAACCATATTTGGATTTGTTTGTTTCCGACCGTGTTGCTGGTGGTGGGGTTACTTCACCTCAAAACTTCTCAAAAGCACTTAACACTAAATTTCACGAAGGGCCGCTTAGTTTTACTAAAGATGGTTTGCAGGTATACTTTACCAGCAATAACTATAGCTACCAGAAGAAAACAGCTAAGTCGAGCCATGGAGGTGTTACCAACTTGAAAATTTACCGCGCTACTTTGGCTGGTAATGATTTTGTAAACATTGAGGAACTTCCTTTCAACAGCGATGAGTTCTCGGTTTGCAGCCCGTCTTTGTCAAAAGATGGTACACGTTTGTACTTCTCTTCTGACATGCCTGGTGGATACGGTGGATACGATTTGTATGTAGTTGATATCGATCATGGGTTTTTCGGTCGTCCGGTAAACTTGGGCTCCGATATCAATACAGAAGGAAATGAGAACTATCCATTCATTCACGAATCGAATACCTTGTTCTTTGCATCTGACGGTTATACCGGTTTAGGTGGTTATGATATTTACAACGCGAAGTTGCGTAAAGGGGTGTTTAAGGAAAAAACAAACCTTGGCAAACCAGTTAACTCATCAAAAGATGACTTCTGCTTCATCGTTGACTCGGCAATGACGAGTGGATATTTCTCATCTAACCGTGAAGGCGGAAAAGGTGAAGATGATATCTATGCATTCCTTTATGAAATGCCTACCGAAATATACAGCCTAACGGGTAACGTATATGACGAGAATGAGTTTGCCATTGCAGAGGTAACCGTATTTATTAAAGATGAGGTTACAGGTGCAACACTTGGTAAAGCGGTAACCGACAGAGATGGCTTCTTTAGCTTCAATGTTAGCCGTTATAGCAAGTATAAAATTGTAACGCAAAGTGCATCTTACCTGTCGACATCTGTTGATGTGCCAATTGTTCCATCTGGCGATATTAAGTCGCTTAAAATTAACTTGGAACGCGGTATTTATTCTGTACTTGGTGCGGTAAGAGATAGCGAAACAAATTTCCCGCTTAGCGATGTGAAAATTAGCCTATTGAAAACCTCTAATATGGGTGAGCAAACCAACTCAACGCGTACTGACGGTAAATTCGAATTCCAACTTGAAGCAAACAGTACTTATCGTTTTGTTGCTTCAAGAAATGGATATTTGAATAATGTGGCTAGCTTCTCAACGGTAAATCGCGAAAGTGGTAACCCAATCGATTTGTCGGACATTGTGATGACCAAATTGAAATTAGGTTTGACATTTGAAGTGCCTAAGGTTTACTGGGACTATGCAAAATGGGATTTACGTCAAGAGTCTATTGAGTCGCTATTGCAGATTTATGAGTTCTTAAACGCCAATCCAAATGTTGATATTGAATTGAGTTCGCATACTGATTCTCGTGGTGCGGCTGAGGATAACATGGGCTTGTCGCAAAGACGTGCCGAGGCAGCAAGAAACTATTTGCTACAACGCGGTATTACCTCTAACCGAGTTTCTGCAAAAGGATACGGTGAGTCGATGGTGCGTAACGGTTGTTTCGACAACGTAGAGTGTACCGAAGAGCAACACCAATTTAACCGCAGAACTGAGGTTAAAATCATGGCTATTCGTTAATCTGAATATATCTTAAATGGGAAACCCCTTAGGCTGATGGCTTAAGGGGTTTTTTGTTTTTTTGTCTTCTCCTGAGCTTGTCGAAGGAGGTATTGTTGATTGATAATGCATGAAACCCTTCCTGCGTAAGGGTAACAAGGGCAGCAGCAACCCTTCTATAAGCTCATGGTTCTGGTTATACGCAATACTCCGTACCCCATTCGCTGTACTCCATACGCTATACCCCGTACTCAATACTCAGTACCCAATACTCAATACCCAACCCTACTCCTTCGGCTTTTTATAAATCGGCACGGTAGAACACGGCTCGCCATACATAATGCTTTTGGCCACCGGCTGAAGTTTGTTGGTAAGGTTGATATAAACCTGAGGATGCATTTTAACGCTCGAACAACCCTTAATTACTATTCGCCGGTCGTTGTAGTCGTTGGGATTAATTGATGCGATTTTATCGAGTAAGAGGGCGTTTATCAAATCGGTTTTGGTACCCCAAACCAGTTTTTGGCAATGTGGCGAGAATTTAGCCGAAATCAACAGATAAACCCATTGTGGAAGCACAACCTCCTCAGAGCAAAAAACGCTCAAAAAAACGCCCTTAAATTGCGTATAATCCGTGTTGGCGAGAAAGTCTTTCAAGTCTTGTTCGCGCAAAATAAGTCCTTGCCACAAAATCGACTTCAAATCAATTTCCTGAAACGACCCGGCCGGAATCCATTCTTCCAGATCTAAGGAAACCAGCCCGCTATTGGCAACTCGGTTTGTTATTTCAGACATACGTTAGACAAAAGACATTTAGACAAAGGACTATTTGACAATTTGAAAATGCGACAATTTGATATTTTGACTCTTTGACAAAAGGTAAGAAAGTTGAAATATAATAAGCGTTTCATGTAACCTTTAAACCAGTGATTTGGTTTTCATTAAACCCGAAACCCGAAACCCGAAACCCGAAACCCGAAACCCGAAACTCATTCCTACATGAACCCCAACTCCAACTGTGCTTCTTCGCTCATCATGCTTTTTTCCCAAGGCGGGTCGAAGGTTAGGGTTACGGTGGCACCTTTTACCTCGTCAACTTCTTCTACTTTGCGTTTTACATCTCCCGGTAAACTTTCGGCAACGGGGCACGAAGGAGAAGTAAGGGTCATGGTCACTTCAGTTTGACCGTCGTTTTCTACCACAATGCCGTAAATGAGCCCCAATTCGTATATATCGACCGGAATCTCAGGGTCAAAAACCGTTTTAAGTTTGGCAATGATGTCGTCTTCTATCTTCTTCTTGTCCATCGTTCTGCAAATTTACTGCGCTTCGCTGTAAGCCACAGCATATAATTTCATTTGTTTTACCATGGAAACCAACCCGTTAGCTCTGGTTTGCGACAAATGTTCTTTTAATCCAATTTTATCGATAAAGTCCATGGGGGTATTGATGATGTCAGTCGGGGTTTCGTTTGATAAAACCCGAACCAATAAACCAACAATTCCTTTGGTAATTATGGCATCGCTGTCGGCGGTGAAAACAACCTTATCACCTTCTTTGTCGGCGTGCAACCAAACCTGACTTTGACACCCTTTGATAAGGTTTTCAGGTGTTTTGTGCTTGGCATCAATCAACGGCAAGTCTTTTCCAAGGTCAATCAGGTATTCATACTTTTCTGTCCAGTCGGTAAACAGGGCAAATTCGTCAATTATTTCTTGCTCTTTTTCGGCAATCGTCATTTAGTTAAAAGTTGGAAAGTTGAAAGTAAAAAGTTGGGGTTATTTAGTTTCGTTTTGGCGTTAGTCACTTCAAATCTAGGGTCTATTATCTATCGTCTAATGTCTTTTATCTAAAAGTCAAATTGTCTAAATGTCAAATAGTCAAGTAGTTATCTCACATCAGCATCTTCACCGCTTTCTCCACCGCTTGCACCAGTCTATCTACATCTTCCTTGGTATTGTAAAACGCAAAACTTGCACGGGCAGTTCCAGGAATGCCAAAGTGGTCCATTATGGGTTGCGCGCAATGGTGTCCGGTGCGAATGGCAACTCCCATTTTATCGACAATAACCCCTAAATCGTAAGGGTGAATGCCTTCCACATTAAAGGAAATAACGGAAGCTTTTTGGGCTGCGGTTCCAATAATTTTCAATTTGGGGATGGCAAGTAGTTTTGCGGTGGCGTATTCTAACAAGTCATGTTCCCAGGCGCCTATATTTTCAACACCCAATTGGGTTAAATAATCTAAAGCAACACCAAGGCCAATAACGCCAGAAATGTCAGGAGTTCCGGCTTCAAATTTGTGAGGCAGGTCAGCATAAGTAGTTTTGTCGAAACTAACGGTCTTAATCATTTCTCCACCGCCTTGGTAGGGAGGCAGGGCATTTAACCAACTTTCTTTTCCGTATAAAACACCAATACCGGTCGGGCCAAATACTTTATGTCCGGAAAAGCAATAGAAGTCGGCATCCAAATCTTGTACATCGATGGCCAAATGAGGTGCCGCTTGTGCGCCATCTATCATCACCGGAATGTTCTGGGTGTGGGCCAAAGCAATTAATTCTTTAACCGGATTTATGGTGCCTAGCGCATTAGAAATATGGACTACGGAAACCAGTTTAACGTTTGGGTTCAGCAGGTTTTTGTAGGCTTCAACGTCAAGTTCGCCTCTATCGTTGTAGGGAATTACTTTTAGGGAGGCACCAAAATCTTCGCAAACCATCTGCCAGGGAACAATGTTGCTGTGGTGTTCCATGCCCGAGATTAAAATCTCGTCACCCGCGTTTAAAAAGGCTTTGGCAAATGAATGTGCCACCAGGTTAATGGCTTCGGTAGTGCCGCGGGTAAAAATTATTTCGTGAAGATGTGCGGCATTCAGGAATGAACGAACCGTTTCGCGGGCGGCCTCAAACTTGTCGGTAGCCAGCTGGCTTAAAAAATGCACCCCGCGGTGAACATTGGCATTTTCCAATGCATAATAGTTGGAAATGGCTTCAATAACCTGACGAGGTTTTTGGGCAGTAGCCCCATTATCGAGGTACACCAAAGGTTTTCCGTTCACCTCTCGGTTAAGTAAGGGAAAGTCCTTGCGGATGGTGGCTATGTCCATTTTAGTCTTAGTCAATTCAGTTCTAAAGTTTAAAGTTAGAAAGTTCAAAGTTTTAGTAGGAAACATAGATACTCGAATGTATCAACGAACTTTCCAACTTTATACTTTCTAACTTTCAACTCAGTTACTAATGCTCCCAATCAAATCGATCGGCCATCATGTTTTTGACCAATTCTTTTACAGGAGCTATGGTTATATTTTCAAGTACTTCTTGCGAAAAGGCATAAACCAATAAGTTACGTGCATTTTTTTCGCCAATGCCGCGCGAACGCAGGTAGAAAACGGCTTCGTCATCGAACTGGCCGGTGGTACAGCCGTGACTGCATTTTACATCATCGGCATAAATCTCCAGCTCGGGTTTGGTGTTTACCTGCGCATTTTCAGACAAAATGATATTGTTGTTGGTCTGAAAAGCATTGGTTTTTTGCGCGTCTTTGCGCACAAATACCTTTCCGTTAAACACACCATTCGAGCTGCCGTCTAAAATGCCTTTATACAATTCGTGGCTTTCGCAATGCGGTTGGCGGTGATCAACGAGTGTATGGTTGTCGACATGTTGATGACCGGTAAGCGGGTAAATACCATATAGGCGGGTTTCGCAGTTTTCGCCATCTACCACAATATTCAGGTTGTTTCTAACCCAAGAACCATTGAGGGTGATAGTATTTATGCTGAAATAGCTGTCGCGTTCTTGGTAAACCTGTTCGGTAGAAAGTTGTAAGGATTCTTCGTTTTCGAACTGAATCTTGTTGTACTCCAAATGAGCATTTTGCTCCACCACCATCTCGGCTACTACATTGGTAAACGTGCGACTGGCAACGGTGCTTTTGAAAGAGCTGATTACTTTAAGATTGCTGTTCTTTTTGGCCACAATCAAAATGCGCGGCTGCGCCAAACTATCTTCAAATGCCTGTACCTGAATAATGTGAACTGGTTTTTCGGCCGTTACTTTTTCATTGGCAACTATAGCAACACCACCACTTGCGTAAACGGTATTGATGGCGCTAAAAATGTGATTTTCAGTATCTAATAACGAACCTAGATATTGTTTTACCGTAGCATTTTCTTGGGCTTGAGCCAGGTCAAGAATTTCAATACCGCTTTGTACGTTGTCGAGTTCTGATAAATCGGCACGGAAAACGCCATTTACCAAAACTACTCGCCAGGCATCCAAACCGGGAATTTTAAACGGTTCAATGTCAACCGCAGCAACATCTTCATTGGTTTTGAAGGTGCTGTTTACAATTTTGGTTGGGCGGGTATATTTCCAGTATTCGTCTTTATTGGCTGGAAATTGAAGCGTTTCAAGATTCTCCAAAGCGGTTTTCACCAAAGCACCGGGCATAGTTGCAGTCGGCACCAGGTTGGCAAGAAAGGCTTGTTTTATATCAGTTTTTTCAGCAATCATTATCTGTGTTGCGAGTTTCGTGTTTTGTGTTTCGTGTTGGCTGAGCTTGTCGAAGCCAGGTTTATGACTCTTGGTAGTTGGCCTTTGGTGGTAATTACACAGGCTAAAGGCCAACAGCGAAGGGCTAATTTACACAGCCGCTTCTTCTTTCAGCCAGTCGTAACCGCGTTCTTCTAGTTCTAAGGCCAGTTCTTTGGTTCCCGATTTCACAATACGACCGTTGTATAAAACATGCACAAAGTCAGGAACGATATAGTCAAGTAGGCGTTGGTAGTGGGTTACAACAATAACTGCATTATGGTGGCTCCGCAATTGATTTACACCATTGGCTACAATACGAAGTGCATCAATGTCAAGTCCAGAGTCGGTTTCATCCAAAATAGCCAGTTTAGGATTTAACATGGCCATTTGAAAAATTTCGTTGCGCTTTTTCTCTCCGCCCGAAAAACCTTCGTTTACGGCACGGCTGGCAAGGTTATCGCCCAGTTCAACCAGTTTGGCTTTTTCTTTTACTAAGGCTAAAAACTCCTTAGCCGAAATTGGCGGAAGTCCGTGATACTCGCGAATTTCGTTCAGAGCCGTTTTCAGGAAATTGATATTGCTAACTCCCGGAATTTCTACCGGATACTGAAACGCAAGAAACAATCCTTCGCGGGCACGGTCTTCTGGCGACAGGTCTAACAGGTCTTTTCCGTCAAATTGCACCGATCCACCGGTAACTTCGTAATCCTCGCGACCCGCCAAAACAGAGGCCAAGGTGCTTTTCCCGGAACCATTTGGCCCCATGATAGCATGCACCTCACCGGCTTTTACGGTTAAGTTTAGTCCTTTTAAAATTTCTTTTTCCCCGATTTTCGCGGTTAGGTTGTTGATTTGTAACATTATAGTATAAAGTTCGAAAGTTAAAAGTTATAAAGTTTTTGATGTCTTAGGGTTTGTCGGTTCCAAGGCCAATAGATAGGTCATGAATCCACTTATAGTTTTGCTAATTTCTGTTGCCAAATTGGCAATAAGGTCATAATCGGGCTGGTCAATGTAGTTTAGATCTTTGGCTATATACAGTTGGGCTCTTATTTCTCCTGCCGAGCCTTTGGCAATAGATAAGAACTGGATAAATTCTTTTCGGCTTTTTCTTTCGAATCCTTCGGCAATATTTGAAATTATGGATACAGATGCTCTGCGCATTTGATCCTTAAGCCCAAAGTCTTTAGAAAAGTCAGTCAATAAAGTAACCCGATAAATTTCACGACATAGCTTGCGACCTAACTGCCACGCCGTAATATCTTCAAATGTTTCAATTTTGCTCACAACGTTAAACTTTCAACTTTCTAACTTTCAACTTTAAAACTGTATTAACCAACCGATCCTTCTAAACTAACAGCAAGTAGTTTCTGCGCTTCTACCGCAAATTCCATAGGCAATTGGTTAAGTACTTCTTTGCAATAGCCGTTTACAATTAGTCCGATGGCTTTTTCGGTATCAATTCCACGTTGATTGCAGTAAAAAATTTGGTCTTCGCCAATTTTCGATGTGGTGGCCTCGTGCTCAACTTTGGCACTTGGGTTATGACATTCGATATATGGAAAAGTATGCGCTCCGCAAGTACTGCTCATCAATAGCGAGTCGCATTGCGAGAAGTTACGGGCGTTGTGCGCGTTTTTGCTAATCTTAACCAATCCGCGGTAGCTATTGTTGCTGTCGCCAGCCGAAATACCTTTGGAAATAATAATGCTTCGGGTGTTTTTACCCAAGTGAATCATCTTGGTTCCGGTGTCGGCCTGTTGCTTGTTGTTGGTAACGGCCACGCTGTAAAAAGCTCCTTCCGAGTTATCGCCTTTTAATATGCAGCTAGGGTATTTCCAGGTAATTGCCGAACCGGTTTCTACCTGAGTCCAGCTAATTTTCGAGTTTTTGCCGGCACAAATACCACGTTTGGTAACGAAGTTGTAGATGCCGCCTTTGCCGTCTTTATCGCCCGGATACCAGTTTTGTACCGTGCTGTATTTTATCTCGGCATTGTCCAAAGCCACCAATTCAACCACCGCAGCATGCAATTGGTTTTCATCGCGAATGGGCGCGGTGCAACCTTCCAGATAACTCACGTAGCTGCTGTCGTCGGCAATAAGCAGGGTGCGCTCAAACTGACCGGTGTTGGCCTCGTTTATTCTAAAATAGGTGCTCAACTCCATGGGGCATCGAACGCCTTTTGGAATGTAGCAAAACGAACCATCGCTAAAAACGGCAGAGTTAAGGGCTGCAAAATAATTGTCGGTAGGTGGCACCACACTACCCATGTATTTTTTAACCAGCTCAGGGTGTTCTTTTACCGCTTCGCTAAACGAGCAGAAAATAATTCCGCGTTCGGCAAGGGTTTCTTTAAAGGTGGTTTTTACTGAAACCGAGTCCATTACAAAATCGACAGCCACACCACTAAGGCGTTTTTGTTCGTCCAAAGAAATGCCCAGTTTTTCGAATGTGGCTAGCATTTCAGGGTCAACCTGATCTAAAGAGTCTAATTGAATTTTCTGCTTTGGAGCGGCATAGTAATATAAATCCTGGTAATTTATTTTAGGATAATTTACATGCGCCCAGTGATGCGGTTCTTCCATGCCTTGCCAAATGCGAAAGGCTTTTAAGCGCCATTCCAGCAGCCACTCGGGCTCCTCTTTTTTAGCCGAAATAAAGCGAACGGTATCCTCGGTAAGCCCTTTGGGGGCCATATCACTTTCTATGTTGGTTACAAACCCGTATTGGTACTCACGGCCTGTAATTTCTTCTAATATTTTATCTGAATCGCTCATTAATAAGTTTATCAAGTTTGAAAGTTGAAAGTTGTAAAGTTGTTAGGGCAAAGACTGATGATGGCTACATTAATGTCTTGCTAGACCGCTAACTTTAAAAACTTGCTAACTTGTAACTTTCAACTGGTTTAAATGGAAAAACTCTCCCCACATCCGCAGGTTCTGGTTGCGTTTGGGTTTATAAATGAGAATCCCTTTCCGTTTAGGCCGCCACTGTAGTCGAGTTCGGTGCCAATAAGGTATAAGAACGATTTGCGGTCTACCACCACTTTTACGCCGTTGTCTTCAAAAGTTTGGTCACCATCTTTCAGTTGCGTGTCAAAAGTTAGGTTGTACATTAAACCCGAACAACCACCTCCATCAACTCCCACCCGAACAAAAGCACCCGGCTCTTTGTGTTCTTCAGCAAGTAGCTTAGTTACCTGCTCTTTCGCGTTATCACTGACTTTTATCATAGTATTTCAATTTAGACTTAATCTAAATATTGTGCAAAAATACCACATTAAGGGTATTCTAGCAAATAAGTCTACCGCCAAATTGGGTTAAATGAGGGCAGGCTTCTTTTGGTCTCTGGAGTAATTGAGTTGCTTATCCAAGATTCTTAGCTTTAAAAAGCTATTTGATGGGTGTAATGAACTTAATAGTGGAGTAACCTTCAAAACAAAAAATACTTACCTTTGGCGTTAGTAATAACGCTAAACGTATACATGATTTTATCTTTTGCTTCGAGCGACACAGAGAAAGTATGGAGCGGGGAACGAGTTAGGAAATGGCCGGTTGAAATTCAGGAAACCGCCAGAAGAAAATTAAGAATGCTAAACAGTTCAGTCAATATTGCTGATTTGAGAATTCCTCCGGCAAATCGATTAGAGAAACTAGCTGGCAATTTAGCAGGCTATTACAGCATAAGAATTAATAACCAATGGAGAATAATTTTTTGCTGGGAAAGCGGACACGCAACACAGGTCGAAATAATAGATTATCACTAACGTCATGAAAAACCTTAAAAACATTCACCCCGGAGAAGTGCTTGTTGAGGAGTTTTTGACTCCCTTACAAATTTCTGCTTATCGGTTGTCCAAGGATTTGGGCATACCTCAAACCCGTGTTTCGGAAATTGTTAAAGGCAAACGGCGTATTACTGCCGATACGGCCTTGAGGCTTTCCAGCTATTTTGGCAATTCGGCTAAATTCTGGCTAGGGCTGCAAGCTGATTTTGACATTGAGGAAGAACAGCGCCTAAAACAGCAAGAATTTTTGGCCATTCCTAAAGCCAACCGAGATGCGGCATAAAAACTGCCGATAAACTTTTTCCAAGGTATTATCGCAATGCAAACTATCTTTGCGGCCATGGATAATGCAGGAAGAACAGAACTAAATGCCTTGGGCGAATTTGGCTTAATTAATCACTTGTCTCAATTTATAAGCACTTCGCAACCAACCACCGTAAAAGGAATTGGTGACGATTGTGCGGTAATTGACAACGGTAAAAATTACACCGTGCTTACCACCGATATGTTGGTGGAAGGTGTTCATTTCGATTTGGCCTATGTTCCCTTAAAACACTTGGGTTACAAAGCTGTAGTGGTTAATCTTTCTGACGTATATGCCATGAATGGCCAACCCAAACAAATTACCGTTTCCATTGCCTTATCCAATCGGTTTTCGCTAGAAGCTGTTGAAGAATTGTATGCTGGGATGATTAAGGCCTGCGAAGAATATGGTGTTGATTTGGTGGGTGGCGATACCACCACCAACAAATCAGGATTGGTAATTTCTATCACCGCCCTTGGCGAAGTAGAAAAAGACAAAATAGCCTACCGCAGCGGGGCACAAGAAAAAGACTTGCTTATTGTTTCTGGTGATTTGGGTGGAGCTTATATGGGCTTGCAATTGTTGGAACGCGAAAAAGCCGTGTTTAAAGAAAATCCAGAAGTTCAA
This sequence comes from uncultured Flavobacteriales bacterium, assembly GCA_964390915.1. Taxonomy (GTDB): domain Bacteria; phylum Bacteroidota; class Bacteroidia; order Flavobacteriales_D; family Luteibaculaceae; genus DASUEB01. The sequence goes on from CAYMJL010000001.1 coordinate 120,434, forward strand.
CCTGATTTGGACGGAAACGATTATGTGCTGGAGCGTCAGCTTAAACCCGAAGCCCGCAAGGATATTATTGAAATGTTGAAAGACCTTGGAGTGCAACCTACCTCGATGATTGATGTTTCTGACGGATTGGCTTCTGAGATTTTGCACCTGGCCACCGCATCCGATTTAGGTTGCTACCTGCACGAAGACAAAATTCCGATTGACCCAACCACTTACCAAACTGCCCGCGAATTCGATTTAGACCCTACCATGTGCGCATTGAGTGGTGGCGAAGACTATGAATTGCTGTTTACCATAAAACAAGACGATTTCGAAAAAATAAAAAACAACCCCAACCTAACACCCATTGGTTACATGATGGACAAAGCCAGTGGTTGCCAACTAATAGACAAACAAGGCGGAATGCACCCATTGACGGCTCAGGGTTGGGATGCGTTGTTGAAAAAATAATTACGTCACAAAGTACAAGGTACCACGTACGTCGTACCTTGTACGAAATACAAAAAAATGACCCCTCATTTAGAAACTGGCCAAAAAGGTGAAGCTTTAGCTAAAACCTATTTACAAGAGAAAGGCTACCTCATTCTGCACGAAAATTGGCGAAAAGGTCCGTGGGAAATAGATCTTATTGCCAAATACAAAGGCATGTTGATAATTGTGGAAGTAAAAACCCGCAGCTATTCAACAATTCAAGAACCGCAGGTCGCGGTAAATAAGGACAAGCAACGCTCCTTAATTAAAGCCACCAATGCCTATCTTACTGTAACCGGTGGTCAGGACGAAATTCGCTTCGATATTGTTTCCATTATTTCCAATCAGCAAGGCAATACCATCGAACACATCGAAGATGCTTTTAGGGCTTATGCGGGGAGGTAAATAATTACAACTACCTTTGCGCCATGCAAACCGCAGTCGAAAAAAAAGACATCCGCTCGCTTACTTTAGCACAGCTTACCGACATTTTTAAAAGTGAAGGCGAGCAAGGGTTTCGTGCCAAGCAAGTGTACGAATGGCTGTGGAAAAAATCGGCCCACGACTTTGCCGACATGAGCAACCTGAGCAAGGCAACCCGCGATTGGCTGCAAAACAATTTTGTGATTCACGCCATCGACACAGCCGATAGTCAGAAAAGTGGTGACGGAACCATTAAGAACGCCTTCCGGCTTTATGACAACTATGTGGTGGAAGGGGTATTAATCCCAACTGAAAAACGCATGACGGCTTGCATTTCTTCGCAAGTGGGTTGTTCATTAACCTGCAAGTTTTGCGCCACCGGCAAGCTAAAACGCATGCGCAACCTGAATGCCGATGAGATTTACGACCAGGTGGTGGCCATTAAAAATCAGGCCGATGCCGAATACCAAAAACCGCTAACCAATATCGTTTACATGGGCATGGGTGAACCCTTGCTTAACTACAAAAACGTGTTAGATTCAGTCGAAAAAATTACCTCCGACCAAGGTTTGGGTATGGCTGCCAAGCGCATTACGGTTTCTACAGCCGGAATTGCCAAAATGATTAAACAATTGGGCGATGACGAGGTAAAGTTCAACCTGGCCATTTCACTGCATGCCGCCAACGACAAGAAACGCGACTACATTATGCCCATCAATGAGTCGAATACTTTGGAGGCATTGGGCGAGGCATTGGCTTATTACTACAAGAAAACGAAAAACCCGGTAACCTTTGAATACATCATTTTTAAAGGCTTTAACGACGAACTGGAAGATGCCCGCGAACTGGCTGAATTCTGCAAAAAAGTACCCAGCAAGGTCAATATAATAGAATACAACAGCATTGATGATGGCGAGTTTAAGCAAGCCGATGCCGATAAAGTAGATCGTTTCCAAAAATACTTAGAGAACAAAGGCATTGTGGCCAAAGTGCGCAGAAGTCGCGGAAAAGACATTGATGCAGCCTGCGGGCAGCTGGCCAACAAAAATCAGGCGGCACTTAAATAGCCCACTTTTCGCGGATTTTTAGTTAATTTGGACAGTTAAAGCGCCCAAGTAATTCACTATGAATCAGTTTAGAAAAGTAGTTTTTAGCATACTCTCCATTTTATTGATAACCTTCGTTTCGTCCTGCGATAAACCTTACGCGTACGAAAAATCGAGGTATCTCACCGACTTAGATTCGTTTGAAGAGTTTCAGGAAAAGCACCAGCCAGTAGGTCAGAAATACAGCTTTGCTTACGACTATACCATCACCACGAAACGGGGTATAAAACTTACTTTTTACTACAATCAGTTTACGGATATGGCCGGGCAGCCAATAATTGGACCGGTGGTGCTTGAGATAACCGATTTACACACCAAAGGCGATATGATTCTTTTTGACCGCCCTTCCATTTCTAATGGCAACTTACTGGAATCGATGGGCTTTTTTAACATAAAAGCTTCGCAAAATGGGATACCGCTATTGTACAAGGGTATGGTGCGCATTGAAGTGCCGGCATCAATTGCTGAACCGGGCATGCAGCTTTTTTATGGCGAGGTAAATGGCATGGGACAATCAAATTGGACCCCAGCACAAGAAGATAGTAGCAGCAACTGGACTCCACAAGGTGATTATCGGGGAACCTTGTTTCCTCCCGATGATTTGGGTTGGATAAACTGCGACCGATTTTACGGAAATACGGATACAACCGAAGTGAAGGTTAACGTGCTGAATAATCCTGAACCTTCAAAAACCGCGGTCTATGTGGTTTTTGATTCGCTTAAATCAGCATTAGAAGTGTACCCGAATAGCGCGGGTGAATTTGTGCTTCGTAATTCGCCAAAAGGAGCATTAATTACAACCATTGCCATTACCAATCACAATACCGAGTTTTATTACGCCGTCAATAAAAATAGGGTTGGCAAACAAGTAGTTCAGGAATTGCTGTTGGCCAAAATAACCGAGGACGATTTGAAAAAGTTGATTTTGGGGCTTTAAAAGCTTTCATAAAACATTTCAAACAACTCCTGGCCATGGTCGGGAGTTGTTGTTTTAGGGAGTTGCGAGTGCATGTACTTTATTCCGAGATTTAATTTCGACTGAAAAAAAACATGAGCACTAATTCTCGATATTTGCACCCCACAGGGTTGGTATGGATGTAAAACAAATACAGGCTCCCATAGAGCAGCACATGGAGGTTTTCGAAGAAAAATTTCGGGCCTCAATGAAAAGCCGGGTTGCCCTGCTCGATAAAATTACCCACTACATTATTAAACGCAAGGGCAAGCAAATGCGGCCCATGTTTGTGTTTTTGTGTGCCGAAATGTGTGGTGGTGTAACCGAAAGCACCCATACCGCGGCATCGCTTATTGAATTGTTGCATACCGCAACGTTGGTACACGATGATGTGGTTGATGACGCAGCGGAACGCCGGGGATTTTTCTCGATAAATGCGCTTTGGAAAAACAAAATTGCCGTGCTGGTTGGCGATTTTCTGCTGTCGCGCGGACTGCTTTTGTCGGTAGAAAAAGGCGAATTCAGGTTGCTGCAAATTGTTAGTCAGGCGGTGCGTGAAATGAGCGAAGGCGAGTTGCTGCAAATGGAAAAAACCCGCACGCTGAACCTGCAAGAAGACATTTACTATGACATCATTCGTCAAAAAACGGCCAGTTTAATAGCCGCTTGCTGTGCCAGTGGTGCGCATTCGGCAGGAAATGATGAGGTAACCGTAGAACGCATGCGCCTTTTTGGCGAATACGTGGGCATGGCTTTTCAAATTAAAGACGATCTTTTTGATTTTGGCTCGGCCGAGGACATAGGCAAACCTACCGGTATCGACATAAAAGAGAAAAAAACCACCTTACCGTTGATTTATGCGCTCAACAAAAGTGCCTACCTGCTCCGTAGAAAAATTACCAACATGGTAAAAAACCACAACGAAAACCCCGATAAAGTGGCGCAAGTAATAGACTTTGTGATGAACAGCGGAGGCCTAGAATACGCCACGCAAAAAATGCACGAGTTTAAAGTAAAAGCCTTAGAAATATTACACCAATTCCCAGCCTCGCCATCGCGCGATTCGCTGGAGGGATTGGTTTTATATACCATTAATAGAAAGAAATAATGAATAAGTTGAAATTTTTATCCTGCTTGTTATTTGCTGTAATACTAGCCACATCATGCTCGTCCGACAAGAAAGCCAACGAAGTTGCTAAAGACGTTAAGAAAAAACAAGAAGGCAAATTCCTGCCATACGAAAAGATTCTTTACCCAACCGGCGAGGTACAAATGGCGGGGAAAATAGTAAAGGGCAAGCGCAACGGGCCTTGGTCGAGCTGGTTTAAAAACGGGAAAATAAACAGCGAAGCAACTTTTGTAAACGATCAAATGGATGGGCCTTATCAGGTTTGGTACGAAAACGGTCAAGTGCGTATTCAAGGCGCATATAACATGGACAAGGAAGTAGGCACCTGGTATTTTTACGGCGAAAAAGGGGATACCTTGAAAGTGATTAACTACGATTCGGTAGCCTCTCCCCAACCCTCTCCAAAGGAGAGGGAGCTAAGCGCAAAGTAACCAATAGCTTACTGTACTTATAAAACCATAAAACATTTTGCTCGCTATACGCCACTCCCCCTCTCTGTTGGAGAGGGGGTTGGGGGGTGAGGCTTTATGATACCAAAAGAAACCATAGCGCTAATTCTTGATGCCGTTCGAATTGAAGAGGTAATTGGGGATTTTGTGCAGCTTAAACGGGCAGGTGCCAATTACAAGGGTTTAAGTCCGTTTGCCAACGAAAAAACGCCTTCGTTTACGGTTTCTCCTGCTAAAGGAATTTTCAAAGATTTTAGTACCGGCAAGGGCGGTAGTGCCATAACGTTTGTTATGGAGCACGAAAAAATGTCGTACCCCGAGGCATTGCGTTACCTGGCCAGAAAATACAATATTGAGTTAAAAGAAGAGGAGCTTACGGCAGAGCAGCTCGCCATGCAAAACGAACGTGAAAGTTTGTTGCTGGTTCTTCAGTTTGCCAACGAGTATTTCAGCAATTACTTGTGGGAAGAGGACGAAGGAAAGTCAATTGGACTAGGTTATTTCCGCGAGCGTGGCTTTTCCGACAATACCATCAAAAAATTCAGCCTGGGTTATCACCCGGAGGGGAAAGATAATTTTACCAAAGCCGCAATAGAAAAGGGCTATAAGCTAGAGTACCTCGAAAAGCTTGGTTTAACCCGGGTTCGTGAAGGTCGTAACTTCGATTTTTTTCACGGTCGGGTTATGTTCCCCATTCAAAACCTTACCGGTCGGGTAATTGGTTTTGGTGGCCGGGTGCTTAAGGCCGATAAAAACATTGCCAAGTACTTTAATTCGCCCGAGAGCGAACTGTATAACAAAAGCAAAACCCTTTATGGCATTTTTCAGGCCAAAAACAAAATTGTTGGCGAAGACAATTGTTACCTGGTAGAGGGTTATACCGATGTGTTGGCCATGCACCAAGCGGGTGTAGAAAACGCGGTGGCCAGTTCGGGCACGTCACTTACTACCGAGCAAATTCAGCTAATAAAACGTTTTACCCACAACGTAACCATACTTTACGATGGCGATGCAGCTGGTATAAAAGCCTCTTTCCGCGGCATTAACATGGTGCTGGAGGCCGGACTGAATGTAAAAGTGGTTCTGTTTCCCGATGGCGATGACCCCGACAGTTATTCGCGAAAAGTTAGTAACGAGCAATTAAAAGAATACCTAAAAACCCAAGCCAAAGATTTTATTACGTTTAAAACGGGCTTGCTGCTGCAAGAAGCTGGCAAAGACCCCATAAAACGTGCCGGAATTATAAAGGACATTGTTGAAAGCATTGCCTTGGTGCCCGACTCCATAATGCGAAGTGCCTACACTCGGGCTGCTTCGCAAACCATGGATATTCAGGAGCAGGTGTTGGTAAATGAGCTAAACCGCATTCGCCGAATTCACGTAAAGGAAGATTCGCGTAAGCCAGCTGATAATCAAGAACCACCAGCCGATTTTCACGCCCCTCCGCAAGAACAGCAAGATGCGGTGCTAGATATTGAATACCAGGAGCGGGAAATAGTGCGCATTATGCTTAATTACGGCCAGCTCGATTTCGATTTTGTGCACATTGACCCCGAAACCGGTGCCGAGCAAATTGTTAAGCAAAACGTTTCGGAATTTATTATTGACACCATCGATGCTGACGAGATTGTTTTCGAAACCGAGTTGTACCAGCAAATATTTGTGTTGATGAAAACAGAGTATCGAAGCAATCTGCTAGGTTTGGTTAGTCACCACGAGCACGAGATTTCTCAGTTGGCTGCGGCTTTGTTAACCAGTCAGTATTTGCTTAGCGAAAACTGGAAAAACAGACATTATGTGCATACCCATACCGAAGAATCGCTGTTGGAAAAATCGGTAAAAACATCGCTTTATTCGTATTTACTAAAACGGGTAGAAATGATTATTCACGGTATTCGTCAGAAATTAAAAGAGACGGAAGATTTTGATGAGGTAATGCAGCTGATGGCCGAACAAATAAGTTACGAGAAGGCAAAATCGCTTTTTTCGAAAGAACTGGATAGGATTGTTTTGAAGTAAACCGCGAGCGTAATTTTTTAAACACATAGGGACATAGGTTTATTAGATTAAACCAATCAAATAAAAGGGGAACATAGAATGCGAAGCATTCATAGTGCAATGTGAAACTGTCGTTTGTAGGATAGATTGAGCCATGTGGGGAATTCCTACGTGTCTATGTGGTTAAATTATTTTACAGACTTGGTGCTACACCGGGTTTCAAAAATTAATATGTGGAAAAAGTAGAATGGGTTTTCTGAGTTATAATTTTATCGATTTTAAAGGGTTCAAACTATCGCTATTAAGTTTGGTTTGGCTAATCGCCATCTACTTTTTGGTGCATATTTTACTGCGCATTTTCAGGTTATTTCTGCACCGAAATTTTGTAAAACGCAACATTATCGACAAAGCCCGCGAGTTTACTATCTATTCGCTGGTGCGCTATGTGGTTTTTACGCTTACGGTGTTGGTTATGCTGGGCACCTTAGGCGTAAAATTCAGTTGGTTGTTTGGTGCAGGTATTCCTTTGTTGGTGGGTATTGGACTGGGGTTGCAAACCATTTTTAAAGATTTTGTTTCTGGTATCGTCTTGTCGTACGAAGGTTCAATAAAAGTGGGCGACATTATTCAACTGGATGGCATGATGGCGCAAGTGCGAAAAATAGACCTGCGCAGCAGTAAAATAGAAACCGGCGATGGCGTTTTTATTATTGTTCCGAATTCGAAATTGCTCGATGGCCACATTATAAACTGGAGTCACAACCGCAAGGAAACCCGTATAAGTTTTGGTGTAACCTTGGCTTACGGAACCGATGTGGCTGTTGCCAGACATCTTATTTATCAGGTATTAATTGCCAATGCACATGTTTGTCAGGCACCAAAACCGATTATTCGCTTAGAAGATTTTGCCGACCACGGCCTCCGTTTTAAACTTCTTTTTTGGTGCCGCGAACCCTGGGATATGGAAGACATAAAGAGCGAAATACGTTATTCGCTAGAAAAGGCATTGACCGAGAGAAACATTAAAATTCCTTATCCACAGTTGGATTTGCGGGTGGTGGAGCAAAAGGAAAAACAGGATTGAGCTGTCGTTATATTAAGAAAACATGCTAAATAATATAGAAAGCATATATTCAGATTATAGTTCAACTTTTTTTGAGAAACCGGATTCGGTAATTGAATTTTTCGAAAAACATTCAATTACCCTTTATAATGTATCGCAATTTAAGAATCAATGGGAGCTTCAATTATATATTGAAATACTTGGCAAATATGCAGAAGCTTTATATCAGAAGAGCCGCTACAATGTAGTAATCGAGGAAATCGATAGAATACAGAAATTTATTGATAGTGAAATTGAGCGCTTGAAAGCGGAAGAACATAGGGGGGATTGGTACAACAGTTTGCAGTATGTCAAAGGAATGTCTTGTTATAATCTAAAAGACTACAAAACATCAACTTCAATATTTGAAAAATTAGTTCAAATTGAAAGTCAAAACGACAGCTATAAGAGGTGGTTGACTTATTCAAAATATGGCCTTAATCTTTGGAAAATTAGAGTAGGAACTATTATTTGTCTGATACTATTGGTAACTGAAACTGTGTTCAAATCTCAAATCCCAAATTACTATTTGAGACAGACAATTTTGGTTGTTGCTCTTGTTGGCCTTTTGACGCTTTTTGGTTATGAATATTACATCAATAGGAATTTTCGTGGGTCTAGTAAATTAGGCAACTGATGGTCTGAATTCATGCAACCTATGGTGGATCATAGTTTCCAGAAAATGAATTGACTTGCACTACCGTTCCATCTGTGCCAAAAGGAACTCCGGCTTTACGTAAATTTAATTATGCTACTTTTGTTAAGCACCGATTCTGGTTACGATGAACACTCTTTTTAACGGTAAACTAAATACGCTACAAACCTTGTGTAAAGAGAACAAGGTCAGGTCGCTGCATGTCTTTGGTTCGGCAAATACGGATAAGTTTACTGACCACAGCGACATTGATTTTTTAATCGCGTTTGATGAAGATATTAGCATTGAAGAGTATACTAACAATTATTTTAATCTTCAATACGCCTTGCGGGCGTTGTTTAATAGGGAAATAGATTTAGTAACCGAGAAATCACTTTCTAACCCTTATCTAATTAAAGGCATAAATCAAACTAAGCAATTGATTTATGGAGCTTAAAATCCAGAAGTATCTTTTTGACATATTACTTTCCATAAATTCTATTGAGGATTATTTAGGAAATACCAGAAATTTCAACATCTACTTAACTAATAAACAGTTAAGGCGTGCGGTGGAGCGTGAACTTGAAATAATTGGAGAGGCCGCCAATCGGATTCTTCAGCTATCTCCTAATTTTCCACTTGATGATGCTAGGAAAATTGTAGACCTTAGAAATTGGGTTATTCACGGGTATGACAAAGTAGATGATGTTATTATTTGGGGAATTATATCAAATCACTTGCCCAGACTCAAAATGCAAGTAGAGGGATTGCTGCGAGACTAAAATCGGTATTTCGGGGCATAGCGGTTAGGAGTGTGGTCTGAGGTCTATTTTATCTCGGTTAACTTCCTTCCACCAAGAACTGTACCTTTGCAAAAATTTTTTGCATTGAACATCGAGGCCTATCGCGACTATTGTATTGCAAAGACTGGTGTTACCGAAGATTTTCCTTTCGATAACCGCACCTTGGTGTTTAAGGTTGGTGGCAAAATGTTTGCCCTGGCCGATGTTGAAGATTTTACGGGAATAAATCTAAAATGCGACCCCGATTATGCTATTGAACTACGCGAGCAATACGATGGCATTCGCCCCGGTTACCACATGAACAAACAGCACTGGAACACGGTTGAGGTACTTGCCGATGTGCCAGATGCATTAATTATAAAGCTGATTGACCACAGCTATCAGTTGGTCGTAAACTCACTGCCCAAAAAGCAGCGTGATGAACTGATAAAACATTGAAAATGAGCTTAAACCAATTTAGCCGCCGATTACTGGGCTACCTATTCAGGGGAATTTTGCTGGCGGTGCCACTAGCCGTTACCATTTACGTGCTTTACAGCGTTTTTGTAACCGTAGACCACGTGGTACCAAGTGAAGTTTTTGGCCGCCAAATACCCGGCTTGGGTATTTTAACCCTGCTGGTAACGTTTGTGCTGCTTGGTTGGCTGGGCGGAACGTTCCTGGCCCAGCCGTTTATTATCTATTTCAACCGATTGCTCGATACTATTCCGCTGGTTAAAACGCTCTACAACTCAATTAAGGACTTTCTTTCGGCGTTTGTTGGACAGAAGAAAAGCTTTAACGTACCCGTTTTGGTTCGACTAAAAGACAACACCGAAATTGAGCAAATGGGCTTTATTACTGCCGAAGATTTAAGTGCCTTAGGAATCAGCTCGGAAAAAGTGGCAGTTTACATTCCAATGTCTTACAGTATTGCAGGGCATGTATACATTATTCCTAGAAAGAATGTAACCATAATCGATGCCCGAGCTCCGGAGGTGATGAAATTTATTGTTTCGGGTGGGGTTACCAAAATAGAAACGAGTAACGAACACGATGAGCAAGCTAGCAACTAATCAGGGCATATCGTATCAGCAAAGCTTGGTGCTACTTCATGTTACCATTATCATTTGGGGGTTTACCGGTATTTTGGGCAAAATTATCAGCATTCCGTCCGACCAGTTGGTGTGGTACAGAATGCTTATCGGTTCGGCCACTATTGGGTTGTATGCCTGGTATACCGGAAATTTAAAACGTCCGGCTAGTGGTCAATTGCTTCAATTGTTGGGGGTTGGTTGCATCATTGCCCTGCATTGGATAACCTTTTTTGGTAGCATAAAAGCCTCGAACGTTTCCATTGCCTTGGCTTGTTTGTCATCAGGCTCGTTGTTTACGGCTATTTTAGAACCTATTTTTTTTAGGCGGAAAATTTTGGCCTACGAAATTGTATTTGGACTGGCCGTAATAGGGGCGCTGGTACTTATTTTTAAGTTCGAAACCCAATTCCAATTAGGTATTATTCTGAGTGTTATTTCGGCTTTCCTCGCCAGTCTGTTTACCACCATCAACGGTAAATTTGCCCAAACTCAAAATCCGGTTAATGTTAGTTTTTACGAAATTGCTGGTGGTTGGATGGTGCTGTCTTTGTGGATGTTGGCCAATCATTCGTTTGCCCCGTCTATGTTTCATTTAAGTCTTACCGATATTTTATCGTTGATAACCCTTGGTACCATTTGTACTGGCTTTGCTTTTTTAGCTGGCGTTACCGTAATGAAAAAGCTATCTCCGTTTACTGTTTCGCTTAGTTTGAATCTAGAACCCATCTATGCCATTGTGCTGGCTTTTGTGTTTTTTAACGAATACAAGTACCTAACCCCAGAATTTTATATTGGCGCCTTTGTAATTTTGGCCACGGTAGTTGCCAATGCAGTGGTAAAGGCAAGTAAGACCAGAAGGAATAACGCATTGGCCATAAAAACAGCCGGAAATGAATTTTAAAGCAATTGAAAAATTAAAGGATTATTGTCCTAGCCTTACCGAATACCAACGCTGGCAAACCCGCGAGGTAATGGTGGGCAAAGTGGGTTTTGGCGGCAATAACCCCATTCGCATACAAAGCATGACTACTACCGACACCATGGACACTATGGCTACGGTAGAGCAAAGCATTCGCATGATTGAAGCCGGTTGCGAACTGATACGCATTACCGCGCCCAGCAAAACCGAAGCCGAAAATTTACGCAACATAAAAAACGAATTGCTGAAACGCGGTTACGATACTCCACTGGTGGCCGACATACATTTTACGCCAAATGCAGCTGAAATAGCTGCTACCATTGTAGAAAAGGTGCGTGTAAATCCCGGTAACTATGCCGATAAAAAGAAGTTTGACGTATTAGAATACACGGACAGCAGCTATCAGGCCGAATTAGACCGCATTCGCGAGCGATTTACGCCCTTGGTTAACATTTGTAAGGCACACGGCACCGCCATGCGAATTGGGACGAATCACGGCTCTTTAAGCGACCGGATTTTGAGCCGTTATGGCGATACACCCGAAGGCATGGTAGAAAGTGCCATGGAGTTTTTACGCATTTGCCGCGATTTAAACTACCACGATATCATTCTTTCCATGAAGGCCAGCAATACGCTGGTGATGGTGCAAGCCTATCGTTTGCTAGTGGCAACCATGAAAGCGCAAGGCATGAACTACCCGCTGCATTTGGGGGTAACCGAGGCCGGAGAAGCTGAAGATGGACGTATTAAATCGGCTGTGGGAATAGGAACTTTGCTGGAAGACGGTTTGGGCGATACCATTCGCGTGTCACTTACCGAAGACCCTGAATTTGAAGCACCGGTGGCGCAAAAACTGATTCAACAGGTTGCCGACCGAATAAATCACGCGCCAATAAAACCAATCGTAGGCGAATACCCCATTAATCCTTTTGCCCACGAACGCAGGCATACCGGCGAAATTTTGAACATTGGCGGGCGAAAAGTTCCTGTTGTGATAGCCGATTTTTCGAAGAAAAAAGAAATAACAGCCGCCAGTTTATTTGCGGTGGGGTATAATTACTCGGTGCCGCTCGACAAATGGAACATCAACGACCAAGCTTGCGATTACATTTTTATTGGCGATTTGATTCCTCGATTTGAAATTCCGGGAACCCTTGGTTTTATTGCCAATTACGAATCTTGGCAGAAAAATTTCACCGCGCAAGAACGCATTTATCCGCTTTTTACGAGTTCAAACTTGCGTGAAATTCAGGATGTTAAATGTTTGTTAACGTTTTTACAGCTCACCGACCTCGAATTTTTTACCCATTTCGAGACGATTAAAAATTTGAAGAAAACCGTGTTATTGCTGGAAACAAGCAATATAAATTCAGTGGCTGCCATCCGCCGTGCAGTGGTTGAATTGATGCAAAATAAGGTCGAAATTCCGGTAATTGTCAAACTGAGTGTTAAGGCCACTGACCAAGAACAATTTATGCTAGATGCCTCTACCATAGCGGGTTCGCTGTTGGTTGATGGCCTCATCGATGGAATATTTGTGTTAAGCGACACTATTTCCCCATTACTTGTCAATCAGGTTTCTTTCGGTATCTTGCAGGCAGCAAGGACACGTATATCCAAGACAGAATACATCTCTTGCCCTTCTTGTGGAAGGACTTTGTTCGACTTACAAGAGACAACTGTGAGGATTCGGTCACGTACCGATCATCTTAAGGGCATTAAGATTGGAATAATGGGATGCATCGTTAACGGCCCAGGTGAAATGGCCGATGCAGACTATGGATATGTGGGTACTGGCGTTGGAAAAATTACCCTTTATAAAGAAAAAGAGGTAGTTAAGAAAAACGTTCCGGCCGAGAACGCTGTTGATGAATTAATCGAGTTGATTAAACAACACGGCGACTGGGTTGAAAAAGAGTAAAATTGTATGGTAAACAAAAGGTGGATTTATGTCTTAGCATTGTTTTGTCCGTTGCTCATTAGCGCACAAGACTTTAACGATGCCCCCGATTTGAGTGACGAAAATTACGTTGCGTTGCTTTTTCCAAAACCAAAAGCTCCCGAAAAGGAAGTAGTGCTTAATACCAGTTCACCGTCAATCAACTTGGCTTTAACCATGGTAGATTACGGACAGCAGTTTCTGGGTATGCGTTACCGCATTGGTGGTGTAGGCAGCAACGGTGGTTTCGACTGCTCTGGGCTTGTTCAGCGACTGTTTAAGGAAATTGGGGTTGAATTACCGCGGTCCTCATTGGCCATGGCCAACTACGGTCAGAAAATAGAATTAACCGATGTTAGAACTGGTGACTTACTTTTCTTTACTGGAAGAAACAGTAAAAGCAGCCATGTAGGTCATGTTGCCATGGTAACCAATGTAACCGCCGATGGTGGTATAGAGATCATTCATGCCACCAATCACGGTGGAGTAATGATAGAGAACCCGTTTAAAAATCAATATTTCGCTCCGCGTTACCTTTTTGCAGCCCGAGTGCTAAATTGATTGTTGGTCGCTAAAAAATTTAGAACCCGCTTTTGCGGGTTTTTTTATGACTTAATTTTCACGAAATCAGGTAATTAATTTACCCAACAAAACGAATTTTGACCATTGATTGCAAGTGCTTTTAGAATTAATTTCGTTGAACGAAAAGTTGGTAAAGCTTAAAAAACTGTATGATGAAAAGAATACTTGTAACCATTTCCATTATTCTGGTCACCATTTTAGGACTAGAATCACTTTCATCGCCAAAGGCGGTAAAAAAAGATGGCGCAGCACCAGGTTATACAGGCTCTCCAGGCGATAGCCTTAAAAATTGTACCGCGTGCCACGGTGGGTTTGCGGTACCGGTTGATGATTGGGTAACCTCCAACATTCCCGAAGATGGCTACGTACCAGGTCAAACCTATACCATTACAGCCACCAACAAAGAGGTTGGCGCAACTCGCTTTGGTTTCGAGGTTTCACCACAAGATTTGGCAGGTAATTTAATGGGTATGTTAAAAGTTACCGATTCGCTTACCACCAAACTGGTTGGTGATGATAAGTATATAACCTATACCGCAGAAGGGATTGAAAGTATCGATTCGTTGGCTTGGTCATTCAATTGGGTGGCTCCGGCTTCTGGCTCGGGTGAGGTGGTTTTTTACGGAGGGTTTAACTCCAATTACGAAGGCCACAAGGGAGGCGACCAAACCTATCTTTCAACATTAAGTGTACACGAAAAGGGCACCGCATCGGTAAGTATGCGGGTGAAGCACAAAAAAGACATTTCTATTTTCCCAAACCCATTGGTTGATAAGGTAAACCTCAGTTTTTCGTTAGATAAAAATGAAACCGTTCAGGTTGATATTTACGACTTAAAAGGGACTTTTTTGTTTGCCTTGTATAAGCAAGTATTGGCCACGGGTAGTCAAAACCTACAATTTTCTTTGGCCGATAAACTAACTCCGGGAGCCTATTTTGCAAAAATAAGCATCGGGAAAAAGGGCTATAACGAGAAGATTGTGGTTAAATAAAAAAAGTAACTTGCCTCTCGTTTCAAAAAACATCATCGATAAACAATGAAAGCATTTCTGTTAAGTACATCACTTTTGTTGGCCTTGGTTTCCAAAGGTCAAACCAACGCAATGGATTTTGAAAGAACCAATTGTAATGGTTCAACCAACCACCTTTTTCAGGATTTGGATGAAGGAAAAGCGGTGGTCTTATTCTTCTATATGCCAAACTGCGGCTCGTGTCCACCACCAGCCAAGAAGGTAGAGGCCATGCTAAAAAACATTGACAGCCAGTATCCAGGAAAAGTAAAGGCCTACGCCATGCCATTTAACAATTCTACCAAATGCCCGAATGTGAGCAGTTGGGTAACCACCAACAACTTGAGTCTTTATACACCGATGGATAGCGGTGCCGCTCAGGTAGCTTATTACGGTGGTTTTGGCATGCCAACCGTTGTGCTTTTAGGCGGAACCGACCACCGCGTAATGTTCTCTACTCAAAATTTTGCAACTGGCGATACTACTGCCATGCGCGATTCAATATTGAATCTGTTTGGAGCTCCAACGGGAATTAATACACGCTCATCGGTTGAGGTCGATAGTTTTGAGGTCTTCCCAAATCCGGTAAAAACCGACTTAACTATTGATTTTAAGCTGTTTAAAACAGGTACTGTAAAGGTAGAATTGGTCGATATAACCGGAAAGGTTGCTGCAATTCTTTTGGATGAAAAAATGAATGCTGGCACGTTAAAACTTACCTATTCGGTAGCTGATGTGGCGCCTGGCGAATATTTGCTAGCAATCACTGCAAATGAGCAGCGTGTAAGCAGAAAAATTAATATTACTCATTAATTACTTTTGAGGTAGAAATGCTGATAATCATTCGATTATCAGCATTTTTTATGTCGTAAACTTTGTACATGAAAACAGCGAAAAAGTGGCCGTTATTGTGGGTAAGCACATTGCTTAGTACCGTGCTTGTAGCTCAAAATCAGTTGTTTATTCCCGACACTTTATCCGGAACAAGTTTTAACCTGAATATACAAACCGGTACCAAATCCTTTTACCCAGAAAAAGCAACTCCAACTTACGGGTATAACGGAAATTTTCTGGGCCCAACGTTAATCATAAACAAGGGCGACAACATTACATTGAATGTTACCAACTCGCTGAATGTACCTACGACCGTTCACTGGCATGGTTTTCATGTTTCAGCCGAAAACGACGGTGGCCCGCATCAAGTTATTGCGCCAAACTCTACCTGGAGTCCAAGTTTTAAAATGCTGAACGAGGCAGCTACTTTTTGGTATCATCCACACGGCGAGGGCAAAACAGAAATCCAAATTTCGAAAGGTTTGGCCGGGATGATTATAGTGCGCGACAATGCGGAAGCCAGCCTTACTTTGCCACGAAAATACGGTATTGATGATTTTCCGCTGATTGTGCAAAGCAAGGCTTTCGATGTGCTGAAACAAATTGCAACCGCAACACACGAGGACAGCGTGGTAATGGTAAACGGTACCATGAACCCGTTTTTGGCGGTGCCGAAACAAATTGTTCGTTTGCGATTGCTCAATGCTTCGGCCGACAGAACCTACTATTTTGGTCTATCAAACAATGCCAACTTCACGCTTATAGCTAGCGATGGCGGATTGTTACGCGCACCGCATACTACTAATCGCATTCGCCTTTCAACAGGTGAAAGAGCTGAGATTCTGGTAGATTTTAGTCAGTACACCCTTGGCGAGCAACTGTGGTTAAAAAGTTACGCCTCGGAACTGCCAAATGGAATAATAGGAGCCGATTCGGTTGGAACGGCTGAGCTACCGATGGGAGAAGGATATTACGATAATCCACTGAATGGGGTTGACTTTATTGTTTTGCGTTTTGATGTGGCTAATGCTACGGCCAATCCGGTATCGACCATCCCGTCTAGTTTAATTAACCGAACACCTTATTCGGTAATGGATGCCGATGAAATTCGATTACTGCATTTCGTTCCCGATACAGTTTTAAGCGGTCAGCAAGGCAAAGTTGACGGGCCGTTTTACATTAACAACGAACCATTTCATATGGATTCGGTAAACGTGGTTAGTTACTTGAACAATACAGAAATATGGACTTTGGTAAATAATACCTTGGTGGCGCACCCTTTTCATATTCACGATGTTCAGTTTTTTGTGCTGGACATAAATGGAACACCACCACCTCCAGAATACCAAGGTCTTAAAGATGTTATTTTGGTGAAACCAAACGACACAGTTCGTTTTATAACCAAGTTCGAAACCTTTAGCACTAGCGATACACCATATATGTTTCATTGCCACTTATTACATCACGAGGACGAGGGCATGATGGGTAGTTTTATGGTTTTGGATACTTCGGGAACAGGGTTAAACACGATAAATTCAGCAGATGAATTCTTAATTTACCCCAATCCGGTTGACGAATACTTGAACATTGAATTACCAGATAATTTCTCGGCTGGAGCAGGTAAAGTAGAAATAAGTGATTTGTTAGGCGAAGTGATTTATACTGTTGATATTGTTCAAGATGGATCGATTCGGATAAAGACAACTCAATTAACCGATGGAGTATATTTGGTTCGTTTAAAGTCTATGCAAACAGCAAAAAATTGTGCCCAAAAAATCGTAATTCACCACTAAACATTAAGCCATGAGAACCGGATTATTACTTGCTAGTTTATTTTGGGCAGTAATTGCAATTGCCCAAACGGGCATTACTTGGCAAACACCAAAAAACGTAGCCATCAGCAGTTATAGTAACGAACATCCGCGCATTGTGCTTAATGGCGATAACAACCCGCTGGTGCTTTTTGGGAACTCTAGTTCCAATAAAGCTTATTTCTCACGCTGGACTGGTAGCACTTTTACCATGCCGATGGCCATTAATCCAAGCGAAACTCCTGTTTTTGCAGCATCGTGGGCGGGGCCTGACATTGCGGCTAAAGGCGATACAGTTTATGTAGTATACAAACAAACCCCAGAGGATTTAGGGAATATTTACCTAAAACGGTCGGTAGATGGCGGCCTCACCTTTTCAGCGCAGGCACAGGTCGATTTTATTAACGACAGCGTCTGCCGATTTCCAACAGTGACAGCAGCTGAAAACGGCAATCCATTGGTGGGTTTCATGAAATTTAACCCTGATTTTAGCGGAGCGCACTGGGTGGTTACTAAATCGGCCGATTTGGGAAACACGTTTTCAAAAGAAGTAATGGCCAGCAAATATTCGGGGGATGAAGTCTGCGACTGTTGCCCAGGCTCGATTGTAGCCAACCAAAACAAGGTCGCCATGCTTTATCGCGATAACCTAAGCAACATTCGCGATACTTGGGTGGGCGTTTCGACCGATGACGGTACATCTTTTCCAGTTGGCATGGGTGTTGACCAACAAAACTGGATGTTAATGATGTGCCCATCAAGCGGGCCAGATGGGGTAATAATTGGCGACACATTGTATTCCGTTTTTATGAATGGAGCCAGTGGAAAGAATTTAATTTACAGCAATATAAATTCCCTTTCGGATGTCGCTTCGAGTACCAGTCAGTTGGTTACCGCAAATACCACGGGCATAACGCAGCAAAACTATCCGCGTATTGCCAATTACAATTATGCGGTGGCGCAAGTTTGGAAGCAGATACGGAATAACCAGACCGAAATTTGCCTGAACTTTACCACAGATAGCCGAAACGGCTTTGCTGCAAATTATGAGGTGGTGGCTACTAGTTCTTCCAATAGCCTTGCGAATGCCGATGTAACCATTGCCAATGGCGAAGTACATGTAGTTTGGCAAGACGACAATGCCGGTACCGTAAAATATAGAAAAGGAACCTTTGTACCAACAACCGGTATTTTAGAAAACATAGCTCAAGCGCCTATTGCGGTCTATCCCAACCCGGCACAAAATCAAGTTAAACTGGTTTTGTCTTTACCAGCTAATTTTACGGTATTTAATACTTTAGGGCAACCCATTTTAGCCCAAAGCACCCGAAACACCAACGAGTTAACCCTCGACACTTCTTTGTGGCCAAATGGCCTTTATTTTGTGCGAACAACTGACGGAAAAGAAGTTAGTAGCAGGTCCTTTGTGGTAAACCATGAGTAAAACTAAGCTCTACATAAAAAACATGGTATGTAACCGCTGTAAAATGGTGGTTAAAACCGAGTTGGAAAAACTTGGGTTGCAAGCAGTTTCAGTGGAGTTGGGTGAAGTTGAGCTGCTGAATGAGTTAACAGAATCGAACAAAAATGAGCTAAGCAGTGCGCTTGAGGAACTGGGTTTTGAGTTGATTGACGACAAAAAGAGCCGAATAATTGAGCGAATAAAGAACTTGATAGTAGCCTTGGTTCATCAAAATAATAGTGAGTTAGCGGTTAATTTATCCGACCATCTTGGCACACAGTTAAATCTGGATTACCATTATTTAAGCAACCTGTTCTCTCAGGTAGAAGGAACTACCATCGAGAAGTATTTTATTGCACAAAAAATAGAAAGAGTTAAGGAGTTATTGGTTTACGATGAACTGTCGTTAAGTGAAATTGCCTACCAGCTAAATTACTCTAGTGTTGCCTATTTAAGTAGTCAGTTTAAAAAAGTTACTGGCCTTACGCCCAGTTATTTTAAAAACCTAACCGACCGTAAACGAAAACCACTCGATAAGGTATAAATGTTATAATTCTTCTACAAAATTTCGTAAAAGCCAGGCTTGCGTTTGTACTCACCTTTGTTAGGTAATTTAAAAACAAGATTTATGGCCTCCACTTCAAAAACTTCAATTTCCATTCCGCTAGAAGGGGTAGAAAGTGAGCATTGTGCCTTAATTGTAGATAAAGGCTTAAAAAATATAAAGGGCATTACTGCGCACCGGGTTGAACTTAATAACCAGCGGGCTGTTGTAGAAAGCAATACAAGTGCTGGGATACTTCCGGCAGCGGTAGCAGCTATTCGCGACCTAGGTTATGGGGTTACGAGCATTAAAAAAACCTATCCGGTACTAAAAATGACCTGTGCATCGTGCGCTGTGAGTGTGGAAAGCATGCTGCAGGCCCAGCCTGGCGTAATCAAAGCCGAGGTAAACTACCCCAACGCAAGTGTGAATATTGAATTTATTCCCGATACAAAAGTTGAAGATTTACGCGCGGCAGTTCAATCGATTGGATATGATTTGTTTATTGAAGAAAACCAAGCCAACGAAACCATAGAAAACCTACAATTGGATAAATTTAAAGAACTTAAATTAAGAACAATTGGCGCCATTTTACTTGCCATTCCGGTGGTAATTATCGGCATGTTTTTTATGGACATACATTATGCCAATTACATCATGTGGGTTTTATCTACTCCTGTGGTACTTTGGTTTGGTCTCGATTTTTTTATAAACGGATGGAAACAAGCCAAACATGGCTCGGCCAATATGGATACGTTGGTTGCATTGAGTACTGGAGTGGCCTATTTGTTTAGTGTATTCAACACCCTCTTCCCAGCCTACTGGCACGAAAAAGGCCTGCATGGCCATGTTTATTTCGAGGCGGCAGCGGTGGTTATAGCTTTTATATTGCTGGGCAAGCTACTCGAAGAAAAAGCAAAAGGAAACACCTCATCGGCCATTAAGAAGTTAATGGGCTTGCAGCCAAAAACGGTAACAGTGGTTCACATGGGTGGCCATCAAATGGAATTGCCAATTGAAAAGGTAAATATTGGTGATATAATTGTGGTTAAGCCCGGAGAAAAAATAGCTGTTGATGGTTTGGTTACAACAGGCACATCATATGTAGACGAAAGTATGCTGAGCGGTGAACCAATGCCAGTAATAAAAAGCCCCGGCGAAAAAGTATTTGCGGGAACAATTAACCAAAAGGGGAGTTTTCAGTTTGAAGCCCACAAGGTAGGTTCCGAAACCATGCTGGCTCAAATCATCCTGATGGTACAAAATGCTCAAGGCAGTAAGGCTCCGGTTCAAAAATTGGTTGATAAAATTTCAGGAATATTTGTGCCAGTGGTCATGCTTATTGCCTTGGTTTCTTTGGCGGCTTGGGTCATTTTTGGTGGACAAAACGGCTTTACCCAAGGCATGCTGGCCTTGGTTACGGTTTTGGTTATTGCATGTCCGTGTGCATTGGGTTTGGCCACCCCAACAGCAATAATGGTGGGCGTTGGCAAAGGAGCCTCGCAGGGTATTTTAATTAAAGATGCTGAAAGTCTGGAACAGTCCAAAAAAATTAATGCGGTTATATTAGATAAAACAGGCACCATTACCGAAGGAAAGCCGGTTGTTACAGACCTAGTTTGGCTTGATAATAACGACCTGCAAAAGGCCGAATTGTATAGCCTTGAAACACAATCTGAACATCCGCTTGCAGAGGCCGTGGTTAAACATTTTTCCGGTTTGAGTTTGTTGCCGGTAAATGACTTTACCAGCTTTACTGGTATGGGTGCCAAAGCCCATGTTAATGGCGTTATCTATTTGGTTGGAAATAGAAAATTGCTCGAAGAAAATTCAATCTCAATTGATGAAACATTGCTTAGCACGGCAAGGCTCTGGGAAAAAAGTGCCAAAACCATTATTTGGTTTGCCAATGAACAGATGGCACTGGCGGTAATTGCCATTGAAGACCAGATAAAAGCTACTTCGAAAGAAGCCATCGGAAATCTTAAAAACCTGGGAATTGAGGTTTATATGCTTACCGGCGATAATATGGCCACGGCAACGGCTATTGCCCAAATGGTGGGCATAAGCCATTTTAAAGCCGAGGTGTTACCGCAACAGAAGGCCGAATTTATACAGCAGCTTCAAGCCGATGGCAAAGTTGTAGCCATGGTTGGTGATGGTATTAACGACAGTACCGCTTTAGCGCAGGCCGATGTGAGTATTGCCATGGGAAAGGGAAGCGATATAGCCATGGACGTTGCCAAAATGACCATTATTTCATCTGACCTGAACAAAGTTTCTGCTGCTATTAAGTTGTCGCGCCAAACGGTAGCTACCATAAAACAAAACCTGTTTTGGGCATTTGTATACAATTTAGTTGGCATACCCATTGCCGCAGGAATATTGTATCCAATAAATGGATTTCTGCTGAACCCAATGATTGCTGGTGCCGCCATGGCTTTAAGCAGTGTAAGTGTGGTGGCCAATAGTTTACGCCTAAAATGGAAAGGGTAAACAGCAGTAAATCTTATAAATCTATTTCAAAATAGCGTAAGTCTTGTAAGCACCACTATAGGGAACTTTGTTCGAACAAAAACACATTAAAATGGAAACAAGTACTGTCAACAAGAACGTTAACCTTCAATTTAAAACCAACATTAATTGCAGTGGTTGCGTAGCTCAGATAGCCGATGCACTTAATAAGGCCACTGGCATTTGTCATTGGCATGTAGATACCGATAACAAGGATAAAATTCTTTCGGTGCATTCCAACGGAATAACCAATGCCGAGGTGATAAAAACCGTGCAAAGCGCAGGGTTTACAATTGAATCTATTAAATCGTGAGCGATGAAAACAATAAGCACATTATTGCTGGTATTCGCAGTGGTGGTCAGCACCCATGGACAAGAAACAGGATTTCAGCCCCTGTTAAATAAATACATACAGCTTAAGGATGCCTTGGTGGAAAGCAATGCGCAACTAGCGGCAGCACATGGAAAAACTTTGTCAGAAACAATTAGTTTGGTGGATGCCACAAGGCTACAAGTCAATGAGAGAAAAGAATTCATGGCCGAGAAAAATTTACTACTAAAAATGGCCTTGAAAATTTCGAAAACCAACGACATTGAACAGCAACGAACCGCATTTGCCGAATTGTCGGTTAGCCTTTGGAAGGTAGTAGTTGCCGCTGAAGGTGTTAACGGTCAAGTATTTTATCAGTACTGCCCCATGAAAAAGGCCTATTGGTTAAGTACGGAGGCTGTGATTAAAAATCCGTATTACGGAGCGAAAATGTTGCCATGCGGAAAAGTATCGGCCAAAAAAGTAAAGTAGGATGCGTTTCGTTTTAACCCTTTGCCTAATGACTTTTTGGGTCATTCAAGCGGATGCCCAGCAAACGGTTCGGTATCATTTGTATGTGCGCGACACGCTTGTAAACTACACTGGCAAAAACAGGCATGCGATTGCGGTAAATGGTCAAATACCCATGCCGACCCTAACTTTTACCGAGGGCGATACGGCCGAGATTTATGTGCACAACCAGTTGAGCGAAGAAACTTCGTTGCATTGGCACGGTTTGTTTTTGCCGAATAAGGAAGATGGGGTTCCCAACCTTACCCAAATGCCCATCAAACCAAATGCAACGCATGTTTATCGATTCCCAATTGTTCAGCACGGCACACACTGGTACCACAGTCACAGCGGTTTGCAAGAGCAAATAGGTATGTATGGTATGTTTATCATGCATAAGAGGATTCCCTCCTCTTCGGAGAAGCTGGAGATTTCAACATTTAGAAAAGGCATCGATGATTTGCCTACCGTGCCTATTATTTTAAGTGAATGGACCGACTACAAACCCGAAAATGTTCACCGTATGTTGCACAACGCGTCCGACTGGTTTGCCATTAAAAAAGGTGCTACACAAAGTTATGCCGAGGCCATTCGTGCTGGTCATTTTACAACAAAAATTACCAACGAGTGGAAACGAATGTTGGCAATGGATGTAAGTGATGTTTATTATGACAAGTTTTTAATCAACGGTAAGAACGAATCTGTTTTTATTCCTCCTGTGGGTGATGGTGGGGCTACTTCCAACCGTATTCGCCTGCGTATTGCAAATGGCGGTGCATCTACCAACTTTTGGTTAAGTTATGCAGGTGGTAAAATAACCGTTGTGGCCAATGATGGTAACGATGTAGAACCGGTTGAGGTAGACCGACTAATAATTGCAGTTTCCGAAACTTATGACGTGGTCGTTACTATTCCAGATAATAGCAGGGCCTACGAATTTTTGGTTACGCCGGAAGACAGAACAAAATCGGCTTCACTATTGTTGGGAAGAGGTACTGTAGTAAAAGCCACCCCACTGCCACGACTCCGCTATTTTGAGGGTATGCAAATGATGAACGGCATGATGAAAATGAATGGTGATTTGGACGACATGGGTATGCAAATGAGTTTGAACCAGATGGACATGAACGCGGTCATGTATCCTGAAATTACGGGTGTTTCTGAAAATGCCAAGGAGGTAGAAAAGCCAGTCACCCTCAATTATTCCATGTTGCAATCTGCCTCAAAAACGACCCTGCCGCCTGTCCACTCGTCGGAGGTTAGGGAGCTGCGTTTTGAATTAAGCGGAAACATGAACAGGTATGTGTGGAGTTTGAACAATAAAGTAGTTTCTGAATCGGATAAAATTTTAATAAAAAAGGGCGAAAACGTTCGGGTAATTTTATACAACGGTTCTATGATGCGCCACCCCATGCACCTTCATGGCCACGATTTTAGATTACTTAATGGTCATGGCGATTATGCACCATTAAAAAACGTGGTCGATATTATGCCTATGGAAGTTGATACGATTGAGTTTGCGGCCAATGTGCAAGGCGATTGGTTTTTTCATTGTCATATTTTATATCACATGATGAGCGGAATGGGTCGCGTTTTTAGCTATGAAAATCAAGCACTGAATCCATTAATATCTAACCCAAAGGTGGCACAGCGCAAATTGTTTGCCGACGACAGAAAATTTCATGGCATGGTGGAAAACGATTTGGCCTCCAACGGAAACGACGGTATGGTGATGATTCAAAACACCCGCTGGAGTGTGGGTGCTGAATGGCGTTTGGGTTACAACGACAAACACGGTTACGAAACCGAAACACATTTGGGTAGATACTTTGGGAAAATGCAATGGCTGATGCCCTTTGTAGGGTTCGATTGGCGTTACCGAAGTTTTGCTCACGGTGAGGTGGAGGAAAATTTATTTAATCAAAAGAGCACGAAAGACAAGCGGTCGCAGCTTAGTTTGGGGGTAAATTATATGCTGCCTATGTTGGTTATTGCACAGGCCGAGGTTTTTAATGACGGAAACGTTCGTTTTCAGTTAATGCGTGAAGACATAACTGTGGCCAAGCGTTGGCGGGCAGGTTTTATGGTGAATTCCGACAAAGAATACATGTTTGATTTGAGGTATATTGCCGGTAAAAATATTGGGTTTAGAACGCACTTCGATAGTGACATGGGCCTGGGAGTGGGTGTTTTGTTAAATTACTAGGCATGAAAGATCAGCATATTCCCCAACATAAACTTAAAAACAATGCCGGCCAATTGGTCGATTTTGACCTGCTGTTGTGGGAAGAAAAAGGACAGGACTATGATGTAGAGAAACCGCACCGCCACGACTTTAATGAGGTGCTGGTTTTTTACAAAGGTGGCGGCATGCACGACATTGATTTTACCACCTTCGAAGCCCACAGTCGTGCGGTGCATTTTGTTGGTTCGCACAATGTGCATTTGGTATTAAGAAACAAAGAATCGCATGGTTGTAGCTTGCTGTTTACCACCGATTTTTTGGACAAAGAATTGATTAACCAGTTGCCATTTAATACCGAAACGCCTGTTTTACAGTTAAGTGAGGCTGATTTTGGGCAAATTGATTTAATTCTGCAACAGATAAAAAAAGAATTTGCAGCCAAAGAATTGGGCTATGAATTAATTATAAAGGCACACCTGCAAGCTTTTATGCTGCATTTGCAACGCAACTATAAAAAACAACAACCCCATCAACCTGCCAAATCGGGTAAACCAGCAGTGGTAACCCAATTTTTGGATCTCGTTCAAAGCGATTTTGCCAAGCACTTTACCGTAGAAGAATATGCCGAACGTCTTAATGTATCGGCCAAGCACCTTATAGAATTGTGCAAAACCCATACCGGCAAAACACCCTTAAAACACATTAACGAATACACCATTTCGGAAGCCAAAAAGCAGCTCTTTCATACCCAACTTTCGGTAAAGGAAATTGCCCACCAGCTAAATTTTGACGACCCCACTAACTTCTCTAAATACTTTAAAAATGCAACGGGCTATACACCAGGCGAATATAGGGAGGGGATAAGGTAATTGTGAGGTGCCAATATGGGAAAAGCTACTTACAGATTATTGGCAATTGGATTAAAAAATGGAAATTCGTGATGAGGAAATCATTCACAGCTGAGCCTCCTAGAGTTGATGCCTATTTGGAAGCTTGAAGAATTCTAAATTGACGCCTAAAATTTACATTTCGATTAACTAATAAATTTAAAATAATGAGTATTCCCTCCATTCCGGACAACCTTTATAAGCTTTTGGTACTCATTGGGACAGTGCTAATTATATATTGTTTCTTTATTAAAATAGAACCGTTGAAGTCGCAATACGAAATGGATAAAAAAAACGTCCAGTCTGTTGTTGATAGTTTACTTGCAATTTCAAGTAAATATGATGAAGCAATGGACGATATTTTAAGATTAGATGAAATTGAAATAAAAAAAATTGAAAAATTAGATGCCAAGTTGCCAAAAGATAATGTTCTAAGTGAACAGAGATATAGTAATTATATAAACCAGAGAAAACAGCTGTTGATGCGACTAGACAACAATATGGCGTTGCTCAAAGAAAATGGCACTAAAGCAGAATTAAGTTTTAAAAGGGCAAAATTATTAATCCAAAAGCTTGAACAAGATTATACGGAACTCCAGGATAAAATTGAAATTTTTCTATTTGTTGGTGCTATTGGGGTGATACTTTTTTTGATAGGAATTGTTGGATTAATAAGTCATCAGAAAATTCAGGACGAGATATTAAATAGGCAACTCGGTGAAAAGGAAAAATTCTATCCACATTGTCAAAGTTGTGGTAAAAATTTTAGCTCATTTGTATTTTATGGTACTAGGGTTGATGGGACACCACTGAAATCATTCTGCATTGGATGCTTTGAGAATGGTGTTTTCACCGAGCCAAATTTGACATTTTCACAACTTAAGGAAAGAGCATTTCGCAGCTTTATCAGGAATAAAAACCCTTTCATGCGTTGGGATTTACTTAGAAGATTAAAATCACTTGATAGGTGGAATGAAAACCCATACGAATAAATTATTCTTATGAGGAAATCTATTTGAGATAGTTTGTTTGCAAAATGACAAACGAACCATGTAGTGTAGGTTTTTCTTGTTTACAATCGAGGTTGTGTTTTTCTAGCATGTATGTAAGATCACGGCCCTCCGACCCCGGAGGGGTCAAACCCGAATAACAAATAGACGGCAGTGGGGTTTCCCAACCCTGAAGGGGTTGAACACGTTTACATTCAACCCCTTCAGGGTTGTATCAAGTTGCAGGTTTCCCGAGTTATTCAAGTTGAATCCCTTCGGGATTTTGCTATTCCCGAAATGAGTTAAGTGGTTATTGCTGAACAGTAATCAACCCTCCGACCCCGCAGGGGTCAAACACAAATAGCATTAAGTAACAAATTTACCCGTCAAACCGAATTTTGGCCATTGTGGAT
Source organism: uncultured Flavobacteriales bacterium (assembly GCA_964390915.1). GTDB lineage: Bacteria > Bacteroidota > Bacteroidia > Flavobacteriales_D > Luteibaculaceae > DASUEB01. The sequence goes on from CAYMJL010000001.1 coordinate 147,489, forward strand.
AGGCAGAAACCAGCGTACGTTTGCTGGTATAATTTCCCAATTTCGTGTTATGAAACCTGCTCGCAATTTATTACTTACCATTGGGGCTTGCCTGCTGTCGCTAGGGCAACTTAATGCGCAAAACACCCCCATTTGGACCAAAGACATCAATGCTTTCCCTGATTCGGCTATGGTTATTCCGGTGCGAACACTGGTGGACGATGCCGATAATGTGCTGGTATTAAGCACCTATTACAAGTCGGATGATTTAGGGAATGTGGTAACCAAGATAAATCTGAATAAATACAACGAGGCTGGCGATTTAATCTGGAACTTAATTTTCGACAATGGTGGCATTGACGAACCCAGGGCTTTCGACATGGCTTTAGATTGGGCCGGTAACAGTTACATAGCCGGCGGCTTTATGGAAACAAGTAGCTATCAACCGTTGCTGTTAAAGGTAGATTCTAGCGGAACCATAGTTTGGCTTAAAAACTCCACTGGCTCTTTTGTCTATGGCTTTTTCGGGCAAATTATTGCTAAACATAATCGGCTTTATTTAGGTGGTCAGGGCATTGCCGTATTCAATCAAGATGGAGAAGAACTTTGGTCGAATAATTTATCGCCAAACTACATTGCGGTTGACAACATGGGGCAGCTTATTGCAACCGGATATGATGGTGACGGTAATAGCGTTTTTCGTTACGATTCTTTAGGTTCGCAAAACCTTGCCGATAGTGCTGTTTATTACGCTACCCGAATTGCAACTGACAAAGACAACAACTTTTATTTACTTACCAGTTCAAACCAATACGAACTGGTAAAGTACAACAGCAACGGGACTTTTGCATGGAATAGAACCGGTTTTCCAGAAACACCACCCTTTGGCGATATTGGCCTTGAGGTACTTACTGACAATGAAAATGATGTGCTGGTAGTTGGTTTGGCCGATAGCATTTTTAAGTTTTCGCCTGCCGGAAATTTAATTTGGCAAAAATCGATGAATGGTCTTGACGATTACCGCTTAAAAGCTCAGATATATTACAACGGCTTATTGGTTGCGGGCACTTATTACAATGGAACCGAATACGAGGTAAAAGCCGCCCTGTTTAACTCATTAGGTCAGCAAAATTGGGTGGCTGGGTACAATACCAATCCAGGTTTGCAAGAGTTTATGGAAGACATGGCTTTGGACAATTCGGGTGTGTTTATATTGGCCAACGACAATCAGCGTGGAAAATTGATAAAATTCGAAGCCCCTTTTTCAGCGCAAGAAGTTGATTACAGCTTAGTTTGTGTAGATAGTGTATGGTACGACCCGAACAACCCCAACCGAATTACCACCCGGCTTTTTAACGGGAATGCGGCTCACCTCAATTACCCATCGGTTCAAATCATTTCGCCAAGTGGCGATACCATTGGCAACCCTAAAAATAACGTTGATTATTTCGCTCAATTGAGCAATACTTATCAAGATTACTACGATTCTATTTCGGTAACCGGAATTACTGATTTCAGTAATTACACCTTTTTAGTAAGTGAAGGTTTTGGTGACACAACGGCCGTTATTACTTGGTGTAGTCAAACGGGAATAACTGAAATAAGTCAGTTATTGCAAGTGTCCATCTATCCAAATCCGTTTACCGAATGGATTATAATAACCACCAACGGATTTCAGTCCAAAGCGGCTATATTTAAACTCTATGATGTAGCCGGACGTGCGTTAATTTCCAAGAAGTTGGATTCAACCAACCACATTCCTCGAGAGCATTTAAGCAGCGGACTCTATTTCTATACTATCGAAAACGAAGGGAAAATAATGCAATCGGGGAAGTTGGTAGCGCAATAAATATTACTCCACCACTAATTTTCCAACCGTGGTTTGTCCGTTTTGGTTCAGCATAATTTGATAAAAACCTGCCGGTAATTGGTGTAATAACGCTATCGGCCTTTCTGGTGCTAACACGTTGTTGCTAAACGAACGAACTGTTCGGCCAACTTGATCGGTAATTTGAATTTGAATGCGACCAGCCTTGAGGTTGGGTGCAGAAATACTTACATTTTCGCTTGAAGGGTTGGGTACAACTTGCAACATGTGGCTCGAAGATCCAATTTCATCAATGCCAACACCCATATCGTCTACCTGAATTTTATCAATGTACAGGCAGTTTCCGCCATCGGTTACATTAATAATTTTAATAATTAAGCTGCTGGCCGCTTCATAGGCGTTTAAACTGATTTTTGCTTCTTTCCAGGTGGTTGCCGAATCGGGTTGATAAACCGTGGTTTGTGTGGGCCCCGTTGCCAATGCACTCCCGGTTCGGGTAAAAATCTGTGAAAATGTTACTCCACAGTCTTTAGAAACCTGTACTACCAACTGATCGGAGTAATTGGCGTCAGAGCGGGCATAGGCCCATCTAAATCTCAAATAAGGCATGCCGGGGTAATTGGCAAGGTTCAGTCCCGGCAATACCAAGGCATCGGCTTGCCCGTAGTTGGTATTAATTAAGTTATTAATTCTTGCCGAAGCACTGCCCTCATAAGCCACCGCGGTGGTGTCTCGCTCCCATGTAATGCCATTATCGCCGTTTTCAAGGCTTATGTTGTTGTCAGGGAAGGCAACGCCCTCAAAGCCCTCGTAAAAGGGCAAAGAAAGGCCCGTAGGCGGATTGCTAACAGTTATGTAGTCGGTTCGTAATAGGGTATCGGCACCATTGCTGTCAGAAGCAATTAATTTTACCGAATAAAATCCGGGATTTGCATAAGTAACCGAGGGGTTTACAACCGTTGAGGTATCTGGTGTACCACCCTGAAATTCCCATTTGTAACTGATAGCTCCGTTCAGACTTTTGTTGACAAACAAAACCGGGTTTCCGCTACAAATTGAGGTTTTGGTTGCTGTAAAATCGGCCACTACAGTGCAGTTCGGTGCCGTGTAGCTAGAGTCGGTGCCAGTGGCCGATAGGTTTTCGGCAGTCCACAAACCGGTGCGAATGGTATTTAACGTGGCTTGTATACGTTCGCCTTGTCCGGCACTGAGCATGCTTTTGCAGGCATCATCGGTATAGTCCATGTAATTTGCAATCTGGTCAACTATATCGGGCGAATCGTTGTGGCAAGTGTTTCTATTGCTGGGGCAACCAAAATTTGGGTCGATAACCGGGGGTGTATCACATACTTTGTCGCCATCGGTGCACAAATCGGTGCCGCAACCGTCTTGAAAAGTATGGTAAAGTCCTAGCCAATGACCGGTTTCATGTGTAGCCGTTCGACCTTTGTTGTAGGGCGATGTAACGTTTCCGGTTCTACCGAAGGCATTGTACAAAATAACCAAACCATCACTTTTGGCGGGCCCGCCGGGAAAAGAGGCATAACCCAAGGTTCCGCTACCGTTGTCAATGCTTTTTACCAAGTAAATATTCAAGTATCGTTCAGCATCCCACCAGCTTAGTTCGCTCAACAAGTCACGGTCGGATGATTTGTGGTTGGTTAAAGCCGATTTAATGCGCACAATGCCGTTGGTACAACGACCGTCGGGGGTTAAACGAGCTAGTTTAAAGCGCACACGCGTATCGACACCAGCCCCATCACCAGCTGTTCCGCTTAGTTTTCCAAAATCTTCGTTCAAAACATCAATTTGACTTTGAATTTGGGCATCAGAAATATTTTCGGCACCGCCATTATGAAAGACATGCACTACAACAGGAATTAATTTGTTAGCACTGTCGGCATCTTTGTAAAATTCGGTTTTGAAATTGCTTATAAGGGTTTCGGCTTTTTGATGTTGCGCGGTATTGCGGGCAAGAATTTGGTTAAAACCGCACAGGCTATGGTGTTGGGCAAAAGCAATTATTGGTGCAAAGAATATAAACCCGAACAATTTCATAAAAGCAATTTTTGATGCGACACAAACATAGCAAACCAAATTGGAAAATAGGGGCATAAAAAAACCCGGCCTAAACCGGGTTTTGAATTATTTCTGAGGAGCTGTTTGCTTCTTCGATTTTTTGTCAGACTTAGCATCTGGTTTTGGCTCTTCAGCTTTTTTGTCTTTTTTATCTTTCGATTTTGAGCCTTTTTTGTCTTTGTCATCGGTTCCGGCGGCTTCACCATCCTTACCAACGCTTATGGTCGACTTACCATCAACACCCTTGTCTTTACTGTCTTTGGCGCCACCATCTTTTTTCGACTTTTTGTCTTTTTCGCCGTCAGCCTTTTTATCCTTACTGTCTTTCTTCTTAACTTCAGGTTTGCTGGTGTATTTTGCACCCTTGTCGGTAATCTCGATGGTACCGGCATCCTCGTTTTGCAAAGATTCTGGTAAAATGCCACCAATCATTTCCTTAGGCACTACCTCTTCTTTAAAGCTTTCTTTGCCTTTATTTTCCTTGGCAACCTTGGCCAATGAATCGGCAATGGCACCAGCAATTTCACCGGTTGGGTCTTCAAAGTTAAAATTGGCTGGGGTAAACACGCCCATAGCTAGGTCGGTTTCACCACGACCCCAATCGGGTTCAGAAATGTACTTTCCTTGCGGACGATCTTGAAACAGCAGTTTAGCACTGCGATAATAGCGATAGGTTTCTTTTTTACCAGCCTCAGAAGTGTCTTTTTCTGACCAAACGCCATTCAGGTAATAGTAACGTGGATTGCCTTGGTCAATTTTGTAACACTGATCCATGTACCAGGTGAAATCGGCACCGTATTTAGCCGCGCGATGGGTAGAATCTACATCTATGCGCAATTTTAGCACCCAACCGTGAAGTAGATACAGCTCGGGATTGCGTTTGATGAACATTTCAGCGCGGTTGATTAAGCGCTCGGCTTCGTCAAGTATTTGATCTTTTTCGTTGGTTGAATCTAATTCCGCTTTTCGAATATTGGCAAGGGCTTCCCAATAGTAAGCTCTCCATTCTTTTGGGTACTTGGCCGATAAAGACTTAAAGGTTGGCAAAACCGCAACATAAGCTGCCGACCCAACCGAGTCGATGGCGCTAAGTAGGGGTGCTAATTCTTTCTCAAATTTGGGATCAACCTTATAAGGATCAAATCCACCAGCCATAAGGCTAAGTGCCGCAAAAAAGGTAAACAGGATGGATAATATGCTTCTCATTACAATTGGTAAACGGGGCTAAAATTAAAAAATAGAACAACAGCTTTGTGAGAATGGCCGTAATTTATTGCAAACTAGGATTAATAGCAGTACAACCATACGGTTACAAAATTTATTTACCAACTATGGGAAGGCAAATATTCTAACCATTAATGCAGGGGAAATACTCACTCCTCCGAGTCGGTTGCAACATTTTTCACCACAATGTTGTTGAGTTGCTGCAGCATTTCATCTTTAACCATCAGATAATCATTTTTTATTTTTCCGCTCAACGAGGTGTATTTGGCAAATTTTTCTTTTAGGTGGTTTACTTGCTTTCCATCTTTCCAAAAACGGAAACAAACGTGTGGGCCAGTTGACAGTCCTGTGCTACCCACATAACCAATAACTTGTCCGATGGTTATTTTTCTGCCTGGTTTTACCCCTTGGGCAAATTTGCTCATGTGCAGGTACTGGGTTTCAATCTTATCGTTGTGCCTTATTTTCACATAATTCCCGTTGAAAGCCGAATAGCGGGCCTCTACGACTATTCCATCTGCAACACTTAAAATTGGTGTTCCTTTTGGGGCGGCATAATCGGTGCCTAAATGTGCTTTAAATCGTTTTTGAACGGGGTGGAACCGCTTGTTTGTGTAGCCGGAGGTAAGCCGTCCAAATTTTAGTGGCGATTTAAGAAACGATTTGCGAAGACTATTGCCCTTTTGATCGTAATAAGCTGATTTTCCGTCTATTTCGTAACGAAAGCCAAAATAATTTTGGTCGTTGTGATTGAACTGACAGGCAATGATTCGCTCAATACCCACTGCTTCGCCATCAACAATTTTTTCATCGAAAATTACTTTGTAGAAATCGCCCTGATGGACATTATGAAAGTCGATACTGGAGGCGAATATCTCGGCCAGTTCAACGGCTGTTTCCGCACTCAGTTCGTTTTCGGTCATCGAGCCAAAAAGGGTAGAGCTCACCGCGCCACCCGCTTCCCGGCGAACAATCTTCATCTCCTTAGTACCCTTATAAACACTGGGCTCAGGGTTAGTAAAGTCGAATATAATATAGTCTATACTACTTTCTTCGTAAACCAGGTATTTCAAAATTTTTGCCTTTGAGTTTTCGGCATAAATAACCCGATAAGGTTTTCCTGAAGCAAGCTGGCGCACATTAAAAAACGGTTTTGCCATAGCCGACAACTTATAAGCGTCATTAAAACTAATACCAAACGGGCTAAGCATATCAGCAAGTCCTTGCCCGCTGCCAATTAGTTTCTCTTCCACGGTATAAGGGTCTACCCTTAGCCCATACATGAAAGTTTTGCCAATTCTGCTTTTCGAACCCTTTTCGTTTGCGCGAAGCATGTCGGCAATGGCTTGTTCCTCTTCAATTTGTTTGTTTTTAATAAACGACATCAGCGAGATGCTCGCTATTAAAACACAAAAAAGGAGTAGCGCGGCAACAATGGATTTTCTATTACGGAATCTAAGCATCAAAAAAGGTTCGCCTCAAAGTTAGTGGTTCTGAAAAAACCAGAAAAGCGATTAAAAAATACGGTTATTTATTTTCGAATTTCCCCCAGTTGGCCAACTCTTCCGCCGACCACAATTCAGGATAAAATATACGCAATTGAAAACGCGGAGGCAGGTATTTTTGCCAGTTGGTACCTCCGGTGGCGGCAATATCAGCTGGCGATTTTTGCAAATACCTAACTGCCGATTTGTAGTGCATCAACGGCCAATTTACGTTGACGTTGAGGTCTAACAGGCGAAGTTGTTCAACAAGCTCGCTATGGTTAGGATTGGCTTCCATAGCTTGCTTACAAACGCCATATAAGCTGTTTCCTTTCAACGATTTTACAGTGCGCAAAAGGCTTTCTTCGTATTTGGTTTCAAACTGCTTTAGGGTAAGCGTTTTGTTCCCCGAAGCCAGTTCGGTGGCTCCACGTTTCCAGTATATATTGGCAAAAAGTTCTTCTACCGATTCATTTCCAGTTAATGTTCCTCTTTGCTCATGATGAACCAAATTCGCAAAATTTGTACTGTAAATCTCGATGGTGCGGTATTGTGCCGATTGAAAACCACTTGCAGGTAAAAGCGCCATTCTGAATTTCAAAAACTGCTCCTTGTCCATGCCCTGAATCATCACCTCAAACGATCCGGTAAGAGCTTTAAAGTATTGATTGATGCGACTTACACGCTCCACCAAGAACTCAATTGATTTTTTTTCTGGGGTAACCAGTTGCTTTAATTCGTGTAGGCAAAGTTTAAAATACAGCTCGGTAATTTGGTGATACATAATGAAAATCTGCTCGTCCGGGAAATTGGTTCGCGGGTTCTGCAGACTTAGCAAGGTATCGAGATGGATATAATCCCAGTAGGTAAGGTAGTCGGCATACAACAGGCCGTCAAGGTATGAGTTGAGGTCTTGGCCACTGGCAGAAAACTTGTCTTCCAGTAGTTGCATTTTATCCATTAACTCGGCAGTAATCATATCAATTTGATTAACAATGGGGTAAAAAAATACGGAAGATTAATCTTCCGTATTTATGCAATTTTGGGGCAAAAGTAGTTATTTAATTTTAGCCATTGGGTTGGCAAGACCTTTGGCACTGGTAAGTTCCATTTTAATGGAACCAACCAATACATTAGCGCGAGCCAGCACCAGTATTTTGTTGTCGTCGTCACTAATGTAAACCACTAAGTCTTCTTCATCTTTAAAAATACGGCCACGTTGTACCACTGGGGCAAATTTTAGGCAGCGGTAGGTTCCATTACGTATGGTTACATTTTCGCGACCGATGAATTTAATTTTCTGTGTCCAAATTTCGTCGTCAATAAACGTGGTAACGCTTACTACCTCACCGGCTTTTGCATTCCGCATGTCGTGGGTTCGGGCAAAGTAAAAAGCCGAAAGCATGTCTTGGGTATAATCGGGTGTGGTGAATTTTTTGCCTTCACCATTGTCGACCAACTTTTTGTGCTGATAAAAAACATAGTCTTGCGCAATTTTGTAGCCACCCTCATTTACCCTACGGTAAAACATCCAAGGGAAAATCCCGTCAGCATCGATGTAGGTTTCGTATCGGTCACGTATTTTGAAAAACCAATTAAACGCACCAACTGTTTCGCCAATACCTACAATGCGTAAAAGCGATTGCCCAAAGGCTTTTTTATCGGTGTTTTCAACCCGCATGGTCACAGTTCCTGCATTTACTAAGCCGTAGTGAAGAACATAACTTACCTCTTCTCCAGCACCGAAGGTGGTGTTTTTAATTTTCCGTAATTCTGAAGCTTTTTTCTCTTGCGCGGTGGCTAATACCCCGATTAGCAAAAAGGTTACCGCTAAAAAATATGTTTTCATAGTAGCTGTCCCTTTGCAAATTGTATTCCATTTATCTGGGAACTTCATTTTCAGTTGGTTAATATACAATGTTCACAATCTTATTGGGCACAACAATAACCTTTTTTGGCGCCTTTCCTTCCAGGTAGCGGTTGGTTGCTTCTTGGCCAAGTACCTCGGCTTCAATTTGCTCGCGGGTATAAGCTACTGGAATTTCTAGTGTAAAACGCATTTTTCCGTTAAACTGAACCGGGTAGCTTACAGAGTTTTCTACTAAAAATGCTGGGTTAAATGTTGGCCAGGCAGCTTGTGTTACCGAATTGGTATTTCCAAGCTTTTCCCACAATTCTTCAGCAATGTGTGGTGCAAAAGGCGAAAGCAAAACAAGCAGAGGTTCTAAAATTGCCTTTTTGCTGCATTTCAATTCTCCCAGTTCGTTGGTAGCAATCATAAAGGCACTTACCACCGTGTTGAACGAATAACGCTCAATATCGTCGGTTACCTTTTTGATGGTTTTGTGGAGAATTTTTAGTTCGGCCTCTCCCCCCGACCCCCTCTCCAAAGGAGCGGGGGAGTTAGCGTCAAGGTTAAACAGAGGAGTATAAAGTTTCCAAAACTTGCGCAGGAAACCGGTAACACCACTAATTCCGTTGGTATTCCAAGGTTTGTGTTGTTCAATAGGCCCCAAAAACATTTCGTACAAACGAAGTGTATCGGCACCGTGTTCGTTGCAAATGTCGTCCGGGCTAACTACGTTCCACTTGGATTTCGACATTTTTTCGACTTCCCAGCCGCATTTATATACGCCCGACCCTTCTCCTTTGGAAAGGGGAGTTCCTCCGTCAGTAGATTCAAGAATAAACTCAGCGTTTTTATATTCTTCACGCCAGTTTTTAAAGGCCTCAATGTCCAGTAAATCATTGCTTACAATGTTTACGTCCACATGAATTTGGGTGGTTTTATAGTTTTTAATTAAACCATGAGAGACAAACTTGTGGCTTTCAACATCGCGGTACACAAAATTCGACCGCCCTTGAATCATCCCTTGGTTTATCAGCTTTTTAGCGGGTTCGTTTACGGGAATATAACCCAAATCGTTTAAGAATTTGGTCCAGAAACGAACGTAGAGCAAGTGGCCAGTAGCGTGTTCGGCACCGCCCAGATACAAGTCAACTTGTTGCCAGTAATTGGCGGCCTCTTTCGATACAAATTCGCCTTCGTTTGTGGCATCCATGTACCGCAAAAAGTACCATGAACTTCCTGCCCAACCGGGCATGGTGGTGGTTTCAATCTCGCCTCCCAATCCGGCCTCTCCCCCCGCCCCCCTCTCCAAAGGAGATGGGGAGGTAGTTGCTTGCCCAGACGGAGGAGTGCAAACGCCTTCTTTGGGGCTGTACCACCAGTTTTTGGCGCGGGCCAAAGGTGGTTCCCCGTCTTCGGTGGGTAAAAATTTATCTACCTCGGGCAGCACCAGTGGCAGATGTTCTTCTTTAAACGTTTTTGGAATGCCGTTTTCGTAGTAAATAGGAATTGGTTCGCCCCAGTAGCGCTGACGGCCAAAAATGGCATCACGCAAACGGTAATTTACCTTGCCTTTGCCAATGCCTTTTTCTTCTAATTTCTCAATACATTTTTTAATGGCCTCGTAACCCGTCAATCCGTTTAGGAAATCGGAGTTAATCATTCTGGCCTCTTTGGTAGCATCGGCTTTTTCCGAAATATCAACGCCATCGAAAACCGGTGGAATGGGTAAGTTGAAATGCTTGGCAAAATCGTAATCGCGCTGATCACCACAAGGAACGGCCATAACCGCACCTGTGCCATAACCTACCAATACATAATCGCCAATCCAAACTGGAATGGGTTGCTTGGTAAAAGGATGCAAGGCATAAGCCCCGGTAAATTGGCCGGTAATGGTTTTTACATCGGCCATGCGTTCCCGCTCCGAACGATTGGTGGCATAGTGCACATATTCATCTACAGCAGCTTTGTATTCAGGCGTAGTAATTTTTTGCACCAATTCGTGTTCTGGGGCAAGGGTTAAAAAGGAGACGCCAAAAATGGTATCCGGTCTTGTGGTAAAAACTTCTACACCAAACTCAAAACCCGAAACTGGAAAAGTTATACTTGCCCCCACGCTTTTCCCAATCCAGTTGCGCTGTGATTCTTTTATGCTGTCGCTCCAATCAATGCCGTCAAGGTCGGCGTACAGACGTTCGGCATAAGCAGTAATACGCAAGCTCCATTGTTTCATCAACTTTCGTTCTACCGGATAACCACCACGTTCGGAAACGCCGTCTTTCACCTCTTCGTTGGCCAGTACGGTTCCCATAGCCGGGCACCAGTTTACGTAAGCTTCACTAAGGTAAGCCAAACGAAAATTGGCCAAAATTTCTTCTTGTTGCGCCTCTGAAAAACCCTTCCAATCGGCAGCGGTAAATGGGTTTAAGTCATGCTCAATATCGCCAGTTAAAAACGCGTGGTCAGGACCCTTAAAACCTTCATTTTCCAACAAGGAAACCAATTTGCTAATAGGCTCTGCCTTTTGCAATTGGTAGTTATAATAGCTATGAAAAAGCTGGATAAAAATCCATTGTGTCCATTTGTAATACTTCGGGTCGCTGGTGCGCACTTCCCTGTCCCAATCGAATGAAAAACCAATGCGATCCAGTTGTTGGCGGTAGCGGTTTATGTTTTCTTCGGTGGTAACCGCTGGGTGCTGACCGGTTTGAATAGCATATTGCTCGGCAGGAAGGCCAAAGCTATCATAACCCATGGGGTGAAGGACATTAAACCCGCAATGACGTTTGTAGCGCGAAACAATGTCGCTGGCAATGTAACCTAGCGGATGTCCAACGTGTAAACCTGCTCCGCTGGGATAAGGAAACATATCGAGCACATAATACTTGGGTAAGGTACTTTCGTTTTTTGTAGCGTAGGTTTTATCGGCTTTCCAACGGGCTTGCCATTTCTGTTCTATTTCCTGCGGATTGTACTCCATGAGATATCTGTGGTGAAAAAAGTCTAAAAAAATTGCCGCAAATGTAGGCATTATTTAACCTTTTGCTGGCGCGAAAACCTTGAGAAGGTTGCGGATATTAAACGCTTTTTAGCAAAATTCTGAAAGTAGCTCCTTTACCTGGTTCCGACCGGCGTACGAAAATATTTCCGCCATGGTAGTTGTTGATGATGCGCTTGCAAAGCGACAAACCTAGCCCCCAACCACGTTTTTTGGTGGTGAATCCGGGTTCGAAAACGGTGTTGTGTTGCCCTTTAGGGATGCCCTTGCCATTATCGCTTACGTCAACACACAATTGACCGGGTTTGGTTTTCAACTCGATGGTAATTTTACCTTCACCATTCATGGCATCAACTGCATTTTTGCACAGATTTTCTATTACCCACTCAAAAAGTGGGCGGTTTAGCAAGGAGGTAGTTTTGTCTTTTTCCAGCTGATTAATTACCGTGAATTCCACTTTTCGGGACACCCGGGGGCGTAAATAATCAACTATAGATTCGATTGATTCGGGCACGCTTTCCTCGGTTAACTCAGGTTTTGAGCCAATTTTAGAAAAGCGGTCGGTAATGGTTTGCAGGCGACCAACGTCTTTTCCTAGCTCCAGCATCGTTTCGTCATCAACGCCTTTCATTTTGAGCAAATCCATCCAGGCCATCAGCGAGGACAGGGGAGTACCCAATTGGTGCGCTGTTTCTTTGGCCATGCCCACCCAAACCTGGTTTTGCTCGGCGTTACGAAAAGTGCTGAACAAAATGTAAGACACAATTAAGAAAACACCAACCGCCATAAGCATTACATAGGGGTAATACTTAAGCTGGGTAAGCAAAAAACTGTCTTCGTAAAAAATGTAATTTATTTCCAAATCGCCCAGTTTAATGAAGATGGGGTCGTTTTGGGCGGCCATTTTTTTAATTCGGGTTTCCAGTAATTTGGCATCGGCTAGTTCGGTGGAATCGATATTGCCAAAGGCAATAACCCGTTTCATAGTACCATCGGTATAAATAACCGGTACCGAAGCCGAGCTAATAACCGTTTCGCTGATGAATGAATTAATCAAATCATCGAGCGTTTGCTGTAATTCTCTGAAAATCTTGCTATCGCGGTAATAGAGGTATTGCTTTTCGTTGCCAAAATAATTAATGACCAGCGGCCGATGCGCTTTTTTCATCAATTGCAATTCCTGTTCAATATAATGTTTGTCCTTATCCTTTCCCGGTTCCAGGTTGGCGGTGTTCATTACATTTCCCCGGCTGTCGGTTACGATAATGGGAATAGTGGTGTTGTCTTGAAGTATTTTGCTTACAAAAGTAAGATTGTCGGTTTCCTGTGCATTGATAAGAAACGAAGTAGCCTCGTACCACAAATCAACTTTTTTCTGTTCCTCTTTGCGCAACTGTTCGAAAAGCTGACGGTTGTAGTTTACCAGCTTGGCACGTTTCTGAATGGCCTCGCTCCACAGCCTTACCTTTTGGCGTTCTTCGTCTCGTATTTTGCTCACAATTTTACTAGAGTACCACAGCGAAACCCCAACTATGGTAGTAGCCAAAAGAAACAAGGCAAGTTTGCTATACTGTTTTCTAGAATATAAATTCATAAGTAGTTCGTGGCTGTAAAGTAATAAAAACAGCTAACCGACTAGAATATTATTTGAATTCTATTCTTGCTTACTGCCGTTGGGTATTGCCGGTTGCTTGAGGATTAATTTTTTTTAAATTCGCCAGCAGTTACAAACCCTGGTCGTGAAACATCAAAACGCACGTCCCGACATCCAATTCCTCATGAAAATAAAAGGATTTAAAATTATTGCGACTCTGTTTTTGAGTGCAGTTTCAACTTATGTATGTGCACAAAGCGTAACTACCGTATCCGTAGGTAAACAGCTATATAAACGTCTAGAGAATAGTACCCTGGTAAATGTTTGGGGTATGGATGGCAAAATGAAAATGCCGATCGATTTTTCTACTTCCGAATTAGGAAAATTCGACACCATAGAGTTTGATTTTTATGGCATGGGTCTGATTTCTAGCCAAAATGGGGAGCGAAAAGAATTGAGTATTGGTGCTTTTGTTTATCCAGGCTCTGAAGAATTCCCATCAAAAAAAATAACGGTTCGGCAAAAGATAGATGGTACTGAGGGGTCGCGAACGCTTACTTTTCAGTACGATATACAGTTTGTGGATTTGCCTGATACCATGAGTTACCAGATTTCTTTTGATGAATTTTCAAACGAAGTAAGTTTCCATTATGGATCTATGCCTTTGGTGAATAAGGTTGACAGTATTTATGTCGGGATTTTCGGACAAGTTCTGGCACCTGAAGAATTGGTATTTGTTCACTTATTAGAAGGTTCTCCGCAATATCCGGAATCTTTTTACAGCTTTACCAACAATTATCAATACCTAAATAACAGCCCTTCCGATTCGCTTAAATACACTTTTGGCGGGCTTACTACAGGCATTGATAAAACCCAACTGCAAGAAAATTTTTGGGTAGAAACTACTGAAAGTGGTTTTAAAATACCTACTCGAAATCTGGTAAAAACCGCTACATTATACGCTTTAGATGGTAGGAAGGTTGCCGAGGGTAAATTGCTTGGTGAATTTGTGTTTTTTCAAAACGTTAAAGACTTACCAAATGGGGTTTATCCGGTAAAAATCTTACTTCAAGATGGGCGAGAAAGCGCTGTAAAGTGGAGTAATAACTAGTGTTTTCAATAAATTTTGATGAGCGCAACTACGAAAGTAGCTGCGCTCTTTTTTTGCGGGAAAACTGGCTATTCTTACACCAGTCCCAATTTCTCCAGTTTATTACCTATTGTCCCAATTTTCATTTCTTGCTCCAATAAAGAGAACTCATCTTGGTGGACAACTTTGGTAAATTCTCCAGCTTTTAGCACATGAATTTCATCGCAGGTATCGCTTAGGGTGGAGAAAATATGCGAAGAAATAATGACCGATTTGCCCAGTTTTTTGAGTTGGTGAATTATTTCGGTAATAAGGATGTTACTTTGTATGTCAACCCCATTAAAAGGTTCATCAAGAATAAACACTTCGTTTTGCTGTAAAAGTATGGCCATAATGGCCAACTTCTTTTTCATGCCAGTAGAATAAGTAGCCGCATAGTGCTGGAGTGGCAAATCGAAAATATTTCGTTCATCGATGTTTTCCAGCTTTATTTTTCGGGCATTGCAAAGCAACTGGATATATTCTTTGCCCGTAATCTTTGAAAAGAAGAAGGGTTCGGTTAGCAAAAGACCAAGATGGTCTTTTAATGGTTCCAGCGGAGAAGTAATGGTGCCTTCAAATGCTTCTAAACCGGCAATGCACCTGAACAAGGTCGTTTTCCCAGCTCCGTTTTCGCCCACAATGCCGTAAACTTTCCCTTTTTCAAATTGAACAGAAATGTTTTTGAGCACCTGTTTAGCGCCAAAGCTTTTGGATAGGCTGTTAATACTAATCATGGTAATAAGCTATTTAGCCGAGTTGCGGCTTGGCCGAAAAAGTAAGGGATAAGCAGGATTAATAGCGGCGGAAAATAAAGACTAATGACTAACAAAACACCTTGTAAAACGCCCATTTCGTTTGGGTATGCCGAATACTTGGCAACAATTACGGCAATTAAAAATCCATAAGCGGCCAGTAAAAACAAGAATATTTGGCCAATTTTAGGTGTAAAATAAATGCAGAGTATAAACACCACTGGCAAAACAAGTATTGATGCCTGAACCAGCGCGATTTTTATTTTTTGCAGCAAAAACTGTTTCGCAGAATGTTTATATACCCAAACATAATACTCGTTTTCTGGCTTTGTATAGTAACTCATGGTTATTACTGCCACCGATAACAACGAAAACAAGCCCAAATTAAAATTGTCTACCCAAACAGCAATACCAGTAAGAATATAGGCTGCCGGAAATAGATAAAAGGTGTTTCTAAAGCCCACTATAAATTCAAATGGCTTTTTGTAGAATGGTGTCGGTAAAGCAGCAGTAAGTGGGGTGCTAAAGCTGACAATGGCCAGAAGTGTCGATAAAATAAGCAGTACCGATAGGCCCACATACAGCTGCATATAAAGTAAAAAGCAGCAAAAAGGCAGGGCAGCGGTGAAATTTTCTATCAATCTGATTTTACGGTAGGTACTCGTATGGAAGCAGATTTTTAGAAACTCGTTTCTTTTGGTTTCGGCTAATTTCGTAGTAAAGGTGAGCGAAGCAAACACATACAAGTATGGTGCATAACCAGTTTTGTGAAACAAAAACCACGAAAGGGCTACAAAGGCCAATAGCAATATCGGAAAGGCAATCAGCGGCTCAACCCTCGCGTCTTTAGACCAACGGCAGGCCATTTTAAACTGAAGGGTGAAGTAGGTTTTCACTTTGTAAAAATCACTGTGCAGTTGCCTGTATGTCTTTAATCACTAATTGGTTGCTTATCTTATCGTTCCAAACGTTTTGCTCTATGCAATACACCAGTTTAAAAGGTTTTTTGCTTTGGAGCAAGGGTAGGTAATGTCCCAATTTAAACCCAATAGCATCAATCCGTATTTCGGGATTGTCGGTTTGGTAAAGCAAGCATTTTAAGTGGTTTTCGCCCACCAATTTTACATAACCGGCATCCACCACATTTTCAGTATAAAAAACGGGTTGCATATTATCGGGACCAAAAGGAGCCATGCGGTTCAGCACGGAAACAAATCCTGGGGTTATCTGGTTAAAGTCTAACGCAGCATCTACGGTAATTTCAGGTATTAGTAATTCGTCAGGTATGGTACTGGCTACCATTTCTTCAAAGGCCTGAACAAACGAGGGCAACTGATGGTGGTGCATGGTTAATCCGGCGGCATATTTGTGTCCACCAAATTGCTCCAAATGTTCCGAACAAGCCTCGATGGCCTGATACACATCAAACCCCACGACCGACCGAGCGCTGCCGGCTACCCGGTCGCCACTTTTGGTTAAAACAATGGTTGGGCGGTAATAGGTTTCGGTAAGGCGTGAGGCCACAATGCCGACCACACCTTTGTGCCAATGTTCTTGGTAAACCACGGTTGTTTTTCGGTTCACCATTTCTTCCGATGACGAAATAAGTTCTAATGCTTCAGCGGTAATGCTTTTGTCTAAATCCTTTCGTTCGCTATTGTTTTGGTCTATTTTACCACTTATTTCGAGGGCTTGGGCAGCATTGTTTTCAATAAGTAAACTCACGGCTTGTTTGCCGCTGGTAATGCGGCCTGCTGCGTTTATTCGCGGAGCGATAACAAAAACCAGATCGGTTACAGTTAGCGCTCGTTTTAAATTAGCTTTTTCCAACAAGGCTTTAATACCGGCTCGTTTGGGCTGGTTATTTAATTGCCATAGCCCAAAATGGCTCAACACCCGGTTTTCGCCGGTTACGGGAACTATATCGGCAGCAATGCTAATGGCCACTAAATCGAGGTAGGGAAGAAATTGCTCGTCGGGCCAACCTTGTTGCTGGCAAATGGCTTGTATAAGCTTGAAACCTACACCACAGCCGCACAGTTCCTTGTAGGGATAGTTGCAGTCGTTGCGCTTTGGGTCTAAAACAGCAACGGCAGCGGGTATTTCTTTACCGGGCAGGTGATGGTCGCAAATAATAAAATCGACACCCAATTCATTGGCACGAGCTACTTTGTCGTTGGCTTTTATACCGCAGTCGAGCGCAATGATTAGCTTAAAATCGTTGTCGGCGGCATACTCCACACCTTGAAACGAAATGCCGTATCCTTCTCCATATCGGTCGGGAATGTAATACTCAACGTGTGGATAAATGTTTTTTAAGAAGCTGAACATTAAAGCTACCGCCGTTGTTCCATCAACATCATAATCGCCATAAACCAGAATTTTTTCTTGGCGGTTTATGGCGTCAATAACCCGCTCAACGGCCTTGTCCATATCTTTCATCAGATACGGATCGTGCAGCGTGGTTAAATCTGGTGCAAAAAAGGTGCGGGCAGTGTCAAAATCGGTAATGCCACGTTGAGCCAAAATGCTTGCCAGCGTAGGGTTTACATTAATAGCTTGTGAAAGCGAAGTAACTATTTTTGGGTCAGGAGTGGGCAAAAAACTCCAGCGAAGGGATTTCATGCCGCTAAGTTAATAATCAGAGCAGGTCTTTGTATATCTGCCAGTATTGTTGCGCGGCTTTTTGCCAAGAAAAATCGGCTGCCCAGCGTTTGGCCGCCTGTTCGCGCAAGGGAGTCCAGTTGCTTAATCCATCGAGCAGAATTTTTTTCATTAATTCTGGCTCAAAATTATCCCAATAAAAAGCATTGTTACCGCCAATTTCGGGTAGGCAGGTAAATGTTGACAGGAATGCTGGTTTCCCACAGTGCATGGCCTCAATGACAGGTAGCCCAAAACCCTCGCTTCGCGAAGGAAAAACCAAGGCGCGGCAATTGTTGTAATACCACCATTTTTCACTATCGGTAATGGCGCCCGTAAAAATAATGCGGTTATGTAGCCCCATTTGGTCTACCAAGCCTTTCAGATATTCCCCGTGTTTAGGCTGGGCACTACCAGCAATTACCAATTTAAAATCGGGTAAAATTTTCATTAGGTGAATCAGCGACTCTAAGTTTTTTCTTAGCTGAATAATCCCAATGGTAAACAAAAAATTACCTTTTACAGGTTGCATGGGTGTGGTGGGCGGACCACTTGGCAATATGCAACCATTGTGAATGACATGAACGGGTAGGTCTCGGGTGTTCAGGTATTCCTTGATGTGGTTGGCGCTAAATTCAGAAATGGTGGTAATTACTGAGGCGCGGTCAATTTTTTTCTGAATAAGCCGCAACCGCCATTTGTGTCGGATGCTATTGGTGTATTTTTCGAGAAAATTTAAGTCGTGGATGGTTAGCACCAACTTGGTTCCTTTTTCCGGCAGATAAGGGCTGTCTTGATGTGTGGCATGCCAAACGGTTTTTTCACCTGGCCGGTGAACAAAATACCGGTGCATTGGTTTTATCAAATGAAAATTTCCAAAATCGGAAAAAGGGTGATCTACCTTTTTGGTGATGGCAAATTCCAAGTCAATATTGGAGGGTTGTTGGGTAATCAATTCCTTTCCCAGATTGATGCAAAACTGCCCCAATCCAGAATAAGGGTTTTTTACCTTATCAATTTCAACAACCACTTTATTCATGCCACGCGCCTTTGTTCATGAGTGCTAACTTATGATATTTAAGATAAGTAGCGTAAGATGAAAGGGTGCAAATAGTCCAACCGTTTTTGCCATCTAAAAATCCAAGATTAAAAAGGTAATCTTTAAGAAATTTGCTTATCGGGTTGAGGTACAGTTTAATAATGCCCGCTTTTTTACCCTGTTGGAAAAGCGCTTTGGCCGCAATGGTTGTAAACCTTTCCGTTTGCCTGCGGTGTTCGGCAACGGTATAATAACTATAGTGTAAAATGTTGCCGGGTAAATGTGCTTGCGAACCTGAATTAGCGATAAAATCTAGCTTATCGTGAGGGTTTACACCTTTCCATACACATTTCTCGCGATTGAATAACCGCAGTTTCTTATCAGGATACCAACCGCTGTGATAAATCCATTGGCCGCAATAATTGGTTAATCGATTAAAACTATAGGCATCAAAGGCAAAGTTTTCTTTAACCTGCAGTACCGAATTGCGCATGGTATCGTCAAGTGCCTCATCGGCATCGAGCGATAAAATGTGTGCATAGGATGCCATGGTTAAGGCAAAATTTTTCTGTTCGATGTAACCGGCAAAAGCTCGCTCCACGAGTTTAGCACCCTTTTCTTTGGCAATTTCCACGGTCCGGTCGTTAGAAAAACTGTCAACCACCACAACTTCATCGACCACGCCAACCAAACTGTCGAGGCACCTAGCCAAGTTGCGTTCTTCGTTGTAAGTAATAATAACCGCGCTAAGCTTAATCATTCCGGCCGTTCCAATTAGGCCGAAAAGTTAGAAATTCTTTTCAGGTTTAGCCCAAATTAATAAGCCGTAGAAAAAAATAAAGAAGGAAACGCCCGCCTGCGTTTCTAGGGTATCCTCACTTAGAAAAGATACCAACGCGATAGTAAGGAAAGCTATAAAATGGTTACGGTTAGTTGGGGGACTATAATAAGCAGGTAACAAAAGACATGTCAGAAACAAAATTAATCCGGGTAAACCAAAAGCAATCAATATGCTCAAGTATTGATTGTGTGCTCGTAATCTATATTCTGGCGCTAATGGTGAGTTTTCAAGTTCGTATTGTTTGGAAAAAGCCAATTTTAAATCGCCTGTACCCACACCAAAAGCTAAATTCTCTTTGGCAATGTGCAGGCCTGTTTTGAAATAAAGTATGCGCTGCGCCAGTGAAGAACCATTTACGGTTCCATAAAGAAAACCATCGAGCTCTTGTAGGGTGCCGTAAAGCCGACGTTTTATTGCCCAGTCGGTATAATTGCAGTTTACCTCCCCATTTTCAATTGCCTTTACATCGCTCGGTGAAAGTTGCCAAACACCTACAGAATCTTTTCGTAAGTTTTTTGACGACATGTAGCGCCATAAATTAGACCGAAGTGGGAAGCCGTTGGTCAATACCGAATCAATGGAAATGTGACTTCGCTTAGGCCATTCATTTCGCAGTTCATCCTCGCAAATAAATTGAAAAACATAATGACCATTTTCTGAATCGTGGGCGTTGAAGTTGTGGTGATATTCTCGTCCATTGATGGTTTTGGTTTCCAGTCCTGTTGTTACCCAAGGATCCTTGGTCGAGAAAAATTGTAAAGCCGTTAAACTTATCCAGGTGATAGGTGCAATAATGATTCCTATAAACGACAACCACCGTAAAAAGACCCTTTGAATGGATAGGATTTGTTGAATGGCAAAAAGAATGAGCAACAGGCTTAGGATAATAAACCCTGTTGCCGATTGAAGAATATTTAAAAAAAAGACAAGCCAAAAAACTGCCATTAAGGAGCCAATTTTCGCCACGATTGATAGCTTTTTTGCCAATGAAAGGACAAGCCAGGCAATTGCAACGCAGACCAGTAAACTCAATCGAATGTGAGAAATAAAGGGCGATAAATCTCTGAAATCGCTCACAGGCACTCCAGCCCAGCCCATGTAAATGCAAAAACCAACAGCTGTTGACAGCATAACAGCACTTACAAAAAAGTAAAAAAGAAGTTTATACTGCCGAGTGGAAAGCTGAGGAGTGCTTCCAAGAACAAGCGGGTATATTAGTAATGGAAGTTTAATTCGTAAATCGTCCAAGGCAAATTTCAGGTCAGTAGAGTACAATACTCCAACCACGTGCAGTAGAAAAATCAGGGTAAAAACCCAAGTCGATTTATTGGCTACAAATAGCCGAATTCGTCTTAATGGATTTCCCCAAAACAACCAATTGGCAAACAAAAAAATACTGGAAATACTCATCAGAAACATGGAAAGGGGAAGCCCTACCGCCATAAGCAGTAAACAAACCCACTGAATAGTTTGATGAATATTTTCCCTTTTGGGACTTAACAAGTCGACTTTATTTAATGGTAGAAAGAATCGCGCTGTTTTTTTCTGGAGCAAGGTATTCAATACCCTTTGCCAACACTGGATCTCCAGAAAGTGTCGCTTCTACCCGGCCTTTGTCGTAATAGTAGCGGGCGATTATCTCGTTTTCTAAAATGAGCAGTATTTGGCGCTTAAACTTTTGCAAATCGCCTTTGGTGTCTGGAACTAATTTGTGCGCCAGCGACTCATATTCTTTCAATGCATCTTGCAGGTAACGTTCCTTTTCGGCTGTTTTGTGCAGTTCTTCCAGCGCCAACTCGGTGTCGGTTTTATAGTCGAGTTTCTTTTCACTACACATGGCTGTAAATGCTGCATAGTCAGCATCGGTTAAGTGAAAAGTTTTGGCTGATGAAATACTAGGGTGGGCAAGCACATAGTTGTTGGCAAACTTAAAGAACAGAAACTGCTCGAACAGCGGTCGAACAATTTTGGCCAGTTCTTCGTCAGCAACACGCACATCGGGGTCTATACCGCGGCCATCCATAACGGTTCTGCCGCCTTTGGTTTTAAATTTTTTAAGCAGAGAATCTGGAACTTGAGCCACCTGGCCATTTTCACTACGGTGCGAGTAATCTAACTTCTGAATACACCGACCGCTTGGGGTATAATATTTTTGAACGGTAACCTTTAGTTTCGAGTTGTAAAACAAATCGCGTGTTTGTTGCACCAGTCCTTTACCATATGAGGTTTCGCCTACAATTACCGCCCGGTCTAAATCTTGCAACGAGCCAGAAACAATCTCTGACGCCGAAGCCGATCCTTCGTCAATAAGCACCACCAACGGAATTTTGGTATCCAAAGGCTGATTTAATGCGTAGTGAATTTGATCCCACTCCTTTACTTTACCACGGGTGTCGACCACTACCTCGCCTTTTGGAACAAAAAAGTTTACAATGTTTACCGCCTCACGCAATAAACCGCCACCATTTCCGCGTAAGTCTAAAATCAGCTGTTTCATGCCTTGCTTGTCGCGAAGGTTTACAAACGCTTCTTTTACCTCGCTGCTGGCGGTTTCTGTAAAACTAACTAGTTTGATATAGCCTGTCTCGGTATTAACCATTCCGAAGTATGGAACATCCTTTAACTTAATAACCTCGCGGGTAATTTTCTTGGTAACCGTGGTGGTTGCTCCCAAAGGAATTAAGGTCACTTTAACCTCGGTAGCGGCCTGACCTTTAAGCACTTCACTTATTTGTTCTGTGGTGTAATTTTTTAAAGGTTTTCCATCTATTTCAATAAGTTCATCACCGGCTTTTAGCCCAGCTTTGTTTGCCGGCGATTCTTCGTAAGGGTCGCTAATAAAGGTTCGCCCATCAATTTGCATAATATTGGCACCAATTCCACCGTAAGAACCAGTGGTCATAAAGCGGTAATCCTCAATTTTCGATTCAGGAATATAAACGGTATAGGGGTCGAGCGATTCGAGCATGGCATCGATACCCTTTTTCATCAATTCTCCAGGCTTGGTTTCGTCAACATAATACAGGTTGATGTCGCGATACAGGCCGGTAAAAATTTCCAGATTCTTTGAAATTTCAAAGTAATCGTCTTTAAAACTAAGCGCTCCAGCGCCAACCACTAGCACCAAGGAGCCGGTAACCAGGCGTTTTTTATTTCGGATAACAAATGCGGTAAAACTATTCATACAAAAAATGGTCTGTTAAGAGAGATTACGAAGCTCTTCCTGTAAACGATTTAAAATTACTATTATTTTCTCCTCCACTAGGGTAAGATTTACATCGGCGGTGCCAACAAAGATGAGGAATACGGAAAGTCGTTGTTTATTTTGTGCCAGTTCCTTTATTAACTGAAGTTTATTGGTTCTATACCCTTCGCGGGTAAGGCGTTTTATGCGGTTACGGTTGTGCGCTTTTCGAATACGTTTTTTAGGTACTGAAATGGCCATTTCCAATTCGCAGTCCAGCGGTGTGCCCAAATTAAAATCGTAGAAAACCTTGTAAGGGTATTCGAATATTTTTTTTCCCTTGTTGAAAAGGTGCTCCAGCGTAATTTGACTGGTTATTCGTTCACACTTTTTTAAACCATTCTCGACCGACATGGTCGCAAATTTAGCGGAAAGCCTTTAGGAAAATCAAAAGCAAAAAAAACGCCTCAACTAGAGGCGCTTTTTAAATTAGTTTACTTTTTTCAGGTATTGCTCAATGGCCATGCTCATAGAAGGCGCATTGGGCATAGGAGCATTAATATCGAGTCGCAATCCAGCTTCTTTAACTGCTTTGGCAGTTGTTGGGCCGAAAGCGGCAATGCGGGTGGCATCTTGTGCAAATAGCGGGAAATTCTTGTAAAGCGATTCAATTTCGGAAGGGCTGAAAAACACGAGCATATCGTATTTAATGTCCTTTAAATCAGAAATATCGCTGCAAACAGTTTTGTACAAAACAGCCTTCGAATAGCCAATTTTATTGGCATCCAACAAATCAGGAATTTCAGATTTCTGGATATCAGACGAAGGCAGCAGGAATTTCTCCTCCTTATGTTTCTTAATCACCTCGATTAAATCTTCAAACCGTAGTTTACCAACAAAAATCTTACGCTTGCGGTACACAATGTAATTCTGCAAATAGAAAGCAATAGCCTCCGACATGCAGAAATACTTCATGGTGTCGGGAACCGAATGGCGCATTTCCTCACAAATTCTAAAGAAATGGTCAACGGCATTTCGACTGGTAAAAATTACGGCTGTGTGTTCAGCAAGATTTATTCTATCTTTTCTGAAATCTTTGGCATCAATACCCTCTACGTGAATAAATGACCGGAAGTCAATTTTGATGTTGTGCTTTTTGGCTAGGTCGAAATACGGAGATTTCTCAGTAGTGGGGCGGGGTTGAGAGATGAGAATGCTCTTAACTTTCAAAATTGGTTAAGTTTTAGTTTTTCCCTAGTTTATCCCAATGTTAACCTCTTGTAAAATAGAGCTTTAAAAGAAGCAACACTGGTAGAATTTCAAGGGTGCAAAGGTATAAAAATAAATAGGATAGCGAAATGTTTGCTGAAATACCATACAACATTCCTGTAATTATGCGCAAAAGCCAGAACACACCGTAAAGCACGTAGAATAAAATGAAGAAAATATAGATGTATTCTTTGTCGGTGTAGGTAATGAGTACGTTTAATGGAAGCACAATTAAACCTAATGTCTTTAAATTCAAATAGATGTAGTCGGTGTACTCGCGCATTAAAATTTCTACATCAAAAACAAATCCGTTGAAATTGTTTACCAGCATTTTAACGGTGTAAATAACCAAAACCGTAAGGCAATAGAATATTAGCAACAACGGACCCTGTAGATTGATGGCGTTGAGGTTGTAAAACTGGTCGGCTTGGTACAGAAAAAAACCGAAGGACAGGATAAAGACAATGTTTAGCGCCAGATTGTACAAGTCCGGTCCAATCCGATCATCTCGGTTGATAGCAGGGCGATATTTGGCAAAAACGGTTTTTTTAAAAACGCCCAAGTACCTTTTTTGGTAATAAATGCGAATCCAGGCAATTAAGACGGTGAGGCCAACCAACAAAAAAAAGTGCCAGGCATGGGCAAGGTTAAAGGCTTCTCGGGGTATTCCGGTATATCGCACTAACAACTAAGTTCTAATTACGCTGCGAATGTAATTATTGAACCTTACTTATTAAAATGATTGGGATTAATCGTTTAATTTGTCGCAACAATTTCTATTCAAACGGTTATGGCTAGAGGACAATTTCAAGGGCACGACTATTATAATATTGACGAACTACTTACCGACGAGCAAAAATTGGTGCGCGATACCGCCCGAGCCTGGGTAACTAAAGAAATATCCCCAATAATTGAAGATGCCTACGAAAAAGCAGTTTTTCCAAAGCAAATTGTAAAAGGCCTGGGTGAAATTGGTGGTTTTGGCTGTTACATTCCCGAAGAATATGGTGGTGCTGGTCTCGACCAAATTTCTTACGGTCTGATAATGCAGGAGTTGGAACGTGGCGATTCGGGTATTCGATCTACTTCGAGTGTTCAAACTTCGCTGGTGATGTATCCCATTTGGAAATATGGCAACGAAACCCAGAAAAATAAATACTTACCGAAATTAGCTACAGGCGAATTTATTGGTGCTTTTGGTCTTACCGAACCCGATTTTGGATCGAACCCAGGTGGGATGATTACCAATTTTAAAGATATGGGCGACCATTATCTTTTAAATGGAGCCAAAATGTGGATTTCAAATTCTCCATTTTGCGATTTAGCGGTGGTTTGGGCCAAAGACGAGAGCGGAAGAATACACGGACTTGTTGTAGAGCGTGGCATGGAAGGATTTACCACGCCCGAAACGCACGGCAAATGGTCACTGAGGGCATCGGCTACCGGCGAATTGGTGTTTTCGAATGTGAAAGTGCCAAAAGAAAACTTATTGCCCAACAAATCTGGACTAGGAGCACCACTGGGTTGCTTAGATTCGGCCCGTTACGGCATTGCCTGGGGAGCCATTGGAGCAGCCATGGATTGTTATGATTCGGCTTTGCGATATGCCAAAGAACGCGT
This sequence comes from uncultured Flavobacteriales bacterium, assembly GCA_964390915.1. GTDB lineage: Bacteria > Bacteroidota > Bacteroidia > Flavobacteriales_D > Luteibaculaceae > DASUEB01. The sequence continues at coordinate 173,004 of CAYMJL010000001.1, forward strand.
GCAGTTTGATAAACCCATTGCCGGTTTTCAGTTGATTCAGAAAAAATTGGCCGAGATGATTACGGAAATTACCAAAGCCCAGCTATTGGTGTGGCGATTGGGCGTTTTAAGAAATCAGGGCAAGGCCACTTCTGCCCAAATTTCTATGGCCAAGCGAAACAATGTTGACATGGCATTGCATGTGGCCCGCGAAGCCCGTCAAATACATGGTGCCATGGGTATTACCAATGAGTATAGCATTATGCGCCACATGATGAACTTGGAATCGGTGATTACTTACGAAGGTACACACGATATTCATTTGCTAATTACTGGAGCTGATATTACTGGTATACAAGCATTTAAGTAAACAGATTAAGGCAAAGGATTTGTTTTTCCTGTTGTCGTTGGCCGTAGGCATAATTAAACCTGACATAGCTGGAGGCTGTGCCTAACGAGGTTTTATAAAAATGTCATCTCTTCGAGATTTGGAAGCCGGAAGGGTTATAATGAGGTTAACGTAAAATAGGGAGGCGTTTTACAATAATATCATCTCTTCGAGATTAAAGTCGGAAACAACTGGAATGATGTTAGGGTAAAATAGTATGGCAGTTGTTACAGCAACATTTAAAAGCCGGAACGGCTGGAATGATTCTAAAACAGAATAATGCAACCGTTTTTCAAAACACTGAAAGGGTGAAATTATTGTATGGTAAATGAAATTCTGCGGCCAAGTCCGGTTTCAATAATTCTATATAGCGTAGAAAGTTGAATATCGCTGTGGCCGTTTTCAATTCTCGAAATAAAACTCTTTTTTGTCCCCGTTTTTTCAGCCAGTTCCTGCTGCGTCATTTTGGCCAGATGCCTTTCTTCTTTTATTATTTCACCAATGGCAAATGCTTTTGCCTTGATTTCGAAATTGGTTCTCGTTGTTGATCCAATAACACCATAACGTTGGTCAAGGTGCTGGTCAAAAGTGCTTATGTTTTGGTTGGTGTCCATGGCTGCTAGTTTTTTAGTTTTTCTTCAAAATAAGCCGCTTTAATTTTTAAAGCTTTGTCAATCTCTGTTTGCGGGGTCTTTTGTGTCTTTTTCTGAAATCCATTAAAAAGCACTACTACTTTTCCTTCATCAAAACAGCAAAAAACTCGATAAATATTGCTTCCGTACTCAATCCTGATTTCATATAAGCCGTCGGTACCCGTAAGGTGGTCAAAGAATTTTTTTGGAATCCTTTCCGAAACGGTTACTAAAAACAATACGTAATCAATTTTTACTTTTACTTTTTCGGATTGTGTATCAAAAAAATCACGAAAATGATGCCTGTAGTATACGATTTGCCGAATCGGATTCATGGCGCAAAGTTAACGAATAATGGAACACCGAAGTGTCTGATAAGTGATTTTTTTGCTGTTGGCCAGAGGCTAAGTTAAACCTGACGTAGCCGGAGGCTGCGCTTAACGGGGGTTGTTAAAAACAAACTTGTTACTTTAATTTCTTCAATTGAACAAACTCATTTTGCAGAAACTCTAAAGCTAAACCAACCTTGAAAACTTCATTTTCGAAGAATCTGGAAAGTCCTCTTTCAATATACCAGGTTGTCGAATTGTCTTCCATGTCTTCGTAGCTGCTCCAGTTGAGATTATCCAGTAGGGCATAAACCGCATCATAGTTTTTAGATTTCTTTGATAAATTGTCAATTGAGATTGCAATCTGCATTTCCTCATTTCTTTCCATTTGATAAAAACCGGTCCATATTGAGACATCCTCTATGCAAAATACTGCACCATAATAGTTTCCTTTTTCAATAGAATTAAAAATCCTAATTTTTTCTTGAAACGTCGGAGCCAGGAAGTCTTTTAACCGAATTAAAAAATCCGTCATTTTACCATAAACGTCAACATAATCTTTAATTATTTGTAATTCAGACTTCTGAAATGAAATGGTTGTACTCATTTTTTCACTGTTTAAATATTTTGATAATTCTTGAGAAATATGGTGAGCCGAACCTTGCAAAATATCATAGACATTAAACCATCTCAAACGAAAGAAATTAATTTGTTCTGGGAACGTGTCATGGCCTTCGTAGTGTTTGGTTAAGAATACCAATATTTTCTTCTTCTCGCTTTGGCCTAGTAAAAAATCAGAATACCTTGTCAGTTGAGTCTCTTCTTGTATAGCGTCAACCTTGCATTCAATAGCAATAACTGTATCATTTCCGAGTTTAATAAAAATATCGGGACGTCCCTTTGCATCCACATACTGGGTTTGGCAGCTAAACTCATCATGGCTACCGGTATATTCTAGAAGTTCTAAGAATCGTTTTCGTAACAGACGATCATTTATTAGGCAGTAAGCAAATATTTCTGTTAGAAAATTCTCTTTCTGATTAATTGAGCCAGTTTGTCTGTATTTATATATGTTACTGAATAAATTCTCCATGTTTATTGCTAAAGCCACCTAATAAACATCCGAAATCACCATCCTCAAGGTCTGTCTAGTTCGCTGTTCCAGCAGCACTTTTTTGCCTTGCAATACGCGATCTATGGTGGCTTGGTTGTAGTGGCGAATGGTAACCAATTCTTGGTTTTCGTTAAAAAGTACTTTGTAGTGTGCTTTTAAGGCTTCAATCAGTTTGCGGGCTTTCGGGCTGTCATCAACAGTTACCGAAAAGTCGAGTGCCGAGTTTTGCATCAGGTTTATTTTCACGCCTTCCAAAAAGAAAAGGTTAAAAATATCACGCAGGTTTTCTTCTACCACAAAGCTAAAATCCTTAGGAATAATAGAGATAAGCAGCTGATTGACCTTAAAAATAAATGACGGAATAAGGTGGTCTTGGCTGGCGTCCTCCTGAATTACTGTTCCATCCGCCGTTGGGTTTACAAACGATTTTACAAAGAGCGGAATGTTTTTGTTTTGCAGCGGTTTCAGTGTTTTTGGGTGAATAACGGTTGCCCCGTAATAACTCAGTTCGATGGCTTCTTTGTACGATATTTTAGGCAATCGTTCGGTGTTGTCAAACCATTTTGGATCCGCATTTAACATACCCGGCACATCTTTCCATATGGTTACGCTTTCGGCATTTAGGCAGTAAGCAATAATTCCGGCAGTATAATCCGAGCCTTCCCGGCCTAAAGTAGTGGTTTGATTTTCGGGTGTATGCCCAATAAAACCTTGGGTTATAATGGCTTTTTGCGCGTAAGCCGTTTTGGCAAACTCGCGCTGAATGAGTTGTTGCGTAGTTTCCCAATCTACCTTGCCTTCACGAAAAGTTCTATCGGTGCGTATCAGCTGTCGGGCATCTAGCCATTCGCAAGCAAAACCGTTAGTTTTTAAATAGCCCGCAACAATAAGGGTAGAAAGTATTTCTCCCAGACTTACCAGCTGGTCGTATTCGTAATCGTAATTGGCACTTGGGCGAATAAGTAGCTTTTTATGCAACGCATCAAAAACCGCGTTAACCTCTTGGTACACCCAGTTTTGTTCGGTAAATAAATCAGTTAGAATTTCGTAGTGGAAGGTTTTAAGCGTTTCAAAAACCTCGTTGAGGTTTGCTTTACTGTGAAAGTAACTATCGGTAAGCTCTTCGAAGGCATTGGTGGTTTTGCCCATGGCCGAAATAATAACCACCAATTCGCTGGGTTGGTTGTCTTTTAAAATTTGAGCCACATTCCTAACCGCAGCTGCGTTTTTTACCGAGGCACCACCAAATTTAAAAACCTTCATAGGGAAAAATGTTCCGCTAACTGGAACAGGAAACAAGTATCGTAATTTTTTGGCTTATTTGGGGGAATGGGTGGAAAAGAAGTGATTTGAACGAGACGCTTCGTCCCTCAGCGTGACAAACCTTTGTCATTCTGAACGCATTGAATAATCTGGTCATTACAATGCCGAGACCTTTCGCCCCGCTGGGGGACAAACCTTTGTCATTCTGAACGCAGTGAAGAATCTCAGCCCCTTATAAGAATTTACACCCCCTGCAACTGCTCGTAAACCAATTTGCCATTCAACCACTCAGGGTCTAAATTGGCGTTGTATTTCTGGTAAAAGTTAATGGCCGGTTGGTTCCATTCTAACACCTGCCACTCCATGCGTTTTACTTTTCTTGCTTTGGCAACGGCTATTACCGCCTCGAAAAGCAATTTTCCAATGCCCTGGCCGCGAAACGATTCTTTCACAATAAAGTCTTCCAAAAACAAGCATTTTCCTTTCCAGGTCGAGTATTTGGTGTAATAAAGCGCAAAGCCAACTACTTCGGTATTCAGCTCTGCCACCACGCAATCGAATATTTTTTCGGCACCAAAACCATCGGTTTCTAGCGTTTTTACATCTACATCTACTTCGTTTGTCGCTTTTTCGTAGGTGGCCAATTCTTTAATAAGACCCAACACAGCGGGCATATCGGTTATTAAAGCTTTGCGAACGATTGGAATTTGCTCAGGCATGGGTAACGGTTTACTCGGGCAAAAGTCAGATATTTGCAGCAAAGTTTTTACCAGCTATGCGAGTTATTACCCTTTCCGAGTTTATTGTCGACCGTCAAACTGATTTCCCCTATGCCTCGGGCGACTTGACCCGCTTGTTGAGTTCCATTCAATTGGCTACTAAAATTGTAAACCGCGAAATAAACCGTGCCGGATTGGCTTCCGAAATTCTAGGTAAAGCTGGCAATGAGAATATTCAGGGCGAAGAGCAAATGAAGTTGGACGTTTATGCCAACAACCAGTTTATTCATGCGTTGAAAAATCAAGAGGAAGTTTGCGGCATTGGTAGCGAGGAAAATGACGATTACTTAGGTCAAAACGAAGGGCTGCCGGCAAATGGTAAATATGTGGTACTGATGGATCCGCTGGATGGTTCGTCAAACATTGACGTAAACGTTTCCATAGGAACCATATTTTCTATTTTTCACCGGGTTTCACCGGTTGGAAGTGCGGTTACCAAAGAAGATTTCCTTCAACCTGGAATCAAGCAAATTGCTGCCGGCTATGTTATTTACGGTTCCAGCACCATGTTGGTGTACACCACCGGAAATGGCGTAAACGGATTTACCTTGGATCCTTCGGTTGGTTCATTTTTCTTATCGCACCCCAATCTTAAATTTCCCGAATCGGGGAACATATATAGCATGAACGAAGGCAATGCCCGCGATTGCTCCACCGGAATTCAAGATTACCTGAACTGGGTAAAAGAAAGCGACAAAGCGACCCGTAGACCTTATTCTGCCCGTTACATTGGCTCGTTGGTTGCCGATTTTCACAGAAATTTGTTAAAAGGCGGTATTTATTTGTACCCAGCCACGCAAAAAGCACCAAACGGAAAGTTACGTTTGTTGTACGAAGCAAATCCCTTAGCGTTTATTACCGAACAAGCCGGTGGAAGCTGTACCGATGGCACACAAAGAATAATGAATATTAAACCAAGCGAATTACACCAACGTGTGCCGTTGTTTGTTGGCGAAAAAGGAATGGTTGAAAAGGCCATGGCGTTTAATAAGACTGCACAAACGGTTTAAATTCTAACTTTCAAAAGATATAAATTAAAGAAGCCACTTTACAACTGTAGAGTGGCTTCTTCATTTAAAAAAAGTCTGGTTAAATGATTATGGTTTAACTGGTTGTGAGTAGTTAAGTTTCATTTCAACTCTTCTGTTTTTCGATCGGCCGGCATCGGTATCATTGGTTGCAATTGGACGACTTTCACCAAAACCATTGGCATAAATACGCGATTCAAAAACTCCTTTCGACATTAAAAACGCTTTAACCGCATCCATCCTTTGTTGAGAAAGATCCATGTTGTATTTGTCTTCTCCAACATTGTCGGTATGACCTTCTAAAAACAAGTTGGCTCCTTCATATTTTTTAAGAATTTCGGTAAGCGCATCCAACTGTGGAAGAGATGCTGCGGTGAGCGTGGCTTTATCGAATTCAAAGAAAATTTTACTCGCAATGGTGGTCACCTTAATAATGTCAGCTTTTGCAATTTCCGGGCAACCACTATTTTGCAGACTTCCTTTTATTTTCGGGCATTTGTCATAAAAATCAGAGACTCCATCGGCATCGGTATCAGGACAACCTTTTAACGCCATATTGCCTGCTGCACTTGGGCATTGGTCTTCTTCATTTATTATTCCATCACCATCAGTATCCATGGGGCAACCATTGGCATCAACCGCATAACCCTGTTTGGTATTCGCACATTTATCGTCTAAATCCGCAACACCATCACCATCGCCGTCAGGACAACCTTTTAGTGCAATGGTACCAACCATGTCAGGGCATTTATCATCTTTATCGGCTATGCCATCGCCGTCTTTGTCGGGGCAACCTTTCAAATTAGCGATACCGGCAACTTCTGGGCACTGGTCTTCATTATCGGCAATACCGTCTTTATCGCCATCAGGGCAGCCATTTAAAGTAACCGCACCCGCAACATTCGGACAATTATCCATGTAGTCGGCCACTCCGTCTTTATCTTTATCTACCGGGCAACCTGAATCATCAACTTTTACACCGGTGGGAGTTTCAGAGCATTTGTCTTTTCTATCAGAAACACCATCCAAATCGCTGTCTTTGGTTTTTCCCAAATCAAAAGTAATTCCGGCAGTATGCTGCAAATAACCATCGTTGTATTTATGTACAATGCCATCAATGTCATCGCTAGAGCTATACATAAACGACTCTTGAACCAGTAAATTTAAGGTAGGACTAAGCCTGAAGCTTATTCCACCCCCGAATGATGGTAAGGAAATATCTTGGCGAATTTTGGTAACGGTATAGCGCTTTTCAAATAATATAACGCCAAGTCCACCATATATGAAGGGTCGAACAGGAGCATCTGAACCAACAAAATTAAAGCGCATAAGCAAGCTGGCAGAACTCATACTGGCTCGAAATGATTCGGAGTATGGTTTACCTGCGGTTCGCTGACCAACTTCACCTTTTGTTAGTAATAAACTTACGTCGAAGTGTTGGCCTAAAAAATAGGAGCCCGAAAGACCAAAAAACCCTCTGGAAGGGTTGTCGAATTTAAAGAATCCTTGTCCCAAGTCGCCGTTATATTGGGCTAAGCCACCATATAAACCGACATTAAATTTTTTGTCGGCGGTTTGCCCGAACGTGATCAACGCAAGCATAACGGATACACTTGTAAGAAATAGCTTTTTCATTATTTTTTGGTTTAAGAATTAAATGCTGATTGGCATTTGAAGTAGCCCGTTTTTAGTTGGCACTTTTTCAAGCCCTTTAATCAGTATCGGATTTAACTATTTATTGAAGGTCAAAGTTGAAGAACATTAGTAAGGGCACAGTTACACCCGAGGGGTTATAAATTGTATAATTCACACATATTATCCTGTGCCGCATTTATTCTTTCGAAGTGTACACAATGAAACTGACACGTTTTCGAATGACAATACCCCCAGCTTATTTTACCCACACTCTTCTGGGCAGATTGGTTCAGAAAAGTGTGAATCATACAAGTTTTACCAATCAGAATGTAAGTGTTGCTGGAGTGCAACGATTTAATATTGCGCTGTAAATCAACCGGTTCGTTTTTCGGAATGTAGCCAACCAAAAATTATTCAGATTATGAAAAAAATTAATCAAACATTATTAATCGCACTACTTGCAGTAGGTGTGGTGGCTTGTTCTAACAACGAGACCATAGAAGAGAAATCAGCATCGTATGAGCTGAAGGAATATGTAGATTCCATGAAAACTGAAAACGTTGATTATACTCCCGAAAACTGGGTGGTAATTGACAACGGTTATCAAGAAAGAGCTTTAAAAGCTGAAGCTAAACTGGCAACCATGACTGAAGAGGAAAAGGTTGCGGTTGAAGCAAGCAAAAAAAAGTATGCCGATTTAAGTGAGAAATATACAAATGAATTGAATCGCAGAACTACCATTACCGAGAACAAAGTGCGCCTTAGGAACACCTTGTTTGGCGAGGGTAAAGTAGGTGTTGATATGACATTTAGTTTTGCCAATGCCGGAAATTTGTTAGGGATTTATCAAACCTTTGTTAATGCGGTTGATGAAAATAAGGACACTTACTCCAGAGAAGATTGGGACGAAATTAAATTATTGTATGAAGCCTTAGATACTCGTAAAAATGAAGTAGAAAAAGAACTTGCGGACGGAATGAACAGAAAAATTTCTGCGCTTAAAGTGAAGTTTTCACTTATTTATGACACCAACAGACCGGGGTCGAAAGCCAGAGAAAACGCGGAAGCAAAGAGTTGAGAATACTTTGTTACTGTTTTTGAATTTGAGAAATGGCCGCTTCGCATGGAGCGGTTATTTTTTTGTAACAACATTTTCACCGTGACAAAAAAAAACCCGCAGATTTCGCAGACATGTTTGAAGCTAGCCTCTGCGTTAATCTGCGAAATCTGCGGGAATAATTTAAAGTCGACTACCTATTTTAAGTGCTTATTCTTCTTCCGATTCGCCTTTGTCTTCCTTCCGCTCAAACAAATCTTCCTTCTCTACTTTCAGCACCTCCGATTTGTTGTGCAACGATTTAGAAACCGCACTGTAAGGCCCGGTAATTACTTCTTCATCTTTTTTAAGACCAGAAATAATCTGAATGTTTTTGTTGTCCTGAATGCCTGTTTTCACAGGGCGAATAAGTGCTTTTCCTTCAGAAAGTACAAATACGCACTCAAATTCCTTTTCTTCTTCGTCTTTGTTCTTTTTGGCTTTTTTGCCATACTTCACTTTCGATTCTGAGCTGTCGGTACGGGTAGTAACCGCCTCGATAGGAATGGACAAAACATTTTTCACCGTTTGGGTCTGAATGTCCACACTGGCGCTCATGCCCGGGCGTAGCGGAGAATAAGTAATCGGTTTGCCCACCATTAAGTCGGCATATGATTCTTTTAGAATGCTAATTTTTACTTTGAAATTAATGACCTGATCGGTACTCATGCCTGCACTGGAAATGTTGGCTGCGTTGCCAATTTCGGTAACAATGCCTTTAAACTTGCGGTTTAAATAGCTGTCAACCTCTACAAGCGCTGTGTCGCCCAGTTTTACCCGAATAATATCGTTTTCGTTTACATCAACATGCACTTCCATCGAGTTCATGTCAGATATACGCATCATTTCGGTTCCGGTCATTTGTGCTGTTCCTACTACACGTTCACCTTGTTCAACCGAAAGGTTAGAAATGGTTCCGCTTTTTGGGGCATAAATCATGGTACGTGAAAGTTGGTCGACGGCTTCCTTCTTGGTGGCTTGCGAACTACGAACGGTATATTCCGACGATTTTGCCGATTGCTCGGCGGCAATTACCTCCGATTTTGCCACTTCATATTGCTGGGTAGCTTGGTCGTAATCGGCTTGTGAAATGGCTTTTTGCTTAAAAAGTTCTACCTGACGTAGATAAACCTTTTCGGCATTGGCAAATTGCGCACGTGCCTGATTTAAACGTGCCGACGAACTGGCAAACTGTGCTTGCGATGAGTTTAAAGCAGCATCGGCACGGCTTAGAGCTGATTGGTACAGGTCGGGTTTTATTTTGCACAGCAACTCGCCGGCATTAACGTGCTGACCTTCTACAACAAGCAATTCGGTAATCTCGCCCGATACATCGGAAGAAATTTTCACATCCTGTGCTGGTTGAATTTTTCCGTTGGCGGTAACGGTTTCGGTTATGGTTGCGGTAGCAACGGCTTGCGCGGTAACCTTGGTGGCATCGCTGCTGTTGCTTTTAATAATAATGACAACGATAATTAAGAGGGCAAGGGCAATTCCCCCGTAAATAAGTAATTTCTTGTTTTTCATAATGGCTGCTTAGTTGAATGTAAGGGACTTGCCTTGGTAAAAATCGAGCACCTTAGTTTTGAATATGTAATCGTATTTAGAGCGAATGAGGTCGTTTTGTGCGTTGCTCAGTTTTATCTTGGCATCGGTATAGTCAACACTGTTGATGAGGTTCTGCTGGTATTTTATCTCGGCATATTTAAACGACTCTTGCTGCGCACGAACCAGTTTTTCCGAAGCCTGGTATTGCTTTAAGGCAGCCATAGCATCGTTGTACGAGCGTTGAACCGTTTGCTGCAGCGCATTTTTGGTGGCATCCAGTTGCAGCTTTTGATTCATGTTGTTGATGTTGGCTCGTTTTATGGCCGTATTGGTCGATAGGTTGTTGAACAACGGAATGGTTAGGGTAATACCGATAGATTTGTTTAAGTTGTCCTTCAACTGGTCGTTGAAAGGTTTGGCTTCGTAACTATCGTAACTTTGATTAAAGCTGTAAATATTTAAATTCTGGCCATTCGCATCTACCAATGGAACCGGGTCAAGCGTAATTTTTGGGTCGCCTACCCCAATTTTATTGTTTCCTGAATAACCTGAACCGTAACTGGCATTCATGGTTATTCTTGGCGAAATACCGCCAAAGGCAACCAAACGTGCTTTTTCGGCACTTTTCAAACGGTATTCCTGTGCTTTAATGTCGGGCATGTTTTGCAAGGCGGTGCTGTAAACTGCATCGGCTGTGGCGTTCAGTAGGCCGGCATCAACAGCGGCAAAATTGGGTATTTCAATCTCAATTTCGGTGTTAATGTCGAGTTGTAAATATTGGAACAGCTGTAGATAAAAAAGATTCAAGCTGTTTTCGGCATTCACCTTTTGCAGCTCATCGCGCGAAACTTGTGCTTCTATATCGAAAAAATTACTCTCTGCCGATTGTCCTGCGGTAACCAATTTATTGATGCGGTCGCGTTGCAGTTTTGAAATCTCCAGTTGGTTTTCAGCATTTTTAAGCAACTCTTTGCCAAATAAAATCTGCAAATAAGCGGTAGCAATGTTTAAAGAAACATCGTTGCGCATTTTTTCGGTGTCTTTGGTAGAGGCCAGGTAGTCGTAATGCGCTTGCGTGGCCGAGTTCCAATTTTGAAAACCATTAAACAAGGTTACGTTCCCGGAAAGAAATAACTGCGTACTGCGCACTCGGCTATCGGCAAACTGGTTGGTAAACGGGTCAATGGTTCTGCCAAAGTTGTAGGTGTTGTTGGCTTGTCCATTTACCGAGGGCAAAAATTCGGCTTTTTGTTGCAAGCTCATTCTTTTGGCTAGGTCGGCTTGCAATTCACTTTGTTTAATTTGAATGTTGTTGTCGCGGGCATGCTGAATACATTTCTCTAGACTCCAAACCTGCTGTGCCATAAGGCCTACAGGTAAAAAGGATAGTACAGCTATTAGGTGTTTTAGGTTCATTCCTAAGTTAGTTTTTATGCAAAATAATAAACGAAGAACGAAATTGAAGAAAACAAGGCAAATGGCAATGGGATAAGCGGTACTTATTCGCTAACTTTTGCCTTAACCTTGATTTCTACGGTATACCCATTTTGCGGACGGGTTTCGCTATCTACGTACAAATAAAACGAATCACCGCGATTTACCAGCAACGATTTGCAAAAAGCTGAATTGGCGTCAATTGGAGCTTGCTCTTCTTGGCCTTCGCTATTAATGCCAGTTAGTCCGGTGCCACTGTCGGCATTACTTCGGTTGGCACGCACGGGGCTGGCCATTTGCTCGTTTTGAAAGGTGTTGCAAAACCACGGACCGGGCGACAGGTAGAGTGCAAAATTGTAGTCATCTGCAGTGTTGATGGATTTTATAACCACTTCCAGTTGGCCTTCTTCTTCAACCGAAAATTTAAACCAAATGGGGTTGAATTCGTGCGGCATTAAAAAAGGATAATCGCCATATCGATTCGATAAATCGACAAATGAGCCGATCCCAATTGCATTTTTTATGGGGCCAATTTGGTCAACAATTTTTATGGCGCCCATGCAATCGGCTGCCGATTTGGGAACCAGCATGACACGTTCTGCCGGCTGACCGTAACCCCCTATTGCCGTAAATAGCAGCCAAAACAAAACTGTTGAAAAAATCAAATTAAACATGTAGGGCAAACATAGGGGATATTTTTTTGAGTGGTATAGCGGGCGGGAAGGTTCGGTTTGTAATTTGGGTTAAATTTTTAGCAGTAATGGCGCCAATTTTCCAGTAGCTTGCTGGAAAATTTGCATCAGATGAAGTTGTCCACCAAGCTGGTGGACAAACTATTTCAAGTTGAATTTTAGGTTATCTGCGGCAGTTGAGCGTGGCGTCCCGCTACGTTCGGTTTTACAGGCCTCCAGCCTATTTAAAACAACAGTAAATTATCCAACTTGCCTTTCTACTTAAAACCGTTATTTTTGGTAAACTTCATGATAATTGAGAAAATTAAAGCAGGTTGGAAACAGTAGAAACCGGCCGGAGGCCTTGCCAAACCGGAAGCAGCGGAACATTAGACCCAGCGTGCAAAAAGCATCCAATCGTTACTACCCATTCGGGGTAGTAATCTTTATTTGTAAACGCTTTCAAATCAACAAAATAACAGGTGTTTTCGCGTGGCATTTTGGTTAAAATTGTCAATTTTCGGCCATAACCCAGTTCTCATGAGGTTTACCAAAAATATCAGTTTTAACTAGAATGGCAAGTTGGAATGATATTGGTCTGAAAAGTTGATAGTAGTGACAAATAAGGCCAAAGGCCAATTAAATCGAAAGTAGCCAGATGATACGTTAACTAATGCGGCTAATGGGAGGAGACGTTGCTTAAACTAGGCACAGGGCTTTATCTGATTTTCTAAACGCCTTATCCGGAAATACTCAACGATTTCCTCTTTGGTCATTTTAGACAATTTCTCACTCAATTTCTCACGCTGCTCACGCATGAACAAAACCGCATCAAATGTTTTTTTAGTTTTCATAATTCATTAAATCTCTTGGTGAACGAATTTCTAGGTGCTGGTATCCTTGTCGGATATTGATGGAATTGTAGCCTCGAATGCGCTGTACATTTACAATGTGTTTAAAATTCCAACTAATTAAATAGTCTGCGTGATGAATAGTTGCTAAAGCAATGTGCAAGCAGTCGACATAACTAGTCTGTCCGACAACTTTCTCCGCAATATATTGCGATGCTAATTCAACCGCTTCATCAGTCTCCTCAATAAACGCCGTGTTTTCTTTTTTGAGCGTCTTTACCAACACTTGAACATTTTTAGGAGCGTTAGCCAATTCTTCTTGTGTTACTGTCGAAAAAAAAACAACAAACTCTCCTTTCAAAATCCGCTCAAACAGTGGCTTGGTAAAAGCTTCAAACTCCTCGTCAAAATAGCCTCCAAAAACAGAGGTGTCTATATAGATTCTTTGTTTCACATAACAAACTTACGGTTTTTTAGCCTTTGGTAAATAGCTGCTCAATGGTTGGCTGTGGTTCGGCCCGTGCTTCCGTCACACCAATTAAAACTATTCTCCGGCTTGACCAAAAACGAAAATAGCCATGATTCCTGTTAAACTGACCTAGGCAGCAGCCACACCTCAACTACAACGACTTTACACCCAACGCCAAACAGTGTAGAATTAAGCAGCAAATCCCCTTCCCCTTTTCATTAGGCCGCCCAAGGATTTATGCTATTTTTGTCGGCTTATTAAAACTCATGGCCAAGATTAAAAAACAGGAGGCACTCGACTATCATTCGCAAGGGCGAAAAGGAAAAATTGAAGTAATTCCAACCAAACCCGCCAGCTCGCAGCGCGATTTGTCGCTGGCCTATTCGCCGGGGGTGGCCGAACCCTGCATGGCCATTCACAAAAATCCGGACGATGTTTACCAGTATACCGCCAAAGGAAATTTGGTGGCCGTAATTTCGAATGGCACTGCGGTGTTGGGTCTCGGAAATATTGGCCCGCTGGCTTCAAAACCAGTAATGGAGGGTAAAGGCGTTTTATTTAAAATTTTTGCTGACTTGGATGTTTTCGACATCGAAGTAGATGCTACCGATATTGATTTATTTGTTCAAACCGTTAAAGCCATTGCACCAACTTTTGGTGGAATAAATCTGGAGGATATTAAAGCGCCAGAAGCTTTTGAGATAGAGCGCAGGCTGAAAGAAGAACTGGATATTCCGGTAATGCACGATGACCAGCATGGAACGGCTATCATATCGAGTGCAGCGCTGATTAATGCCGTTGAACTGGCTAACAAGAAATTAGATAAAATTAAGGTGGTTATCAGCGGTGCTGGTGCCGCAGCTATATCGTGCGCTACACTTTATGTTCGCTTGGGTGTAAAACCCGAGAATATTGTGATGTTCGACAGCAAAGGGGCTTTAACAGCCGACCGCAAAGACCTTGACGAGCAAAAGAAAAATTTTGTTACCAAACGAAAAATAGCCTCGTTGCAAGAAGCGATGACTGGTGCCGATGTTTTTCTGGGTTTGTCAAAAGGAAACGTGGTGTCACCCGAAATGCTGATGGGCATGGCCAAAGACCCGGTGGTTTTTGCCTGTGCCAATCCTGACCCCGAAATTACTTACGATTTAGCGGTAAAAACTAGGAAGGATGTAATTATGGCCACCGGCCGCAGCGACCATCCGAACCAAGTAAATAACGTATTGGGTTTCCCTTACATTTTTAGGGGAGCTATGGATGTGCGTGCCACCACCATTAATGAAGAAATGAAGCTGGCCGCGGTTTATGCGCTTGCATCGTTAGCTAAAGAGCCCATTCCGGAAGAGGTAAATGAGGCGTATGGAACCAAAAACCTTTCGTTTGGTAAGGAAAACATTATTCCAAAACCCTTCGACCCGCGCTTAATTGCCAATGTTTCTATGGCCGTGGCCAAAGCAGCCATGGACTCGGGAGTAGCAAAATTGCCCATTGCCGACTGGGAAGTGTACCGCAAGGAGCTTAACCACCGCTTGGGTCTCGACCAAAAACTGGTGCGCAACATGATGGAACGCGCCAAAAAGAACCCGAAACGCTTGGTTTTTGCCGATGCCGATAATTACAAGGTACTTAAGGCCGCTCAAATTGTTCGCGAAGAAAAAATAGCCGAGCCTATTTTACTGGGTAGCGAAGAAGCAATAAAAAGCCTGATTAAAGAATATAAATTCGATTTTACCGGAGTTAGTATTATCGATCCGCGCAGCCCAAAACAAAAAGACAAGGTACACGAATACGGTCAAAAGCTGTATCAAAAACGCCAACGCAAAGGTTTGTCGCTTTTCGAAGCCAACCGCATAATGTTAAACCGCACCTATTACAGTTGTATGATGGTCGAGGCGGGCGATGCAGATGCTTGTGTTTCGGGCATTACGCGCAGCTACCCCGAGGTATTGAAACCAGCCATTCATTGCATGGGATTGGAAGAGGGCATAACTCGCTTGGCCGGTACCTACATTGTGATGACCAAAGACGGGCCGTTTTTCTTTTCCGACACCACGGTAAACATGGATCCCACGGCCGAGGAAATTGTAGAGATAACGCTGCAAACCGCCAAAACGGTTAAAAAATTCGGTATTACTCCACGTATTGCCATGCTGTCGTATTCCAACTTTGGGTCGGCCGATGGTTTGCAGGCCGAGAAAATGCGTAAGGCAACCGGCATTTTACACCGCGATCATCCCGATTTAATTGTCGATGGTGATGTGCAGGCCAATTTTGCTGTAAACCAGGAAATGCTGAAAGAGCAATTTCCATTTAGTCAATTGGTGAATAAAAAGGTAAATACGCTAATTTTCCCCAACCTCGCTTCGGGAAACATTGCCTATAAATTAATGGCCGAACTGGCCGATATACAAACCATTGGGCCAATTTTAATGGGGCTAAAAAAATCGTTTCACGTGCTTACCCTGGGCTGTTCAGTAAAAGAAATTGTTAACCTGGCTACCATTGCGGTGCTCGATGCGCAAACCAAGAAATAAGACATGATTAACCACATAAACGGCCGTCTGGTAGAAAAATATCCCACGCATGTGGTTATAGAATGCAATGGCGTTGGCTATTTCATTCATATTTCGTTACATACCTATGAGCAACTGCCAAAAAACGAAGCCTGCAAATTGCTTACCTATTTGTCCATTAAGGAAGATGCCCATACGCTTTATGGGTTTATTTCGGAGGATGAACGCGCGCTGTTTAATTTGTTAATCAGTGTTTCCGGGGTAGGTACCAATACGGCACGACTTATTTTATCATCATTACAACCCGATGAAATAAAGAAGGCAATTGTTTCGGAAGATGACCGTTTATTAACCAGAATAAAAGGCCTTGGCCCTAAAACCGCCAAACGGCTTATATTGGAATTGAAGGAAAAAGTTGAAAAACTGGGTGTGGTTGGCGATAAAATTTCAGGTGCGGGCAATAAAACAAAACAGGAAGCGTTAAGTGGCCTGCTGGTTTTAGGATTCGACAAAAGGAAATCGGAAGTTGTGGTAGATGAACTGTGGGGCAAAAACCCGGCTTACACGGTCGAAGAGCTTATTAAATTTGCAATTAAATCCCTTTATTAGGAATACATACACGTGGCAGGCATTCGTTCAAAGTATTTTATTCAATGTACACTTGCAGTGGGGTGCATGGTTGGGGTGGCAGCCGCTAAACCAACACGCCTTGACAAGCAATACCGCTCTATAAAAGACAAAATTGTGCTTCCGGTTGATACCCCGCCGGTAACGCTTCCGTACCCATTAAAAGATGAAGTCGATCCCCGCGACAAAAGCAAAGGTCCAATCGATTTAAACGATCCGGCCAACGTAAAAACTGATGTTCAGTTTGACCCTGTTACCGGAAAATATACGGTTTACAAAAAGATTGGCGACCAGTACTACCGTTACCCCATGTCGTTTACGCTCGATGAGTATTTGAAATACGATGCCGAGCAATCCATACGCGATTACTGGCGAAGTAAGATAAGTGCCGACAAAACAGCAGGCGACAAGGGCAAGTCGCAGGCCAACAAACCCTTAATAGGCTTTGCCTTTGAGAGCCAGTCCTTCGATCGTATTTTTGGCGGAAACACGATTGATATTCGGCCACAAGGTTCGGCTGAGGTTACTTTTGGAGTCACCTCATCAAGAACCGATAACCCAGCACTTGGCGAAAAGCAACGCCGGTTTACCAACTTCGATTTTAAGCAGCGCATTCAGTTAAATGTA
This sequence comes from uncultured Flavobacteriales bacterium, assembly GCA_964390915.1. Classification (GTDB taxonomy): domain Bacteria; phylum Bacteroidota; class Bacteroidia; order Flavobacteriales_D; family Luteibaculaceae; genus DASUEB01. The sequence continues at coordinate 189,987 of CAYMJL010000001.1, forward strand.
TTGGGAAGTGTGGGCGACAAGCTTAAGATTACCACCAACTACAATACCGAAGCTACGTTCGATTTCGAGAACCAGGTTAAACTCGATTATACCGGAAAAGAGGACGAAATTATCAAGAAAATTGAATTAGGAAACGTTTCGCTTCCGCTTAGTAGCTCGCTTATCAGCGGAAGTCAAACTTTATTTGGGGTAAAAACGCAATTACAATTTGGCCGCTTAACATCTACCACTGTTTTTTCTTCACAACGTGGAAAAAAATCGGAAATTGAAGTGGCCGGCGGTGCGCAAACCAGCACTTTCGAAATTAAAGCCGATGAATACGAAGCCAATAAGCACTATTTCTTGTCGCAATATTTTCGCGATAATTACGACCATGCGCTGGCCAGTTTACCAAATGTAAATTCGGGGGTAAACATAACCCGTATCGAGGTTTGGGTAACCAACACCAACAACACCACCGAAGAAACCCGCAACTTGATTGGTTTAAGTGACTTGGGTGAGGACCAAACCTATTTTACGCAACTAGGGGGCGGAAGCGACCCTGTTGTTAATGACTTGCTTGCTGGAAATAATTTCCCAGACAACGAGCAGAACGACATCTACCAAAAACTTTCTAAAGATGGTCAGGTAATTGGGTTTAGTAACGCTACCGGCCGCATGGCTAATCTAAATTATCAGCCAGCTATTCATTACGAAAAACTGGAAAGTGCAAGAAGATTGCCGGAAAATGCGTACACCGTAAACACCCGTTTGGGTTTTATCTCGTTGAACCAGCAACCACTTAACAATGATGAGATTCTAGCCGTTGCTTATGAGTACACCTTGAATGGAAAAACCTATCAGGTAGGGCAATTCTCAACCGACGGTATTACACCTCCCAATGCATTAATTTTAAAACTTTTAAAGAGCACCATCACCAATCCACGCATTCCGCTTTGGGATTTGATGATGAAGAACGTTTATTCAATCAATGCATTTCAGGTAAACAAAGAACAGTTTACCCTGAATGTGTTCTACAATAACCCTACTAGCGGTATCGATATCAATTATTTGCCACTTACTAATTTGGATAAGACTCCACTTATTCAAATACTAAACATGGATAAGCTTGATCCAAATAATCAAGTTAATCCAGATGGTATTTTCGATTTTGTTGATAATGCTAATACGGTTGGTGGAACCATAACGACGAGCAATGGCCGTATTTTCCTTCCGGTTATTGAACCATTTGGAAATCACCTGAACAAAAAAATGACTCAGGCCGGTTTAGATCAAACCGCCATCAATTCGGTGGTTTTTCAACAACTTTATGATTCAACCAAAGTAGCCGCACAACAAAGGCCAGAGCTGAACAGGTTTAAATTAAAAGGTACCTATCGCTCGGCATCGGGTTCAGAAATTGCACTGAATGCGCTGAATGTACCTCAAGGTTCGGTTTCGGTTACTGCCGGTGGAGTTAAGTTGGTAGAAAATGTTGACTATACAGTTGATTATAACCTTGGTCGAGTTAAAATATTAAACCAGGGTTTGCTCGAATCGCAAACCCCCCTTAAGGTTTCATTGGAAAGTAATTCATTGTTCAGTGTTCAGCAAAAAACCTTTATTGGACAGCGTCTGGATTATAGAATAAGTCGAGACTTTAACTTGGGGGCAACCATGGTGAACCTAAGTGAACGACCAATAACACCTAAGGTTAACTTTAACGAGGAACCGATCAACAACACCATGATTGGTTTTGATGGCAACTATCAAAGCGAAGCGCCATTTTTAACACGAATGGTCGACAACTTACCGTTTATTGAAACTAAGGAACCTTCCAGTATCAGCGTTGCTGGTGAGTATGCGCAGCTAATACCAGGTCACGCCAAGGCCATTGGAAAAAGCGGGAATTCGTACATTGACGATTTCGAAGGAAGCCAAAGCACCATTGACTTGCGTTCGGTTAACTCGTGGGTGTTGGCCAGTGTTCCACAAGGTCAACCGGGGCTTTTCCCAGAGGGTGGTTTAAGTAACAACTTGGCCGGCGGTTTTAGACGAGCGCAATTGGCTTGGTATTTAATCGATAATTCGGTTTTTTATCAAAATAATTCGCTGAAACCGAGTAGCATTGACAACAATGTGCTCTCAGATCACCGCCAACGACAAATTTTAGAACTGGAGGTTTTTCCTAACCGGCAGCTGGCACCCGGAACATTGAGTAATATTTCTATGTTCGACGTGGCTTATTACCCAAGCGAACGTGGGCCATATAACTTTACTACCAACCTGCAAGAAAATGGCTTGCTGGCAGACCCCAATGGTGCTTGGGGGGGGATAATGCGAAGACTTACCACCACCGATTTCGAGGCCAATAATATCGAATTCATTCAGTTCTGGATGATGGATCCCTTCAACAAAGATTCGGAAAATAAGCAGGGTGGGTCGTTGTACATCAACCTAGGTAATATTTCGGAGGATGTGTTGAAAGATGGGCGTAAGAGTTTTGAGAACGGACTTCCAAAAGATGCGGCAGATGATGCTACTACGGTAGATCAAACCGTTTGGGGTGAGGTGCCACGTAAACAATCTATTGTAAATGCGTTTGCCAACGTTAATGGCTCCACAAAAATTCAGGACGTTGGCTTAGATGGCCTTTCTGACGAGAAAGAAAGTAGTTTCTTTGGTAATTATGTTGCTGCGGTGGGAAGTGTGGTTTCGGGGGCAAGTTTGGCGCAAATTCAAGCCGACCCTGCTAATGACAATTTCCATTACTATCGCGGTGCCGATTATGACCAAAGTAGCCTTAATATTCTTGACCGTTACAAGCGTTATAATGGTACACAAGGCAACTCACCAACCGACAAAGACAGTCCTGAAAATTACGCCACATCGGCATCAAACATGCCCAATACCGAGGATGTCAATCTGGACAATAACCTGAGCGAAACTGAGAGTTATTTTCAATATAAGATTGACCTGGACCCAAACAAAATGGATGTTGGAGAAAGTTACATTACCAGTATAATAGAGGTAACCCCAGATCTTAGAAACGGAGAAGTGAAGCCGGTGAGATGGTACCAGTTTAAAATTCCGGTGAGAAATCCGCAATTGACTGTTAACGGTATTCAGGATTTCAGGTCCATTCGCTTCATGCGGATGTTTATGAAAGATTTCTCAGAACCTATTGTGCTTCGTTTTGCCCGAATGGAGTTTATACGTGGCGAATGGCGCAAATACAACCTCGATTTATCTGGAAATCAAGCAGGCCAAGGGCGTGGAACCATTGATGTTGGTGCGGTAAACCTTGAGGAAAATGCCAGTCGCCAGCCCGTTAACTATGTATTGCCCCCCGATATTTTAAGAGAGGTTGATTATAGCACAGCTAATCAGCGGCAACTTAACGAGCAGTCGCTCTCACTACGGGTAACCGACCTTGAGGATGATGATGCAAAGGCAGCTTTTAGAAATGTAGGCTTTGACGTAAGAAGCTACAAAAAAATGCAGCTTTTTGTCCATGCCGAAAATGCCGACACCCAAAACATTAAGCCCTTTAATTATGCTGATGTTACTGTTTTTATAAGGCTGGGAACCGATTTCGACAACAATTACTATGAGTACGAATTGCCCCTCACGCCCACCGATATTTTTTCAGGAACTACCGATCCAGCGCTTATTTGGCCCACTGCAAACAATGTTGTTATTGATTTTGAACAACTTACTGACGCAAAACTTAAACGAAATACGCTAGGTGGCAACATTACCGACCGGTATCAAACCCAAATTGACAATGCCCGAATTACGGTAAAAGGTAATCCAGTATTGAATGATGTTAGAACCATCATGATTGGGTTAAGAAACCCTAGAAAATCAGATAACCCATGGAACAGCAATGACGATGCTCTGGCCCGTTCGGTTGAGGTTTGGGTAAACGAAATGCGCCTTACCGATTTTGATGAATTTGGTGGTTGGGCAGGTGTAGCGCGGGTAAATGCCAAGCTGGCCGATTTTGGTAACGTGGCTGTTGCCGGCAACATTTCTACCCCAGGTTTTGGTAGTATTGAGAAAAAACTAAGTGAGCGCCAACGCGAGACCAAAAAGGGATTTGACGCGTCTACCAACCTTGAGTTGGGTAAATTTTTGCCGGAAAAAACGGGAATAAAGGTGCCCTTTTACTTTGGTTATTCCGAGCAGATGGTAAACCCCATGTACGACCCACTAAATCCGGATATTAAATTCGATAAGGTGTCGGATCAGCTAAGCAATAAGGAAAAGAAAGACCGACTAAAGCTTTCCCAAACGTTTAATAAACGCAGAAGTATAAACTTTACCAATATCAGAAAGGATAGGGTTGATGCCACTGCAAAGCCACACTTTTATGATGTGGAAAACCTGTCATTTACCTATTCTTATAGCGAAAATTTCTTTAGAGACATTAATACCCAGCACAGGTTTAATAAAGTTTACCGCGGTGGTTTAACATACGGCTTCCAGAATAAGCCAAAAACAATAACGCCTTTTAAGGACAATAAGTACCTGTCTAAATCGAAGTACACTGCACTTATTACCGATTTCAACTTTAACCTTGGGCCAAAGCAACTTGGGTTTAGAACCAATGTTGACCGCAGCTATACCGAGTCGCAGATTAGGAACAATATTCCCTTTGCCTTAGATCCAATTCCCAATTATACCAAAACATTCAATTGGCAACGGGCCTACGACCTAAAGTACGAGTTAACCCGTTCCATTAGTATTGATTTTTCGGCCAATAACAACGCTTACATTGGTGAGCCGTTTGGCCGGGTAACGAAGGACGATAAACCGCAATACGAGGCATTTAAGGACACCGTTTGGGGGAATATAAAACGCCTGGGTGAAACCACCAACTATACCCATAACACCAACATTACTTACAAACTGCCGTTAAAGAAATTCCCGCTCACCGATTGGGTAGATGTGTCGACTTCTTATGCTAGCAGTTACCAATGGGATAGAGCACCTTTCTCCCAAGATTCAATTGGAAACACCATACAAAACTCGGCATCGACCAATTTGGAGATAACGGGTACCATGTTAACCCTGTACAATAAGATTCCATTTTTGAAGGAAATAGCCGCTAAGAAAAACAAGGCTGCTGCTTCGGCCAATAAACCGAATAACCCAAAAATGCCCAATTTGGAAGGGATGAATCCAGATAGTAGCAAAATAAAAAAGGAAAAACCTATCAATTTTACGGTTGCGCAGCGCATTGCTTCGGTATTGATGATGACTAAAACAGCATCTGTATCTTTTAAAAATAACCGGGGAACTTTATTGCCAGGCTACGGACAAAAAACCAGCATCTTGGGGATGGATAATCGATTTGAAGGGCCAGGAGTGGGTTTTATTTTTGGTCGTCAAAGTGATGATTACTTTGATTACGCTGCGGATAAAGATTGGTTGGTTAAAGAGTCTGAACTTTATCAACCGGCAACAAATACGGTTACTAAAGGAGTTAGCTACCGCATGTCCTTGGAGCCTGCAAAATCTTTGCGGGTTGATTTGACTGGAACCAAAGACATTACTGAGAATAGTTCAGAGTTTTTCAGGTACGATGATTCGCTGTCTGACTGGACTCACCAAAGCCAAGTGATTCGGGGAAATTATTCGGTTTCTACCATAACGCTTGGAACCATGTTTAGTGTGGATGACAAGAAAACATTCTCCAACAAAGTTTTTGACGAGCTGATAGACAACACCTTTATTATATCAAAACGAGCAGCTGCCGAAAGAGGCGGAAGTCGCTATGTTGACAGTACTGGTTACTATGCTGGATATAGTAAATCATCACAAGATGTTATTTTGCCCGCTTTTTTGGCTGCTTATACCGGCAAAAATGTAAATCGGCAAAACCTAAACCCACTGAAACAAGCCAGTTTACCTAACTGGAAGGTGACTTACGATGGTTTAGCCAAGTTACCTGCTTTTCAAAAGCTGTTCCGCTCCTTTACCTTAACCCACGGATACCGAAGCACCTATTCTACCAGCTATGTAACCAACTTGCAAGCCAACGAAGGTGGTGTGGCCAAAACAACTGGAATTTATGAGGATTATGTGCCAGAAAAGCAAATTGCATCAGCAACAATTTCCGAGCAGCTTAGCCCTTTAATTAAGATTGATGCGACACTTAAAAACAGCTTGAACGCACAGTTCGAAATTATTAAGGATAGGCAAATTAACCTGAGCATGTCCAATCTTCAAATAACCGAAGTTCGGGGCACAGAGTTTAAATTGGGAACTGGTTATAAATTTAAGGACGTGAAACTGCCAATGAAAATTGGCAATAAGGAAATTAAGAGTGACCTGAGTGTAAACGTAAACCTATCTATTCGGAAAAATATTACCGTGATTCGTAAAGCGGCCGAGTTGTTTAGCGACCCAACATCAGGCAGGCACATTATTGCCATTAAAACATCGGCCGATTATAGTATTAACTCAAGACTTACCGTAAGGGCGTTTTACGACCGTACCGTGACCAAGCCGGTTTTGTCAATACCTTTCCCAAACTATGTTACCAATGCCGGTATAACAATTCGTTTTATTCTGGCGCAATAATTTTTTACACCGAGGCTCAAAAAAATTACTTTTGGAAAAATTTTCGAAAATCATGAATATTCCAGCTAATCTTAAGTACACCAAAGATCACGAATGGGTAAAAATTGATGGAGATACGGCCATCGTAGGTATTACTGACTTTGCTCAGGGTGAATTGGGTGACATTGTATATGTTGACATTAGTTCGGTAGGGACTACCGTAAACGAGCACGAGGTATTTGGTACTGTTGAGGCCGTTAAAACCGTTTCTGATCTATTTATGCCAGTTACTGGCGAAGTATTGGAATTTAACAGCGAATTGGAATCAAATCCTGAGTTGGTGAATAACGATCCATACGGAAAAGGGTGGATGATTAAGGTTAAAATTTCTGGTAGCACCGACGATTTGTTAAGTGCTGATGACTACCAATCGCTTGTTCATTAATTTGAAAAAATCGTTTTTCTATCATACTAAATGGGGGATTGCCGCTTCGGGGGCAATCCTTTTTTTATTGCTTTCGCCGGTAAAGCCCTTTATTCATAATTCCAAGCTTTTGGAAATGGATAAATTGGCACACCTCTTTATTTTTGGTGGCCTTACAGCGCTGTGCATTCCGGGTTTGCGCGCCTACTTTAAGCAGCAAGCCAAGGGAATTGACGAGGTGCTGATTGCTGCCGTTTATTCAGCTTGCCTTGGATGGCTTATAGAATTTCTTCAAAGCGCTTTAAACACTGGCCGCTCGTTCGAATGGTATGATGGTGTGGCCGACAGCGTAGGTGCGGTGTTGGTTTTTGTGTTTTACAAATGGCTAAAACGCAAATAATAGCGGTCTTACTCAACCACAGCCAACTGCCGGGTTATGGTTTCACCGTTTCTTAGACCAACCTTTACCACATACATTCCAGCCGATAGGTTACGCAGATTTACATCCACGGTTTTCGAAGAAACTTTGCTGTCGTAAACCTGAATTCCGGTTAGGTTAAAACATTCCACCTGCTCAATTTCTGAGTTCGCTTTAAGTTGAACCATGCCGCGACTGGGATTTGGCCACATTTCTAGCCCTGCCAATGTATTTTCGTTATCAATTCCTACGTCCGATGCTTTGGTACCGCAGAAAGTCCAGGTTTTAAAATTGGTGCTATCTTCAGACATTACTCCGATTTCAATCGAACCCTGCGAAAAATCGAAGCTGCTTCCACTAGAAATGTTAGCGGTTGCCCCGCTCGACGGAAAGAAGTTTAGTGGGATAGCACTAAGATTGGCACTTGTTTTAAAAACCATGCTATATACCTGGTTGTCGTAATCAATTAACGTACTATCGTTTAATGCCAAGGCAGAGGTGGGTAAAATTAAATCGGCGTTGTGTGAGGGAAAACCACCGGCCGACGGTGAACCAAGCAGTGCTGCTTCCAGGCTGTCAATAGGGTAATCACGAAGTTGAACGGCACTTATATAAACATCAGCAGTTTCGTTGTTGTTGTCGGCCAATAACCTAAACCCTTGGTTTTCGCCACTTGGCCCAGAATTATAGAGCGACCAACGGTTGGAAAAGGTTTCTACTTGGCCATATTTTTGACCATTTAGGTACAAACTTAAAATTTGGTTGTGGCCGTTGTAGGATATAGCCAAACGATACCAAGTATTGGGGGTTATCGTTGCGAAATAATCACCAACAATACCAATTTTCCCTTGCGGATTGATAAATAGCTCGGCATCATCGGAGTTGGTTATGGTGGTTTGGTACAGGCCAACCCATTTTCCCATTGAAGCGGCCGGAACCAAAAAATCGAGTAAAACGGTATAGGTAAAATCTTCGGTGCCGTCATCGTCAATACTAAATCCGGTATACACCATCAAGCCGTCGGTAGGGTTTTGGGCGGGCACCAGCATTACGCTGTCGGTTGCATTATCAAGCGCAGAAATACCAAAATTGGCGCAAGTATTAAAGGAGGGAAGTTGGGTGGGGTCGGTGTTTACATAGTTGAATGGCCGAACGCGGGAACCTATACCCTTTCGATCAAGTAAACTGCTTTTAAACCGCCAGTTTCCTGTGGTTAATGAGTCGGGGAAGGCGTATTCTCCCTCACCACAAATTCGTTTGGCCAGCGAAACTGATCTATCTGTTTCAACCCCATCCACACCTCTGGCAATCAATGAGTCAACGACGGTGTTATCGTTGGCGGTAAATGCCCATACTTGAGAGCCTGCCAGGTGTACTTGTTGTTCAAAGGTTAAATAATCTGGGTTTTCCAACACCTCTGACCAGCCCACTTCGAAAGCCTGACAACCCAGTGCTACACATTGGCTATAGAAGTTAGGGTCGGATACATTCGCAGGCAGTTCACCACCATAGTACCAAATCCATGGGGTATTGGGCATCAGTTGGCGAAAGGAGGTTGCAGAGTTTATGCTTTCTAATGACGGAACAATACGATGTGGTTGAACACCTGTGTTTTGCAGCGCCTGTTGCATGGCCTCAGGCGAAAAATCTTTAGTATCTAAATAAAGCTGTCCGTCATATTTTTCAGCGACTAACATGGCTTGTTCTAAGGTTGGAATTGGTGTCCCGGTAAAGGCGACTTCTTTCCAAGCACCAACCTCAAGCTGCTGTAGGTCGCTGTAGTTAGTTTGGTTTATTTGTCCCAACGAATTGGTAACCCGGCTTAATGCTTGCGAATCGTGGAACAGCACATAAACACCATCTTTCGTTAACGAAACATCCACCTCGCAGACTTTCACACCATGTTTAAACGCCTGTTCAATAGCGAGTAGCGTGTTTTCGGGAAAGATGTGTGAGTAAGCCCGGTGACCAATGGTTTTAACCGTGCAATTGGGCGAAATGGACAGTTGTTCGGTGCATTGGCTGCATAATTTATACTGAACCAAAAGCAGCATTATAATCGCGGATAATTGTCTCATATTAATAAAGTTAAACTTATTCGCCCGGAAGCAATAGGTTTTTCGAAAAATGATGATAATACCTTCCAAGGTAATTAATAGCCAATGTCAATTAAAACAAACGGTGACCAGAATGAAGGCAGCGAAAAATCGACATCATCGAGCAAGTTTCACTTAGCCAATTGCAAAACCCTGCTGGCTGGTATACTATCGATTAAATGCGCATAGAAAACAGCGGATGGATTTTTGTTGGCCGAGAAACCAAAGCTGGAAATTTGTCTCTGTCAGCATTTTTACTAAATTTTGAGCCTAATTTATCAGTATTAATAACCCTAGATGATTGGAATTCTGCATTCTAGTCATTTTTTCTAAGAGTCAGTATGAAATTATTAAACCTCGTTCTGGGCATAATTGCGCTATTTTTAAGCACTACAGTATGTGCCCAAAAGCATGACGGAAAATTATTTTATGATGCGGTGGGTCGTGAAATTATGACTACCGAAGGAAAAAAAATTAATTATGCTGAAACGGTAGTATCATCGTCAGACCAAAAAAATCCTTCAACTGGAGTAAGTCTGTTAAAATCGCTGACTGACGCTGACACATTAGGTTGTCCCCCAACCATAGAGGAGGTAATGATGGGTTCTTGCATTGGCAGCAATGCCATGGAAAGTATCGATTTGGATATGGATGGCATCAATGAATATGTTTTTTCGGCTGGATACGGGTATTCCGGTGGAGCATATTGGTATGTAATGAAATTTTTTCCAGCAAAGAGTACTTATCGCATTATATGGCATTCGCCAGTTTACCAAGGAGTAACTATCACAAAGATTCGAAAAGTTACTCAGGCTGGTCAAGTTACAATTGCGGTTGGCTTATCCAATGGGAAAATGGAGTTGTACCGCGGGGCTTACCCTTTACTGGTTAAAACGGTAACGACTGGATTGACTAAGGTTGTTGACATTAATAGTGGTGATGCCAATAATGACGGTAGCAATGAAATTATTGTGAGTGATGATAACCAGTTATTGATTTTGGATGAGACCACTTTTGTTCAAAAGCAAAAACTGTTTATGGGTGGTAATTTTGCCATTGGTAACCTGGACAACGACAGCAAAATTGAAATTGCCTTTGCCAAAGGTACCGCGGTTGAAGTAACCGGGAATACAGTAACCCCAATATGGAGTTTTTACTCGGTAAACGAGTATACAAAACCGCTAATTGAAATTGCCGATGTTGATGGAGATCAAATTGGAGAAGTTGTAACGGCCTTTCCTTGGGATTCTCTGGTGGTATTCGATGTTGATGTAAAACAGAGAAAATATCGAATCAACAGCGATTTGGATATCGATGCGCTAACCCTAAATGATATTGATGCTGACGGGATTTCGGAAATTATATACGGAGATGGCCAGTGGGGTAATATCTATGTCCATGCTGGAGGGTCGGGGTCATTGCTGTGGAAGGTGAATAACCCGGAACATGGTGTTACAGAATTGATGGTTGATGATGCAGATAAAGACGGTGTTCAGGAAATAATCTGGGCTTCAGGCTGCTCCTCGAGTGGGAAAGACATTTTATTTTTTGCCGATGTGGATAAGAAGGCCATAGAGTGGAAGAGTATAGACGAGGGTGGTCCTTTTTATGCCATCGATATTGGCGATTTAAACAATGACGGAAAGCTGGAAGCGGTGGCTATTTCTTTCGACAGCAACAGTGGATACGATGACGGAAATGTTTCTATTTTCAATTTAGAGACCAATGAACTAATCTACCAGAGCTACCGACAGGGAGCTTCGACATTGTTTGAAGATAACGCATGGACTGGCATTCATGATGCCAAGATTGCTGATATTGATAACGATGGCATTAGTGAACTTTTAGTGGCTACTGATGACCTTTACGATGGGGTTGTTTACAGTTTCAATATGGTAGCCGATACTTTGGTGTTAAAAAATAAATTTAATGTTGATGCTAATGACGAAATAACCAATATAGAAATTGGGGACTTAGATGGGGATAGCCGCTTGGAAATGGTTTGCTCTACAAACGGCAAGGTGATGATTTTTGACGCTGAAACTATGTTTAAAAGGTGGGAGAGTACAACCCCTTTTTCAGCCATTTATGATTTGAAAATTGGAAATGTTGACGGCGATGCGAGCAGTGAAATTGTGGTGAGCGCTGGTAAAATTTATGTTATTGATGGAATTTCTTACGCAATAACGTCTACCCTAGATGTGAATTTTAAAGGACTAGCTCTTCATTCTTGGGTTAGCAGTAATGGTGTAAAGGATATTATTGTCGGGAATTTAACCGGTGGGATAAAAGTTTTTTTGGGTGCTGAAATCCATTTAAGCCCAGTGCTGAATTTATCTAGTGGTTCTAATCAACCTGTTTACTCGGTAGCAATTGGAAAAAACGCGAATGGCGCAAATAACATTTTCTATACTTCGGCCGGAAAACTACAGCGCTATACCGGTGGAACACCAGATGTCCTGCTAAGTGGTTTTGGCGATAAATTTGGCGACCGCAATGCCCTAGTTACCCGTTATGGTGCCATGTTGGCCGGTAGTACCATTTCAGCAATCTTAATTGACAGTTCCTGTACACAATTAACTACTGGTATTGGGGAACAATACGGGGTCGTCAATCTCGGAAATCTTATATATCCAAACCCGGTTAATGGTGAACTGCATATTGTTGTACCTAACAACGAGTCGATTCTTAAGGTCGAGCTGATGGATGCCTTGGGAAAAAAATTGAACAATTTTCCAGGAACTAAATCTGCCAAACAAAGTGTGAACCTTTCGGGATATGCAAACGGTTTCTATTATGTAACGGTTCAAACCGATAACGGTATGACCATTAGCAAATTTTTGGTTCAACAATAAATAGGCTTAATAACAGAATGGGACTTTTGTGACTAGTTTCACAATTCTACCGAACAATTCCCAATTAAAACAAACGGTGACCAGAACGAGGGTAAGGCATATGAATTTGTACTCAAGAGCTTAATTTTGGCCTTTTGAAGGGCATAGGGAGCCGGCTCGACAGCCATCAAGCTGTTGTAAAAATTGGTCATCAGCAGTTGGGTGGCATTGTCATTAACATTCCACAACGAGGAAAGCACGGCTTGTGCGCCAGCGTATCGCCAAGCCCTCGTTAAACCTATCACTCCTTCACCTTCATTTATTCTTCCCCCTGCAGATTGGCAAGCAGAAAGAGTAACCAATCTGGCCGGGCAGTTAACCCCATAAATGTCAGCCAGATACATACAACCACCATCTTTGTTAAAGCTGGTATAAACACGCGATAATTCTGGTTGTTCCTCATCGGCAATGCCGTGAGTGGCTAAGTGGATATAGTTGGGTTTGTGTAGTAAAGACTGCTTGAATGCACCAAGCGTTGCGGCCTTACCGAAAAGGAGTTCGGTGCCTATGTTGTTTTTGGCCAATAGGCCTGAAATAGCATTTACCTCTTCTTCCGAACCGGGTAAAGTTGGAATGTTTCCTGGGTGTTCAAAATTTACAGGAGCCAGCAATAGAGCCGAGTTACCGGTGTTGGTACGCTGTGTTTTGCGAAGCCATAAATCGGCAGCATAATCGTAGGCTACAGCATGTTTTTTAATGAGCAATGGAGGAACCGGATTTTCTTGGTAATTCGCATAGCTGTAGGGTCTATAAAACAATGCTTCGAATGGAAGGTTTACCAAAATCCCTTCAGGAATAAACACCAAAAGCTTGTAGCGGTCTTTAATTTGAGATCCTAGAAAAAGGTCTGAAAGGACATTGCCTGACTCAATCCATACCTTCGGGGCATCGAGCCTAAGGGCGTTTCGGAATGCTCGGCACTGCTGCAGCCAGTCGCTTGGTAAGGTTTTGCTTTCGCAATGCAGGCCATTTTTACTTAGGAAGAAAATATGCAGCTTCATCCTGTTTTTCGACAGAAAATAGGAAACGACTAGCGTAGAATCGTCAAGTTTGTTGGCCAGTTGGTCAACGGTTTTTTCATCGGAACCATATCGAACAGCGTAATAACTGGGATAACTGGCCGAAAGCATCTGGGTATGCTGTTCTAACTCAAACCGTTTTTGCAATAATTGCTCGTTTAAACTGGTCATCGTCTCGCTATTGCTTTCCGCCAGTTTTTGTTCGTAAAAAGCAATGGTAGCCTGTAGGTTACGCTCGGTGGTGATCAACGAATCGGGAATGCCATAAAAGCTAGCAGCCCGGGCTTTCGATAGATTTTGCTTTAAGAGGGAAGACTTGTTTTTTTCACAATACTGAAAAGCAATTTCCTGGTAATATTTTGTCCGGGTTGTAATTTCTGCCAAGCGCAAAGCCACCTCTACTGCAGTTTCATATACTTGTATAGAAATGCTCCCCAAACGAAGCTGATCGGACACATTGCTTCGGCTATTTCTAATTAGGTTTATCTGACTGTCACATGCTTGTAGGTATGCTAAACTTTGCCGCAAATCGGCAATGCTCAGACTTTTTTCGTAATGCCTCGATTCTAAAACTTTGGCTCGGGTAAATAGCGATTGCAAGGCAAGGTCGGGTTTCAAGTAATTTTTAGTACTCGAATTGTAGTTGGCGGTCAAGGCTGAGTCCAAAGCGGAAAATGCTTTTTCGTAATTATTGAGTGAAGCCCACACCTCAGCCGTTCGGTTCAAGGTTTGAGCAACTTCGGGATGAACAAAACCGAAATTATACTGATATATAGCTAAAGCTTTCTGAAAATAGTACAGCGCTGAGTCGGGCTGTTGAGCCGATAAAAAATGATTTCCAAAACATGAGTAGACAAACGCAAGGCCAACGCCATTTTCACCTTGCAAAGCCCTCCAACGATTGGCTGCCAAAACCAGAAAATATTGGACTGAATCGGGTTTATGAATTTTCTCATAACTAAGAGCCAAATTGGTTAAAACCGAGGCGCCAAGCGTATTTTCAACGTGATTATTATAAATTTCGAGCCAGGCTGTCAAAGCCCGATTGGGGTCATTTTCTCGCCATATTAGGGCATTATTGTTTAATAGAGCCAGCGATAAGGGGTGTGATGTGCCAAGCGCCTGAACGCGCTGATGGAAAGCAACATTAAGTAGCTCATTCGCCTCTCGGTACTTGCCATCTTGCCAGGCTATAATACCCAGCAGGCCTTTTATTTCCGACTCGAGCACGGGGTCGTTATACACCGGTTTTTGGAATTCGGTGGTTTCTAGCTGGTTTTTTGCTTTTTCCGGAAAGCCAAGTGCAAGCCAGGCATGAGCGGCAAGTGCACTGCTTGCGGCTTTGCTCCACGCGTCTGGAGCGGCATAAGGTGCTGAAAGGTTAGATAGTTCAAGAAATGCTTTTTGAAATCCACCGGCTTTGGCTAATTGCCAATTAACATAAGCCAATTGAATGCTAGCCGGAACGGAGGTAGGTAAGGGCTTGTTTTCGGCCATGGCTTCGGCAATAACTACCCAATTTCCCTGTTGGGCCAGTGTAGTATTCGAGAGCCCAAAAAGGCTTACGAGCACCAAGATTTTCAAAATAGTTGCGCACTTCATCAGAAACGATATTCGTAATAAAATGTGGCCACCCACTCACGCGATAGGCCATCGGGGTTGGTTTTTCGCTTTAGCGGAGCATAACCGCCTAATATTTTGAGGCCGTGGTGCGGATTAATTCGGTAACCGGCACCTGCGATTACGTTAAGAACCAAACCGTTGCTGCTGGAAACATTCGTGCGCAAACCGGTGGCTGGCAACGTAATTCTGTCGGGGCTAATGCGGTAGATGCCCAGAAGGCCTAAATACCCGTTCCATCGCGAGGATCGAAAATTGCGTTCCACACGCAGCATGGCATCAGTTCCACGATACAGTTTGTCAGATACCGGATATTCTCTGGCCTTAGTTTCATTTTCGCTTCCTTTCCAAGCCCCCCATTTAAAACGGTTTTCAACTTTATTTAACGGATGCTGTATTGCAGAAGCCACTAACCAAGCCCCGTTGCTGTAGCTAATGCCGGCAATTAAATCATAGGTGCCCAGCGTACTTTGATAATACATAGGCAATGGCCGTCCGTCGGAGCTGGTTTTATTAGGTTTTCCCGATGGAATTTTCCCGCCAAGGGTCAGGCTCAGTCGTTTCCCTTCATCCAACGATATTGAACGGGTGTAACTCAGCGATAAATCGCCAAGGCCTTTCGTTTCGGCCAACGGCCCCTGAACCCAATTGTAATTTGTTTTAACCTGTAGCCCGTGTTTTTGTTTTATCAGAAAGTTGAAATCGATTCCAAGGTTTTGAATATGGTCGCCAAATTTTGTACCAGCGTTGTACGCCGATAGCTCTGTGCTAATTAACTGAATGGGCGCAGTTCTTGAAAAGGGTTGATTCGGTCGCATGGCTCCAAGCGTACAAAAACCCGCATCGCTGCAACCTTGTGCAAATGAGTTTTTGCTGACCATACAGCAAATTATTACAGAGAGGATAACACTGCGCATGGAACTAATTTAGTAAAGAAATTGTAATGGAGAATAACCGAACGAGATTATCAGATTCCGTTTCCGAACTCATATTTCAGTTAAGTTTCCTTCATTAGTTCTGATGAAGGAATTGAACCGAAGTGAAACCTTTGTTCAATAAAGCACCTATCCTAATGCAGAAGAAAGAAAATCCGATTTAAGCCCTTCAGTCGTTATTTTTCACCTTTACAGCATAATAATCAAAACCCATTTCCGAAAGTATGGCTACCGTTCAATCAGTTAATAAGCCGTATTGTTTGCTCATTTGATGTTTGGCGGATTTTTTTTCTTTTTTTGACCTAAGCTGCAATGGTTTATACTAAGCTGGTTAAAGTCTTGCTAAATTCGTTCACTTCAATAAAAACTACTTCGTCAATGAAATTAATTAGCAGAATTATTGTTCTACTAGCGTTTTTTAGTTTAAGCCAAGCTTTTGGTCAGACCAATCCCAACCCTCATGTTCTTAGCACAAGTGATTTTACCTTTGCCCATTATAGCTACCACAATACACTTTTTGCATTCCCCGGATCCATGATTGGCTGGGTTGGGTCAGCTGCAAACCTTAGTCCAGATGCACCAACTACGCTTCAGGCCACTGGCAATGGAAGCTTGTGCGCGACCTGCCCCAGAAATGCTTCTCAGTTTTACCGCGGCCAATACAGTGGAGTTAGTCTGCAAAACAACCATTTGGGTGATGGTACTGCCGGTCCAATGGCCATTTGTCTGGCACTTAATACCGAAAAATGTCATGGTATTGAACTCGCCTATTTGGCCGTGGTTGATTCGACCAATACAACAGTTGGGGGTTCATCTTTACAATTGCAATACAGGATTGGAACCAGCGGTGACTGGATAAATATTGTTGGAGAAAAAATTACCGCAGTGCCAAATGTTGGCGAAAACATTGATTGGAGAACTGGATACGAATTACGTACGCGCCATAGTTCTATTACCTTACCAGCAGAAACAGATAACCAACCCGTTGTCCAATTGCGTTGGTTATTGTTTAGCGCGAGCCCGTTACCAAATAGCGATGCGTTTGGCATAAGTATGATTACCGCTATGCCGGCCAGTATTGATGGGCAAACAAATACGTATTGCCGTGTAGGCGGTTTACCAAGGACAACCCAGCATATATGGAGTGATATTATTTATGGAGCCGCGTATCAAACTGCTTACATCAAACATATCACGGTTAATGACACGGTAATCAATAAAACCTCCACGTTTGGCTTACAGCATGGGTATTCTGATTATACAGCCATTTCAGGAAGAGTAAAAACTGAACAACAGTATACCGCCGTGGTTAGCACTGACGGGTATTATACCAACCCACTTGGCGCAACTATATGGATTGACTGGAATCAAGACAACGATTTCGATGACCCTGACGAATCAACTTCTGGAGTTTATTCTGATGTTGTTGGCCTTCAATATACTGGTGATTATGCAATAAGCCTTAATTTTTTAGTTCCTCCAACTGCTAAATCCGGGCCAACACGGATGAGAGTGCGGTTAGGATATCCCGAACAGGCAAATCAAGCGGAGCCTTGTGGCCCTACCACGGATGGTGAAGTGGAAGATTATACCCTTATCGTTGAAAACCCGCTTAGCCCCGCACCTGTTTGTATAAACAATACGCCCATTGAACCTACGAATAACCATACGGCCGTTTGTACTAATCAAGATAAATTGAGCTTCCCACCTACAACCGATGCTGACGGATACCTAATTTCACTGCAAGAAAAAGTGACAGGAATCTATGTTTTCCGCGATAGCTCAATTTCTTCAACCACCATAAAACTTGGTGCGTTAAAACCAAACACCCAATACAAATGGTGGGTGATTACCTACAATTCCACCGGAAAATCATATGGTTGTGATACTTTTTTCTTTAAAACTGTTGCCGAACTTTCTCCACTAGTTGCCATTACGCCAACAGGTGATACCCTTTCGGCCTGCCAAACCGATAACTTTCAACTGGATAATGCGGTGAGTTTTGGTTTACCACCATATAATTATCAATGGACGGGTAGCGATAATCAATACCTTTCTTCCAGCACAGCCAGCGACCCCGCTTTTAACAGTCCGACCACTGGTTTCTACCGACTTAAGCTCTTAGTAAGCGACCAACACAATTGCCAAACGCAAGACTCGGTGGTTATTCAAGTTAAAGGCAAACCAGCGGCCGGAAGTTTAACCACAGCAATTACTACCCTATGTGCACCAGATAGTGTACAGATAAAACTTACGGGCAATACCGGTACCTTAAATTGGGAACAACGAAAAAACAACCTGTCGTGGAATTCAACCCAACTTAGCCCTGCGGGTAGCAACTACTATTACACCCACCTAGTGGACGATATTTATGCCTATCGCGCTATCACCACTTTAAACGGTTGTAGCGATACTTCAAATACCGTTCAGCTGGCCTTTTATGGCAAACCCGATGCACCTTTTATTGAAGCATCAGTTGGCCCGGTTATTTGCCAGGGAACCGAAAATTTTCTCTTTACCAGCAGCTATACCGATGGTCTGCATTGGACCAATAATGTTGTCAACGATTCAATTTTAGTACAAACAACGGGCAACTACTTTTGTGTTTATGAAGATGAATACGGTTGTTACTCAGACTCGGCCTATTTTTCGGTAACGGTTAATCCTGTTCCGGCCAAACCGGTGGTTATCTTAACCGGAAATAATCCGGCCTGCGACAATAACCTGCCCTTGTTAAGCATTTCAAGCAGTGACGAAGTTTATTGGAACGATGCCTCCACAACAGTTAATGACACCTTGCAAATTAACGTTTCCGGTGTTTTTGTTGGTACTGTTACCAACAGTTTTGGTTGTTCTATTAACGCTGACCCATTAATGGTCCAGGTAAAACCAGCACCAGCAAAGCCAACCATAACCATTGTTGATGAAAAAACCAGCTATTGTTTCAACGAAACCATTTTAATTGCATCAAACATTTCTGATAGCATTAGTTGGAGTACCGGAGAAACTACCGACACCATTAGTAATTCTTCGGACACCTTAATCACGGCAATTGTTACCAGCTATAATGGCTGCACGGCAATTTCCGAAATGCTGTTACTTCCCAGAATGGCTCCGGTTATTCAACCCGTAATTAGCTACACAGGTTCCTTAACCCGCTGTGCGGGCGATTCTATTGTTTTAACCAGCAGTTATCCGAGTGGTAACACCTGGAATACCAATGCCACAACTCAGGAAATTGTGGTGCAAACTTCTGATGATTATTATGTTTCCTACACGGACAACGATGGTTGCAGCAACGTTTCTGACCTGTTAACCATTAACTTCGAAACCGTACCTGTTACGCCCACAATCACCCAGCTTGGGCACAAATTGTTTGCTAATACCAATGCCGACCACTACCAATGGTATGATGTTTTAGGGGCAATTGCTGGAGCAACCGATTCGGTTTTTGAACCGACACAAGATGGCGATTACTATGTCATTGCCTATTCAGCCAACGATTGCCCTTCAGTACCAGCCAGCAACTACCACTATTCTACAACCGGTATTTCAAGTGTTTCCGTTCAGTCAATTTCTGTTTACCCGAATCCAAACAACGGACAGTTTAAAATTGCAGTTCCTGAACGAGGCATGTGGTGTCGCGTATATGACGGTCTTGGAAAATTGGTGATAAACGAATGGATTGAAAACAAAGGCATTAAGGAAATCATGATTCCAGCCAGCGGCATTTATCAGCTTAAGTTAAGTTCATCTCAACATATATATTCAACCACGATAGTAGTTAGGTAAATGACGAAGAAAAGCGCAGTTGGTACTTTTTTCAGCTTGCTGGCGTCCATGTGCATGTTTTTTGAAGCCAACGCTCAAGGAACCTGTGCAACGGCTACCAATATCCCGTCATTGCCCTACAATACCAACGCGGTCAATCGCGGAAACACTTGTGGCAACGGAAATACTTATACCGATGCCCATACCTGTGCCAACACTTATATGAATGGCGAAGACTACGTGTATAGCTTCACGCCAGCCACCAATATGTGCATTGCCATTGAAGTGAAACCGGTACTTCCAGCATCAGCAAATGGCGCGGTATTCCTTACCGAAGGTTGTCCAGATCAACCCGGTTCAAAATGCATTGCGCAAGATATTAATACCATCCCCGGTGGTTCCATCGGCAAAAATGCCCGGATTGAAAACGTAGCCGTAAAAGCTGGTGTAACTTACTATATCATCGTTTCGTCTATTGTTGATTGTTACACTTTCGACTTAAACGTAGGTGGACTTACCTGTGCACCTGTTATTCCGGGAGAAAGCTGTGCTGAGGCTATTCCAATTACAACATTAGATTCTTTGTATAGTGGCGCTAATTGCTCGGGAACAGAATTTATGAATACCGGCAATGGCTGCAACGGCGGTTCGTATGGGGCTGAAAATATTCAGAGCACCATATACCGTTACGATTCGCCTGCTGATCAATGTCTTCTGTTATCATTGCTTTACGAGGCCTATGATATTACAGCATACATTTATGAAGGTTGTCCAACCGATTTCGGTGCGGTCTGCATTTTGCAAACCAGCGAAATGGTCAATTTTCAAACCAAAGCCGGAAAATCTTACTACTTCGTTTTCACTTCGGTGATGGACTGTGTTGATTTCAAGTTTCAGCTGAGTCAACCGTCGTTTGCTGGCGATAATTGCTCGGCTCCAAATGACATCAGCCTTCCGTATGCAGAAGATTTTACCTTTCTGGGTTGTTACAAAAACGATTTTACGGGAGGCGGAAGCTGTGTGAACCCAAGTGCGGAGAGCAAAGATGTGGTTTATCGGTTTACTGCAAAGGCCAATGAATGCATCGGCATTGATATTTTGGCTCAAGGTTTTTCTGGAAAAGTGTTTTTAACTAACAAGTGTCCATCTGACCCCAGCGCCAATTGCATTATGCAAGACAGCATTCGGATGAATAAACTGCAATCACTCAACTTTACCTCGCCCTACACTGGAACCTATTATCTTGTAATTTCCGGAGGCGGAAAAAATCTTTCGTTTTATAATTTTTCCATCGCATCGTCTGGCCCATTAAGCCCAGAAGGCATTGACTGTGCCAGCGCGGTTCAAATTCCGCAAATTCCCTATAGCTCACCAACCTACTCTACAGGCTGTAAAAACAATGATTACGGAAGTCAGATTTCATGTTATCCGGTTGATGTGACTAGAAATGAGGATTTCTTATACGTTTTTAACCCAACCAAGGACATTTGTGCCAATGTTATTGTTACCGACCTATTTGGTAAAGGAAGTGTTTCAATAGTAGAAAATTGCCCGGACAGTCCAGGTTCCAACTGCATCAAAGGCGCTTATTCCGAAAACAATTGCGATTCTATTCTTCTTTTTCACCGATTTCTGGCAGGTAAAACCTATTACTTTATTGCCAGTTCCGATTCTGGCTGCTCTATTTTTCAATTTAAACTCGCGCTTACCGAAATCTCCGATTCAATTGAAAACTGTTTAAAATGTGGAACATCGACCTGCGATGCCTGTAAAAATATAAACTTCGAAACCAGCACTTTCAGCAACTGGCAAGCCGCGTACGGTTTATTTGCCAACCCTTACGAAAGCAGTGGTTTTGTTTCTGGAGCCATTAATGCCCCTTTGTCCAGGCACACACTTATCAGTCGCGGGTATTTCGACCCTGTGGTTGGCCCAGCCCTACGAGGAACTTCGCCAATAGGAAACAGTATGGCTGCCCGCTTAGGGAATCGTTTTATACATGCTGAGGCTGAGGTGCTGGAATATAGTTTTACGGTATCTCCCGAAAACGAATATTTCTATTACTCCTACGCCATTGTATTTGAAGATCCCGGACATCCATCAACCGTTCAGCCCTCCTTTTCGGTAACCATGCGCGATGCGGGCGGTTCGGCAATAGATTGTGCCGAGTATTATGTAACGGCAAGCAAAACCGCTCCGGGGTTTAAAGAAACACGCAACCGGATTGCACCAGTGGGAGAAGTAGTTGTTTACAAAGATTGGGAATTGGTTGCCGTGCCACTAACTGCATACCTGGGACAAACCGTAACTATAAGTTTTACCACCCGAGATTGCTCAGCAGGCGGTCACTTTGGATATGCCTATATCGATGCTTTTTGCGACCCAGGATTTTATTCGGGCAATAAGACCATTTATTTGTGTGAAGGAGACTCGGTGCAACTCATGGCACCTCCAGGATTTAAAAGTTATGCTTGGAACACCGGGCAAACCACCCAGCAGATAATGGCTAAAACAGGTGGCAACTACACTGTGAGCCTAACCACATACGGAAGCCAAGACTGCGGGGGAGTATTGTCCTACCAGGTTGTGGTAACCAAAAAACCAAAAGCAGCCTTTTCGGTGAATACTGATTGCACCGACAACCGGTTGGACTTTGTTGACGCATCGACCCAAACAGGAAGCGAAACCATAACTTCGTGGCATTGGGAGTTTGGTGACGGAGCCACGTCCGATGAAAAAAATCCTTTTCATTTTTATGCAGCGGCCGGAAACTACGATGTTACGCTTATCGTAACCAACGGGAAAGGCTGTTCATCGACCATCACTCAAAACATTAGGTTGGCACCATATCCTGCCGTTCCAGCGCTAAATTTACCCGACTCCATATTTGCCTGCGAGGGTTCTCCGGTGGCTATTAAACCTGCCATTCTTAATGGGTTTAAATACAAATGGACTGGGCCAAACAGCTTTTCATCGACCACCATAAATATTAATTTTCCGGCCATCCAGAAAAATCAGGAAGGAACCTATTACCTAGAGGCCACCGACAAAAACGACCCATGCATAAAAACCTACGACACAGTATTTGTTAAGGTGTTTTTGAAACCGGTTTACACCATTTCAAAAGATACTGCCATCTGTTTTCGTCAGGATTCTATACACTTAAAAGCCATTGGTGGTGATGCCATCAGCTGGACACCGGCGGTCAATTTTGCAAATGCCTATGCCCCTGAATCAAAAGTGGGCCTTAACACAACCACCACCTTCACGGCTACCATCGACAACAAAGCATGTCCAGATACCACCATTAAAATCAATGTAACCGTTTATAAACCGAGTAATGGTTATTCAATTCCCAGCTCAATCCTACTCTGTTTATTTGATACCCTAAACATAAAACCGGGCGGAGATCCTGCTGCGCGGTATCAGTGGACCGGGCCAAACAGCTTCTCCCAAACGCAGCAAAATGTATTTATCCCAGAAATTGACCCCATACATGAAGGCTGGTACAAGCTAACTAGCTACGTTGGACCTGTTGCTGCAGCTTGCCTATACCAATTAGACAGCTTTAGGCTTACGGTAAACAGTCTTCCAACGGTTTATGTCAATCCCGATGAAATACTTATTTGTCCAGGCGACACCGTGCTGCTCACCGCTGGTGGGGCGCAAACCTATACCTGGTCGTATTACGATTTAATTCCTTTTTCGAGCAAAGACTTTGTAAGCATACCAGTAGATACCAACACCACTTTATTTACCGAAGGCTTTGATATCTATGGTTGCAAAGGCCTTGCCAATTCTAAGATTACGGTAAAATCATCGAATCAGCCAGATCTGGGCCCTGATATTCAATTCTGCTCAGGAGGAAGTTCACGGATTGGGATTAATCTGGCGAATTTTAGCATTCAACCCGATTCGGTATTTTGGAACACCGGTGCCAAAACCGACTCCATCACCGTTACCAATTCGGGAACTTACATCGTCCACACCGCCAAAGACGGATGTATAAAAAGTGATTCGCTAAAAGTTACGGTTATCAGCCCGGCCAGTTTTACGATTGGTAACGATACCAACCTGTGCACTACCGATTCATTGGTAATAGACCTGAATGCATATTCTGGTTCTGCCAGCTGGAATGATGGGATTCTAGCCAAACGAAGGGTATTTACCCAAAATTCAGGCACTTATTGGGTTACCCTAAATACCGGTATTTGTACGCTGTCGGATACCATTAAGATTAATTTCAGTACGCCTCAAACCAATACATTTCAGGTAAAACCAGCATATTGCAAGGGCGACAGCATTATCCTGGGTGGTTTGCCCATTGGTACACACTCCTGGTTGATTGATGGGCTAGGTTATAATTCGGACACCGTTGTAATAAGTAAAATTGGCCAAAACAAGGTAAACTACTCGAACTTTGACGGTGTCTGCACTGTCCGTGATTCTGTTATTGTCAACATTACCACACCCGAGCCGCTGTTTTTAGGGCCAGACACCTCGGTTTGTTTGCAATTACAGCTAACTGTGCCGACCCAATTTCAAAGTGGTTACCCAATTTTATGGAGCAACGGTGTAGTATCAAATTCAATTTCTGTTTTACTGTCCGACACCATTTCGGTTACTGCCAATAATGGGGTTTGCACCTCGACCGACACTATAATTGTGCAAGTAGATACGCTACCGCTGCTGAATCTGGGGCCTGATTTTAGTTTTTGCGAAATTGCTTCTGCAACGCTTTCAAACCTAGAGGGTGATATAAGCTCTACCTACCTTTGGAATACCGGTTCAACCAATTTTCAACTTACGGCAACTTTGCCGGGGCTTTACTTCCTAACACTAACTAATGGCGTTTGCACAACAACCGATTCGGTGGTTTTGCAAATGGATACATTACCCTATTTTGATTTGGGACCAGACCAATTAATCTGCATTGGTGACACCTTAACCTTGACCGTAAATTCGGGCTGGGGCAGTTATAATTGGAGCAACGGAAATACTTCCAACAGTTTATCAATAGCTGATTCGGGTACTTACCACCTCACTGTTGTCAATCACACCTGTAGTTATGCTGACACTGTTGAACTAAAAACGTTAGTACCACCAGTGCTTTCATTAGGTCAAGATCAGTCCATTTGTATTGGTGATTCCGTAAAAATTGGAACCACGATAATTGGTGATGCCTACACCTGGAATACGGGTGCCAATACTCCATTTATTTGGGTAACTGAGGATAACAGTTACATCCTATCCCTTAATTATGGGCCTTGTTTACTGCATGACACCGTTGCGCTAAACGTGAGTGAACTGCTTCCGGTGGCGCTAGGAGCTGACAGCACTATTTGTGAAGGTGACACCATCAGCCTCAATATTTTCCAAGCGGGTGCCAGCTATTTGTGGGAAAATGGCGATACTAGCTCTTCACGTAAAATAGCTGCTGATGGCGAGATTTGGGTTGAAGTGCGAAAAGGAACCTGCATCGAAGTCGATACCATGTTAGTGATTGTGCATCCTCGTTTTCAGGTTAACTTATCCCCAGACTCTACACTTTGTATAGGAACGAGCTATTTACTCAACACGGTTACCTCCGCCAATAACCCAAGTTATCTTTGGAACAACGGACAAACCACTCCTCAAATTTCTGTCACCACCTCTGGCCTCTATCGTGTTGAAGTGTCGGAAGGTCCTTGTACCGTAAGTGATAGTGTACAAGCCACTTTTGTTCCAACACCAGTGGCCAATCTAGGCGCAGATAGGCCTTTTTGTCAAGGTGATAGTGTGGTGTTACAGTCTCCCTGGCCGGGTGCCAACTATAAGTGGTCTACAGGTGTAACAACAACTGCAATTACCGTAAAAACATCGGGACTATATTCTGTTTCGCTTTCACTAGCCAATTGCAGCGATGCCGATACTATTTTGCTAAGCACCGATTTACCTATTCCGGTTGATTTGGGCAAAGACCTAGCCATTTGCACCGGCGAATCCACCTCGCTTAGCTGCCCTATTGCACCGGCTATTTTGTGGTCAACGGGCTCAACAACCTATTTTACCAACATCAGTCAGGCAGGTTATTATTGGGCACAGCTAACCAACGGGGCATGTGTTACTACCGATTCTTTGTACTTGAATTTACTTCCTCTACCCGAATTTTCAGCAATAAGTACTGTCATTTGCCCTGATGATTCCTTGTTGGTTGATTTAAGCTGCACCAACTGTTCAGTTCAATGGTTTGACCAGCCGTCTAATCCAAGTTCAGTGCGCCATTTTATGGCCAGAACCATAAACCAGGCCATCGTAACCAACCAGGAGGGATGCAAAACAACGGTTGATATACAAGTTCGCCTGGATTTAGATTGCCCGTTAGATTTATATGTTCCAACTGCTTTTAGCCCCAATGGCGACAAGGTAAATGATGTTTTTATACCCATATTCTCCGACATTCAACCCATCGATTTCTATGTTTTCAATCGTTGGGGTGAGCGTATTCATACGGAGGCAAAAATTCTGAAAGGGTGGGATGGAAAGTACCTTGGCGAATGGTGTAAAACCGATGTTTATTTGTGGGAGTTTACCTTTGTCAACAAATATGGCAAAAACGAACGTCAATTTGGTCAGGTCAATCTTATTAGGTAGTAGTTTATCATTCATTTCTAAAAACGCATGAGCATTTCTCCGCTATCCAGTTCCAGCGCCCAATTGGCAGCGAAGCGCATTCGCGATTATGTAAAAGAATCGCCTTTAGAACACAACCTGCATTACTCCGAAAAATGGGGTGCCAACGTTTATTTTAAACGCGAAGACTTGCATCAAATCAGGTCGTATAAAATACGTGGTGCATTCAATAAATTGCTGCAACTCTCGCCCGAGCAAAAGCGGCAAGGCGTGGTTTGTGCAAGTGCCGGAAACCATGCGCAAGGAGTGGCTTTTGCGGCAAAAACATTGGGTATTCAGGCCACTATATTTCTACCAATTCTTACCCCCGAACAAAAAATTAAGCGAGTTGAGTTTTTTGGCGGATCTGGCTGTGATGTGCGGATAACCGGCGTGAACTATGACGAATGTATTGAGGAAGCCATAAAATTTGCCACCGAAAATTCATTGCAGTTTATTCATCCGTTCGATGACTACGATGTAATAAATGGCTCGGCAGTAATTGCGCTCGAGGCACTTAACAATTTTAAAAACCGCATCGACTATTTAATTGTACCTATTGGCGGTGGTGGTTTAGCCGCGGGTATTTCCGAGATTTTTCGCGAAATGAGTCCGTGGACCAAAATAATTGGGGTTGAGCCGCTAAATGCCGACTCCATGAAGCGATCCATAGAAGCAGGCATGCCTGTACGCATGGAACCCATCGACAACTTTGTAGATGGTGCAGCCGTAAAATTGGTCGGAACAATCCCGTTTTCATTTTGCCAGCAAAACATACATTCTTATCTTACCATTTCCAATCCTGAGTTGTGTTCGGTGATTGTGGATTGTTACAACGAAGATGGTTTGTTATTAGAACCCGCTGGTGCATTATCAATAGCAGCACTCAATCAGTTGGGAGATGAAATTAAGGGAAAAAATGTGTTGTGCATTGTAAGCGGTGGCAATAACGACATTGACCGAATAGAAGAAATTAAGGAGAAAGCGCTGCTTTTTGAAGGATTAAAACACTTTTTCCTCATTGATTTTAACCTAAACTCTATTTCGTTTCGTGGCTTCGTGGAGAAGATTCTCTCTACCAACGAAGAAATTACCCTGTTTCAGTTTATCAAAAAAACCACCTATTCTGATGGCGCAGCCTTCGTATCCATAGAATTTAGAAAACAGCACAATGTGCAAAGCTTTAAAGAACGAATGGACATTTTTGGATTGCGGTACGAACACCTGAATCAATACGAGTTTATTCGCACTTTTTTGGAGTAAGTTGCTTCCTTATTCAGGGAAGCCAATTCTTACACTTAGAATATGGGATAATTGGCATAAAGGCCAGTTATATACCATTTTTGTTGGTGGTTTTTGAATTGAAGTAAATGAAGTCTTTGGTATAAAAAGACTTCATTTGCTTCACAGTTAATCTTGTAGGCTTTGTAAAGGTTTTTAGCCCGGCTAGGATATGATCCGGGAACGGTTTATTGTTTTACAAACCGGGTAATACCTGTATTTTCACCTGTAGTTTTAAGCAAATAAACACCACTAGCGAGACTCGCCACGTTTGCTTTTCCGTTACTAGCGTTCAGCGTGCTTACTCTTTCGCCAGTAAGTGTGTAGATTTCTACAACTGTAATATTGTTTCCACTTATAGTAATCACATCCGATGCTGGGTTGGGGTAAACCGAAAGTTTATTCAAATCGGAAATATAGTCCGCCACACCGCTGCTTACATCTTCAGAAATGGTTTCCTTAAACGTGTATATTTTATCACCGCCATTACCACCGTCACCATTTGCAGCATTTATTGAGCCATAAATGGTTATTGTTCCCGTGCCGGCAGCTGGAGCAGTCCATTTAAACAACCAAGTCCTAGCATCTCCAGAGCCCAATCGTCCGGCACTGGTTTGGGTAAGGCGTGTTGAAGTGTTTAAGGTCTTTGTATTGCCATCGTTGGTGGCAAACTTACCCTTTCGTTGATTGGCTGAGTTTTCGGCGGTAACTTCAAATCCATAAATGTTGCAACCAGCCTCACCATAGGTTAAACTCATGTCATACGTTTGACCAGCCACATATCCGCTTGACGGAATATTGGTCGTTAATATATTGATCTTCAATGGAGCTCCGCCACCTGAGTGGCAATTTCGGCATGTTTTACCATTGTCTCCTAACGAGCCCGAAAACCCACCTGGCGACCCACCTGGGCTACTAGAAGAGTGAAAAGATGTCGGTGAAAATAAAACCGCTGCTGTAACAAGAATGACAGCGCAAAAGAGTACTTTTTTAATCATATTTTATCACATTAAAGCATTGAACAGTTGGACTATCTTGGGTTGTTTGAACCACAAGAAAGTAATATCCGGCCGCTAAGTTGGAAATATCTACGATAAATTGCTCGTTTTCTGTGTTAAAAAAAGCTATTTCCTTGCCGGTGAAATCAAGAAGCCTTAACTGAACAGCGGTTTTTGTTGGTAATTTAATATTCAGTTGTTTAGTTGCTGGGTTGGGCCAAAAAGTGATTCGCTGGACGTTATGTTGGTTTATGCCGGTATTGTCGTAAAGAATACTATTCGACGTATCTGAACACAAACCAGTTGAATCGGTCACAATTACAAAATAATTTCCATTATCAGTAATGAACAGGCTATCATCGTTAGCTCCCAAAATCGAATCACCAGCAAAAAACCATTGGTTTCCAATTGTTTCGGATGAAATAAGCATATTCCCTATCCTGCTTATCACCGGGTTTGGTGTCTTTCCCAGCTGTATTTCCACCGTATCCGATTGGGTTGAACAATTATTGGTATCAACTCCTGTAATCCAGTAACTGCCGGGAAGACTGATAAACTGCGCTGAATTAGTATTTCCATTATTCCAGAGGTAGCTGACAACTGAGCCATTGGCCTCTACCAACAGTGAATCGCACCCAGTGATAAGTCCCGCGGGGATTACATTTAAATTGGTTTTTGACAATTGGCTTACGGTTAAAGTATCCGAAAACCCACTGCAACCACTGTTCCGACTAACCTGAACAAAATATTGCCCGGAATCGGTAACCGTGATACCAGACGAGACCGAACCATTTGACCAGAGATAACTGTCAAAAACGTCAGAAGTACTGAAGCTTACCGAGTCGCCAAAACACAAGGCTAAGCTATGGTTGGCTTGCAATGTGGTATGAATGCTGTTTGCTGCAATAAAATGAACAGTGTCACTTTTTTGGATGCAACCTTCAGGTGTGCCCACTAAAACCGAATAATCTCCCGCAGCGGTTACCACGATGGTTGGTGCAGTAGTTCCGTCGTTCCACAAGTAACTGAAATAATTTTCTAGCAAAGTAAGTTCCAGCGTATCATTAGGGCAAATTTCGACAAGGGTATTGTAGTTAAAATTAGGTGAAGCAACGGTTATTACCGTAACCGCAATGGTGTCGGAAAATCTGGTGCAGAAGGCCGAGCTCACGGCTACCGAGTAGTTCCCGCCTAGGGAAACATTTATATTTTCTGTACTGGCTCCGGTTGACCATAAGTAGCTATACCCGGACGGAGCCGAAAGTACAGTGGTGTCACCAAAACAGATGGTGTCATTTCCAGTCAAAAAGATGTCGGTTGGTGGCGGGGCATGTACATTTACCACTGTTGGACTGGTGGTGGTTCCTTTACAACCAAACTGATCTTCTACCGTAACGGCATAGTTGCCAGCGGTATACACCACAATTTGTTGATTCGTTGCACCGGTAGACCAAAGGTAAGCGTTGGCCGATGAGGCCATTAAAACAAGGCTATCTCCCTCGCAAACTTCAGTACTTCCTTGCGGGGTAATGGTTGGGGTGGGAAGGCTGCGCACCGCTACAGTGGTTGCGGATGAAGTCTTGGTGCAGTTACCACCGTTGCTCGTGGTTACCTCATAGTTCCCAGAGGTTTTAACAACTATAGATTGGCTGGTAGCATTATTGCTCCATAAATAGGAGGCAGCTGTACTAGCCGTTAACGTAACGCTATCACCTTCACAAAAAGTAGTATTTCCAGACGCAATAATGGTTGGTGTTGCGACTTCATCGACCGTTACAGTTGGTTGACTGCTGAGGGTTAAAGAACAGTTCGCAGCTTTGGTGGCCACCACCTTAAAATTGGTTGTAGAAAGCAGCGTTAAGGTGGTGCAACTTATGGTGGTTCCGTTGCCCGCTACTGCTGTACCTATGTTGGCATTTGTGCCCACGTTTTTGAGTTGATATGAAACGCCTACTTCGCTGTTCTGCACCAAAATATTTGTGGAACCACCTTCGCAAACGGTTGATTGTTGGGCAGTAACTGATGCATCATTAATTACACAAGGGACAACTTTCTCGGATATAACCTTGGTTGACTTTACAATTTGATCGCCGGAACTGGAGTTGTTATTATTCGTAGCATTTAATGCTAAATAAAATGTAACATTTCCAGAACCGGCCACTGGTGCTGTCCAGTCTAATGTCCAGCTACGGGCACCATTAGGTGCCGAGGTGCCTGAACTGGTGTGGGTAGCATTTTTGGTTAGAACAGTTTTTGTAAAGCTGGTGGTATGAATAAAACCGCCAATTGCCATGTTATTAGCATTTACAGCCGCTAGTTCAAAACCGTATTTGGTGTTGTTAGACACATCTGCAAAAATGGTTATGGTATAAACTGTTCCGGGGGTATAACCTTCTGCAGGCACATTGGTAACCACCAAACCGTTGACCGTGGTTGGGGTTCCAGCATGGCAATTGACACAGGTTTTACTTCCGTCGGCCGGTGAGCCGCTATACCCTCCGGGTGAACCTGAAGTGTTTGAATGAGCGGTGGTAAATGTACTATCCCAAATTAATAGGGTTAAAAACGCCGGAAGACATAAAAAGGCTATTTTTCTAAACACAGCAGCAAATAATTTTGCCCTAATTTACGATAAAAGTTTACTAACTGATTGAAAGAGTTCAGTTTGCGAAAATCCATCGGCAAGGACTGGGCTGATACCGTGTTGCGCTAGTCGCTCGGCGGTGGTGCTGCCTAAGGCAATAATTTTCTGATTTTTTCGGAAATTATTTTTCAGTAAAAAACCGTCAACATTGCTGGGGCTGGTAAATACAATAACGTCAAAATCGGTTGCAACAACCTGATTAAGTGGTGAGCTTTTATACACCGTAATGTCCTCGAACTGATTGGCCGGTAATTTCTTCTGCATGGTCTGGTTGCTTTTCAATGCCCCAGGTAGCCAAACAAAATCGGTTGGTTCAATTTTTTTGGCAAACGACTCGGCTATTTCGGCCGTGTTATTTCCCTGACCAATAAAATCAATTTCATTGACGTATTGCTCAAGCGCATTAGCCGTACCTGAGTTTAGGGCACCGAATTTTACACCAACTTCTGGTGTGTATTTTTCGAAAAATGGAGCAAGGGCATTTTTGGAACTGAAGAAAATCCAGCTCGGTTTTTTGAAGGGTAAGGTAAAAAAGAAGGGCTGAATGGTAATGAATGGCTGGTAGGTTACCGACCACTCTTTGTCCTTGCAAAGTGCATCAAAATCTAACTTCTGACTGGGTTTGCTGGTTAATAAAATGCGCTTTTTTTTTTATCAAGTAACAGGCTCACCATATCATCAGCCAAGTGGTCGAGCGATTCTGCAAACTTGTTTACCCGAACAGGTTTACTGTCCCAAGAGTCGGCAACGGCCGCCCAGGCCCTAAAACCATGACCCGATTTTTCGCAGTATGCACCCAAGGGTAATTGACAACCACCTTTGAACAAACGCAAAATTTCACGCTCAACACCAACGCAGGCTGCAACATTTGGGATGTTTAGCGCTTTTAAAGCCTCACGAAGGTTTTCATCAGCTGAACGAACTTGAAGTGCTAAAACTCCTTGGGCGGGAGCC
This sequence comes from uncultured Flavobacteriales bacterium, assembly GCA_964390915.1. Taxonomy (GTDB): domain Bacteria; phylum Bacteroidota; class Bacteroidia; order Flavobacteriales_D; family Luteibaculaceae; genus DASUEB01. The sequence continues at coordinate 222,241 of CAYMJL010000001.1, forward strand.
GGAATGAATTCTTTAATATCTAAAACAACCATTTCCAGGTCGCTGATGTCAAGTTTTAACCGGTTAATACCTGCTTTGGCCAATAAAATAGCATCGTATTGTCCGTCTCGTAGCTTTTGGATACGGGTGGGTACATTTCCACGGATGTCTTGAATTTGAACATCGGGGCAAAATTCAAGCAATTGCGATTTTCTTCTTGCCGATGAGGTGCCAACAATGGCTTTTTCAGGCAGAAGAAATTTGCGAGAATGAACTACTTTTTCTTTGCGCAATAAAATAACATCTGCAGGGTTTTCGCGAGGCGAAACGGCCGCTATGCAGAGGCCAGCTGGTTGCGTTGTTTCTAGGTCTTTGTGCGAATGCACCGCCAAATCGATAGTTCCGGCCAATAATTCGTCTTCCAATTCTTTGGTAAAGAAGCCTTTGCCCTCAATTTTATCGAAACTAAGGTGCTGGATGTTATCGCCCTTGGTTTTGATTATTTTTAACTCAACCGAATGGCCTAAATCTTCCAGTTGCTTTTTTACAGTATTGGCTTGCCAAAGGGCTAAATCACTTCCCCTGGTGCCTATCTTAATAGGTAGTTGCATGGATAAAATCAATGGGATGTTTCTGCAAGCATGATTTCTTTGGCCAATTTAATGGGGCCACTAATGTACTTTTTCTCCACGTATTCCATCATCTTTTCCAAAACGGCTTTGGATTCATCGTCGAGTTTAGCTAAATCTTTGGCAAATACCTCATTTATAGCGCGATGCTTAATGTCTTTAACCATTTTAGGGACTTCTTTCATGGCCAGTTCTACTTTGCGTTCTTTGGCCAATGACTGAAACTTCAACAGGCACTCGTTTAGTATTTGATGGCACAAAATAAGTTCCGTTTCGCGAGCTTTTAAATTGGCTTCTGAAATTGGTTTTAAAGAGGCTACATTAATTAGTTTAACTGGAAATATTTTATTGATTGCTAGGTCAAAATCGGCAGGAATGGCTAAGTCAATAACTATTTTCTGATTTAATTCGCCTTGAACCAATTGTTGGTAAATCTCAGGTGTAATTACCGCATGTGCACTACCGGTGCAGCTTACAATAACATCAAAACCACCGGTATAGGTCTCCAATTCGGTAAGTGAATGAGCGGTAGCTCCAATTTCGTTGGCTAGCGTTTCAGCATTGGCCAATGTTCTATTGAAAACGTGAATATTTTTTAGTCCGGCCTTGAGCAAAAACCGGCTCATGTTTCGGTTAGTAGTTCCCGCACCAATCATCAAAACCCGTGCGTTGGCTGGCAGGTGACTGTCTTGAAGTGATTTAAACGCCAATGAAACTACAGAAACCGGACGGGTACAAAGTTGGGTGTCAGTAAATATGCGCTTGGCAACTTCTATGGTTTGACTTACGATTAATCTAATCTTATCACCCGTTAAATGTGCTTTTCGGCACAATTCGTATGATTTTCGGAATTGGGTAATAATTTCACGCTCACCAACCACCATAGAATCGAGCGATGAGGCAACTTCAAACAAATGCCTAACGGCGTCCAAGTCATCATAAACCTCTAGTTGCGGAAGTATGGCATCAACATCGGTTCCGGAAGCATTTGGCAAGAATTCAGCGACCAATTTTTTAAGCTCAAAAGCATCATTATTACCTTCCCAGGCACAAATAACCTCAACTCGGTTGCAGGTGCTTAGGTACATTAGCTCCGACCAACCCAATGCGTTTTTTATTTCCGCAAGGCGTTGTGCCTGAAGTTTTTCCTCCAAGTGAAACCGACCAATGGTACTTAAATCGGCTTTTCTATGTGTTAATGCTATAACCTTAATGTTCTTCAACTTCTCACACTATTTAGCGGTACAAAAATCGGGACGATATTTACTGATAATGTCACAAAACTGTCAGGTAGTGGTTATATAGAGTTTGTCTAAATAGAATCCGGAATACCTTGGTTTACGTAGTAAGATACCGGGTTATTGGTATTGCTTGCCATATAATTCTACGAAGGGTAGGTTATTTTAGATTTATGGGTTTTTGTCCAAGTGGTTCTTTTTATTGTCAAGTTGTTCGGTTATATTTGAAACAATCAAAAACAAGGCGTAACCGAAAAGCCAAACGAGTAGGAATTCACTAAACAAATTTACCCATGAAAATTGTAAAGACAGTATTCACGCTTGCCATTGCTGTGTTTTTTGCCGGCAATCTATTGGCGAGCCCTGCCACGAACGGCGAAAAGAAAACCGCCGAATCGGTGTTTGCTTTTGCCAAGGAAATGAAAAAATTTGACGAAAAAGCCTTTAAAGCTGAGGCAAACGAACTTTCTTTTGGCCAAAAGGTAAAGCTGGTAAATCTGGCTATTGAAGACGTTAAGTTATGTGCTGTTCAAGGCAATGCTACCATTGGTGAGTACATTTTAGCTGTGTTGCTTCCTCCTGTGGCGGTTGGTTTACATACTGATTGGGCTGCTGTTCCCACGCTAAGTAATTGCGCCTGGACTTTGCTGTGGTGGCTGCCTGGCATAGTTCACGCTATTTATATTTTGGAAAGATAATAACCGAGTTTTTCTCGCAAAAATGGTCGACCAGTTGGTTGGCCATTTTTTTTGAATTTAGTCGTGCAATTTCAAAATTTAAATCGTGTTATTTCAAAATAAAACTTATGTAATTTCAAAATTAGTTTTTACATTTGTCTGTAAATAAATCAATTATGAGTGTTTATAGGCAAATAGAAATTCCCATAAATAGCTACAAGGAAAAGTACCCAATTTTGGCTGTAACGGGACCAAGGCAATCGGGTAAAACAACCTTGCTTAAAACACTATTTCCCGACTATGTTTATGTGAATTTAGAAAACCCTGACACGCGATTATTTGCCGAAACCGACCCAAATGGTTTTTTGAAACAATTTGCCAGCAAAGTTATTTTTGATGAGGTTCAGCGGGTTCCTTCGCTGTTTTCTTACATTCAGAGTGCAGTAGATTTAACCGGCGAAATGGGCCAGTACATTTTATCGGGATCGCAAAATTTTCAGTTACTGGCCAACATCACCCAAAGTTTGGCAGGTAGGGTAGCGTTATTTAAGTTACTGCCATTTGACAATACTGAATTAAAAACTGCCGGACTGTTATCAGACGATTATGCTCAAATGCTGGTTAAAGGCTGTTATCCGGCTATATACGACAGGGGTATTCCTTCGAAAGTGTATTTTGCTAATTACATTCAAACCTATGTTGAGCGCGATATTGTTGACTTAGTAAACGTGCGGGACATTAAAAATTTTCGAAAATTTTTAAGTCTTTGTGCCACCCGAGCCGGACAGTTGCTTAACCTAAATTCGTTGGCCAACGAGTGTGGTATTTCGCAACCAACCGCAAAAAGCTGGCTGTCGCTGTTAGAAAGCAGCTATATTTTATATACCCTGCAACCCTATCACAAAAATTTAAGTAAACGGGTAGTAAAAACACCCAAACTGTATTTCTACGATACAGGTTTGCTTGCTTTTCTGTTAAAAATAAATGATGCCACTAAGCTAAAAGCAATGCCAATAAAGGGCATGTTGTTCGAAAACTATGTGGTAACAGAATTTGTGAAACAAGACTATCATCGCTATTTACAGCAGGAAATGTGGTTTTGGCGCGATTCGGCAGGCCATGAAGTTGATTTGCTAGTGGAAGATGAAGCAACAACGAATCTTTATGAGGTAAAGGCTACAGAAACCGTTTTGCCAGATCTTTTTAAGGGTTTGAATTATTTTGAAGCGCTAGCTCCAGAATTAACCGGCTCGAAGAACTTGGTTTATGGTGGAAGGCAAAAGCAAGAAAGGAGCTACGGGAATGTTTTACCGTGGGATGCCCTGGCTAGTAAATAGTGCGTAATTTCTTGCACAGCCCCTATATCTTTCCTAGTATTGCTGTCTATTCTAACCCTTATGAAACTGCTGCTGTTTGTTGCCACACTCTTTTTAATAGTTAGTGGCCTCTTCGCTCAAAAACTTTCAAGCTTAAGCCCAAATTATAGCGGTATTGACAAGCGGATGATGGAGATTCCGGTTGACAAAAGTTACTCAATCGACAGTATTGCGAGTTATATCGGTCAAAATTTTGGTACCCCAAAAGAGCAACTACGTGCCGTATTTTTCTGGGTAGCCAAAAATATTAAGTATGATGTGAAAAACATGTTTTTGTTTGATTACAACGAGTCTGATAAGGAGCTTGCAAACAAAACATTAGTTACTCGAAAAGGCGTGTGTGCAGGTTATGCAGCCGTTTTCCATGATTTATGCACAAAACTTCAAATAGAAGCCTACATCATTACTGGATATACCAAACAGCGGGGTTTTGTCGATTATATCGCTCACGCATGGTGTGGAGTTTACGTAGACTCTGGTTGGTATTTTGTTGATCCTACCTGGGGTGCAGGTTATATTCAAAACGGACAATTTTTTTCCACCATCAACAACGATTACTTTTTGGCAGCACCGCAAAAACTGATAAAATCGCACATGCCTTTTGACCCCATTTGGCAATTTTCAAAGCAGCCGATTAATAATTATGAATTTGTGTCAGGAAAGTCAAAATTAACCCAATCGGGTGTGGTATTCGAATTTGCCGATAGTTTAAAACAACATTTGCAAGCAACAGAAGTTAATCGACTGCAAGGTAGCCTAAGACGCTTGGAGCAAGCTGGGGTAAATAATGCTGTGGTGTTGCAAGAACAAACGACATTAAGGGTTCAATTGGAGAACATAAAGCGTCAAAATCTGACCAATAATTATAACGAGGCGATAAATAACTACAATGCTGGAATTAATCAGTATAACGATTTTATTCAGTTTAGAAACAAGCAGTTTTCACCAAAGAAAACCGATGCTGAGATTAGTGAAATGATTAATGAGGCCGATAAATTATTAAAGTTGGCAGGAAAGCAATTGGATGAATTGCAGGTTGATGACCAACAAATTCGAACACAAGTTAGCCAGCTAAAAGAGTCGGTTGATAAGGCAATGGTGAATGTAAAAGAGCAGCAGGATTTTGTTACCAAATACCTGAATACTTCCAAAGCATTTCGTAAAAGTCTTTTTTATAAATACACCATTGCAGGTGTTCCGGTTAACTAAGCCCCACCTTTCATCGCCCCCCCATTCCGCTTGTAATTTAGCTTGATCAACACACAATTTCTGTTGGTAAATTCAACCCGCAATGCACGAGTTGAACGCTAGAAATTACATTCATTATACTCAGGCTGGCCAGTTGAACAATGTGGCCACTGATGGCAATTTCATTGCTTTCTCTGAGTTGTCGGCATTTCATGCAGCCTTAACTCCTAAGCCCGTTGTGGGTTTAAAGTACGTGCTGCGGGGTGAAGAAAATTATGTGGTTAACGGAACTCTGAACCGGGTGAAATCGGGGCAACTTTTGGTGGTGGACCAATTGGAAAGCGGTGAGGCATTTTGTAAACCGGCTGTCCAAAAAACAATTGGCCTGTGCATTAATATTGATAAGGCATTGGTCGATGAGGTGGTTAACAGTTATGGTTTGCCTTTGGATGAAATATTGGATTACGGCCAACCGAAAGTAAATTACAACTTGAGTTTGGCTTCGCTGCAGGCGGAAATGGTGAATTGCGGCAGGCAAATGCAGCAATTGGCAAATGCACTTACTTTTCAACCGACTGAATATCAATACTATGATAAGGATTTCTTTTACCAATTAACAGTAAACCTGCTAAAGGATCACCAAGAATTTTCTCAAAAAAGTGCGTCCTTAAAATCGGCAAAGAAAAGCACGCGGTTAGAACTGCTCCGGCGATTAACCTTGGCCAAAGCAACCATTGACGACCAAATTGCACAGCGAATAGAAATGGCGGTTGTAGCCGCAAATGCTGGTTTGTCAGAGTTTTACTTCTGTCGTTCCTTCAAACAACTGTATGGCATGAGTCCCTATCAGTATGTCTTGCAGCAAAAATTAAATCGCGCTAAAATTGCCATTGAAACTGGCGCAAATATTACGGAAACAGCCTTCCGATTTAATTTTTCCGACATTTTTTCATTCAGCAAAGCGTTCAAAAAGCGTTTTGGCATCGCTCCGTCGTTATTGAGCAAGAAATGACAAATTAAAACTGCCTTAGTCGAATAGGTTTGCAAAAAAGAATTGACATGAAACGTATTCTATCACTGCTGTTTGCCCTCGTTTTTACACTGAATTTTGCAACTGCCCAACAAAGTGTCGACCCGGTTTTAGCCGGAAAACTTCAGCAAGTGCTCGATAGCACCGCCAAAGCACTTAAAATGATGGGTGTATCGGCCAATATTATTTTGGGCGACAACAGTGTGTGGAACGGCTACACCGGTTTTGGCGATCCGTTTGTTGAAGCACCAATTAATCCCGAGCATTTATTTTGGACAGCCAGCATGGGCAAATTGTTCCTTGGTGCAACAGTAATGCAGCTGGTAGAAGAAAATAAGATGAGTTTGGACGATCCAATTGGGAAGTATTTTAACGACATACAATACGTGGACACCAATATTACCATTCGCGAATTGCTGAAGCACCGCAGCGGAGTAAAAGAATTCTTATCTCAGACGGCTACGGCACAGTGGTACAACAATCCCGACAAAATGTGGACTCCGCGTGAAGCGCTAGAAACCTACCTGGGGCCAAAGGATTTTGCGCACGGCACCAGTTTTGCCTACTCTAATTCCAATTTTGTTATTCTGGGCATGGTTATCGAAAAAGTAACCGGAAACACGCTGGCACAAGAATTCCGCAGCCGAATTTTTAATCCGCTGGGTATGGAACACAGCTATTTTCAGCCGCAGGAAACCTTTATCGAAAACATTACACCTTGTTGGTCCGATTTTAACCAAGACGGCATTTTTGACGACCAATCGAATTTTATACACAGCACCTCATTTGCCAGTATGGTATTTGGCGCGGGAGCCATTTTGTCGAAATCGGAAGAAGTATCGAAATTTACCCGAGCAGTGTTTAGGGCAGAATTGTTTAACCAAAGCCTACTTGACGAAATGAAGCAATGCACCAGCGTTTCGTTTGGCCCAAATAGTACCGGTTACGGCATTGCCACCATGCGTTACAAATTCTTTAACAAAGATTATTTCGGTCACGGAGGCGACATTTCCGGCTTTACGACCTTGACTATCCACCAGCCAGAAACCAACGTGACCCTTACCTTGATGGTTAATAACGACCGAAGAAACCGGGCGGCTTTGGCTTCTGCATTAATTAAGGAACTTAATGCCGCAAGCACTGGAATTGGGGAAAACTCAGCAACGCCATCCGTTAGCCTATTGGAAAATCCGGTGCAGGAAAAATTGCATTTTACCATTACTGAGTCTGCTTTGGCAAGTACAGCAGCAATTTACAGTTTAGATGGTCGGAAATTAGCTAGCCATACAGTATCACAAGCAGACAACCAGCTAGATGTTAGTCAATTGACCCAAGGAATTTATCTGTTGGTAATTAATGACCAAAATGGGGTGGTAAGTCAGCGGTTTGTGAAAAATTGAGTTTGTTCATACATTCTATTCTTTTGAATAAAAGTAAAAGAGAGGCATCTTGGTGGATGCCTCTCTTTTGTTATTTATCACCGTTTCCAGAATTACTTATTCCGGCCAGTTACTTAAATAGATTTTATTTAAAGGAAGTTATGCCTTCTTCACAAACTCTGATTTTAAAGCCATCGAACCAAAACCGTCTATTTTGCAATCGATGTTGTGGTCGCCATCAACCAGGCGTATGTTTTTAACCTTGGTGCCAGCTTTAATGGGTTGTGGAGCACCTTTTACAGGTAGGTTTTTAATAATTACTACTGAGTCGCCATCGGCTAAACGATTACCGTTCGAGTCTTTTACTATCAAACCAGTTTCTTCTTCTTCCGCAACTTCGTCAGGGTTCCACTCGTGGCCACATTCGGGGCACATCATTAACGGTTCAAGAAAGTAGGTATATTCTGATTTGCACTTTGGGCATGGGGTAACTGTTGACATAGCACTGAAATATTAATGGGGCAAAGGTGAATAAAAACTGGAAATAAGCAACAGGTAATGAACTTTTCAGACTTGTTATCCGAATGAAAACAACAGGCAATATGATTTAAAACACTGTAATTCAGTCATTTATTTATCCCTCATCGCCTCCCACAACACCTCTACCGGATGCAATGCTTTTCTTCCGGTTCCGTCGGCTATTTGGTGGCGGCAGCTGGTACCGGGAGCTACAATAATGGTTTCTTCGGCTTCTTTGCGAATGGTGGGAAAAAGCACCAACTCGCCAACTTGCATGGAAAGGTTGTAATGCTCTTTTTCGTAACCGAAAGAACCAGCCATTCCGCAGCAACCACTAGGAATTAAAAGCGGTTGGTAGTTTTTGGGTAGCGATAGTATTTTTTTAACCGGCACCATGCTCGAAAGGGCTTTCTGGTGGCAATGGCCATGAATACGTAATCTGCGGCTTTCTTCGGTAAACAGCGAGCCATCAATTCTTCCCGCATCAACTTCGTTGGCCAAAAATTCTTCAATAAGGAAAACGCGTTTGGCCAGTTTTTGCGAAACTGCCTTTAATTCGCCACGGCACAAATCGGGATATTCATCACGAAAGGTAAGAATGGCCGAAGGTTCAATGCCTATCAGCACCTCGTTGGTGTCGGCAAAATTGAGCAGCGTTTGCACGTTTTTCTCAGCCAGTGCTTGGGCTTGGGTCAACAGTCCTTTCGATAAGTAGGTTCGTCCGCTTTCGGCCAGTTGGGGTACAATTACCTCATAACCGAGTTTGTTCAGCAATTGTACCGCTGTAATGCCCAAAAGTGCATCGTTGTAATTTAAAAACTCATCATTAAACAGGTGTACCCTTCCGTTTTTGAACGCGCCTGTTTGCTGATATTTTTTAAACCAACTGGCAAAAGTTTGACTGGAAAGGGGCGGCAACTCACGTTGTGTGCTAAATCCACTTACTTTTTTAATTAAAGTACCTATTGGGCTGCGCATTAGGCCATTGTACATTCCAGGAGCAAAGCTGGCTATTCGGTTTAGTTTGGTAATGTTGCCAATTAATTTGCTTCGCAACGGCACCCCGTTTATTTTGTAGTATTGATGCAGTGCCTCGGCCTTCAATTTGGCCACATCAACATTGCTTGGGCATTCCGATTTGCAACCCTTGCAACTCAGGCACAAATCCATTACCTCCAAAATTTCTTTGTTGTCGAATGCTGTTTCTTTGTTGGTAAGGGTTTCACGTAGTATGTTGGCACGCGCCCGGGTGGTTTCTTTTTCGTTGCGCGTGGCCATGTAACTGGGGCACATGGTTCCTCCGGCAATCTCCGTTTTCCGGCAGTCGCCAGAGCCATTGCACAGCTCGGCTGCACGCACTATACCGTCGTTGTGACTAAAATCGAAAACGGTATCGAACTGCGGGGTTTCTTGTCCGGGCGTATAACGCAGAAAAGTGTCCATGGGCGGAGTGTCCACAATTTTCCCGGGATTAAACAGGTTCCATGGATCCCAGCATTTTTTCACTTCTCGAAATAGCTGATAAAGTTCTTCGCCCATCATGTAGGCAATAAACTCGCCACGTAGGCGGCCATCGCCATGCTCACCACTCAGCGAACCGCGGTATTTTTTGGTCAGTTGGGCAATGTCGGTGGCAATGGTTCTAAAAAGCTGCGTGCCTTCCGCGGTCTTTAAATCAATAATAGGTCGCAGGTGCAATTCGCCGGTTGCGGCATGGGCGTAATGCACACAATACAAGCCACGCTGTTTCAAAATGGCATTAAACTCTTCAATAAAATCGGGTAGGTCGTTTACATCAACCGCGGTATCTTCAATTACTGCCACGGCCTTTGCATCGCCGGGAATGTTCGACAACAAACCCAATCCGGCTTTGCGCAGTTCCCAAACTTGCTTGGTTTGCTCACCCCGCACTACCGGAAAATGAGTACCCAGCCCTTGAGCGCGCAGTTCGGCTTCCAAGGCTTGCGTTTTTCGGTTAATTTCTTCTTCGCTGTCTTCTAAAAACTCTACCACCAAAATAGCCGCTGGATCGCCTTCAACGAAAAAGCGATTTTTACGTTGTTCGATGTTCTCTTTGGTACATTCCAACACGTAATGATCCATTAACTCAATGCTGGTGGGCTGATATTTTAAGGCAACTAAATTACCCAGCAACGATTCGCGAATGCTGTTAAAATGAATGGCCTGTAATGCCATCAGGGGTTTTAATGCAGGACTAAGGTTTACCTTGATTTCCGTGGCAAAAAACAGCGTTCCTTCTGACCCGGCAATGAGTTTGCAAAAGTTAAACTTTCCGTTTCCGCCAAAAGGATCGGCATTGGCCAATAAATCCAGGGCATAACCCGTGTTTCTGCGCGGAACGGATGGTTTGGGGTAATTGTTCAGAAACAATTCACGGTTGTGGGCATTGCCTAGTATTGCTTTGGCTTGCTGGTAAATTTTTTGCTCCAATTCGCCCGAAACGTTTTCGCCTCGGCACTTTGCTTCAAATTCTTCGGTAGTTAATTCACCAAATTCGGTTTCGCTACCATCGGCCAAAAAGCCTTTTATAGCAATAAGGTGCTCGCGGGCCGAGCCATAAACCAACGAACGTGCACCACAGCTATTATTGCCTACCATACCGCCCATCATGCAGCGATTGCTGGTGCTGGTTTCCGGGCCATAAAACAAGCCGAAAGGTTTGGCGTAGTGGTTCAGTTCATCACGAATCACTCCGGGCTGCACAATAGCGTAGTGCTGTTCCTTGTTAATCTCAATTATCTTGGTAAAATGCTTGGAAATATCTACCACCAAACCGTTGCCTACCACCTGACCGGCAAGCGAAGTACCAGCCGCACGCGGAATAATGCCAATGCCGTTTTCGCGCGCAAAAGCAAGTAGTTCGCGAATGTCTTCTTTCGATTTTGGTATAGCAACGGCCAATGGCAACTCGCGGTAGGCCGAAGCATCGGTGGAATAAAGCGTGCGCATTACCTCATCGTAATGAAGTTCGCCGGTTATTTTTTCACTTAATCGTTTAAGATCGGTAGTCATTATTCTTTCTTCTTCTTTTCTTTTGGGCGTTCCCCTCGTGCCTCGGGTCGGGCTTTCCGTTGCAATGTCCCGCTGAAAAAGCGAGACGATTTCCACTTCAATCCCTAACGCGCTGCGTCTAAGTGTTAGCAACTAGACAATGCTTGTGCGTGAGGGCGGAGGCCAATTACCCCGCAGTGTAACGAGGAGTAATGGCCGTAGACCGACCCTGCTGAGGCGCGCAGCGCGAAAGCGGGGGCACGCCCAAATTTAATTAATAGAGAATCCTGTAACGTATTGTATTCGGAATAGCGCGCATGGCTTTCTCCAAATCTTTGTTATAAGTATTGTCCACATCCGTTATCACATAGCCAATGCTTTCGGTGGTTTTTAGGTATTGCCCCAAAATGTTGTTGTCGTATTGAGCCAAAATTGTGTTTATCTGGGCCAGTATACCTTTCACGTTTTCGTGAATGTGCATAATACGGTGAGCGTTTTTAAGTTCGGGCAACTGAATTTCAGGCAGGTTTACGCTGCCAAAACTGGAGCCAGTGTTCACGTATTGGATAATTTTCTCAGATACAAAATGACCAATGTTGAGTTGGGCCTCTTCGGTACTTCCACCCACATGCGGAGTAAGAATTACATTAGAAAAACCCTGCAATTCGCTTACAAAAGGCTCGTTGTTGCTATTGGGTTCTTCGGGGAAAACATCGATGGCAGCTCCTTTAATTTTGCCGGTTTTTAGGTTTGCGGTTAAGGCAGCCAAATCGACCACATGTCCGCGACTGAGGTTCAAAAACACCACACCGTCCTTCATCCAACCAAATTCTTCGGAGCCAATCAAATTTTTATTGCTCTTACGGCCATCCACATGCAAGCTCACCACATCGGCTACTTCCAGCAATTGCTTTAATGAGCTGCATTTTTTGGCATTACCAAGAGCCAGCTTATCAATTACATCGTAAAAATAAACCTCCATGCCCAAGGCCTCGGCCAAAATGGAAAACTGCGTACCGATGTTACCGTAACCTACCAAACCTAGTTTCTTGCCACGAATTTCTACACTTCCGTTGGCCGATTTGTCCCACACACCTTGGTGCATTTTGCTGCTTTTTTCGAATGTGCTGCGCACCAGCATAATCATTTCGCCCAAAGCCAATTCTACCACCGAGCGGGTATTGCTATATGGGGCGTTAAACACGCCAATGCCTCGCTCACTGCAGGCTTCCAGATTTACCTGATTGGTGCCAATGCAAAAAGTGCCGATGGCCAATAGGTTAGTGGCGCTGTCTAGGACTTTTTCCGTTACTTGTGTTTTAGAGCGAATGCCGAGTATGTTAACGTTTTTAATCTTTTTACAGAGTTCTTCTTCGGTTAATGCACCTTTTAGCGTTTCTACCGAATAACCCTCGGTTTGGAAAATAGCTACCGCATCGGGATGTACATTTTCCAGCAACAATACTTTGATACGGTTTTTGGGGTATGAAACCGATGCCGGAAACTGTAAATCGTAAAGAATCTCATCTAACGAGGGGGCAATGTGGTCGGCTTTTTCAATCACAGCCGGGCGACTTACGTTTTCTGAAAACGCATAAAACTTAGTAGCAACCCCAGCTTCACGCATTTCGTAATCGGTATAACCATCGCCAATTACCATGATGTCGCCGGTTAAGCCAACTGCTTTTAGGCGAATGGCCTTGCCTTTGTTTTCGCACAGCGGGTTGCTTTGGTCGAAACCAATAATATTTCCTTCGGCATCAAAATGAAATGAATTGGCCAAAACGCGGTCTGGCGAAATGCCATAATCGAGGACTATAGGTGCAATAATTTCTTTAAAACCGTTAGAAATAACATAAACCTTGTCGGCGTGTTCGGCAAAAAAACGGTGGTTGCGTTTTACCGAATCGCTTATTTGAAGTTTCAGTGCAGTTATCAGTTCGGCCAAGTGCGATTTGTTGGCATTTAGCAACTGAATGCGTTGTAAAAGGGATTCTTTCAACGACAAACGGCCTTCCATGCCCAAGTTGGTCAGGTGCTGAATTTGGCTCAACACATTGACCATTCCGGGGTTTTTGGCTTGCGCTATTTCGCATAAAATGTCCAAAGCCTCAACCCGAATAAAGGTGCTGTCGAAATCGAAGATAAAATGCTTGCTCATGTTAATATGTTTCGGGTTGGGTGTTTCGAGTTAAAAATTGAGGCGCCTAAAATATAAAGTTAAGACCTGTAAGTCCTCAAAGATGGTGAACAACGGATGATTTCTTTTCGGTAAATAAAAAATCCCGCGCGGGCGGGATTTTTAGCGGGGGTTACATTTGCAACTTCAGGTCGGTGCTTTCGAATATCTTATCGGCACTGGCCGCTATAAAACCTTGGTATAAATCGCCATTTTCATCGGGGTGACGCAGGGCGAACTCATAGTAGCAGCTTGGTATAAGGTGAACTCCTTCTTTAAAAACAGTTTCCAGCTTATCACCAAGCGTGCTCGATTGCTCCAGTAACTGAGCCGGAGTGCCTTTTATTTTTCCACCCGAGGCGTTTAGTTTAAATCCTTGTTGTTCCAGAAAATCGTTAACCGATTCCAAGGTTTCGAAATCAGCAAGTTCGTTAACATTTACGGTAAAGTGATTGGCACAAAAGCCGTAAACATACATCCATGCAGCATATTCCGATTCTTCGCGCAGTTTGTCATAAAGAGGATAACTTAAATCTCCCCAAACGCGGCCTTTCAAAATCAAATCCTCGGCCTGGAAAACTTCAGGATTACAACCATCAAGCAAGGCTTTAACGCTGGTTTGAAGAAATTCAGAACACTCTTCCAGTTTCAATTCAGAAATGAAAATTTTTGGCGCCAGCTTGTCGGTTTTGTGCTGATAATGCTTGGCAAACAATTTCTTTTCTACAAAAATATACTCGCCCATGGCCTCATATCCTGCGGCCACAAATGGTTTTTCTAATACCGAAATATTTACCCGAGGGTCGTTATAGGTACGCAGCGCAATGTGGTCGTTGTGAATGGTTTCGCCATTGGCCGCAAACAATTTTTGAATTTCCAAAGCCGAAGGCGTAATGGCCACGTATTTCTCCCAAAGGGCGGCCAACAACTGATCTTTTTGCATGAATGTAATTTTGTTGCAAATTTCAATCAATTGTAGTCATATAGTCAATATATGAGTTAATTTTGTGTCAAATTGACTTTATTTACCCCAATAAATACTCAATCAATTAAATATTTTTAACCAAAAAACAGCATGGAGTATCAACTTGACTTTTTGGACCGTCAAATATTAAAGAAACTGACCGATGATGCCCGGCTGTCTTTTACCATTTTGGCTAAGGAATTAAAGGTTTCGAATTCGTTAGTACACCAGCGGATAAGAAAATTGCAAGAAAATGGACTTTTACAGGGGTACACCGTTAAACTCGATTCTAAGAAATTGGGTTACGACAGCATTACGTATACTGGCATTGTAACCAAAGAAGCGCGATTTGCCTATACCGTTGCTGAGGAGTTGAAAAAAATTCCAGAAGTAGTGGAGTGTCACTGGGTTTCGGGAAAATATGCCTTGTTTATTAAGATTGTGGCGAAGGACAACGAAGATCTCAGGCGGATTTTGTACGAACAAATTCATCGCATTGAAGGCGTAGGTAGTACCGATTCGTTCATCAGTTTTGGGATGGCGTTTGAGAAAGGACTGCCGGTGGGGTAAACTTGCCGGAAGAACGCTAAATGAAAAGGCATTAAATAATTCTTACCCCATCTCTAACTCTAGGTTACAAAATCATTAATTTTGCGGCAAAATTTTGCGATGATGGTTAAAAATTACCTTTTAAAATTTAAGTTTTTTACCCTCCTAAGTTTGTTTTCCGTTGGGGCCATGGCTCAGACGTTTCAAAACGACATTTGTCAAGATGCTATGTGGCTTTACGTTGCTCCTGACAGTTCTTGTTATGCTATTCAGGGTTCTTTTGCTGGAGCAAGTCAAGAATCGCCGGCCAATGTGTGTGCTGGTTTGGATAGCAGTAACTCGGCTTATGACCAATGGTTTAAATTCAATGCCAATGACACCACTCAGTTTGTTGACGTAACAACATTTACCGACAGTGTAGGTGCAGTTATTGAACTTTATGATGCGTGTGGTGGAAACCTGATTGCTTGTGCCAATCCTAATGCCATCAATATAGGCCCAATCATTATTATTCAATCGGGACAAACTCGTCTTGAGGCAAATGGCTTGACCATTGGAAATGATTACTTGGTTCGTGTGTATAACTGGGGCGATACGCTACCGCGTGAAGGTGCCGATATATTCGAGATTTGTGTTCATGGCTCGGCTCAACCCATTGCCAATGACACATGTGCCGGTGCGTTCAGCCTGTTTGTGGGTAGTAACTGTTTTCCAATTGTTGCAACCGTTGCCGGAGCCAATGAAGAAACACCAGCCACAAGTTGCGGTTCTAACCTAGCTAGTGCAACGGCCAATGATATTTGGTTTGCTTTTGTACCCAATATGGCAAGAACCAATATCGATCTTACGCCATTGGCTTCATCTTCAACCGGCCTTGCTGCTGTAGTTGAACTATATGATACTTGCGGCAATGCGCCAATAGCCTGTTACAACCCAACCGTAATTCCTGGGGTTGGCGCTGTTTCAGCACCATTGAACATTTCGATGACTGACGCGGTTGTAGGTCAGCAGTATATGATACGTATTTATCACTACGGTTTAAGTCAGCCAAGTGATGGCAATTTCACACTTTGTGTTTATGACAATCCATTGGCTCCAGCTCCAAGCAATGATTTCTGTGCGGATGCAGAAATGCTGATGGTTTATGATACCTGCAACACAACACCTGGTACTGTGATTTCTGCAACTCAGGATTTTGCACCAGATTCTTGCAACAACAACATTAGTGAGGCCGCTTATGATGTTTGGTACACTTTCCAAGCTGTTCAGGAAACTCAACATGTTGAGGTAAGTTCAGAAAACATGGCTCCAGTTGTTCTTGTTTATGATGCTTGCGGAGGAAATATTGTTGCTTGTGGCACGGCTACAGGAATAATTGGCACCAGAACCACTGCTGTTACAGCAAGCAATTTAACCCCAGAAAATTATTATTGGGTGAGGGTATATAACGATAGCCCATCCGACCCGGTTCAAGGCGATTTTAACATTTGTGTTTATAACGCGGTTATTCATCCGGAAAATGATAATTGTTACTCGGCAACCACCATTTTTCCAGCCGCAAACGACAGCTGTGAAGCAGCTACCAGTGGAAGCTTAGCAGAGGCAACACAAGAAATGGATGCAGTACAATGCGATACTATGCCAGCTTCGGCAAGTGCATTTGATGTTTGGTATTCGTTTGAAGCCAATAATGCTGTTCAGAAAATTGAGGTAACCAGCCTAACTTTTGGTGCAGTTGTTGAGCTTTATGCTGCCAATGCTATTGACTGTGGAGACTTTCTTCAGTGTCAAAACCCAACCCTGCAGTCTATCATTATCGACACCATAGCGCTTCCTGGTACAACATTATTAAGAGCAACCGGATTAACTTCAGGCCAAACTTATCTAGCCAGGGTTTACGCTTATGGAGATGCTATACCTTCTAATAGCGATTTTACCATTTGTGTATACCAAGACACATCATCCGTAGGTATAAACAAGGTGGCTAAAAACAATCTTAAACTTGAAACCTATCCAAACCCGGTTAATTCCGAGCTTAATGTTGCTTTTACCAGCAGCGGGTCTTATCAATTAACTTTGATGGATATAACCGGTAAAATGGTTTATAACACGGCCAATGTAGTTGCAACCGGAAAAGTGAACAAGGCGGTAAACACCTCCAATTTGCCAAAAGGTATGTACCTATTACAACTTAATACTGGTAACCAAATCATTACCAAAAAGGTGATTAAGGATTAATTCGACCTTTATATTGAAATTGAAAAGCGCCCCGAATCATTTCGAGGCGCTTTTTTATTTTATAATGCACTGTTGATTAGTTTGTTAAAGGTTTGACTAGACAAATTCTAAATTATAACTGCAGGTTGACAAAATCCAATTGAACGTTACATTTGTGCCTGCTTTTTTGGAAGAGACGAATTTTTCTGAACAGGTAAAACGCATACAGAAATTATATTTTAATGAAAACATCTTTAGTAAAAAAGTATTGGATGGGCGTTACCGGTCTGTTCTTAATTTCATTTTTGGTAGTTCATTGCTTTTTAAACGCCTTTATCTTTATTAACGATGGCGGTTTAACCTTCAATATTGGTGCGCACTTTATGGCTACCAACTGGATAATACGCGCCATGGAAATTGTACTTTTTATTGGTATAATCTGGCACATTGTTCAGGCACTTCGTTTAACTATCGAGAATCGTAAAGCGCGTCCGGTAAAATACGCCATGGAAAAAGGCAACGCCAACAGTAAATGGTACAGCCGCTGGATGGGTTTATTGGGGACACTTATATTAATTTTCTTAATAGTTCACTTGGCGCAGTTTTGGGTAGTTTCAAGGTTTACTGGCATACCAACTGTTGATGCCAACGGCCATGAAGACCTTTATGCGGTAATGCTGGAAGTATTTAAAAACCCGTTTGTGGTTATATTGTACCTGCTGTCGATGATATCTTTAGGTTACCATTTGGCGCATGGTTTTCAATCTGCATTCCAAACTTTTGGTATCAATCACCCAAAATATACTCCGGTAATACAAAACGTAGGGTTGATTTTTTCTATAGTGATTTCATTGCTATTTGCTGCAATGCCGCTGTATATATTCCTAACCAAGTAAGTTGTCGACCAAGATATTCTAAACGATTATGTCAACACTAGAAAATAAAATACCTGCTGGCGACTTAGACCAGAAGTGGACCAAATACAAGTCGTCTGTTCGCTTGGTAAACCCGGCCAACAAACGTTCTATCGATATTATTGTGGTGGGAACAGGGCTGGCTGGTTCGGCTGCCGCTGCATCGCTTGCCGAAATGGGCTATAGCGTAAAAGCATTCTGTTTTCAGGATAGTCCACGTCGGGCGCACTCTATTGCTGCCCAAGGTGGTATTAATGCTGCAAAAAACTATGCAAACGATGGCGACAGCACCCACCGTTTGTTTTACGATACGATAAAAGGTGGTGACTACCGTGCCCGCGAAGCCAACGTGCATCGCCTGGCTGAGGTTTCAGCCAACATTATTGACCAATGTGTGGCTCAAGGTGTTCCTTTTGCCCGCGATTATGGCGGAACATTAGACAACCGTTCGTTTGGTGGAACTCAGGTTTCGCGTACTTTCTACGCCAAAGGACAAACTGGTCAGCAGCTTTTATTGGGTGCTTATTCTGCGCTAGAGCGTCAGGTGGCCAAAGGAAAAGTGGAAATGTTCAGCCGTCACGAGATGTTGGACGTGGTTATCGTTGACGGTAAAGCCCGCGGTATTATTGCCCGCGACTTGGTTACCGGCAAAATTGAACGCCACGGTGGACATGCCGTATTGCTTTGTACCGGCGGTTACGGAAACGTATTTTACCTAAGTACCAACGCAATGGGTAGCAACGTAACTGCGGCTTGGAAAGGCTACAAAAAAGGTGCGTTCTTCGGAAACCCTTGTTACACGCAAATTCACCCAACCTGTATTCCGGTTTCGGGCGATCACCAATCTAAACTAACCCTGATGTCGGAATCGTTGCGTAACGACGGACGTATTTGGGTGCCCAAACAAAAAGACGATAAGCGCAAAGCTATTGATATTCCAGAAGAAGAACGTGACTACTACTTAGAGCGCAGGTATCCTGCTTTTGGTAACCTGGTGCCTCGTGACGTGGCCAGCCGTGCTGCCAAAGAGCGTTGTGATGCGGGTTATGGTGTAGGAACTTCTAAAATGGCCGTTTACCTCGATTTTGCTTCGGCAATAGAGCGTTACGGGAAAACTGAAGTTATTAAGCAAGGTCTTGGAACTGTTGATTCAACTACCATCATTAAGCTTGGAAAAGCAGTAGTTGAGGAGAAATACGGTAACCTGTTTGACATGTACAAGCAAATTACCGGTGAAGATCCTTACGAAGTGCCGATGCGTATTTATCCAGCTGTTCACTATACCATGGGTGGACTTTGGGTTGATTACAACCTAATGACAACCGTTCCGGGTATGTATGCGCTGGGTGAGGCCAATTTCTCTGATCACGGTGCTAACCGTCTTGGGGCTTCGGCTTTGATGCAAGGTTTGGCCGACGGATACTTTGTAATTCCTTACACCATTGGTGATTACTTAGCTGACGAAATTAGAACCGGTAAAATTAAAACCGATTCGCCAGAGTTTGATGCAGCTGAAAAAGCCGTTCAAGAAACCATTAACAAGTTACTAAGCATAAAAGGTACCAAAACGGTTGACCACTATCACCGCGAGTTGGGTAAAATTATGTGGAATAAATGCGGTATGGCGCGTAACGAAAAAGGCTTAACCGAAGCCATTGCCGAAATTCAGGCACTTAGAGCCGAGTTCTGGAGCAATGTTCGTGTGCCAGGTACTCAAAATGAGTTTAACCAAGAACTAGAGAAAGCTTGGCGTGTTGCCGATTTCCTAGAACTGGGCGAACTAATGTGTAAGGATGCCCTTAACCGTAACGAAAGCTGTGGCGGTCACTTCCGCGAAGAGTTTCAAACCGAAGAAGGTGAAGCCCTTCGTGACGATGAAAAATACGCTTACGTTGCCGCTTGGGAATTCAAAGGCGAAAGCAACCATGAATTACACAAAGAAGAACTGAAATTCGAGAATATTAAAATTGCTGCTAGAAGCTACAAATAAGCCGTTGGCCATTGGCCTTTAGCCCTTAGCTAACAGCCAACAGCCAATAGCCAACAGCCGAAAAAATATGAAACTGAATTTAAAAATTTGGCGCCAGAACGGTCCTAAGGACAATGGCAAAATGGTTGATTATAAAGTAGAAAACATTTCAGAGGACATGTCGTTTCTGGAAATGATTGACGAACTTAATCAGGACTTAATTAAAAAAGGTGACGATCCGGTTGCATTCGACCACGACTGTCGCGAAGGAATTTGCGGAATGTGTTCGATGTTTATTAACGGCGAAGCGCACGGCCCGAATAAGAATGTAACCACCTGCCAGTTGCACATGCGTTCGTTTAAAGATGGTGAAACCATTTATGTTGAACCATGGAGAGCGGCTGCGTTTCCGGTAATTAAAGATTTAACGGTAGACCGCTCGGCTTTCGACCGCGTAATTCAGGCCGGAGGATACGTAAACGTAAACACAGGTGCAGCGGTAGACGGAAATGCGATTTTAATCCCTAAAACCGATGCGGATGAGGCTTTTAATGCCGCTACTTGTATTGGCTGCGGGGCTTGTGTAGCTACTTGCAAAAATGCCTCTGCCATGCTGTTTGTTTCAGCCAAAGTATCGCAACTTGATTTGCTCCCGCAAGGAAAGGTAGAATCTAAAGACCGCGTGCTTAAAATGGTGGAGCAAATGGACAAAGAAGGCTTTGGTAACTGTACCAATACCGGTGCTTGCGAAGTAGAGTGTCCAAAAGGAATTTCTATCGAAAACATTGCCCGCATGAACCGCTTGTACCTATCGGCAAGTGCTACCGAGAGGAAGTAATTTTTTACAATTAATATTGGCTAAAACCCTATTCCATCATGGAGTAGGGTTTTTTGTTGGAGTTTATTTGATATCCTGCGAAATCTGTGGGAAAAGCACTTAACTATTCAATACAAAAATCCAAACAGCCACAAGGGTATTTTTTTCTGGTAACCTATTTCAATGTCATCGGCCAGCACGTAGGCGTTATTTAGGTCTTTAATTTGCTCGAAAGCCTTGTTTTTTCCGCCCACTTCTACCGTAGTGTTTTGGTCAATTACAAAATCACCTTTTTCGGGTAGGGTTACCAAACAGTCTATGCTTTGCAATTGGTTAAGCAAAAACGACTCGCGAATGCTGCCAATGTTGGGCTGTTCTTTAAGGGCGTACGCTAAATTGGTGTTTTCGAGGTAAATTTTTTCTGGTTTTCGTAAATTCGACATGCCTGCCTTGGCCGAATAAATAAAGTTCAGTATACCGGCTTGCTGTAAGTGGTTTAAATAGGCCAATACCGTATCGCGACCCAAACTTAGACGCAGAGCCAAATCGGAGATATTGGGTTGATAGGGTACAATTTCGGCCAGCACCCCCAGTAAGCGTTTAATTTTTATAATATTCGATACAGAGTAACCTTCAATGTAGGCCAAATCCACTTCCAGCACCGTATTTAAAACCTGAAGCAAACGTTTTTGGAAATCTTTTTCTTCCAATTGTAGGCCAAACGGAAAATAACCTTGTTTTAAATAAGCCTTAAAAATTGGCAAAGGTTTTAGTTGTTCGTTAATGGCCGTGCTAAGCGTAACGTGGTTTTTCAGCGTATCGGCCAAGCTATTGGCTTTAAGATCTAGTTTTTGGGTAAAATTGATGTATTCCCTAAACGACATGCCCCGCAAATTGTAAATGGCTACACGCCTACTTAAATCGGCTTCTCCCTTTAAAATATCTAAAGCAGAAGAAGAGGTAAATATGACTTTTAACTCAGGCAAACCATCGTATATGTTTTTTAACTCACGCGACCAGTTTTCGTATTTATGTACTTCATCGATTACAAGGGTTTTCCCGCCTTGTGCTACAAAGTCTTCGGCCAGTTCCAGTAGGCCTTTGTTGTAAAAAAATGGATGGTCAGCAGTTACGTACAACGCCTCGCCAGCGGGTAGTTTGTATTTTAAATGCTGTAACAGCAATGTGGTTTTACCCACACCACGCAAACCTTTTATGCCAATTAGTTGCTGGTTCCAGTTTATTTGAGGGTACAAATACCGATAAAACCCGTCGTTTACAGATTTTAGCACATTTGCCTGAAATCGGAAGAGTGAGTCCATGATGTTTCTTTCGAACAAAAGTACAAAATTGACTTAGACACAAGTCAAAAATAAGCATAAATTGACTTGAATACAAGTCAATAATTATTTTAAAACGACTTGTGCTCAAGTCAATTACAATTGACCCAAGTTTTTTGCTAATCGGTTTTCCAATCTCCTGAAGCTAGTTTGCATTGGTTTTTTGTTGCTTGTTAACAATAGCGAGCCAAAATTTGCAGAAATTCGCCAGCCTTTACGATTATCCAACCATGAAAAGTTCCGTTTCCATCCATTCTAAGTTACCCACTACCGGTTTAAGTATTTTCGCAAAAATGTCGGCTTTGGCTCGCGAACACGGTGCATTGAACCTCGCGCAAGGCTTTCCCGATTTTCAGTGCGACCCTGAATTGGTGAAATTGGTGGGCAAAGCCATGCACAATGGGCATAACCAATACGCTCCTTTGGCGGGCGTGCCAGAACTGCGACATGCAATTGCTGAAAAAACCGAAAAACTATACGGAGCCAAATACAATTCTGACACCGAGATAACGGTTACCGCCGGAGCCACACAGGCCATTTTTACGGCCATTACTGCCCTAATTCGCGAGGAAGACGAAGTAATAATTTTTACCCCGGCATACGATTGTTACGAACCGGCTATAACCTTGGCTGGTGGAAAACCGGTGCATGTTGAGTTAAAACAACCCGATTTTAGTATCGACTGGAAGCAGGTTAAGAAGTTAATCAACCGGAAAACCAGAATGATTATGCTTAACAGTCCGCACAACCCATCAGGTGCGGTGTTGAGTGCTGCCGATATCAAGGAACTGGAAAAACTGGTTAACAATACGGATATTATTATTTTGAGTGACGAGGTTTACGAGCACATTGTTTTCGATGGCTTGGTGCACGAATCGATTGCGCGTTACCCAAAATTGGCCGAACGGGCATTAATTATCTCCTCTTTTGGCAAAACTTACCACACCACTGGCTGGAAACTGGGTTATGTAGTGGCTCCCGAGGCCATCACGGCTGAGTTTCGTAAAGTGCACCAATTCAATGTGTTTTCGGTAAATACGCCCGCACAATATGCTGTGGCCGAGTTTATGAAACACGAAGACCGCTATTTGGAGCTAAATGCTTTTTACCAAAACAAGCGCGATTTTTTCGTTAAAGCTGTTGCTGGTTCTAGGTTTAAGCTTATGCCGGCTCAGGGCACCTACTTTCAATTACTCGATTTTAGTGCCATTAGCGAGTTAAAAGACACCGAATTTGCGGATGAAATGACCGCCAAACATAAACTAGCAGCCATCCCTATTTCTGTTTTTTACCACAACGAGCCAGAAATAAAATTGCTGCGTTTCTGTTTTGCCAAAGGCGAAGAAACCTTGGAAAAAGCGGCAGCGATATTGCATAGTTTGTAGGAAATTCAAGCTTTTTATAGACCTAAACATTTCTCGTCAAAAATTGTCGGGCTAGGTGTACCTTTGCAAAAATTTTAGTAGCATGGAGAATAAACCAAAACGCAGCCAATCTAAACCAAGTGAGGGTAAAAAGCCTGAAGGGGCTAAAAAATCGTATCCTACCGGAGGAAAGGCACCTAAGTTTGGCCCTCCAAAGCCTAAGTTTTCCCGTACTGGTAAGCCGGTTAAAGAAACATTTGCCAAGAAAGAGGCACCAATGCCAACTTTCAGCGAGCACGTTCGATTAAACAAATGGTTGTCGAATGCTGGTGTTTGCTCTCGCCGTGAAGCCGATGAACTGATTAAAGCCGGTGTGGTTGAGGTAAACGGTGTGGTAATTACCGAAATGGGTTACAAAGTATCGCCGGGTGATAAGGTTAAATACGGTGGAGAAAGTCTTTCGCAAGAAAAACTTCGTTACGTTTTGCTGAATAAACCCAAAGATTTTATCACCACGAGCAGCGATCCGCAAAACCGAAGAACGGTTATTCACTTGGTAAAAACAGCTTGCAGAGAGCGTATTTATTCGGTAGGCCGTTTAGATAGAAATACTACCGGTTTGCTGTTGTTTACCAACGATGGCGATTTGGCCAAGAAGCTGACCCACCCAAAATACAACATCAAAAAAATATATCAGGTTACACTGGATAAGCCGGTTAGCCATGAGCATTTGCAAGCACTTCGCGATGGCATTGAATTGCTGGATGGCGTAATTAAAGC
This sequence comes from uncultured Flavobacteriales bacterium, assembly GCA_964390915.1. GTDB lineage: Bacteria > Bacteroidota > Bacteroidia > Flavobacteriales_D > Luteibaculaceae > DASUEB01. The sequence goes on from CAYMJL010000001.1 coordinate 246,361, forward strand.
TGATGTGGTGGATTATGTGGCCGGTATGGACGACAAACGTGAGGTGGGTATTGAGATTCACAGTGGTAGAAACCGCATTGTGCGTAGAATGTTCGAGTTTTTTGAATACAAGGTAATGAAGCTGGATCGGGTTGTTTTTGCCGGACTTTCTAAAAAAGATTTACCCCGTGGCAAATGGCGTTTCCTTACCGAGCAAGAAGTTTCGTTTCTTAAAATGGCCAAATAAATTTTAACGCATAGAAACATAGTTGCTGAAGCTATGCGTTTATGCTTGCATAACTATGATACCGGATAAATATTAAAAGCGTGGCAATTCAAATTGTTGAGCCTATGTTTCTATGTGTTTTAAAAATCGGGTATAATTGCAAATAAGCACCATGCGCATAAAAAAGCTCCTTTTATACACTTTTTTGGTACTAGGGTTGCTAGTGGCTGCGGTATTTGCAGTTGGTAAATACTACAACAATCAGGTTAAAGATTTCGTAGTTGCAAAACTGAACGAACGTCTTACGGCTCAGGTTAAAGTAGGCGAGGTAGAACTTACCTTTTTCGACAATTTTCCGCAGGCCGCCATTCGATTTAATCAGGTTTCGATTGCCGATAAATTTAGCCAACACCAAAAGGACACTTTGCTCTATGCCGACAAGCTCTATTTGTCGTTCAATATTTGGGACATTTGGGACAAGAATTACAAAATCACACAGCTTTCGCTAGCCGGTGGTATGATGCACCTGTCTGTAAACGAACGTGGTGAAACCAATTTTGATATTTGGAAAGCGGACACAACCGCAACTCAAACCAGCGATTTTCAGCTTAAACTGGACGAGGTAAGCATAGAAAATGTGTTTTTCCGCTTTTCGCAACCTGCCAATAATCAAGCCCTGCGGTGTTTTATTAAAACGTCAAAATTTTCAGGTAAGTTAACTGAAACCAATTTTAATCTCGAAACCGTTATCAATGCTCGTATGTACGGCTACCACATAAATGGGGTTGAGTACATTAAAGACAAAAACATAAGTCTGGAAACCGATTTGGCGGTAAACACTGAAACAGAAAAGCTGGGTTTCAGCAAGGTGAAATTGGCCGTAAATCAGGTTGACCTGAGACTGAACGGTTCGCTGTGTTATGGCGAAAACGCATCCATAGATTTAAGCATTGATGGTCAGCAAGTAAAAATTCTCGACCTAATAGCTAGCCTCCCCGAATTCTCTAAAACACAAATTTCGCGCTACAATGCCGACGGTTTTCTCGACATCAAGAGCCGCTTGTGGGGAAAATTGGGCTACGGTAATTTGCCAAAATTGGCCGCTCAATTTACAGTATCGAAGGCTTCTTTAGAAGAAAAGAACAGCAAAGTGGTACTCCGTGATTTGCAGCTTTCGGGTAGCTATCATTCAGGTTTTACGGGCAGCGATGATAGTTTGCAACTGCTTACCTTGTCTGGGAAATTCAATTCGGGTGTTTTTTTGCTAAGCGGAACTTTGGTAAATTTTTCTGAACCGGTTGTCAATAGTAAAGTTCACGGTAATATTGATTTGTTTCAGCTTTCGCAATTTATTGGCACCAACCCAACCGACACGATTGCCGGTACGTTGATGCTAGATGCCAGTATTAAAGGAACCTTGTCGAGCCGAGATACCAGCAGCCAGCAAATTTGGGGCAAACTGAATACCGAGGGACAAATAGTGCTTAAAAATGGGCATTTCAAATTGCGGGGTGCCAACAATGCCTTGGAAAATGTGCAAGGCGAAATTAAGTTGGTGGAAAATAGAGCAGTGGTTAAACAGCTATTGTTTACTACCAAAACCAGCGATTTCTTGCTTTCCGGGCAAATCCATAATTTGATTCCTTATTTGTTTAAAACCGACGAAACCATTGCCATAGAAGCCAATCTAAGCTCGCGAAACATAGATTTGGCCGATTTTATAGAAGAAAAATCAACCGAGGGAAATTCTACCGATTTCAGGTTGGCTTTTCCTAAGAACATGCAAGGTTACCTTAATGCCAAAATTGAGCACCTAAAATACCACAAATTTGCGGCTACCGGGGTAAGTGGGAAACTCACCCTTAGCGGAGAAGGTTTGTTGGCAGAATCTATCGATTTAAAGGCTTTCAATGGGCAGGTAAAAGGGGCAATTGCATTGAAACGCTCGGGCAATGCCTACAAATTTGAAAACCAAACCACATTGACCAAGGTAGCGCTCGATCAGGTGTTCTACCAACTCGACAATTTCGGACAAACCATTATTACCAACAAGGAGTTGAAAGGCAAAGCCGATGCTGAGGTAAAAGTTTCGGCCAGTTTAAACGCTCAGCTAAATTTCGATGCAGCTTCTATTCAAAGTACTGCACATTTGAAAATTACCAATGGTGAATTGAACAACCTGGAGGTTTTACAAGATTTAACGACCTATTTAAAATCAAACAAAGCCATTGCTGCGGTGGTAAATACCCAAAAACTTGGTGAGCGGTTGAAAAACGTGAGTTTCGCTACTTTAGAAAACACCATAACCATAAAGGACAAGCAAATCATTATTCCCGATATGGCCATTCGTTCATCGGCATTAGACATTAACATCAATGGGAAACATTCGTTCGACAATGCCATCGACTATGGTTTGAATTTCCGCATGGCCGAGGTTTTCCAAAAAGATGCGGTTACCGATGATGGGTATATTGTTGACGACAACACCGGTATGCGCATGTTTATTTCGGTAAGCGGCACTACCGAAAATCCGGTATTTAAGTATGACAAGCAAAGCGCATCGGTAGCCAGAAAGGAAAAATTTCAGCAGGAAAAGACTACCTTAAAAGGCATTCTGAAACAAGAAATGGGTCTTTTTAAAAGCGACAGTACGTTAAGAAAAGTTGCTTTTCCGGGCAAAGCACCAGTTCGTTTTGAATTAGAGGCTGCTGGTTCGGCAAATCAGCCAGCGGGAACGCCAGCAACCAAATCAGCGGGCATAAAACCCACCAAAAAAGCCCCAAAAACTGAGGTAGATACCAAGGACTATAACTTGGACGGGGACATTTAACAAAATTTCTTAATCAAAAATTTGTCGATTATGTTTTGTTTTCATTTACTTTGTAATTCAAAGTACTTTTAAGATGGATACAACTGATCAACATCTCGAAGCCATTGGCGACATCCGTTCTATGATGGAACAGTCATCCCGGTTTATTTCGCTTAGCGGCTTGTCGGGTGTTTTTGCCGGAATTTTTGCGCTGCTGGGTGCAATGGCTGCTTATTGGTATTTAGATCTTGGCTGGAATGCGGCTTATTATAGTTATGCTTATTCAAGCAACGGAGCCATTAACCCCGACTTTTTTACCTTTTTCGCTATCGACGGGCTGTTGGTTTTATCGGCTTCGCTATTGGTTTGTGTGTTTTTAACCACTCGAAATGCACGGAAAAAAGGACTTTCTATTTGGGGAACTACCGCCAAACGCCTGCTTTTTAATTTGTTTATTCCGCTGGTTGCCGGTGGATTTTTCTGTCTTATTCTTTTAAAACAAGGCGAAGTAGGCTTGGTGGCTCCGGCTACACTCATTTTTTACGGCCTTGCACTTATTAACGCCAGCAAGTATACACTCAACGATATTCGTTACCTAGGGGTTTGCCAAATTATATTGGGTTTAACAGCCGGTGTATTTATAGGCTACGGATTGCTTTTTTGGGCACTTGGATTTGGTGTGTTGCACATTGTTTACGGTGTGGTAATGTACGTGAAATACGAGAAGTAAGAATTATAGTAATTGGAAACAGCACAGCGATGAAGGAGCACATTAGTCAATTGAACAAAGCTTTCGAAAGCAGGATTCGTCTTGGCGTAATGTCGATTCTTTTGGTGAACGAGGAAGTAGATTTTAGCCAATTGAAGGAGATGTTGAACTTAACCGACGGAAATTTGGCCAGCCACATTACTGCACTCGAAAAACTTAATTATTTGGTGGTACACAAGCAGTTTTTAGGCAAAAAACCAAACACGAGTTATGCAGTAACCTCTAGCGGTCGAAAGGCATTCAACGAGCACCTCGACACGCTGGAGAAATTAATTAAACAACGGAAATAAAAATTTTTTATACCTTAACTTTGAAATGCAAAGTACTTTTAATAATCAGCGCTAAAAATATACGATAATGAAAAAAAATGACTGGCTTTTAGCCCTTTCAGCCCTGAGTTTTAGTCTACTTTTTTACGACCAGGAACCGGGTCTTAATTTCCTGCTATTCGACATTTTGTTAATTGCTGGGCTGGTAGTTCGCAGCAATTCGCCTCAGTTCACTAAGTCCTATTTGTTAGCTGTTTTTGTTGCTTTGGCAACGGGTACAGCCGTGTTTATTTACGGAAACGGACTAAGTTTTATCGCCAATTTATTTGCCTTAATGTTGCTTTCGGCTCGTAGTATTGACCCACGAACCTCGGTTTTTGCGGCTGCTTTATTCTCGGTTTATACAGGAATTGGTTCGGGTTTGCACATGGTACTTGACTATCTAAAACGTCAGGACGGAACCCCGAAACGCACCGAATCAACATCTTTCGGAAAGTGGTTACTGTGGATTCTTCCCGTGATTTTGGTGCTGGTGTTTTTTGCCCTGTACCGCTTATCGAGCCCCGTATTTAACCAATTCGCATCGGGCATCGACTTTAGTTTTATCGAATTTGGGTGGATAATGTGCACGCTAGTGGGCTTTTGGTTGGCCTATGCTTTTTTCTTTCACCGGGGCATTCAACCCTTTTCCGATTACGATAGTAACGCCTCTAACCAATTAAATAGCGAGGAAACGAATCTGCGTTTATTGGGTTATCAGTTAACCATAAACGAAGAACGCCAGTCGGGAATGCTGTTGTTTGGTTTGCTTAATGCATTGCTGCTGGTGGTAAACGCATTGGATTTTGGTTACCTGATTTCTGGCAAGATTCCGGCGGGCATGAGCTATTCGGAATACGTGCATCAAGGTACCGAGGCGTTAATTTTTTCGATAATCATAGCCATCGGCATCATTACCATTTATTTCCGAAATGGTTTGAGTTTACTGCAAACCTACAAACCGGTTCGATTGCTGGCCTATGCCTGGCTTATACAGAATTTAGCCTTGGTTAGCACAACGCTTATCAGAAACCAATTGTACATTAACGAATACAGCTTAACCTACAAGCGAATTGGGGTTTATGCATTTCTTGTACTGGCTTTGGTTGGTTTATTGAGTGCAGTTGTTAAGATTGCGGCACGGAAAAGCAACTATTTCCTTATTCGGTTTAACTCGGGTTCATTGTTCGCAATCCTTGTTTTCTGCTCGCTCATTTCCTGGGATCAGCTTATTTATAGCGTAAATGTGAAAAAGGCTGCCCAAACCAGCGAAGTAGATTTGAATTACTTGCTTGAGCTATCTTATGCGGTATTGCCCAATTTGCAGGAATTAAACGACAAGTATCCCCCAAAAGACAAGGCCAATAAGAAAGCACTTGATGTGGAAATTGCGCAACAAACCTTTTTGTTCTTGAAACAATACCAACAAGGCAATTGGCGCTCATTTACGGTAAGAAACTACATGGTTTACCGAAAACTCATGCAGCAACACGAGCAAGGGAAGTTGGTTTCGCTCAATCTGGGTAAAGCGCGCATTAGCACGTTTCGTTACCTGAAACCGCTAACTCAGCTCAATACCTTAGAGCTTGACAGCGGCCTGTGCGACAGCTACAAATCGTTAAAGGGTTTGGCCAACCTTAAAACATTGCGGTTAAACAACAGTCGTAATCTAACCTTATCGCTATTGCGTGACATGCCCCAATTGGAGCATTTTACGGCGGTAAATAGCCACTTGGCTACCATTCAGGGAATCGAACATCTTTCGGGCTTACAAACGCTAGATATAAGCAGCAACCAACTCACTTCTTTAAATGGTTTGGAAAAGCTACTTAAGTTGGAAGAATTAAATATTTCAAATAACCCGTCATTAAATGATTTGAGCCCGCTTTACCAAATTACTTCGTTACGAAAATTATACCTGGACCAACGACTTGCAGACTTGTTGTTGCCTAATGGGGGCGATAAAAAGGCAATTGACGAATTGCGCGAGAAACTGCCCAATTTGGAGGTTTTTGTGGTTAAGTGATTTTGGTTTCAAGCAACTTTAATGGATTCGAAACTGCGTTTTGGTTGTCTTGTTTTAGTGCAAAATATTCCCGTAGTTTGGTTATATCCTTCATTTGAAAACTGAAAGCAATGGCTTAATTGGGGGAATTTTAAACTTAGCGCGTAATGAAAGAATTAGTAAACCCAAGTCATTTGTTTGAGTCCATTGCTGCCGTAATACAAGAAGCAAGAAAAACTGCCTACAAAAGCAATAACAGTATTTTGCTTAATATGTATTGGGAGATTGGCAAACTGATTGTGGAAGACGAACAAGGTGGAAGGCAAAAAGCTGAATATGGGAAAGCGGTTTTAAAAAAGCTGAGTATACGCTTAAGCTTAGAATTTGGAAAAGGATTTGAGGAGAGGAATTTAAATAATATCAGAGCTTTTTATCTCGCATTTCCAATTTGGAACGCAGTGCGTACCGAATTGAGTTGGACTCATTACCGCATCATTAGCAGGGTAGAAAACGAATCCTACCGAACACAATATATAAACCAAAGTATTGAAAGCAATTGGGATACACGAACCTTACAACGTAATGTAAAAACGCAGTATTTAAGCCGAATACTGGAGTTGCCAAAAGAAAAACTAAGCCCGCAACAATTTATCAAGGATCCCTATATTTTTGAATTTTTAAACCTACCCGTTGATTCCAAACAAAGCGAAAACAAAATAGAAACTGAACTGATAAACCACGTGCAGCAGTTTTTAATGGAGTTAGGCAAAGGCTTTGCTTTTGTGGCCAGACAGCAACATATCGTAACCGATACTTCCGATTTTTTTATCGACCTAGTGTTTTACAATTTTTATTTAAAATGCTTTGTACTGGTAGATTTAAAAACAGATAAACTGAGTCACGCTGATATAGGACAAATGGATATGTATGTGCGGATGTACAACGACCTTAAAAAAGCCGATAACGACAACCCAACTATAGGCATTGTACTTTGTACCGAAAAAGACGAAACTATTGTAAAATACTCGGTATTGGCCGAAAATGAGCAACTGTTTGCCAGCAAATACCGGCTTTATTTACCCAAAGAAGAAGAACTGAAACAGTTAATAGAATTAGATCGCATAAACTTTGACCTTGACCACGACAATTAGGCTACAAAAACAAGCTGATTACAAAGACTCAGGAGCTTAGGTAAGAAATTTAAATTTGTTTTTGATTTTATAAACTAGGAATCGGGCCAATCTATTAGTTAGCTGCTATTAGCGGGCGACAACCGTAACAAGACGAAAATGAAGACACAATTCCATAATTGGCTTACAGAAACTAAGACAAAAGTAGCACGACCAGACAAATACTCAAATACAATTACGACAATTTCAAACCACTTCAAAAAGTCATTAAACAAAGACATTGACTTGTATGAAATTAGAAACTCAAATGAAGTGTTGCGACTAAAAGACGAGTATTTTAGCTATGATCAGTTCTTTGAAAAGAATAAGACCGGAAACAGAATGTACAGTCGTTCCTTAGACTTGTACATAGAATTTCTTGAAACTAACCGACAACAAATTGACGATACAATAAACGAAGTTGAGCAAATAAAGAACGACCAGACTTTGACTGTGCTTGAAAAAGAGTCAATCGTTTTAAGCCGTATTGGACAAGGATTATTTAGAGAAAAATTAATTAAACTTTGGAATGGTTGTGCAATTTCAAAGTTTGACGACACAAGGTTTTTAATTGCATCTCACATCAAACCTTGGAAAAAAGCAACTAACCAAGAAAAAATTGACAAATATAACGGCTTGTTACTTTTGCCAACATACGACAAACTTTTTGACTTGGGTTTTATTTCGTTTGACGACAACGGGAAAATTCTAATTTCAACATTTTTAATTAGCCCTGACAAACTTGGTATTTATAGTGATACCGTTATTGACATTAAAGACCACAACAAAAAATATTTGAAATATCATAGAGACGAAATATTGAAGAAATAATAGCTGCAAACAGCACGTTTGCAACAGGCGGGGTTTCTTGCTCCACAGACAGTTTTGTGGTTATAGAAAATCCGCTTCTCCGCATCAACATTTGTGGTGAAAATCGCCACCTTCGTCAAGCCCGAAACCGTTAAAATTCTCAATAAGAGCCTGTTTCAAACCTAGAAAGAGGCTAAACCGGGCCTCAAAAATGTAAAAACAATCGCCGATATATTGCCAAAATGCTGGATTCAGCATCGCCATTCAAGCATGCTTCGAGCAAGTTAAACTCAACCTCCCTGCCCCCCAAACAACTGCTGGAAAACCTCTTCCATTTTGTTGGCGGTAAGTAGGCGAATGTCAAAGTCTTTTTGGGAAATGCCTTTGGTGGCTGAGGCAATCATAATGCGCTTGTAGCCCAGTTTTTCGGCTTCGGCTATGCGTTGGTCGGTGCGGTTTACGGGCCTAAGTTCGCCACTAAGGCCTATCTCGGCACAAAAACAAACATCGGCAGGTAAGGGCATGTCAACGTTGGATGAAAGAATGGCGCAAACCACGGCCAAATCTATTGCTGGGTCGTCCATGCGAATGCCACCAGCCAGGTTTAAGAAAACATCTTTTTGGCTCAGTCTAAAACCACAGCGTTTTTCCAGCACGGCTAGGAGCATGTTTAGTCTTTTGGTATCGAAACCGGTTGCCGAGCGCTGCGGAGTGCCATAGGCGGCAGTGCTTACCAAGGCTTGCACTTCGATAAGTAGCGGGCGTAAACCCTCGGATGCAGCGGCAATGGCCACGCCACTAAGTGGTTCGCTATGGTTGCTAATTAGCAGTTCGGATGGGTTGCTTACTTCGCGCAAACCGGCTCCAACCATTTCGTAAATGGCCAACTCGTTGGTAGAGCCAAAACGGTTTTTTTGAGCCCGAATAAGTCGGTAAAGGTGATTGCGGTCGCCTTCAAACTGCAATACCGTATCCACCATGTGTTCCAGCACCTTAGGGCCAGCAATGGTTCCGTCTTTGGTAATGTGCCCAATAAGCATAACCGGCACATTGCTTTCTTTGGCAAAACGCATTAACTCGGCAGTGCATTCACGTATTTGCGAAATGCTCCCCGGCGAACTGTCTAATAAAGGCGTGTATAGCGTTTGAATACTGTCAATAACAATCAGGTTGGGATTTACTTGGCCAACTTGATTAAGAATATCGTGGGTGCTGGTAGCGGTAAGAATAAAACAGTTGGGATTGCTAATGCCAATGCGCTCGGCACGCATTTTTATCTGCTGCTCGCTTTCTTCGCCCGAAACATAAAGAACCCTGAGCGATGGATTGTTTAAGGCCGTTTGCAACAGTAGGGTTGATTTGCCAATGCCCGGTTCTCCACCAAAGAGCGTCAATGAACCGGCCACCAAACCACCGCCAAGCACACGGTTTAACTCATTGTCGTTTAAAATTAGCCGGTCGAAATCGCCCGATTGAATTTCGTTGATGGCAACGGGTTTGTAGGTTTTTCCTTGTAAACCGGGAAGCACCGAAGGCTCACCCCGGCTAATGATTTCTTCGTCAAAAGTGTTCCATTCGGCACACGATGGGCATTTCCCCATCCATTTCTGACTTTCGTAACCGCAATTTTTACAGAAAAATGCCTTTTTGAGTTTTGCCATTTATTCGAATACCTTTTTTGCCTAATCAATTTAATGATCACAACTAATTGGAGCTAATTTTTAACCACATAGGCACATAGAAATTTATCAATTTGCGGTGTACCCCAACTTCTTTTACCTAACACGGTAAATAAAGGAGCGACCTGATTTTCTATGTGCCTATGTGGTTTAATTTTCTGGTCTAAGCGAGCTCCTGGATTTTATTTACCAGGGTAGTGGTAGAAAACCCATCCAGAAAGGGTATGGCAGCCACCAACTTTCCTTGGCTGCTCATAAGATGTGCGCCAACAATATAATCTTTAGCGGCTTTGTCTTTTTGTAAAGGATTGTAATCACCACCTTTTACCAGCACATCGGGGTTAAGGGCTTCAATTAGTTTAATGGGTGTTTCGTCGTCAAACAAAATTACCGCATCAACACTGTGCAAAGCAGCAATAACACTAATGCGCGAGTCTTGATTGTTAAACGGTCGGCCATCGCCTTTGCCCAGTGAAACCACACTATGATCGGTATTTATACCTACAATTAGTCTGTTTCCAAGCGCTTTGGCCTGATGCAGGTATTCTACATGGCCGGGATGAAGGATATCGAAACATCCGTTCGTAAAAACTACCTTGTCATTTTTCAGGTGCCAAACATTAACCTGTTTGATAAGAGCATCCAGCTCGAAACGTTTATTGAAAAACTGCATGATTTGACTTTTTTCTGCCTAAAGATAGCAGAATAAGGGCAATACTTCCACCGAATAAAGTCATTAAGGTTTGCGATGAATGCACAATGATAGCAAAGGTTCCACCAATTTCCTTGTTGATGCCCAGCGCAAGTAATCCGGCAATAACAGCGGCATGAAAAGCCCCAATACCACCAGGAGCGGGAGCAATAATGCCCAAACTACCAATTATCATTACAAAAAGCCCATCAGCCCAACCAAGTGCTTCGGTTTCTGGCAGGCACAAAAAGTAGAGGTAGCTCATCAAGAAATACATGAGCCAAATGCCCAGTGTATAGAGAATAAATAAGCCTCTGTTTTTCAGTTGAAGCACGGTTAAAATGCCCCGGCCAACGCCTTTAAAAAACTCGACAACCTTTACGGCAAATTTATTAGCCAGTAGCTTTTCCCTGAATTTCCAAAGCAGAAAAACAGCCAGCAGGATAAAAGCTGCTGAAGATAAAAGCATGGAAAGAGGTGAATCATTTTGCGGGCTGCCGGGTTTGTTTACCAAAGCGGCATATACAAAGTCCTTCAGTAAGTCGAATTTAAAAATCAAGGTCACCAGAAAACAAACGCCAAGCATCAGTAAATCGATAATGCGTTCGGCTAGCACGGTACCAAAAAGCTTATCGACCGATATTTTTTCGGCCCTATTCATCACTGTACAGCGCGTTACCTCGCCAAGACGCGGCACCGCCAAATTGGCTAAATAACCTATGGCAACCGAATGAATGCTGTTCCATGGTTTTGGGGTATAGCCCATGGGCTGCAATAGCAACGACCAGCGAAGCCCTCTGAAAATAAATGCCAAATAGCCGCACCCCATGCCCAGAAATACCCAGGTGTAGTTGGCGCGTTTTAAATCGGCCAGCATTTTTGCCGGGTCGTTTCCTTTAAAAGCAAGGTATAACAAGCCACCTGCAATCGATACGAAGAAAAGATACTTGAGGAGGTTGACTAGCTTTTTGTTCAAGGTAATTTAAAAATAAGTGTTAGTTGACAATGGTACCGATTTTTTAAACACATAGAAACATAGGCCAACGCAATGCGTTGCTATGTTTACTAAAAATTATAGCTAGAAAACATAGTTGCGCGAGCGCAATACATAGCAGTGAGAAGATTGTCAACACTATGTGTCTATGTGTTTAAATTTTCTGGTATCAGGTTAAATAATGTCGAGTTCTTTATTGTACTTGTCCTTTAACTTATTGGTCGATGTGTCGGGAAACACTAACCAAGGCTTAAAGGTTTTGGCTTCTTGAAAAGGAAGCGTGCAATAGGAAATAATAATAACGATATCGCCTACCGCAGCTTTGCGCGCGGCAGGACCATTAAGACAAACTTTTCCGCTTCCGCGTTCGCCTTTAATAACATAGGTAATAAGGCGTTCGCCATTGTTAATGTTTACAATGTGAACCTTTTCGCCCTCAATTAAATTACCGGCATCCATTAAATCTTCATCAATGGTAACACTACCAATGTAATTTAAATCTGCTTCGGTTATAGTTACCCGGTGCAACTTCGATTTGAGTACCTCAATTAACATGTGGTAAAGTTAGTCTTTTAAAAAAATATTGTCTATCAACCTTATCTTACCAAGTTTAGCCGCAATAAAGGCCATCGGTTTTTCGGTACCGTTGCCGCTACCAACCAAGGGTTCTAAATTGTTTCCGTCGGCAAGTTCAAAATATTCCAACTGAAATTCAGGATGAAGCTGAAAAAATTGCGTGGTATTCAATTTTATCTCGTCGGCACTAATTTCACCGTATTGTTCGCTTGCCTTGCGTAGTGCCGCATACAAGGTAAGAGCTTGGTGAAGTTCAATTGGATTTAACAACTGATTTCTAGAGCTGCGCGCCAAACCTGTTGCTGTACGAGAAATGGGCATTCCTACTAGTTGAATTGGGAATTGTTTTTCTTGGATCAGCTTTTCTATTACCAAAAACTGTTGGTAATCTTTAAGTCCGAAGAAGGCATGGGTTGGCGAAACAATTTCAAAAAGTCTTGCCACTACGTTTACCACCCCATCAAAATGTCCCGGACGATGTAAACCTTCCATAACCATTGCTAGGTTGCCAAGGTTGATGGTAAAAGGTTGGTAATTTTCAGGATAAACCTCTTGCACCGAGTTGGGCACAAAAACCACATCGCAACCCACGCCTGTTAATAGTTTTACATCTTTTTCGATGGTCCGTGGGTAGCGTTCAAAATCTTTTGGATCGTTAAACTGAGTAGGGTTAACAAAAATACTAACCACTACTACATCGCACGTTTTTCGGGCATTTCTAACCAACGACAGGTGTCCTTCATGAAGTGCGCCCATAGTAGGCACGAAGCCAATAGTTTTTCCCAAATTATGTTGGTCTTTGGAAAACTGACTCATTTGGGCTGAAAGACCAATAATGGTGGGTGTTTGCACGATGTGGCTACGAATTTGAAACCGGCAAAACTAACAGTAATCGATAAATATACCAGATTTTTTTTATATTTTTGTACTCGATTTCACAATCAAACATTATGAAGAAAGCTAAAATCCTGTATGTGTCGCAAGAAATCGTACCTTTCCTTCCGGAAACTGAACTTGCAACTAAAAGCAGGCAACTCCCTCAAAAGGCTAACGAAAACGGTCGCGAAATCCGAGTGTTTATGCCCCGTTTCGGTAGTATAAATGAGCGCAGACATCAATTGCACGAGGTTATTCGCCTTTCTGGAATGAACCTTATCATCAACGATACCGATCATCCACTTATTATTAAAGTTGCTTCTATTCCGGCAGCGAGAATGCAAGTGTATTTTATCGATAACGAAGAGTATTTTCAGCGCAAAGCAACGACACACGACAAAGACGGTAAGTTTTTTGCCGACAATGACGAGCGTTCTATGTTTTTCTGCAAAGGAGTGCTCGAAACTGTGAAAAAATTGGGTTGGACTCCAGATATCATTCATTGCCACGGCTGGATGACTGCTGCGATGCCATTGTACCTGAAGAAAATGTACTTCGATGACCCACATTTTATTGACACCAAGGTAGTTTACTCGGCCTATAATGCTGACATGAACGAAGCTATAGACCCAGAAGTGATTAGCAAATTTGCTTTTGATGGGGTGGATAAAGCTGAACTTGAGGCATTAAAAACACCAAACATTGAAGCATTCAATAAGTTGGCGGTTAAATATGCCGACGGAGTGGTAAGAGGAAGTGAGTCTTACGATGCTGGTTTTGAAAAATACCTGAAAGAACAAGATAAGCCGGTACTTGCTTTCCAAAGCGAAGACAACTATTTTAATGCCTATAATGAGTTTTACGACAATATTTTAGAAGATAATACTGTTTTAGCTCATTAATTGAATTTGCCAACTATGATTTTTAATTCTTTACGGAAAGCAACTTTGCTTTCCGTTCTTTTTTTAGCGACAGTTGTATTTGTTTCTTGCGAAAAATTTGAAGACAGCGCTGTCGGTAACGAAATTCAACCTGAGGACGATTTAATTGGCCTTAATCGGGTAGACACCTTTTTTATAAGTACCAAAACTATAGCCGCCGATAGCTCTTCGATTGACGAATTGTCGGCCAATTTGGTGGGAAGTATCAGTGACCCGTTTTTTGGAACTTTAAATTGCGGAACATTTGCCCATTTACGCCTTACCAGCGAAAACATTGATTTGGGTACCGACCCAATGACGGTTGACAGTGTTGTGCTTGGTTTGGGGTATAGCGCATATTATGGTGACACAACTACCGAATTGCAGTTTAACGTAGAAGAATCGGCTACAACAATTAGTCGTGATAGCCTTTATTATACTACGAAAACCATAGGTACAACTGGTGAATCGTTGGTGGAGACACCAGGTTTGAGTTATAAAATTAACCCAACGAGCCCAGTTACATTGGCTGACGATACAGTAAATGCCCATTTGCGCATTCGTTTGAAAACGGATTTTGGTAACCGGATTCTTAATGCCGGTACTGGGGTTCTAAAGAATAGCGCCACGTTTATTGACTATTTCAAAGGAATTTATGTAACCAGCAACACGGTTACAACTCCGAGCAAGGGAGTAATTGCCTACTTCAATCCGCTAAGTGAGCTGTCGAAGGTGACTATTTATTACCACTCGACTACTGAAGACAGTTTGCGCTTCAACTTACCCATTACCTCGTCTTCAGCCAGATTAACCACCTTTAGCCGAAATTACACCGGAACACCCGTTGAGCAGCAGTTGAATGGCACAACAACCGGCGAACAGGAAGTATACTTGCAAGCAGGTGGTGGACTTAAGGTGGAACTTAAACTGCCAACGCTATTAAATTTGAATGATAGCAACGGGGTGGTTATCAACAAAGCTGAATTGGTTTTACCGGTTGTTGCCGGAACCGAAACCCCATTAAAACCGAATAACCGTTTGCTTTTGCAGGTTATTAAAGAAGACGGTGGCAACGAAGTGCCTATTGATATTTTTATTAGCTACTTCAACGGATACTACAATTCGACTGATAATGCGTATCACTTTATTATAAACCGCTACGTGCAGCAATTGTTCAACGGGTCTAAATCCAATTATGGATTGCGGGTGCTTACCGACAACGCCGGAGGAACTGCAAATAGAACTATATTGGCCGGCTCGAATAATGTAGCGGGCAAGCCAAAATTAATATTGACCTATACCAAACCCTAAAATAGTATGTGCGGAATAGTAGCGTATTTAGGCACAAAGCAGGCCTATCCAATCATCATTAAAGGACTAAAACGTCTGGAATATCGCGGTTACGACAGCGCAGGAATTGCGTTGGTTGACGCCGGGAAAATCAAAATTTTTAAGAAAAAAGGCAAAGTTTCGAATCTTGAGGAATTTGCCGCTAGTCAAGATACCAAAGGTACCCTTGGAATGGGTCACACACGTTGGGCTACCCACGGTTTGCCAAACGATATTAATGCCCACCCACATTACAGTCAAAAGGGGAAATTGGCTATTATCCACAACGGAATTATAGAGAATTACTCGTCTATTAAAGAGGCGTTGATTACCCGAGGTCATCAATTTATCAGTGAAACCGATACCGAGGTTTTGGTTCATTTGATTGAGGACATTAAAGATCATGAAGACGTTACTTTGGATGAGGCTGTGCGATTGGCATTAACCCAAGTTATTGGTGCGTATGCCATTGTAATTTTGTCGCAAGATGAACCTCGCAAATTAATTGCCGCTCGTAAATCGAGTCCGTTGGTGATTGGTATTGGCGATGGTGATTTCTATTTAGCATCGGATGCAACACCCATTATAGAATATACCAAAAATGTGGTGTATTTGGAAGACGAAGAAATTGCCACCGTTGACTTGGATCACGGGCTGAAGATTCGTAACATTAAGAATCAGGTTCAAACGCCATACATTCAAAAATTAGAAATGAATCTTGAAGCCATTGAAAAAGGTGGTTACGAGCATTTCATGTTGAAAGAAATATACGAGCAGCCTCGCTCGGTTATGGATTGCATGCGCGGGCGTATAAGCCTCTCTGATGGTATTGTAGCACTTGGCGGCATTAAAGAATATGAGCAAGCCTTTGCAACTGCAAAACGCATTGTTTTTGTAGCTTGTGGAACCAGTTGGCATGCTGCCTTGGTGGCCGAGTATTTGTTTGAAGAACTAACGCGCATTCCGGTTGAGGTAGAATATGCTTCAGAATTCAGGTATCGTAACCCAATTATAAACGAGGGCGATATTGTAATAGCAGTTTCTCAGTCGGGTGAAACGGCAGATACCCTTGCTGCCATTGAATTGGCTAAGAGCAAAGGCGCCACTATTATTGGGGTGAACAACGTAGTTGGGTCTTCTATTTCGCGCGCTAGTCATGCCGGTGCTTATACCCATGCCGGCCCCGAAATTGGGGTAGCTTCAACCAAGGCATTTACCGCACAGGTTACTGTTTTAACGCTTATTGCGTTAACCATTGCCAATAAAAAAGGAACCATTTCTTCTTCTAGGTTTAATCGCTTGTTGTTCCAATTAAACGATATACCCGGTCAAATTGAAAAGGTGCTTTCACTTTCGCACGAAATTGATAAGATTGCCGATATTTATCAGAACTGTACCAATGCCTTGTATCTAGGTCGCGGAATCAATTTTCCGGTTGCGTTAGAAGGAGCCTTAAAGCTGAAAGAGATTTCGTACATACATGCCGAAGGTTATCCTGCGGCTGAGATGAAACACGGCCCAATTGCCTTGATTGACGAGGAAATGCCGGTGTTTGTTATTGCCAACCAAGGTCCTTCTTACCACAAGGTGGTGAGCAATATTCAAGAGGTTAAGGCACGCAAAGGACAAATCATTGCCGTTGTTACCGAAGGTGATACCGAGGTGCGGAAAATGGCCGATTATGTAATTGAAGTACCCGAAACCGATGAGTTATTGACGCCATTGTTAACCACTATACCTTTCCAATTATTGGCTTACAGAATAGCTGTTCTTCGCGGTTGCAATGTAGATCAGCCGAGAAATTTGGCCAAATCGGTAACGGTTGAGTAAGCAATAAAAGCGTTTATATTTTTGAATCCCGCGTCTGAAAGACCGGGATTTTTTATTTCATCTATTTTGGGTTGAAGAGAAAAACATGCTGGTTTTCCAGGTAAGGTGACAAATCCTTGCGTAGAAGCACCAAAACAAGATCAATTAAAGGCAACAGACCTAATCCCCCACCTAGCGTAATTGCGTACAGTATTGGAACGCGAGGGTGGGTTCCTAGGTATATGCGGTGACCACCAATTGGCCCGGTTAGTAATATAAGTGTTATGGCGGCTGTACGCTGTTTCGAAAAATAATGATTCACAGGGGCAACGACAACAGTCGATTGACTTGTATCTGCCGCGGTTTGCCCATTCACGAATACCGAGATTGACAGGAAAAAAAGCAAAGCCGTTAATTTCATAAGCCAACTGTGAATTGAGACATTAGTTTTTTGAATCAAACCGAAAAAGGCTCTCTCATATTGTGAGAAAGCCTTTTTCAGTTGTACAAGGTCAAACAAATTATTTTGCAGCAGCAAAATTCTTGGCTACCTGAGCCCAATTAATCACATTCCAAAACGCAGTAATAAAATCGGCTCTGCGGTTTTGGTAGTGTAGGTAGTAAGCATGTTCCCAAACATCAAGACCCATAATTGGTGTGCCTTTCACTTCGGCAATGTCCATCATCGGATTATCCTGATTGGGTGAAGACGTAATTTTCAGTTTACCGTCAACCACAACTAGCCAAGCCCAGCCCGAACCAAAACGAGTCATTGCTGCAGCGGCAAAATCGGTCTTAAAAATTTCCAGCGAACCGAAGGCCGCAGTAATGGCTTCAGCAAGGTCGCCGGTAGGAGTACCTCCACCATTTGGAGAAAGAATGGTCCAAAACAAGTTGTGATTATAGAAACCACCGCCATTGTTTCTAACTGCTGGAGAACTTTGCCCTACACTTTTTAGGATTTCATCTATCGATTTACCTTCAAGCGGGGTACCAGCAATTGCGTTGTTAAGATTCGTAGTATACGCAGCATGGTGTTTGGTGTGATGAATCTCCATGGTGCGGGTGTCAAAATGTGGCTCTAATGCGTTGTATGCATAAGGAAGAGCGGGCAGTTCGAAAGCCATAATTGATGGTAATATTAAGTGAATATTTTTACTTTGGTAAAGGTAGGAATTTGAAAATGTTAAAAAGATTATAGAAAAATTTGTTGAAAAGTTTTCGTTCTTCAAAAAAGCCTATATCTTTGCCGGCAAATTCAAAAGAAAAACAGTAATTCAAATGAAAAAATTATTTTCTCTAGTAGCTGTTGCTGCCATGGTATCTATGGCTGCATGCTCTAACAACGCTTCTGAAGAAGCTGCAAACGAAATGGATTCAGTTGCAACTGAAGAAGTAGCTGCACCAGTTGAAGAAGTAGCTCCTGCTGCTGACACTACTGCTGTTGATACTACTGCTGCTCCAGCTGTTGAAGCTCCTGCTGCTCACTAATCAGAAGCGCACAAGCATTGTAAAAGCCCCGGTTTACCGGGGCTTTTTGCATTTTAATGCTCCCGTCTTTAATCAGTTAATCACTGCTTATTTTTCTAAACGCAACACGTAAAGGGTTTATTGGGTAGCGGTAAAAATAACCCCACCTTTTGCGACCATTATCCGAATTTAGTCCACAAAAAAGCCGGACATTGCTATCCGGCTCTTCGTCAAAAAGACTTTTTTCGCTTAAAGAATGGTCTTAAACAATTCCTTAAAGCTGGTTTTCCTTTCAAGAATTGAAGGAAGCGCTTCAATTTTAACTCTTTCTTGAATCATGGTATCACGGTCGCGGATAGTAACCGTTCCTTCACTAAGCGTTTCGTGGTCGATGGTAATGCAATAAGGAGTTCCTATTGCATCCTGACGGCGATAGCGCTTGCCAATGCTGTCTTTTTCATCGTATTGTACCAAGTAATCGTATTTCAAGGCATCAATAATCTCACGGGCTTTTTCGGGTAAGCCATCTTTTTTCACCAAAGGCAAAATAGCCGCTTTTACTGGAGCCAATGCAGGTGGAATGTTCAATACGGTGCGTTCGCTGCCATCCTCCAGTTTTTCGTCCTTTAAGGCCGCGGTAAGCACGGCTAAGAACATGCGGTCAAGTCCTACCGAGGTTTCTACCACATAAGGCACATAACTTTTGTTTTCCTCAGTATCGAAATATTGCAGTTTGCGACCGCTAAATTCTTCGTGTTGTTTTAAATCGAAATCGGTGCGCGAGTGTATGCCTTCCAATTCCTTAAAGCCCATCGGGAAGTTAAACTCTATGTCGCTGGCGGCATTGGCGTAGTGTGCCAACTTGATGTGGTCATGGTGACGGTAATTTTCATTACCCAGACCTAAGGCTTGGTGCCATTTTAAACGCGCATCTTTCCAGTAATGGTACCACTGCATTTCTTCGCCTGGTTTCACAAAAAACTGCATTTCCATTTGCTCAAACTCGCGCATACGGAAGATGAACTGACGTGCAACAATTTCATTTCTAAAGGCTTTGCCAATTTGGGCAATACCAAACGGAATTTTCATTCGGCCGGTTTTTTGCACATTTAGAAAATTCACAAAAATGCCCTGGGCGGTTTCTGGGCGCAGATAAATTTTTGCCGCTTCGCCCGAAACAGAACCCAGCTCGGTTGCAAACATGAGGTTAAACTGGCGAACCTCGGTCCAGTTGCGGGTTCCAGAAACTGGGCAAACAATTTCCAGGTCTTCAATCAGTCGTTTTACACCCGCTAAATCGTTTTCTTCCAACGAAATGCGCATGCGTTCTTCTATACCGGCAATTTGAATGGTGTAGTCGGTAACTTTAGGGTTGGTTTCGCGAAATAAAGCTTCGTCAAAACTATCACCGAAGCGCTTGGCGGCTTTTTCAACTTCCTTCTCGGCTTTTTGGCGTAATTTTTCAATGTGTTCTTCAATCAACACATCGGCCCGGTAACGTTTTTTACTGTCCTTGTTGTCAATCAATGGATCGTTAAATGCGTCAACGTGGCCGCTGGCCTTCCATACGGTTGGGTGCATAAATATGGCCGAATCGATACCGACAATATTCTCGTGCATTTTCACCATAAAATCCCACCAATATTTTTTGATGTTGTTCTTCAACTCAACGCCATACTGACCGTAATCGTAAGTGGCGCTCAGTCCGTCATAAATTTCTGACGAAGGGAAAATAAAGCCATACTCTTTGGCATGACCAATTATGTTTTTTAGTTTATCTTCTTGTATTGCACTCATAGTGGAGCAAAAGTAGTTGGAAAGTTATAAGTTGGAAAGTTACTTGCTAGAAAGTTGCGAGTTGATAAGGTAATGCAATTGATTTTTACCTTTGCGCCATGATTGAGATTGAAAAAACACTGGTGAGTGAGGAAATTTTCGAACAGCAATTTGCTTGCGATTTAACTGCTTGCAAGGGTGCGTGTTGTGTGTTGGGCGATAGTGGTGCTCCGCTCGATGAGTCGGAGCTGGATATTCTTGATGATATTTATGACGATGTAAAGCCCTTTTTGAGCGAAGCGGGAATTAAATCGCTGGAGGCCCAAGGAACCTTTGTGGTAGAAGAAGATGGAAGTTTTTCTACACCACTTATAGAAGGGAAAGAATGTGCATATACGGTTTTTGATCCGAAAGGTATTGCGCTTTGCGGCATAGAAATGGCGTGGCGTGCCGGTAAGGTAAAATGGAAAAAACCCATTTCGTGCGAATTGTACCCCATTCGCATTGCCAAACTGTACGAACACGAAGCGGTAAACTACCATCGCTGGGAAATATGTAAACCAGCCTGCGAATGTGGTGCCAAGCTGAAGTTGCCCGTTTATCGCTTTTTAAAGGAACCGCTTATCCGCAAATTTGGTAAGGATTACTACGAGCAACTAGAGGCCGCTGATGCTTATTTGAAGGGGCAGGGGTAAATTGGCCTCGGCAAGCACAGCCACAAATCTGTGTAATCCAATAATCCGTGTAATAACGCGAAGCGTCAGTTTACAAGAAATTAACATTCCGGCAATTCTTCGATTGGCAAGCGATTGAGCGTTGTTAATAACGCAGTGTTAATATCTACAATTAACCTTTTTTCGCATCACAAAATATTGCCGTATCTTTATGGAACGCTAACAAAATCAATACTTTACGATTGAAAGTGGCGGAAACACAGGACTTCATTTTTAATTAACATACGAAGGGTTTGAGAATGAGCAGAATGAGGGTTGAATTGACAGCGATGTGGATAAGTAGAAAATAAAGGCGGGCATTTTTTAACCAGTTTTGTGTCAGGCAAAATGCGTGTAAAGCTCCTCGCCGGCAAAAACCGAATTTCTTGAATAACAACACTGTAACCCGTTGCTAGCGGGTTATTTGGTCTAAAGAACTTTCGGACTATGCAAACCAGAATACGATTTAACGAATAAAAGATACACAATACCCATGAGTGCCATTGAACCAATTTTAGCCGAAAACAAAGATCGTTTTGTCATCTTCCCGATTCAACATGACGATATTTGGGCGTTCTACAAAAAAGCCCAAGCCAGTTTTTGGACTGCCGAAGAAATTGACCTGGAAGCCGATGTTCACGATTGGGAAAACAAATTGAACAACGACGAACGTCACTTCATTAAGCATGTTTTGGCGTTTTTTGCCGCAAGCGATGGTATTGTAAACGAAAACTTAGCCGAAAACTTCCTGTCGGAAGTGCAGTATAGCGAAGCAAAATTCTTCTACGGTTTTCAGGTAGCTATTGAAAACATTCACTCGGAAACCTACTCGTTGCTGATTGACAGCTACATTAAAGACAAAGTTGAAAAAGACCGCCTTTTTCACGCTATCGACACCATTGACTGCGTTAAAAAGAAAGCCGACTGGGCATTGCAGTGGATTGACAACGGAAGTTTTGCCCACCGCTTGGTAGCGTTTGCTGCGGTAGAGGGGATTTTCTTTAGTGGTTCATTCTGTTCAATTTTCTGGTTGAAAAAACGTGGCTTGATGCCCGGACTTACTTTCTCTAACGAATTGATTTCGAGAGATGAAGGTTTGCACTGCGACTTTGCCTGCTTGCTTTATATGAAATACCTGATTAACCGTCTGCCAAAAGAGGAGGTTCAATCTATCATTACTCAAGCGGTTGAAATTGAAAAAGAATTTGTTACGGATGCGTTGCCCGTTAAATTGATTGGCATGAACGCCGACCTGATGAGTCAGTACATTGAGTTTGTGGCCGACCGCTTGTTGGTAGAATTGGGTAACCCAAGAGTTTACAACGTAAGCAATCCTTTCGATTTCATGGAAATGATTTCGCTGCAAGGCAAAACCAATTTCTTTGAAAAGCGCGTGGGTGAATACCAAAAAGCAGGTGTAATGTCTAAAGAGAAACAGACATTTAGTTTAGATGAAGATTTTTAATCAATAACCAATATGCAGTTTACCGAAGCCACAGCCCTTGCCAAAAAAAACAGCCATTTGATAGGCAAGACGTATAAAGGATACACCATTGATGAGGTTATTGTAGTGCCAACCGACGAGTACGAGCGTGATGCCTTTGAAAAGGAATATGCGCGCACATCGAATTTGCAACTCGCGCTGGAAAAATACCTGAATGCTGATTTGAGTGTGTTTATTCACTGTGACAAAAAAAACTTCCTGGTTAGGCGGTTTATGATTGCAGAAGATTTATTACAACTGTCAGCTGAATACAAAGTAGTTAAAGAATAAACTGATTACCAAACCCTAAAAAATTCATTTTATGTACGTTATAAAACGAGACGGCCGCAAGGAAGAGGTGAAAATCGACAAGATTACCGCCCGTATTTCGAAACTGTGTTACGGTTTCGACCCGATTGTTGACCCCGTAAAAATCACCCTGAAGGTGGTTGAAGGCTTGCACGATGGTGTTACCACTTCCGATTTGGATGTGTTGGCAGCCGAAGTAGCCGCTTCTAACACGGTTCTTCACCCTGATTATGCCTTGCTTGCATCGCGCATAGCCGTTTCCAACTTACATAAAAACACCAAAAAATCGTTTTCGGCTACCATCGAAGATCTTTACTACTACATTGACCCAATAAATGGTGAAAATGCAGCGCTAATAGCTACCGATATTTTCGAATTGATTAAGGAAAATGCGGAATTACTTGATAGCTCAATCATTTACGACCGTGACTTTAGCTACGACTATTTCGGGTTTAAAACCTTAGAACGTTCGTATTTGTTAAAACTAAACGGAACTCCGGCCGAGCGCCCGCAGCACATGTTGATGCGTGTTTCTATTGGTATTCACAAAAACGATATCCAGTCGGCAATTGAAACCTACCATGCCATGTCGCAAGGTTGGTACACCCACGCTACACCTACTTTGTTTAACGCCGGTACACCAAAACCACAGATGTCATCGTGCTTTTTACTTACTGTAAAAGGCGATAGCATTACCGGTATTTACGACACCTTGAAGCAAACTGCGCAAATTTCGCAGTCGGCAGGTGGTATCGGACTTTCTATTCACGATATCCGCGCAAAAGGCTCATACATAAAAGGCACCAACGGCACCAGCAACGGAATTGTTCCGATGTTGAAAGTATTTAACGATACAGCTCGTTACGTAGACCAAGGTGGTGGAAAACGTAAAGGTTCTTTTGCTATTTACATTGAACCATGGCATGCCGACGTTTTCGATTTCCTTGATTTGAAAAAGAATCACGGAAAAGAAGAGATGCGCGCCCGCGATTTGTTCTATGCGTTGTGGGTTCCGGATTTGTTTATGAAACGTGTTGAGGCTAATGAAAACTGGACTTTAATGTGTCCTAACGAATGCCCTGGCCTTAGCGATGTACACAGCGAAGAATTTGATAAACTGTATTTGCAATACGAAGCCGAAGGGCGTGGACGTAAAACTGTTCGTGCACAAGAACTTTGGTCGCAAATTGTAGAGTCGCAAATTGAAACCGGTACGCCATACATACTTTACAAGGATGCTTGCAACGCGAAAAGCAATCAGAAAAACTTGGGTACCATTAAGTCATCGAACCTTTGTACCGAGATTGTTGAGTACACCAGCCCTGATGAGGTAGCTGTGTGTAACTTGGCTTCTGTGGCTTTGCCAAAGTTTGTAAAAGATGGCCAATTTGATCACCAAGGACTTTTCGAGGTGTCGTATCAGGTAGCTAAAAACTTGAACCGAATTATCGATTATAACTACTACCCAGTACCTGAAGCGCGTAGAAGTAACATGCGTCACCGCCCAATTGGTATTGGCGTACAAGGCTTGGCCGATGCGTTTATTTTGCTACGCATGCCTTTCGAAAGTGACGAGGCGCGCGAACTGAACAAGGAAATTTTTGAGACCATTTATTTTGGAGCACTTACTGCCTCTAAAGACTTGGCCAAAGAAGAAGGTCATTACGAAACCTACCCAGGTTCACCCGTTTCGCAAGGTATTTTCCAATTCGACATGTGGGGTGTTACACCAAGTAGCCGCTGGAATTGGGACGGACTTCGCGAAGAAATTAAGCAAAGTGGAGTTCGCAACTCACTGTTGTTAGCGCCAATGCCAACTGCATCGACCGCTCAGATTTTGGGTAACAACGAATGCTTCGAGCCTTATACCTCTAACATCTACACCCGTCGTGTACTTTCGGGCGAGTTTATTGTGGTAAACAAACATTTACTAAAAGACTTGGTGAAGCTTGGTTTGTGGAACGAAAACTTGAAAAACAAGATTATTGCCGCAAACGGATCTATTCAGAACATTAACGAGATTCCTGATAATTTAAAGGAAATCTATAAAACTGCCTGGGAAATTTCGCAGAAAGCCGTTATCGACATGGCCGCCGACCGTGGTGCATTTATTTGTCAAAGTCAGTCGCTAAACGTGTTTATTGAGAACCCCAACTTTGGTAAACTTACTTCCATGCACTTCTACGGCTGGAAAAAAGGACTTAAAACCGGGATGTACTACTTACGTACCAAAGCAGCTACCGACCCAATTAAGTTTACCTTGGAAAAACAACAGCAAAAAGAGGTGTTGCCATTGGCCACGAAAGACGATGAGCAGCGCATGGCTGAAATTGCCTGCTCGTTGGACAACCCAGAAGGGTGCGAAGCTTGTAGCGCGTAACAGTACTTCAAATTCACCATTACTTGTTCAAAAAGCTCATCTGGAAACGGATGGGCTTTTTTCGTTATTCATGTTTAATCCCTTCGGGATTGTTGGCGGCATCATTTAGCTTGAATCTCTACGGGATTGACCAACCGCATACTCTTGAGCAATCCAGCAGAAGCAAACCCCGAAGGGGTTAAACCTGAATAGCGAATAGATATGATGAGCGTTTCACAACCCTGAACGGGGTTGAATATTGCAGTCATTTGCAACGAATCCCTGCGGGATTCTTTTTGGATTACCGAAGAACCACTTTAGGATGTCCCAAGCTCCTCAACTTTAACTGCTCTGGTTTAAAACCCATCGGAACATTGTTAATTTCAATGGGCAAGCTTCCTGGTTCCAAATCGTTCCAATTTCTTGTGATGTTACAGTTTGGGCAATTCGTCAAATCAACGTAAACATATTTGGCCAAATTTGTGCTGCTTAAGGACAAGCTAAAAGCATTGGTCAAGGAATCGATTGATAAAATCGTGTAATTAATTTCGGGCGGTGGAAAGGCTACATTTTTTAATGTGTCAAAAAACACATCGGCAGAACTTAGGTTAACCGATGACTCTACATTGGTCGTTTTGAGCCTCATTGCGCTTAAAACTACCTTTAGCCGCGTGTTTTGTTCTTGCCCGTCGTTTATCCATTCGCTTTTGGGAGCCGCGTAAACCAGTTCCGACGAATTTGGTACGGTTTCAACGGCCATAGTTCTGGATTTTAAAGTGTCACCAGCAAAGTTTAGCAAATACAAGTTGAGTTCCAGCACCGAAGTATCTTGGTCATTTACCAACCAAATTTTAAGGCTATCGTGTTCTACAATTGGCGAAATAAGTTGAGCAGAAAATGCATTGAAACTTGTGTAGTAAGCCGCTTTTGGCTTGCCCAAAAAATCGACTAAACTCCAACTGGCGGCAGGGGCAACGTCGTTGTATTGCCACAAAAGGCTTCCGCTGCATTTGTCAGTGTTTCGGCGGTGTGCGCTGATGGCTATTCGCATTGCTTCGGCCTGTAATACCTGTGTTTTGTAAACAAAATCTTCCAAGTCGAATGCTTGCCCAAGGTACCAACGCATGTATTTTTCCAGCAGTTTATTGCCCTTGTAGCTTTTCTGCAAGCTTTTAATGGTAGGGCTTTCGAGCCAAAGTTGGGTGCTATCTAAAAACCGGTGTAAGGTGCTCATTTCGGGATAAGACTGCATGCCATATTCGCTAGCAAAACGAGGAATGTGGGTGTTGTAGGCTTCGAAAGGCATTTCTCCGTGGTAAACACCCCAGAAATGGTTATCACCGTGATTGAAATCATCTGGTTTTCCCCAATTGCTGATGGGTGATGACGAAAAATAAAATCGGCCAGGATCCAATTCGCTCACTGTTTGAGGCAACAATTGCTTGAAAAGGTGGTTGTAAGCGGCAATAAGCCGAATGCTATCGACCGAAGAGTAACCATAAGTTTGTTGCCAGCCCCAGTTTTTCCAAGCGACTTCTACTTCATTATTGCCACACCAAAGCGCCAAACAGGGGTGTTTGTGCAGTCGGGTAATTTGCTGCTGCGCTTCAACTTTCACCGATTGCAGAAAGTTTGAATCGCCAGGATACATGGTGTTGGCAAACATAAAGTCTTGCCAAACTAAAATGCCATATTTGTCACAAAGTTCGTAGAGTTTATCCGAACCGTAATTTCCTCCGCCCCACACTCTAATTGTATTTATACCGGCTCGAGCCCATTCCTGAACCTCTAGTTCGCTAACTTCTTTTTCTGTTTGAATGTAGTTGAATCCCTTGGCAAACAAGATTTTACCGTTTACTTTAAATTGAAAACTTGTGCCAAATTTATCAGCAAGCTGCTCGATCCTAAATTGCTTGAAACCAATGTTCTCGGTTCTTTTTTCTAGTTCTCCGCTGCGCGAAACGACCAAGGTAAGTGGGTAAAGTTGGGCTTGCCCAAGTCCGTTGGGCCACCACAAGTTGATGCCTTGGCGGGGGATTTCTTTTGTTATGACATTCATGCCCGAATCGAGCGACACAGACCAGGAAATGGGTTTAGTCAAATTCGACAACTGGAATTGCACCTGGACTTTCGTCTTTTTTTCGGACCAAAGCTGTGCCTTAAGGGTTATTTTATTTGTTTTTCCGGGAACTAAAGCAGCATTCAGTTCGGTAATTTGAAATGACGTAACCGGCAGTATCTTCATTTCCTCTAGTCGGAAATTTACCCGCCGAGGGGCAAAATCCCAACCAAACTGGTAAGCTGGTTTTCGGGTAAAAACACTTGTCTTTTTGGGGTGTGTATCGCTATCGGCTGGATAAATTAAACCTACTTTCTCTACTTTTTTCTCGTCTATAAGAACGGGTGAGCTGAACTCAATGCGTAATACATTTTTACCAACTTGGCATACCTTACTTACGTTCCTGCGGTATACCTGAAAGGCGTTGTCGCCAGCAAACAAAAAGACATTGTTGAGGTAAACCTTGGCATAGGTATCAAGGCCGGTGAAAACCAATTCACCCAATTGGTTCACATCACTTATTTCAATGTCGCGTTCAAAAACCCAGTTTTGGGTTTCGGCCCAGGCTAGTAGTTTTTCATTTCCAGAATACGGGTTGGGAAGTTTTCCATTGTTCTCCAAAGCGGCAATAAGGTCGAGCTTTGGGCCAGCCGAATACCAAACAGAATTGCTTGCATTCCGGTAGCGCCAGTTGCTCAATTTTACCGCTTGCGCAAAGCCAAATTGGGCAAATAGGCCAAACAATAAGAAAACAAAATACCGCATTATGCTTTCGGCCAAAGTAACATGGCGCTTAGGAAAATTAACCAGGTTACGCTGTAAAGCACTATTGGAATAACGATGGCATAGAGCAGGTTTATTAGCACAAAAAGGTTAACAAAAACCAAGATGAGCCAGAAAATTTTCTTGAGTACTGCCGATTCTATTTTTTGGCGCAGCAGAAACAAACCCATTACGCCAGTTGATATAGAAAATAGGCTAAACGACCAACTGAAACAAAGATAAATGTGCCACATGGTGCGGTTCATAGCACCGGAATCGGTAAAATGATAGTCACGCATCAAGCCAAATAATTGCCGCTCGGTGTCGTTGTTTATTGGTGGTTCTACAAAATGGCCGATGGAATGCATCAGGCCAATGAGAATTAGGAGTATTGATGCGATTTTAAGCAAAAGGAATGTTTTCGTCATTTCAGTTTGTTGATGTCATTTCGGTTTTCAAAATAACCAAAAATTAGCCCCATTCCATAACTGGCATCTTGGTATCGCTGCGCGGTAACACCGCAATAAAGATTCAAACCAACATATTTAGAAAAATACCAGTCGAGATTTAAGATTATTGGGACACCAAAATAATTGTACGGATTGTTTCTGCGCTCGTAAAGTGGGGCAGTACCGGTACTCACATCTACCATCGATTGTTTTTCTGCTAAACCGTAACAAAGTCCTGTAGATATGGTAATTGTCGTTTGGTTGTGGTTGGTAATATCATATCCAATGGTGGCCGCCAATTGGTAGTTTTTAGTTAGTATATCCTTATTGTCAGGTAAAATCTCTCGCTTTTTAATAAAATAGGCTCCGTAAACCAATTTCGTATTTTGAAAGAAAACACTCGTTTTCGAGCCCAGTAGTCCGCCTGCAGCAAAACTTTGGGTAAGACCAACATTAAATGACTTTTCTTGCGCATTGACAATTAAAACAAAAGTCGAAAGAAAAAGAAACAGGGATGATTTCATGGTTCAGGTTTTAATCAAAAATATGATTTAAAATACAGTTTGCAACGGCCAAGAATTATTCTGCAAGGTATTTTCATGCAACCAAATGCGTCAACAGTCGAATCGCTAGTGGTATTTCCCTGCTTTTTGTTTCTTTTGCATCGTGTTAGACAGTGGTTTCTTAAAATATACCGACAGCCAGAAACAGGAGCGGTACGACAGAGCATATTTACGCATGGCTATGGAATGGGCCAAATTATCGCATTGCCTGCGAAAACAGGTAGGGGCGCTTATCGTAAAAGACGGCACCATTATTTCTGATGGTTACAACGGAACACCAACAGGGTTTCCTAATATTTGTGAAGACGAAAACTATGAAACCTTTTGGTACGTTCTTCATGCTGAGGCCAACGCCATTACCAAGGTGGCCAAAAACAGCCAGAGTGCTAAAAACGCAACCTTGTACATCACCCTTTCGCCTTGCCGCGAGTGCAGCAAATTAATTTTGCAAACTGGCATTAAACGGGTGGTATATAGTAACGGTTACAAAGACACGGCCGGCATCGATTTTCTTACCGGAGCGGGTATTGAAGTAGTTCAGATACCCAATCCATAAAAAGCAGCTATGCACAGATTTAAAGTTTTCGCACCACTGGTTCTCGCAATAACACTTTTGGTTGGTATTTACATGGGCATTTATCTGTCGGCTGGAACCGATAGTGGGCAGATTAATTTTATCACACCCGGAAGCCGAACCATTGGCGGCAAACTAAATCAGATACTCAATTATATTGAAGACCAGTATGTAGATACAGTTCAAAAAGATAAATTGGTAGAAAAAGCCATCAGTACTTTACTGGCCGAACTCGACCCGCATTCCTATTACATTTCACCGGCCGAACTTTCTGATTACACCGAGCCATTAGAGGGCAATTTTGACGGCATCGGGGTAGAATTTTTAATTGACAAAGACACTATTGTGGTGGTAAACACCATCAGCGGAGGCCCAAGTGCGCAAGTAGGACTCGAACCCGGTGACAGAATTGTAAACATCAACGGGCGTAAAGTGGCCGGAGTTGGAATACAAAACGATGAGGTAATGAAATACCTGCGCGGTTTGAGCGGAACCAAAGTTTCGGTGGAAGTAAATAGAAAACGCAGTAAAAAAGGACTGAAATTTACCATTACCCGCGGGAAAATTCCAATAAACAGTGTGGAAGCGGTATTGATGTTGAACGATTCTACCGGTTTCATCAAGGTATCTCGATTTGCCAAAACCACCTACAAGGAGTTTATGGCTGGGGTAGAGAAATTGCAAAATCAATCGCCGGATATGAGCAAATTGGTGGTTGACTTGCGAGGCAACGGTGGTGGTTACCTGACCACGGCCATTCAAATTACGGAGGAGTTTTTGCCAAAAGACAAACTGATAGTCTATACCCAAGGAAAAGCACAACCTATACGCAGGTATTATTCCAGTAAAAATGGCTCGCTGCGTGGATTAAAACTCGATTTATTGGTAAATGAATCATCGGCCTCGGCCAGCGAAATTATGGCCGGAGCCATACAAGACAATGACCGTGGAAACATTATTGGCCGCAGAACATTTGGCAAGGGGCTGGTTCAGGAGCAAATGGATTTGCCCGACAAAAGTGCGGTGCGGCTTACCGTGGCTCGTTACTACACACCAACGGGACGTAGTATTCAAAAACCCTATGGCGAAGGAATTGACTACGATGGCGATTTTTCGCACCGTTTAGAAACTGGCGAATTGGTGCATGCCGACAGCGTACATGTAAACGACAGCCTTAAATTTAAAACACCGAAAGGCAAAATTGTTTACGGTGGAGGTGGTATTGTTCCCGATGTTTTTGTCCCGATTGATTCAAGCAGCTTTTCGATGGTGGTTTCCAGTCTTATTTACAGTGGAGAGCTGAACGAGTTTGCTTTTGATTATGCCGACAACAATCGGTCAACCCTATTGGCTTACAAAACAGCTGGAGCATTTGCCAAGAAATTTGAGGTGAGCAACAAGGTGTTTCAAACCTTGATGGAAAAAACCATTGGCCCGGAAAAAATCATTAGGCGCCTGATACGCCCAGATGAGGTAAGTGAAATAAAATTACGCCTCAAAGCACTTATTGCCAGAAATCTTTGGGGAAATGAGGGCTATTACCGGGTTATTTTGCCAGAAGACGAAATGGTGAGTAAAGTACTTAAGAAAGGACGTAAATAAACGTTTCTAACTTTCAAAAAGCATCAACTCTTCGTTGTTGGTGTTTATCATTTTATCGAAATGCAGACCAATTTTTTGCAGCAAGCGAATGGATGCCACATTGGCCAAATCGGTTATGGCACAAATTTGCAGTAGACCTAGGCTGTTACGCGCATATTGAAGGGTATCCTGTGCAGCTTCCAGCGCATAACCCTGTCCAAAATAGTCGGGCAGAAAAGCAAAACCAATATCTGGATGATTTAAGTAATCACGTTTGGTTAAACCACACATCCCTATTGGTGTGTTGGTGGTTTTTAAACACACCAGATAGAAACCGTAACCGTGTTTTTCATAGCCCGCCTGTAATATGGTTTTGATGTAGTTTTCGGCCTCCGAAATAGATTTTACCCCGCGGTCGCCAATAAACCGAAGCCAATTTGGGGTATTCACCAATTCCAGTAAAAAGGGAGCGTCAGCAATTGAAAACTCGCCTAGTAAAAGCCGGTCGGTTTGTAAAATGCTCAAGGTTTGTGGTGAAATAATTAGGCTGAAAGATGGGGTAATTTAGGGATAAAACGAAAAAAGGAACCTCGTTTGAAGTTCCTTTTTTCACTTTGTACCCAGAGTCGGGATCGAACCGACATGAGTGTAACCTCACAGGTGTTTGAGACCAGCGCGTCTACCAATTCCGCCATCTGGGCAGCTTTTGTTTGAATTGGGAGGCAAAGGTAATAGTTTTTCATTTATCTGCAAGTGATTTTTTCCTAGACAAATTTTCAATGCTTTCCCTTACTTTTGTCCCCGCACTTAAAGACGCAATAATGGCCAATCCAACCAAACTGTTTTCGGGATCAGCAACCAGATATCTTGCTGAAAAAATTGCAGATGCTTATGGCGAACCACTTGGAAATGTGGTTACCAGCCGGTTTAGCGATGGCGAATTTCAACCCTCGTACGAAGAAAGCATTCGCGGTCGCGATCTGTTTTTGATTCAATCTACTTTTGCACCTAGCGACAACCTATTCGAATTGTTGTTAATGATTGATGCCGCCAAGCGCGCCTCTGCGAAAAAAATTGTTGCTGTAATTCCTTATTTTGGTTTTGCTCGCCAAGACCGGAAAGACAAACCGAGGGTGGCCATTGGGTCGAAATTGGTTGCCAATTTGTTGACCAGCGCTGGTGTAAAGCGCATAGTAACCATGGATTTACATGCCGATCAAATTCAGGGTTTCTTCGAAGTGCCGGTTGATCATCTTTATGCTTCGACCTTGTTTATCGACTATATCAAAGACCTTCGCTTGCCTAACCTAATAATAGCTGCACCAGATACAGGCGGAACAAAACGGGCCAACAGTTATGCCAAGCACCTTGGTGTTGACATGGCGATATGCTACAAGCACCGTAAAATTGCCAATCAGGTAGAAAGCATGACTTTGATCGGTGATGTGAAGGGCAAGGACGTAATATTAATTGACGACATTATTGATACCGGCGGCACCTTGGTAAAAGCTGCAGAAATA
Source organism: uncultured Flavobacteriales bacterium (assembly GCA_964390915.1). Taxonomy (GTDB): domain Bacteria; phylum Bacteroidota; class Bacteroidia; order Flavobacteriales_D; family Luteibaculaceae; genus DASUEB01. The sequence goes on from CAYMJL010000001.1 coordinate 278,928, forward strand.
ATGCTGGAAAATGGAGCTACCTCAGTGCGTGCCATGTGTACCCATGCCGTGCTTTCTGGCCCAGCTTATGACCGCATTAACGCATCTGGTCTTACTGAATTGGTGGTGACCGACACTATTCCTTTGAAACAAGAAAGTCCGAAGATAAAAGTCATTTCTACCGCAGCTTTGTTTGCCGATGTCATTAAGCGCATACAAAATTTGCAGTCTATATCATCGCACTTTATTATTTCTTAGTACATTTGCACCCTTAAAAATTTAACCTTTAGTCATGAAACAGTTTAATTTGAGCGGTTCTCTAAGAGAGAACGTAGGAAAAAAAGGATCAAAGGGTTTAAGAACAAGTGGTGATGTTCCTGCTGTAATTTACGGTGGAGAAAAAGCAATTCACATTTCTTTGAACAAGAAAGAATTGGCTAAAGCCATTTTTACGCCTGATGTTTATCAGGTGAACTTAAACATCGATGGTAAAGTAGTTCCAACCATCATCAAGGAAACTCAGTTCCACCCGGTAACTGACGAAATTCTTCACGTAGATTTTCTAGAATTGGTAGAAAACCGCGAAGTAAAAGTAAAACTTCCAGTTCGCCTTCAAGGCCAATCACGCGGTGTTAAAGCCGGTGGTAAATTGTTGGTTCACTTCCGTAAGGTAGATCTTAAAGGTATTCCAACTGCCCTTCCTGCTGAGGTTGTAGTTGATATTACCAACTTAAGAATTGGTCAAAACATTCGTGTGCGCGATTTGGCAAACGAACAATTGTCTTTCCTTAACGATGCTAACGCCGTTGTAGTTGCTGTTGCTCCTGCTCGTGGTGCTGCAATTGGTAGTGATGCCGACGTTGAAGAAGCTTAATTAAAAGAATAACTCCCAAGCAACGGTAATGAAATATTTAATTGCGGGTTTGGGTAACATAGGTGCCGAGTATGCAAATACCCGGCATAACATAGGATTTAATGTATTGGACGCTCTAGCCGGAGCGTCCAATTCTTTTTTTAGCCCCGGCCGTTTGGCCGATGTGGCAGAAATTAAACACCGCGGCAAAAGGCTTATTCTCATAAAACCAACCACTTACATGAACTTAAGTGGTAAGGCGATCAACTATTGGCTGCAGCAAGAAAACATTCCCACAGAAAATTTATTGGTAGTGGTCGATGATTTAGCATTGCCTTTTGGCACCATTCGCCTTCGCCCCAACGGGAGCGATGCCGGCCACAACGGTTTAAAAAGCATTCAGGAATTATTGGGCCACAACAAATATGCCCGGCTAAAATTTGGCATTGGCAATGATTTCCCCAAAGGTCAGCAAGTAGATTATGTGCTAGGCCGTTGGACTGCCGAAGAAGAAAAAGCGCTGGAACCAAGGGTTAAACAAGCGGCACACGCGGTGTTATCGTTTGTATCAAATGGCATGGGCAATACCATGGCCGCTTTCAATAATAAGTAGCTTATTTTTTATTTGGGCGTTCCCCCTGCCGGGGTCGGTCTACGGCTTTTACTCCTCGCTGCGCTGCGGGGTAGCCGCCTTCGCCCTAACGCACGCTGTCTAAAGCTTACTACCAAATTCCTTCGTTTATCTTGAAACTTTTAACTTTCAACATGAAACTTTCGAATGGCATTCCGTATTTTCGGCCTTCAAAATTCCGATTATGAAGTATGTTCCTATCGACAGTCAGTTGTTTATTGATAACCGTGCCCGTTTTACCAAGCAGTTAAAGCCAAAATCGTTAGCTATTTTCAATAGTAACGACATCATGCCTACCAATGCTGACGGACACATGGGTTTCAAACAAAACTCAGATCTGTTTCATCTTTCAGGAGTCGATCAGGAAGAAAGTATATTGGTGTTGTTTCCCGATGCATTCAGCAATACCCACAAAGAGATTCTCTTTTTGCGCGAAACCAACGACACCATTGCCGTATGGGAAGGGGCCAAACTAAGTAAGGTTCAAGCGCAGCAAGTATCGGGCGTTAGAACAATTATGTGGTTGAATGAGTTTGAAAAAACGCTGAAAACCCTGATGGCTGAGGCCGAATACGTTTATTTAAACACCAACGAACACCTTCGTGCCGATATTCAGGTGCAAACCCGCGATGCGCGTTTTATAAACTGGTGCAAAGAAAACTACCCGCTGCATAGCTACCAACGTTCAGCACCCATTATGCAGCACATTAGGTCGGTGAAACACAGCATTGAGGTTGAGCTTATTCAAACCGCCTGCAACATTACCGAAAAGGGTTTAAGAAGACTCTTAGGTTTTATTAAACCGGGAGTTATGGAATACGAAATTGAGGCCGAATTGCTGCATGAGTTTGTGCGCAATCGTTCCAGGGGATTTGCCTACGGACCAATTGTAGCTAGCGGAGCGAATGCCTGTGTGTTACATTATGTTGAAAACAACCAGGCCTGTAAAGGAGGCGATGTAATATTGCTCGATGTTGCTGCCGAATATGCTAATTATGCTAGCGATTTAACCCGCTGTTTGCCGGTTTCAGGCAAGTTTACACCACGTCAAAAAGAGGTGTACAATGCCGTATTGCGCGTAAAACGTGCGGCTATGCAATTGCTGGTTCCGGGCACTTATCTAAACGATTATCACAAAGAAGTGGGTAAACTGATGGAGAGTGAATTGCTGGGATTGGGTTTAATTACCAAAACCGACATTGCGAACCAAAATCCGGACTGGCCGGCGTACAAAAAGTATTTTATGCACGGTACTTCGCATTATTTAGGGCTCGATGTGCACGACGTGGGTCTTTGGACCAAACCCATTGAAGCGGGAATGGTTTTTACCTGCGAACCGGGTATTTATATTCCAGCCGAAGGTTTGGGAATAAGGTTAGAAAATGACATTTTGGTTACCAACAACGGACCGGAAGATTTGATGAAAAACATTCCTATTGAGGCCGATGAGATTGAGGAGTTGATGAATGCTTGATACCTGTAAAAGCAGCTGAAATTAAAATTCAAACTGATAAAACCCGGACTTGCTCCGGGTTTTTTTATTGGTAAAATGGAATTCAATTTTCGCTGTTTACCCCAATCGTTGCTTCATGGGTTCTGCATATGTATTTTGCCCGCAGCATATGGAGTGTAGCGCAAAAAGGTAATTATTGCATGCCATGTTTGTCGGGATTATTACCGCATTTTTCGCCCTTATAGAGTTCTTTATCGCCAGTAAAAAAATCTTTTTATAATAGGTTTTCAATACTTTTTTAGAAAAATCAACTACCAAGACTCATTAATTCAGTTGAAAATCAGCGAATTGAATGTTTTGAATCACTAGCTGGGTTTTATTGAAATTCAAATAATGGGTCATTTTCTAACTTAAGAATTCTCAAAGTGGTCGAAAACAGACTTGTCTGACTTGTAATTGACCAAGCCGATGCGGTAATTCGCCTCACTATTTAATTTAATACCAAACATTCCATGAGAAAGCAGCTTATTCTTTTAGCCGGACTTCTCCTTACCTCGGGAGTAATTTTTGCCCAGATTAGTCAGGGCGGAACACCACCTAGTTTTAGCTTGGGACAACTTAAACAAGCACCGGTTACCTTGGCCGCACCCAATGTGCAAGCCTTGTTAATTCAGGACGAACAAGACGGGAAAAATGGACAACCCATGCGCATGGCGGTTGCTGTGGCAGCGGGAATGAACCCTCAAAATAGTGGAATCTGGACCGACATTGGTCGCGGAGAAAAAGTTTGGCAATTGCAAATCAATTCGAAAGGCGCCAAGGGTCTTGGTGTTTATTTCGACAAGTTTTATTTGCCAAAGGGAGCCAAGCTGTTTTTGTACAACGAAGACAAAAGTCAGGTAATTGGTGCATTTACAGCGGATAATAATCCCAAAGACATTCAAAATTTTGCTACCGAGCTTATTTATGGCGAAAAAGTTACCCTTGAGTATTTTCAACCGGCGTTTGTAAAAGAGCAGGCCATTTTACAAATTGGCGAAGTGGCTTATGCCTATCGCGGTGTAAAAGAGATAAACGACTTTAAATTGGGCGAAAGCGACAATTGTGAGGTAAATGTCAACTGTTCTGAAGGAACCAACTGGCAAAATCACAAACGTTCGGTGGCTAAAATTGTTTTGAAACAAGGAGCTAGTTATTATTTATGTACCGGAGCGGTTATAAACAACGCGGCACAAGATGGTAAACCTTATTTCTTAACTGCCGAACATTGTGGCGTTTCATCGTCAGCGGCCGATTTTAACCAATGGGTTTTTTACTTTAACTACGAAGCCAGTGGCTGTACCAATCCGGGAAGCAATCCGGCATCAAACACCATTACTGGCTGTGTAAAACGAGCCAGTGCTGGCGATGGCGGTGGAAACACGGGTTCTGATTTTAAACTTTTAGAATTTAATACCGCTATTCCGGCAAGTTACAATGTGTATTATGCCGGTTGGAATCGTGCCGATGTGGGTGCATCAAGCGGGGTTAGTATTCATCACCCAGCGGGTGATATTAAAAAGATTTCTACGTACACCACGGCATTAACTTCTACTTCGTGGGGAGGAAGCGTTGCCAACACCCACTGGCGTGTTACTTGGGCTGCAACGGCCAATGGGCATGGCGTAACCGAAGGCGGTTCATCGGGCTCGCCGATTTTCGACAGCAACGGGCGCATTGTGGGTAGTTTAACTGGTGGAGGTTCTTATTGCACGGCTACTTCAAGTCCCGATTCGTATGGTAAAATGGCCTACCACTGGCAAAGCAACGGAACTACAGCCGATAAGCAAGCCAAGCCGTGGTTAGACCCAGCCAATACTGGTGTAACCACAGTTGATGGAGCCTTCTTAAACGGAAATCCGGGGCCAACACCAATTACCTACTGCGCTTCGAAAGGAAATAGCGTTGCTGACGAATGGATTCAATCAGTAGCGGTTGGAACATTTACCAAAACATCGGGAGCTAATGCAGGTTATGCCGATTTCACCGCCGATAAAATTACGCTTGAAAAAGGAAAAGCGTACTCATTTACCTTAACCCCAGGTTTTACAGCCACGGCTTACAACGAATACTGGAAAATGTGGTTGGACTATAACAAAGACGGTGATTTTGATGATGCCGGTGAGTTGATTTATGATGCTGGTGCGGTGGCAAAAACAGCCAAAACCGGATCGTTTACCATTCCTGCTGGGGCAACTGCCCAAGAAACTCGCCTGCGCATTTCTATGAAATACAACGGGGCACAAACAGCTTGCGAAGCATTTTCTTATGGCGAAGTAGAGGATTACACCGCTAAAATTATTGATAGCGTACCAGTAAGTTGTAATGCACCAACGGGAGTAACTTCAGGTTCCGTGAGTTCAACTTCTTTTGGGTTAAGTTGGGCCGCAGCAAGTGGCGCAACTTCATATGAAGTGCAATATAAAACAGCCGCAGCGAGCACTTGGACTTCGGCCACTACATCGTCAACATCTTATACGGTTAGCGGGTTAACAGCTTCTACTACCTACAATTATCAGGTAAGAACAGTTTGTGGAGGTTCGTTCAGCGGGTTTTCTACCGCGGGTTCGGTTACCACAAGTGCGGCTCCTCCTGTACCACCAACCTATTGCACGTCGAAAGGAAATAGTGTAAGCAGCGAGTGGATTAAAACCGTGAAAATTGGCACCATCAACAATACTTCTAACGCCAATGCAGGTTACGCCAATTTTACTAACCTAAACACCAATTTGGAAATAGGTGAGGGAACCGCCATCACGTTAACCCCTGGGTTTAAAACAAATATACTGGGTATTGCAACTACCGCTCCCGAATGGTGGAGAGTTTGGGTCGACTTGAATGCCGATGGTGATTTTACCGATGCCGGTGAATTGGCCTATGATTTAGGCACAACATCTACAGCTGTGGTTAATGGAAGTGTGGTAATTCCGGCAGGAACCGCGCCAAAAGCAACCCGGATGCGCGTACAAATGAAATACAATGCCGCTCCAACATCATGCGAAACCTTTTCGTATGGTGAAGTAGAGGACTACACTGTGAATTTGGTAGATACCCGTGCTTTGGAAGCCAATGTGAGCACCATACCAACTGATAAAGTAGAAGCGGTTATTTATCCCAACCCAACCAAAGGTAGTAGCAGCTTAAAAATAACCTCGGCCAAGGCTTACAACTTTGTAACCATGGTGGTGATGGATTACACCGGAAAAGAAGTGCAGCGCCTAGGATTTAACCAAGTTGATGCCGGTACCGAGCTAACGGCAAACATTGACTTAAGTGTATATCCGGTTGGTTTATACATGGTTATCCTTCGTGCCGATGACGAAATTTTGACCACCCAAAAATTGATTTTGCAATAAACGTTTTCCCCTAGACCACAAATGAAAGAGGCTGCTCAACTATTTTGGGCAGCCTCTTTTTGGTTTATGGATGAATGACTTACTTGGAAACAATCACTTTCCGAACTTCAAGTTGATTTTTGTCGCTTATAATAGTCAAAGTGTAAACCCCTGATTGCTCAATGTTTATTAGTTGTTTTTTTGCCGATGGAGCTTGTTTGTAAACGCTAATTAACTGGCCAAGGGCATTTCTAATTTCAATTTTCTGAACGGTTTCACCCTTGTTTTCCCAGTTGCAAAGCAATGTGCCGCTGGATGGGTTGGGATAAACATTGAAATAAAACGAATTTTCCGCTGTCTCAGCTTCAATACCTGTTCCACTGGTGTTTATGGTATAACGCAAAACTCCGCTGGGCGATGCGGTATAATTGCCTTCGGTCGATGAGTTTACCGAAACAATTCCGTTGCTAAAATCTACCTGATAAATTCCTCCCGGTTCCATTCCGCAAAGTGTGTGTAGCACCGTGCTGTCGTTGGTAAAAGCATAGCTGGTAACTGTAACGGGGTTTAAGTATTTTGCTGTGCTGGTGTTAAATAGTACCAGGTCTTTTTTGCCGTTGGCTAAAATCATAGCGCCTTCCATATTGCTTTCAATGGTGCTGATGTTGGTGGTTGTCATTTCAGCAGCAGTTAGGCCACCGGGTTGAAATACGGTAAGTAAATCTTGTTGCAATGGATTACCGGGTACACTCACCTCCGCCCGCCAAGTGTATGTGTTAAAAGCGTAGTTAAGCCCAGCGCCAAACACGTTATCCGGGTTGTTGCTTTCATCTACTTTATTAATGCTGACCGCTGCCGGAAGAACGGCATGTACAAAAAGCTTTGAATTGTCCATGGTGGCTACAAGGTTGTTTCCACTAATCACCGGGTTTTCCAGAAAATGCCAGCGCAGGTGTTTCTTGTATTGTCCATTTTGGTTGGTGCTGTTTTTGGCCAGAATTCGGTCGTAAACCAATACAACGTCGGTTTCGCGTAGGTACAAAAACGAACGCTGAAATCTTTTTAAGGTTGCGTTTACGGTATCGGCCAATTCGCCTTTACGGTGGTAAGCGCTGCTTAAATCAGCACGGATGTATGAATATTCGTCGTTTTGCTCGGTGTGAGTGGGTTCATCATAACCATAGAATGATTGCCCTCCTGATGTGTGTCCGCTGTTATTGGTTTCTACATAGTCATGAAAATCGTCAAAAAATAAGTTGTTCGACAAGCTGCTGGCCATGTGGTAGCAAGTGCCGCCTTCAATTCCATTTTTTCCAAATGCACCTTGATTACCCACTTCGTTTTCAGCGGTTAGCAATATATCGTCACCATCGTGTTGGTCGCCCCGTACAATTTGGAAATGCCCGGCATTGTGGTGGTCGTGGTCATCGTAGTAGGCGCAACTCATATTCAGGGCTATCCAGGTTGCGGTATCGCTCCAGTTTTCGCGAACGTAATATTTAGGAAGGGTTTTGTTGATTGAAACCGAAGAAAGAACCGCATCTTCAGGCACGGGGTAGTAAGGCGAATAGTTTGGAGCTTGCGTCAATCGGGTATTATCACTAAAGAGTAGTTTTTCCCAATTTAAAGTTGGGTAGCCTTTGTTCCAACTTGCGGTCAAAGATACAGGCTGTACCCAACTCGTATAGGTATGTTGAGCGGCTGGTCCTTCGGGTTTGCCTTCAAGTACGGCACTTAATCGCAATGGTAATGAGTAGCCCAATAAATTTCCTAGGAACGAACCCCAGTCGTTCGAATTGTCAACTTGAAATCGGTTCGGGGTAAGCGCATGAACAAAGGCTTCGGCGGTTTTACTTAGAAAAGGATTTAAACTGTCGGCAATTTGCTCGCCGGTGCAGCTTTTTACCATAAAGCAGTAATCAATAATGCGGTTCATGTTTTCGCTTCCGTAGGCCCAGCCTTGAATAGGAATTCCGGCTTTTTGCGGAGCAGAAACATAGTTGGCTGGCCCCAAATACGATTTACTGGCCGACGAAGGTGTGTTACCGGTATAAGTTTGTTTTACCCAGTTTTTCGATAAATCGGTAGCGCCCAAGGTGCCGCTGTGCGTGCCCAATACCCGCTGGCGCGAAAAATCAATCATTTCCTGTGCTTTAGGGCTGTCATACATTAACGCGTAACCCATATTCGCTGCACAAAGCACCTGTCCAAAAAAGTAGTTTCCACTTGCATGGTCGGTGTTTTGGTAAACATTAAACGGTACCCGCATATAGGCGAAGAAATTTTCCATCAGGGCTATTAGTGCTGCTTTTCGGGTATCGCCCAATTCGTCATAACACCAGTCGTAAATCACGCCAAGTACAGGCCCCATGTGGCGGGTAGCGTAAGTCGAGTTCCACAAAAACATGTTGGGGCACTGGTAACAAGCTGGATAAGCCGCATAACCCGAGATAATTGTATCGGCCAATTGCAACAACTTATCGGAATAGGTAGTGGGGAAAGCACCGGCAACTGTACCTTTTGAAAGTTGATGTGCAAAGCCAAGCGCATAGGCCGCTTCTTCCCAGCTACTACCGCAATAATTGTAGAAAATGTAGTCGGTGTTCCAAACCCCAGTATTGGTTGGGTTCCAGGACATAACTGGTTTGGTAGCGTAATTGTCGGCTTCGGTTTTTAAGGCCAACCAATCGGCATCGTTGGTGGTTTTTTTAAGCAGCAACTTGGTTTTGGTAATTGGATCTAAAAAAATCCGAGGATGCGATTGGCTTACCGGAAGCTGTGCAAAAACGCTGCTGCCGAGAAATACGTAAATAAGAGTCAGGTAGAGGTTTTTCATAACAGTAGTTTGTGTGAGTGTAAAGAAAGCAATTAACAGGGAATCGCCTCTAGGGTTAAGACAGATGAGAACTAGCGGAGTTGCTTCCTTATTCAAAGTTTCAAATTCAGAGTTTCAAATTCCAAATTTGGTTAAACAGCGTATCTACTGGAGTTACGGCCAAACTTGGAATTTGAAATTAGAAACTCCTTGAACTAAGTAAAAAAGCTGGCACGATTATTTCTACGTATATTATTGAAAAAGTTTTGTTGGGAATAAACAAACATTTATCCAATAAAAACTTAAATTAGACGTTACTAAATAAAATTTGAGCGATGAAAGCGGAGGTAAGCAAAAAGCAATCCTACCAGCAGAGTAGGGTGGGGTTAAAATCGGTAAGTAATTTTTTGGAAGATGCCGATAAAAACGAGATTAACGAGTTCAAAGAATTTACATCGCCACAATTGCGAAATTTTATTCGCGAAAATTGGGGTAAAAAATTAAGTAGCCAAGATGCTATAATTCAGGTTGACCGAGTTTTGGTAGATGTTTCTGACCAAACATTTTTCACCAAAAGACCATTATCACGAACTTTTGTTCTGGCGGTTTTCCTGGTGTTTGGTTCCTCGTTAATTTCCGGAACCAGTTATGCCGGTAACCGGGCTCAGTTTTATGTGAATTCTGTTTATAGCAAGTTTCAGCAATTGATTCCAGAATCGGCTCACATAAAACCATTGACGGTTATGGATGGTGATCAGAAATTTGTGCCACTTAACTTGGAAATTTGATTTCAAGAAACCAAACTGAAAGTAATTACGTAATTGAATGTGAAGCTAGAGAAAAGCAAGATTATATAAATAAGGTGCTTGTTTCAGGAGCAAAGGGATAAGCAATTAAAAATTTCATGGTTCGCTAAAGGTTGATTGTGGTTTAAGCGAACAAAAAAGAGCAGCTGTCGGTAACTTAGGGGTAAAGTTATTGGCGGCTGTTTGTTTTGGAAAAGGCTAGATACTTTTTTCGGGAGAAAGTCGTTTATACCAAAAATTTAATCATGAAACTTGTTGTTCTGATAATTCTGGTTATAATCTCGACATATAATGTTAATGCTAATTGCGGCTGTTCGGGGCCAGAGGCTTCACTTTCGCACAATAATATCGGATATAACAACGCAGTAATTGAAGTTCAACCAGGAGATTCCATTTTGCTTTTTGCAAAGTCAAGTTCACAAGGTCCTTGTGAATTGGAGCATGTACTTCTGAAAATTAATGATGAAACAATTTTTGACGAATTCTGTAACCCAGATGAAGCGTTCCGCCAAACAATTCTTGCCGTACCGGGTAACTACGTTTTTGTAGCCAGTGGAACGGGGATGGATAAGCGCACAGTAACAGTAATTTATGCGGGTTCGAGTGGGGTTACTGAATTAGGAAGTATTGGTTTTCAAATTTTCCCGATTCCCGTGCTGGATATGCTTACAATTAGATCAATTAGCAATAGCATCAGATATTTAGAAATAAGAAAAATTGATGGATCAATTGTATTACAGTCCAAGTTGATGACAAATGAAACCTTGGTTGATTTTGGCCATTTTGCTAATGGCTTGTACATCATAAAGATAAAAGACGAGAACAATCAAGAGTCCACTTATCAAATTATCAGATAAACTATATTGCCGGTGTTAATCTAACTGTGAGCCAGAAAGATTAACTTCTAGGGTGTGAACTTTCCCCAACCAAAGTGCTCTATTATCGGCAATGTGTCCAGCCGGAAAATTAAAACATACCGGAAAACCATATTCTTCAACATGCTCCCGAATAATTTCTTCGGCCGTTTTACCAAACGGAACGGTATTGTCGCGCATATCGCTCATTCCGCCAACCACCAAACCAGTAAGGTTTTTAAAGGTTCCAGCCATTTTTAAACTCAACACCATGCGGTCGATGTGGTACAGGTATTCGTCTAAATCCTCAATAAAAAGGATTTTCCCGTCGGTATTTAGTTGTTGCGGTGTACCGCTTAAGGCGTATAAAAGTGATAGGTTTCCACCAACTAATTCACCGCTTATCTTTCCTAACCGATTCAACTCATGCGCATTGGCTTGGTAACTTATTTCTTCGCCAAAAAGTGCATTGCGTAAACTTTCAATAGCTTCTGTGGTATTGGTTGGCCAACTTAACGGCATGGTGCAGTGCAGGCTCGGAACGCCCAAATTGTTAAGCGCGCTGTGCAATACCGTAATGTCGCTGAAACCAGCTAGTATTTTTGGCTGCGTTCGCAGTGGAAGAAGGTTCAACTTGTCCATTAAGCGCATGGTGCCGTAACCGCCACGTGCAAAAAGAATGGCTTTTACATTGGGCAAATCGATTGCCCATTGCAAGGCTTCGGCTCGTAACTCATCCGTTCCGGCATATTGATTGTCCACCTCAAAAAGATGTGGTCCAAGTATTACTTTCAATCCCCAGCTTTCCAGCGTATCAATAGCGGGTTGTAGTTCTTCGCGCGCCACCTTTCTTGCAGTGGCTACAATGGCTATGGTGTCGCCTGATTTAAGTGAAGGAATGGAAAGATGTTGGTTCATTGTTCAATGAGTTTCTGGCCAAATGTAAAAGTTATTGTTCTTACCCCCACACGAGGTGTGGGGGTAAGAACACCTAATTCCTTCGGAATTTTTTTGGCATCAAACACCGAAGGTGTTACAGTTTACTGTCCTCGGATATGAATGGACTGCTTTGGTTATGCGGATGTTCAAGCCTAATTTCTCGGGAATTTATTATTTGGAAGAAAACACCGAAGGTGTTACATTTGACTAACCTCGGATTCATTCCGAGGAGATAAAAAATCCCTCATGAGCACCCACACCCAAATCATCTACCAAATCGTATTCAGCCCCAAGTACAGAAAACCATGCATGATAAAATCAGGAAGAGAAGCCCTCTTCAGGTATATCTGGGGAATTCTGAAAAATAACCGCTGTCACCTCTACCGCATAAACGGAGTAGATGACCACTTGCACATTCTTACCCATTTGCACCCTTCAGTTTCGTTGGCGAGTTTGGTGCAAGAGATAAAAATATCGTCAAATAAGTTCATAAAGGCGAATAAACTATTTCCGGATTTTGATGGTTGGCAAACCGGCTATGGAGCATTTACTTATGCTGAAAATGCTAAAACCAACTTGATTAACTACATTAAAAATCAAGAGGAACATCACCGAAAACGCACTTTTGAAGACGAGTATCGAGCGGTATTAAAAGAGCAAAACGTGCCCTACGATGAACAATATTTATTCGACTAGACACCGAAGGTGTCAGCCATGATTAACCTCGGATGCAATCCGTTGGTAAAACATGCACGCAGTGCTTCCGAATAGTAGACTCAACTAACTATCTTTGCGGCCTATGAGTGCTGCACAACCCAAACGATATACTGTTACTTCGGCCTTGCCTTATGCAAATGGCCCGCTACATATTGGTCACCTTTCTGGAGCTTACCTAACCGCCGACATTTTTGTTCGCTACCTGCGCAAAAAGGGAGCCGATGTGGCTTTTATTTGCGGAAGTGACGAGCATGGTGCGGCTATTACTATTCGCGCTAAAAAAGAAGGAATTACCCCGCAAGCTATTATCGATAAATACCACGAAATCAACAAAAAGGCTTTCGAGGAAATTGGTATTTCGTTTGATATTTATCATCGCACCAGTTCGGAATTACACCACCATACTTCGCAAGATTTCTTTTTAGAATTGCACAAAAATGGCAGTTTTACTGAGCAGCAAAGCGAGCAGTATTATGATGCTGAAGCCGAGCAGTTTTTGGCCGACCGTTACATCATTGGCACTTGCCCAAAGTGTGGCAACGATGGTGCTTATGGCGACCAGTGCGAAAAATGCGGCAGCACATTGAGCCCCGATGATTTAATTAACCCGAAATCGACTTTAAGCGGAAACACCCCGGTTAAAAGACCCACCTCGCATTGGTATTTGCCTATGGAGCGCCACGAAAGTTGGTTGAAGGAGTGGATCGAAACAGGGAAATTGGATGGCGTTCAGCACCACGACCCAAAAGATTGGAAGCCGCAGGTAATTGGCCAATGCAAAAGCTGGATTGATGGTGGTTTGCAACCCCGCGCCATGACCCGTGATTTGGATTGGGGTGTAAAAGTACCCTTGGCCGGTGCCGACGGAAAAGTGCTTTACGTTTGGCTAGATGCACCGATTGGTTACATTTCAGCCACAAAACAGTGGGCGACTGATAACGGAAAAAACTGGGAAGATTACTGGAAAAGTGAGCATGCCGAACTTTACCATTTTATTGGCAAAGACAACATTGTTTTCCATTGCATCATATTCCCTATTTTATTGAAGGAACACGGTGGTTTTAACCTTCCGGTAAATGTTCCGGCCAACGAGTTTTTAAATTTAGAAGGCAACAAAATATCTACCTCGCGCAATTGGGCCATTTGGTTGCACGAGTACTTGGAAGAATTCCCGAACAAAAAGGACGAGTTGAGGTATGTACTTACCGCCATAGCCCCTGAATTCCGCGATAGCGAATTTACTTGGAAAGATTTCCAGGCGCGCGTAAACAATGAGTTGGTGGCCGTGTTGGGCAATTTTGTAAACCGTGCTTTGGTACTTACCCACAAGTATTACGATGGCAAAGTGCCGGCCGCTGGCGTATTGCAGGAAATTGATAAACAAGTGCTGGCCGAAATGATTCAGGTACCGGCCAATATTGAGGCATTTATTAAAGCCCACCGTTACCGAGAGGCACTAGCCGAGGCAATGAATTATGCGCGTATTGGTAATAAATACCTTGCGGACATGGAGCCGTGGAAGTTGGTGAAAACGGACGAAGAGCGGGTGAAAACAATTATGAACATTGCGCTTCAAATTACGGCCGGATTATCGGTGGTAATTGAGCCTTTCTTGCCATTTACAGCCGATAAGTTGAAATCCATTTTGAAAGTGAACCAATCCGGTTGGATTGCCGATAAGCAAAATCAGTTTTTGAGTGCTGGTCATCAAATTGGTGAGGCTGTTCTTCTTTTCGAGAAAATTGAAGACAGTTGGGTAGATGCGCAAGTGGCCAAACTAGAAGCAACCAAAGAAGCTAATAAGCCGGTTGATGAAGCCAAGCCCGCAACCCCAAACTCGCAACCCGTAACCAGCAAACTCGTAACTCCCAACGCGAAACCCGAAACCTCTTTCGAGCAGTTTCAGCAAATGGACATTCGTATTGGCGAAATTATTGCGGCTGAAAAGCTCGAAAAATCAAAAAAACTACTGAAGCTTACGGTTGATACCGGTTTAGATACCCGCACCGTGGTTTCTGGCATTGCTGAGCATTACAGTGCCGAGGAAGTGGTGGGCAAAAAAGTAACGCTGCTGGCCAACTTAGCCCCCCGGAAAATAATGGGCATCGAATCGCAAGGCATGATATTACTGGCCGAGGATAAAGCCGGAAAATTGGCGTTTGTAAGCCCCGAAAAGGCTAGCGATAATGGTAGTGTGGTAGCTTGATCTGATAAAAGAAAATAGACATTAGACTATAGATTTGGTGTAACGCAATAAAAAAAGCCTCACTCGATTTTCCGAGTGAGGCTTTTCTAGATCATCCAAAAGCAGTCTAATGTCTATTGTCCAAAAATCTTTTGTCTAGTATTCAGGGTTCGCTTTCCAACCAAAACTTTCTCAACTGAATTTGCTCGGGAGTAGGATTGGCCATAGCCGAAACCACATTTTTCTCGGTCGTTTCAGTCAAAGTAGCTTTGCCTTTCAAAATCTTATTTTCATACTGGCCTTCTTTGTTTTTGCGGGCTACGGTAACTTTTACTTTATCACCTTCCAACGATTCGCTTTGAAAAGCAGTAAACATTTCCTGAGCATTTTCAACCGTTACGGCTTCACCGTTAAGTGCTACAAATTCATCACCATCTCGCAGGCCTAGTTTTTTGCCAAAAGCGCTAATGTTCATGGTGTGTTTAATTACCAGTCGGCCGGTGGCTTCGTTGAAACCAATGCCAAGTTTACCAAACGTAAGTTTCTGTACTTTTTTCTCGGCAACAAAATCAATTCCCACCGCGCCCAATATTTCTTTAAACGGTAAAGCGTTTTTCCCACCTACATATTTGTTTAAAAAATCGCCCATTTCGGGGTAGGTTAACGTGGCTATTTCGTTGAAAAGATTGTCGTCCAAAAAGAAATTGTCTTTACCATATTTCTTCGACAAATCCTTCATTAGGTTTTGAATACCGTATTTTCCACCGGAAAGCTGACGAAGTTTTATGTCGACACACATGCCAATGAGCGCACCTTTTTGGTAAACGTTACCATATTGGTCTTTGTATT
Organism: uncultured Flavobacteriales bacterium; assembly: GCA_964390915.1. Lineage (GTDB taxonomy): Bacteria > Bacteroidota > Bacteroidia > Flavobacteriales_D > Luteibaculaceae > DASUEB01. The sequence goes on from CAYMJL010000001.1 coordinate 294,383, forward strand.
TGTCGAGCGCACCTTTACTCATTTCGGTAAATGGCAAATCATCGCTATAGAACTGCGCCATGGTCATTTTTTGCTTCACATCATCCAGGTAGTCCTCAAAGCTTATTAGGCCATATTTTACTTGAACGTGGTGTGCAGCATACTCCGTACAACCTTCGTACATCCACAGGTGTTTCGACATTTGGGGATTAATGAAATCGTAATCAGCAATGTGCTCGCTATGAATGTTTAACGGGGTTACAATGTGAAAAAACTCGTGTGCCGTAACATCTTTAATGGTTTGTTCAAGTTCCTTTGGGCCAGCCTCGGGCATAGAAAAAGCAGTTGAATAGCAGTGTTCCAATGCTCCAGAAGCACCTGAATTGCTCATGCCGTCAAACAAATAAATCAGAATAGAATAGCGATCAACTGGCAATGTACCACCTAGGTATTTGCGCTGCGCATCCATCGTTTCTGAAACCATGTTGCGCACTTCATCGGCTTTTAGTTTCTTTTTGGGTGAATAAACCGCTACGGTTACCATGCAGTTTCCAACCGGAATCATGGCTGTGTCGGGTTCGCAAAACAGAATAGGCGAATCGTGAAAATCGAAGTAGTTGTCGGCCAAAAAGACATCAGTATTTCCTGTTGTGGTACCACGTTTCAAAGAGGTTGCACCGTAGAAATTAGTCGGGCGAGTTACATTCAGTTCAAACGGCATATTTTTCATGCCATCGAGGTAACCAAAAAAGCCAAAAGTATTCATTACAAACACTTTACCCTCTTCAATGCTGGTTCCGGCCGGTTCAAAAATCTTGTTGTCCTGCTTGGTGTCATAGGTGTCTTCCACCTTGTATTTTAGTTTATACAGCTTTTTGGCGTTGGTAATTTGCCAACGGTTTTCAGTAATGCTACGCACGGTAAGCTCATTGTCTAAGCTATCGTAGGCTTTAAAATTGCTCAAAAACCGACCAAAATCATATATGGCATAGGTTCCCGGAACCATTTTTGGCATTTGAAACTCAATTTCATCTTTGCCTACCTGCGGAACAATTACTTCCACATCCAACATATCGTTGTTTACCTTGTTGAGGTCAACCGAGATAATGTATTTACTTCGCCCCCCACCCGGACCGGCAATAGCGGCCAGATTTACCAACAAAGCACTTGCTAAAAACAGTTTTTTCATCAGAAAAATAATTTAAGGCAAATCAACAGTTTTCTTTAATAGCTGCAACAGTTGTCATTATGAATGGTAAAAACATTTATGCAGTCGGCAAAAAATAGTAGGTGTTCTATAACGTTCTACCATTAAATTTACCGGCCGCTAATACACCCATATGACTAAAAAATCATTTTTCTTCCTTATTTCCCTTTTTGTTCAACTAGCCCTTTCGGCACAGGATACTCAATCGTTTGAAGAGTTTTGGGACAACGATAAAAAAATCTTGCGGTCGCGGGGAACCTATTTAAACGGAGTTGAAAACGGCCGTTGGGAATATTTTTACAAAAACGGTAAAATTCAGGAGGCAGTGGCCTATAAGCGCGGTTACATTGACGGGCAAGTAACACGCTATTATGAAAATGGGAAAATCCAAAGTCAGGGTCAATTCAAATTTGGTGTTCAAGACAGCCTTTTTCAAAGTTGGCACGAAAACGGAAATTTGGCTTTGAAAGGTTTGTACAGTGACGGCTTCAAAACTGGTTACTGGGAGCATTTTTACCCCAACGGCAAACTAAGCAAGTTCGAATCCTATACCGACAAGATTCCGCTGTTGATTACCTTCAATTCTCCACAAGGGGAAACCTTAATTGACAAGGGAAACGGAACCTTAATCGACTATTTTCCTGACGGAAAAATGAAGAAAAAAACCAATTACAAAGCCGGCCTGCCCGACGGCGATTGGGAAGAATATTTTGCCAGCGGAAAACCAGCGGCAAAAGGGAGCTACAACAGCAATGAAAAGCATGGCGAATGGGTGCAATACTTTTCTACGGGCGAGGTAAAATCCATCCACAATTACGTAAACGATGTTTTAAATGGCCCGTGCATGGAAAAAGTGTCGCCGGGTATAAAAAACTTTGAAGGACAGTTTTTGGAAGATGAAAAAATTGGTGAATGGACCTGGTATTTCACCAACGGAAAAGTAGAAATGACAGGACATTTTGTGGAAAACGAAATGGACGGCCCTTGGATTTATTATTTCAAAAATGGCGCAGTACAAAGCAAAGGTGAATATACCAAAGGGTTAAAAAATAGCGAGTGGGTACATTTTTACGAAAACGGAAACAAAGAAAAAGAGGGCGTTTATAAAAACGACAAACGCCAAGGATACTGGCAGTTTTGGTACGAAGACGGTAAGAAATTTCAAGCCGGTTATTTTGTCGATGATAAAGAGGAAAAGGAGTGGGTAAGCTGGTTCGAAAATGGTCAGGTTAAAGACAAAGGGCAGTTTGTGGCCGGTCAGCCAAACGGTTATTGGGAAGGATTTAATGAAAAGGGATTGGCACGGTACACAGGCAATTGGGCCATGGGCGTGTTAACTGGTGAGTGGAAGCGCTACCATGCAAATGGAAAACCCAAAGAAGACGGTAGTTACAAGGATGGCAAAAAAATCGGCACTTGGCATACCTACTATGAAGAAAGTGGAAATCTGATGGAAGAGGGCGCTTATAATGACGACCGCCAAAATGGAAAATGGAAATACTATAGCGGGCCAGGCACTTTGGTGGAAGAGCGAAGTTATAAAGACGGAAAACTGAACGGAAAATGCAACCAATATGGCGAAGATGGTCGAATTGTGGTCAGCTGTTCATACAAAGAAAATAAGTTGCACGGCAAATATGTGGTGTATCGAAAAGGCGAAATTGCCAAGGAAATTACCTACGAAAACGGTAAAAAAATAGCTGACAGCTCGTTAGATAAAAAATAAGTATTACTTTTGCCGCGTAAATGAATTTAGTAAGAGGGGTCATCAGCCCCTCTTTTTATTATGATTACCGCTAGTCACATACAGAGTTTAGTCGAAGAAAAATTTGCCGACACCGCATTATTTGTGGTAGATGTGCTTATTTCTTCGGGAAACCACATTGAAGTTGAAATCGATTCGCCAACAGGTGTAACCGTAAACGACTGCTTGTTGGTAAGCCGCCATATTGAAGGAAGCCTAGATCGCGAAGCCGAAGATTTTTCTTTGGAAGTCGCCTCACCAGGTTTAGACAAGCCGTTACGCATAGTTAAACAATACTTAAAAAATATTGGCCGCGAGGTAAAGGTAGTAACCACCGAAGGTGTAGTGCATAGTGGGGTACTTACTCAGGCCGATGAAAGCGGTTTTGATGTAACCACACAGCAAAAAATTAAGTTAGAAGGTAAGGGAAAGAAGGAACTGGTAACAACGGTTGACCGGTTTGCTTATAACCAAGTAAAAACAACACACATTATCATTTCATTTAAATAACAAAGCCATGAACGGTTTAAATCTGTTAGAATCGTTTTCAGAATTCAAAGAATTTAAAAACATCGATCGTGTTACCATGATGAGTGTGCTGGAAGATGTATTCCGCACCATGCTTCGTAAGCGCTTTGGTACTGACGAGAACTTTGACATTATCATCAACATTGACAAGGGTGACCTTGAGATTTGGAGAAACCGCGAGATTGTTGAAGACGATGAACTGGAAGACGACAACACTCAGATTGCATACACCGATGCAATTAAAATCGAACCCGACTTCGAAGTAGGTGAAGAGGTTTCGGAAGAAATTAAGTTGGAAGACTTTGGAAGACGTATGGTGCTTGCCCTTCGCCAAAATTTGGTGTCGCGCATTATGGATTTGGAAAAAGACAGCATCTATGCCAAATACAAAGAGCGTGTAGGCGAAGTGATTACCGGCGAAGTTTACCAGGTTTGGAAAAAAGAAGTTCTTATTTTGGACGAAGAAGGCAACGAGCTTATTTTGCCAAAATCAGAACAAATTCCTTCTGATTTCTATAAAAAAGGCGAGACCGTTAAAGCGGTGGTAGCCAAGGTGGAAATGCGCAACAACAACCCAACGGTTATCTTGTCGCGTACCGCACCAGAATTCTTGGAGCGCTTGTTCGAACAAGAAGTTCCTGAGATTTTCGACGGATTAATTATCATCAAGAAAATTGTTCGCGAACCAGGCGAACGTGCCAAAGTAGCTGTTGAAAGTTATGACGACCGTATCGATCCGGTTGGTGCATGTGTTGGTATGAAAGGTTCTCGTATTCACGGTATTGTTCGTGAATTGAAAAACGAAAACATTGACGTTATTAACTACACCGCCAACAATCAGTTGCTTATTGCACGTGCGTTAAGTCCGGCAAAAATATCGTCAATTACTTTAGATAGCGAAAACAATAAAGCAGACGTATTCCTTAAACCAGACCAAATTTCGTTGGCCATTGGTAAAGGAGGTCACAACATTAAGTTGGCATCTAAATTAACTGGTTTCCAAATTGATGTTTACCGCGAAGCTTCGGAAGAAGTGGATGACGTGGATTTGGAAGAATTTGCAGATGAAATTGACAGCTGGATTATTGACGAACTGAAAGCAGTTGGTTGTGACACAGCTCGTTCGGTACTTGGTTTAACTGTTGAAGATTTGGTAAAACGTACCGATCTTGAAGAGGAAACTGTGAAAGAAGTGCGCAGAATTTTGGAAGAGGAGTTAGATTAGTAGTAAAATTGCAAGATTTTAATAATTAACAAGAATAAAATCCTTTATCCACGTAGGGTAAAGTTTAGTAACAAAATATGTCAGAAAGCAAAGCGGTAAGGCTGGCCAAGGTGGCTAAAGAGTGCAATGTTAGTATTCCTACCATTGTAGACTTTTTGGCTAAAAAAGGCATCGTAATTGAAACCAATCCCAACACTAAGTTAGAGGGAGATGTGTACGGTATGCTATTGGCCAACTACCAGGCAGACGTAAAAGTGAAGGAAAAGGCGATGGCCGTTTCCATTGGTAGAGAGGTTCGCGAAACCATCTCTATTGGAACTATGGCAGACAAGGATGCCGAAAAAGCGGCCGAACGTGCCGTGAAAGTAGAGCCGGTTAAGGCGGCTGAGACGGAAGCAGTGGCTCCAGAAGCACCAAAAGCGGTGGTTGAAGCACCAGCGCCAAAAGCAGAAGTGGTGGCTCCGGCACCGGTTGAAGCACCAAAAGCCGAACCGGTTAAAATTGAAATTCCCGAAGTTAAAGAAGCCGTTGTGGCTCCAACCCCTACACCTGAACCAATTGTTGAAGCTCCGGTAGCTAAAAAAACCGAAGCTGAACCGATTAAAGAAGAGCCGAAGGAAGTAGCCAAAGGCGTTTCGGTAGTAGGTAAAATAGATTTGGCTGCGCTTAATCAGAAGACCCGTCCAACGAAGGGTAAGAAAGAAGAAGCACCAAAAGCGGAAGTAAAACCGCAGGTGAAAGTTGAAAAGACTGATAAACCGAAAGCTGTACCTGCTGCTGAAAGCAAAGCGGTTGAGACCACTGTTGCTAAAGTGGAAGCTCCGGCACCAGCGGTGGAAGCACCGAAGGAAGTTAAGGTGGAAACACCCAAAGCTGCACCAACCGAGGCTCCGGCTAAGGATGAGCCAGCCGAGGCTAAGCCAGAAGAGTTTTACAGAGCCAAGACCGAAAAATTATCGGGACTTACCGTTTTGGGTAAGATTGAATTGCCTGTTGAACGCAAACCAGAGAAAAAACCAATTGCTTCTTCTAGCGATAACGACAAAAAACGCAAGCGTAAACGCATTGACGGAAAAGTTGATATAGGCAAAGAAGCAGAGAAAAATAAAACCGGTCAGCCAAGAACACCAGGTCAAGGTGGTGGCCCGGGACAAGGACAAGGTCAGGGCGGAAATCGCCCAGGCGGTGGCCCAGGTGGAAATCGCCCAGGTGGTGGTTACCAAGGCAACAGACCTGACAATCGCTTTAACAAAGGCGGTCAAGGTCAGGGCGGAAGTCCAGGTGGACCAAAACCAGAGGTTACCGAAGAACAAATCCGTAAGGAAATTAAAGAAACACTTGCTCGTCTAAGCAGCGGTGGTGGGAAATCGAAATCGGCTAAAAACCGTCGTGATAAACGCGACCGTGTTGCCGAGCGAATGGAAATTGAGCGCGAAGAACAAGAAAGAGAAAAGTCAATCTTGAAAGTAACCGAGTTCGTATCGGTTGCCGAGATTGCTGCTCTTATGGACGTTGCCCCGGTGCAGGTTATTTCGGCTTGTATGTCGCTTGGTATTTTTGCTTCCATCAACCAACGTTTGGATGCTGAGACCCTGGCTATTATCGCCGAGGAATTTGGTTTTTCTTTACAGTTTGTAACTGCCGACGATCAAGAACATATTGAAGAAGAAATAGATAACGAAGAGGATTTAATGCCTCGTCCGCCTATCGTTACCGTAATGGGTCACGTAGACCACGGTAAAACTTCGTTGCTCGATTATATTCGTAGTGCCAACGTTATTGGCGGTGAAGCCGGGGGTATTACCCAGCACATCGGTGCCTACAACGTGAAATTGGAAAATGGCAAATGCATTACGTTCCTAGATACACCGGGTCACGAGGCGTTTACCGCCATGCGTGCTCGTGGTGCACAGGTAACCGACTTAGCGATTATAGTAATTGCGGCCGATGATAGCGTGATGCCACAAACCCGTGAGGCGATAAACCATGCACAGGCAGCTAACGTGCCAATGATTTTTGCCTTTAACAAAATGGACAAGCAAGGTGCCAACGCCGAAAAAGTGCGCGAGGAACTTGCCCAAATGAATATTTTGGTGGAAGAATGGGGTGGTAAATTCCAAACCCAGGAAATATCTGCTAAAAAAGGCCAGAACATTGACTTGCTTTTAGAGAAAGTTCTCTTGGAAGCAGAAATGATGAATTTAAAGGCCAATCCAAACAAACGTGCGGTTGGTACTATTATAGAAAGTTCGCTCGATAAAGGTCGTGGTTATGTTGCAACGCTATTGGTTGAAGCAGGTACCATGCGCATTGGCGATGTAGTATTGGCAGGCCAGTATCACGGTCGGGTTAAAGCGATGTTTAACGAACGTGGACTTCCGGTAAAAGAAGCCGGTCCATCAGAACCAGTATCGGTACTGGGTATTAACGGTGCTGTAAACGCCGGTGATAAATTCCACGTAATGGCTGATGAGCGTGAAGCGCGCGAAATTGCTACCAAACGTATGCAGTTGCAGCGTGAGCAAGGTATGCGTACGCAAAAACACATTACACTTGATGAAATTGGTCGTCGTTTGGCCATTGGTAACTTCCGCGAATTGAACATCATTATTAAAGGTGATGTGGATGGTTCGGTTGAAGCACTTACCGATTCGTTATTGAAATTGAGTACTGAGGCCATTCAGGTTAACATTATTCACAAAGCGGTTGGACCAATTACCGAAAGCGATGTGTTGTTGGCTTCTGCTTCCGATGCAATTATTATCGGCTTCCAGGTTCGTCCGGTTGCTTCGGCCAAGAAAATTGCCGAGAAAGAGGAAATCGAGATTCGTCACTACTCTATCATCTACGATGCAATTGCTGAAGTGAAAGATGCGATGGAAGGTATGCTTGCTCCAGAAATTCAGGAGCAAATTACAGGTACTATCGAAATCCGCGAGGTATTTAACATTACCAAGGTGGGTACTATTGCCGGATGTTTTGTAACCGATGGTAAAGTAACCCGTCAAAGTAAGATTCGTATTATTCGCGATGGTATTGTGGTTCACACCGGTACTTTAGGTTCATTGAAACGTTTCAAAGACGATCAGAAAGAAGTAACCAAAGGCTACGAGTGCGGATTGAACATCACCAAGTTTGACGACATTAAAATTGGTGACGTTGTAGAGGCTTACGAAGAAATTGAAGTAAAGAAAAAACTGTAAGCAGTTTCTTAAATAGATTATAAATCCCCATTTGGCGCAAGCTGAATGGGGATTTTTCTATTTTAGCCGGGTTAAAAACCTTCTGCATAATAAAAGTTCTTGTGTTCTTTTGCGGCATATTATTTTCACAGCTTTCTTTTGCTCAATGTCATGCTGGAGCTACCATCGTTGAGCTTTGCCCCATCTACCTTGGGTTAAACAGGTTCCTGCTCTAATTCAATAAGTAATTGACAATCAGTAGATTGGATATGAGGGGAAAAATATATAAAAAGAGTTGCGGGAAATAAAATCAAACGCCAGTTAGTACCTAGTTTGTAAATAAAAAGACACTTAAGGCTTCAGTAAAAACCAATTAATTTAAAAAACCGCTAAAAGAATAAACCATGACTAAAAACACAATTCTTTGTATGGTTCTATGGACCCTCACCTTATTTTCTTGTAAAAAAGATTCTCCAACGGAGCAACCAACCGATTTGTCGGGAAGAAATCTCACTATCAAAGTACTGGATGAAAACAATCAAGCGATTAAAAGTGCTAAACTCTACGTTACCCACATAGCGAGTAATTCGCAAATAACTATTATTGATGATTCCATTATTGGTGGAACATATGATGTTGGTAAACTAATACAAGGCGATTATGGTATCGAAATTTATGCCCCAAAAGGCAAAAAAATATTTAGGGAAGAAAAAGCTGTGCAGATTGTTGAAGGTGCGAATCGGACAATTGAAATATTTCCTTACAGTAATAGTGGTAATTTGAAAATAAAGGCCACCAATCAAAGTGGAAATAAGCTGGTAGGCATTAATGCCGCTTTAATACCACATGGTAGATACGAAGATGCTCCGTTCTCGCAACTATATAATGAAGCATTGGAAATTATGGTTACCAATAACGAGGGTGAAGTTGTTTTCACTGATTTGCCGGCTAGTTATAGTCAGGGCTACTCAATAATGATTTTCAGGAATGAATTCGAGTATGATTACCCTGAGAATCAGCAAAGTTCAGGTGTTGTTAATGTTCTTTATATTCCAAGAGGTACAACTAAGGAAGCGATCATTAAAACAAATTTGTAAATCGCTATACACCAAAATTCCCCGTTGTCAGTAGCCTCTAGCGACCTTCGGTTTAACCGACCATCAAGAAATAACCTCAAGCAATTCAATTGATTAAGAAATGAAATACACTTACTTAATACTTGTTCATTTATTGATGGCATTTTCCACGTATGCCCAAACCCAAATTACGCTAAAAGGTAAAGTGGTTGATGACGCAAGTAAAGAACCTCTTTCTTATTCATATGTAACTATAGGCGGTGTTGCTTTAGGTACTGTAACCAATGGCGAAGGAGATTTTGTGTTAAATATTCCCGCAGAATACAAAAACAATAACATTGTTTTTTCTTACGTGGGGTATGCTCGACAGTTGTACTCGGTAAGCACATTACAGAAAATGACTCCATTAATTGTTAGCATGAAAATAGATGCCACCGTTATTGATGAAGTCGTTATAAAAGCCAGAAAACAAATTTCAGCCAAACAACTATTAAAAAAAGTCATTAACAATATTGAAGAAAATTATTCTCAAACACCCGTCCTGTTTGAGGGATATTACCGGGAAACGATTGCCGAAAACGGAGCCTTTATTTCTTTTGCCGATGCTGTTGTTGAAGTAAACTATGCTCCTTATCAAGAAAAATCATATAAATGGAAGGATTTTCGGTCAGAGGCTCAAAATTCCATGGTTTCTTTAGGTAATTCCAACATATACAATGGAAGAGCTTTACACCGTGGACATTTTGACTGGCAAACAATAAATAAAGACCAAGCAAAAGTGATTGATTCTAGGTCGAGTTTTAAGTTAACCAAAACAGATATGACCGCGAATATTGAATGTGGTCCAATGGGGATTTTCAGCGCTGATTATTTAAAATATAAAGCTGCTTTTTTTAACGACGCAAAATTTAAGAAATTCAACTTTGAGCTAGGTGAGGTATTAATGAAAGACGTAGGTTATGTATACGTATTGTCCTTTAGAACCGCGTTAACAAAAGAACTTATGCAAGCGCTTGAGAATAAGGGGAAATTGAAACCTTTTTATAAAGCAATGCGCAATAAAGTATTGCAAGGCAAAATATATACGCTCTATTAGCGAAGTTCGAGGATGGAACTTAATTTAGTAATAATATCCGTGCGGTCCTAACGGACTGGTAGTCCAAATTTCCGAATCATTAATTTTCAGAGTCTTCGATAGCATTGACATTCGCCATTTCGGATTCGCTTTCTTTTGGACTTTCAGTTTCATTCCCAGATATAGCGTTTACACCAAAGCTATTTTCGATTGACCTATCTCCGGGTAGATGTTTATTTTCTCGTTCAATTCCGTTTGGATTTTCTTTTGGCATTTCTTTCGTAAATGCTTCATCCGGGAGTCCGACAATGTTATTTAAGTAGTTTTTAACCTTTTGTCGGAATTTTTATATTTCAAAAAAGTATTTGTATGAACCCGGCATCACTGCTGGGTTTTTTGTTGAACTATATGTTGATAACTAAACTTATTTGTTAAAAACATTTTTTATTTAGAAAACAAGTTGTATATTTGTCCAAGAAATTTAGAAATGTTATGAGCAGAACAGACTTAACGATACCTGAATTGATAGCGAAGTACAAGCGGAAAATTGTTGAATTACAGAGTAAAATCAACACATTGGAGGCTTTTGTTAAAGATGCGTCAACAGAAGATGAAAAAGATTCAAACAGTTCAACTATTCAAGTAGTTGAAGAAGTTAAACCGGTTGCCTTTGATTATGCAACTTTATTTAAGGGCTACTCAGCGTTAGAGAACCCCACCAAGAACAATAAGTATTTATATATCGTTACGCGGCTTGAAGAAGCCAACGCGGATGAGTTTATTGCTGCTTACTTGTATTTACACCCTGAACATGATGAGAAAACGGCTGATGGAGTATTCCGTCAAGGCAATCAAGTGTTTTCAAATGAGGGTGCAGTGGAGTTGGTTCCAGACAGTAGGTCAACAGATAAAAGAAAGAAAATTACAAGATACTTAGGGACGGAAAGAAAGTAACCTAAGTATAAATATGAAATAATCACGCTAACCTATCCCCTATGGGTGAGGTATATTCTGCCAGAAAAAAGAAATGCCCAACGGCAGCAACCATTGAGCATTGAATTTTTCACTTTTAAATCAGAACTGTTAAACCAGTTCTAAAAACAAATTAACCGAGTTACTAATTCGTAAAATTTGCTAGCTTTTTTTGTTGACTTGAAGGTCGTAATGATCTAGTTCTCAAGTATCAACGAGACAAAGGTAAGCATGTTTTCGACAAAAACAAGAAATCATGACAAAAATTAACAAAAAATTCGACCGCGAGTCGAAAAAGAATCAAAAAACCAACTATGCTGGCTTCTTCAAGACAGTATTCTTTCTTAACACGACACCTTTCAAGAAGGTAATTGACGATGAGTTAGGAGTCAGCCCGAACAGGGGTCGTTATGGTGTTGTCCAGTATTACGACATCATAATGACTACATTAATGCTTCGCTTCACTAAAAAAGGTTCCGCTGAGCATTGTTATGACTTGGATGAGAAGTCACCAAAATTGATGCCTTTCCGCATCCCCTGTGCGGATACATTGTTACGAAAGATTGCCACTTTAAAGGTGAAGTCATTGAAAGAAAAATACTTCGTTAAAAAGAAGGGTAAATCTGGTAAGGAAAAATCTCATAAAATCAATCTCAACGACCGGCTCAACAAACTATTAATGAAGGTCATTGTTGCAATGGGTTTAACCGAGAGTTTTGGACTTAATAGGACTGACGCAGTGGTTGATATTGATGCCACCGACCAAGTGAACTGGAACAAAGATGGTGACTTTACCTTTAAGAAGAAATCTGGGTACGTGCCAACAGTTTCAGTTTGTCAGAAGCTGATATGTTATATACAGAATGCCGGAGGTAATACACCAGCGAGTTATGGCCTCTTACGTATAACACAAAACACATTCAAGAACCTTCGTGAATTTGGAATTAAAGTGAATAAACTTAGGATGGATGCGGCAGGTGATACCGATGCGATTAAATCATGGTGTGTTGATAATAAAATCACCTACTTCATAAGAGCATCAAGAGGAAGATTTGCCAAATACATTACAACGATTAAAGAGCCGTCTTCACGCAAGCCTGCTGCTGGTGAAAGTAGATGGAGGGAAGCTACGATTCGTGAGAAGAATGGTGTCTATATCAAGGCAAGTGTTACCTCAATCTATTTAACTACTGATGGCAACGAAATAAGATATGTAATTCAGCGCACTAAGAAAAAGGCCAAAGATATCGATGATGAGACCGCTGTGGTTATACCAGGTAGTCGTTATGTTTATCGTGCGATAGGAACCACTCATTTTGGTTGGGGTGATGAGCGTGTGATTAATTTTTACAATCAACGCGGCGAAAACGCTGAGAATTCTATTAAAGATTCGAAACTAAACTTCAATTGGGATAATGCTGGGTCTCATAGGTTTGAGGTTGCAACGGTTCACTTATTTCTAAATGCGATTTGTAGGATTGTCTATCAAGCATACCTCCAACACTTGGTTGAGAATAAGACTATTGGTGCCTATACCGGAATGTGGTTGTCAACATTTACCGATAGGTTTATTTCCGTCATTGGAACGGTATATAAGGATAAGGTGGTTTTTGATAAGAATGACCCCTTTAAACAAGCAGCATAAAACCTCAACGGAAGAGGAATGTTAGCACATTCCTCTTCCTTAACATATTTATATAAAACCCAAAACATGGAAACATTAGAAAACAGCTTAAAGAATTATTTTAATCATACCCTTTACCCCAATTGTCAGGTAACTAGGGCATTACTGACGAGCAACGACCAAGCCAGATTTGAGTTTTGCATCCAAGTGAATGACGAAATTTCAATGAATGTATATTTACATTTACCTATCACGACCGGTGAATCAGAAGCCTTTTTGACTACAACCTGTAATTTCCCAAAAACCTTCACCTCCGTTCAGCGAATGCCCATTATTCAAATAGCCGATAAAATCAAAACTAAGCCACTAACTAAAAAGGAGATTGCTTATTTTCAACGGGAGCTTGATGAAATTAAAACAAGGAATAAAATCAATTCTAAAGAATTCATACGCACGGCCTCTGGTATAACATCGTTAACCTCTTTTGACCGCAAGAATAACCAACACAATTTTGGTGTTCTATATAAGGAAATTATCGAAAAAGGATTTAGTGATAGAACATTCTTCGGTGTTGAATTCGAAATCTTCAGACCTGACAAACCTTTAAATTCATTTTACTTCAAAATTCTCTTCGTTGAAGAGAGAATATTGGTGGCGATGGTCTTAAACAATTATCATACAGAAGTGAGTGAAAAGGGTATTATAAGAGCTATGGTTTCAAAATTAGTAACTGAATACCGCTTACCAGTGATGTCTTCAACCAATTTAGATAATAAAAAGTTATTCGAGAGTGAAGGACGTATACCCGACATGACTGCCGCTTGGAAAGCATGGGAATTAAAAAATTCGCACATATCATATGCGGAAGATGAGGATAGGTACATTCATTATCCAGCAATACCAGTGAATTTTATTGATGAGAAAATAAACAATTAACCATGAGCAACAACGATATACTCACCCTACAAGATATTGAAGATTTTTTTGATGGGTGGAACGATTTGATATTTGATATGCAACTTTGCGTGGATAACAACAACCGTATGCGAAATCCGGTAACCGAATACGAGGCTCGAGCATTAAAACATGGCTTTTTTGAATTTACCAGACGACAGTTTCGTTTTACATTAATAGTGAATCTGTGTAAAATTTTTTCATTCAACCCACAGCAAAAGCGAGGCTTGCGCAGTCTTTGTAACCGAATTCTAAATTTCAAGGTCGATACTACACTTAGGAATCAGTTTAAATTGAACCAAACTTCATTATATAGTACGAATAAAATAAAGTCTCGTGATGAATTAACGGATGCTGCCAATGCTGTAATACTCGCAATAGATTCTAAAACGGAGTTACTTGAACGCATAGAAACATTAAGAAACAAATACTATGCCCATTCTGATTACAACCCACAGCTTCCGGTGGTTACAGATAACGAGCTATCTGATATGGTTAAATTGGCCGCAGACCTTTTCAATCAAATCAGGGGTAATTTATTGGATAAGCATTTCTCATTCGAGAGGAATATGGAGTGGCACGTGAACTACTTGATTAAACTAGCCGCTGAGAATCAAGAAAAAATTCAGGTGAGGATTATCGACCCACAACGACTTAAAAAAGAACCCAACAAAGACACATCGCAAAATTAAATTGTATTTTTGGAACGCATTGTAAAAAGTGGATAAAGGAGTAAAACCCCCTGAACCCACTTTTTAAAGTGAAATATGAAAACAACAAGCAACGAAAAAAACTAGAAAGGCAAAAGCGAAAACGCTGGCGAAAATTTCGAAAGCAAATAGTCAAATTTTTCTGGTATTTGTTGCTTTAGGGTTTTAATGAGGGGATGTGTAAGCATCCCCTTCCTTTATTATATCTCCAATTTAAAAATAGTTGAGCTGAACTCATAGGCAACTGAAATACGGCTTAAATTATGTTGTATCTGGGCTGTGGTTATACGCTATCAATTAGTTTTGAACACTGAGGCGGGTTGAGTATTGCAAGTTACAGCACTGATACGAAAGGTGAATTCTAAACAAGTAAAGTTATCAGAAGATGAACATAGATTTTGGTTAAATCCTATCTTTGAAATTCAATATTTGCTATGGGCGTAATCGATGAATTTGATAAGGAGTTAAGGATGTCAGATAGACCTCGATTAGTCAGGATAAAAGAAATGGCGCGTTTAAACCTAATGCAACGTGAGATGGAAATTGAAACTGCCACTAAAGTTCATCAATCAGGCGGGAATAGTAATTTGGGTGATGCACAATATGAATTGGCTTTAGCCCAATACTTTGTGAGAAAAGTAGGCGAAGAACTTGAAAATAGACCAATGATAATGGAGAAAACAATTAACATTAACGATAATCGAGGGACAGTTCTAACCGGTGAGCATTCCAGCGCGAATTATATAATAAATGACAATTCTAATACGGTGAAAAATATTATCAACAACAGTGTAAATGGTGACGGTGCCTCAATCAATGTGGTAGCTGGACAAACCATTTCTGGCTCCGGTATTTCACTTAGTCAGTTGTCTGAGCAACTTGTAAAACATGGTGTGAATGAATCTCTCATCAAAGAATTACAAGATATCGCAGCTTCGGAAAAAGACAAAACGGCATTTATGACAAAAGCGTTTTCTTGGATTGGTAGAGTTACAGCTAATCTTGCGGAGAAGGCATTAGTTGAAAACATTCCGACTATTACTCATTTAGTTACCGAATTCGCAAACACTTTATGAAAATGAAACTTTTAGCATCAGGAGAAGCCCAACTCTATCCACAAGGTGGCGGGATAACTAAACTAGAATTAAGTCGAGTTGTCGGTATTGTCGACATAGGGGACAATAATGCTTACAACGATTTTGGTTGGTCGGGGAGAAAACCTATTGTTAGCATTGATGGTCAACTCTATGTTTTGGACTTTATTCAGGAATATCAGATTTTAACATTTGACGACTTCTATGTTACTGAGGGTGACCATGAGCTACCACTTGACCAACACTTGATAGATAAATTTGACCTTTACCACTATTCCTATTTAGATGAGAACAATAGACAGGTTTCACCTTACGGAATGAAAGAATCCTAATTTGGTATAAATGAGTAGATTAATTGCTGTCATTTAGGCAAACTCTAAACACCAACAATGAAAAAACCTAGTTATCTGAAACAAATTCAGAACAGACTTCCCGACGATATTGTTATTGTTGATGAAACTGTTTTTGAGTTCACTGAAGACGAATTTATCGGGATTCTATCTTGGGTTAAATATTTCAACAACCATTACCGTGAATATAGAAAAGAGACTATACCACCAATGGTTTGGAATCTGATTTCCAAACGGCTAAGGATTGATTTTGGGCTTTACCATCAACCTGATGACCAAGGAAGATTCGTTATCTATCTTACTGACCATCGTAAAGAAGAAAACGGGAAAATCAAGGAACTATCAGTCAAAGAGATTATCCGAAGACATACCCTATAAAAGACCTTAACAAAAGGGTGAGCAAAAAACCAAATAAGAAATTGTCGGCGACACTTCTTAGAAAGTGAGAGACTATCTTTCCCTTGAGATGATATGTTAGCCACATCTTTTCCTTTCATTTAATTTGGCTTACTTCAGAGTTTCTTGATCTATAATATTTCCATTTGTATCCCGTATAGTTATTGTTAATTCTTCCACAATACCTGTAATTTTTTCATCGAATAATGGTCTATCTCCTATTTGTGGTTTTTTTATGATCGGCTCATCGTAGATTTCTCGCATAATATCACTGAAGCTATTGGTAAAATTTTCATCCTTGGACATGTCTATGTGAATGAATTGTTGCATATATGTTGGGATACTATCAGTGGCCTTCCCGTGACGAAGTATCGGTAACAATTTATCTGCGTTTCCACTTGCATTGTATACTTGTTGATTCAAAATGGAATACTCATAACCGACACCACCTTCGCGCTTTTCTGCTTTCAATTTATAGTTTGGTGTATAAACAACAATTATTCTATCCGCTTCACGGATTGCCTTTTCAATAAAAACAGGAACACTTTTACCTACCCTTAAATAATACTTATCTAGTCGCACATCGATACCACCTTCTTTCACCAGTTTATCGGCAAGATCAAGCACCCATTGTTTATGTGTTTCATTGTCCCATGAATAAGAAATAAAAACAACGGGATTCTGTTTTGGGCCTATCACCGCTTCTACTTCGCTTGCTTTTACCAATTTATTACCAAGTAGGTCATCAATAATAATAGTTTCTGTGGATTTGAAAGGTCTGAGCATCTCCAAAAATCGGTTAACAATCTTAATTCTCAATGATTCGTCAAAGTCCATTAAAATATCAAAGTAGAAAATTTTACGACTGACACTTTTGCCTTGTTCATTCCGAAGATTTATGTATTGTTGATAGTCTGGAAAATAATTGTCAAATTTCCGAATGGTATTGATGAATTTCGGGCCAGAAACATATGTTGCTGTATCTGCCGGATTATTCATTATTTCAAATAGCCGGTTGAAAATAGTTATCCAGTTCAATATGGGAATTTTATCGGGAGTTGAATTCATTCTGCTTTGATTGGATGCTTTGATTTCAGCTATAATTTCCGCACAGATTGGTTCTAGTGGTAAAAGAGATGCATATGTGGTGGCCTTTTCTGGGGAAACACGAATAATAGCTAAAATAAGTTCTCTATAAGTTTCTGTGGAAAGAGTGTAAAATTTACCTGAATGGAGTAGATACAAATCTTCTAACAACTCAATTGAATCGAAGCTTTGATTTTGGTTAAGATGCTGAAAAAACTCTGATTCAAAGGTTTTGGCGGCAGTTAACAGTAAAGGGTCAGAAATTATTTCAGATTTATGAAGGTATAAAAACCGAAGCACAGCACCCCAGTCTTTCTCGAAAATTAAGGCATATAACGACTCCTGGCTGATCAAATCTTTCTATTTACTGATAGTGAAATTTAGAAATTATTTTCAATTAGTGATGGAATAGTTTTTCTGATGAACATTGCTATGGGATAAACATTTGTTTTATATTCACAGTTAAGAAAAGGAGGTCATTATGCAAATTCAAAAACAAAAATCCACTCACTCCAAAGTTGTTGCTAAAGAAACAAAACCAACTTTTGTAAAAGTTAAAATTGTTTCTAATGCCGCTTCTTTGATGACGTGTGGTAGCACAAATTACTGCAACGAAAGCAAGTGATTTTTACTCTTATTAAAAAGTAATCGGCTTTGAAGCCGATTACTTTTTAACCTCTAAGAACCGTATTCATGGAAGTCATTAGAAAGATAGGCAACGAAACAATTTTAGTAAATATAATTGAGCCAAATGAAATTTCTTTTCAGGGAGAAACTTTGAATCGGCATAACATTACATCTCCCTCCTTAACAGAAGTTGAGGTTTGCAAAATACTTTCTTATGACACCTACCATCCCCTTATGTTGGAATGGGAACTTCTTGATAAATGCTCATTCAAATGTCCCTTCTGTTATATTGTAGGACACTCCCATTTTAAGTTACATCGTTTTTCAGAAATGAAATCAACAATAGACCAATTTATTGATGATGGTTTATTATACTGCACAATAACAGGTGGGGAATCTACTTTGCATCCAGACTTTGAAGAAATTTATGAATACCTGAAAACGCAGGGAGTAATTGTTGAAGTTTACACAAACGGAAGTTTAATCACTCCAAATTTACTTGACCTGTTTTCAAAGCATAAACCTTTTAAAATTGAAATTACAATCTACGGACTTACAGATGAATCCTTTCAATTCAATACTGGCTCAAAATATTCTGCTGAATTAATCCTAAAAAACATTCTGGATATAAAAGGCAGAGGATTAAATGTAGTTTGCAAAACTCCTTTGAACAAAATCACTTTAAAAGAGTTTGATTTAATAAGAGACTGGTGTAAAGCAAATAACGTTACACATTATTATTCTACTGATATTTTTAACGGACAAGACGGAGATAATTTACAAGACTGGAGTGTTGCAAAAGAAATTAGTGCAAAATATGATGCAGTTAAAATAATAGAGAACTCTACAGATGAAGAATTGGAAAATTTTGTTCCAACACAACCAAACATTAAACAATGCTTTAGTTGTGCAGTAAAAAAATACGGAATACATATCAATTCAGGATTTCAATTAGCACCTTGTTCAAGTTTCTTAGCTAAAGAAAGTAAGTTTAGTATTTTGGAACTTGGATACAAAGAATCACTCAAGAGAGTAAGGGATTTTGTTGAACCATTTTTTGGAAAATCTATAAGCGGATGTATTGGTTGTCAGGCAAGCCCTTTCTGCAAGATGTGTCCTGCAAAAGCAAAACCAATTAAAGACGACAACGGCGAAATAGTTGACTTCCAAGTGCCAGAGGGGCATTGTGAGAAGACACAAGAAAAGGCAAACCTAATTTATGGTGAAATGCTGTCGTAGGCTACGACATGTCCCGTCCGCCATCAGCCCTTACAATGAAACATATTAATTTTTATAGTGGATTGTAATTACGATAACGGACAAGAGAGTTTGGATAATAAAAAGGCTGATAATGTTGTAGTTCATTCTTGTCAGAACCTTAATTTTCCTAATCATATTGGTGTCACGTAATAGATTACCGTGACTAGTGTATTTGAGACCAGCTATCTTGTTGAACAACATCTCCCTTTTAAAATCCGCTACATACTCTTTTGTGTATTGTCCTCCGAGCTTCACTTGATTTAACATATCAGCCTTTTGCGAATCGAATAAGACGGATATTTGAAGATATGCTTGTTGCACCTTGGTTTGTTTTATTCGCATTGATAGGCCGATAGCCATATTTAATAGGAACACAACACTATTACCGTAAAACCACCACCTCCCTGAATTAGAAAGTATACCCAAATCAGTTATTTTATTCAACACAAAGAATTCCAAACCAAGGGATAGACCAAGTAACCAAAGGGATAGCCTAGTTTGCTCTTCCACATATTTAATCTCCGCTTCGTAATGCTTAATGTGGGTATCGCTGTTTTTCTCAATAGCATAGTGTAATCTATCAAGAAATCCGGTGTCATACTTTTCCCAAGGTTTAGCTTTGCTCATTGTGGTTTCAAAACACAAGAATAAGCTTTTTCAGAAAGGAATAAGTTCTGCTACCTTAATTTCCAAGGCTTTACTGATTTTGATAAGGGTTGTTAGCTTCACCTCAACCTTACCGTTTTCAAGACGGCTAATGTTACCGCGTTCAATATCACACAGGTCGGCAAACTCTGTTTG
The DNA here is from genome assembly GCA_964390915.1 of uncultured Flavobacteriales bacterium. Taxonomy (GTDB): domain Bacteria; phylum Bacteroidota; class Bacteroidia; order Flavobacteriales_D; family Luteibaculaceae; genus DASUEB01. The sequence continues at coordinate 314,273 of CAYMJL010000001.1, forward strand.
GCTAAGATTTTTGGCCTCTCGTAGTTGTTTAATCCGAATACCTAATGCAATATGATAGTCAACATCCTTCACGGGGTGGAAGTTCTACAACCCTGCCGTGGTTATTGATGTCGTTGACGACACAGTAAGCGAAAAACTAATATATTAGCCCGGAACTCTTAATCCATATTATGAAAATCCTTGCCCTTATTGCCCTTTTACCTACTATTTGTTTTGGACAATTCGATAAGCTTGAAGCACTTGGTCTCGAGAAACTATCCTACAGTCCAGACACCGCGCGAATAATTGGCTATCAGGCATTGAAAGCCGCCAAGAATAATGCCGAAAAAGCGGTGGCCTATAAACTCATTGCTTTGAGCCATGATTTTCAAGGTGACTTCGAGAACTCGCACAACTTCGCATTCAAAGCATTGGCCTTAGTACCAAGTAAAACACCGGATAGGCCGTCATTAAAAGCTGACATTGTTAACGACATTAGTTGTACGTGGTTCGAAAAATCGCAAATGGATAGTGCAAATCGGTGGTTTACTATAGCTATGAATGAATACCGGTTAATTAAAGATACACTTGGAATGATTAATTCAGAGTATAACATTGCCGGTATCCGCATCCGGTGGGGAGAAACTAGTTACCCTGTTGAAGTTTACACCAGAGCGGGTGAATATTATTTAAAGCATAAGGAATATGTACGATATGCTATGACCCTTAAAGACTTAGGTATACTCTTTTTTGACAATGAGGATTTTGACAAGGCTTTAACGTATTTCAATAAAGCTCTACCCATCTTCCAAAAACACAAAGATTTAGTTGGCATCGGACAGACCTATGATGGTATAGCCTCTGTTCTAAAGCGAAAAGGCCAATGCGAGAAAGCCATACCACTTTACGAAAAATTCATCGCTATCTGCAAGGAAATTGGTAATGTCGATTACATCCAAGGTGCATATGAAAACATTGGTAGCTGTTATGTCGACCTAAATCAACCCGACAAAGCATTAGTAGCTTATGATTTAGTTCGCAAAGACATTGAGGCTAAAGAAAACTGGTTATTACTTAACAAACTCTATAGAGGCATTTCTTCAACCTACAGGCTCAAAAAAGCGTATCAAACCGCCTTGGATTATTCAAAGAAGGCAATAGACATTGCGGCAGCTAACAATTACCAATACGATTTGCGTGACAGTTATAAATTACACAGCGAAAACCTATCATCCCTTGGATTATTTAAAGAAGCAACTATTGCTCTAATCCAATTAGATACGTTAAACCGTGTTTTGTTTAATCAAGACAAGGATGCCACTATCAAATCAACAGAAGCACGTTTCAATATGAAACTTTCGGAGGCCAAAAACCTTGAACTACAAGAGAAGAACAAAATCGCTGCACTTGAACTTAGAAACGAGAAGAACACTCGCGGTAATATAATCGTTGGGCTTGTAGCAGCAGCCCTTATTGGATTGGCTGGTCTTACGTTATATGGAAGAACTAGGGCGTTGAATAAAAAACTAGAGGTGATAAATGCAGATAAGGATAAACTTTTCCGAATTGTTTCTCACGATTTAAGAAGCCCTTTAGTGGTTTTGCGCAACCGGCTAGAAAATTCACAACAAGATGAATTGCTGATAGATAACACTTTGTTGGTAATGGACAACCTGTTGAATTGGTCACTGTCACAAACAAGTGGAATTACACCTAATCCTAAACAAATTGACTTGTTAGCCATAGTTGGTGATACCATTCACGAACAACACCAGCTACTTAAACAGAAAAACATTACGGTAAACAATACGGTTGATGATAGCGCAATTGCATGGGCTGACGAAAACATGACCACCGTTTGTTTTAGAAACCTGTTACACAACGCGGTTAAATTCACCGAAGTTGGCGGAGCCATCGAAATTAAAGCCATTAAAGAAGGTAATCAAACCCATTTAATAATATCAAACGCAGTTCTTAACGGTAATGGCGTTGAACATGGGAAATCCACCATCGGGACTGGTGGTGAAAAAGGGTCAGGGGTTGGTTTAAAAATTGTTTCGGAATTGGCTAAACTGAATTCAGGTGAATTTAAAATCGTTCAACGAGACAAAGTCATAGAAGCGTCATTGACTTTACCTGAACGCAAACCCTATTAATCTTTGCGTATAGAAATTGTGTTGTTTGTTTTGCTATAAAATTGACATAATTCCATAAACAAAAACCATATCGGTAAATATATACTGTAAACTATATTCCCACCGATATGGAAAAAGAAGAGCAAGAACTATACTCCTATAATCAGACTATTTATTCACATCCCACTATAATCTATAAGAAAATAACCGACTTTTTACAACTCCTCTGTAGGTATGGTGGCGTAACAGATTTCTCAAAAATTGTCTTTAGAGAAACTGATGTTTTTTTGGCAAATATTTTTTATTCCAAAGTTGGGAAAAGATTTTGCTTTGTTCCCGACCACATAGACTTTGAAACACAGTATAAACAGCCGGTTACACTAATAAAATTAGAACAACAATCTTCACTTAACCTATTGAATTTAGTTCAGAATATTGAAAACTCGGATATAAGTTTTGTGAATTTGAGCAACGAATTCACCGTTACAAGCACCAGAGAAAGTGGTGTTTATGAGATTATTCTATCCAATTTTTCGCTTCATCACTTAGTTAAACCCAATGAGCAACTGGATAAAACGTTAAATTGAACGATTGGTAATTTAATCCTTTACTTTTTGCCAAATCCTCCAAGCTTATCCAATCATCGTAATCTTTAATAGGAACTTTAGCTTCGCAGTTTAAGGTTGAAACGATATTGCCTAAACTCGGAAACATCTTAAAAATTTTAATTAAATCACTAAGCTCAGCTTGTGTTAGGCAACCTGGTGTTCCGTCATCCTCTAGTTTGAACCAAAATATATTATCTTGTTGATTGATAAGTTTATTCTGCATCATTGATTCTACTGTAACATTTGAGTAGGTTCGAAGTATGAATTTCATTAGTAATCCGTTTGATTAGCGTTCTATTAGCGTTTTACTGAGTAAAGAAGAGGTTACACTTTCTTTATAGGTTCTCCCAATGGGGACTGAATACTCACCAATGTCAATAATTTCTGTGTTGAATTTCTTGATATGCTTGGTATTGATAATATAGCTTCGGTGAACCCGTAAGAAATCACTGGATTGTAACTGAGCGAACATACTTTTCATGTTTACTAACACCAATATCTGTTCGTTACCAAGAAATATCTTACAGAATTCGTGTTCACCCTCAATAATAAGCACATCATCAAACTTTATCTTACGATAGTTCTTATCAACTCTAATATAGAAGTGGTCAAGTTCTTCAACCATACCAACTCCACGTTCAAAGAACCGAACTGCTCTGGAAATGGCAGACAAGCAATCCTCTATTTTTAGTGGCTTAACCAAGAAATGTAGTGGTTCACTTTTAAAACTTTCCAGTGCGTGTTCAGGGTAACTACTGATGAATACCTTTAAAACCGTTGGTGGAATAATCTTCGCTAAATCAAGCCCATTGAGACCTTGTAAGCGGATATCGATAAAAAGCAGGTCTACTTTTTCATTTTCAATAATAGTAACTGCTTCTTCTGCTGTATGGCAATGACCAAGGAAATTAATCTGGTCGTGTAGTTTAAGGTAATCAATTAACGAGGTTACTTCTTGGGGTGCATCATCCACCACTATGCAATTAAGCTTCATTGGTTTATTATCTGCGGGCAAAGTAAAGCTACCAACCGGCTCTATGCAATGTCGTTCAGATACCGGTGGCTGTCGTTCGGTGATTTTTTGAAAATCCATACGCGCTTAAAATTTTCTTTGTTTGGTAATTATAGGTTTAAACCGGTAACTCGACCACCAAACCAAGGTATGGTCTAAGTTATAAAACCTATAATATCTAAACACATTGAGAGATAAATAATTAACAAAACAGTTAAACCATGAGGAATATTTTTACCCTACTATTTGCGGTTGTTAACATTACTTGCTTTAGCCAAGGACAAATATTATACAAAACTGACCTTAACTCATTTCCTTGGGATGGTGACGCGTCAACTGGTCAGATAAAAAACAGAGGCATATTACCACTAACTATCGAGCCATATAGTAACACACCTTGGTCAAAAGCACCATATATGTATTTTGATGGACACATGAGAGGTGGGCAAAATAATCCTTGGCTTAGTACAAATTATTCATCTGATACGAGTGATAAGGACAACTCGTATGTAAAATTTACAGAGTTGGATATAACAAAGGGTCCAAAAAAGATTGGGTTTAGAATAGTCCTTTACGACTTTGATAAAGTTGCTACTCTTGAGAAGATAGTTCTCGACATTGGTGCAAATAAATATTCCTGTAACACATTGAGTTTTTATAGGACATATGATACCACTCAAACAGATACAGGTTTTATTAAAACCATTACGCTCAAAGGTAATCAGCCGTTGTGTAAAAATCAACCTGATTGTTGGATATCAAAGACTACAAACATTAGTCATGTTTTTAATAACATAAATAATACTAAGCCATATTATGTTATTTATGGGTTATTTGATTACACACCAGATTTTGCACCACATGGATACCAAGCAGTCGATACAACAATTGCTGCTGACCCATCAGTAGGATATATTATGATTGATAAAATTATAGTTTATGGTACGCTGAAACCTGGGGTTGGAATTGAAGCAGTTGATACTCAAAATAATTTTGTTATTTATAATGATGGCCATTTAATCTGTTCAGAAACAGCTAATTTCTCAATTATTGACCTTACTGGTAAGGTAGTTTATACCGGTAAGGTTACCGAGGACATCCCATTACCGGTAGAGCTAAATTCAAACCAAATCTATGTAGTGAAATTTATTGATAACAATGGTAATCAATACCGTAAAAAGATTTGGGTTGGGCTTTAATTCAATACGACAAACGATAACTACAATAAAATCAATCACATGAAACCTATCAACATCTGTCTGGCTATTTTCGCCACAAGTGCTATTTTAATTCTGTCTTGTTCAAAGGAAGACAAGGAAACGCAGCAAGGAACAAACCCAATCACAGAACAACCCCTGTCTATTGACACCGTGCGTGGAGTGGTTGTTCACAAAAATGTAATACCGGCTGCCCTTCGCCCCACAAGTGGTGAAACCTTCTTCGTAACGGAAGACTTGACAATTTTTGAAGTTACTGACACTATCTACAAGCGTCTATATTCGCATGGGATTATTACAAAAAAATATAAGGACACAACTATCGTTGAGGTTCAGTATCCTTTTCAGGTGTCTTTTACTGGTAAATGTGGCATAGTGTATGACCCAGGTTGGTATTATTTGGAGGTCGAAAAAAGCGGTTATAAATGGCGGTTGATTTATCCTGACTCATTAAGAAGAACAACAACCAATAATGATATTGGTCAAATACGCACTTTAACCGGATATGCCGCACTCGAAGTTTCACCAGATGGCACCCTCCATGGCACAGGTGTACCACATTTTAGTGTTTCAAAAATAGAATAGTACTTTGTCAAATATGAGATGTACTGGCACGTTTAGCCTTATTTGTCCACATTGTGCAAACGCACAAGCCTTTCCATGTTCAATCTTATCAGATTGGACAAAAACATCGTATGTGGTAAACTCTGGTCAAGATATCGAACATCACGCCAACGCTATTGTTACCTGCTCTAAATGTCAAAGAACGAGTGAAGTTTCGGCAACAATTTGGATTAATGATACAACGGGTATTCAGGAATCCTTCGAATTTTCCGATAGCCAGAAAATAATCAACCAATGTATTTGTTCTGAATAAGTATCCATCGAAAATGAAGCTATAAATTAGGCTCTAAAACAAATTCTGTTCATAAAGGCTCATCAAAATGCCCGTCTTCCTCTTCAGTTGGACGGGCATTTTTTGCTCTATCCTAAATAACATTTTATACATCAATATATTAACTTGGTCAAATCAATTACTAAACCACAAAGCAATAAATATGAACAATAGCAATGTAGCACAACGTGTGCAAGACATCCTGTGTGTATTGAAGGGATATAACGTGAAATTTATTTTACAGGGAATGGTAGGGAATTTTCAACCCGATGCTTATTACATTAAACTAAGCCGAGAAAACAACCCGGTTGCAATCCATCAACAGATTGAGGAAGAGAATAAGGGGCTTTCTATTCAAGAAATGGATATCACCCACCGAAACGCCCTCGCAGAAAATCTAGCGATTGTTGTTTATCCGAAAGCTCTCCTCTAAATCTCTTTTCCGCCTTCGCTCATTTTCATTTTTTTTATGAAATACTGGAAAGAATATAGAATATATGAGTTCCATTTTTTGGAAAATGGAGGCATATTTCACCTCTATATTTTTAGTGAGTAATAAATGTGATTGCTTAATTTTTTGTATTAATTTCATAATAATTATAAGGACAGAAAAGAAATTTGTTGTGCTTATTTCATATCAAGAGAGATGAGATGCCTATCATAAGACATTAGCCATTATGTACGATGCTTTTTACCGTGAAAATGTTTATATATAAGGGAAATAGAAGCTCTTATATGGAACGTAAACACATTAAATTTTTCAATGCCTTCGTTGCGGAACATTACAATCCGACTATAAATATATCTCCTGCGCAAGAATTGTCATCCGAAATGAACCAAGCTAGTATAGATACATCTGAACGTGAGAAAACTACAGTAGGTGAAGAAGGTGAAAAAACAGAAGATAAAGAAGAATGAAACATTTGATGACATTCAAGATTTTTGAAACCAGTCTGTCGGTGGAGGATATTGATTTACAAATCCACAGTTCTTCATCCCCACTAGAAAACCCACCGGATTTGCAGCCTAATTTCAATACCGAACAGGAAAAAGAAACGGAAGAAGAACAAGAAGACCCTTACCCTGAGCTTACATTCAGAAACAGGGATAGGAACATGTTACAGAGCAACTCGATTGACCCAAACTTTTCAGACGCTTCCTTGATATTTCTTAATCAAGAATGGAAAAGGTCGGTTTCCAATTAAATGTTATGTTACCCTACGATTCTGATATTGGAATTTGACTATATACTACATGGAAATACATAATACAAACGAACATGCTGAGGAATTTTCATCGGCAGTAATACATCTTCATAACATTGGTCTTGGAGAGATGGAATTAAAAAATCAACTCGATGAACCCATCTTTAAGCTATTCTTTAATCAAGATGGAACCGTAAATACAATTGTTCATACACACTTGCTAAAAGCTCAAGACTTTGAGTACATTAGACATCTAAAAGATGTTCTATGTCATTGTCAATTAAAAACCTGATTTTCGAAATCGTATGCTTGACCAATCAACAATTTTTGGACAGAAGCCGTTCAAGTAACCCTTGTTTAGGTTCAGTGGTACCTACGATATACTTTAATATCATTTCTGGCGACTATATAACCTGTAATGCGGGAGAAATTACCTTTGATGACAATATTGTTACCATATTGAGAAATTATTGTCAACTAGAATCAACTCCGACTTCTAGTGAGGATGATACTATATAAGATAGGCGACATATAAAGTATCAAATTTTGATAATTTCAAATTTTCAAACACCTTCTAAAACATTCGTTTTTCTATCTTTGTAGTGCATTTATCAAAGACCAAGATGCACCCCTTTCTATGAAACAATTCAAGGGTAATAAAGGGGTGTCTTGATATTCTGGATTTTGTAAGCCGCAAGGCACAAAAAAAAAAGAAATCAAACTATGAGTTTAGTGTTAATTGCCAGCTATCCAGTGGTTCTCGCCATTGCGTTAGTTGCCGCTATAATCTTATTTCCGCGTAAAAAACGTAGGAAAAGGCTAAAGAAAATTCTGAAGCTAATATTATAGTGAGAAGGAAAGCGGTTGGTTCAAATGAGCTAACCGCTTTCTGTTTCTTACTGTTATAAGAAAGGTAAAGGAGAAAGTTGTGAGAATTATAACTTTTCGTCTACGTAGAGCTTCTTTTTACCTGTCTAATAGAAGCCATCGGATGTCCTCAAATCGACCATTCTATCGTTCCTACTTTGAGATATAGTTAACGTAACTTAGTATGAGAGCAGTTTTAAATATCTAAGCTCTCGTGTGTATTCATTTCTAATCTCTGCTGTTTCCAGAACCTCAATCAGGCGGTCATACAAGTGACAAGCAATGCGATTTCGGAACTTCTTCTCTCCCAAATATACCCCGCCTTTGAATCTGAATAAAGCATTCTCATCATAGCGGCTGGATAATATCTCATCTAAGGGGATGAACCTTGACCTACCGTTATTCATTACGTCAATCAAAACGTCCTTAAAGGATGTCCAAATTGAAATCCGATACTTGCGAATGAATTCAAGTTTAAAATCCCCAACACCATCTTTGCTGGACACCTTCATATAGGTAGGACGATAATAGCCTAAATAAGGAATACTCGATTGATTATCAGTGTCAAATAAATTCTTCATAAATATTGTATTAGGGTGTTATAACCGGAATCCGACATCTATGGTCGATTTATCCACCGGTATAATTTAGTTCCATTAACTTGGCTGTTCTGAGGCACTTATAGTAGTGTGCTTTTATCTTATCATATTTACTTCCACTCATAAACGACTCACGAAATTTCACGTTGATTATTTCAAGCATTGTCTTGGCCGACAATGCCCGATGGTTTGGTGAAAAAGGAGATACAAATCTATATGACCCTAATTGGTTTGGATGAAAATTCCAAAAGCTGACAAAATCAGCAACAGTTCTTCGATAGGCTATTTGTTTCTGAACGAAAATTATCACAATATCTTTAAAAGATTGCCATGCTATAAACCGGAGTTCTTCTAAATATTCTTTCTGAAATGTGGAGATATTTAGGTTTTTAGTTTCCTTCATAAACGGAGGGCGAATGTTAAGGTCTGAGTATGACCAAGAGTTGTACGTTTTCATTTTGTTGATTTTTAGTTCAAGTTGGACAGCTTTAAATCTCTAAGTTGGACGTAGTAATCCCTTTTAAATACTTCCGATTCAAGTATCTCATGTACGGCTTTTGTGAACATAACAAGAATTATATTGAAAATTGAATCGGCATCCCCTACTGATGCTGGACTAGTAAACCCTGACAAGAACTGTTGATTTTTAACCGACCAATTGTTTCTTAAATAACGGGTGACAAACTGTCCCACTGTAATACTGTGTTGTTGCCGATTTATCAGTTCTAACATTTGGACTTGTTCGAACTGATCCCAAATTATGCGGTTACTATCCTTAGAATAATTGAGCTGTAGTTCCAATACTTGGATGTTCTTGGATGCCTTCATGTAAGAAGGTTTGTAGTCGATTCTCAAATAGGAGGTTGTGTTTTGTGTTTTCATATCAAATTTGTTTCCGCAAAGTTCAAGCTGAAATACCCATTTTGATGCTATTCATTCTACGCATTGTCTACACTAAACTTTTCAAAACCAGTCTATTGTAACTTTTCAAAACCGACCAATTTCAGAATAAGTTCAAATCTTCTAAAACAACCACATTTATTATATAAACAAAAAAGAGCATAGAAAAATGCTCTTTTTTTATAGTCGGAAAAAGTATAAATGTGTTAACGTATGACTATTTGTTAATAAGTGTTAAATCACTCTGTAGTATCTGTAAATACTCAGTTTAAATTGTTTTTAACGGATTCCCGGTTCATAGGTTTTAATGTACTTCATTGAGTATATATAAAACTTACAAAGCATTTAGTTAAGGGGAGGTATAGATTGAATATATAAGATAAAACCAATCAATCTAATATGTTCAAACTCAAATTTAGTATCAGTTTATTCACAGATAAAAAATCCACAACCTCCGCCCCGCTGGATGAATCAATACGCAAGTCATACCACAAAATTCTTCGTGATATTACGAATTGGGGAATTCGGTACGAAGATTTACGAGAGTGAATTAATTGTCTCGATTAGTGCCTGTATTTTGTCTTGACAACCTTGATAATCAGGTGAAGTTTTTCCAACCTTTTCCGCATATTCGGAAACGCCCTCAACCATATTCTCAGCAATCCTTTTATGATAATGTTTGTAGGTCTCTTTAATATTATCAGGGTCAAGTTTCGATAAAATATCTAGGTTCATTTCAACGATTGTGGTAAGAAATGCTTCTGTGGTTATTCCGTTAATGATTTCGGTCTTCATAAATTTGCTTTAGAGGTTTATTTAAGATTTTGTTTTTAAGAAACTGCCTGTCATTTTGTTAAACTTCAAGACGTTGTATTCCATTGTATCATCCGTAAAAATGGTGTTATAAAAACTTGTGAAAGCTGATAGAAATACCCTTACACTTTCCATCTCCCATAACCATTCCTGAGATATTGCAGTAATGTCGAATTTTTCTAATGTCTTGTTGCTGTATTCATCCGTAACATTTACTATATCCTTAAATAAATGGTAATAGGTAGTTCCTACGTTTATATAATAGAGGTCTTTTAGCTGATTTTTTTCTGTTATACCAAGGTCACTCGCTAAGATTACATAAAACGACCCAATGAATGAATTATATAAGGCATATGCTAGTTGATTAAGTTCGGTTGCGAAAGGTTTATATGTAAACACTCTATCGTCTTGTTCTGCGTGTGCTTCGTTCAAACGAAGATTATCCAATTTGGCAAGTCCTCCGCTTCCTTTATATGTATTTGAACCAATTTTTATACTAAATTCCTTAACAGCATTTTCGAACCTTTCCAATTGATTATATACCACTGTGGTTGTTCGGTTCATTGAGAACTCTTGGCGTTGACTTTTCAGTTCTTTTCTTTGATTTTTCAATTCCTTCTGTTGCATCACAATCGTAATTAGTAATCCTGCGAATGTCAACCCTGAGAAGATAGTATTCAGCATTCCAAAAGAATCCCCGACCGTTCCTGCATTGGACAAAGAACCGTAAAACCATTTAACGAATAAAATGAATACAATAGTTGATAATCCAATACAGATGAAAAGTAATATCAGACTGAGGGAATAATTTGTCTTCCAATTTTTAAACATCTTTTTAGAATAATGGAGTTAAAATTTCCGAGATTAGTAAGTCGATATTTTTATGGTGACAATTTTCGTAAGTGTCGTTCTTTTTACAGAAACAGGGTGATTGCATATTACCATTTCTACCTATAAAGTCAATGATTCCTGTTTTAGTCTGCGTAAGTAAAGTGTACCTTATACCTTCTTCTTGGGTAAGCGCAATTGCACCTGATTTACCCGCAAGACTGCCCATATTTCTAAACGCCATATAGGTTTTCTCCAACTTAATGTAATCGTCAATTACAGGGTTTTTTGTATAGTTTATGAGTATTGTGTCTAAGGTCTGACCGTTATACTCAGTATTTGGTATAGGTATAAACTGGATAGCATCTGTATGCTGAGGAGTCAAATCGACTAACTCACCCGTGGCACTTTGATAAATCGCGTGATATTCTGCTTCAATCAAAAAAGGAGATTTGAATAGCTTTCTTCCTAAAATCATTTTGCCACCCTTTTTTCTAATCTTTCCTAAAACATTCTCGAAGCAGTAGTCAGGTAAATTTCCATTTTCAGGTTTTACCTTAACACGAACCGGGTTTAAAATAGTGTCCATCTCTTTTTGAACCAGTAGTAATTCTTCGGGAGTAATTTTCAGAAACATAGCTTTGATAATTCTGCTGTGAATTTAGAATTTCCCGCTAAAAATAAGGCACATAGTTAAATATATAATGTAAAAATGCGCTATCTGATGAAACGGGCGGATTTCCTGCGCAAGAAAGAACAGTTAAAGGACAGGCAACGAGTAGAAAGGGAAAAACAAGCTGAACGACAGGAAGACGAAAAGAATAAACTAAAAGACAAGCAAAAAGAAGAACTTGACAAGATTAACAGAAGGACTTGAAGTTAGTCCTTCAATCTTGCCTTTAATTGCTCGATTTCCGCATCTTTAGATTGAACCAATCTTTCGTATAGTTCCTGCAATTGTTGATAGTTATTTTGATTGACTACCAAATTGCCCTTATTACCTGTTGTATTATTGAAATTGTTCTGGATAGCAGTTGCATCAGCACCGATTAATTCTGCCACATTTGTTTCGAGCAGGTCGGCAATTTGCAGAAGTCGTTCAACACTTAGCTGACTTTTGCCGCATTCAAGTGTACTATAGGCACGTTGACTTATTTTTAACGCATCTGCCATATATTCCTGTGTATACCGCTTATTTTCTCTAAGCTGTTTGATTCTATTTGGAATATTCGACTTCATAATTTAGCTGTTAAACAGCTACGAATCTAAGAATTATTCTAAACTGAGGTAATTACTTAGAAGTTTATGGAATAAGATAATCGATTTAAAGGGGAATAGGTTTGTGAAAAATCGATAAATGGACGCGAAAGCAAGACAAATACCCGTAAAATGTACAGGAACAATACACCTCACCTGTGAGCATTGTAATACCAATGTTAGAATTTTCTGTGATTGCCTACAGGTAGTAGAAATAATAACCGAGGAAAATTTAACGGAGAGCTCCAACCCAATGGGGCAATATGGGTCGGATGTGACTGCTTTGTGTCCTTGTTGTAATTATGATATCAACTTTCATATTTCTTATCACCAAAATATTCAAGGAACCGAAAAATCTAGTGAAATGGAAGTTACCTATAATGATAAAGTAGTAAAGAGTAACTGTTCCTGCTATCCTTTAAATAATGAATCAAACTCTTAATTCTAAATCAATGAAAAAACTATTAACCTTTTAAATCCTTCAAAATGCTTGCTGCCTAATATCTTGCTGATTTAAACTTTATCAAGTTCCAACTCAGGTTATGTAAGCATAAGATGTCTACCAAACAAACCTCATCACGTAATCGAAAAATAACATAAAAATGAAAGCTCTATACATTACTCTTTTAGCGGGTCTAACTATTGTCAGCGCATGTAAAAAGGATTCACCAAGTGAAACTAATTTAACGGATAACCCATCAGGTGGAAATACTACAATAATTGGTGAAATATACCAGAAAGGAAATTTTAGCTACAGATATTGGGGAAACCTTGTTGGTCTCTATACTCTAATCGGTAAGGATACCGTGATTCTGATAGATACCATTACCATTAGCAATGGTAGCAATAGTTATCGAGATTTGAACAAGTATACCAATATGGCATATCACAATCGCATACCAAATTGCAAAATAACTGGATACTACATTGACCCAAGTGGCGTAAGGGATTTAAACACTCCAAGTGGAAATATCCAAACCACTAACAAAATGTTCCTGTTTATGAGTGTCGAACCGAATAATCCAGTTAGTTATACAGGTCACTATTATGATATAAATGGATATAATTCTAAGCTGATATTAGCGACTGATACCATTATACTAAAAAACGGTAGTGATACACTTGGGGGGGCGAATTATCCAATCAATAATACTGCAAATGTAACAGTTACAGGCGCATTTAGAGACACCGCTGATTATCCTTTCGACGGTCGCTTGGAGAAGCTGTTCGTGGTTGATAAAATAACGAAATAACAATTATTGGATTGGCACAATCCCATGATTTAGAATGTATTATCTAAAGATTTGTCAGTTATCTGACATAGCACAATCAATATTTCCAAATGGAGTTCAGGAGGCGTATTGGGATAGAAATATCCCAGTCACTTCTGAATTCTTTTTTGGTTTTACTGATACTGTTTTGTTATTGCCGGAGGACTATACAGAGTGCTTTATAAACTCTAATGACGCTCCCAAATATGGTGTTGATTTAATCCTGTTCGAAACGAAAGGAAACGTCAAATATGCCGTCTTAAATGATGCAAAAATAATTCAGAAGGGGCGAATAATTCATAATATATAGAAAAGAGAAGGAGTGCATAAACACTCCTTCTCTAAAGCTTCGGTAGACTTAAATATGAATTTTAAAATAAGTCAGAAACGCAAAGACAAATTGACCGGCAGCAAAGATTAGGATTAACCACTTGTACCAATCAAACGGTGGTTTTGAAGCACCTTCAACATGTGTATTCATTTTCGTATAGGTGACTGTCGGGATTTTGTTCCCGATGGTCTCTTTTACGAGATTCCAGAAGCTTTTCGCAAAACTGGTAACTTTATCTGACCTTACCAAAATTTTTCGAAAATAACCGCCTACGCAGCTTTAGAAAGCACATAGTTTATATTGCATGCTCCCCAATTCGATCTACCATTCTGGGCAAGGAAATACTGAAACTCTTTTTCCTTTTGACGGTGAATTTGCATTGCCACTTTATTTTCAGTAATTTTTTCTGAAACATGTTCGCCCTGACGTACATAATTTTGAAAAAAATTCATCCAATTGCAGTACTCCTGCATGTGTTTGGTGCTGATTCCGCGATGGTGAAAATTGAAACACAAAGTCAGCTTACCAGAGAACACGTTGATGGTTTGGTTGTGAATCCTCTTATTCTGAGGATTAACATGGTCAGATGCCCTAAATGTCTGGTGAACCAATTTTGAAGATTTTTTGAAATATGCTCCATAGCTTTTGTGCATATCGCTATAAACATGTGCGCCATTCACAGAATCAAATCGGTTAGCAACCTGTTGTGCCTTAGTTTTACCCATGTGAGAAACCATAAAGTCGATTCGCTTGGTGCTACGAGAATAAGTCATAAATACTTTCACCGCATATTTGTTATCACCAACGCAGCTTTTGCCTCTTTTTCTACTGAATTTAGAATCCATTCCCTTTCTGCCTTTACGACTGATTTGATACATAGTTTCATCAAATTCTAAGATTTGGTTATCCATGCTAACCTCTCTATATAAGGCAGATAATATTTTCGATCTCCAAGCAAATGCAGTTGTACCTGCAATATTTAGCATGTCAGCTATTTCTTTTATTGTAGGCAAATGTTTATGGTTAAACATGTTCAACATCTCCATTATTTTCTCCTCACTGGCAAGGTGAGTACCAGTCAATACGGTAGAAGTTTTATAATTGAATTGTTTTTTACACTCCTTACACATGTAGCGTTGTATACCAGATTCACTGCCGTTTTTGATTATTTTAGATGAATTGCAGCGTGGACACATACAAACAGTTTTATCCAAGTTCAATTGCAATGAACTTTTAAGAAATGCAATGAAATTAAGCTTTTCGCGTTTGCTTAACCTTCTCAACTCACCTTTTAAATCTGCCGTTTTCATTTCGTTTCAATTTCTATTCTTCAAATTTCCGATACGAGACCGTAATCTATTTATGGTTTGGACAGGTTTATACATGAAAATTCGAAAAAAGTTCAAAATGGTCAGAAAGGAGTATTGACTATGTCGGATCAAAAAGCTAAGATTGTAATATGAGCAATGAGCTAAACGATAAAGAAAAAGAACAATGGATTATGCGGTTTTTAAAAAAGATAACCAGAAAGAAATTCGACCCACATTATGAGAATTTTGTTGCGCAAAAGAAAGCTGCACAGAACGCGAAACAACAGCTAATCAATGAGGCAGCTGAGATCGCAAAAAGCGTTATGACCAGTTGCAAAGATCAAATAGATGGTTATTTGAAAAAAGGTTATACCCTGAAAATCGGGAAAACCTCACAAGAACTTGATAAGAGATTTTCAGGTGAGTATAAAGACGAATACGAGGATATAGAACTAATTTATCGGTGCAAGAATAAGTATGAAATGGACGAATTGGAAAAGCAACTTATATCATATTACGGAGACAAGGTGGAGAATGAACAAATTGGCGGCGGAAACAAAAGCTATTCCGGTGAATATGTTATTTATGTTGTCTATAATACCAATAGCATAGAAGAAGCGAACTGACATTTGTCAAATCAAGCTTAAATGACCATGTCGATTTTTTATACAAATCAATATAGTCGCGAGTGAATTCCTTTGTAAGCATTTCCTTGTCTTCATCGGTGAGGTTGTCTTTTGAGAACCACATATATATTCGTGAAAAAAATAGTAACATACCTTATATAGTAAAAATCAATCCCTATGAAAAAATTAAAACCCGAAACAATTATATGGACTGCTATTGTCCTTTGCGTCCTTCCCTTCATCGCTTATATAAGTAAATTCTGGTCTCATAAGTTCTCAGCTATTCCTACGAATTGGGGTGTGCTTGGTGATTTTATAGGAGGAATTTCAAACCCGTTAATTGCCCTTGCTTCTGCCACTCTTCTGTATATGACATTAACAAAACAAATCGACTCCCACACCGAACAAGAAAAAGCAACGGCAGAACAAAAAACCAAAAATGAAGTTGAACTGGTTTTTACACTAATCAACCAACTCGATACCGAAATGAAGAACTTCTTTGTTTTACAATCTGAATGGAATCCATTAGATGTAACAGACCTAGTTCCATATCGAGGAATTCATGGTCTGTTTCTATATGTCGAAAATTGTGTGAAATTCGACCAAGTCACCAGAGATAACAAAGAATTCGCTAAATCTACTGTTGGTAGTCAATTTCTACTATTTATGGACTCTTTTGATATTATTGTTGAAAGAATCAAATACTCTTCATTAGATGGTCAAATGAAAAATAGACTTTTAGTGAAATTACATAATACCTATTGTGCTAAATTTAAGTACCCATGTACCACTATATCAGCTATCCTGACAAAACAAAATATTTCTCTGAATTCTGTTGATATAATGAACCGGTTTCACAATAGAATGATGAATTTATAAATATAACCGGAAACTATTGATTTCATTAGCGGTGACCAAATTCACCCTCGAACTTCGCTAATAGAGCGAATATATATTGACAGAGATGATTTCGCTGTACTAAAATTTGAAAGTTCGGTAGTTCCCGAGTTTAAAAAGTACTTCTGTAGCTACACAACAATGAATTATAAGCACTTTGATTATAAGTTGAACATTGAATATCAGAAAATAGGTCACAAATACTACTTGAAGTATTTGCGACATGAAGACGAATTTATTTTAAATGACACCATTACTAATAATACAACGCCCTACTATGCTGTAAGTCAATTTTGGGTTGATAAAGTAAAAACCGAACAAGTAGTACCATTTCGTTTGACCGATGTGTTTGCCAATGTATTTACAAATCAATTGTTCGACTTACCACTTGAATACAACAGCGGGTTTTGGGAAAGTTATACTAAAAATAATCCTATCGCAATTATCCCAGATAGTATAAGAAAAGATATGGAAGGCAAAACGCCTTTAGAAAAACAATTTACAGACAAACACAAAAGGGATGACAGCCTTCATGCTCCTGTCGCCAAAGTAATTCCTGCAAAAACAACTGTTCATAAAACAACGTTGGTGGACGATTATGCATGGTTAAAGCAGCCTTTAAACCCGCTACAAAACCCAGATATTAAAGCATACTTAGAAGCTGAAAACAACTACATGGATAATTATTTTATCCCGCTTAGAAAAAGCCAACGAGAGTTGTTTAGTGAGCTTACCAGTCAGGTTGACAAAGAAGATGAGTCTATTCCTTACGAAAGGGATGGTTATTGGTATCAAACCAAATGGACGGAAGAAGATGAATATCCAATTCATTTACGAAGAAAAGAAGGGGTTGACACATGGGATACACTAATGAATGTCAATGTTTTGGCAGAGGGTAAAGACTATTATTCTGCTGGAGGCATTAACGTAAGCCCAAACACTAAACTTTTATTGTACCATGAAAACACTACAGGTAGCGATAAGTCTATCATAAAATTCAATAACATCACCTTAAATCAGCTACTGAATGACTCTATATTAAATGCATCTAATATATTATGGTTAAACGACCATCAATTATTATATACTATACAAGAGCCTAAAACAAATCGAGTGTATCAACTCAAATTGCACGAATTAAACACACCTTCTGAAAATGATTCTTTATTGTTTCAGGAAAATGATGTGAGGTTTCAGCTTTCAATTTCTAAATCAAAATCAAAACAATACATCTATTTAAAAGTTAGTAGCAGTATTACTAACGAAATACATTTTATGAATTTGGAAGCGATAGACAAAGGCTTTCATTTAATAAATCCAAGAGAAGGCACACACATCTATTCAGTAACCGATTACAATAAGGAATTTTATATTTTCAGTAATAAAGAAAGCGAAGATTTTGCAATCTTTAAATGTAACGAAAGTGCCTATTCAATTGCTGATTGGAAAAAATTCCTTGAACCTAAAAAAGGGAGCCGGTTAATTGATTTTGTTATGTTCGACGACTACATAGTAATTGGGGAATCAGAAAAAATGGTTAACCAATTGAAAATCATTGATAAAAAAACTGGCAAATCACATTATTTAAAAGTTAAGGAAGACATTTATTTAATTTCCTCAGCTTCTAATCCAAAGTTTAATTCAGATACTTTGAGCTATTCTATCACATCGATGAAAACGCCTTCAGAAACTTGGAATTATAATATGAATACCCGTGAACAACGATTGGTGAAAAAGCAAGAGGTAAATAACTATTACAAAAGTCGTTGGATAAAAAATGAATTGGTTTGGGCTAAGGCAAAAGATGGCACCATGATTCCAATCACCTTGCTGTATAGACCTTATGACATCAATAAAAAGAACACCTATAAACGTATGTTTATGACTTCTTATGGCTCCTATGGCACTGGGAGTGAATCAGCTTTTAATAGTACTATTTACAGTTTAATTAATCGCGGTTTTGTTTACGCGATTGCGCACGTAAGAGGTGGTGGAGAACTTGGGCAAGCTTGGCACGATGGAGGCAAAATGCTGAATAAGAAAAACACCTTTACCGATTTTATTGATTGTGCGGAATTTTTAATTGCTGAAGGTTATGCCCAAAAAGGAAATATTGTGGCCGAAGGAGCAAGTGCCGGCGGTTTATTAATGGGGAGTATAGTAAACATGCGTCCTGATTTGTTTAAACTAGTAATTCTGGATGTTCCTTTTGTAGATGTTATAAACACCATGTTAGATGAAAAACTACCATTAACTACCATAGAATATGAAGAATGGGGAAACCCAAACAAGAAAAAAGCATTCGAATATATTCTGAGTTATAGTCCTTATGATAATGTGAAAGCACAAGACTATCCAAACATGTTATTTACAACAGGTGTAAATGACACTAGAGTGGGATATTGGGAGCCAGCAAAAATGGTAGCCAAACTGCGAAAGCTTAAAACGGATGATAACTTATTGTTTTTAAAAACCAACCTGTATGCAGGCCACGGAGGTGGCTCAGGTCGTTTTGATGTCTTCAAAGAGCTAGCTTACAAGTATGCCATTATTTTTGACATTTTTTCAAAAGACATTTTGGAAGAAGCAGCTAACAGAGAAAATAAAGACTAAATGAAACCCCCGTTGCCATGGCCGGTTTAACCGATTCTTCAGCTATTAAAACAAACAGCCGCTGCGCATAAACGCAACGGCTGTAGACTGTTAAATCAACTTGGGGAGGGCTATTTTACAAAGCGACAAATTTGGGTGCTTTCGTTTCCTGAAACGTGAAGGGTGTATATTCCTTGGTTCAAATTATCGACAGGTAGATTCAGGTAATTGATGCCTTGACTTACTTCCAATTCTTGTTGCCAAATCAATGCACCAGTGGTGTTGTACAGTTTTATTTGCAGCGGTTTGCTTAATTCTGCTTCAATAACAAGTAGCGCTTGATTGGCAACCGGATTGGGGAACACGCTAAGGCCTGCTGTAGTTGGTTTGTTGCCCGCAATCGAGGTGGTGCCAGCTCTTTCAACTTTGTTGTTGGTAATTACAAAATCGCGGTTGGAGGCGCTCAAGCTACCTGCGTTTATTTTGGCCCAATGGTTTTCACTAGCCAATCCGGCAATTTCTACCCAAATTTTATAAGTTCCTTCTGGTAGATTGGTAAATTGATATAGCCCTTCAGCATTGGTTGTTGCCAAAGCAACCATTTGGTTGTTTTCGGTATTTATAAGCATTACATGCTGGTTTGCTGCCGACATCGAGCTGCCAGAAGTGCTCAGGTTTCCGCTAATGTCTCCATCGCCGTTGGCGGTTTCACCGGTTAAAATTTTAATATCATGCGAAACATAATCCAAACTCGGCGTGTTTACCTTGGTGGCATCTTCCCAAGTTAATGCCTCGGTACCGTAGTAAGTTGGCACATAGTTTTGGGGATTTTCCTGATTTGGCGCAAGCATAACCTGGATGTAGTACTCACCTGCAGGTGGATTGGTGAAATTGTAATAATCGTAGGTGTCAACAGAATCAATAAATGAAGCATTTTGACTAGAAGCCCCATATAAATAAACACGAAACATGGAAATGGCCGAACTGTCAACACCATTTATAATTCCGGCAATGTCAAACAGCGTGTCGGGAGTCGAATCGGCCACTGTACAGTATACGAAGTTGAATTCGTAATTGTATACCGAATCGTTAAAATAACCGAAAGCAGAAAGTTCGTTTCCTTCGCAATCTTGAGCATATAGTCTAATCCAGGCATGGGAAATATTAGCTGGAACAGCGAAGTTTACCTCATAAAGGCCATCAACATCGGTGTAGGTTTCCTGACCGTCGAAGTACCAAGGGGCTGCTCCAGCGGTGTCTCCTTCAAATTGCGCGTAGAGATGAACCAATGGCGAGCCATCGCCTTGTGAGGTGCTAAATTTTCCATTTACATTGACATTGTTTTGCGCACTTAGCCAAAGACAACTCAAAGTGAGGGCGAAAAGAGTAAAAAGTTTTTTCATGATTTTTTTATTTTAGGTTAAACAGGGAGAGCAGAAATCTGCTCTGTTTGATGCTATGACAACCTAATTTTGAAAAACCCTTACTCTAGCTGCGCGAAAATTAAAAAGAATACAAAATACTTACTTGAAACCCAATCCACTGCTGGGTTCTACTGGGAAAACCAGGTGGTGATTTTCCCCCGATAGAGTAAGGTGTTTTAAAGGTTTCTGGAAGCTTGGTGTCATCTAGAACCTCTTGAGGTGGTGAACTAACTGAATAAACCGATTTTACCACATTATAGGTAAAACCAGCCGAAAATAGAATGTTTTCTTTCCATTGATATTTGGTCGTAAGACTAATGGTAGACCACTTGCCTACAGCATCGACAATAAAGGACGAACTGCTAAAAATGGTCGAATCAATCGGGGTATAACTGGTGTCTTCCTTAGTGCTATCTACCTGAACTATGGTCGACAAGGTTTCAGCATAACTATTTGCATTTTTTACACTTTGACCAAATTGATAACCGGCTTGAATACTCCATTTTGGGTTTATGGGCACCGTGCTTTCAATACCAAGGCGCCAAAAGGTTTTATCGGCTTTTTTATATAGGCAGGCGGTTCCGTGAAGATACTTGAAACCAACATTAACGACTGGTGCAACATAAAACATTTCGTTGGCCACTAATCCCACTTCCAACAGCAATTGCCGGTTAATAAAATCTTTAAGGTAAAACGCATTTAGTGGATCCACTGCCCTTAAATAGGCCGGAATGGTTGGGTAGGAAGGTTCCACCTTTTTTTCACTTGGCGTATAGTCCACTACCGGAGTTCCATATTTAGCGGGGATGGTATCATTAATCGATTTTACAATTGTACCATCTCCTAAAGTTTGAATCGGAGCGGTTATGGTATCTGTAGTTTTAATTAGCGAATCGCTTTTTGTCACAACCGGGAAGGGAACCAGTGTCCTTATTTTCTTTTTACGAAATATCCGCTCGCTTAATTTTGGAAGTAGAATGAGGTAATTTCCACGCTGTTTATTGCAAATGCCGGCTTGTTGCTGAATGAGGTTCAACAAGGTCTTGACGTTCAGTTTTACCTTGGTAATCCTAATTTTTGTGGTCGAGGATACCTTTTTACTATCGTAAGCCACGGCAACATTGCATTGTAGGGTCAGTTGCGCCATCAAATCCTTCAGTAAGTAGGATTGCTTTTTGAGACTTACGTTTTGATTTAAATTTAGTTTAACCGCCTGGGCATTGGTTAATAGACTAAAACCAAGCCATGCGAAGAGCAAAAACCATTTTTTAGTATTGGCACGAGGAACCAGAAACAGTGATGACATTGGATTCAATCTTGTAATTTAAATTAAGGGTCGTAGAAATTACATCCAGTATAGTAGACAGGGACTCGTTGCTAATGGTTGCCGACAGCGTGCAATTTTCCAGTTGTTTGTTGGTCAACTTGTATTGTATTCCAAAAACGGCTTTCAATTGTTCCAGTGCGGTTTTTAATGGTGTGTCAACAAATTCAAAGCTGGCAAGGATTGTCGTCCGTTCTATTTCCTGGTTGACTTGGCACCTCACAGCTTGATTGCTTGTAATCACAATCGACTGCTTGGCGGTGGAAACCCGCACAACACCCTTTTTTACGGAAACTATAACTTCCTTCTCTTTTTCTTCCATTTCGAATATGGTACCTAACACGGCCACGTTGCAATAATCCGCCTTCACCCTGAATTGCCGCTTTGCGTCATGACTTACCTTAAATTGGGCTTTGCCTTTTAGCTGTATTTGACGACTGCTGTCAGAAAATCCATCCGGGTAACTTAAGGTGCTATTCGGGTACAGGGTTATCAGAGATGCATCGGTCAATCTTATTATTAAGGTGTCGTTACCCGAATGTGCATACTTGGTTTCGTGCTGTGTTGATAATGGATTAAACAGAAAATAAGCTAAAAAGGTAATACCTATAAATGAAGCTGCAATAGCCAATCGCCTTAGTGTAATTAGCTTAGTAGGTTTTGGGTTAATGTATTTTGATTGGAATTGAGCCCATTGTTTTTCGGTAGCCGGTAAGCGGAATTTTGAATGGGTGCTTTTGTTCCAGGTGGTTGCTATGGCATTAAAATAGGCTTCGTTTTCAATCGAAGCTTGTTTCCAATCGTCCAATTGCTGGGCCTCTTCGGGACTTGCGTTCCCGCTTAGGTACTTTATAATATGGTTGAACGAGGCCATGCTTAAATGCTTAAGATATATAAGATAAGACAGCTAAGTAGTAACAGAACCCCTATTGCCCGGCGAACTATTTTAAGCGCCTTGCTCATGTGAACCTCTACAGTTTTTATCGAAATATTGAGCTCTTGGGCAATTTCGGCATATTTCAGGTTATCGATTCGGCTTTTAAGAAAAACGGTTTGGCATTGCGGTGGCATAAGGTTCAATACCTCATTAATGCGTTGCGAAATTTGTTCGTCCGAAAGCTGGTGTTCGTTTTCGAAGGCCGTTTCTTCATGCGCAGTTTCAAAAACATAACTTTCCTGATGAATGCGCATTCGCTTATTTGCTGAAATTCGGTTTAAACTCTCGTTGTAAACACTTCGGTATAGATAAGCTGAAATGTCAGTATTTATAATCAGTTCCGACCATTTTTCCCATAGCCGAACAAATACTATTTGTACCACGTCCTGCGCCTCATCATTACTTTTAATGAGTGTAAAGGAATAGCGGTACAAGCGCTCGAAATAAGATTGGTAAATCGACTGAAAGTCCATTTTTGTTCCTGAAAATGGGTTTTGTGTTGTCGAATATCAACATTTATCGGTTTCCAAAATGATTTACAGACAAAATTTCGCTTTTATTTTTTTGGAGTAAGGGTTTTTGGAATTGGGATTGTCTTTATGGGTTATTGCTCCAATTACTATAACGTTGAACTAGCAGTATTAACCCAAAACTTTGAACCCGAAACCCGAAACTTTCAAACTTGAAACTTTAAAACTTGAAACTAATTAAGCCCAGGCAAACCAATTTCGTCAGGTACAATGTAGGCTCCATTAAAGTCGGCCTTTATTTGACGAAGGAAGCGGTCGGCATCAAGGTTGGTACGGAAATTACCCACGCGTACCCTAAAGTTGGGTGCCAGGTAATTGATCTCAGCGGGCATATCGGGGTACAATTCGTTCACCCGTGCTTTAATTTCCGATGCTTTGGCGCGGTCGCCCACAAAAACCTGAACACGGTAGCCTTTAAGGTCCGATTTTCCGGCATGTTCGGCTTTGAACCTGGATGAAAGCATAGGGATTTCAGGAGCCTGATGAACCGTGATACCCCCAGGATTTTGGGTTGATGCAAAGTTGTTGCGCACCGCTTCATCCATAAAATTGGCTCTAGGCAAGGTATTTTGAATTCCCTCGGAGGGGGTAGTTTGCGCAATTAAACCAAGGTTGCAAAAAAAGAAGGTTAGTAGGCAAAAAGTTAAACGCATAACATCAAAATTGGGTCACGAAATTACAAAACAAGCAAATCGAAGCGATTAGTGTGCCGAGGTTTATCAACATACAACGTTTGAAACGTTAAAAATTGGTCAATTCTGCTTGTCGTCCGGCTTTGATTAATTCAAACAATTTTCTCTTTGGACACAGTATCAGTCGATTAGAGAAAAGGTTAAAGGATGTTAATTTAGAATAATTATAAATTAAGAAGTCGTCCGACATTTTTGTGACAAAAGCCCAGTGTCGATTTCAAACAATTATAAATTTGCGCACCACTGTTAGGTATATGACAATACATACAAATCACATTAGTATGCTCAATAAAAACAGGGCGTTTGGAGGATTTTCCAAGTTAGTCGTTTCGCTCTTAGTTCTTTTCACCTTTCTTGTAAGCGCAGCTTTTGCGCAGCCAAATGGAGAACAATTATTCAAAGGTAACTGTGCCTCGTGCCACAAACCTACCGATCAACGCCTTACCGGCCCTGGATTAAAAGGGGTTGCCGAGCGTTGGGCTGGCCGCGAAGCCATGTTGAAACAATGGGTAAAAAATCCAAATGCTGTAATCGCTGCTGGCGATCCGTACGTTAAAAAACTGGTTGCTGATTTTGCTTCAGCCGGAATCATGCCTGCTCAGGCGGTGAACGATGAAGAAATTGACGCCATTCTTAAATACGTTGCTGAGTATAAAGCTCCGGTAATAGAGGTGCCAAAACCTGAAACAAGCGCTGGAACTGGAGAAACCGACAATACCAAGTGGTACATCGTTATTGGTGTATTGTTGATTATTGTAATTTTCTCGGTTGCGGGTGTACGCAAGTCAATGTACAACGCCATTGCCGAGAAAAAAGGATTACCTACTACCGATGGGATCACCTATTGGGAAGGTTTCCGTATGTGGATGGGTAAAAACAAATTGCTAACCGCATTTGTAATTGTCTTCTTATTTGTAATGGGTGCAAAAGATACTTATGATGCACTTGCCTCTATTGGGGTTTACGAAGGGTATAAGCCAGAGCAACCGATTAAATTCTCGCACAAAATTCACGCCGGGCAAAACAAGATTAATTGTGTTTATTGCCACAGCAGTGCCGAAAAAAGCCGCCATGCTGGTATTCCATCGGCCAACGTGTGTATGAATTGTCACAAAGGCGTTTCTGAAGGAAAAGTAACCGGTAAAACCGAAATTGCTAAAATATATGCAGCCGTAGGTTGGGATGTTGATAAACAAGCCTACACCGGAAAAGAGGCTCCTATTAAATGGGTGAAAATTCACAACCTACCTGACCACGCTTATTTTAACCATTCACAACACGTGGTAGTTGGTAAACTTGAATGTCAAGAATGCCACGGGCAAATTCAGGAAATGGATGTGGTTGAGCAATTTGCTCCACTTACCATGGGCTGGTGTATTAAATGCCACGGCGAAAAAGAAGTGCAAATGGCCGATAACGGTTACTATGACGAGATTCATGCTCGTTTAACCAAAGCGGAATTGAAAAAGTATCTTAACGACGACGAGAAAATCTCGGTTAGAGAATTGGGTGGTTGGGAATGCGCTAAATGTCATTATTAATAATAGGCTTGGATAAAGGATATGGCACAAACTAAATACTATAGAGGTTTAGAAGAACTGCACAACACAACTGCATTTCAGGAATCATCGAAGACTGAGTTTCCTGCAGAAATGTCGGTTGACGAGTTCTTAGGTAAATCGAATCTGAATGATTTATCGACCAATAGAAGAGATTTTCTTAAGTTTTTAGGTTTCAGCGTTACTGCGGCTACCGTTGCAGCTTGCGAAACTCCGGTAATTAAATCGATTCCTTACGTTAACAAACCAGAGGAAATTATACCAGGTATAGCCAACTATTACGCTACTACCTATTATGATGGAAACGACTATTCGAACATTTTGGTGAAAACCCGCGAAGGTCGTCCTATCTTTATTAAAGGAAATAACCTTTACGGTTCAACAAAAGGTACTGTTGGCCCACGCGTAAATGCTTCGGTTCTTGGTTTGTACGACAGTGCTCGTCTTACCGGTCCAATGGCTAAAGACAAAAAAACCAGCTGGAAAGAGGTTGATGCTGAAGTAACTGCAAAACTTACAGCTATTAAGGCTAAAGGTGGGAAAATTCGCGTGTTGAGTAACACCATTATCAGCCCGTCAACCAATGCTGCAATTGCCAATTTCTTAAATACCTTTAGTTCTGGTGAAGGAACCGCACAGCACGTAGTGGTAGATGCGTATTCTTACTCGGCTATTCGTTTAGCCAGCAAGAAAACTTTTGGTACCAGCTTTATTCCTACTTACAACTTCGAAGCGGCAAAAACTATCGTTAGTATTTCTGCGGATTTCTTAGGTGGTTGGTTAAATACAAACGAATACATTCACGGTTACACAAAAAACCGTAAGGCCGATAGCGATATGTCGCGCCACTTCCAGTTCGAGTCATTAATGACCATTACTGGAGCCGCTGCCGATGTTCGTATTCCGGTTAAACCATCGGAAGAAGGTTTAATAGCGCTTTCTATCTACAACCAAATTGCTGCGAAAGCTGGTGTTGCAACTGTAGGAAATGTTTCGCAAGAACTGGCTGCAAAAACCAAAAAAGCTGCTGACGAGCTTTGGGCCAATCGCGGTGCAGGTATGGTTATAGCAGGAGCTAATAATGTAAATATCCAAGTTTTGGTTAATGGCATTAACCAAATGTTGGGTAACTACGGCACAACGTTAGACATCAGCCGTCCATTGAACATGTTTAATGGTGATGATGACATGGCAGCTGCGTTGGTTCAGGACATGAAGTCTGGAGCTATTGATGCACTTATTGTTTACGGATCTAACCCGGTTTACCACTTCCCAAAGGCTGACGAGTTTAAAGCAGCACTAGGAAAAGTTGGTCTTAAAATTTCGTTTGCTGAATATGCCGACGAAACTTCTTCACTTTGTGATTTCTCTTGCCCAGATAACAACTACCTGGAAAGCTGGAACGATTATAGCGTAAAAGCCGGCGAATATGCTTTGGCTCAACCAAGCATTAGCCGTTTGTTCAACACCCGTCAGGCGCAACAAAGCTTCCTGAACTGGGCTGGAAACAACACCGATTACCTTGATATCATCAAAGCTACTGCTCAAAACACCGTTTTTCCTAAGGTTGGCGGTTTGGCATTTGGCGAATTCTGGAACAACACCTTGCACAACGGTTCAGTAAGTTATACTGATAGCGTTTCTGCTCCAGCATTTATTGGTGGAAATGCCGATTTTGATTTGGCAGGAACAGTGGCCGAAGGTGCTGCAAAAAATAGTTCAAACACATTCGAAGTATATTTCTACCAATCGAATTCAATAGGAACCGGTAACCAAGCTAACAACCCTTGGTTGCAAGAGTTGCCCGATGCAATTACCAAAATTTGCTGGGACAACTACGTTACCATGGCGCCTTCTGATGCGAAAAAGCTTGGTATAAATACCTACATCGGAGAAGAGAATCCAGCCTCGGTGGTTGCTTTAACCATTGACGGAAAAGAATTGAAAATGCCGGTATTTGCGCTGCCAGGGCAAAAAGCAGGTACACTTGCTATTGCAGTAGGTTATGGTCGCGGAGCTAATGGCGAAAACATTGGTAAAGCAGCATTTGCCACTGGTCAATATGGTGGACACACCAAAGACGATAACGGCGTTTTAGTACCAATCGGTAAAAACGTATTCCCGTTTGCTAAACTTTCTGATGGTGCGGTAACTTATACCATTACCAACGTTGAGCTTAAAGTTACTGGCGAAGAGTATCCATTGGCCAGTACACAAACGCAGCACACAGTAATGGGTCGCGACAGCATTGTTCGCGAAACAACGCTTGCCACATACAAGAAAGCTGATAAATCGGTTTATAACCCAATTCACGCCCTTGCTTATCACGAGGGCAACGAAACGGTTCAGAAACCAATTAGTGAAATAGATCTTTGGGATAAACACCCAGTTGAAAACATAGGCCACCGTTGGGGTATGGCTATCGACCTTAACACCTGCTTTGGTTGTGGTGCCTGCGTTATTTCATGTCACTCTGAAAACAACGTTCCAGTAGTAGGTAAAGACGAAGTTCGTCGTAGCCGCGATATGCATTGGTTGCGTTTGGATCGTTACTTCTCTTCTTCGGAAGATGCGAAGAAACTGGCTGGCGAAGATTTCAGCTACGATGCCATGGAAGTTCCAGAGGAAAATCCACAAGTGGTATTTATGCCAATGATGTGTCAGCACTGTAACCACGCTCCTTGCGAAACGGTTTGTCCGGTGGCTGCTACAACCCACAGCAATGAGGGTATCAACCAAATGACTTATAACCGTTGTATCGGCACGCGTTACTGTGCTAACAACTGTCCTTATAAAGTACGTCGTTTCAACTGGTTCAACTACCAGGAATACCGCAAGTTTACCGAAGTAAACCCAGCGCAAGACGATTTAGGCCGTATGGTGTTAAACCCAGACGTTACCGTTCGTGCTCGTGGGGTTATGGAGAAATGTTCACTTTGTGTTGGGCGTATCCAAGCCGGTAAATTAGATGCTAAAAAAGCGGGTAAACCGGTTGAAGATGGTGCAATTCAAACTGCTTGTGCCGAAGCTTGTCCTGCTGGTGCCATTACTTTTGGTGACATCAACGACAAAGAATCACAAGTGGCTGGAATGTCGAAATCGAAACGTGCTTACCGTGTAATTGAAGAAGTTGGAACACAAACCAACATGTATTACATGGTGAAGGTTAGAAATATTGAAGAAAAACAAGCTTAATAGTTATACAACAAAATTTCCGAAATGGTTAAAGAGGCTGCGATAAGGGAACCGTTGATACTTGGTAATAAAACTTACAACGACATTACCAATGACGTGATTTCCCCAATTATGGACAAAGCTCCCAAAGCTTGGTACGTGCTTATTTCAATAGCTGCGGTTATAGCACTTTGGGGTCTGGGATGTATAACTTACCTTATTGGTACCGGTATTGGTACTTGGGGTCTTAATAAAACAGTAGGTTGGGCTTGGGATATTACCAACTTCGTATGGTGGGTAGGTATTGGTCACGCTGGTACACTTATCTCTGCGGTTCTTTTATTGTTCCGTCAAAAATGGAGAATGGCGATTAACCGTTCTGCCGAGGCGATGACCATCTTTGCTGTAATGATGGCAGCGGTTTTCCCTGGTATTCACATGGGTCGTATTTGGTTGGCTTATTTCGTTTTCCCTGTTCCAAACCAATTTGGTTCACTTTGGGTAAACTTTAACTCGCCACTGCTTTGGGACGTTTTTGCAATCTCTACTTACTTCTCGGTATCGTTGGTGTTCTGGTACATTGGTCTTATTCCTGACTTTGCTACCATTCGCGATAAAGTAACCGACCCAATTCGTAAAAAAGCTTATGCCTTATTAAGTTTTGGCTGGAGTGGTAAAGCAAAACACTGGAACCGTTTCGAAGAAGTATCTCTGGTACTTGCTGGTATGGCAACTCCACTGGTATTCTCGGTTCACTCCATTGTATCGATGGACTTTGCTACCTCGGTTATTCCAGGATGGCATACTACCATTTTCCCGCCATACTTCGTATCGGGTGCGGTATTCTCTGGATTTGCCATGGTACAAACCTTATTGCTGATTATGCGTAAGGTGATGAAGCTGGAAAACTACGTAACCGTTAAGCACATCGAATACATGAACATTGTAATTATTGTTACAGGTTCAATTGTAGGTGTGGCTTATATCACGGAGCTTTTCATCAGTTGGTATTCTGGTGTTGAATACGAATCGTATGCGTTCATCAACCGTTTCTCTGGTCCATACTGGTGGGCATACTGGAGCATGATGACCTGTAACGTAATTTCTCCGCAGCTTTTCTGGTTCAAGAAATTAAGAACCAATCTTACCTTCACCTTTGTGATGTCTATCATCGTAAACATCGGTATGTGGTTCGAGCGTTTTGTAATTATCGTTACCTCTATTCACCGCGATTACCTGCCATCAAGTTGGACCATGTTCTACCCAACTTGGGTTGATATAGGTGTGTTTATTGGAACAATCGGTATTTTCTTCACCTTGTTCCTGTTGTTCGCTCGTTTCTTCCCTGTATTGGCACTTAACGAGATTAAGTCCATTCTTAAAGGATCAGGCGAATTCCACAAAAACAAACCAGATTCTCACGATCATCACTAAGCCTTTATACCACTATTGAGATGAATAAGGAAAAAATTATATACGGAATGTACGATGACGAGGAAGTGCTTAAAAGCGCAGCCAAGTCGTTGGTAGCAAAAGGAGTTAAAGTAAAAGAGGTGTACTCGCCTTTCCCGATTCACGGAATCGACCCAATTATTGGGATACGACCAACCCGTTTGGGTGATATGGCTTTCCTATACGGTTTGTTTGGTTTGACCATGGCGCTTATCGGTTTGCGTTACATGATGATTATCGATTGGCCAATGAATATTGGGGGTAAACCAAGTTTTTCGTTGTTGGAAAACCTACCAGCATTTATTCCGGTAACCTTTGAGTTTACAGTATTGTGTGCTTGCCACGGTATGGCAATTACCTATATGTTTAGGAACAACACCTTGCCAGGTATGAAGGCATGTAACCCTGACCCACGAACTACTAATGATATGTTTGTGATGGAGTTTCACATGGCCGATAACAAAGATTTTTCAGCTGAGCAAATTACCGGTTGGTTGAAAGAAACTTCGGTGGTGGAACTTACCGAGAAAGAATACACTATTCAAGAAGAGATTTAAGAATTTAACGCGACCAGAAATGAATTGGAATTTTAAACCAATTGCTTCGATTTGCTGCTTAGGACTAGTATTGGTTACGGCTTGTACGTCAGACCCAAACAGTCCGGGTATTGAGTACATGCCCGACATGTACCGTTCGCATGCCGTTGAAGCCTATATTGATTACGATCACATCGAAAAGTCTTCGGTAAGGAAACCAGTTTCAGGAACTATTCCTTTTACTGCCGATAGCGCGTTGCGTTACAATGTAATGCCTTATGGCTATCCAAATACGACTGCTGGTTATGAAGCCGCTGGTGCAGCTTTGCGCAGCCCAATTTTAACTACCGCGCAAAGTTTGGAAGAAGGTAAAGTGCTTTACACCAAATATTGCATGCATTGCCACGGTGAAAAAGGTATGGCTGATGGGGCTACGGTAACCGCCGGAGGTTTTCCACCACCACCACCTTACAATGGCGCTCAACTTAAAACCTTGCCTGAAGGAAAAATGTTCCATACCATTACTTACGGTAAAGGTCAAATGGGTTCACACGCCTCTCAGTTAAGCAAACTGGAGCGTTGGAAAATTATTCAGTACGTTAAGGTGTTGCAAAACGATGGTAAATCACCATTCGAAGGAGCTACAGCTGCTGCCGATTCTACAGCCGGCGATTCAACCAAAGTAAATCTATAAACCTAATAAGCTGCGCATATAATGGAATACATATTCAGCAAAAGGGCTAAAAATATTACCATGTTTCTTATGGTTATCGGACTGATAACTATTGGAGCAGGTTTTTTCAACGACCATTCTGAGCACCACAATCACTTTTGGACCGTGGTACTTTCTAACTCACTCTTTTTCCTTTTCATTGGTTTTGGAGCTTTGTTCTTCTATGCCTTACAATACGCTACTGAAACGGCTTGGTCGTCTTTGGTAAAACGTATTTTCGAAGGAATTTTCTCAGTTATTCCCTACTTCGCAGTTCCGTTGGTAATTGTACTTTTAGTAGGTTCTTTTGGTGGTCACCACATCTACCATTGGATGGATCCTGAAGTTCATGAAAAAGGCG
This sequence comes from uncultured Flavobacteriales bacterium, assembly GCA_964390915.1. Taxonomy (GTDB): domain Bacteria; phylum Bacteroidota; class Bacteroidia; order Flavobacteriales_D; family Luteibaculaceae; genus DASUEB01. Next base: position 346,316 of record CAYMJL010000001.1, read on the forward strand.
GTCATCATTTTGATGCGATTATTCACAACAAAAGTGCTTACCTGAACTTGCCATTTTTCTGGATTAGAACAGTGGTATACTTGGGTACGATTATCTTTTTTGCCCGCTGGTTCCGTAACAAATCGGTTTTAGAAGACAAAGTAGGTGGAACAGAAATTCACTTCCTACTATATAGAAGAGGTGCTTTATTCTTGGTGTTCTTTGCCGTTTTCTCTTCTATGTTGGCTTGGGATTGGGTAATGTCTATCGATCCACACTGGTTCTCAACCTTGTTTGGTTGGTATGTGTTCTCAGGTATGTGGGTTGGCGCTATGATTACCGCTATTATGGTTATCATCTACCTTAAATCTAAAGGTTTACTTACCTATGTAAACGATAGCCACATTCACGATTTAGGAAAATGGATGTTTGCCATCTCTTTCTTGTGGACTTACCTGTGGTTCTCTCAGTTTATGTTGATTTGGTATTCTAACATTCCTGAAGAGGTTACCTATTTCAAAGAACGTATTGAGCATTTCCGCTGGCCATTCTTCGGCATGTTTGTGGTAAACTTTGTTTTCCCAATGTTGATGTTAATGTCTCGTGCCGCAAAAAGAAGACCAGGTCTGTTGATTTTTGTTGGAACCTGTATTTTCTTAGGTCACTGGATGGATACTCAAATGTTAATTCAACCAGGAGCCACCCACCACTTTAGTTTGGGTTGGATGGAAATTGGAACATTCTTAGGGTTTTTAGGACTGTTCGTATTCGTGGTGTTAAGAACCATCAGCAAGGCGTCTCTTTATCCGAAGAACCACCCATTTGTTGACGAATCGCTACATCACCATATTTAATTAGGAGTATTTAATCTATAAATAGAACAAACTATGAGTTCTTTAATCGTTATTGTTGTCTTGGTTCTGGCGGTTATTGCCATTGCCCAGCTGACAAGGCTTTATGAGCTTTCTAACGCCTTGCGTGGAAAGAGAGAAGAGGATATTACCTTGGCAAACAATAAAATGAATGCCTGGTTGTGGGTAGCTTTTGGCGTATTCTTTTATGGAATGTTTGCTTGGTTGTGCATTGCTTATGGCGATAAAATGCTTCCGGTAGCGGCTTCTAAACACGGTGTTGAGGTAGATGATTTGATGAATTTTAACTTGGTACTGGTTACCTTGATATTTTTTATCACCCATACCGTACTTTTCTACTTTGCATTTAAATACTACGGCCGTTCTGACCGCAAAGCGTTGTTTTATCCACACAACAACAAACTAGAGTTTATCTGGACCATTATTCCTACTTGCGTTTTGGCGGTAGTAATTATCTATGGTTTGAAAACCTGGAATGATATTACGGAAGATGCTGGTGAAGATGCTATTGTTATTGAGTTGTATTCTCGTCAATTTGACTGGGCTGCTCGTTACACCGGTGACGACAAGCAATTGGGTAAAGCTTCTTTCAACTTTTTATCGAACACTAACGCTTTAGGACTTATTACTGAAGAGGCCTATACGCAAAAAGTAACCGAAGTAGAAGCAGAGATTGCGGCTACCGAAGAGAAGTTGAAAAAAGAAGTAATGAGCGATGTAAACGAAGAGGCTGCAACGGTTAAGTTACGCCGTTTGAAAGCTCAGTTGTTGCGCATTAAGTCGTTTGCCACGGTTAAAGAAGAATTGGCTTGGGCAAATGACGATAAAATTGTGAAAGCGGAGTTTCATATTCCGGTGGGCAGGGAAATTAAGTTCCTTATGCGCTCACAGGATGTTATCCACTCGGCTTATATGCCTCACTTCCGTGCGCAAATGAACACGGTGCCTGGTATGTCGACTACCTTTAGATTTACGCCTACCATTACTACCGACAGTATGCGTACAATCGTTGGTAACCCAAACTTCAATTACATTCTTTTGTGTAATAAGGTATGTGGTGCTGCTCACTACAACATGCAAATGAACATTGTTGTAGAAAGCGAAGCCGACTACAAAAAATGGCTGGCCGGTCAAAAAACCTTTGGTTCTACCATGGTAACGGCTACCCCAGAAGTTAAACAAGATTCGACCACTGCAATTGCTGCAAATACTATTAAATAATTACTATGGCTGCTGTAGATATTCACGCTGAAGGACACCACCACGCTCACGGACATGACGATCATGGGCATGATCACGGCCACCACGAGCATCACGAGACGTTCTTAACTAAGTATATTTTTAGCCAAGATCACAAGATGATTGGCCGTCAGTTTTTAATAACTGCCGTATTCATGGCTTTCGTAGCTATGATGATGTCCATTTTCTTCCGCTTGCAATTGGGCTGGCCTGGTGAAAAATTTGCTATCCTGAATACTTTCCTTGGTGACAAATGGGCGCCAGATGGAATTTTGGATAAGAACATGTACCTGGCTTTGGTTACCATGCACGGTACCATCATGGTATTCTTTGTACTTACCGGTGGTTTAAGTGGTACGTTTTCTAACTTACTTATTCCATTGCAAATCGGAGCGCGCGATATGGCCTCTGGTTTCCTTAACATGCTTTCTTACTGGTTGTTTTTCCTTTCAACGTGTATCATTCTTGCTTCGTTAGTGCTTGAAGGTGGCCCGGCATCGGGTGGTTGGACGGTTTATCCGCCGTTATCGGCCTTGCCACAAGCCATGCCAGGTTCTGGAATGGGTATGACACTTTGGTTGATTGGTATGACGGTGTTCGTAGCTTCCTCTCTTTTGGGTAGTTTGAACTACATTGTTACCGTACTTAACTTGCGTACCAAGGGTATGAAAATGACCCGCTTGCCGCTAACTATTTGGGCTTTCTTAATCACTGCGATTCTTGGGGTACTTTCTTTCCCGGTACTTGTTTCGGGCTTGTTGTTACTTATTATGGATCGTGGTTTCGGTACTGCGTTCTACCTTTCTGATATTTTTATTGGTGGTGAAGCCCTTGATGCCGTTGGTGGATCTCCAATTCTTTACCAACACTTGTTCTGGTTCCTTGGTCACCCAGAGGTTTATATCATTATGCTTCCTGCATTGGGTATTACTTCCGAGATTATTGCTACCAACTCACGTAAGCCAATTTTCGGTTACCGTGCGATGATTGGTTCTATCCTGGCAATCGGTTTCCTTTCGTTTATAGTTTGGGGTCACCACATGTTTGTAACTGGTATGAACCCATTCCTAGGTTCGGTATTCGTATTTACTACGCTGCTTATTGCCATTCCATCGGCAGTTAAGGCGTTTAACTACATTGGTACTTTATGGAAAGGTAACATCGTTTACACACCTGCCATGTTGTTCTCTATTGGTTTGGTTTCATCGTTTATCACAGGTGGTGTAACCGGTATTATTCTTGCCGACTCAACATTGGATATTAACGTACACGATACCTATTTCGTAGTTGCTCACTTCCACATTGTAATGGGTCTTTCTGCCATCTTTGGTATGTTGGCCGGTGTTTACCACTGGTTCCCAAGAATGTTTGGTAGAATGATGAATAACAAACTAGGTTTTGCACACTTCTGGATTACCATTGTTTGTGCTTACGGGGTATTCTTCCCAATGCACTTTGTTGGTTTGGCCGGTGCTCCTCGTCGTTATTACGATTATTCAGAGTTCCCATTCTTGGATGGTGTAACCGATCTTAACCTGATAATTACCTTGTTTGCCATTGTTGGTGGATTCGGTCAGCTGTTTTTCCTTTACAACTTTGTTTACTCCATTTTCCGCGGACAAAAAGCACCACAGAATCCTTGGAAATCGAATACATTAGAATGGACTGCACCTGTTGAACACATGCACGGTAACTGGCCTGGTGCTTTGCCAGAAGTTCACCGCTGGCCATACGATTATTCTAAGCCAGGTAAAGAACATGATTTTGTTCCGCAAAACGTTCCTTTAGAGGAAGGCGAAGTAGGCGACCATTAACACATCTGGTGCCTGAGCTTGTCGAAGGCACCGACATATAAAACTAGAGCTAGCTTCGGCGAGCTCAGCTAGCAAAATAATTAAAGTCCGCGACTCAGGTTGCGGACTTTTTGTTTTGGGGCTGTCGTGCAGAATGTTTAGGTTTGGGTAATGAGGTGGTTGGTACCAATAGTTATTTTCATGCAGTTGGGAAATGTAGCCTTGGCACAACCCGATTTGAAAAAAGAGTTTGTTACCACTATTAAGCAGAACAAGCCGTCGTTGTTGTTGCGCTTGGAAACGCGCAATAGTTTTATTACCCACCTTGGTGTTCAAATTTGGGGGATTAAATTAGGCGCAAATTTTGGCCAGAATCTCAATGTAGGCATTGGGTATCATTTTTTAAATCCGAAAAGCCATATGCGGCTCGATGAAGCCTTGTCGCTTGCAAACGGGTCGACCATGCGCTTAGAATACATTGCACCTTTTATAGAATACCGTTTTTACAATCGCGGTAGATATTCCGTTGCAATTCCCCTTCAGTTGGGTTTGGGGACGGTTTACACCCGTAATGTTTTGTCAGGGAGTTACAGCACCGGATTGATAGTGCTTTATGAGGCCATGCTTACCGGCGAGGTAAAATGTTTTACCTATTTAGGCCTCGGAGCCGGTCTGGGTTACCGACTGGCATTGGCAAACACCAATTTATTAAATCTCAAGTTGAATTCACCGCTTTACAATGTGCGATTCAATGTGTATTTTCAAGAACTTTACCGCGATTTAAAAAAGTAGCCGTGCAAGAAGATTTTGATTTACGTGATGACGAAACTTATCGCTCCGAAAAGGAGATTGATAAAGTATTGCGGCCGCTTTCTTTTACTGATTTTACTGGTCAAGCCGAGGTGTTGGAAAACCTGTTGGTGTTTGTTCAAGCCGCCAAATTCCGGCAAGAATCGTTAGATCACGTGCTGTTACATGGCCCTCCGGGGCTAGGCAAAACCACGCTGGCCAACATTATCGCCAACGAATTGGGTGTAGGCATTCGCATTACATCTGGGCCTGTTTTAGATAAACCGGGCGATTTGGCCGGTTTGTTAACCAACCTGGAAACCAACGACGTGTTGTTTATTGACGAAATTCATAGGCTTAGTCCGGTGGTAGAAGAGTACCTGTACTCGGCCATGGAAGATTACCGAATTGATTTGGTAATAGACACCGGCCCAAACGCCCGTTCGGTGCAAATTGCTTTAAATCCGTTTACCTTAATTGGGGCAACAACAAGATCGGGTTTGCTCACCGCGCCGTTACGCGCCCGTTTTGGCATTAACTCCCGACTTTCTTACTACGACAGTGTAACACTGACAAAAATCATTAAAAGGTCATCAAAACTACTTGATATCCCCATTCAGGATCAGGCTGCCGGCGAAATTGCTGGCCGCAGTCGCGGAACACCCCGTATTGCTAATGCTTTGCTTCGTAGGGTGCGCGATTTTGCGCAAATAAAAGGCGATGGAACCATTAACTTGGAAATTGCCAACTATGCGCTAAAGGCGCTGAATGTTGATGCGCAAGGACTGGATGAAATGGACAACAAAATTCTGCTGGCCATTATCGACAAGTTTAAAGGTGGCCCGGTGGGTTTAACCACCATTGCTACTGCGGTTGGCGAAAATGCCGGTACGCTCGAAGAGGTTTACGAACCGTTCCTTATTCAGGAAGGATTCTTGATGCGCACTCCCCGCGGACGACAAGCTACCGAAAAAGCCTACAGACATTATGGCAAATGGAAGGGCGGGGAAGTAGCTGATTTGTTTGGGTAATAGTTTATTGTTTTGGGTGTTTTTCCGTTGATCAAAGATTGGCTTAACTTAATAAAGAAGCAACTTACTCCAAAAAAGGGTGAATGTATTAGCACTGGTTATAAGGTTAATGACTTCGTGTTAGATTTATGTCATACTAATATTCGCTGCTGGAGGAAGTATTAAAATTTTTATTATTTTCGAGAAACTTCGTACCCTCAAAACCCGGTTCTATGGTGTGCCCTCAAAATAATCTCCATATTCTCGTTGTAGACAGTCAACCGATTTTTCGTCGTGCCATTCGAGATTTACTTTTGGCTTCCGGATGGGAAAATATTTCGGAATTTGAAAGTGGTGTAAAGGCAGTTGAGTATGTGTCGCTTAATCCATGCGATTTAGTTTTGATAGATACACGGATGCCTGAAATGAGTGGTCTTGAAGCCATTGAAAAAATAAATGGATTACGGCTAACCTCCATTCCGAAATTTTTGATAATTAGCTCGGACGATTCTTTTGAGTGTATTAATCAGGCAATTGATATTGGAGCCAAAGGATATACTTTAAAAACATCATCTATTGATGAATTAGAGAGGGGAATAAAGAGCGTAATAGATGGAGAGGAGTATTTTCACCCCAAGATAGTATCAACATTCTTTAAGGAGCGTTTCAAAACAAAACCAGCACCTAAGACAAATGGGATTCGATTCAGTGAAGTTGAGAAAAGGGTGTTGACCTTTTTATGCCATCAATTGGACAATCAGGAAATTGCAGACCGCCTCAATATTTCAATTCATACTGTTTTAAGACACAAACAAAATATAAAGGAGCGGGTTGGCGCCAAAACACTGATTGGTTGTGTTATGTGTGCGATCAAAAATCAAATTATTTCCGTAGACGATTTTTGAAATTGGTTGAAATGACCACTAATTTGGTTGTTTTTGGTATTACACAATCAGATTCATCTTGTTAGCTTTGAAAATAATTTTAAACCCAAATATTATGAAAACCCGTTTTAAAGAACTGATAAAGGTATGCCCTGACTTATCAATTCAACATTTGCGAAGCTTGTTGAGTGATAGCGTCCATTTAATTACATGCAAAACAATAGTTGTGTTGACCCTGCTTTTTGGCACCATGGGAAAAGCAAATTCTCAGGATTGGGATTACCCCAGCGGTAATACTCCTGCATTTTCTCCAAGGCAGGATATTTATTTTCAATGGTCAGCAAATCCTAGGGATATGTATTATTATTTTTATTGGACGGAATACTCGTATCCCGCAGATGCTTGGTATTATGAACATAGGCCGAATTATTATCAGGAGCTATTCACAAAGTCGAATTGTATAGACGGAGGAACCGCCAACAGGCTACTATCTCATGCCAGCCCATGTTACACCTTAAGCAACAACTCGGCTAGAACCTCAGGGGGTGTCGGAAATTACGCCCGAGTGATTTATGAACGGTATAATGGCTCATGTACTTCTAAGGACAAACTGAATGGCCCTGAGAAAGGTTTTACCATAAAGGTGCCAACTTTCCCACCACCACTTCCAAGGCTAGGGCAATATTACTCTTGTGCGGACGGGAGCGTAAGTATTACGGTGGATGTGAAATCAGATATTTTTCATAATGAATGGCCTAATCGGGTTACCTGGTATTTACTTAACACATCTGATCCATTGCATATTCAAAGAACTATAATTAAATCCGACGACCAGGTTGCCACAAGTCATTCAAGCACACTTAACTATGATTTGGGAAATAACCTTGCAGCGGTAATTGAAGTCGTACCGTCTCGGCAATACGCACCAGATTGCACAGTAGAGGGTTTACCAATTCAGATTCCAGTGACATCGGCAATAAATGTACCGTTAATGCCACCGAAACCAATTTTGGTAACCAACTGTCGGCATGAAAATAATACAGTTACCGTTCCTAATGAATATGACTATGACGGGGTTTTTTGGTATGAAAATCTTATTGGTCAATCTATCGCCTCTGGATTTACGTTCGAAATTCCTGCTGGACGAGGTCTGCAGCAATATTATATAGAATATTATGTCGACTTAGGGGATGGTTGTTATGCCAAAAGCGCAAAATCACCGGTTTACGTTTATACTACACAAAAAATTAATTCACCGATTACAGAGATAAGAGGGATATATGATTGGAGACATATGGACGAAGAGGACTGTTTTGTCACCAGAGATGATGCCACCGGTCAAGCGTACCCGTATTATACGGATCTTCCGGATCTCTCAGTTATTCAACCCGTAATAGATCAATTAAAATTGGCGATCGAATCTACGGAAACTAATTGCTTCCAAATTTCAGATTTGAAAATAGCAACTTACTGGGATGTAACTTATTCAACTCATACCACTACGGAAGATTGGTATGATTATCAGAATGGGGTGACCTCGGTGAAAAGAATTTGTGCTGAAAACATCACTAACAATGAAGCAGAAATTGGACTGAAGTTATATGAGCTAAAAGCAACGGCTTCGTTTAATCTGAGGTATTGTGGTGCTTCAAGCCAATTAGTTGACGGAGGCCTTATTTCTTGTGGTATAGATGGGTCACTTCAAAAAGTGATGGTTAAAACTAAAAGTCCAGGTGCATTGACAGATTTGGGATGTAATTTCCCTCCTGAAGCTTTGGTTCAATCGATAATTGAGAAACAGAATCCAATTTGCGACCGAAGAAATGATTACACAATTTGCCCAAAAACGAAAATAAAAACAGGTCCCACCCAAGAGGAGTTGGCCGAATACTTCTTTGGTCTTGGGTTTAAACCATCTGGTTGGGAGACTATGTTTACTTACTCTTGGACTCCATCTGATGGATTATCTAGCACAACAACACGAAATCCTGAGGTAGGTTATGACGGAGTACCCGTTCCAAATTATAACCTGATGCTATATAAATGCAAAATTACTTACGGTGGTTCGTTGCCAATTTCACAGGCAAACACTTTAAACTTTTGTGCTTTTATTTATAAATGTGGCACCTGCGGAACTATTATCGATACACCAACATCAGACTATTAAATCAATTAATCATGAAAAATCAAAAAATTTCACAATCAATTGTCTCGTTATTGTTTTGTTGCTTTATTTCAACGGGAATAGCTCAAAACCTGACTTTTCAAACATATACCAAGCCATTTGCCCAGCTCGAATCTCGAATTCTGGTTGGAGAAGATATGCGCCCCTCATCTAAAATCCCAATTGATTTCTATTTTGACGGGTTAGGTAAAATCGATTCGCTAGATTTTGGCCAAACGGGACTAATCTTATATAGTGGATATGGGGATGAAAGGAAGGAGCTAACAATTTCTTGCTATAATTGGGGGGCAAAAGAATATTTCGAAACCGAACGAAGCTGGACATATTACCAGTTGGTTGGTGATTCTGGAACACGGGAACTTATCTACCAATTTGAGATTAAATGCGTTGGCATAGAAGACCTGTTTCGTTACCAAGTAATTTTCAGGGAAGGCTTCAATGATATCCAATACCATTACGAACATTGCCCGTTCAGAGGAGAATCAATAGAGCTAGCAATTGGACTGGAAGCCTTTTTAGTAGGGCCAGGAACGCTTCTCAAGCTTTTTTTACTAGAAAATGATCCTACAAATCCAGCTGTTTATACAAATTTGGATAATCCTTACAAATACCTTAATACTTGCCCAGATGATAATCGTGTTTATTATTTTGGCGGACTGAATACTGGTATATTGCATCATGTAAATGATGGATTGGATAATGTCGTGATAGAAGAGACAGAAGGAGGAGTAAGGATTAAGCTAACAAAAGATATTGTTTCAGCTAAGATGTATGATTCATCAGGTAGAGAAATCCAAAAGGGCACCAAGATTGGTGATTATATCTTTTTTCTCGGTGCAAAGCAAAAGCCAGTTGGAGTTTATGTTATAAATTTTGAAGGGAAGGACGGATTGATTGGTTCAAAGAAATGGAAAAACTAATGAAAGTCAATTTGTTTTAATGTTTTAGGATTTTCTAATGTATTCATGAGCTACTAAACAAGGCTGCTAAATATGGCGGCCTCGTTTATTTTGCCATAAGAGAATACCTCATTGAAAGCCGTTGCCGATGTGTTATTACATGGCTATAAAACGGATAAAGATCTTACCGCGTTTACCAGATACGATATAGAAACCAATATTTACTGTAGATTGTCTTAGCCAACATTTGATTCATCTTCGCGTCTTATTATTAGCTTGATATTGTCACCCTTTCAGGGTTTTGAAAATGTTTGGATTATTCGGTTTTAGAATTATTCCAGCCATTCGGGCTTATAAATATTGTTGTAAAAACCGCCTGACAATTTTATTTTAAACTCATTTTATCCGCTCCAGCTTTTTAATCTCGAGGAGATGATATTATTGTAAAAACGCCTCCCAATTTTACGCTGACCTCATTATAACCCGTCCGGCTTCCAAATCTCGAAGAGATGATATTTTTATAAAACCTAAAACAAGTTTATGGGGCCGGTGGCACGTGGCTCCAGTTTTCGCCCGATTTGATGCGGTACAGGGTCATTTCTGTGACGCCGTGTTGCTTGGCCAGTAGTCGGATGCGTGTTTTGCGATTAGGGTCCAGCAGTTTCTTTTTAAGCAGTGCCACTTGGTTTACCGACAGTTTCTGGCCGCGGTGCATACGAACGGAATTGCTAATGGCCCTGCTGGCCAATACGGTTGGGTTCCGGTTTTGGTGCGCGTGCCACTCGTCTTTGCTAGCCCATTTCAGGTTGCTCAGTCGGTTGTTGGTTTTCTTAAAATCTAAATGAATTACCCGGTAACTGGGGTCGGGTTGCGGAAAACCAAAGGCTTCCAGAATTACGCGGTGTAGCAACTGAACTTTCTTCCGTTTGTTGATGGTGAACTCCATGGCCGGAAAACCCTCAATCAGATTCCCTTTTAAGATATTCCCATCCTCTATTTCTGTTTTGAAACTAGCCAACCTGCCGGTGTTAGACACCGCGTATCGCTTTATAGGTTTGCCTTCGCTACATATTACTTCTCGCCAAACTTCGCCTTGTTGTTTCTTTACCATAGTAATGTTGCCTAACTTTTTCAAATGAGGGAACTTACCTTTTCGCAAAAATATTTAACTGTGCTGTAATTCCGACTTTTCGGCCAAAATTTTATCGGCCAATACATTCGAAAGCTTATAATAACTCTCGTGAGTCCAACCGGCAATGTGCGGACTCAATATCACCCGATCTGAATTTATTAATTCGATAAACTCGACAGGAAGTGAGCTGGCTTTTAGCTGCTCGAAATTAAATTGTTCAAACTCCAACACGTCAAGACAGGCGCCCAGTACCTTGCCTTGCTCAATACCCGACAACAATGCTGAGGTTTTCACCACCTCACCACGAGCTGTGTTGATTAGGTAAAATGGTTTCTCGCAATCGTTTATAAAACCATCATTAATGTAAAACTGGGTTTCTTCGGTAAGCGGCAGGTGCAACGAAATAATATCGGCTTGTTCTTGTATGGCCTCCAATTCAACCTCCTGCACATACTTGCTGCCAATGCCAGAAATGTATTTGTCGTAAACCAAAATCTTGCAATCGAAACCGGTCAATTTTTTAGCCATGGCTTTTCCCATGTGGCCGTAACCAATTATTCCCACGGTTTTACCGGCCAGCTCGTACCCACGGTTTTCCTCACGTTTCCAAATTCCCTGACGCACTTCAGCATCAGCTCTTTTCAGGTTATTCAACAACATTAGCAACATACCAATGGCGTGTTCGCCAACGGCATCCTGATTTCCTTCAGGCGAATTGATGCAATGAATGCCATGTGCCGAGGCATAAGTAATGTCAATATTCTCCATACCAGCACCGCTGCGGGCAATCCAGCGTAGCTTACCGCAATGGCTTAAAAAATCGCGATCCAACATAATTCTGCTACGAATGACCAATCCATCCACCTCAGCACAGCGCTGTTTTAACTCATCGCGACTTAATTTATAGCCTTCTATACACTCGTGTCCTGCATCGGAAAGGCGAGTCCACAGCACGGGATGTACGGTGTCGATAAATAATACTTTCATATGCTGTTGGTGAATTAAGTGCTCTTACAATTTACTAAATTCCTGCCTCGGCCAAACGCTTTAGCAAAAAGAATCAGAAACCATACATCAGGTGGCCTACGGTAAAGTAAATGGTAAGACCAAGAATATCGTTGGTGGTAGTTATAAAAGGACCGGTAGCCAAGGCTGGGTCTACCTTAAATTTATCGAGAACCAAAGGAATAAAAGTGCCTAGCAAACTGGCAAAAATAAGCACCGAAATTAGTGATATGGCCACGGTTAAACCCAACTCGATACCCGTTCCGGTAAAATAATTGAACGCAACTATTAGGCCCCCGCATACCGATGCGTTAAGGATGGCCACCAGCAATTCCTTAAACAATCGCGGAATAATTCCTTCCAAACTAACCGTATTGTTGGCCAATCCCTGCACCACAATAGCCGATGATTGAACCCCGGCATTGCCTCCCATTGCCGCAATAAGTGGCATAAAAAAAGCCAATTGCGGTATGATTTGCAGTTCAGTCTCGTAAATTTTAATGACCTGTGATGATAAGATTCCGCCTATCAGGCCAATAATTAACCATGGCAAACGGGCTTTCGACAGAATCCAAACCCTATCGCTGCTTTCTACCGAACCCGATAAACCTGCTGCCATTTGGTAATCCTTGTCCGACTCTTCCTGCATTACATCCATTGCATCATCAATGGTAATGCGACCAAGCAAGCGGTTGTGTTCATCGACCACTGGTAGAACCACGAGGTCGTATTTTTTCATTATTTCGGCTGCATCTTCACCATGGCTGCTGGCTTTTACAAACTGAACTTTTTTGTCGTTATAAATATCAGCAATGGTAGAGCGTAACGAAGTGCTAAAAAGTAGTTTTTTAAGGGAAAGTGTACCCACCAATTTGTCCTGGTCATCGACCACATAAATGGTATACACCTCGCCCACTTCATCGGCTTGCTTACGCATTTCTCGAATAGCGTGGGTTACCGGCCAGGTAATATTTACTTTTATTAACTCTTTGGCCATTAGCGAACCTGCCGTACCTTCTTCGTAGTTCAGCAGGTCGACAATGTCGCTGGCTTGTTCGGCATCTTCAAGGAGAGAGATTACCTCTTCCTTTTTGGTATCAGAAAGTTCCGAGAGTACATCGGCCGCATCATCCGAATCAACATTATCAATCAGTTCGGCAATTTCGCGCGAGGTAAAAGATGCTAAAAGTTGTTCGCGGTCATCCTCATCCAGCTCGATAAGAATATCGGCCATGTGCTCCTCACTAAAGGTTTTTAGGAGGTACTGAGTCTCTTTGTTGGTAAGGTTTTCAATAAACTCAACCACGTCAACCGCATGCGCATCGGCAAACCATTCTTCCAATAGCCTGTCGTTGCCATTGTTAATGGCCTCTTTTATGCGGTCTATATTTTCTTTGGTAAGCTCGAAAAGCATGGCTATGCGCGTTTGCGGTGCAAAGGTAGTTTTTAAAGGCAAAAGTTTGATTCAATCAAACAAATCGACTTTAATTATCTCCTTTTGACCTATAGCCTTTTCAAAAAATTTATAACCGGGCTTTAGATTGGTTACAATCTAGCCTCAATCCACCATCACACTACCCAACCAACGCTCCATTTCGGGGATGGATTTACCTTTTCGGCGGGCAATGTTTTCTACCTGGTCTTTGCCAATTTTGCCTAAACCAAAATACTTGGCTTGCGGATGGGCAAAATACCAACCGCTTACTGCGGCTGCTGGCCACATGGCCAAACTTTCAGTTAAGGTAACTCCGGTATTTTCGGTGGCGTTTAGCAGTTTAAACAGGGTAGGTTTTTCTGTGTGGTCGGGGCAGGCCGGGTAACCCGGTGCCGGACGAATTCCGCGGTATTCTTCTTTAATTAAAGCATCGTTGTCCAACTGCTCTGTGGTGGAATAAGCCCAAAATTCGGTACGCACTTTTTTGTGCATCAATTCGGCAAAAGCTTCAGCTAGTCTGTCGGCAAGGGCTTTCAGTAGAATGCTGTTATAATCGTCCAGGTTTTTTTCAAATTCTTTGGCGCGTTCTTCACAACCTAAACCGGCGGTAACCACAAATCCGCCCATATAATCTTGAAGTCCGGTTTCTTGTGGTGCAACAAAATCGGCAATAGAAATATTGGGTACACCAGCAGCCTTTTTACCTTGCTGACGCAGGTTGTAGTTTACTGCTGCAACGTGTGAGCGCGTTTCATCAGTGTATATTTCAATGTCATCATGGTTTACCGCGTTGGCAGGCCATAAACCAATTACAGCATTGGCGGTGAGCCATTTTTCGTTAATAATTTTGCCTAGCATTTCTTGGGCATCGGCAAATAGCTTGGTGGCTTCAGCACCTACAATTTTATCTTCTAAAATTTTTGGGTAGCGACCATGCAATTCCCAGGTCTGAAAAAACGGCGTCCAATCGATGTAAGTAGCAATTTCGGCCAAATCGTAATCTTTGAAAACCTTGTTTCCAATTAGCTTGGGTTTGGCTATATCCTCGGCTTTCCATTCGATGTGGAATTTATTTGCTTGCGCATAAGCCAAAGGCATCACTTCTCGTTCGGCACTGCGCTTGCTGTATTGCTCTCTAATTCGGGCATAATCGGCACGAATTTCTTTTACAAATTCTTCTTTTTTCTCGTTGAGTAAATTTCCCGAAACAGGTACCGAGCGCGAAGCATCAAGTACATGAATAACAGGTGCTTTGGTATAGTGCTGATCTATTTTAACGGCGGTATGAACCTTGGAGGTAGTCGCGCCACCTATCAATAAAGGAATGGTAAAGCCTTGGCGTTCCATTTCTTTGGCTACATAAACCATTTCATCCAGCGATGGAGTTATTAAACCGCTAAGGCCAATAATGTCGGCATTGTGTTTGCGGGCTTCTTCCAGAATTTTTTCGCAAGAAACCATTACACCGAGGTCAATGATTTCATAGTTGTTGCAAGCCAATACCACCCCAACAATGTTTTTGCCAATATCGTGTACATCACCTTTTACCGTAGCCATCAATATTTTGCCTTTTCCTTTGGCGTCTTCGGCGGTATTGGTTCCGTTAATTAGGTTTTGTGCTTTTTCTTCTTCAATGAATGGCAATAGGTAGGCCACGGCTTTTTTCATTACTCGGGCGCTTTTTACCACTTGCGGAAGGAACATTTTACCGGCACCAAAAAGGTCGCCCACCACATTCATGCCGTCCATTAGCGGACCTTCAATTACATTTAGCGGTCGCGGATATTTTAACCGGCATTCTTCAATATCTTCGTCAATAAATTCAATAATTCCTTTTACCAGCGCATGTTCCAGACGTTTTTCAACCTCATCTTTTCGCCATTCCAGGTCGCGTTCGGTGGTTTTTCCGGCAACCCCTTTCAAGCTTTCGGCAAATTCCAATAGCTTTTCGGTAGCATCGTCGGTTCTGTTCAGCAAAACATCTTCTACCTTCTCTAACAAATCTTTTGGAATGTCATCGTACACCTCGAGCATGGCGGGGTTTACAATGCCCATATCCATGCCCTCGCGAATGGCATGATAAAGGAAAGCCGAATGCATGGCCTCACGTACTTTATCATTTCCTCTAAATGAGAAGGAAACGTTGGAAACACCTCCGCTAACGTGCGCTCCGGCTAAGTGGGTGCGCACCCATTTCGTGGCCCTGAAAAAATCGACCGCGTTGTTGCGGTGTTCTTCCATGCCTGTAGCTACAGGGAAAATATTCAAATCGAAGATGATGTCTTCTTTGGGGAATTTTACTTTGTTCACCAATATGTCGTAGCTGCGCTGACAAATTTCAACTCTACGTTCGTAATTGTCGGCCTGTCCTTGCTCGTCAAAGGCCATTACAATCATGGCCGCTCCGTAGCGTTTTACAATTTTGGCTTGACGAATAAATTCTTCCTCGCCAGCTTTCAGGGAAATAGAGTTTACAATGCCCTTACCCTGAATGCATTTCAATCCGGCCTCAATGATTTCCCATTTCGAGGAGTCAATCATTATTGGAACGCGAGCAATATCGGGCTCAGAGGCAATTAAATGCAGGAATTTGACCATGGCTTCTACGCCATCAATCATTCCTTCGTCCATGTTAATGTCGATAACCTGCGCACCACCCTCAACCTGGTCGCGTGCTACGGCAAGGGCATCTTCGTAACGGTCTTCTTTAATCATGCGCAAAAAAGCACGAGAACCAGTTACGTTTGTTCGTTCGCCAACGTTTACGAAATTACTTTCCGCCGTTATTATTAAAGGTTCTAAACCTGAAAGTTGAAGAGTTATCATATTTTTACCACAGAGGTATATGAGTTTTCACAGAGAACGCGGAGAGTTGATAACTCTTTTAATTCCATGCTTTAATAATGTAACATTAAAATTCATCAATAAGCCCAGTTCGAAATCCCCAAGTTTAAGGTAAGTGAGCACTTGTGCTAGGTGTACATCGGTTAATGCCTCAACCGATTTTAATTCGAGTACAATTTTATTTTCCACCAACAAATCAATTCGATAACCACAGTCTAGTTGTACATCACCGTAAATAATCGGTATGGCTTTCTCTTTTTCAACAACCAAGCCACTTTCCTTAAGTTCATATTCCAAACATTCTTTGTAGGCATTCTCTAAAAGGCCGGGCCCTAAGGCGCGATGTACCTCAATTGCACATGCAATTATCTCGCTGGTTAAATTGTTTATCTCCATCTCGGCGAACTCTGAGTTTCCTCAATTTTCTCTGTGGTTATATTGGTTTATGTTAAAATCTCACGGTTAATGTTTCTAGGACTAAACTCCTTCGCAACATCGGCAATTGCCTTAATGTGTTCGGGGGTTGTGCCACAGCAGCCGCCAAGAATGTTTACCAGGTTCAATTCTAAAAATTCGCGAATAAATTGCTGCATTTGGTTCGGTGTTTCATCATACTCGCCAAAGTGGTTGGGCAAACCGGCATTTGGATAAGCACTAACCAGTACTTCGCTTTTATCGGACAAAACTTGTAAAAATGGCCGCATGGCTTGTGCGCCTAAAGCGCAGTTTAGTCCGATACTTAAAATTGGAATGTGCGACACCGAAATTAAAAATGCTTCGGTGGTTTGTCCGCTTAGGGTTCGTCCGCTGGCATCGGTAATGGTTCCGGAAATCATAATAGGAACATCTTCGGTCGTTAACCCGCGACTTTCCAATTCCTCATCAATGGCAAAAAGGGCGGCTTTGGCGTTTAAGGTATCGGTAATGGTTTCAATAAGCAATAAGTCGGCACCGCCATCTAAAAGGCCCTTGGTTTGAGCACGGTAGGCATCTACCAGCTGATCAAAATTTATCGACCGAAAACCCGGGTCGTTAACATCGGGCGACATGGAGCTTAGTTTGGTAGTTGGTCCTAGCGCACCAGCTACAAATCTTGGTTTATGTGGTTCACGAGCAGTAAACTCATCGGCTACTTCTTTGGCAATTTTAGCCGATTGGTAGTTTATTTCGTAAACCATGTGCTCGCACTTGTAATCTTCTTGAGCAATCCAGGTTCCGCTAAAGCTGTTGGTTTCTACAATATCACTCCCGGCCGCAAAGTATTGGCTGTGAATTTCTTTAATGACATCAGGGCGGGTAATGGAAAGCAGGTCGTTATTACCGCGCAATGAGTGCGGATGATCTTTCAGCACTTCTCCGCGAAAATCTTTTTCTTCCAACTTATGTCGCTGAATCATGGTACCCATTGCGCCATCTAAAATTAAGATACGCTCTGAAGCAATTTGTTGAAGTTGTTGTTTTTTGGTCATGTTAACTGTTGTCATAAATTGTCAAACGGTTGCCTTTGGTAGTCATAAAAGTCTTAGGTTAATGGCAGGTTGTAAGTACAATTCTATGACCATTGCGTGACAATTTATGACCAAATATTAAAGAAAAACCCCATCCGCAATAAAGCCGACAGGGTTTGGAATATCATTAAGAAACTTAAGACAACGAAATCTGTGCGGCTTATCATTCTTCAAATTCTGTTGAGAAATTGAAGTAGGATGTGGCACCAGTTAGTTTCAAGTTAGCAAGTTGAAAAATTTAAAGTTGAAAAGTTCAATTGGCTTTCACCACAACTTTCTGACTTTTGAACTTTTTACTGTTGAACTAAAACTCGGTTGCCAAGGTTTCGTAGGGCCTATCCCTCCACCTTTCTTTATAAGCTTTTTACTATTTATTTAAGAACGTTTCCCTTTTTAGGGATGGCAAATTTACGATTTCGGTTTAATTCTCGATTTAAAAAAAGTAAAAAAAACTACTTACAGCAAAATTGGCAATAATTTTAACGGGTTTTAAAGCACTATGCGATAGCCAAGCTGAATTGCATAGGTAAACGGTATCACCACCTCAATAGTTTGCCCATTTACTTTGTTGGCTGGCAGCAAACCCTTTACATCCAGAAATAGCATGTTGTCGCCAAGTTTGTAATCAACACCCATACCTAGATTGATGGAGAAACCTGTAAAAGATTCATTAAACATCATTTGGTCATTTGGTTGATATAATTCTTTGTCGTAATAGCCCGTAATCTCGCTGCTGTATTTAAAGCTGTTTAAAGCGGCACCGCAGATAAAATAAGGGGCTAATATGTCGCCAAATTCCTTACCAAAGGTGTAGCGTTTGCCTTCCACATTAACATTTATCCCCGAAAATCTTACTTCACCGTCGACTTGTAACGTTGGCATCATGTTAAATCCTTGGTCAATTTCGTGCACGGAGGCTGGATATGCACCAATTTTGGGCTTGTAGTAATTGAAACTTATCGAAATCGCATTTTTTTTGGTAAACGCGTACTCACCTCTAATGCCAAAACTCATTTGTCCAATGCTGAGGCTAGGATGACCAGCATAACCTAGCTGACCGCCAAGCGAAACCTGTGAATAGGTCAAGAAAGAGGTGCCAAATAATAGAGCGACAAAGAGTGTTGCTTTAAAGGTTTTTTTCATATCCCAAATTTTGACCAATTATAAAGAAAAAAGGGCTCGGGTTTATTATTTGGCCAAGGTTGACTAAGAATAGGAATTCAAGGAAGTAAAGGTGAGCGTTAATTTGACCGCTTAACTTTATTTGAACAACCCTAGCTGCTGGCCAAATTGCTTCAAATTTTTCCGGAAGAATATGCCTACCAAAATCATAATGAGGCTGTAGGGTACAAACATGATATAGAGAATGCCTTTGTTTATTCCATTTCCGGCTTGGCCAGTGTCTTCTTTCAGTGAACTTTCGGCCGTTGCTTTGCACATGGCGCATTGAGCCTCCGCATTCAAATTAATGAACAGAAAAGCTGCAAGAATAGCAGTTACCAGCAATATGTACTGAACTTTTTTCAAGGTTGGGACAGAACCTAATTAAGGTTGGGTGCAAAATTAGCTAATTATCCATTCAGCTAATTGTATAATTGACTTAGTGTGCGTAATAGGGTGAAATCATAAAGTAAACCAAAACCCCAGTTATGGCTATATACAGCCAAATGGGCCAGGTATATTTACCAATTTTCTTGTGGTCGGTGAAACGTTTGGAAATGCCACGAACGTAGGTAATTAGTACCATTGGGATAATGGCAATGGAAAGTAAAATGTGGCTGGCAAGAATAATAAAGTAAATCAAACGACCTACACCAGCTGCTTGTTTTTCAGCATCGGTTAGTATGCCGTTGTGGTCAACATCTCCATAAAAAGTAGTCGCCGAGGTGATATGGTAGGCCACATAACCCAGCAAAAACAGCAAGGAAAGGAAAATGCTTAGTTTCATTAACTTTTCATGCAACTTCTTTTTTTTGCTTTTAATAGCAACGACCGCTGAAATAAGCGTAAGCGCAGTTGCGCCATTTATACCGGCGTAAATAGGGGGTAAGAACGAAAAATCGTAACCGGTAATTTTAACAAAAAACAGAAGAGAAACTACTACCGGAATTGCGATAGAAGTGATGATTATTAGCAGACGTTGCGTAGTGGTCACAGGTATTTTTATTAGCGAATTAGCTCATTATTTAATTAGCTAATGTTAGGTTGCTTATTCTTTTTCGGCTGCTTCAATTTTCTCCTTTTTCAGCAGCAATTTAATTTCATCGGCACAGCGGTCTACATCTTCGCTGCTGGTGCCGTCATAGAAACCGCGTATGTGTCCTTTTCGGTCTACCAACACCAACTTTTCGCTGTGCAGAAAACCACCTGGTGCCAAGGCATCTTCTCGGGTACTCAGCAAATAACCCATGACGCCAAGTTCATAAATAGACCTTTTGTTTCCAGTCAGAAAGGTCCATTTGCTGTAATTGGCTTCGGTTTTGTCGCCGTATTTTTTAAGGCGCTCAGGTGTGTCGTTTTCAGGATCAACGGTGTGGCTTAACAAAAGGATGTCATCGAATGCACGGTCTTTTAACTTCCATTGCAAACGAAACATTTGGCGGGTCATTTTTGGGCAAATGCTACCGCAACTGGTAAAGAAAAAATCGGCAACATATATTTTACCCCTATAATCAAGGTCGGTAACGATTTTACCGTCTTGATTGGTCAATGACCAAGCCGGAATGGTGTGATAAATGGTGTCGACAATCTGCTTCCCATCCACCATTTTGGTAAATGGAATTTTCTCACCGTATTTAGGCAATTCAACAAAGTTGTGCTTTGCCGTGGACATGAGTAATAAAAAAATTGCAGGTAATGTCAGTAAAGACAATAAACCTGCAATTTTCAAATATTTAGGCGCTGGTTTCATTACTCAGCGTACAAGCGAATCATAGCATTGATGTAATCGGATTCCTTGATGGCAATAAAGATCAAATAGGAAACAAAAAGCATGTAAGGCAGCAAAATGGTAATGCGAATGTTTCTACGCTCGTCACCCAAGTGCATGAAACTCAAAATAATGTAGCCTGCCTTTACCAGTGTAAGCAGAATATAACCAATTTTAATACTGGCCCAGTATGCTGAGTCGGCACCAAGAACTCCTCTGTTCCATTTAATACCTACCCATACCTCAAGTGCGGTAATAACGGTAAGAATTGCAGTTACTTTCCAAATGTTCTTACGAATCTTACGACCCTCTTCTTCGTTGTGATGAGTGTGTAAGCTATATTCTATAATATCGTCTCTTTCCATTTTTTACGAGCTATAAAAGTTGAAATAAAGGGGATTAGATAAGGTAGAAGAAGGTAAATACGAATACCCAAACTAAGTCTACAAAGTGCCAGTATAAACCGGCTTTTTCTACCATTTCATAGTGACCGCGTTTGTCGTATGTCCCGCGCAGCACCTGAAGGAAAATGAGCAGGTTAATAACTACCCCGGAAAATACGTGGAAACCGTGGAAACCAGTAATGAAGAAGAAGAAGTTGGCATAAAGCTGCGGGCCATATTCGTTTTCACGAAGATTGGCACCTTGAACATGTTTTAACGAATGTTCGATAACCTCTTTTGCCTGAGCACCTTCAACTATTTTGCCATCGGCAAACTTAATTTTTGCGTGTTCATACAATTCTTCGTTGTGGTGGTATTCATGACCATCGGTTATAAAAGTTGCCTTTTGGCCACTTTCGGTAATTAAATAACCATGGCTACCATGAATAAAGTGAGACCACTCCCAAGCCTGAGAACCTAAGAAGAATAAACCACCAAGAACGGTTGCTCCAAGCCATTTAATAATACCACGTTTGTCCATACGGTGGCCGGCTTCAACCGCCAATACCATAGTTACCGACGAAACGATAAGAATAAAGGTCATTAACGCCACGTAAATAAGTGGGTAATGTCCATCAACAAAAGGAAGCGAGTGGAAAACGTCTTCAGCCAAAGGCCAGTCGCCAGTAAATTTGTGGCGCTGATAACCGTAAGCTACTAATAAACCTCCAAAAGTTAACGCATCAGATACTAAGAAAAACCACATCATTAGTTTTCCGTAGCTTATCGAAAACGGAGAAATTTTACCACCCCAAAGGGTTTCCTTGTCAATTACTTTAGCTGCATCTGCTGCCATACTTAAGCGATTATTAGTTTTTGAAAAGTCGGTGCAATGTTAATGAATAAATAATAAAAACAATAACAAATAGACCCATAAACCACCTAAAAAATGCCAGTAGGTGCTACAAAGTTCTAAACGCAAGGTGTTTTTACCAATGTATAATCCTTTAACTGCTTCACGCTGAACCAGTAATAAATATAGGAGTCCACCGGCTAGGTGTAAAAAGTGTAGAAACGTAATGGCAATAAGGTATGAACTAGCCGAATCGCGACTGCCCATCAAAGCATCAGTAAGCGGTTTTTCGTGCAATTGGTCATTGGCAGCATAAAATTCACCGTCTACTTTCTGCATGGGCTGGCCTTTGTAGAAAAAGGTGTAATCTTTCCCATGTTCACCTTTAATCATAAACATGTTTTCCCCCCGAACGGTATGGCCGCGGTCGAAAAGCTGTCCCCATCCTTGAAACTGGAAGTAAGAAAAGGCAATGCCCAATAACAAAGTCAATAGAACGAATTGCTTGGTTTTTTTTGTGTCGCTTTTTTTCGCGGAAGCCAAGGCCATCCACATGGTGGCTGAGCTAACCAGAATTAGGGCGGTAGAAATGTAAAAAGCGGATGGTAACGCGATTTTAACCCAAAAGGCATCGGCCTGCGCAACAACATAGGCGCTGGTAAAACCGGCAAAAAGCATAACGATGCTAAAAATACCGATGTAAAGGAGCATTTTTTTCGAACGTCTTTTTATCTGCTCTTCTTCGGTATAAATCAGGTTGGTTTCCATTTGATTAAATTTTATCAATTACATAAATTAGTTGCAGGATGGGGAGGTAGGCAAAAGAAGCAAACATAAGCTTTCGTGCATCGGCAATGCTGCACGAAAAATAGAGCCGAAAGGCATAATAACAAAATACAAGGCCAGACAAAACCGCAACTATCAATGAAACGGTACCTGTAAGGTGAAAAGCCCAAGGCAAAATACTGACGGGAACGGTAAAAAGCGAATAAATCAATATTTGGTACGCGCTCGATTTATCGCGACCACCTGCTGAAGGCAACAAACGAAATCCGCCTTGGTTATAATCATCGTCCAAGACCCAGGCAATAGCCCAAAAATGCGGAAACTGCCAGATGAATTGAACAACAAAAAGAATTCCTGCTTCAAGGCCAAAATGGCCGGTAGCCGCTACCCAACCCAACATGGGTGGAACTGCGCCCGGAAAGGCACCCACAAAAACCGAAAACGAAGTAACTTGCTTTAGCGGGGTGTAAATAAAGGCGTAACTCACTAAACTTAAAAGTCCTAAAAGCGCACTGATGGGGTTTAAACCAAAGTACAACAAGGCTAATCCAAAAATGGCGCTAACAAAAGCTACAGCCCAGGCTTCATTTACAGCAAGATTACCGGTGGGTAAAGGTCTATTTTGCGTACGGTTCATTTTGGCATCCAATTCTTTTTCCAGAATTTGATTGATTCCATTGGAAGCCCCAGTAATTAAAAAACCACCTAAGGCCAGGCAACTAATTTCCAGCCAAAAATGGTTAGTGGCTTGGTCGGCAAATAAATAACCCAAACAGGCTGAAAAAACAACCAATGAAGCCAGACGTAACTTAAAGAAAGCGGTATAAATTTTTAGTTTTGAAGGGGAGCTATCAGCTGTAGTTGTCAAACCGCTTATTTTTTGGCAAAATTAATAGAAATCAATAATTGGCATAGGAATTAAAGAAGGCAGTTCGCAATCCAATTTTTATATCGGTCACCGTGCGGTTAGGAAGTATTTCCTGTCCAGCTTGAATGTATATTTCTAATCCGTGTCTGGTGTTCAGTTGGTAGGCATAAAGCATAGATGCATTGCCCAAGCCATAAGCCAGACCTTGAGCTACGGTGTTCCCGTATTCCTGCAAACGGTAGTCGTAAGAATTGAAAATGCTACCGCCATACCCAAAGCCATAACCTTTGCGACCTAGCTCAGCTGTTGCGGTAATTCTATGTCGGTCAGACTTGTATTGGCCACAGAAGAATAGTTGATAAAAGTTGGCTCCCCAGCTGTGTGCCAGCGGCTTGTAATTGTGACCAAGGTTGGTGTTGTTTGTTTTGTGCGAATAGGTAAATGGCCGCACAAGACTAGCTTCTCCCACCAATGAAAGGCCATTTATTCCTCCAACATTGAACCACTTCATTCCGCCTAAAAGGCCATATTTATTGGCCCACCAACCCTTGCCGGCTCTTACTTCTTTCATCAAAAATTCATCGAGCAGCACTTGGCTATAAAGTGTAATGTTTTTAGTTGGCTTAATGTTTATTGCACCACCAATCAATGAATTGTCGGCACTACCAGTGTTGTATTCAATAGGGCGGTAAAATACCACCGGGTTTAAGTAGTTTACGTCAAATCCGCGATTATTGAGGCTATCCCGAGTTTGCCAAACTACCGATTCGTACAGCTGAATCTCTAACCAATGAGCAGGTTTGTAGCTTAACACATGAAACGCTCCATATTTGTTGCTCGGAAATTGAGTATTCGTCTTGTAACTATTAGTGTTATCGAAATATGCGTACAGTAAAGCGTACTCGAGTTTGCCAAGATTTACCCGAGCCCGTAGAAATGGATAGTTGGAGCCATTGTCACTTAAAAAAAGCGAATGGTAACCTTCTCCAATAAAATTTTTGTCGTAACCGGCACTAATGTCAACGTATTTACCGGCTTTATAAGAAACCACCAGACCCGGCATTATTTGCAAGCTGGTCTTACCCAATTTTGCCTCAATAGGAAAGTTACCGGCTTCAGCGATCGAATTGTTTCCGTTGTAAAAACTAGATGGGGTAGTGGTTAACCAGCTGTACACTTCTATTTGCCAATTTCCTTTTTTGAAACCAAAACCCGGAGCCAGGTGTGCAAAATAATTGGTCGTGTTTCCAGAATCGGAATGGGCAGCTCGTACCCCAATATTACCAAGAACAGAAAATTCGCAGGTCTGCTCTGGTTTGGAATTAAAATACCAATAATCGTGCGTTAGAGCGCTGTCGGAAAGTAGTGAATAGTTAAAATTTCCCCTGCGGTAAATGGACTGTGCGCTACCTGATTGGGAAGCGAAGCCAACAAAAATAAGCGCAAGGATTAAAATTTTCGTAATGGCTTTATCCATATCAGTAAGGTTACCAGTGTTGCTCCAATAATTAACATAATTACAAATAAGGTAGTAGGTGGTTGAGCCGGAATGAAATACATTATAGCCACCATCAGTACCGAATAGATATAGACCAAGTAAGAGGCCTTGCGATGACCAAAACCATTGCCAATAAGGCGATGATGAATGTGGTTTTTGTCGGCCGAAAACGGTGACCGGCCAGCAAATGAGCGTAAAAAGAATACCCGTATGGTGTCAAAAAGTGGATAGGACAGAATAGTCATAACCAAAACCGCAGTTGGTAAATGGCTTAATGAAGTCGGAATTAAATGGGCTGGGTAGTTTATCATTTTAACAGCCAACACACAAAGTATAAACCCAACCACTAGTGAACCGCCATCGCCCATAAATATTTTGGCGGGCGAGTGGTTAAAAACTAAAAAACCAACCAGACTACCGGCAAGGGCGCAGCCTATAATGGCGAAAAACGTGTTGCCCACCATAAAAAACCACAAGCCAAAAAGCAAAGCAGCTAAAGCACAAACACCACTGGCAAGCCCATCAATACCGTCAATTAAATTGATAGCGTTGATTACCACAATGTAGGTGAACA
Source organism: uncultured Flavobacteriales bacterium (assembly GCA_964390915.1). GTDB lineage: Bacteria > Bacteroidota > Bacteroidia > Flavobacteriales_D > Luteibaculaceae > DASUEB01. Next base: position 371,781 of record CAYMJL010000001.1, read on the forward strand.
AGCTAAGAAATAAACCCATACTGGTGGGTAACTGGTAAATGCCAAAAAGTCCACCCATGGTGGTGATGCGCATGGGTGCCAGAAAAACCATAATGAGACCCACCAAAGTAAGCGCAAATAACTTTTTAAAAGGCGACATACCGGTCAAGTCGTCTTTTAAACCAACGAAAAACAACACCAATAAACCGGCAATAAAATATTGATAAAGCTGGTGATCTTCAATAGTCATGGTGTTGTTGTCCCATCCCGACCAAAAGCTGATAGAAAAAAGAAAACTGGCAAAAATTCCTATTCCACCAACACTGGGAATACTCCTAAAGTGAATCTTTCGATCTTCCTTAGGCTCATCCACTAAGTGCTTCATTTTGGCCACTTTAATTATTACGGGTGTAAGAACTATAGCCAGTAGAAAAGAGGAGAAGAAACTAAAAATCCAACCCATTGTGTATTAAAAATCGAAGTAAAGATTATTGATATTGGTTGAAAGTCGAAGGAAAAGGTAGGCAGTTTTCTCGGTGGAAAGCGGATTCTTTGCCTCACGAACGATTGCGCCAATCGTTGCCTGAAGATTACTAACCGGATTAATGATAAAACTCAAGGAAGGGTTAACCCAAATCAGTGATGTGGTTCCTGTAATTCCCGTCTGGCGATTTTCAGGAAACATAAGAGGTGGTGTGCCAGAACTATATATGCTGGTGAATTTGGTAGCAGAACCTTGAACCGAAAACAACAAACGCTTGAAACGGTAGTTGAGTGTGCCAGTAAATTCGGTAAATCCACTGCCCATGGGGTGAGCCAAGGCCTGGTTGAAATGCGTGTAATTTGAGGTGCTGTCCGCGGCTTGGTAAGTTCCTGCCGAAACCACGTTTACTTCCGCTCTTAGAAAGAGGTTTTGGTTAAAAAGCCCAGTTTTAGTCGCGCCCAGTTGCACACCATTTTTATTAGCTCCGTCAACCAACAACTGGCTATAAACAGTATAGTTTCTGCCCGGTTTAACCAAAAGATTTAGGCCAACTGAGCTGTTGTTTTTGCCGTTAAGTTTTTGAGCAAGGGAGTTAATCCCTAGAACGGGATTGTATTGCAAAACGTCAACAGGGCCTTGTTTTCCCGAAGCCACTCGATTCCAAACGGTGCTTTCAAACAGGCCTAGGTCAATAGCAGGGTTTACTCTCCAGTTTAAAAAGAAAGCACTGTAACCTTTGGTTATGTAGGAAGGTTCAACTGTGGAGAACCGGCTGTAGCGATTTCCCGTTGACAGGGATGCGAAAAGCGCTTGATAACACAATTTATTTTGGGCAAAAGAATAAACGATTTTTCCGTACGGATAATTCCCGGCGTTGTCGCTCAACAGCAAACTGCGGTAACCGTTTCCAATAAAATTTTTGCCGTTTCCAAACCACAATTGCAGGTTTGTAGTGGGTCTATACACCAGTTGTCCGGTTGCCATTGCATAGTCAAAGCTGGTGGTTTTGTATGCTTTGGTTCTTCCCAATCCAACCGCGGCACCGGTGGCGGTTACATAATTGGCAATGTATTCGTTGTAATGGCTTTGGTTTTCCTGAAAAGTGGTGCTGAAAGTAACTTTTGAGCCCAGGTTCCCTTCCATAATAAAACCACGGCTGTTTGTATAATAAAGCGTGTCGGCAAACAAAGCATTGGCTTGATCACGACCACCTTCAAAATTAATAAGCGGATTTATGGTAAAATTGATACCCGAAGGGTCTTGGTACTGAATAAGATTTCCGTAGTATAAAATCCGGGTAAGTACTGAGGTCGATTTATCAATTAAATCGGGGTAAGAAACTAAAGAATCGGTCAAATAAGGCCGTATGGTTTGCGCATCGGCACCTACTAATTGGTGATTGAGCGGGCTAATTCGGTTCTGCGCACAGAGTGCAATTGGGAGAAGCAAAAGACCTATGAGGATTCTCGAACGGAACATTACTTTTTGAAAAACCTCTATGTGCATAAACGGCTAAATTATTTGGTCGCTTCGTTATTGGCTAATTGATGTTGCTGAAAATCCTGATAAACGGCGGTAATCCCATCGGCTAAGGATGTGGTGTGTCGCCAACCCAAATTATGAATGGTAGTTACATCCATCAATTTCCGAGGGGTTCCATCAGGTTTAGTGGCATCAAAAAGCAATTCTCCTTTAAAATCGACAATGGTTTTAATTAATAGCGCCAGGTCTTTAATTGAAATGTCTTCTCCAACCCCCACATTAACAATGCCCTTGTCGTTATAGTTTTCCATCAGGAAAAGGCAGGCTTTGGCCAAATCGTCAACATGTAAAAACTCACGAAGTGGTGTGCCGGTTCCCCAAATCTCCACTTGCGGAGCTCCTTCAACCTTGGCGGTATGAAATTTCCGGATTAAAGCCGGAAGAACATGAGAATTGTTGAGGTCGTAATTGTCGTTTGGCCCATAAAGATTGGTAGGCATTGCCGAAATAAAATTACAACCGAATTGGTCGCGGTAGGCTTCACAAAGTTTAATGCCGGCAATTTTTGCAATGGCATAAGGTTCGTTGGTAGGCTCTAATGTACCGGTAAGCAATGAATCCTCTTTTAAAGGTTGGGGAGCAAACTTTGGATAAATGCAAGAAGAGCCTAAGAAAAGTAATTTTTTAACCTGATGGATGTGTGAGGCATGAATAACATTGGCCTCAATCATCAGGTTATTATATAAAAAATCAGCCCTGAAAATATTATTTGCTTGTATTCCACCAACCTTGGCCGCGGCTAAAAAAACATACTCGGGCTTTTCCGTTTCGAAAAAACTATTTACAGCAGCTTGATTAATTAAATCGAGCTGGCTTGAGTTGGGCGTAATTAGGTTAGTGAAACCTTGGTTTTGAAGGTGGCGTACAATAGCCGACCCCACCATTCCGCGATGCCCGGCAACAAATATTTTACTGTCTTTTTTCATGCTAAACTGCAAGCGCTCAAAGGGATTTTTTTATTCGTGTTGTTGTAAAATCTTGTGTCCACCTTCCATCAAGTATTTGTCTTTTTCGAAAAGCTTAAGGTCGGATTGTACCATGTCTTTTACCAAGTCAGGCAATTCGAATTTATACTTCCAGCCCAATTTCTTCTCCGCCTTGCTGGCATCACCAACCAATAAATCTACTTCTGCCGGGCGGAAGTAGCGCTTGTCAATTTCAATAAGCGTTTTTTTTGTGGCGGCATCAATACCTTTTTCGTTAACGCCTTCACCTTGCCATGTTAGCGTTATTCCCACCTCGGCAAAGGCAAGTTCACAAAACTGCTTTACGGAATATTTTTTTCCGGTTGCCAAAACAAAGTCATCCGGTTCGTCTTGCTGTAACATCAGCCACATGCCTTCAACATAATCTTTGGCGTGGCCCCAATCACGCTCTGCATCTAGGTTTCCAAGGAAAACTTTATCTTGCAGGCCAAGTTTTATTTTGGCTGCGGCTCGAGTTATTTTGCGGGTAACAAATGTTTCACCGCGTAGCGGACTTTCGTGATTGAATAAAATACCGTTGCAGGCAAACATGCCGTATGATTCTCGGTAGTTTTTAGTAATCCAAAAGGCGTATAATTTGGCAACTCCATAAGGACTGCGCGGATAGAAAGGCGTTTCCTCGTTTTGCGGTACAGCTTGCACTTTACCGTAAAGTTCGGAGGTAGAGGCTTGGTAAAATTTGGTTTTCTTTTCCAGACCAAGAATCCGTATGGCTTCTAGAATCCGCAAGGTGCCCATGGCATCCGAATTGGCGGTGTATTCAGGCATTTCAAAAGAAACCTGAACATGGCTTTGTGCGGCCAGATTATATATTTCATCAGGTTTTACTTCCTGAATGATACGGATAAGGTTGGTGCTATCGGTTAAATCGCCGTAATGCAATTTAAAGTTTACGTGTGCCTCGTGACGGTCTTGGTACAGGTGATCGATGCGGTCAGTATTAAACAAACTGCTTCTGCGCTTAATACCGTGAACGATGTATCCTTTACTTAGTAATAATTCGGCCAAATAGGCACCATCTTGTCCGGTAACCCCAGTTACTAATGCTACTTTCTTACTCATTTATAAAATTGAATCAATCCAAACTGGTGCAAAGGTAGGTAATTTAACGCGCTTTAAGAGCTGCTAAATTGGCTTTGTTACCTCAATACGTCTAGTCGTTGCGCGTCAAGTTTTAGCATTATGCATACCAAAACGGTGAAAGCCCAAAGCGAGGAACCACCGTAACTAAAAAATGGGAGGGGAATTCCAATTACGGGAGCTAAACCAATAGCCATTCCAATGTTTATGGTTAAATGCATAAACAAAATGGAGGCAACTCCATAACCGTAAATTCTGGTATAGACACTTCGCTGTCGTTCTGAAATATAGAGCAGCCTAATAATAAAAATAACGAAAAGGCCAACGACCACCATACTGCCAACAAATCCCCATTCTTCGCCAACGGTACAGAAAATAAAGTCGGTACTTTGCATTGGCACGTACTTAAATTTGGTAAGTGTACCTTGTAAATATCCCTTACCTATAAATCCACCTGAGCCAATTGCCGTTTTTGACTGTTTAACGTTATAACCGGCTCCCTGAGGATCGTCTTCAAGACCGAGCAATATATTGACACGTTGGGTTTGATGTGAGGACAGAACATTATCGACCACATAACTAATTGAACCAATAAAAAGTAAACTGGCGGCTCCAGCAACAATTAAATAGGCATAATAAGGACGGCGATAGCGTTTCATAACCGCCTGTTGAATAAGGAGATAGATAGCACCGCAGATTGACACCACAATAACCATGAAGTAATACTGGCCATTTACCTTAATGTCGGTAAAAGGGAGGGTGAAAACGCTGGCGCGCATCAATAAGGCAATAACAGCAACCACGATGGCCAATAGCCCAAATAACAGAATGTTACCAGAAAGACCTTGACGGTAAAGAACAAAGACGAAACCCACGAACACCAATACTGTTCCTGTGTCGGGTTGAAGCATGATTAGTCCGGCGGGAACTAAGAGAATTAATGCGGCAATAAGCCTGGTTTTTATGTTGTCTATTTTTAATGTGCTGGAACTTAAGAAGTGCGCCATAACCATATTTACGGCAACCTTGGCAAACTCGGCGGGTTGAATACCAAAGCTACCAAAACCAAACCAAGCTTTTGCACCATTAACTTCTTTACCAATCACTAAAACTAAGGCCAAAAGAACCAGTGCAATACCGTAAAATGGATAGGACAACTTGGTTATAAACCGACCGTCCATTAGAAAAATGCTGAAACCAATCATTAAGGAGGTTATTATCCAAATGAATTGCTTTCCATATTCTTGGCTAAGGTCAAAAATATTGGGGCTGCTGGTATTGTAACTGGCAGCATAAATATTTAGCCAGCCCATTAACATTAAGGCTAGATAAAGACTTAAACAAATCCAATCTACATTTTGGAGGGGTGATGTTTTGCGACTATTGAGCGGTGTGTACATCATTCGGGCAACATTTTCATTAAGTCGGCTTCTACCAATCGTTTTTCTATAGCGGGTCTAGAAATTTTCCGGGTCATGTATTTCTCCATCATCAAACTGCTGATAGGTGCAGCCCAAGTGGCACCAAAGCCAACATTTTCAACATAGACCGCGATTGCAATTTTTGGGTTATCTTTTGGAGCAAAGGCAATGAAAATAGAGTGGTCTCTACCGTGAGGGTTTTGGGCTGTTCCAGTTTTTCCACAAACCGGAATCTTTGGATCCCATTGTACACCTCTACCGGTACCATTTGCAACCACATTGGCCATCGCGTCAACAACTAAATTAAAATGTTCCGGTTTTATGGTGGTATAATTTTTTACTAAAAACTTCTTATCAAGTTCCTGTGAACCGTCAATTTGCCTCACCAAGTGGGGTCTGTAAAACCAACCACGGTTGGCAATAACACCTACAAAATTTGCCATTTGAATGGGAGTAACTCCAAGTTCTCCTTGACCGATGGCCAGCGAGATAACGGTATGAGCCTTCCACCGGTTTTTACCGTGGATTTTGTCGTAATAGCTATTGGATGGTATAAGACCTTTGACCTCATTTGATTGTTCAATTCCGGTTCGATCGCCCAAACCAAAGCTGAGCACATGTTTTCGCCACGCGGCATATCCTTGGCCTGCTGTGGGGTACTTATCTATGATGGTTTTGAAAACGTTACAAAAATAAGCATTGCAGGAAGTGGTAATTGCACCAAACAAATCGAGTGGTGAGGGGTGAGAATGGCAACCTAATTTCCGATTGGCATAAAAATAACCCATACTACAGCCATAACGTGTATCGGGGGTCAATGTTCCTTCCTCTAACCCAATTAAGGCGTTGATTAGTTTGAATGTAGATCCGGGCGGATACCGCGCCTGCATTGCTCGGTTAAACAATGGTTTCAATGTATCCACACTCAGCGCGTGAAAATTTTCATTACGAATACGGCCGGTAAGTAAATTAGGGTCGTAGGATGGGTTATTGACCAGTGCCAGCACCTCACCAGTTGATGGGTCAAGGGCAACGATGGCTCCCCGTTTGTTCGCCATCAATTTCTCACCATAAGCTTGCACTTCAGCATCGAGTGTAGAAATAAGATCGCTTCCAGACAAGGCGATGGTGTCGTATTGACCTTCTTTGTACCGTCCTTTTTCGTTGTTGTAAACATCGACCACCACATACCGAATCCCTTTACGGCCGCGAAGGGCATCTTCATAGGTTTTTTCAAGACCACTCGCTCCATAGTAATCGCCAGGTCCATAGTACGAATCATTGTCAATAATTCGCTGACTAACCTCACCAATGTAGCCCAATGTATGTGCAGCGATAGATTGTGGATAAGCTCTTAAGGTACGCGATTGCGCATAGAAACCCTTAAACTTATGCAACTGTTCTGAAATAGTTGAAAACTGACCGGCCGGAATCTGTTTCTCAAAAACGGATGGCTTGCGTTGTGAATATATTTTAGCTTTTTGCAGTCTTTCCTTATACTGTTCGCGAGTGATGCCAATAAGTTTGCAAAACTTGCTAACATCTATATTTTTAACATTGCTTGGAATAACCATCAGATCATAAACAGCAATGTTGGCAACCATCAATCGGTGGTTTCGGTCAAAAATAAGACCACGCGAAGGATAAACGGTAACCTTACGTTCGGACATGTTGGCTGCCTCAATTTTCCAATCTTCATCTATAACTTGTAGAAAAAAAAGTCGGAGGATAAATATCACTCCCACAGATATTACAATTGCTGCTACAACAAATCGTCGGTTATCTAACATTATCTTCTGCGTTCTCTAACCTGATACAATAAATATTGACTAAGATAAATTAACCCCAGTGAAAAGAGGGAGGTTAAAATTACCCGAACCTGTGTTCTAAAAAAGAAGTCGAATTGAAAATTTTCAAGGTTAAAAACCCAAAGGTGATGAACCAAAACTAGGCTAACGGCATAGGTCATAAACCAGTTGCTGCCCATGCTTTGAATGGTTGGTTTTTGGATGATATCGTATCCTTCGCGCGGAGAGATACTTTTAAGAATGATACTTCTAAAATAAGCCAAAGCAACCGATGCCGAGGCATGAAGACCAAGGGTGTTGGAAAAAGCATCGACACTTATCCCCAAGATACAGGCAAGAATAAGAACAACCCATCCAGGGGTAAGTAACGGCAGCATCAATATGAACATGGGGTAAACCATTGGAACAATAAGTCCACGAGCCAATCCGAGGTTATTCATTACCAGACTTTGCAAAAGCAGCAGAAAGAAAAACCGGAAAATTATTTTTAAGACATCTCCTCTCATCGCTCTTCCTCAATTACTGTTTCTTTTTCTAACTGGAGTTGTTCTTTTTTCAGCAAATTATTTATTACGTATACCGTACTAATTTTGCTAAAATCTACCGATAATTTAATTTTCAAGTCGAGATAGTTGCTGCCCTCGGGTTGTTCGATTTCGTCAACAATCCCTACCATAATTCCAGTTGGGTAAATGGCTGAAGAGGCGCGGGTAATAACAGTGTCACCCCTAACAATGCGGGCATGGTTGGCTATGTCTTCAATTCTGGCGTAACGGGAGTTTACACCGTCCCATTTAAGTAAACCGAAGTTCTTGGTACGTTTAATCTCAACGCTGGCCGTAAAACGGTTGTTGATAACAGGAAGAACCGTAGAATAATTGTTGCTTACATTTACTACAACCCCAACAAGTCCACGTGGTGAAATGACACCCATATCTTTGCGAATACCTTGCATTATACCCTTGTTTAGGGTAATAAAATTGCTTTGAAGGTTGGTTGTGGCGTTAATTGACCTTGCTGTATAGAATTGATACTGTTGAAGTTGGGTTGAATCAGTCCGGTAAAAACTCTTGCGACTAGATAAGAAAAAGGCTTCTTTAACTCGAGAACGAAGCATGGCATTTTCCTTGGCCAACATTTCGTTTTGCTCCTGTAAGTTAAAATATTTAGTCAGGTTATTCTTCTCGGTGTAAACCTCACCAATTACAGTATTGGAAGAACTGATTATGGTAAGGCGCTGAAACGAGTTATTAATAAAGAATACGGTAAGGCACAACACCTGCAAGGCAATCGCTAGAAATTCTTTATGGTAACTTGATAAAAAAGCAAAGAAATTCTTCATGTTTTTACCTCAAAATGTGTTGCCTTTATATAGTTTAACCTAATTTCAGATTACTTAGTCTCTTATTAAGAATTGGAATTTGTCAATGTTTTTCAACGCAATTCCAGTACCACGAGCTACAGCACGAAGTGGATCTTCGGCAATGTGAACAGGAAGTTTAGTTTTCATTGAAATACGCTTGTCCAAACCACGAAGCATCGAACCACCACCTGCAAGGTAAATACCGGTTTTGTAAATATCCGCCGATAATTCAGGTGGAGTCATTTCCAGTGCAGTAAGAATCGCTTCTTCAATTTTGGAAATTGACTTGTCCAGCGCGTGGGCAATTTCGGTATAGGAAACGTGAATTTCTTTTGGAATACCGGTCATTAAATCTCGTCCGCGAACCGCATAGTCTGGTGGCGGATTATCAAGTTCTGGCAACGCAGCGCCAACTTCAATTTTAATTTGCTCGGCCGTACGCTCGCCAATTAAAATGTTGTGTTGTCTGCGCATGTATTCTTCAATGTCGCTTGTAAACTCATCTCCAGCTACACGAATCGACTTATCGCAAACAATACCCCCTAGCGCAATAACCGCAATTTCGGAAGTACCACCGCCTATGTCGATAATCATGTTACCCATAGGTTCTTCCACATCTATTCCAATACCTATAGCGGCAGCCATAGGTTCATGAATTAAGTAGACTTCTTTCGCGCCGGCATGTTCAGCACTGTCTTTTACCGCACGTTTTTCAACCTCGGTAATGCCTGATGGGATACAAATAACCATCCGCAAAGAAGGATTAAATACGGTACGACCCTGTTTAATCATGCGTATCATACCGCGAATCATATACTCTGCAGCATAAAAATCGGCAATTACACCATCTTTCAGCGGACGAATGGTCTTAATGTTCTCATGGGTTTTGCCATGCATTTGCTGAGCCTGACGGCCAATGGCAATAACCTTATTGGTCGTTCTATCGAGCGCAACGATGCTAGGTTCGTCAACCACTACTTTATCGTTGTAAATAATAAGAGTGTTTGCCGTACCTAAGTCGATGGCAATTTCCTGGGTAAGAAAACTAAACAAGCCCATATCGTTGTTTTATCAGTGTTTAAAATGTCTGTTACCTGTCATAACCATTGCCAAGTTATTGTTGTTACAATAATCAATTGACAATTGGTCTTTAATTGAACCGCCGGGTTGAATGATGGCAGTTACACCAGCTTTTCCGGCAATTTCTACGCAGTCTGGAAACGGAAAAAACGCATCCGAAGCCATAACGGAACCATTCAAGTCAAAATTGAACGATTTGGCTTTGTGAATGGCCTGTTGAAGTGCATCAACACGGCTAGTTTGCCCCGTTCCACCGGCTAAAAGTTGGTTGTCTTTCGCCAAGATAATGGCGTTGCTTTTTGTGTGTTTACATATTTTGTTGGCAAATTCTAAATCGGAAAGTTGTTGTTCGCTTGGGACAAGGTTGGTTACTTTTTGAAAACTCTCTTTCAAATCGCTTACAGAATCCTTATCCTGCACAAGGTAACCATTTAATGCGGTTCTAACCGATTTGTCATTCAACTTGCCAGACAACTGCTTTAGTAAAATTCTATTCTTCTTGCTGCAAAGTACCTCAAGCGCATCTGGATTAAAGCCGGGAGCGATAAGAATTTCAAAAAATAAATTGTTCATTTCATTGGCCGTGACCAAATCAATTACCTGGTTGGAAATTAAGACACCGCCAAAAGCAGAAACTGGGTCAGCAGCCAATGCATCAGTCCAAGCGGCAAGCAGCGTATTTCTTACTGCAAGTCCACAGGCATTGTTGTGTTTTAAAATGGCAACAGTTGGCTGGTTGGCCGGAAACTCGGCCATTAAATTTACCGCGGCATCAACATCTAATAAGTTGTTGTACGATAATTCTTTGCCTTGAATTTGTTCAAAAAGTTCGTTGAGGTTTCCGTAAAACGTACCTTTTTGGTGCGGATTTTCGCCATAGCGAAGCGGGTATTGTTCGTTAACGCTTATTTTAAGTGGTTCGTAGGCGTTGTGAACCGCAAAGTAGTTATGAATGGCCGTGTCGTAATGCGATGATGTGGCAAATGCTTCGGCTGCAAATTCAGTCCTTTGGGTAAGGGTAGTCGCACATTCGTTTGATTGCAATATTTCCAACAAACGGCCATATTGCGACCGGTTGGATACAATAACCACGTCTTTGTGGTTTTTAGCAGCTGCACGGATTAAAGAAATACCGCCAATGTCTATTTTTTCAATGATTTGATCGTGTGTTCCGCCGTTGGCAACCGTTTCTTCAAATGGGTATAAATCGACGATTACTAAATCAATTTCAGGAATTTGAAATTCTTGCATTTCAGCAATATCGCTTTCCAAGGTCCGGCGACCTAAAATGCCACCAAAAATTTTTGGGTGAAGGGTTTTTACCCGCCCACCAAGGATGGATGGGTAAGTGGTAAGTTCCTCAACCGGAACAACTTCAGCGCCCAAATCCTCAATAAATTGTTGGGTGCCCCCAGTAGAGTATAAGGTTACATCATGAGCAGCCAGGTAGTTGATTACCGGAGCCAGGTTGTCTTTGTAAAATACCGAAATAAGTGCCGAACGCACTTTTACCAATGAACTCATTCTGTTTTTCGCGAAAAATATGGCAAAAGTAGTAAGTTGCAGCTCATGCGCAAACCTATTTGACTAATGCGAGTACAATTTTTTGCTTTTTTGTTAACATCGGCCACTCGCTAGTCAATTCAAGCCTGTTCATTTCTTTTAAAGCATTGACTAAAAAAGGAAATTGTGGAAACTGGTTACTGTAAATCTGGATGGTCAGAAGTTATTTTTTGTCGCGTGGCAAGATGGTATTGCCCCCAAATAAAAAAGGAAAAGTAAGCAAAACAAGTGTTTATGATTTTCATTTTGGAACGGCCGACTCGATTGCCGGCGTTTAGGGTTGTTGGTACCTCTATTACTGGGACACCCATTTTTTTTGCCTTAACCAATATTTCAAGCATACACGTAAATGCCGGATTAGCAATCACTTCACCGTAGTTTGTCTTTATCTGGCGTAAAAACTGTACCTGATAAACCCGGTAAAAAGAGGAAAGTGTACGTAGGCGCAGGCCCAAAAATTGGCGACTAATGCGGTTGGCCAAACTGGAAAGCAAGGTTCTTAAATAACTCACATTTTGCAATCCCCCACCCATGGCATAAACCGAGGCAAGCACCATTGGGTAGCCCAGCCTTGACAAAGCAATCATGGTTTCAAGAATGGTCAAATCACTCGTGTTGTCCGCCTCTATTGTGACTACAATGTCTGCAGGATTGGAACTTATATTCAACACCCAATTGAATCCACTATTCAGCGCCATGCCTGGGCCTTGATTCAAACTTTCTTTTAAGAAAACCAGTTTAATGCTAACAGGTGAAGCAGTTGTTATTAGAAATTCCGTCTGGTCGGACGACCCATCGTCAGCAAACACTATAGTGACCATTTCACCGCTAGCTAGGCTCCACTGGTCAAGGTTATTAATTAGTTGTATAACGTTTGCCTCTTCATTAAAAACCGGAACAACTATGAAAATCATTTGGTAGCTATTGATTTGTGCCACAATATGGTTTCCTGAAGACCAGCAGTAAGGCTCCATTTTGGCAAGAAACCTAAAAGACGTTCTATTTTGTTGCAATCGGGTACTCGCCGGGTTACATCTTCATATAATCCGAAATTAGAATAAGGAGTCAATTGTATTTTCGGTTGGCTTTGCTCGCTGTTAACCAATTTCCAAATTAAGCCGCCTAAATCAAGAATCGAAATTTCCTCACTTGGGTTTCCAGCTACGTTAAATACTTCATTGGTCGCCTTTTCATTTTCAATGCAACAAACAATAGCGGCTACGGTATCTTTTATATAAGTAAAGGTTCTGGTTTGCAATCCATCGCCGTGAATTTCCATGGCTTGGTTCTTAATGGCAGCATCAATAAATACCGACTGCGGCCCACCCCACCAACTTTGGTGATGGTTTGGGCCATAGGATCCAAAAAAGCGCAGAATCGTGAATTTTAATCCATGATCCATATTGAGTGCATATAAATACTGCTCACCATATATTTTGGAAAGGGCATAGGCCCACCGTTTTATATTGGTATTGCCAAGCACTAAATCAGACTCTTCCGTAAATGGAACTTGATTGTTTTTGCCATACACATCTGCGGTCGAAGCGAATATTAATCGAGCATTTGTTTGAACCGCAAATGCGGCCACCATTTTAAGTGCTTCGTAATTTTCGGTCAGGGTATTTAAGCCACTGGCGTAACGCGGAATTTTTTGGGAAGCAAGGTGTATGATAATATCTGGTTCGATGCCAGAAAAGCACTCAGAATCTAGTAAATCTCGTTTTAAAAAAGTAAAATTCGGATTATTGCGGAAAGTTACCATGTTTTCTAAAGAACCGTAGCTCAAGTTGTCGATACCGCAAACAATATACCCGGTTTTCAGCAATTCCTCCGCTAGGTTTGATCCAATAAATCCGGCAACACCGGTTATTAATATGCGCATTTATCTTGTCGTGTAATTCTTTAGGAGGTCAAAGATAGAGTGATTGCTGTTCATTTCCGTTTACGAATGCCCAGATTCTAATTTCCGACGGCATAACGATTTAATACTACAGCTCGTCGTTAAATTATTTTGCATCGATAGTGTTGGTTTATCTTTATGTCGTGATTAAAGCGTGGTGTGTTGGTTAAGGGGAATCCTGTTCCTTTTTACCAAAGCGCAAATTGTTACCGATGTTGAATTTATACTCGAAAGCCATGAAAGCAGTTATACACAATTTGAAGTTTGGTTTGTTGGTAAGCTTATTTTTGGTTGCTGGTCAAGTACAGGCTACATTGGTGTCAGACACCAACATTACCTACACCAACAGAGCCTTGTTTCTAGCTTCAACTTCTTGCGGTACTTTAACCGATGAAGGCACTGATTTACTACCTAATGGCACGGTGCTAGATGATCTTTATGGTGGTATTTTGGTGTTTGACACGCCCAAGCCTGTCGTTTTTTGGGGTGCTTGGGATTTGACTAGCACTGGTGGCGTATTTGCATCGGCTGGGATTTTACCTTATCCAACCTTTCAAAGTACTCCCGTGAATATGTCATTTCCAATTCCGGTTTTTGGGGTAGGGGCCAATGTGTTTGATGATTTTGATGGAGCATCCTATTATAACGTGGTAACGTTAACCGTTACCAACACACTTGGACAAGTATTTACCGTTTCTGAATCGTTTGCTGATGTTGGCGATTGTGGTTTTTTAGGAGCAACTTCTACGGTTGGGATTGCCTCGGCAACTTTCAGTATTAATGATGTTGATGCAAACATGGAGTTGGACTTATCAGTTGTTCTGGTTGGTCAAACTGATTCTGATGGCGATGGAATTTGCGATAATGTGGACATCTGCCCGGAAACGGCTAACGAGAACCAAGAAGACTTGGATTGCGACAACGTTGGTAATGCATGCGATCTCTGCCCAGGCGGTAACGATGGTCAGGATACCGACAACGATGGTATTCCAGATTGTGCCGACTGGGACGGATTCTTGAGCCTTCCAGCCGAGTGGATTTGTGGTAATAACAGTGATAAGATTCAAATCTGTCATGATGGTATTGCTATTTGTATTAGTCCTGTAGCGGTGTTGGCACGGTTGGCGATTGGGGACTATATTGGCTTATGCAATACGCAAGTTTGCCCAACCGCAAGCCAAGCAAATGCTTCAACCACCACAGGTATTGCCAGCAATAAGATTTACAACTTGGATGCCTTGCAAGTTTACCCAAATCCAGCTACTTCCGAATTCAATATTATTCTTGATTTTGAGACTTCGGACAGCAGCAGGTTAACCGTTACAGATGTTACCGGAAGGGTAGTTATGCAAGAAAATCTTGAGGCCAACGAACTTTCACATTGGGTATCAGTAAGTGAGTTGCCTAAAGGAATGTATATGATTAGCCTGTTCGATAACGGGGTATTAATGGGGGTAAAAGAAGTAATCATCCATTAATTCTAATGTTAGCATTCTGTTTTTACCAAGAGTTAAGAAGAAATAAATGATTTATTTTCAAATAAATAGCAATAAATTTGTTCCGTAGTTCTGAGACAGAAACGATTACCCCAGCATCTGTCAATTGTTTGGGCTATTTCCTCAATACCATTTTAACTAAATTTTATTACAACATCAGGACTAAACCTGTTGTTGAAAGAATCATATGTCAATTTTTAAATTAACCAATAACTTAATGAGAAGATTTTCCGCCGTTTTTATCTTAGTATTAGGTATAGTACTTTCGGTTTCAGCGCAGAACACAACTTATGTGAGCCGATATCTTTTTAATTCATCTTCGAGCTGCGGTTTACTTTATGACGATTTAGATTCATATACCAATGGGGAGGCACTCGATGAGTTGTTTGATGGGTTAATTACGTTTCCAAATTCTGTTCCAATAGTTTTTAGAGGATCATGGGATATTTTTTCGACCGGTGGTGACTTTTCGGGTGGGGCTTTGTTAGGAACTCCAACCTTTGGTGGAAAATCCATTGTCATGAACTTTAGCCAACCTGTTTTTGGTTTAGGAGCTAACGTGTTCGATGATTTTGATGGAACCCAATTAATTAATCAAATTAGCCTGAAAGTTACTACCTCTCTTGGTGCCGTAATTACGATTCATGAAACCAGTAATTCGCCTGGCGACTGCGGTTTTCTTGGTGCTACATCTACCGACGGAATTGTTTCAGCCGAGTTTCTCATCAATGATACTTTGGCCAATTTGGAATTGGATTTGCTGGCCGTTCTGATTGGTCAAATTGATACTGATTCAGATGGGATTTGTGACAATAATGATAATTGCCCAGAAACCCCCAACACTAACCAAGCAGATTTAGATTGTGATGGGGTTGGCAACAGTTGCGACCGTTGCCCAGGTGGTAATGACGGTCAGGATACAGATCATGACGGCATACCCGATTGTGCTGACTGGAGTGGCATAGCTACGCTACCAGCCGCTATGACATGTGGTAGTGGCGGTTTGAGGGTGAAAATGTGTCATGACGGAGTGGAAATTTGTATCGCCCCATTGGCAGTGCCAGCCCGCATTGCTTTGGGTGACTATTTAGGCGGCTGCAATACGGTAGTTTGTCCAGAAAGTGACAGCAAGGCAATAGAGTCTTTTAAAGCGGCATCAATAAATGGGGTAATTAATTCTTCCATTAGTATTTATCCTAATCCAGCCCTAGAAGGTTTTTACATTGAAAATTTAGAAGGATTTAGTCAAAATACTGAAGTCCGCTTACTCGATGTGTGTGGAAGAGTAGTTCAGCATGAATTTATCTCATCCGAAGAATTCACCCCTTGGATCAGTGTCAAAAGTCTGGCAAAAGGTACCTACACGGTGATTCTGGAACAACAATCGGTTCAAATTCTCATTAAAAAGCTTATTATCAACTGATTGAGGTAAAGCTTCCACAGCCTGTTATCTGCGAGGGCTGTAAGTTTATCTCTACTCTTGGCGGCTTATTGTGCAAAAATGAGGGCCATTCTATAACTCCTATTTAATAACTGACCAAACCGTCATCGGTAAAAAGGGGTTATTGCGCTTTGTTTTCGGTCTTTTCATCTATGATTTAGTTGTGCCTGCTTCATTGTTTCGGAACTTTGTAGTAATGAGCCGATTGGTTTCCGGCGTAATAGCTACAACGGAATTCGCTAATTTGGTACAGAGCAGAAATCGATAAAATGATTGTTTTTCGATTCTGCGGCAGGCTAACCCGAAACTGCCAAATCAAGAAGTAGGGAAAAACAATATTGCGTGTATGAAAAAAGATTCATTCTCCTCGAACCTTAGATTCCTCTCCATTTCCGTGTTGTTGTTAGTAGGTAGTTTTTGCAGTTATTCGGCCCTAGCCGGTGGCAACCAAACTTATGCTAGCCGCAGCCAGTTCGAAGCTTCCACAACGGGCAACAAGCTTTACGAAAACTTCGACACTTGTTCCAGTTGGCAGGAAGTACATGAACTATTTAAAGGTGTAGTTAAATTTTCTGCGCCCTATCCGTTATCGTTTTACGGTTGGTGGGAAGGTCAATCAACATCTGGCGAATTTGCCGGCTCAGGACTACTACCTAATCCAACTTTTCAAAGCAAGCCTTTAAGTATGGAGTTTCCAACTCCAGTATTCGGTGTTGGTGCCAATGTTTTTGACGATTTTGACGGTTCTTCCTGGTATAACGTTATTACACTTACCGTTACCACCACCTTAGGTGAAACTTTTTCTATCACCGAGTCATTTTCTGACGTAGGGGACTGTGGTTTTTTAGGTGCAACCTCTTCTGATGGAATTATATCTGCAGAATTTTCAATTGACAATTCGGATGCTAACTTGGAGGTTGATTTGTTGTCGGTTTTAGAGCAAGTGCCATGTACAGATACCGATGGTGATGGTATTTGTGACGAATATGATAGTTGCCCTACAACAGCAAATACTGATCAAGCCGACGAAGATTGTGATGGCTCTGGTAATGTTTGCGACATCTGCCCGGGTGGAGATGATACCCAGGATACCGATGGCGATGGTACGCCAGACTGCGCTGACTGGGATGGAATGGCCAGCCTATCTGCGGAATTTACCTGCGGAAACAACGGGAACAAAGTGCTTATCTGTCACAATGGGAATACCTTGTGTATTAGTCCCAATGCTGTTGAAACACGCTTGGCCCAAGGCGACTACATAGGAACATGCAACACAGTTAGTTGCGGAAGCGGAAACATATCGGCACCGCTAGGTGTTATTGAAAATGTTGAACTGGAAAAAGTTCGCATGGATGTATTCCCGAACCCAACCGATGGAAAATTTAGTTTAATATTTGAAGAGGCTCTGGTTGGAAATTCAGTACTGAAAATTGCAGATGTGACCGGTAGAATTGTTGCAGAAGAATCGATTGAGGTGAATAGATTATCGCATCCGGTTTCTGTAACCAACTTGCCAAAAGGCATGTATCATGTTCAAGTTTTAGAAAACGATGTTCTTTTAGGAGTTAAGGAGCTTACCGTTAACTGATAAAGCTCGTTTTGATAATAACAGCCCTGCTTAACATGCAAACAAATTTGCATGTTAAGCAGGGCTTCGTTTTTGGAAAATTTCTTGAGCCAAGTTTATTGTTTGCTAATCAAACAGATTAATTTCGCCCGGTGAAATATAGGATGCTGTCCATATTGGTTTTGTTTTCGTTGATCTTTCAATGCCTTATTTCACTTGGCTTGGTGGTAAACTATAAGGTCAACAAGGAAAAAATTACTGCGTTGTTTTGCGTAAACAAAGCCAAACCGCAGCTAAAATGTAACGGCCTATGTCATTTGGCCAAGCAGTTGAAAAATACCGATTCAGATCATGATAAATCAGCCACTTCAGGAAAAGGGCAGAAAACTAAGGTTGAAATTCCTGCTTTTGTGCCCGGGCGTATGTTGCTTTATTCAGCCAATTGCGTTGCAATAACGTCTTTTTCTAGCGTGTTGGGTGATTGGAATAACCATTACAGTTTTCAATATTTGACGGCTGTTTTTCATCCGCCATTAAGTTTGCAAAATATTTCTTTAGGCTAAAAGTCTATATCAGTTGGTGTTGAATGCTCGTGCACGATTGCATAGCTGACGGTTCCCTTTCTATTTTGTTATCCTTATTGATATACCATGAAACTTATTTTTTCGATGGCCTTTGTTGCCGTGCTTTCAATTCTATTTTTTCCAAAATCTTCCAACGGTTGCGATGCCTGCGGATGCTCCAGTGGTGGCAATTTTGTGGGTCTGTTGCCACAATTCAATAAAAAGTTTGTAGGCCTGCGGCTGAAAAACAATTTGTTTAAGGTGAACCCTGAAAATTTTACCGGCTTAGGTAGTCATGATGATGACCACCATCATCAGTTGCCACACCAAAACAATTACACCACAACCGAACTTTGGGCCAGATTTTATCCGGCCAAGCGCTTGCAATTAATGATGTTTGTTCCCTTTTCGGTAAATACAAAAACCGAAGACGGGCAGACCGAACAAATTAAAGGGATTGGTGACATGAGTGCATTGCTTTCGGTGGTGGTATTCAATACTACGGATAGTCTGGAAGATAATTTTCGACACGCTTTGTTGCTTGGAGCCGGCGTAAAATTACCTACCGGGAAGTATCAGCAACGGGATGACCAAAAAGTGGCTTATGTCCCCAATTTTCAGGTAGGAACAGGTGCTTATTCTTTGTTGATGAATGTTATCTACACGGCTCGGTTGGGCAAATTTGGGTTTAACAGCAACCTAAGCTATAGTGGCAACGGAACGGCCGAAACCGATTACCATTTTGGCAATACCTTCAACACGGCCCAAACCATTTTTTATTGGATAAAAACCAAGCACATTTCGTTGATTCCAAATGCTGGGATTTTCTATGAAAATGCAAAAGTTGATACGCAATATGATTCACCGCAACCATATACCGGTGGTCGAAACACCTATGGAACTTTTGGCAGCGAATTTTACTTCGGTCGTTTTGCCCTTGGAGGTAACTACCAACTGCCCATTAACAAACAACATAACAACGAAGCACCCATAAGTACAAGTAGGTTCTTTGCTACGTTTTCGGTTGTTTTTTAGTATTTTTGCTCAAAATTTAAATTTGATATGAAGTCCGCCTTGACCCTTGCCCTTGTTTGTTTTGTTCTTCTTGGCACATTAACTACAAGCTGTAAAAAGGAAGAAACACCCCCAACAAATCTAAGTTCTTCCAACTCCCTGACGGATGCTGATTACCAGTTTGTTGGAAAGTTTGAATCCGATTCCGTTAGCTTGATATATTCATATAGTTCTGACCTGATTTCTTTCTTCACCGGAGGTCAGCGTGTAGATTATACCGCTGACAGTGCCCGGTGGGTATTCTCCACCTCGTTTACCAACGATAATACCAAAGAAAGCATTTTGATAAGCAAAGGAGGAATCGAGTACCTTAGCTCAGCACAAGATTTTCCGAGCGGGGAGTTTGAAAAGTATTTTTCGAAGGGAGCACATCCTTATACTGCCGACTCGGCTTTATTTGATGATGGAATTCTGATAAGCTACACCGATAAAAGTGGAGAGACTTGGCGTTCCGATTTTGGGCCTCAACCAGCAGGTAGTAGTTTTGTTATTGAAGATACGATCTCATCTATTGATGGTGCCTTCAAGGAAATAAAAATAAAGGCATTAGTTAACTGTACCGTATTTTCTGCCGACCGGTCACGATCAAAAAAACTAATTAACTGTACTTTGATTACGCCTTTCGTAATCGGCTGGTGACTGTAGCCCCTAATAATATAGCAAGACCAGCAGGCGTGGTGGTTTTTATACCACGGATAGTTTAGAGCATAATTTTCGCCATGCTTTGCTGGCTGGTGCAGGGGTAAAATTGCCAACAGGAAAGTACCAACAACGCGATGAAAATAAAGTAGCTTTTGCACCTGCATTTCAGGTGGGAACAGGGGCTTATTCGTTGCTTGTTAATGTTATTTACACCGCCCGTTTAGGGAACTTTGGGTACAACAGCAACCTTACTTACAGTTATAGCGGAACTGCAGAAACGGATTATCATTTTGGCAATAATTTCAACACCTCCCAGGCGGTTTTCTATTGGATTAAAACCAAGTATTTATCGCTTATACCCAATGTTGGGGTATTCTATGAAAATGCCAAAACCGACATGCAATTCGGCATTCAACAAGCCCTTACCGGTTCAACCAATACCTATGGAACGTTTGGTAGCGAATTTTACTTCGGCCGTTATACCATGGGAGTAAACTATCAAAGGCCAATGAATAAACAGCGCAGCAATGAAGCACCAATGACCAATACTCGATTTTTGGCAAGTTTTTCTGTGGTGTTTTAAATTATTTGTCTCCCGCTGATTTCGCAAATTAACGCAGAAGCAGATTACCCAGTCTGCGTGCATCTGCGGGAACACACTAGTGAGGTGCAAAACCAACCGTTCAACAAAAAAAATCGCCTTTTTCGGGCTTATCTTTTAGCTTTGGCTTATGATTGTTTGGAAACTGTTTAGGGAGAGTCTCATTTTTGCCTACCACGCCTTAGTGGTAAACAAATTGAGGGCCTTTTTGTCGCTTTTAGGTATTACTATTGGCATTTTTGCCATCATCTCCGTTTTTACACTGGTTGATTCGCTTGAAAAAGGTGTACGTGATAGTGTAGCCAGCTTGGGTGACGATGTAATTTTTATTGAAAAATGGCCTTGGGGCGGTGGCTCCGACTATCCTTGGTGGAAATACTGGCAGCGGCCAGAACCCAGTGTTGCCGATTTGCGCGAACTGGAAGCCAGAAACATCAACGGAGCAGCAGCCATGTGTTTTATTGCCGAAGGAAACCGTAAGGTCGATTACAAATCGGAAAGCCTGAAAGGAGTTAAAATCCAAGCAGTTTCATCGGGCTATCCCAAGGTGAAGGCGCTTAACCTACAGGAAGGGCGCATCATGTCCGAGAACGAATTTAAAACCGGTAGGCGAGTGGTAGTTATTGGCCACGAAATTGCCATGAATCTTTTTAACGATGTAAACTGCATTGGGAAAATGATAAAAGTGGGCGGATTGAAGGCTGAAGTCATTGGTGTTTTTGCGAAAGAAGGTTCTAGCATTATTGGCACCAGTCTAGACAATGTAGTAGTGGTTCCGGTAAATTTTGCCCGATCCATAGCCAATCTAAAGGAAGCCGAGTGCAGCATTATGGTTAAAGCCAAATATGGCGTTACCAACGATGAACTTATTGACGAACTTACCGGGGTAATGCGGGCTGTAAGGCGAATTCGTCCGAAAGATGATGGCGATTTTGCTTTAAATCAAAGTAGTTTGATAAACGGCGAACTCGACGGCCTGTTTGGTATGATAAATATGGCGGGTTTGTTAATTGGCGGCCTTTCTATGATTGTTGGCGGATTCAGCATTGCCAACATAATGTTTGTTTCGGTAAAAGAACGAACAACTTTAATTGGTATTCAGAAAGCATTGGGTGCTAAAAATTATTTTATCCTTTTACAGTTTCTGTTCGAGGCCATTTTCCTTTGTTTAATTGGCGGTGTATTAGGATTATTGCTGGTCTGGTTTTTTACTTTTCTGGGTGGGTTGGCCATGGATATGTCCATTGGTTTGTCCATTAAAAACATCCTAATAGGTATTATATCTTCCATTATTATTGGTCTGATTGCCGGTGTTATCCCTGCTTGGGGGGCTTCACGATTAGACCCAGTTGAGGCGATTCGTTCCAATTAAAAGAATCTTATTTTCGATTTTTTAATCAAAACCTTCCGATGGCTCCAAGCCATAGGAAGGTTCTTTTTATAAAAAATATTTAAATGAAACCAACTACCACCAAAGAAGCCTTTACCCGCTATCAAATATTCGTCATCGCTATTTTAGCCTTCTTGCAATTCACCATTATTCTCGATTTTATGGTCATGGCACCGCTTGGCGACATACTTATGAAATCTTTGCAAATAAATCCGGCTCAATTTGGCTGGGTGGTTTCGGCCTATGCCTTTAGCGCTGGGGTTTCTGGATTGTTAGCCGCCGGTTTTGCCGATAAATATGACCGGAAAAAGCTACTGCTGTTTTTCTACACCGGCTTTTTATTGGGCACCTTTCTTTGTGGCATAGTAAATACCTATCACTTGTTGTTGGGTGCGCGCATCGTAACCGGAATTTTTGGCGGTGTGGTGGGTTCTATCTCCATGGCCATTATAACCGATTTGTTTAAAATTGAACAGCGCGGCCGGGTAATGGGCTGGGTGCAAATGTCGTTTGCGGTTAGTCAGGTGGTGGGCATTCCGCTGGGATTGTTTTTGGCCAACACAATGGGTTGGCATGCTCCCTTCCTTTTAATTGTGGTAATAAGCGGTGCAGTTGGCTTGGTAATGGCCAAATTCCTAAAACCGGTAGTGGCTCACTTAAAGTTAAAACAAGAGACCAATGCGGTGAAGCATTTGTTAACCACCATTTCAATTAAGCACTATCGCCGGGCGTTTTTAACCACGGCACTGCTATCTATCGGCGGGTTTTTAATGATGCCATTTACCACCCCATTTTTGGTAAACAATGTCGAAATTCCGCAGGCCGATATCCCGTTGATTTTTATCGTTACCGGATTGTGTGCCATGGTTATTATGCCGGTTATTGGTAAAATAAGCGACAAGGTGGGCAAATTCCGCATGTTTATTGCGGGCACTATTTTGGCCATGATTATGGTGGCTGTTTACGTAAACCTACCACCAAGCCCGCTTTGGGTGGTAATGGTTATTAACGGAATTATGTTTGCCGGCATCATGTCGCGAATGATTCCGTCAACAGCACTTATGTCGGCCATACCCACCATGAAAGACCGGGGTGCATTTATGGCCGTAAATGCCTCGACCCAGCAAATAGCTGGCGGCATTGCAGCAATCGTTGCCGGTTTAATCATTGTTCAACAAGCCAACGGGAAGCTGTTAAACTTCGATTGGGTAGGTTATTTGGGAATGTTGATCATGGTTATTTGTGCGGTGTTGATGTACAGCATCGATAAAATTGTGGCCAAGAAGGTTCATCACGAAAACCCTTGATCTATTTACCTCACAAACGGGTCACTCCATTTTGCATCGGTAGTAAGTTGGTTGTCATTCAGCGTAGTTAAAAAGGCAACCAAAGCTGCCTTTTGGCCTTCGTTAAAGTTCAATTTAATGGGATTTCCGCTACTGTCGCGTAGTGCCTGAGCCAAATTGGGGTGTTTTTTTACTCCCCTGTTGTAATGTTCCACCACTTCGTTTAATGTTTTAAAACGCCCATCGTGCATAAAGGGTGGGCGTTGGGCAATTCCGCGCAGTGAAGTGGTTTTAAAAGCACCTAAAAACGGTTGAATGGGTGTTGTTTCGTAAGCACCTAAATCGGTGGTCGAGTTTTCATCCAAACCATTGTTTATTGGCCCGGGAGCCGGGTTTATAAACGCCTCGGTGCTGTGGCAGCCAAAACAGCCTGCTCCACCATTATTTACGGGCAATAAGAATAGCTGTTTCCCTTGATTTTCTTGCTGCGTAAAGTTTGGAAACGGAGCTCCGGGAGTAGCTACTTGGGCCCTTCCCGCATCATATTTGCTCGAAAAACTTACTATGCTTCTTACAAATTGCGCCAATGCTTTGGCAATGCGGTCGGTGCTAACGGTTTCATCGCCAAAGGCCGCTTTAAATAAACTGGGGTAATAAGTTTGTGCAGACACTTTTTGCTGAAGTTCGGTAAGCGTTAAACCCATTTCAACTGGGTCTTGAATAGGCATTAAAACTTGTTGTTCTAAAGTGGCCGCTCTTTCGTCCCAAAAAAACTTGCCCCGGCGATAGTAGCGAGCATAAACCAAACTCATAGAATGTCGGCGGGTGTTTCCGTTGTCGAAACCCTTGCTCAATGTGGCCGTATCACTAAAAGCCAGTGCTTGTTTGTGGCAGCTTCCGCAAGAAATGGTGTTGTTTTTACTCAGGTTTTTATCGTAAAAAAGTACCCGCCCTAAAGTAGCTCCGGCATCAGAAATTACGTTGTCCGAGGTTTGATTATCTTCAGCACTAATTGAAGTAGGCAACGGACCACCGGAGTTGGTTAAAAAATGAGCGGGTAAGGCCACATTGGCATAATTGTAAGGTGTGCTGGGCAAATTTAAAATGCCAGCATAGGGCGATGGGCTTTCGGGTAATTCTTCTTCAATGTTTTTATTGCAGGCAGCAGCAAAACCTAGACCGAGTAAAAGGAACAACGTTTTTCTCATAACAAGCCAATTGGTGAATTTCTTGTTAGGACGACAGCAAATAAGAAAGGTTTAATGAGGGTGATGAAAGGAAAGTGCCATTAAAACATCTCGCACAAGTTCACAAAGAAACCCCGCGAGCCACCCGAGCCAAAACCATAGTCGAT
This sequence comes from uncultured Flavobacteriales bacterium, assembly GCA_964390915.1. Classification (GTDB taxonomy): domain Bacteria; phylum Bacteroidota; class Bacteroidia; order Flavobacteriales_D; family Luteibaculaceae; genus DASUEB01. The sequence goes on from CAYMJL010000001.1 coordinate 396,401, forward strand.
GGCAATGTTGGTTTTAGAGTGTTTATTGACCTTAAATCGTAGGCCACCACCGTAACCTGCTTTTGCTCGCTCAAAGTTGTTATTTGGCCATCCCGAGAAGCTTTGGGCGTTGGCAAAGGCAACACCCCCCAATAAGCCGTTTCTAGAAATTTGAAAGCGATATTCACTTTCCAGGTAAACCATTTTGCGCCCACGGTAACGGCCTTGTATAAATCCGCGACCGGTACTGGAGTGGTTGTCGAATGTTGTGCTGGGTAAATCTAAGTAAGGTGGTTTGCCAGTAAGCGTAAGCCAGTTAAAACTCCAAAAAGCCAGTATGTTTTTTGATTGGGCGCGAAGTTTAACGTATTTCCTAAAATCGATAATAAGCGATTGCCAGTTGGTGGTGCTACCGAGGGCTTTTTTGTTGGTTCTAAAAGCCATGTTCCAATACCAGCCGGGTTCCGGGTTTATGGCATTTCTACGGCTATCAAAAGTGGTGCTTACCGAAATACCCGATGAGGTTGAGGTAGGGGTAATACCATATTGGCGAAAATCTGTTTTTCGGTCAGCTGGTTCAAAGTCTTTTACATTCCAACGGTGGTCTAGGTTGTAACCCAGCCCAATAAACCAATCGGAAATAATGTTTCTAGAAATGGTTTCGTAAACCCTAAGGTGGGTGCTGTTGATTAGATTTTCGTTGGCAAAAGTACTATGTGTACCCAAACCGTAGGTGGTTTGCGGATATTGCAAGTAAATTAAATCGCCGGTAAAATTGTAGGTATTGCGTTTGGTCCAAAGGCTCGATTGCACCATGCAAATGGTTTGCTTATGTGTAGTGTAAGCTACGGTACCTACAATACTCGAGGTGTTAATTTGAAGTGGGTCGTCAGGGTGTAGTGTAAGTGAACCGGTTGCACCTGCAACAAACCCGGTTTGTAACGAATAAGCCAATAAAGGAATAGCCGAGAAATGGGTTTTAGTAGGCTTGCTAAATTGTTGCTGGGTTGGTTTTAAACCAACGTACATGGAAAGTTGAGAAAAGAGATCGCCCAAATCGGTTTCTTTTGCCGTACTATCTGGGTCGGACATAGCTTGCCCCGAGTGCCAGGTTATAGCAAGCAGCAGAAAAAAAGCTAAATTTTTTACAATTTTCCTCACCTTCTTAGCGAACAGGGAAAAACACCATCCTCTATAAAAACAAAACCCGCAACAAGAGCTTGTTGCGGGTTTTGATATTGCTTTATATAACTATCAATAAAACTTGTAACGCATGTCTTTTACCTTGGCCAATTCAATTAGCGAATTGAAAGCGCCATAATCAACACGTGAGCTGTATTTTGCAGCTACTGCCGTTTTGCTCGGAGCATAATCCTTGGTAGTTGGGGCTTCGGTAATTTGAGTTACCTGCACTACATAAACACCGTTTTCGCCAACAATAGGTTTAGAAACCGTGTTTTTAGGAAGCGTAACCGAAACGCCAATTACTTTAGGCTCACGACCGGCGTTTGGAAGTACCGATGTGTTAAAAGTAACATCTGGCGCAGTCATTACCGTTTCGCCAAGTGCGGTAGCAATAGCTGCTAGATTTCCGCCTTTAATTTTAGCTTTAATCAATTCAGCTTTTTTCTCTTTAATAACCTCGCGTTCCATTTGGTCTTTAACCGATTCGAAACTTGGTTCGCCTTCTTCGGTAATTAAAGTAAGGTTGGCCACTACAAATTGGTTACCCACTTCAAAAGGTTCAGAAACTGCACCAACTTCAGCATTGTTCATCCAACGGATAATTTGTGTTGGGTCGCTGATGCCAGGAATGAATTTGTTTTGTGGCGTAATGTTTGGTGCCGACTGTTTTACCAGTTTATCAGCATCAACTCCTTTGTCGAACAATTCAGTAGTGTTGTTGTTAATAGAGAAAGTACTTGCCTTTTCGTAAATGGCATTGGTAGTTTCTTTTCCTGGCGCCAACGAACGTTGAACTACAGCCAATTTAATTTGATCAACTTGACGTTTGTCGGTTATCTCAATAAGGTGAACACCAAACTCGGTTTCAACAATTTTAAATTCGCCTTTGTTTCCATTCAAACAAGCATCACCAAATGGTTTAACCATTTGACCTTCGCCAAACCAATCCAAGTTACCACCATTTTGGGCAGAACCACGGTCTTCAGAAATCATACGGGCAACATCAGCAAAGTTGTTGTTCTTAATGATTTCGTTTTTAACGCTATCCAATTTCGCTTTGATTTGGTCTACGGTTTGACCACCAGCTGGTTTCAACAAGATGTGACGAGCGTTGGCTTCGGTCATTTTCCCGTTAGAAACAATTTTAACCAGACGTAAATTCTCACCTTGAACAAATGGCCCAATTACGGTGCCTTTAGCCGAAGCGTTAATTAAAGTATCGATGGATGGCATCGCAGAACCTTTGGCATAAACCTCAGGTTGGTAGAATTTAGCATCGCCATTGGCAACAACAAATGCGCTGTCGTCGGTGGCTGCTTTAAAAGGCTCAACCAATGCGTTGATAGCTTCTTCGGCAGACTTAATGTCCTCTGGGGTTGCTTTAACATCAAACACCACATAGTTAATGGAGCGGCTTTCTTGTTGCTTATATTTCTCCAGCTTTTTGTGGGCATTGAAATAAGTCTTTACCTCATCTTCGGTTGGCTTCACCGTGCTGTCGGCAATAGTCGCAAAGCGACCTACAACAAAGTTTAGGTTAACCTTGCGCATGTTGGCCACATATTCAGCCTCAGCCTGAATTTTATTTACCACAATACCTTTACGAATAAGGGTGTTGTATTTAGCCATTTTACGCGCCTCTAAAATACGGTCGCGCTGAACTTGCCAATAAAGCGGATATCGTTCTTGAATAACACTGAATTGACGTTTTACAATTTCCGGGTCGAATTGGCCAGTTTGTGGGTTTACAAAGTTTTGGTCGCTTTTAAAATCGGGCATTATGTTGTTGCCAAAACGAATGTCATCGTATTCGGCTTCCGAAACATTAAGACCAAGTTTTTCAAACTGTTCGCCAAGTACTTTGTCACGAACCAGTTGGTTCCATACTTGGTTGCGAATTTGCTCGCGACCGTTTTCATCTACTTTTTGCTCGGTCGATTCCAGCACTTCTTCCTGAAAAGCAATGCTTTTTTCAAAGTCGGCAGCTTCTATGTTTTCACCGGCAATTTCACCTACGTTTACCGCATTTTGGCCAGGTTTGGCACTAAAAAGGTCACCTAGAATAAAGGCAAGCATGGCAATACCTACAATAATTAATAGTAGGCCAGATCGTTCCCTGATTTTGTTGATAGAGATCATTCGTTATCTTAAAAGATTTTTAATAGCGTGCGAATTTACAATTGTTGAGTTAAAAACGAAATTTAGTTTCAGTCTTTTACCTTCAATTCAATTAATTCGATGCGGGTATCGGTAACCCGCTGAACGGTAATAAGAAATTGTTCGGTTTCTAAACAGGCATTTGCCTGAGGAATTTCCTCCAACTGATCGAGTACAAACCCAGCAAGGGTATCGTAATTTTCCGATTCGGGAATGTTTAAACCGTACTTATCGTTGAGGTAGTCAATTTCTAACCGACCCGAAAAAAGAAATTCGTTGTTGCCCAACTCATCTTCCTTATAATCATCGGTGTCGTGTTCGTCATCAATTTCCCCAAAAATTTCTTCAATAACGTCTTCAATGGTTACCATGCCCTCTGTTCCGCCAAATTCGTCTACTACGATGGCAATGCTTCTTTTTTCTTTTACAAAAAGCTCAAACAACTCTTGTGCATTCATGGTTTCGGGCACCACAAAAACCGGTAGCAGTATACTTTTTATGCTGTTAGGTTTTTTAAATAAATCGTGCGAATGAACGTAGCCAATAATGTTATCGGAGGTTTCGGCGTAAATGAGAATTTTGGAAAACCTGGTTTCAATGAATTTGTTGCTAAGAGTTTCGAGCGAACTTTCAACCGGTAGCGAAACCATTTCGGTTCGGGGTATTACGCAGTCGCGCACTTTTACTTTCGAAAAGTCGAGCGCATTTTGCAGTAACACCACCTCGGTTTCGGGTTCAGGCTCAATGTCTTGACCATTCCCATTAGATATAGTTTTACCTAGCAAAGGGAAAATTAAAGGTACAAATGCCGATTTGCTTCCTGCTCGATGCAAAAGACACCTTATAATACCCAACAAGAAAAAGACAGGAACTAGTAAAATGAAGTAGATTGAAAGTTGGAGCGAATAAAAGAGCTGGCCTTGTTTCTGGCGTTTTAGCCAGCGTTGCAAAACCGGCGGTAAAATCATTAGCAGATTCGATGCTGCAACGAAAACGACTACAGCAACAAATAGCTGAATAGTTAGGAAATTGACAAAAAGCCCTTGTATAAAATGAATCGCAGAAAACCCAAGAAACGTGAGAGTTGCGATTTTTGCTAACCAAATGGTATCGGAAAGCAACACCAGTTTGCGTAGCCTAACTTTTTGAAGCAGACGTGCTGACGAGTAATTCTGTCTTACAGCATTATCTAATTTAACTTGGTTGGTAGACAGGTAGTAAAACTCGGCCAGAGCTGCAACGAGCGAGAGCAGAAAAGCGAGTAAAAAAAGCCAGCAACTGACCGCAGGGTCTATATCGTCCATTAAATGTGAGAAGCGTTATTCAAATATATAACGTTTTATGAATTGGCATTGCGTTCAAAACGCTTGCGCAAAAATCGGCGGAAAACAAACATGGTTCCTGCTAGTCCTGGCATTATGAAATAAGTCCACTCTTGCTTACCAAAGGTGAAAACCATATAGCAGGCGTATAGAAACGTGCCAATGGTGGCCAGCAGCCAAAAACGTTCGGAATAAAGGGCGTATTTATTGCTCATGGTAATGAATCTTTTTGGGTAAAACTACTGTCGTCATCTTCAACAAACAGTTCTCCAGTAATTTGGTTGATGGTATAGCTACTAAAGTCTTCGGCTGCTTTAAGTCCCGTACCGTAAATAACTCCATCGTTTCGTAATATTTTAATGGGTTGGTCGGTAGTTATGCTAGCGCTGTCTTGGTACCAGGTTAATCGGTTGGTTACCAATTTTTCGCCTTTGGTGTTACTAAAGGTTACGTTCTTTTCGGCCACCATAATGCGTTTGTTCTCGAACCAGGTGCCCAATTGGGCAGTTAGCACACTTTCCTGCTTGCCCAAAGAGTCGTAAAAAACGGCTTTAAACCCCTTGTTCATTAAGATGTAAGCCGTGTCTTTGGTTTGGTAACGATCTATCTTTGGTGAATACAGTTTTGTGGTAACCACACCATCATTGGAATAGGTTATTACCGCATCGTAAGTGGTTTGTATGGGTTCCAACTTAGTTCCTTCACCCTTCATGGCCTCGCTAATTTCGTTGCGGCAACCAGTAAATAGAATAATCGCACAAAATACCGCCATCCTGGTGCTTTGGGCTGTCATTCTGAGCGCAGCGAAGAATCTACTAACTATGGACTTTCGCGCCACAATTAATCGTACTTGCGTTTATAGAACCAACGATCCATACTGCTTGGTGAAATAGATACACCAATAATTAGGTTAGAATAGTTCTCTTTTAATAAACCATTATTGGTTGTACCTCTGGTGAACAACTCATAGCCTATGTTAATTCGGCTCAGCGAATTACTCCGTTTTAGCGGTATGCCAATACCAGCAGTAAATGCCTGTCCACCAATTTGAGTACCCTTAATTACTGTATAAGTTTTTTCCATCCGGTAGCCCAGTCGGTAATTCATCAACAGGAAAAAATTGGTTTTGGGTGCGGCAAAAGGTTTTGGGGTGTATTGTAGGCCAACCGAAAGTTGCGATGAGTTTTTTAAACTACTTTTTAAAGCTGTGGTAGCAAGGCTTTGGCTAAATTTCGACCATTGTTGTTGTCTATAATCAACTCCAATTACCCATCGGTTTTTAAAAACGGCCGAAGTACCAAATGAAAGCGTAGCAGGCAATGAAATAGAACCTTTTTCATCCAGCACATACTTTGCAGTATCAATAACGTATTCGTTTCCTTGTAAGGTGGATTCATAACTTTCCAGAATGGCTTCCTGCGTGGCATTCAACTTAGTGGAAAATCCATAGGCAGCCCCAACGTTTATTTTTACATCTTTCGCCGAAGAAGGGTAGAAGGTGTAGTATGCGCCAAGATCAAAGGCTAAATCACGAACCGAGGTGTAAGTTGTTTTTCGCGTGCTGAAATAATCATCGTTAGTGAAAATGGCACGGTCATCTTTGCGTAGGGTACCGAACATAAAGTTTAGGTTAAAACCGATTGACAGAACCGAACTGTCGTTATGGTTGTAAACTTTATAAGCTGTACCCAAAAATGCCTTGTTAAATCCGCCACGACCTTTATAGTTGTAGTTAACCGAAGTAGAATCGGTAAGTGCTTCCGAGTTGGTTAATTCGTAACCCATTCTGGAAAAAGGCACCAAACCAGCAGTTAGGCAAAACTTATTTTTTACTGGAAAAGCGTAGGCAAAATGATTGATATAAGTCGTTTCCAGCAGCCTAGAGTCGGTCGAGTTTGATAAAGTCAGTGACTGACGTTTAATTGCGAAATCGAAAACGGGTTTATCCAAAAACGAGTTTGCCGCTGGGTTAGCCAAATTGATGAAATTATTGGCCGCAAAACCAACACCTATACCCCCCATGCCCAATTGCTGGGTACTTGCAGAAAGGTTCAAATCTCCAATTCCATAACGTGAATAAGGGGACAAACTAGTGGTTTGGGCAGTAGTGTTAAGCCATGTACACGTGCTAAGCAAAGCTATGGTTAGCGTACTCTTCAAAGATTTAAGCATTCAGTTCCAATATTTTGTTTAACCCAATAAGGGTCAAATCAGGGATTGCAAAGATGTCACTTTTTAAGGGAGGCACAAAATAATGGCTATCGCCACCAGTAAGAATTACCTTAACGTCGGTGTAATCTCGTTGGTATAACCAAATCATGCCTCGTATTTCATTTAATATTCCGTAAAAAACACCTACTTCCATACTGCTGACGGTATCGTTGCCAACAAAATGAGCGGGCAGCATTTCACCTTTCAGCAGTGGTAAACGGTCAGTGTAGTCATTCATTGCCTTAAAGCGCAAAGAAATTCCAGGCGAGATGCTTCCACCCAGATAATGGCCAGCCGCGTTAAGTAGGTCATATTTAATGCAGGTGCCGATATCAACGACCAAGCAATTTTGTTGAGGAAACAGGTTGATAGCCGCAGTAACGTTAGCTTTTCTGTCGGCCCCAAGTGTTTCGGGAGTTTGGTAGTCGTTTTTAAAAGGTAGTTTAGAACCTGGAGAAAGTTCGTGGAAAATATATTTAGCCGCCAATAGCTCGTTAAGTGAGGGATTTGGAGCAGTCACATTGCAAAGCAGCACTTTGCTTAGTTCAGGAAACTCGGCCGCTCGATCCAAAATCGCCTCAGCATTGAGCGACTTCAGGGAATATTTTTTCACCACATTATCTCCCTGAAAAAGAGCAAGTTTACATTTGGTATTCCCAGAGTCGATGATCAAATTCATAACCCTGCAAAGAAAAAGTTTCCTTCGGAATTTGGAGAATAAAAAATAATACTACATTTGCCGTCCCAAAAGGTGCAGTAGCTCAGTCGGTAGAGCAAAGGACTGAAAATCCTTGTGTCGGGGGTTCGATTCCCTCCTACACCACACAAAAAGCCAGAGAAATTTTTCTCTGGCTTTTTTGTTTTTTGCTGTTTTACCAGCTAAACGAGGGTGCAGGGGGCTGACATCTCTCCTCTGCTTATTTGCTAACGATTAGTTTGACCTGATAAACTTGGGTAGTACCGGTAAATTTCATGGAGTAAGTTCCGGCAGCCAGATTTTCCAGCCCCAACTCTAGTAAGCGAGTGTTTTTGAGCTCTCTTTTTTCAACCAATTTTCCAAGCGGGTCAAAAATTTCAAGTGATTGAACCTTCAGTGGATCATAAGAAATCATCACCCGATTCATAGTCGGATTTGGATAAACACGTAGCCAATCTGGCTGTATGCTCTCAATCCCAGAACAACCGTCAACCGTTATTTGTCTTGTTTGCTCGTAAGTACATCCATCTTTGGTATAGATATAGGTGATGGTAAAAGTGCCAATTCCAGAAACAGCCGGATCAAACTTCCCCTCAGTCACTCCGGTACCGCTATAGCTACCTCCGGATGGATGACCCTCTTTAAGCGTATACGGCATATCGTCTTTACACAACATTGGCAAAGCGTCAAAACTCAGACCTGGATCTACGCTATCTTCAACTTTAAACGGTACTTCTATAGAACAATTTCGACCATCTCTAATTTTAACAGTGTAATCACCTGCCTGGAGACTATCGGCAAAATCGTAAAAGCCTTTTCCGTTACTCCATTCATATCGAAAGGGGTATGAGCCTGAGTTAATCTTAACAGTAGCAACTGCATCATTAGCCCCGAAGCAGGCCGGGCCTTTCATCTCCACAAATGCCGTCATTTTGCACTCACTTTGTTCTACCAGGTAGCCGGAGTTAGGGTAAGACCCATTGCTGCAATCAAATTTGAGTATGCTCCTTATGGCCACGGTAGAAGGGTCGATTTCAAATACACTGCCGTTGTCATTCGCAGCCGTAGCATAAAGCTTACCATTCGAAGCCTCCATTAGAGAACCTATTGGATTACGCGCTACGGTAGGCAAAAACTTTAGGTGCTTTATCTGTTTATTCTCCACATCAAATTCAAAGAAACTCCCATCAAAAGTTTGGGTACTAATGCCTGAGGTTAATCCGTAGACTTTTCCGTTGCTTGCTTTCATTAAACTTCCGTAAGGTCCGGCACCATTGGAGCCGTCAAAACTTCCAATCAGGGTATATGTACTGGTTTTGATTTCGAAAGTATACAGTACACCCCGATTAGCACTTCCACCTTGCCAGGTCATTCCGGCGAGCAATCCTTCTCTCACCTCACATAATCCGCCACGGGGGTATGATCCGTTTGTACTTGAAAAATCATAAAGTTTTTTATACTGATAACTTATCGGGTCGAAAGAATACAGAACACCTCCGTTATTTGTTCCTCCAGCAGTCGAGGTTCCGTATAGCATTCCATTTGAAGCTTCTGTCATATTGCAATCTGGACGGTAACCATTGCTGCTCGGTCCAAAAGTAAATCGTGGGGTAAGCTGGTTGTTGGTAATGTTGTATTCATAGATTACTCCTCCTGCGCCACCACCAGAACCAGAAATCCCGTAGATCTTTCCAGATCTGGTTTCAATAAGGCCATCAGTAGATGAAGATCCGGAGTTAAAGATCTCAAAATTCTTAAGCGCTACATATTGCTGGCTTTGAGGGTCGAAGCTAAAGAGAACCCCATAATTGAATGCTCCTCCACTTTTCGTTGTGCCATAGAATTTTCCATTCTCCGACAATAAAAGTTTGCCGGTGGGTTTAGCTCCACTGGTAGGTTTTTCTAGGTCTATTTTTTTGACAGTGGTGTTTTGTCCAATGTCATGACCGATGAGCGTTCCCCGATACTGGCTACCACCATAATTATTCATTCCATATAGTCTACCCTCAACTTCAACAGGAGTTCCTTGTGGCTTACTTCCAATACCCTGATAATCCATATTAGCAACAATGTTGAAATCAGTAGTGGAGGGATTGAAACTAAACAAGATGCCATCATTTTTCGCTCCGCCTGAAGAAGTGAATCCGTATAGCAGGCCATTTGAAGCCTCCATGAGGTTGCCGTATGGCATAGCTCCAGATGCGTTTGATGGAAAATCTACTTGAACAGAAATAAGAGCGGTTAGTGGGTCGAACGAATAGACTACACCTCTATCGGAACTACCACCTTTTGAGGTCATTCCGAAGTATTTTCCAGTACTGGTTTTTGTTAATGTTCCATAAGGGGCAGTTCCATTGGCACCGGTAAAGTCTGTCAATTTGGAGAGCGTAGCTGTAGAAATATCAAACTCACTTATCGCGCCTTTGCCGGCACTGCCACCTTCACTAGTTGTAATATAAAATTTCGCACCGTCGGCTTTACATAGTCCAAGTATGGGGTAACTGCCATGTTCTACTCCATCAAAATCGGCAAGCTTTGTATAGCTCGATTCTCCCGGTACGTATGAGATAATTGCACCCATAGATTTTGAGCCGCCAATAATCGTAACCCCATAAAGTTTACCATCTCCTCCATCAATAAATTTTCCGTTTGCTCTCCAGCCCTTGTCTATGGTAAAGCTTACTCGCCTTAAACATGCGCGGCTTACTGGGTCAAATTCAATGATACCACCAAAATTAAAAACAGTCTGCGATTTAATAAACCCATACATTTTCCCATTGGCGGCAAGGGTAAGAGAACCCTGAGGGTTGGCCCCCTCCACCGCGTTGTCAAATGAAAATTCGGTCCGGTAATCTTCCAGCAAAGGGTCATAAGAGAAGATCATTCCAAAACCCTTTGCTCCACCTTCGCTATTCATTCCATATAAACGACCGTTGTAGGGCAACAGCTCGGTGTAGATAGGATTGGCCCCTTGAGCATCGAGAGGTAATGGCCAGAAAGCATTTTCGCTTCCACACAAAGCTGCGGTATAAATTGCTCCCCCTCCTCCTGCGCAATTTCCGGCAGTACCCCACAATTGAATCTGTGTTTCATCAATGGTAAGTGTAATAGACAGTATGCTATCGCATCCGGAAGCGTTGAGAATGGTATCCTGATAAACGCCAGACTGAGTAAAAACTTTCCCGCTCGGCGAGGTATACGAGATGCATTGCTTGATTTGGATGTCGCTATAAGTAGTTGGTATCTTTGTGAAATTCAGTGTGATGGTACTGTCTCCGTTATACGAGTTGGGTATAACAACTGTATAGGTGCCGCTTTCGGTGATTGTCAGTCCGTGAAAAGTATAGGGAACACAAAAGCTGAAATCAATTGTGCTGGCGGTATTCACCCTGTATGGAAGTTTAGCTATCACAAAGGCAATGTCTTGTATCTCTCCAAACGAGTATTTGGTTCCGTTTACAGTAAGATCGCGATTAACCATCGACGAGATATATACCGCACTGTCTGCATCAAAATTTGCGGTAAACGAGAATCGATTGTATTCAGATTGCAGAATAGTTGATTGAAGTAGGTCTCCATCGCTATTATAAATGGAAAAGGCCGGTTCGGCTAAGTTTGCCTGGTTGGTGACCAAGGCATCGCCGTTTGCCAGATTTACATCCAGATAGTGATACTGACCTATAACCGGTTTGATCCAATCTAACTTACCATCAGCTCCCATACTGAACAGCATAGGGCGGTTAAACTGAGTATTATTGATATCGTTACCACTTGCTTTTTCCACAGCATCCTGATTACAAAATGCGATACCGCGAATCGTACCATCCGGCAGTGGAGACCAATCAGTGAAGTATGATTTCGTGAAATAATTATCTACTCCTAAAAATTCTGCCTGGCCGTTTAATCTCAACATAGCAATACCACCTTCATTATTTAGGTTTAGCTGATGACCGTCAATGGTAAAGGTCTGCGCATTGAAAATATTGATGTTGAGCCAAATCTCATCATTGATGCCTTTGTGAACCATGGCAATCTCCATTTCTTCGGGCACATCATAAATGCGCATTTTCATTGCTCCATCGGCTTTTGCGTAACGGATAATGAAGAGTTGAGGGTTGGTTTTTTTGTCGATTATCGTATCCCCAAAATCGGCGGTTGGAACAGTGCCTGCCGATAGAGGAAGAATGACACCACTAACAATTACGTCACCGTTATCGGCCATGAGAACATTACTGTTTCTGGAGTCGATGAAAATGGCGCCATATAAAGTCCGAAGCCAGTCCATTTCACCGTTCTCATTAAGGTGATAAACGTAATGTGTTCCTGCCGGATAGGTGGTGCCATTTACGGTGCTGGTACCTCCTCCCTGAAAGAAAAGAGCTGCGTTTCCTGTTGGATCGAGGGCGAAACCATTCAGAAATTCGATTTTATCAGTACCAAATGTTTTGGAGAATTTGAACTTGCCCAATGGGTCCATTTTGGTAACAAACACATCCAGTTCATCATTGATAATGGTGGTGTCGTTGTCGCAGACCAGTTTGGCAGGATCGGAATTGATTGATGAACTACCGATGGAGCCGAATAGCCACTGATTCCTAGCATTGTCAGCAGCTGTAAGATCGAGGCTGCGTTGTGAAATGTTAATGGTTTTGGCTCCTGTTACATAGGCCGGGGGGTTAATTAATTGAGGACGACATGTTAAAGGCAACAGAAAAAGGCTCGCCAGAGTGGCAAGGCTGAGATTTTTTTTCATACACGGGCTTTTTTTAGGATGTATTTAGAAGACGGCATCAACAACTCAGGTTGCCTGAAAAACGTGGTTAAATTTTAATTTTAACCTGAATTCTTAGTAACAAAGGCTGATTAACCGATAAGAAAAAGCAACGTGTTTAGGCACTTGTTTTTTAAAGATACCCCATCTGGGCAGTTCGTTGCTCAAGTACGGCAGGATACTGGGGAATATCAAGATTGATGAGGTTTGATGCTGATTGTAAATTTAATCCGACTCCTTTTGATCTATAAATAAAAACAATCGAAATTGAGGGTCATTGTTAAAATTGGTAAAAAGAACCTCCCGTTATTTGCCTGGTACACTGCCATTAAGATTATCAAATTTGGTTAATTAGGTAAATGGTTGTCGGTTTCTGCTTGGACCGGAGGTTGTCTCGTCTAGTTTTTTCAATAGAATAATAGAATAAAATTTAGTTTCATCGAATAAATACCGTAATTTGTCTTTTTATTTTTGAAAATTAATTAAAGATAAGCTTGGTAAATGTAGTATTGCCTCGCGTGTAAAGGCACATCCTCATGAGTTTGTACACAATCAATTTTGATTTTCTAATCAACCAGCATCTCCACTCGGAATTATGGTTGTTAAGTTATTATAGTAATGTAGGGTATGTATCCCGTTGCATTGCTTTTGGTGTTTAATGAAATGATTGTCGAAACGAATAAAATGTGTAATCGGATTTCCTGTGTTTTAATGAGCAATACTATGCTCCGGACGGTGTTGTTTTTGTTAGGGTTAGCTTGTGTTTCATTGTACACCTCTGCTCAGGGTGTTTGCGGAAATAATTGTGGCCCAAGTTTGGTCGGTAATGGTGATTTTAGTCTAGGTGATGGCTATTTTTCAACAACCATGAACAATATAAACAACGAAACAGATAGTGGTTTTGGTGGTTGTGGCGGTCTTTATGGTATTGTTACCACTGCTATCCCTTATAGTCAGCAAGATCATAACCAGAGTACTTGGACTACTTCACGAGACCATACTTCTGGCGATGGCAATTTTATGATTGTTGATCCGCCGTGTACTTCTGATGGAGTTACATTTTGGTGGCAAGTTATCTCCGTGGAACCGAGTAAAAGTTATAATTTTTCCGCTTGGATTAGCAATCTTTCGCCAGAAGCAAACCTGCCAACTGTTTCTTTAAATGTAAATGGACAGCAGGTTGGGTTGCCCATCGTCGTAACCTATGACTCAGCGAATGCTTGGGTTCAAATATGTGGAACCTACGTAAATACGGTTTACTCTAATGTTCAGGTGTCGTTGGTTATTGGTGCTTCCGTCGACAGTATTTTGGGAAGCGATATTGGTGTAGATGATATTGAGTTTTATGAAAATGTATTGACCGGTGGAAATACAAGTAGCCAAATCACAGTAGAGGCTTGCGAAAAATATACCGTTCCAAGTGGTAATGCGTTTTATACCCAAAGCGGAAAGTATCGTGATGTAATTCCAAACTCATCAGGTTGTGATAGCATTATAAACATTGATTTAACCATAAATCAATCCTCACAGTCTACAATTAATGTGTCCACTTGCCAATGGTATACAGTGCCAAGTGGATACGCTACCTATTGGGAAAGCGGAACTTACCAAGATATCATTCCGAATTTTAAGGGTTGTGACAGCCTGATTACTATTAACCTGGAAATTACCGAAATAGGGGATACTATTGATGCAATCGCTTGCAATAGCTATACATCACCTCATGGGTATGAGTTTTATCAATCAGGAACATATCGTTATATTCTCATAAATCCTGATGGGTGCGATAGTAGTATAACCGTAAATCTTACCCTATTAGGGTCAAGTTATGCCACAGTAAATATTGTCGATTGCCAAAGTTATTTATCTCCAAGCGGGAAGAAGTACTCAATTTCTGGCACATATACGGATACAATACCAACCACTTGGGGTTGCGATAGTATTATTACCATAAACCTTACTATAGCGCAATCGGAAAGTAGCCTCACAGAAATTGCTTGTAATAAATATGTTATGCCAAGCGGACGAAGTATTACTACTTCTGGCACCTACACAGACACCATCCAAAATACTTTGGGTTGCGATAGTATTATTACTGTAGAATTAACAGTAATAAAGGTAGAAGCAATGATTGTAAAAAACGATAATCAACTGGTTGCTACGCAAAATGGGGCTATGTATCAGTGGTTAAATTGCGAACAGGGCTTCGAGGGCATTCCAGGAGCCAATCAGCAAATTTTTACACCACAGGAAAGCGGTAGTTATGCCGTTGATGTAAGTGTGGCTAGCTGCAAAGAACGTTCGGAATGTATAACTTTTCTTGATGCAACGGGCTTGGCAGAAACTAGCCCATGGTCATCGTTGCATATTTATCCTAATCCAGCAACGGATAACTTTGTAGCCCAAGTCCCTAAAAAACTATTGGGCCTAGCCTATGTGCTTAGTGATTTGTCGGGTAGATTAGTTTTATCAGGTGTTGTTGAAAATGAGCAAACTATTATTTCAACCCAACAACTTGAGTCAGGAGTTTATCAGTTTTTTATTGGTTCACATGTTGTTAAAACGGTTGTCGTAAATCGGTAACGGTTGGAATTGGTTTCGGCCAAATAATAATTCAAATAGCCTAAATCCACTTTTTAACCAACCAATAGGGAGTTAGGGCTGTTGTAGTTTGGCGAAGCAAGGTATGTTTGCCTCAGATAATTCTAACAACAGCATATATCCCTCATTCATGTAAAGGTGAATTCATGAAAAAGTCGCTCGCAAGGCGACTTTTTTATTTGGTATAACTGATTAAAATCATTCTTACATTCATGTTGATTAACGTGGTTTCTAAGTATATTTAGAACAAACTACCAACCATGACGAAAAAGCCTGCATTTTTTGTCCAAAAGTCAACCGGTGAAAGTGCTCAGTATTCCGAGGATAAACTTCGTTTGTCGCTGCTTCGTGCAGGCGCTGGTCAATTGGCTGTAAATGATGTTATTGACGAACTTCAAACCCGGCTGTATGATGGAATTTCAACCAAAAACATTTATCGCATTGCCTTTTCCATTTTAAAAAAGCAGCAGCAAATTCCAGTAGCAGCTAGGTACAAGCTAAAACATGGCATTATGGAATTGGGGCCTTCTGGTTTCCCGTTCGAAAAATTTATTGGAGAAATCTTTAAACATCAGGGTTTTGAGGTTCAGGTTGGGGTTATGATGAACGGGGCGTGTGTAACCCATGAGGTAGATGTTCTGGCACAAAAAGACAATATGGTAAATATTGTTGAATGCAAGTACCATAATTATTCGGCAAGTACAAGCGATGTGAAGGTGCCACTCTATGTTCATGCCCGATTTAATGATGTGGTTAACAAATTGGTTGAAAAAGAAGGTAAAAACCATAATATTTATAAAGGTTGGGTGGTAACCAATACCGACTTTACCGAAGACGCTATAAAATATGGCACTTGTAGTGGTTTGCGGTTGTGGAGCTGGAACTACCCGAAAGAGGGTAACCTGAGGCAAATAATAGAGCACGAAGGACTTTACCCGCTGACCTGTCTTACCACGCTGACCAAAGTTGAAAAACAACGATTATTAGATAACAAAGTCGTGCTGGTAAAGGAATTGCAAAATAATCCCTCCTTAATTGATAAGTTGCAAATAAAAATGCCTCGTCTTAAACATGTTATGCACGAGATAAATGAGCTTAACCGATTCTTCAAAAAAAAATAAAATGGGGCAAAACGCGCTTGAAGTAACTTTTCTAGGTGGTGCAGGAACCGTAACCGGCTCAAAATTTCTAATTAGCACCGCCGAGGGAAAAAAAATATTGATTGATTGTGGGCTTTTTCAAGGGATTAAGCTACTTCGCGAACTTAACTGGGAGCCGTTTAAGGAAGATGTTTACGAAATAGATTACCTCTTACTTACCCATGCACACCTTGACCATACTGGTTACATTCCTGTTTTGGTAAAAAAAGGTTTTAAAGGCAAAATATTAGGCACCACGCCAACCCTTGCTTTGGCCGAGATTATTTTGCGCGATAGCGCTAAGTTGCAAGAAGAAGAGGCCGCCGAGGCCAATGAACGTGGCTACACCCGACACAAACCCGCCAAGCCACTTTATGAAACAAAAGATGTGCTGAACAGTTTGCCCATGTTTCATTCGGTCGAGGTGCACGAATGGCTGGAATTGGACAAGCACATTCATTGCCGCTTTAATCCTGTAGGGCACATACTTGGCGCGTGTTTTATAGAACTTAAAGTTCATGATAAAATATTGGTTTTCTCTGGCGACATTGGCCAAACCCAGGATCCATTGTTGTTTCCACCCGAAAGGCCTACGAAGGCAGACGTTATCTTTATTGAAAGTACTTATGGCGATAGGTTACACCCTGATGTAAACACCTTAGAGTTGCTCGAAGAAATTGTGGCTGAAACCGCTAAAAACAAGGATATTCTTATTATTCCTTGCTTTGCAGTAGAACGTGCCCAGCTGATGATGTACCTGTTGTGGCAATTGTCAAAGAAAAATCATCTACACGGCTTACCGGTTTATTTAGATAGCCCAATGAGCTCTAAGGTGGTGGCGGCTTTTAGCAATTTTAACTCGTGGCACCGCATTCCTGAAATCGACTGGCAGCAAGTGTGTCACAACATTAATTTTATTGAGAGTTTCGACCAGAGTGTACAACTTACGCAACAAACCTTTCCGCGCATTGTGTTGGCCGGAAGTGGGATGGCCAATGGCGGCAGGGTTTTAAATTACTTGGAACTTTATTTAGGCAACAAACAAGCGACCATTCTAATTGTTGGCTATCAAGCCGAAGGAACTCGTGGCCGACTGCTACTTGATGGTGCCAAAGAGGTGAAAATTAAAGGGAATTACTTTCCGGTAAATGCGGAGATTAAATATTTGCCCGGTCTTTCGGCTCATGCCGACCAAGCCGAACTGCTGGACTGGTTGAGCGAAATTAAAAATAAGCCGGAAAAGGTTTACATCATTCATGGAGAAAACCAACCGGCCGATGCCCTGCGGTTGCGAATAAAAGACCGTTATGGCTGGCAGTGCGAGGTGGCTCAACTTAATACTACCCGCAAAATTGGTTAAGTTCAATCACTCATGCGTCCAATAACGCAACTTACGTACGATTTAATTTTTTGCCCGGTGGTTGAGGTTCCTGCTGCCGGATAACCTACTTTACTCAAGGATTTTAGAAATTTGGCATGCAAATCGTTTTCCGATTCGTAACCAACGCTAATGGTGCTGGTCTCAAAATCGATACTAACTTTCTTAACACCGGGTATGGCTTTTAGTTGCTTGGTAATGGTGTTGCCACAGCCACCACATTTCAAGTTGTCTACCACAATATTGTCCGTTTTCATAATACTTACTGTTATTTATGCTTTTCTATTTTCAGACAAAGTTCGTTGCGATTAAACTGAACCGGAATGATGGCCAACAGCTAAAAGAATGATAATGGTCAATAATGAAAACCCTGAAAATAGAAGCCAAGGAATCAATCAGTTAAGTACCTGATATTCGTCATATTCTTTCGCATCCCAGCAAGCTAAATTTGAGTTTCAATCATGGGGTTATGAAAACAATATTGGTTCCAACCGATTTTTCGGAGGAGGCCTTAAATGGCGCAAAATATGCTTTGCAACTGGCTGAGGCATTTAAGGCCAAAGTTATTTTGCTAAATGCATTTGAAATACCACTAACAGCTGGCGATATTCCTATTGTTGTGATGAGTGAAACCGAAATGCAAAAAGCGGTGTTGAAGCGATTGAAATTATGGATATCAACCATCGATCATAAACATGAGGTAGAAATAAACTACAAGGCGCAACTGGGCAGCCCGGCGGAGGTAATAGAAGCCAAAGCCAAAAAAACGGATGCAGATATTATCGTAATTGGGGTAAAAAGTCGCAGTCATTTTGCCGATGTATTAATGGGTAGCACAACTTCCTGGCTAATTAAAAATGCCAAAACCCCTATATTGGCTATTCCCGCGGAAGTCCAGTTTAAACCCTTCAAAAAACTACTGGTTGCTGAAGAAACTGGGCTGTTCATCAACCCACATCATCAAGAGTTTATCAACGACATCGTTGCGCGTTACCAAAGTCAAACGATTATTCTCAACGTGTTGAATCAAGAAATGGTGCACAACATTGTAGATGAAGTTTGGGAAAAAGAAGTGCAGGAAATGAAAAATACAGCTCTCTATTATCGCCTCGGTACAGATACACCAAGCGATATTATGGAATTTGCCCATCAACACAAAGCCGATTTAACAATCATGTTTCCACACAAACACGGTTTTTGGGAAAGCATTTTGAAGCGCGGAAATACAGAAAGTGTTGTGGCACATGCAGATATTCCATTGCTGGCTATCCCTGTTAATTAAACTAAATACCGGTAATTATGGATTTTAAGGACTACTACAAAGTTTTGGGGGTAGATCGCAAAGCCACTGCCGATGAAATTAAGCAGGCCTACAGGAAACTTGCTTTGAAATATCACCCCGATAAAAATCCCGGCGACAAGGTGGCCGAAGATAAATTTAAGGAGATAAACGAGGCCAATGAGGTGCTTAGCAATGTCGAAAAGCGGCAGAAATATGAAGAGTTGTTTGAAAATTACACTCAATTTCAACAACGTGGGGCTGGCGGGCAAGAACAACAATTTAACTGGAGCGACTATGCTCAATCTGGGGCTAGCGGAGGATGGTCGGCTTCGGAGACTGATTTCCACGATTTTTTCGAAACACTATTTGGTGGTGGCCGATCTCATGGTGCCCATCGTCAGGCTGCACCGGTTCAGCAAGACACGCGTGCCGAATTAGAACTTTCGTTGGCCGAAGCATATCATGGCGGTACAAAACTGTTAATTATTGGCGGGGAAACCGTAAAAGTGAATTTAAAACCAGGATTAAGGCCAGGTCAACAATTGCGTTTAAAAGGAAAAGGAGCAGTAAGTCCATATACCGGTCGGCCGGGCGATTTGATTATTACTATACAACTTAAAGCCGATGCTCAATTTGAATTAAAAGGAAATGATTTGTCTACCCAGCAAAACATTGATTTATACACGCTTTTATTGGGCGGGAAAGCAACTATAAATACCATGAGTGGTGTTATTCGCATTACCATTCCGCCTGAAACCATACCTGGTAAAACCATGCGGATAAAAGGAAAAGGTATGCCCATTTTTAATCAACCCGATAACTTTGGCGACTTGTTGGTAACCCTGCAAGCTACCTTCCCTAAAAATCTTACCGAACAAGAAAAAGAACTGTTTACTCAACTTCAAAAACTGAGAACCAATGAGCACAACCATGCAACTGTATGATTACCTGGACGAGGTAATCCATACCGAAAGAATAAGGCAGATAAAAAAGGTGAAATTGAAGTATTACCTAAGCGAACTTTGCCAAAAAATGGGAATGGAGGAAGAAGAGGATGTTCAGAACACCATGTTTCGGATTCAAGGGCTTTGTAAAACCATGCAAATATCTTTTCCCGACAACTGCCGTAAAATATACCGGTATAATGGCACCCAGTTGCAAACTGATTTTATGCTTTCGCCCTTGGTTTGTTACCTGTTTATGCTTAATGGTAACCCAGAGAGTCCACAGGTTGCGTACGCCCAGGTACTTATTGCAACAAAAGGAAAAGGATTTTTTTAATATAGAACATTATGGGCAAATTCAATGAAATGGTCAATGGCAATCAGCCGGTTTTGGTCGATTTTTATGCCACTTGGTGCGGCCCTTGTCAGGCCATGACCCCTATATTGCATGACTTGGCTGGTCGAATTGGTGCTAAGGCCAAAATAATTAAGGTGGATGTAGATAAAAACCCCGAGGCGGCATCAAAGTTTAAAGTGATGGGTGTACCCACATTGATACTTTTTAAACGCGGAGAAATTAAGTGGCGACAATCGGGAGTGGTGCCGGCCAACACTATAGAACGGGTGATAAATGAGCACTTAATTGATTAATAACCAACTTGTTACTTGGCTTTCCGCGATAGTCCGTGCTTTTATTCGACCAGCTGTTCATTCAAATAGACTTTCTGGAACCATAGGTTTGAACGAAGTTGCTATATTGCCGTGGTGAATAAACAGCGTTTGGTAATATTGACCGGGGCAGGAATAAGCGCAGAAAGTGGCCTGAAAACCTTTCGAGAATCGGATGGGTTGTGGGAAAATTATAATGTTTACGAGGTGGCCACACCGGAAGCTTGGGACGCTAACCCAAAACTGGTACTCGAGTTTTACAACCAACGCCGTAAACAAATAGCCGAAGCGAAACCCAACAAGGCACATACCATGTTAGCCTTACTCGATGATTATTTCGAAACTACCGTTATTACCCAAAACATTGACGATTTACACGAACGGGCCGGAAGTGCGCGCATTGTGCACCTGCACGGTGAAATAATGAATTCGAGCAGCAGTTTTAACCGAGATTTGTTGTATCCGCTAAAAGAAAAATTGACCATTGAACTTGGCGAAAAATGTGAACTGGGTAGCCAGTTGCGCCCCGATGTAGTGTGGTTTGGTGAAGCCGTTCCACGCATGGAAGAAGCCATTCGGCTGGCAACAAAAGCCGATATTTTTGTTATTGTGGGCACTTCACTCAACGTTTATCCTGCTGCTAGCTTGGTGCAATATGTACCTGCACTTTGTAAAATTTACCTGGTCGATACCAAGGATGTATTTGTACCCCAAATCGATCACCGGGTGCAGAAAATCATTAAAAAAGCATCAGAAGGATGCGAAATCCTACTTAGTTTATTACTCAAAAATGTATAGAAAATCCCTTGTTGTTCTGGTGTTAATTCTAGTTACCGGTCAACTTTTTGCGCAAAAGAAATTCACCACTTCAGCTTTTTTTGGCACCACCGCCACTCAGGTGCAAGGCGATGCATTGGCGGGTTTCGATAAGTTGGGCATAACTGGTGGAATTGGCACTGTTTATCAGTTTAACAAGTCATGGGGGCTGGGTTTCGAGCTTTCTTATATACAAAAAGGTAGTCGAAAAGTGCAAAACCCGGATTCGGCCGATTTTAGTTACTATAAAATGGCGTTACATTATGCCGAAGTGCCAGTATTTCTGCGCTACAAATACAAGAAAATTTGGTTCGAGGCAGGACCAACCTTTGGCATACTCATAGCCGCAAGTGAAGAAAATAGCGATGGAATATTAGCCTATAGTGCGCCATTTAAGCAATTTGAGTTGGGCATTATGGGTGGTGTAGCTTATCAGTTCAATCAAAACTGGGGGGTAAAATTTAGAACCACCGAAAGCATCAGCTCCATCCGCGATACACCTGCTTACGACAAAGGAGCTTTGGGTCGTTTTCGTGGACAGTACAACACTTCACTTATTTTTCAGCTTTTTTATCAGTTTTTGTAACCTTTGCTTTTCGCCTTGCGTTTAGAATGGAAAGGTCAGTTTTGTAGATTGAACTTATTGCCAAAACCTTAAATAGTTCTTTTAGACAAGTCCAGCTCGGCTGGCACAAATGAACAGGCAACGTCCTAACTAAGGTTTGACTCAATACAAAAACAAAAAAGGCCTCAATAAATTATCGATTGCAACAACAATCGGCAACAAAAACAAGTGAGGAAGCATAACGCTGAAAGTACTTCGAATCAGGTTATCGCATATGAAATTCATCACTAAAATTAACCCGAAATGGGTTCAAAGTCGGAAAGAGCAGCTTAGACAAAAAGCCTTTCCGACTTTGTTTTTTTAGCGGCTCAAGAAATTTATGTTCCGTTTCAAACCCTCAAACTTGGTACGTTTTACCGCAGAGTCTTTAAACACTTTCGAGAAAACTTCCTGAGTAATTTCTTGCCAGTCGTTTTTAGAGAAATCCAATAATCCGGTTTGGTTGTTAAAAAGCGGTTCGCGATGAGGTTTGCTAAATCGGTTCCAGGGGCACACATCTTGACAAATGTCGCAACCAAAGGCCCAGTTATCAAATTTGCCTTGCACTTCTTGCGGAATGGATTCTTTTAATTCGATGGTAAAGTAGCTGATACATTTGCTACCGTCAACCACATATGGTTCAACAATAGCATCGGTTGGACAGGCATCAATACATCGGGTGCAGCTGCCACAATAATCTTTAATAGGTCCATCGGGCTGTAATTCAATATCTACAATTAATTCGGCCACAAACAGGAAAGATCCTTGCTGTTTGGTAATTAAATTACTGTTCTTACCAATCCAGCCCAATCCACTTTTCTTTGCCCAAGCCTTGTCCAAAACTGGTGCGCTGTCTACAAATCCGCGGCCATGCACTTCGCCAATGTTTTGATTAATGAAAAATAGCAATTCGCGCAACTTGGCCTTAATCACCTCATGATAATCGTTGCCATATGCGTATTTCGAAATTTTAGGCGCTTCGGGATCAGTTTGCGTTTGTTCGGGAAAGTAATTCAGTAGTAAAGAAATAACCGATTTGGCTCCATCTACCAACAACCGCGGGTCGAGGCGCTTGTCAAAATGGTTTTCCATGTAGTGCATTTTACCCTGCATCTGGTGGTTCAACCAATTTTCTAGTCGCGGAGCTTCTTCTTCTAAAAACGCTGCTTTCGAAATACCACAATACTCAAACCCCAGTCGCAGGGCTTCGGCTTTAACAAGCGCAGTATGGGTTTCGATAAGCATGGAGCAAAGGTAGTGGGATAATAAGAGAAAGTTAGACAGATAATCCCAAGAATGGAAAAAGGAGTTTTTTTCTCCCGCAGATTACGCAGATTTTCGCGGATGTGGTGTCTGCGTTCATCTGCGTAATCTGCGGGAAGTAGTTTTTTGCTTTCTCCTGCTTACACCAAAGATTTCCGCGGGAAAAAACGGCTAGCGCCTACTTCTTATCAGGCGTAAACTCCAACACCGCACTATTCATGCAAAATCGTTTAAAGGTGGGTGGCGGGCCATCGTCAAAAATATGCCCCAAATGCGAGTCGCACCGACCACAAACCACCTCGGTTCGGTCCATGCCATAGCTGTGGTCGTCAACATAAATTACACTATTTGGCCGAAGAGTTTCATAAAAACTAGGCCAACCGCAGCTACTGGCAAACTTGGCATCCGACTTAAACAGCGGGTTTCCGCAAACTGCGCAGTAGTAGGTACCAAGCCCTTCAAAATTCCAGTATTCCCCGGTAAATGCTCGTTCTGTTTCCTTTTCGCGGGCTACCAGGTAAACACCTTCATCCAGAATTTTTTTCCATTCGGCATTGGGTACAGAAAGGTGAGTGGTATCGGTATGCGAATAGTATGGATTTTTAACTTGATTACTTGATTTTGGCGCAATAGTGTTTTCGGTTTGTTGACTGCAAGCCACAATTGGAAGTAAGAATACACTAAAACGCAGCAGGTTTTTACCTAATCGGTTCATGGTAACGGTGTTTAATTTACCTACGTAAAGTTACACCAATTGTATTTTTGGAATTGCGGGTAGCTGGTTACCACAAAATTGAATATCGCAGCCATTGGTTTTACAGTGATTATGTAGCATATGGCTAATTATTGCTAAAATGTTATTACCCCTGCCGTATTAACTACCTTTGCTTCTTTTTTAAATCATTACATGAGTTTCGATAAACTTAATTTAATCCCTCCAATTCTAGAAGCCCTTAAAGCTGAAGGTTATACCAACCCAACTCCCATTCAACAACAAGCAATTCCGGTTATTTTGAGTCACCGCGACTTATTTGGTATTGCGCAAACCGGGACCGGGAAAACGGCTGCTTTTTCAATACCTATTTTGCAGCTTTTAAGTGAGCAACCCGACCAAAAATTCGGAAACAAAGCCATTGAAGCGCTGATTCTTACGCCAACGCGTGAGTTAGCCATTCAAATTGGTGAAAGTTTAACGGCTTATGGAAAAAACCTAACACTCAAGCATACCGTGATTTTTGGTGGAGTAGATCAAAAGGCACAAGTGCGCGAAATTCAACGCGGGGTAGATATCGTAGTGGCCACACCAGGTCGCTTGTTAGACCTTATTAACCAACGTTTTGTTAGCTTAAAACAAATAAAATATTTTGTTTTGGATGAAGCCGACCGCATGCTTGATATGGGTTTCATTCACGATATTAAAAAACTGATAACTCATCTTCCGGTTAAAAGACATTCTTTGTTTTTTTCGGCTACTATGCCGCCAGATATTTTAAAGTTGGCCAGTTCTATTTTAATAAATCCAGCCAAGGTTGAGGTTACGCCAACATCGTCTACAGCCGAAAAAATTCAGCAGGAAGTTTATTATGTGGACAGACCCGACAAGAAGAAACTGCTTATTTATTTATTGGCCAATAAGGACATTAAATCTGCCCTAATATTTACCCGAACCAAACACGGTGCCGATAGAGTAGCCAAAGATTTGAGCAGCAGTGGCATTGTGGCCTTGGCCATTCATGGAAACAAATCGCAAGGGGCAAGGCAAAACGCCTTAGGCAGCTTTAAAGATGGCCGAACCCGGGTTTTGGTAGCTACCGATATTGCCGCCCGTGGAATTGACGTTGACGAACTTACTCATGTTATCAATTACGAACTACCCAATATTCCCGAAACCTACGTTCACCGAATTGGTAGAACCGGTAGGGCTGGACTAAGTGGTATAGCCATTTCGCTTTGCGACCACGAGGAAAAAGATTTCTTAAAAGACATTTGTAAGCTGATAAAAAAGCAAATTCCGGTTAATACTTCACATCCATTTCAGCTGGTTGGCACTGGAACACCACCTGCACCAAAGCAGCCACAAGGCCGAAGAGAGCCTAGAAATAATGGTCAGGGCAGAAGTGGCAATGCAAAACCTAGCAGCGGGCAGGCTTCATCTGGCAAATCGAGTTGGAGAGACAGAGAACCAAGAAAAAGAAATAATTCGTAACGATGTTTTAAACCAACCATCCGATGGCTCGCAGCCATCGGATTGGTTGAATACCATAAAATCCGCTCGTGCCTTCAGAAACGGCTAAAGAAAAATGAGCAGGAGTTTGGCCATGATAAAATTAATTAAGAATTAATTTATTACTTAGCAGTATAATTATTCACTCTCAATTTTAATTTATCATGAATTTATTTTCCAAAATTGCCTTTGTTTTTTACTCAGCTTTCTTTGTTACTGGTGTATATGCACAGGTAAGCCCAATTGCCTGCTATCCCATGGATGGAAATGCAAATGATTTAAGTGGAAACGCGAATCATGGGGTCATGGTAAATGTTGATGGCGCCACGAATAAATTTGGGCAGCCGAATAAAGCACTCAATTTCTCGGGTCAGAACAGTTCAATTGCAATTGAACCTGATTTTTTCAAATTGAATACCTATACCATTTCATTGTGGTGTAAATTAGGTAATCTGCCAATGAATGGGCAATACTTTTCCCTGTTTAGCATAGGTGGAACTCAGGCTGATCAAAGTGTTCTGATTGGTTATAACGATTCATGGCAACACATAGGATTTGGTTTTGGCTCGTATGATACTCAGTCGAATCCCCATCATTGTTATAGTGGAACATTGCCAGAAGCAAATCAATGGTACCATGTTATGGTTTCAAGAAATAATGACTCGTTGGCATTGTTTGTTGATGGTCAACTAATTTGTACCACAAATACAAATGGAGATGCTGGTTATGCTGGGTCTCAAGTTTCTTTTACAATTGGGTCTCGAGTTGAATCCAATTTTCAGAATTTCGAAGGAATTATTGATGATTTCAAAGTTTTTGACCAGGTATTAACCCCGGAGCAATTAGAAGGGGAAAAAGGCGATTGCATGGAAACTTCTTCATCGGTGAGTGGCTTACTTAATAAGATTCCGGAAACCACCATTTACTTCAACTCCAAGACAGAATCAATTGTTTTATCTCAAACAATAAGAGATATAACTGTTGTCAATATTACGGGCAAAGTAGCATTTAAGTCGAATAGTTCGGATGATGTTCCAACTAGCGGTTGGTCGAAAGGGATTTATATCTTCCACGGAGTTGAAGCAAATGGAAAACAGGTTAACCGAAAAGTTCTTATATATTAGGTTTCAAACCTTCCCGATGGTTCGTAGCTATCGGGAAGATTGAATACGATTTATTCCGCTTGTAGAATCTGCGTAAGCCGTATAAACTGCTCTACTGATAACTGCTCTGGGCGTTTGTCGAACAAGTCATCGTTTACTCCTTTAAGATTTAAGCTTTTAATACTGTTCCGAAGTGTTTTTCTGCGCTGATTGAAGGCTGTTTTTACTACCGTCTTAAAAAAAGCCTCATCGCACGGCAGGTTCATTACCTCATTTCTGGTTAAGCGAATTACACCCGACTTAACCTTTGGCGGAGGATCAAATACGTCTTCCGAAACAGTGAATAGATATTCACAGTTGTAAAAAGCCTGAAGCAATACGCTCAGTATCCCGTAGGCCTTCGAGCCAGGTTTTTCGCAAATTCGCTCGGCAACTTCCTTTTGAAACATACCCACAACCTCAGGAACTTGGTTTCTGTTTTCGTAAACGCGAAACATGATCTGGGTTGAGATGTTGTAGGGGAAATTTCCAGCAACAGCAAACGGTTCGGTGGTATAGCGTGAAAAATCCATGTGCAGGAAATCCTGATTTAAGATTCTGCCAGCCAATTGCGGGTAAAATTTATTCAAGTATTCAATACTTTCCCTGTCAACCTCGGCTACTGTGGTTTCGTATTTCGAGTTTTGCAGTAAAAACTGGGTTAATGCACCGGTTCCGGGCCCCACTTCGAGCACTTTTTTATACTGACCATGCCCAGTAAGTGATTCTGCAATGCGCTGGGCAATGCTCAAATCCTTTAAAAAATGCTGTCCGAGGTGTTTTTTTGCTTTTACTTTCAAAATGAAAATTTTGTCCGGTGGGTTACCGCGTTTCGTGTACAATTTCTAATACGGTGCGAAATGCCGCAAATTTCCCTTCGTAGCGCTGCTTAACATCCAGTTGCAGGTTTGGGGCAAATTCACGCTGATATTTTTCGTAAATCTCCATGCTTGGAGCAATGTATTGAATGGCGTAAGTAATGCCACCTTCCTCTTCGTTAAGCATCCTTAACATGCGGTTTTCAATAAAGCACTCGGTTGCCATCACATCTGGAATATGAGTTTCCTTCATCCAGCTGAGCCAGTCTTGATGAATGGACTCGTCAACACTTACGGTTACGTTATATAATATCATTGCAAATTGGCTATTAGTTTACCGCATCACCCCGAAGCTCACGGAATTGCTTGCGCGCTTCTACCACAAACAGGCTCGATGGGTATTCGGTAATTATTTTTTGGTAAAGTTCTGAAGCTTTTACTGAATTATTTAAGTGTTTCCGATTTAACTCTGCCAAAAGAAATACTGCATCGTCACCCAATAAATCGGTTGGATACCGCTCAATTATTTTTTCCAGGTACCCGGCAGCCTTTATGTAATCTCGTTTCTTCAGTTGAATTTCGGCTTTTTCAAACAAAATTTCATCGGCCAATCGATGTGCCGGATAGTAATAGGCCAAACTATCCAATTGATTTTCGGCTTCGGTTAGCAAGTTTCTGTAATTGTACAAGTCCGCTTGGGCAAACAGTTGCAAGGGTTCTTCAATACTATCCAGTCCCAAATTGTCGGTAATGAGTAGCGATAAATTCATGGCATCGTTACTAATTAGCTTACTAGTAGATGCTTTTAATACGTCCAATTGATCTTGAGCCCAGGTAAAATCTCCGGTGTAATACGATATTTTGGCGTTTCTGAATTTCGCCTCTGCACCAAGTACATCTTCTTTAAATGCTTTATCCACTTGAGAATAGTACAGCGAAGCGTCCCAGATTTCCCCCTTCATAATCAACAAATCACCAAGCGAAAGTTTAATCTCGGCAATTTTTTTCGGTGCCAAATTTGCCAGTTCCACCAAGCTTTCTAGAAATACAATAGCCGAATCGAGCTGGTTTTCATATTTAACTAAAAACTGGGCATAATCCAGTGCCAAATCGGCGGTGCTGGTACTATAGCCAACGGTGTTAAGGCAATTGCGCATCACAGTTCCGGTACTCGAAATCTGACTACTTTCAGGTTTGCTGGTGTTTTCTAACAGTAAGTACTCAGTACGAGAAAGTCCAACTTGACTCAACTCTAACAAGTAGGCGTCTTTTTTGGCATCAATCAAGTATTGGTAGGCAGAAGCAGCGGTACTGTATTCTTGGTTTTTAAGGCATAAATCGGCAAAATCAAGAATTCTCGATCCTGTTTCGTTATACCTTTTATCGAGGGATTTGAGCTGAACAAAGGCAGCATTAAAATTTTTAACCTGATAGAACAACCAAATCAACATCTCGTTGTAGGTATTGTTGTCAGGGTATTTCTGAAGCGCTTTCAGCAAAACTCCCTTAACCAAATCGGCTTTTTCAGGCTCTTCGGTTAAATTTAGGTAGCGGTTTAGCATGTTTTGAACCGACGGAACATAACTGGCGTTTACCCCAATTAGTTCAATGTAGGCCTCTACCATTTTGGGTAAATTGCCTTTGGCGCCATACAAATCGGCTAGTTCTAGTGCAAAATTATAATCGCCATTCAATAGCGAAATCCCTTGTAAGTAAAGTGTTTCGGTAGTTTCTATCTCGCCTATTTCTTGCAATTTTCGGGCAACTAACGCAATCGTGTTGCGGTTGGGAGGTAGGTTGTCGAGAACTTCTTTCAGCGCTTTTTCCTTTTTTTTCTGATTGCCCATTTTGCCATACAGAAAAGCTAAGTCGACATATACTTCACTTTCAATAGGGGCTTGCTTAAGTTGCTTTTTAATGAGCTCTTCTGCGCTACTGTAGTTTTCCAAAGAAATGTAGCAGCTTAACAAACGCTGGTAATAATACGGACTTGCCGATTTACCGTATAGTTTTTCGAAATATATGGCCGATTTGTCGAGCTCGCCGGCTTCGAAATAGTAATTGGCAAATTCCAAGTCGGTAGTTTGCGCCTGCAGGGTATTTTGCTGCGCAACAAAAAGGCACAGTGTTAATAACAGTGGCGAGGCACTCGAAATAAAAAACGAAAGTGGGTTAAACCAGTTATAGCTTGGTAAATATTTCATGCCGGAGTTATGGCCTCCTATTTTTTTCTTTTAGAGAGTTCAGTTAGCTTGGTTAAAAGCTGCGGCCTGAATTCGCTGTAGCTTTCTCGAACATAAACGGCACTACCGTGCATTTGTTCCACTGCAGCTGTTAATTTTTCCAAAGCCACGGTTTCGTCAGTAGTATACTTGGCTAAGGCTACTTTATCTACCTTTTCGTTTTCGGAAAACGCTTTAAGATTGGCCAATTGTTGCTTGGTTAAAGCCAATTGCTCCTCAATAGTTTTGTGGCGCGAATCGAATTTTTTCAAACTGCTCTTGAGGGCCTGATAACGACCAAAAAAAGTTCCTTCCTCTTCAGTAAGTTTTACGTTTGTCTTTTCACAAAGTGTATAAGCGCTATCAATATCGGCATCGATGGTGCTAGAAATGGTGGCCACTTCATTGGGCTTAATTTCAGCAAACATTTTTTCCAGCTTACTCAGTTCGGTTTGTAAACTATCGATTCCGCCAAGTTGAGTTGCGCCCTCATCATGCTGTTTACAAGCTGAAAAGGAAAACGTACAAAGGCTAACTGTTAGAAGGTAAACAAGTTTTTGCATGGGCGTTAAATTTGGGTAAAACCGGTATATCTGTGCAATACTTCCGGTATGTTAATGCCGTTTTCAGTTTGGTTGTTTTCCAGTAAAGCGGCCAATATTCTTGGTAAAGCTAAGGCAGAACCGTTTAAAGTGTGCGTTAAACGTGTTTTTCCGTTGCTGTCTTTGTAACGTAATTTAAGTCTGTTTGCCTGAAAAGTCTCGAAATTGGAAACGGAACTCACCTCTAGCCATTTTTCTTGTGCGGCACTCCACACTTCCAAATCGTAGGTTAATGCCGAAGCAAAACCCATATCGCCACCGCAAAGGCGAAGTAAACGATAAGGTAGGTTTAGTTTTTCTAATAAACCTTTTACGTGAGCAACCATGGTGTCCAAGGTTTCGTACGATTTTTCGGGATGCTCAATTTGAACAATTTCCACCTTATCAAATTGGTGCAAACGGTTTAATCCGCGAACATCTTTGCCATAAGAACCAGCTTCACGACGGAAACACGGGGTGTAGCCAAACATTTTAATGGGGAAATCGCTTTCCTTTACAATTACATCGCGGTAAATGTTGGTAATAGGCACTTCGGCTGTCGGTATCAGGTACAGATTGTCAACTGTCGAGTGGTACATTTGACCTTCCTTATCGGGTAGTTGACCGGTACCAAAGCCGCTATCTTCATTGACCATCAAGGGTGGCATAATTTCCAGATAACCCGCTTTTTCGGCCTCATCCAAGAAAAACTGAATAAGTGAACGCTGTAGTTTGGCTCCTTTGCCTTTGTACACTGGGAAACCCGCTCCGGTAATTTTTACCCCAAGGTCAAAGTCAATCAGGTCGTGTTTTTTTACCAAATCCCAGTGTGGAACTGCGTTGGCGGGCAAGTTTATGTTTACCTTGTTTTCAAAAATATTTTCATTGTCCTCGGGCGTTTTGCCGTTTGGAACACGTGTGTTTGGTGTATTTGGAATGGTATAAAGCAAAGTGCGGATACCTTCTTCCACTTCAGTTTGGCGAGTTTCTTTATCCTTAACCGATTCTTTTAGCTCGGCTACCAGCTCCTTCATTTTGTTGCCACCTTGGTGGTCGCCGGCTTGCATTAGTTTGCCAATTTCTTTCGACAAGCGGTTTACCTCGGCCAAAATGCCGTCTACCTGGTTTTGGTTGGCTTTCCGTTCGTCATCAAGGGTTAATATTTTGCTTATGGTGGCAGAAACATCGAGCCCACGTTTTTTAAGTGCGGCAATGATGTTGGCTGTGTTGTCGCGAATGTTGCTTATTTCGAGCATGGTGTTGGGTAACTGGTAATTTTTTGTGCTAAAATAGTGGTTCGGAGCTAATAAATAGCCAAAACACGAAGGGATTAAAAACAAAAAACTCCCAACTCTTTCGAGCGGGAGTTTTTAACTGAGTTAAGTACTGTAATTAAGCCTGAAAAGGAACTACAGATACGAATGATTTATTTTCAGCTTTTTTTCTGAAAGCAACAACACCATCGGTAAGGGCAAAAAGCGTATGATCTTTACCAATTCCAACGTTTTCGCCTGCATGGTGTGCAGTTCCGCGTTGTCTTACAATGATGCTACCAGACTTTGCAGCCTGACCACCGAAAATTTTAATACCTAATCTTTTGCTATGCGATTCACGGCCGTTCCTAGAACTCCCGACGCCTTTTTTGTGTGCCATTTCTTACTAAGAATTTGCGGTTAATTAACCTTTAATGTCAGTAATTTTAATTTGGCTCAGGTATTGACGGTGACCGTTCAATACTTTGTAACCTTTTCTTCTTTTCTTTTTAAAGACGATAACTTTATCGCCTTTAAGGTGTTTTAACACCTCAGCAGATACCGAAGCACCTGCTACAGCTGGGGCGCCAACGCTAACTTTGCCACCATTTTCTACTAAAAGAACGTTGTTGAAATCAACTTTCGAACCTTCAGCGTTTTCTAAGCGGTGAACAAAGATCGTTTGGTCTTTTTGCACTTTAAACTGCTGCCCTGCTATTTCTACAATTGCGTACATAGTTTTGGTTTTTTGACCTAAAAATTTTGGACGGCAAAGGTATACATACTTTTTAATTAATCAACTCTCTTCGGTTGATAATTTACCAGATAAATTCCAGAGAGAATAACCATGGCGAAAATTCCCTGAATGGGTTTTAGGCTTTCCCCGTCCAGAAGCCCCCATATTACTGCAACTACAGGCATTAAGTAGGTAACCGATGAGCCGAAAAGTGCCGAAGTGTCTTTCAGTAATTTATTGAAAAGAACCACCGCCAATGCCGTTCCACAAATGGCTAAAATGGCCACAAAACCTAAAGCCCGATATGCGTCAGGATCTGTTTGCAAGGTTTCGACAAAACCTAAGTTGAACAAAAGAATAAGTGCCGGGATGCCAATAAAACTAAAGGCCATTGCGCTAATATCGACCGCTTTTAAGTCCGTGCATTTGTGACGAATCACATTGGCACTGATGCCGTAAAAAAGTGTGGCAACAACAATTAAAAGACTGTAACCAATATCCATATTGAGGTTTAATCCTGTTTTCGAGACAATTAGTCCGGCAGCACCAACAAAGCCCAAAATTATTCCGGCAACACTCCGCCAGTTTGGTTTCAGGTGAAAAAATAAAGCGCCAACCACAAAAGCAAAAAACGGCGTGAGTCCGTTAAGAATGCCGGCTTGAGAACTTTCTAGCTTGGTTTGGGCGGTGGCAAACATAAAGGCCGGTAAGCCATTGCCAAGTATACCAACGGTAAGCACCGGAATTAAATTTTTCTTTTTAACAC
The DNA here is from genome assembly GCA_964390915.1 of uncultured Flavobacteriales bacterium. Lineage (GTDB taxonomy): Bacteria > Bacteroidota > Bacteroidia > Flavobacteriales_D > Luteibaculaceae > DASUEB01. The sequence goes on from CAYMJL010000001.1 coordinate 429,161, forward strand.
GAAGCAAGGCGCGTATGCCAAACGGCATCAAACACAAAAAAGCAATGCTAAGGCGAAGCGCCCCAAGTTGAAAACCACTAAAAACCTCCAGCCCTTTTTTCATTAAAATAAATGAACTTCCCCAAGTAAGTGCAAGTGCAAAAAGTATTAGCCAGGAACTAAGCGGATAACCGCCTGATGTGTTTTTCATAATAAGTGCGCAAAGGTATGCGTTGTAGTTTATTAAAATTTACCTGAACGGGTATAAGCAGCCATTTATCGGATTTTAAATCCGTTAAAACTTGTTAAGGTCTTATTTTGAATGATTATGTTTTACTTTTGCTAATGTCAATTAAAACCAAAATGAAAAGAATTAACCTACTACTGTTGACCCTACTTGCTGTTGTGGTTTATGCATGTTCTACCAACGGGTCCGATCAGGTTTCTGACGCCAATGGGGTGAAAGTAACTCGGTCGGTGGTTCAAGATGCCGATGAGGCGAAGTGCACGGCAAAAATTGCGGTTGATGGCATGAGCTGTTCTAAAATGTGCACTGGTGCTATTGCGGGTTGTCTTAAAAAAATGGAGGGCGTGAAAGCCACCGAGATATATTTTGACCCTGAACGCAAAGCCGAAGATTTTGCGACTATTGAATACGATGAGAAGAAAATTACCGAGAAGGAAATGATTGCCGCCATCGAGAAATTGAATGATGGACAATACAAAGTAAAATCGGTAGAGATAATTGTTTCGGAGGTTTCTTACGAAAAAATTGAAGAAGGAGATAAGAAGGAAGAAGTTAAAACCACCGGAGCGAAGGTTACGGCTTTCAATAACATTGGAAATATTGCAATTCCCGGAATATTGGCCGTTTTAGAAACCATTATTCAATAGGTTGAAAAACAATGTAAATTTTTAGGGCTTCCCATCAGGAAGCCCTTTTTATTTTTTATAGTTTTGGTCACCGAATTTCCTTGAATTATATGGATTTGCTGCGCCCCGTGTATAACTGGCTTCTTATTGGTTGCTTGCTGATAGCTGTAATGGTTACCATTGGCGGTATTACGCGCCTTACCGAAAGTGGGCTTTCCATTACTGAGTGGAATGTGGTAAGCGGATCCATTCCGCCACTTTCTAAGGCAAAATGGGAAAAGGAATTTAGCAAATACCAAGCTACTCCCGAGTATCAGTTGGTTAATCAGGGGATGACGCTGTCAGAGTTTAAGTCTATTTATTTTTGGGAATATACGCACCGTTTGTGGGGGCGACTGATGGGTTTGGCTTTTCTTATTCCGTTTTTTGTTTTTTGGCGAAAAGGTCTTTTAAAAGACAAATGGTTGCTAGGCCGGTGTTTTGTGATATTGCTTGGCGGTGCTGCCGTTGGTGGTTTGGGCTGGTTTATGGTGGTGAGTGGGTTAAAAAACCGAACCGATGTTAGTCACTACCGTTTGGCCATTCATCTGGTTGCGGCCTTTACCTTGTTTGCCTACATTCTTTGGACAGCCTTAGACATTAATTACGACCGCCGAAAAAACACCAATTCCTCTTTCGACCCCATTAAAAAACTGGGCGTAGCTTTGTTTGCGGTGGTTTACGTGCAGGTAATTTATGGGGCCTTTACTGCCGGTTTAAATGCCGGAACCATATACAATACCTGGCCTTTGATGAATGGTGAGTTTATGCCAGCCAACGTTACCGCCATGGATGGCTTTTTCGAGAATTTTACCAACCACAAAGATGGGGTACAGTTCATACACCGCTGGTTTGCCTTTATTGTAGTGGGTTTGGTGGTATATATTTGGTGGGAAATGCGCACCATGAAAGTTTCTTTGACCCAAGGCCGAAGTATTCTTTACCTGCTTGCCGCAGTTTTTGTACAGTTTACTTTTGGTGTGTTAACCATACTTTTTTCGCAAGGACAAGTACCCGTTTGGTTGGGTGTTTTGCACCAAATTGGCGCCTTAGGTTTGCTAACGGCAGTGGTTTATTTTAATCACCGGGTTCGGAAGGCTTTTGTGGCTTAATCTGTCGCTTTAATTTTCTGCGCAATAATTACGGCAAGTATCGATGCGGCCACGGCCACATATCCGGCCAGGTTGTATCCAATCATCTTTTTGCCCACCAAGGTTTCCGTAACCAACATACCCGCAATAATAGGCGCAATGCCGTTAGTTGCCGATTGAACGGCCGAGTTAATACTCATAAAACTGCCTCTTTCTTCTGGCTTCACCACAGAGGTAATTAAAGCTTGTGCAGGCACAAACCGGGCATTGGAGGTTATGAAAAATAAACCGGTTATACTCAGTGCAATCCAAATAGGCACGGGACCAAGGTTGGTAATGAGAACGATTGGAATAAGGTTTATGATTCCGAATACCGAATAAATAAGCAAGGTTCCTTTTCTATCGGCCATTTTACCAAAATATGGCGAGCTGAATATGGTTAAAGCCCCGCCAACCAAATAAATCCATTGCAATTGCCCCACTTCAAAACCAACGTTTCTGACCATGTAACGGGCCAGAAACGGAATGATGGTAAACTGCCCCAACATCAATAAAACCGAAAAAAGTAGCGCTCGTTGCTGGTTTTTATCTTTAAAAATATTGACAAAAACGGCATACGATTTATTTTGCTTGGCCTTAGAAACGTGCCCGGCAATGATTGGAACATATTGGTAAATGCCATAAAGAACCAGCAGACTCACACCCGTTAAGAACCAAAATGGGGTTTGCCACTGGTATTTGGTCGCCAGAAATAAGCCAAAAGGCACACCTGCAACACTGGCGATAGAGAAGGCGCCAATTACATAACCCATGGCAGTGCTTCTGCGTTCAGGTGCCACCGCATCGCCAATAATGGCCATCATTAAGGCGCCCATTACCCCGCCAAATACGCCACTTACACAGCGGGCAACAAGCAACAGGACATATGAACCCGAAAGCGCACAGGCCAAGTTGCCGACAATAAATCCTATGTAAACGTAAATAAGTGCTTTCCGGCGATCCAGTCGATCAATAAAAAAAGCTGCCCCAAGGCTCGAGGCAAATGCGCCAAGCATATAGCCTGAAACAATAAAACTGAACTGTAACGGGCTCAGGTTGAAGGCTTCCATCAGTCGGTCGCTTAAGGGCATCATAATCATAAAGTCCATCATGTGTGTAAATTGTACACACGCCAGAACGAGTACCAGTAGCTTTTCTTTCTTTGTCATTTCGGCCCAGAATCGGGCGCAAAACTACAGCTAATCGGAGGTTAATATTGTTAATTTTTACCAACGTTCCGTTATTTAAGTATTTGGAAAGGTTTACTTTGCAACGTGTTAAACAAAGAGAAAATACAGCAACTGGCCACTTCGGCAGTGCAAGATTACATTACCAAGCATGTAGCAGACGAACCTTATAAAATGGCCCTGCTGCCTTCGCCATTTGTGGGGTTAGAACCACGCGATTTAAGCAATCAGGTAGCCATGATTCAACGAGCTGGCGGTAAGTTGAAATTATGGGCAAATACGCGTGGTTTGGTTTTTCCAGAGCTGCAAGCCATGGAGCAATGCTCGTCGGAAGCAACAGCAATGTACAAGCAAAAGCTAATACCGAAAGGAGCCACAGTGGTCGATTTAACTGGTGGTTTTGGTGTCGATTCATACGAAATGTCGCGCTTTGCGCAAAAACTTACCTATGTTGAGCAGCAGGAATACCTGTGCGACTTGGCGAAGCAAAATTTTCGGGCGCTTGAGGTAAAAAATATTGAGGTATGTCACTCTACATTAGAAGATTACCTTACCAAATGGGAACAAAACCCAACCGATGTGGTGTATTGCGATCCGGCCAGGAGAACCGATAAGCAACGTAAGGTATTTATGCTCGAGGATTGTTCGCCCAATTTGCTGGAAATTGCGCCAAAAATATTAGCAAAAGGAGCCACGCTTATCGCCAAACTATCGCCCCTTTTCGATATTCATCGTTTACGTCTTGCTTTCGAAAATCAGTTGGCGGAAGTGCATGTGGTTGCGGTGAAGAATGAGTGCAAGGAATTATTGGTGGTGCTAAAACCAACCGCAGAAAAAACTGAAATAATAGCGGTAAACCTAGAAAGTGGACAGCCAGTAGGTCGTTTCTTGGCCGAAGCAAAAACCAAGTTACAACTGGCCGACGAACCGCAGAAATATTTGTACGAGCCAAATGCGGCAATCATGAAATGTGGGCGGGTTGACGATTTACAATTGACCTACCCGGCCAAAAAAATTGGTGAACATTCGCATTTATACACTTCCGAAGAACTAATTGCAAATTTCCCGGGAAGGATTTTCACGGTTCAAACGGTATTGCCACTTAGCAAAAAGCAACTTACCGAGTTAATCCCATCCAGAAAAGCAAATATCAGCTGCCGAAATTTCCCGGCTAAACCGGAGGAAATCAGCAAAAAAATTGGGTTTAGTCCCGGCGGAGATCATTACCTTTTTGCAACCACTTTGGCAAATGGAAAAAAGGTAATTGTACATTGCCTAAAAGCGATTATTGCCACTTAAAACTGGCAATAAAATGTTCAATATCGCTGCGGATAAATTTGACTACCGGAGCCAGACTATCTTTGTTTGGCGGGCAGGCAAAATAGAGTGAACCCCTTATGAAACGAGAGGTACTGTCGGTTATACAGAATTGCATTTGTGAGGCTACATTGCCGTCTACATCATAAATAATACCGTATTTTTTCTCTTCGGGATATTCGAATGTTCGAGCCGAGATATTATCGGCACGAGCGCTGTGTCCATAAGCCGTTTTGTGTAAATCTTCGAGCAATTGAACCAATGGAGTTTCCTTGCTAATGGTTTTATAGGTAAGGTAGACTTCGCCCTTAAATCGGGGGAAATAGATGTTGTACCAACATTGGTCGCCGGGTTTCATGTCGGGTGAGGGCTTAACAAAAGCGTAGCTTGGAATTTCGAAGCCAAATCCACACGAAAGGGTATCTACAAGCTGGTATTTTTTTTCAGGAAGTTCAATTCTAAAATAAGCAGTTTTCTTTGGGATGGGATTATCGCCACATGCAGTCAAGAAAACGGTAAGCAAGCCTAAAAAGGCCGGTATAATTGAATTTTTAATCATGCAACAATCGTAATTTTCACGCGCTTTATGCGTCTTTTATCAACCGATTCAACGGTAAACAGTAGGTTTTTAAAATTTATTTTAGCCCCTTTTCGCGGCATATAATCAATAATGGATTGCAGGAAACCGGCCAGTGTTTTGCCGGGTTGTTGAAACCCATCAAAAGTTTTCGAGTCAACCGCCATGAGGCGGGTCAATTCGGCTAGTAACGTTTTGCCTTCAAATATAAAGTTGTGGGCATCCAGTTTCGAGAAAATAACTTCTTCGTCATCGAACTCGTCAGAAATATCGCCAACAATTTCTTCGATAACATCTTCCAAAGTAACCAACCCTACGTGGTTTTGAAACTCATCAACCACAAGGGCAAGGTGTGTTTTTCGTTGCTGAAATTGCTCCAACAAGTCAATGATTTTTTTGGTTTGCTGCACCAAATATGGTGGCCTAACCAGCTCTTGCCACGGTTGGGTTTCATGCGCTATTAAAGCAATAAGATCTTTAGCATGCAAAGTGCCCAAAAGTTGTCCATTTTGGCTGGTAATTACCGGCATACGCGAATAACCGTTTTCTCTTACAGTTTCTAAAATCTCGGCTAATGTATACGTGTCAGAAACGCTAACCACCAAATCCTTGGGGGTCATAATTTGGCGAACTTCAGTAGAACTAAACTTCACGATTCCTTGTAGCATCTGTTGCTCTTCGGCAGTGGTTTCGCCTTCATTACTTTCCAGCACCTGTTCCAAATCATGAACCATGGAGTCCTTGTTGTCTTCGGGTTGGTTGAAACGATTGTTAAGTTTATAAAACGGTTGGCTAAGAAAACTAAATGCTGATACCACGCTGGGAGAATAAGTAAATCGGCTGTTTTTACCGAACAAGGCTAGCGGAACGCTAAGTAAAAATAAGGCGACCAGGGCGAAAACTACCGGAGAACCGTAGCAAATTTGGAATAACCAGACCGCCAAAAGAAAGAAAAACAAGAACCACAACGAGAGTGAAAACCGGTGTTTGGCATAGTCACTAACCTCTTCGTTTTGAAAAACTGACTGGTAATTGGCGTTGCTTAAAGCGGCCAGTTGATACCATACAACCAGAACTGCGGCAGATACCAAATACAATCCCACCTCGTAGTAAAAAAGGTGGGATTGAAGAAAAATTGAATTTACAGAAAGTACAAGACCTGTCTCGGGAGGTTCCAAGTTTTTGAAATTAATTAAAATGGTAAATCGCCTTCTGGGTCATTTCCGTTGTAAGTGGCTTGCCCTTCGTGGGCTACCGTTGCTTCGGCGTGTGCTACCGGGTTACCTTCATGATCCATTCGGTTCAGCAAAGTAAAGTTTTCTGCTTCTATTTCGGTAACATTTCTCGATATTCCTTCCTTATCAGTGTAGGAATTCGACTTAAGTTTCCCTTCCAAATAGATTAAACTTCCTTTTTTCAGAAAGCGCTCAGCGTTTTCGGCCAAGCCGCGCCAAAGGATGATGTTATGCCACTCCGTTTTAGTCATTTTTTCACCACTTCTTGCGGTGTACCGCTCGTTGGTAGCCATGGTGAATTTGGCCACTTTTGTTCCGTTTTCTAGGGATTTGACATCAGGGTCTTTGCCTAAATTACCAACTAGAATCACTCTGTTTACTCCATTCATAACTCACAATTTTTTGGGTTTCGAGTTAAAGATAATAATTTACTATCAACTTTCATGGAGAGGCGAAAGCTTAACCGATTTTTAGGTGCTTATTTCTTTTGGTGATTGTTTTTCAGGTAGTTAACAATCAGTTGTGGCATAGGATATTCGTCGGATTGTCGGTTGCTAATTCCAACAAGATTCTCCTCAATTACTGGATGTTCCAGCTTAAACTCCCAAAACGTGGCTTGAATTTCGCGATGCGTTAGCAGGTGTTTGTATACGGGCGATTTTTTCGTAAAAACCGGTAGGTGGCCACCCAAATTGGGAAAATCGGTTTGCTGAAACAACCATTCGGGGTGGTCAATGCCCTGATTCGATTCAAGCAAAGGGAAGTCGTACAGTCCCTGCCAAATGTCGCCTGCCGGGCGTTTTTTTAAAAATATTTTTTGCTGATGATTGAACACCAAATAATTGAAATGGCGTGTTTTAACAGTTGTTTTTTTGGCTTTAACCGGGAGCTGATCTTGCTGTTTGTTTTCGAAAGCAAAGCAGGTGGTTCTTAATACACAATCCTCACAGCTAGGTTGTTTGGGTTTGCATACGGTGGCGCCAAACTCCATAATGGCTTGGTTGTGCAAGGCCGCCTCATTCCCCATTAGTTCGGTGGCCAACTGCTGAAATTCTTTTTTTCCATCGGTAGAATCAATGGGTGTTGATATGCCAAAAACACGCGATAACACTCTATACACATTGCCATCGACCACAGCAACCCGCTCATTATTGGCAAACGAGGCAATAGCTGCAGCTGTATAGGGCCCAATGCCAGGCAGTTCAATAAGCTCATTATAGGTAAGCGGAAATTTATTTTCTAAAAATTCGCTTACATGCCGAGCTGTTTTTAAAAGATTGCGAGCCCGCGAATAATAACCCAAGCCCTGCCACAGTTTCAGCACTTCCATTTCGTCGGCTTTGGCCAAATGGCGAACTGTTGGGTAGGTCGAAACAAATTTATCGTAATAAGGAAGCCCTTGTAATACGCGGGTTTGCTGCAAAATAACTTCGGAAAGCCAAATGAAATAAGGATCTACCGTATTTCGCCAAGGCAAATCCCGTTTGTTTTGCTTGTACCAGCTTATTATTTGATTGGAGAATGCACTCATTTGGCGGGAAATGTAAGAAGGAACAAAATTAAAAAAGCAAAATTTTAATTTCTCAAATAGAAATCTATCTTTGCACCCCCTAAAAAATGAGATAGGGAATTAACTGAAAATCAATAAGTACTCATTATGACTAAGGCGGATATTGTCGCAGAAATTGCTGATAAGACAGGAATTGAGAAAGTAGCAGTTCAAACAGCTGTGGAAGCTTTTATGAATTCAATTAAAGTTTCACTAAAAAAGGGTGATAATGTTTATTTGAGGGGATTCGGTTCGTTTATTGTTAAAAAGAGAGCGCAAAAAACCGGTAGAAACATTTCTAAAAACACTACCATCATTATTCCAGAACACAACGTACCAGCTTTTAAACCAGCTAAAACGTTTGTTGAAGTGGTTAAGGAAAACACTAAGAAGGTTACCGCTTGAAAAAGCACTTAACCAAAATTGTGCTGCTTACCGCAGCAATTGGTTTAATAGGCGTTTTGCTTTATTTGCCAAATCAACCTAAGCAAGCAGAAAGCAAGGGTAGCGGTATAGAGGCTAAAATAGCCAAGGCAACAATGATGGTTGAAAATGGAGAAAACCCAATGGAAGGCATTAAGCTTTTCAGAGAAATTCTCCAGGAAGACCCCGAAAACATCGAGGTTCATTACAGGCTGGGTTTGTTCTCGCTTCAATCGGGACAAATGGACAAGGCTGTTATGCGGTTCGAAAAGGTGGTTGGAATGAATAATCCTACCTACCCCGATGCACTATTTTATTTAGGGCAGGCCTACCAGGGTTTGGGAGAAAACGATAAAGCGATTACGGCTTACAGTAAATACAAAACAACTACCACCGATACAGTTATTGTAAACGGAGTAGAAAGAATTATTCACGAATTGTCTAACAAAAATTAAAACTTAACCTTATGCCAAGCGGTAAGAAGAGAAAAAGACATAAGATGGCTACTCACAAGCGTAAAAAACGCCTTAGAAAGAACCGTCACAAGAAGAAAAAATAATAGGCTAACTGTAATTTAAACTACAGTTTAGCTATTCGTTACTGGTAAACCGGTGTGGTGAAAATCACACCGGTATTGCCGTTTAATCCTATCCGCTAGTGAATATAGACTTGGTAATTGACGCCAACTCTAGCGAAGTGTCTATTGCCTTATTGAAAAATGGTATTCTAACCGAATTACATAAGGAAAAAGGCAGTGACGACTTCACAGTTGGTGATGTTTACTTAGGCAAAGTAAGACGGGTTGTACCTAGTCTGAATGCCGCGTTTGTGGATGTAGGGTACGAAAAAGATGCATTTTTACATTACCTCGACCTAGGTCAGCAGTTTGCCTCGCTCAATAAGTTTACAAAACGTACACTTAAAAACGAGCTGAAAGCAAGCATGCTACCAGAAGGCGAGTTGGAACCCGATATAGAAAAAGAGGGGAAAATTAAAGAGGTACTTTCGGGTGGAATGAATATTTTGGTTCAAATAGCCAAAGAGCCCATTTCGTCTAAAGGTCCACGGTTGTGTTCGGAGGTTACCCTTGCAGGTAGATACTTGGTTTTGGTGCCGTTTTCGAACAAAGTTTCCATCTCTCAGAAAATTAGGTTACAAACCGAGCGCGATCGTTTGCGCCAGTTAATGCAAAACATTCGTCCCAAAAATTTTGGGGTAATTATTCGTACCGTTGCCGAAAACAAAAAAGTAAGCGATCTGGAAAACGATCTTAACGATCTTATTTCCAGGTGGGAAACCATTGCAAAAAATCTAAGAAATTCTGCACCTCCAAAACGTGTTTTGGGTGAGATTAACAAAACCTCGGCGGTGCTTAGAGACTTGCTTTCGGTACACTTTAACAACATTCATGTAAATAATCGGCAGCTGTATAACCAGCTTAAAGATTATGTAAAAAACATTTCCCCCGATAAAGAAAGCATCATTCGTTTTTACTCGGGAACGCTGCCAATTTTCGAAAACTTTGGTGTTCACAAGCAAATAAAGGCCGCCTTTGGCCGTCAGGTAATGCTGAAAAGCGGTGCCTATATTATTGTGGAACATACCGAGGCTATGCACGTTATTGACGTGAATAGTGGCAACCGAAAAGGGATGAAGGATCAGGAGCACAATGCCTTGGAAACCAATCTGGAAGCGGCTGATGAGATTGCGCGTATTATTCGCTTGCGCGATATGGGCGGCATTATCGCTGTCGATTTTATCGATATGGGCGAAAGCGAAAACCAGAAAAAACTATACGAGCACCTTAAAGAGTGCATGCGATTGGACAAGGCGAAACACAACGTATTGCCGCCGTCTAAATTTGGTGTGGTAGAAATAACCCGTCAACGCGTGCGTCCCGAAACCGATATTACTACCACCGAACATTGTCCGGCTTGTAAAGGTAGCGGAGCGGTTGAGGCCACCGTATTGCTTACCGACGAGATTGAAAATACACTTAATTACCTGCTTAAGGAATTGAAACCGGGGAAAATTACCCTGAAAGTTCATCCTTATTTGGAAGCTTTTTTAAAGCGCAATTTGTTTTCGTTTCAACGTCGTTGGTTGATGGAATACAAAACGTGGGTACCTATTGTTGCCGATAGCACCTATCACATGTTGAAGTTTGAATTCTACAATTCAGCCGGAGTACGGTTGGAGGTGTAGTAATTAAAGCAAAGAAATATTGAAAACCGCTGTAAACTTATGTTTGCAGCGGTTTTTTTATTGCTTTTGGAATTTGAAAACATCGATGCCTGCATCGCTAAACAAATGCAGGTGGTATGCACCCATCGACAAATCCTCTACCGATATTGGAGCACCGGCTTCCGTTTTACCTATCAAAATCTTTCTCCCAGTTAAATCGGTAATTTCATAATTAAAAACCGCTGTGGAATTTAACCAGAGTACTTGGCTGGTTGGGACGGGATACAAGTTCAGTTTTTCTTTTGGCTGATTGGTTGCTATTTCGGTAAAATGCCAGTTGCGATAGGTCGGGTCGCTTACCTGACAGTTTGGTTTTACAATATATTCGTACGAATCCCAGTAGATACAACCAGCTGGGCAATCGACGGAGCCACGGTTAAAAATAAGTTGAGCCTCATTGTTGCTATTAAGTCTAATGTGTAGTTCTTCATCGCACGCAATGCACAAATTACCGTGAGGAACCTTTAAAAAGCCAAAAAGGGCAATTAATTGCCGTTCAAATGCAAATGTATTTATGGGTGTTTGAGTAGTGATGTAAAACTCGTATGCATTGCTGTATTTCGACTGAAATCTAGATTTCAATTCGAAACCAAATAAACGAGCAACCGAGTCCAGATAGGGATGCACATCAAAGCTTTGAAAATGATACAAATCACGGGCAAAAGATTGCAGTGTGTCGGTTTGCAAATAGATAGAGTTGAGTAAAACCATTGCGTGAATGGGGTTGTCGCCAAAAACCTCATCCCAGTAGGCTAAAGTTGGTTGGTTTCTAACCGCCATTATAGCGCCTACAAATTGCTGCGTTAATGTAGGGTTGATGTGTAATGAGTCTTTCCAATGGTCTTGCTGTCGTTCGGTTTGTAATACCGCATTGGCCAAAGCATCGGTTTGATAGCTGGCAGAAATGGAGTCGGGGGTAAAACAATTGAAGGAAGGTTGAGCGCTTGCAAACAGGGCGTTTAGGATAATAGCCCAGATCAACAGTACATGTTTCATGGTCTAAATTTTAAAATCAATAGACTAAGTTATTGATTTTTATCCTGAATTGTGATTTATTTACCATATGCTCAATAAACGATTATCGATAGACCAGGCTCGCCTAAAAATTCAGTACAGGGGGTTCTTTTTTGAAAATTAAATTCTTCTTTTTGACAAAGTCACTAAAATCAACAATTTTACAATTGCTGAAATATTGTTTAGTACACTAATGTTTTTGGAATTTGAATACTTCTGTTCCGCTGGTGCAAATAGTTTTTAAAATGTAGTTCCCGGTCGGTAGTTCCTCAACATTGATAGGCATTCCCCTGTTAATTTCTCCATTTCGTACAAGACTACCAATGAGATTGAAAATTTGGAATTGGAATTCTTTGCTTGAGTTTATCCAGAGATCACTACTCGTGGGATTTGGGTATAAATAATATCCAGACTTGCTCTCTTGGAATTCATCAATTTCGGTATAATACTTATCGCGGAAGGTGGTGTAGTTAACTACACAATCAGGTGTAACATTAAATTCGTAGGTATTCCAGTTAATACAACCTGCTGGGCAATCGTTGTAGCCATAGTTAAAGATAACCCTCATGCTGTCCTCTTTTTGATATACCCATAGGTTTTCATCGCCCGTTCCTGGGACCAACATATCTTTAAACCAAGTTACTCCAGGTAATGATTCAATCAGTTTTTTTAAATAGAAACTATTTTTTGGTACCTGTGTCTTAAGTGTAAATTGATAGAAATTATCACTTAAGGAGTAGAATTTGGTGTAAATGCTAAAATCCAGTAATTGATCTAAGGAATCAATAGTTGGATTAACGCTAAAATTGGTGTCAGCGAATATTTTTTGAGCGTATTCCTCATTACCGGATATCCGGAAGGAAAATCGAAACAAAGCGAAGCTTAGGTCATTATGCAATCCATCATCATAATCAAAAACGATATATCGATGTTCATAATTTGTATCACTTCGAGTGGCCATAATGGCCTGCATATAAGTATTTGTTAATACAGGGTCTATTGATAAGGAATCTTTCCAGGTACTTGGCCCCGCACCGCTATGAAGCATTGCATTGTAAACGGCATCTAGCCGATAGGTTTCAGAAATTGAGTCTCCAATTGGATAGCAATCAAAATCAGTTTGGGCTTTAGCGTTCAGGCCAAGGAATAGTAAAATCAATGGGAAGTATTTCATCATTAATGGGGTTGTTTGTTATTTTCAAAGTTATTGTTTTTTAGAAATTAAAGCACTTTCTGTTTAGCAGAAGGTCTTGAACTGACCTTTTTCTACTTTTATCCCATGCTCAACAAACGATTATCGATAGACCAAGCCCGCCTAAAAATTCAGTCGTACTGTGCTTATCAAGAGCGGAGCCACAAAGAGGTTCGGGATAAGTTATATGGTTTTGGCTTGTATAAAGATGATGTCGATTTATTGTGCACAGAGCTTATTCAAGAAAATTTTCTCAACGAAGAACGTTTTGCCCAGGCTTATGCCGGAGGAAAATTCAGAATAAAAAAATGGGGTTGGAAAAAAATTGAACTTCACCTGAAGGAGAAAGGGGTTTCGGCCTATTGTCTAAAACAGGCAAAAAAGGAAATTGATGCGCTAGAGTACTTGAAGGTGATTGAGGAGTTGGCAATGGCCAAAACCAAGACGGTAAAAGGAAAAACACCTTTCGAAATAAAAGCCAAAGTGGCCAATTTCCTGGCGGGAAGAGGTTTTGAAACCGATTTAATTTGGCAGATTCTGGCTGATGACCGTGAGGCATAATCTGTGTAATCTTTTAATCTGTGTAATCAATCACAATGATTTATAAGATTACCTTTGCGCCCGCTTATGGTAACACAGGACACTTTACAAGGATTAACCGAACGCCTAGCGGCACTTAATGGTTATTTAGATATTGCCGGAAAAGAGGAGAGAATCAACGAACAAGAGCTTTATTCGCAGGACCCAAATTTTTGGGACGACCCAAAAAAGGCGGAAGAAAGCTTGAAGGAAGCCAAAGTACTTAAAACATGGGTGGGTCAATACCATGAGGCGAAAGATGCACTTGAGGATCTTAAAGTAATTTTCGATTTTTATAAAGAAGGCGAAGCAACCGAGAAAGAAGTTGATGCGCAGCACGAAACCACGGTAAATGCTATTGATGAGCTGGAACTGAAGAAAATGCTTTCGGCCAAAGAAGACCACCTGAATGCGGTTATTCAAATTACATCGGGTGCCGGTGGAACCGAAAGTTGCGACTGGGCTGGTATGTTGATGCGCATGTACATTATGTGGGCCGAAAAAAGCGGTTATAAAGTAAAAGAAGTCGATTTTCAGGAAGGTGATGTAGCCGGAGTTAAGCAGGTTACTTTAGAAATTGAAGGTGAAAGTGCTTTTGGTTTCTTGAAAGGCGAGAATGGTGTGCACCGTTTGGTGCGTATTTCCCCGTTCGACTCGAATGCCAAGCGACACACTTCGTTTGTTTCGGTTTATGTGTATCCTTTGGTTGATGATACCATAGAAATTGAAGTAAACCCGGCCGAACTTGAGTTTGAAACTTTCCGTGCCGGTGGTGCAGGTGGACAGAACGTAAACAAGGTAGAGACCGCCGTTCGTTTGTACCACAAACCGACCGGTATCATTATTAAAAACCAGGAGAGTCGTTCGCAGTTACAGAACAAGGAAAACGCTATAAAACTGCTTAAATCGCAGCTGTATGAAATGGAAATGCGTAAACGCATGGAAGCCACGGCAGCTATTGAAGGTAGCAAGAAAAAAATTGAGTGGGGTTCGCAAATTCGCAACTATGTTTTGCACCCATATAAATTGGTAAAAGACGTAAGAACCGAAGTTGAAACCAGCGATACGGAAGGTGTACTTAACGGCGAAATCGACAAGTTTTTGAAAGCGTTTTTAATGGAATACGGTGGGTAATTTTTAAGTTTCAAGTTGAAAAGTTTCAAGTTGAAAAGTTGCTCTTGGCTACAAGCTGGATTGAACTTTTCAACTTTCTAACTTTGAACTTTCAGACTTTTGAACTTGTAACTTTCCAACTTAATTAAGTAAATGAAAATATACCATAATCCCCGTTGCAGTAAGAGTCGTGATGCGTTGAGTTTATTGCGGGAAAGTGGTGTTGAGCCGCAAATTATAGAGTACCTGAAAGTGGTGCCAACGCGCGATGAATTTAAACGCCTGCTGATGCAACTGAACTTAAAACCAGCACAGGTACTTAGAACCAGCGAAGAGCTTTACAAGCAAAAATACAAAGACAAAAAATTTACCGATGACGAGTGGATTACCATCATGCTCGAATCGCCCGAATTGATTGAAAGACCAATTGTGGTTAAAGGGCATAAAGCGGTTGTGGCTAGGCCTGCAAAAGCGTTGCTGGAGCTGCTATAGTCAAAAAAATAAAAGCGGTACTTATTAAAAAATAGGTGCCGCTTTTCTCGTTAAAATAACGAAATACTTATTCCGATTTTTTCTGACCCATGCCAAATTTCTTGGCAATAGCCTGACCAACGGCCAATGATACCCAATAAGGAATGGCGATACCGAACAAGAAAATCAGCATCCAAAATGCCATACAAATGATAACCAGAAAGAATAAAAGACCTAATTCCATTGCTTTTTACTTAAATGTGTAAGTTTGGCGAAAATACACAAATCAAGATTAAATCAACATAAAAAATGGAATACAGGATAGAAAAAGACACCATGGGCGAAGTAAAAGTGCCTGCCGATAAATATTGGGGTGCTCAAACCGAACGTTCTAGAAACAATTTTAAGATTGGCCCAGAAGGCAGCATGCCAAAAGAAATCATTAATGCTTTTGGTTATCTTAAAAAAGCCGCTGCCATGGCCAACAACGAACTTGGGGTTCTTTCTGATGAAAAAACAAAACTTATTGGAATGGCCTGCGATGAGGTGATTGCTGGTAAATTGGATGCTGAATTTCCGCTGGTTATTTGGCAAACCGGCTCGGGTACACAAAGCAACATGAACTGCAACGAGGTTATTGCCTACCGTGCGCATGTTATGAACGGTGGTAGCCTGACCGACGAAAAAAAGGTGCTTCACCCCAACGATGATGTGAATAAATCGCAATCATCGAACGATACTTTTCCTACAGCCATGCACATTGCGGCTTATAAGCAAACGGTTGAGGTTACCCTGCCGGGCATGATGAAGCTTAGAAATACGTTAGCAAAAAAATCGGCTGATTTTAGCGCAATTGTTAAAACCGGACGTACGCATTTAATGGATGCTACTCCGCTAACACTTGGTCAAGAGTTTTCTGGATATGTGCAGCAAATTGACAATAGCATGCGTGCCATTAAAAATGCACTTGAAATGGTTGCTGAGTTGGCTTTGGGAGGCACAGCGGTTGGTACCGGACTTAACACACCAAAAGGTTACGATGTATTGGTGGCCAAAAAAATTGCTGATTTAACCGGACATCCTTTTGTAACAGCGCCAAATAAATTTGAAGCACTTGCCGCTCACGATGCAATGGTAGAACTGTCGGGAGCATTAAAGCGTTCGGCCGTTTCGTTAATGAAAATTGCCAACGACGTTCGTTTATTAAGCTCTGGGCCACGTTGTGGAATTGGCGAAATTATTATTCCAGACAATGAGCCGGGTTCATCCATTATGCCGGGTAAAGTAAATCCAACTCAACCGGAAGCATTAACCATGGTTTGTGCACAGGTAATGGGTAACGATGTTGCAGTTTCTATTGGCGGGTCGAATGGCCATTTCGAATTGAATGTGTTTAAGCCGGTTATTGCTGCAAACGTGTTGCAATCGGCTAGGTTAATTGGTGATGCTTGTGTATCGTTTAACGACAAATGTGCCGCGGGAATTGAACCCAACCTACCCGTAATTAAGCAGCATTTGGAAAACTCGTTGATGTTGGTAACTGCGCTTAATACACACATTGGTTACGAAAATGCTGCGAAAATTGCCAAAACTGCGCACAAAGGCAACATGACGCTGCGTGAAGCGGCTTTGGAATTAAACTTATTGAATAACGAGCAATTTGACGAGTGGGTTAAACCAGAAGACATGGTTGGCAGCATGAAGTAATTTTCAAAAATCAATCAACTTTTATTAAAAAAGTCGCCTATTGGCGGCTTTTTTTATTTTCTGTAAGCCACTATTTTAGATGGTTGTAGACGATATTTTAATTTTACTCAATGAAATGAGTAATTTTACTCAATGTATTTAGTAAAATAAATTAAGATACTGAGTAAATGATTAAATTTGTTTGAGCAAAAGGTTTAGTTATGATTGAAAGACCTTATTTAAAAACACTTGAGCAGCGAATTAAAGAGCCAAGAAAATTTCTGCAAGTAATTACCGGGCCCAGGCAGGTGGGGAAAACCACATTGGTAACCCAATTGGCCAAAAAAGCGGGGATACAGCATACCTACGTCTCGGCCGATGCAGTGGCAGCTACCGACAATAACTGGCTTATTCAGCAGTGGGAAATTGCCCGCTTGCGAACCAAAACACTCGAAACCTTCGATTATTTATTGATTGTAGACGAAGTTCAGAAAATTGAGCAATGGAGCGAGGTGGTAAAAAAACTTTGGGACGAAGACACGCTGAATCAGTTGAACTTGAAAGTAATTTTGCTCGGTTCTTCGCGGCTAATGCTTCAAATGGGACTTACTGAATCGTTGGCAGGTAGGTTTGAAAGCACGTATATGGGGCATTGGACATTGACCGAAATGAACAAAGCCTTTGGTTGGGATGCCGCTACCTATGCGTGGTATGGCGGCTATCCGGGGGCAGCTTCATTAATTGCCGATGAAGATCGTTGGCGGTCGTACATCAAAAATGCCTTGATTGAAACCAGCATTTCGAAAGATATTTTAATGCTTACCCGCATCGATAAGCCAGCGTTAATGAAACGCTTGTTCGAGTTGGGTTGTATGTATTCTGGGCAAATTCTGTCGTTTACCAAAATAATGGGGCAACTGCAAGATGCCGGAAACAGTACCACATTAGCCAATTACCTGCAACTGCTCGACACCGCTGGTTTGCTGGGCGGATTGGAGAAATACGGAGCCGATGTGGTTCGCAAGCGTTCCTCTAGCCCTAAATTCCAGGTACACAACTCGGCATTGCTTAGTGGGCAGCTGCAAACCACCATGAGCCAAATGCAAGCCAATCCTGCCGAGTGGGGCAGAGTGGTAGAAAGTGCGGTGGGCGCTCATTTAATTAATGCCTCTTATACCGAGGACATTGATGTGTATTACTGGCGTGAAGGAAATTACGAAGTAGATTTTGTGTTGCAACACAAAGGAAAAACAATAGCGCTGGAAGTAAAAAGCAATACCAGCACTGGTGGAAAAGGCATGGAAATGTTCCGAAAAAAATACAACCCAGACAGTATTCTTTTGGTAGGCCAATCCGGCTTACCGTGGGAAGAGTTTTTGGGAATCAACCCGAAAATGTTGTTTTAAAAAAGGAAGAAAACCGCCAGATGGCGGTTTTTTGTTATTTAGCGGAAAGAAATATTGCAATTGCCATCCTAAGCGTGAATTTTCTTTAAACTAGTTAATGGCTTATTGCCTGGGCATATTTTTATTGATTTGGAATTTAGAAAATCTAAAATGATGAGATTAGTCTTTTTTATTCTACTTACATTCATTTTCGAGCGGTCCAAGGCTGCTATTTTGTTGACTGCTGAGCATGAGTCTAAAGGGAAAACCATAGAAATAACTTATAATCGCTCAATTGAGACTTTTTTTATACTCCGAGCTTTAAGTGATGATGATTACCTTCTTTCACAACTCGCCAAGCGAAATAATCGTGATGAAAAGCTTCGACCAATGCTACATGAAGCGCGAACCTACTTTAATACCTACAAAAACCATATTGCTGTTGTAGAAACTCAAAAACTAATTGAGAAAACGGAAGATATTTTTGGATTGGTTTGCGAAGGCCTTTTATATGCGAGGGAATTACCTGACACAGGTTTTATCTACGAACCAATAAGTGGTTATTGGAAAGATAACCGAGCGCAATTAGAAGACTACATAAAAATTCTACAGAAGTTTTATGTAGAGGCAAATGCCGCGTCCTTTTTTGCGAAGCATGAAAAATTCTATTCCGGGGCAATAGCCGAAGGATATAAATACGTTGATTTCGAAGTAGTAAAAGCAATGGAGGATTATTTTGGTAAAACCAATGCCGCCTATAAAATGATTATAGTTCCTATGAGTCCTTTTGGAATGGGGTATGGACCAACCATAAATAAAATGGCTTACGAAATAATAAGTCCAGCTAATGATGTGCAATGGCTAGAATCTGGAAAATATACGGAATTTGGCTATGGCGGAAACGAGGCGCGGGAATATTATCGAGACATGATATCGCACGAGTTTACCCATTCATTTGTAACCGATTTGTTGTTTGAAACGCAGTTAAAGGATCAGATAAATAATTATGATAGTTTGTATACCCCAAAACTTGATTCTGCGCTGCAAAATCAAGCTATTGATGAGTGGATTGGGTTTGTAAACGAATTATTTGTTAGGTCTTTTGAAATTCGCATTGCCGAAACCAGAGGCTTGACCAATGATGCGAATGAATTGAGGAAAGATTATATAGGGAAGGAACAATTTATTTTTATTCCCGAAACTGAGGCTCTGCTCATAAATTACGAACGTAATAGAAAGAAATACCCAAAAATTGATGATTTCTTACCAATCCTAATCAGTCAATTTCAAAACTATAGCAAAACAGAAATGAATATTCGGCTAAAGTGAAAATGAATGGTTCGGATTCAAGCTCCCCTCACATCCAATCCTCCACACTGCTTTCTACTTTATAAAGCGCATAGTTTTTAATAAGTCGGGCTTCGCTTAGTTTTAGAAAAGGCAGTACAATTTTTCCGCCTGCGGTATAAAGCACCAAATCGCCAATGTCTTTGTGTTGCTGGTAATAACCTTGAAAAATCTCTACGGCCTGAATGGTTTTCCACTCAATAATGCGGTTGCGAAGCGTTAAAAAACCGCTTTTTACCTGAATGGTGTCGGGGGTAAAACCGAAACGAAAACAGCGGTAAAAAAAGTAATTTTTCAGTGTGCCATAAATCATCCAAATGAGCGGGAGCCACATAAAAACGTATTGCTCGAAAAGCAATAAAACGGCTGCAACCAGCACACCCAACAGCCAAACTCCGAAAATAGATTTCCGAACTACATAACCCGGCTGAATGCTGTTGTCCAACGTGTCGGGCAATGCCTTATCGGAAAAGAAAAGTCGGGTCAATTGCTCAATTCCTTCGTTGTCGCAACCTGGTGTTAACATAGCCGTTCTGGCTGCCTGCGTATTTGAAGCCGCCTGAAAAACCCGTACACTCGAGGTTGCTAACCAGCGCTGCATGGGATTGGCGGCATACTGAAACAGTTGTGTTTTTTGAAACGTGATTTGCTTTTCGCGTTTGGTAAAAAGCCCGCTAATGGTTTTAACCCCGTTGTGGGTGGCCAACAATTTAAAACCATAATAACGCGCAAAAACGCTAAGGATGGAGGCTATAATGGAACCCAGCAAAACCAATATGGCCAATGCGGAATAAACCATAATTCCAGCCGATACAGCATTTTGCGAAAGCGTCTCGATGTCGTCAATTTTTTCACCCATAATTTCGCGGGCATCGTCAAAACGCGCCAACAGAAAAGCCAGTAAAATACCTATGGCACGGAAATGATTTTGGGCAATGCCAATTTTTAGTACTTGCCCAATGCCTAGGGTTTGAAGAACTTGCTCGGTGGTGGCTGCAACAACTGGTTCTTCAACTTCCGCTTCCATTGAATCGTTTGATTCTGTTGTTACCTTGTGTTTTTTATGGCTAAGTACATAATGTTTTATGTCGTGTGCCAATTGGTAATTCAGGGCTTCAATTTTAGCTTCCGAGCCCTTGCTGCCAGCTGTATCGGCTTCTACTTTTACCACACCAAAAAGGCGATAAAACAAATTTTGCTCGGTATTAATGCTCTGTATTCGGTCGAAGGGAACACTAAGTTTGGTCTTTTTTAGTACACCTTGTTCTATATTTAAGTTGCCGCCATCTAGCCAATAATAAAACCGGAAATAGTTGAGCAACGACAGTACCAGCGAGGTGAGTAGCATAGCCAGTAGAATCCAAAGGAAAAAGGCCATTCGTCCACTTTCTTCATTGGGTCGGAAGTAGGCAAGAATCAACAACGGCCATGCCTGACGAACAATTCTTCTAAAAAAAGTGCCAATAATAAACAGCAAGGCCACCCACGACTGTCGGCTTGGTTCGGGAACCGGATTAATTATCATTGGCTGTACTGCTTACTTTTCCTAAAATAAAATCGCGCAGCTGCTCGCCTTGTGCAAACTCAATGCCCGGAATTACCAAATCACTGTCATCGCCACCGGCCGTAAAAATATTGAGTCGGCATAGGTTATAAAGCTTTTCAATAGGCCCCTGGCTAAGTTCGCAATGCTGTATGCGGTGAAACGGCATAGCGGTTTGCGTAAAAAACAGGTACCCCGACTTAAACACAATGTCGTGCTGGCGAAGCGCAAAACCTTTGCGCGAAAATCCTTTAATAATGATAAGTAACGTCAGACTTACGTAAGCCGTAAGCACCAAAAAATAAAGCCCCCAAGCCAGCAGATTGGTAAAAAAGCCGCCAAACGAAATAACCAGTAAGCCCCCAATGGCCAATACAATAAAAAAGACCAGATTGGCTAGTAGCCGTACGGCTTTATAATCCGGGTGAAGGCTGGTAAAACCAAGCTCTTCTGCCTTTGGCAATTGCGATACCTCTATTTCCAGATTTTCAAAGTTCATGCAGCCAAATTAGGAAAGGCGGGGTTTGTTTTGGCATGGAATAATAAATTCTATCAAAAATTGGATAAATTGCCGATGATTAAACCCAGTTTACAATCATTCAAATGAAATTATTTCCCAGATTAGTTGCCATTGTGGCTCTTGTGTTTTGTGTGGTAAGCGCAGACGCCCAACTCGATTTTAAATACCAAAATACCCTGATAAGGGAGTATGTGCCAATTGCTCAACCCGATGAGGAGTTGGTGATCCAGGCTGTTGGGCAAACTATCGCCTTAGGTTTCGAGATTCAATCTTATGGTTTGACTTGTAATTCGCTATATCTTTTTAAAGGGTATATTACTTTGTTTTTTGACAACTGGCGGTATGATTGTCATATTTTTGCGACTGGGAATAAAGGAATTACCTTAAATTATTCCAAAGGAAAGTGGATAATAAAGCGGTTGGTTGAGAATGGGAAAAAATCAATAACACTTGAGGTTCGTGATGCTGAGTATAATGATTTTCCAAATGAAAAGTTCAACTATCAGTTTAAGTTAAATGAACAAGGTGAATTCGGAATTCATTATGGCGAAAATAATTTAAGCGAACAGCACAAGTTAAATGTTGACGGCAACAGGGTACTTTTTGTTGAAGACGATTACGAAAAAAATCTTGCAGACACAACTGGACATTCCGATTCAATCCGATCCGTTATTGTTATTTCTGGTGACCCGTTGGAGCCTTTCGTTGATGTGAATACCACCGAACATGAACTGGGTTCTTTTACCCACCATCCACCAGCTAATACCTTGTATACCGTAAAAACGAATTTGGCAACCGGTATTTCCGAGACTAGTGCAGCTAGAAAGGTTGGTGTAAGAATTATCCCAAACCCAGCTACCGGAAGCTGTTTGGTGGATATTTTAACACCAAATGTTACTGGCTTACAACTTACCGATGTAAGTGGAAGAACAGTACTAGAAAAACCGGTTGTAGCTGGAGAAAACAAACTTTATCTAGATTTAACTGGTTTGCCGGCAGGAAGTTATTTTTTGCAAGGCACGGCCAACGGAAAAACGGTTTTAGTGGAAAAACTGATGGTAAAATAATTTAGTTTTAGCTTTCACTTTAATCAACCCCATGTAATAGGCGATGCTTATTGCATGGTGTTTGTTGTTTTTGGATAGTTTAAATGGGTCGGTTTCAACTATTGCACTATCGTGAATAATTTCACCCCTCCGGGGTTTTGTAAAATACATCATGTTCAGTTTTATAATTATTTCATCCCTTCGGGATTGGTTGGTAAGGGAAAGCCTGAAAGGCTGACATTATTCAAATAAAATTACCTTCGCAGCCAAACTTTTTATTCCCCAACCGGGTATATAGTTGCATGACGATGAAAACGGCCGTATTGCTAATACAACTGGGTACACCAGATAGCCCGAAGGTGGGCGATGTAAGAAAATATTTATCGGAGTTTTTAAATGACCCAAGGGTAATAGATATACCGTGGTTGTTGCGAAAAATACTGGTGAACCTTATTATCGTGCCTTTTCGTGCACCAAAATCGGCCAAAATTTATCAGGAATTGTGGACGGATAAAGGTTCTCCCTTGTTGTTTCACAGCCAAAACGCCAAGGAAAAACTTCAAGAAGCTTTGGGTGATAATTTTGTGGTGGAATTGGCCATGCGTTACCAAAACCCGGGTTTGAAAGACGTTTTGGCGCGAATGAAAAAGCAGCATTACAAAAAA
Source organism: uncultured Flavobacteriales bacterium (assembly GCA_964390915.1). Taxonomy (GTDB): domain Bacteria; phylum Bacteroidota; class Bacteroidia; order Flavobacteriales_D; family Luteibaculaceae; genus DASUEB01. Next base: position 452,275 of record CAYMJL010000001.1, read on the forward strand.
ATTATTCTGTTGCCTCTATTTCCGCAGTATGCTTCATCATCAACAGGTTCGGCATTGCAAGAAGCCATGCGCATTATAAGTAAGTGGTGGGTAATTCCCGAGATGGCAGTTGTTAGTCAGTATTTCGACCATCCGGGTTACATTGCTGCCTTTGCCGACCGTGGTAAACAATACCCAATTGACGATTTTGAGCACATCATGTTTAGTTTTCACGGCTTGCCCATTCGCCAGTTAGATAAGGTTTACAACGATGGCCTGTGTTCCGACCACGATTGCGAGCATGAGGTTACCGAGGAAAATTACTACTGTTACAAGGCTGCTTGTTACGCAACTGCCAAAGCCATTGCCGAAAAACTGAACATTAGTGCCGAAAAATATACGGTTAGTTTCCAGTCGCGATTGGACGACAAATGGATAAAACCCTACAGCGACAAGGTGGTGGAAGAATTGGCGCAAAAAGGCGTAAAACGTTTGCTGGTTTTTTCACCGGCTTTTACTGCCGATTGCCTGGAAACAACGATAGAAATTGGCCATGAATACCACGATATTTTTACCAACCATGGCGGCCATAAACTGCAATTGGTGGAAAGCCTCAACGATAGTGCCATGTGGATTGATACCTTGAAAGACATTGTGCTAAAAAACGCGTAATCAGTTGCGAATAATCAAACAATACCCGCTCACTGCGCCAATCGAACCTGAAGGGTTTGACGATTTTGAAACTGTGCTGTTGTTGAATAGCAATGGCAGCGGGAAAAATTTGTTGGCCTTAGGGAGCAAAAATGAGTACCTGGCACGTTCTGGCGGACAAACGGCTTTGAATGTCCTGAATCATTGCACCAAAGCCATTGACGATTGGTTGTTTGGTTACATGGGTTACGATTTGAAAAATTCGTTAGAAGAACTAAAATCGGAAAACGAGGATAAACTAAAAGCTCCGCTTTACCATTTTTGGCAGCCCTTGGTGGTTTTCGAATGGAATGAAAATGAACTGGATGCACATTACATTAAGTTATCGGAACAAGAGGTAGATTTATTGGTTAATCGCCTTTTAGCAGTAAAGTCAGATCCTGAACCAAGCCAGCCGTATGTGTTGGAGCCAAAACTTTCTAAGTTGGCCTATTTGGAAAGTGTGGCTAAATTGAAAGAGCACATTCAACAAGGAGATGTTTACGAGGTAAATTATTGCCAGGAATTTTTTCAGGAAAATGTTCTAATCAATCCGTTTCAGGTTTATAAAAAACTGAACGAGCTAACCAAAGCCCCGTATAGTGCCTATCTTAAAGACATGGATTTGCGGGTTATGTCGGCATCACCCGAAATGTTTCTGACCAAGGCGGGAAATCGTTTGTGGTCATCGCCCATAAAAGGAACGAAAAAGCGGGGTGAAACGCCCGAAGAAGATGAATTCTTGAAAGCCGAGCTACAAGCCAACCCCAAAGAGCAGGCCGAAAATGTGATGATTGTAGATTTGGTGCGCAACGATTTGGCCAAAATTGCCCAGAAAGGCTCGGTTGAGGTAAGTGAGTTAATGGCCATTCATACTTTTCAGTCGGTTCACCAACTTATTTCTACTGTTTCGTGTCAACTGGCGGAAGGAACGAGCTTTGTAGATATTATTAAGGCTACTTTCCCGATGGGTTCTATGACCGGTGCGCCAAAAATTGCGGCCATGCAATTGGCCGAAACCTACGAAAACACCAAACGCGGCTTGTATTCAGGTGCTATTGGCTATTTCAGGCCAAATGGCGACTTTCAGTTTAACGTGGTTATCCGAAGTTTGCAATACAATACCAAGAATCAGTACTTGTCTTTAATGACTGGTGGTGCCATTACCCACCAATCTGTTCCAGAAGAAGAATACCAGGAAACCTTGCTAAAAGCCGAGGCCATAATGCGTAGTTTACAAGGCTAAGATTTTACCTTTGGCTTACGTTTAAGCGCATTTGCTCCAACTTTTTAACCACATAGAAACATAGGAACAACGCAGCGCGTTGCTATGTTTACTAAAAACCGCAAACATGAAACCATTGTTGTATAGGCATAGATGAATAGTTAATGAACTAAATATCAAGACTATGTGTCTATGTGGTGAAAAAATTTCAGGGATAAAATTGTACCAGTATATTGGCTTACATGATTAAGCAGTTTACAACATATTTAAGGGAAACCTGCCGCGTTAGTGCAGATGCGAAAATTCTGCTGGCCTGTAGTGGGGGAGTAGATAGCATGGTGTTGGCCGAACTGCTGAAAACCCTTGGTCAACCTTTTGCCTTGGCGCATTGCAATTTTCAGCTGCGCGAAAACGAATCGAATCTCGATGAAAAGTTAGTAGCCGACTGGGCAAAAAAAAACGAAATACCCTGTTTTGTAAAACGATTTGAAACGAAGCAAATTAAGGCGGAAACTGGTGGCAGTACCCAAATGGTAGCCCGTGAATTGCGCTATACTTGGTTTCGGGAATTAATGACCGAAAAAGACTTTCAGTGTCTAGCCACCGCCCACCACCTGGACGATTCCATTGAAACTTTTTTCATCAACCTGAGCCGGGGCACCGGTTTATCTGGCCTTACCGGAATTGAAGCCGCTGAAAAAGCGATTATTCGCCCGCTTGGGTTTGCTACCAAAGCAGAACTATTGGCTTTTGCGCAACAAATAAACTTGGTTTGGCGTGAAGATGCCAGCAATGCCAGCGATAACTATTTACGGAATAGAATCAGGCATCATGTGGTTTCGTTTTTCGAAAATGAAAATGTAAATTGGAAAGCTGGGATGGCAGCTACCTTGTCGCATTTGCAGGAAGCCGAACAAGCTTTACAAGCTTATTTTACCCTGTTGAAACAGCAATTGGGTTTCGATGCAGGAAAAATAGCAGTAGCCAAGTTGCTTGAAGTTAAGTCACTAGGGATTTTCTTGCATCATTGTTTTGGCTCTTTTGGTTTTACGCCATCTCAACTGCAAGATGTTGAAGCGGGTTTAACCACCACTACTGAAAAAGTGTTTTTATCGTCATCGCATCGCTTGGTATTGTCGCAGGGTTATTTAATTGTAAGCACACACCAATTGGTGGCAATGGATGTAACCTTTCATAATTTTACCGAACTGGAAACTTTTGGAAGACTGAAATGCACCTTGTTGCAACCGAAGTCCTATGAAGATGTGCTTGCAATGGCCAAAGAAATGGGGCAAAAAGTGGCATTTATTGATTACGACCAATTAATTTTCCCAATTCGCATAACAAATCCAGAAGTTGGCGATCGTTTTCATCCAATTGGATTTAAAGGGTTTAAGCTGCTTTCTGACTTTTTTACTGACGAAAAAATAAATAAAATTGAAAGAGAACAGCAAATGATTTTGCGTTCTAATAAAAATGATATAATTTGGGTAGTCGGTAAACGATTGAGTGACCAATTTAAAGTTACCCCTTCCTCAAAAAGAATATTAATGTTAGAAGTAGTTTAATTTTTTACCGCGTGTGCTTGTGAACTTATTTTAGATTATTTTAACTCAATACACCTATTTTTATGTTAGACGCGAAGACTGCCACATTAGTGCAAAAAGAGGATGTGGAAAACATGCATTTTCCCAAAGAGGACGTACTTATTGACCCTGTTGCTATAAAACAGCGCAAAGCCGATTTAGTGCGTGCTACCACCTTAGGGAATGTAGAGCACAATAAGATTAAAATATTTTTTGAAGATGATGAAGGTTTTAAGGTAGTAGAAACCACCATTTGGGCAACTGGCGAAGATAATATTGTGTTAAAAAAATCGGTTACCATACCCATACAACGTATACATAGCATAAAGTTCTTATAGTATATCGACTTACTAAGGAATACAAAGCCGCCGAAAAACTATTTGGCGGCTTTTTCGTTTGTACCTTTGCGATTAATTATTTTTCGGCTCCAAAAAAATATATCAGTTTCGATGAAGAGAATAGTATTGTTGTTTTTGCTGTTTACCACCAGCATTGCCTTTTCACAAGTTTTTAATCCGGTAAAGTGGTCGTTTTCGGCTCAAGATTTAGGCAACGGTGAATTTGAATTGCAGTTAAAAGCTAAGATTGATGCCGGTTGGCATGTGTATACCACAAAGTTACCAGAAGACGGACCTATACCTACCTCGTTTACTTTTAAGAAAAATAGTAACTACAGCCTACAAGGCGGTATTATAGAAAAAGGTTACGTAACCGAGGATGACCCACAGTTTCAGATGAAACTCAGTTACTTCGAAAAGAATGCAGTTTTCAGACAAAAAATTAAGGCTTTAAAACCTGGTAAACAAAAAATTACCGGTGAATTAGAGTTTATGGTGTGCAACAGCGAGCGTTGTTTACCACCTGAAATTGTCGATTTCTCTTTCGAAATTGACAATAAGTCAGCAGTTGCAGCAACCGATAGTGCGGCAGTTTCTACGCTTGAGAATCCAATAACCTGGAATTTCAAGAGTATTGATTTGGGCAACGGAAAATACGAAGTTCAAGCCCAGGCGAATTTGGAAAAAGGATGGCACTTGTATGCCATTAACCAGAGCAAAGCCAACGCAATGGCTGGCCCAGTGCCAACTTCATTTGCTTTTGAAAAGTTAGATAGTTTGTCGTTTGAAGGTGCTGTAACCGAACCAAAACCGCTTTCTAACTACGATGGTAATTTTCAATTGAACCTAAATTACTTTGAAGGCACAGTTATCTTTAAGCAGCTTGTATCTAAAACGGGTGCAAATCATATTGTTAAAGGCAAGGTAGAGTTTATGGTTTGCAACGATGAAAAGTGCTTGCCCAACGAAACCCTTGAGTTTGCGGTTGACTTAACCACCGGAATGGCGGTAAACCCGGAAGAAGTGGCCGTTACCACCGAAGCAGCTGTGGCGCAACTTAGAAACTTAAAATTGTCGACCATCGATTTAGATAACCCGCTAAGCGCTTGCGGAGAGGTAGTTGTTGCCGAGTCGAAATCGTTTTTCAATATTTTCATTTTAGGGTTCTTGGGCGGACTTATTGCCTTATTGACTCCTTGTGTATTCCCAATGATTCCGCTTACGGTGTCATTTTTTACCAAAGGCTCGGGTACCCGCAGAAAAGGAATTATGAATGCCTCAATTTATGGCTTCTTCATTTTCCTTATTTACATCATCCTAAGTTTACCGTTCCACTTTTTGGATTCGCTCGATCCAGAAATTCTGAACACCATTTCTACCAACGTTTGGCTGAACTTGTTCTTTTTTGTGGTGTTTATTGTTTTTGCTATTTCGTTTTTCGGTTATTTCGAAATTACGCTACCGTCTAGTTTTGCGAACAAGGCCGATAGCAAATCGGAAGTTGGTGGCCTAATAGGAACCTTTTTCATGGCGCTTACGCTGGCCTTGGTTTCTTTTTCGTGCACAGGGCCAATTTTAGGTTCGTTGTTGGCAGGCTCATTAACCAGCGATGGTGGTGCAATGCAGCTTACGGCTGGTATGGGTGGTTTTGGTTTGGCCTTGGCCTTGCCATTTACCCTGTTCGCATTATTTCCGGGTATGTTGAAGTCGTTGCCAAAATCGGGTGGGTGGCTGAACACCGTAAAAGTGGTGCTTGGTTTTATGGAGGTTGCCCTAGCCGTTAAATTCCTTTCCAATGCTGACCTGGTAGAGCACTGGGGCTTGGTAAAAATTGAAGTATTCCTTGCCGTTTGGATTGTGGTAGGTATTGGTTTGGCCTTGTATCTGTTTGGTAAACTGAAGTTCCCACACGATTCTGCTTTGAAGAAATTATCAATCCTTCGCGGTGCTTTTGGTGTGTTGTGCTTGTTGTTTGTGGGTTACCTAGCTACAGGTTTCTCTTACAGCGAGAAAAACAAAGGCTTCGAATCGCTGACTTTGTTAAGTGGATTAGCTCCGCCAAGCGGTTACAGCTGGATTTACCCTAACCATTGCCCGTTAAACCTAAGCTGTTTCCATAGTTATGAAGAAGGTATGGCTTACGCCAAAAAGGTGAATAAACCGGTTATGCTGGATTTTACTGGCTGGGCCTGTGTAAACTGCCGTAAAATGGAAGAAAACGTATGGCCAAAACCTGAGGTGTTTACCATGCTTAACGAAGAGTATGTGGTAATATCGCTTTATGTTGACGACCGCAAAAAACTCCCGAAAGAAGAGCAGTTTGAATACGTTAACGAGTTGGGTAAAAAGAAGAAAATAAGAACCGTTGGTGACAAATGGGCTACTTTTCAAACCGAGACTTTTAAAATTAACTCACAGCCACATTACGTGTTAATTACCCCAGATGCGAAATTGTTAAACCGCCCAGTTGGTTACACGCCGTCGGTTGGCGAGTATAAGAATTTCCTTTCCTGCGGTTTGGAAACATTTAAGAAAAAGTAGTAGGAAAACAGAAATTATTATCTTTACCGCCAATTAAATTTATAGAATGCCAACAGGAAAAGTAAAATTCTTTAACACTACTAAAGGATTTGGTTTTATTACAAACGATGAAACCGGTGAAGACATCTTCGTACACGTTACAAGTCTAAAGGACAAAGTTCAAGAAGCTGATAACGTAACTTACGAAATTGAACAAGGAAAAAAAGGTTTGAATGCGGTTAATGTTCGTTTAGCTTAATCATACTTTCAACTTTGAAAAACCTCTGCTTTTGCAGGGGTTTTTTTGTTTGTGGCCATTTCCAGATTAGAAAATTTATAAGAATTCCTTTATAATAAGCAGTATCGTACTCAATTTGGTATTGAGGTCTGAATATTTTTTTTAAAAAATAATTGGTGATTCCGAAAACCTTTATATCTTTGTCTGGGATTCATAAAAATGAGGGTTTTTAATTGTTCCAAGATTAGGCCGGTGTTCGCACCGGCCTTCTTCATTTTATACCCTCACCGCTTCATCAAACCATCGTTAAGAGCATAAATAAAAAGTATTGCATGGCTCGCAAAGGCATGAAGAAATTCGTGAAGCCGGAATAGAATCATTAATACCATAACCCGAACCATCGAAAATCATTATCACGCCATCCTTAAGCCAATTTGATAATAGAAGCGCAAATCCTTCAGTTGAATCATTCAATCCAAAATAAAGGACTTTGGAAGACGGTTCTGGGGCGTTAGGTGCATTGGATACTTCCTATTTAGGCTAATAAGTTTGTAGGCTTAATAAAATCCAAAATCCACAGGTTTTGGCCTTGATCCCATGACTCCTTGTTCCTACATTCCTTAATTGAACGTCCATGACCTTAAGAAAACAAAAAAGCCACTCGATTACGAATGGCTTTTTCTTTGGTGGGAGATACTGGGCTCGAACCAGTGACCCTCTGCTTGTAAGGCAGATGCTCTGAACCAACTGAGCTAATCTCCCTTTTTATTAGGTTTCCCGTTTGATTGGGAGTGCAAATGTAACAGCTTTATTAATTCATCCAAATTTTTTCTGAAAAAAATTTAAAGAATTTCGGCTACCACAAAAACACTGCCACCCACAAAAATCAAATCGTTGGTATTGGCCTCGTTTTTGGCAGCGACAAGTGCTTCTTTTACAGTATTGTAGCTTGATCCGCGAAGTCCAAGTTGGTTTGCAGCGATTTGCAATTCATTGGCTGGTAAAGCGCGTGGTGTATCGGCCTGACAGAAATAATAAGTGGCCGATTTTGGCAAAAGCGCCAATATTTTATCCGTGCTTTTATCGCTTACCATGCCAAAAACGAAATGAAGCTTATCAAACTTGGTATCGGCCAATTGGCGGACCACCCATTTTAGGCCATCTTCGTTGTGGGCTACATCACAAATCACGGTTGGGTTCTCTGCAATTTGTTGCCAGCGACCAGCAAAATGGGTATTTTGGCATACTCGAGCAAAGCCCTGATACAACTGCTCCTTCGAAATATTCCAACCTTGATTGATGAGCGCTTCGATTGTTAGCAAAACCGTTTTGGCGTTGTCTTGCTGGTAAAAACCTGCCAAGCCCAACTTTAAATCTTCGGGAAGATGCATTCCAGCGCAAGTGAACACCGGTGCGTGAATGGGTAATGCTTTTGCCCTTATCACTTTCTCCACCTCATCGGTATTTGGACCAAGTATTACCGAGGTATTTGGCTTTATGATGCCAGCTTTTTCGCCTGCAATTGCAGTAATGTTGTCGCCTAGCAGGTTGGTGTGATCTAAACTTATGGAAGTAATAACCGAAACTTCAGGGGAAATGATATTGGTGCTATCCAGCCTTCCGCCAAGCCCGGTTTCTATAATGGCGATATCCACTTTTTCTTTGGCAAAATACCAAAAGGCCATAGCCGTGGTGTACTCAAAAAACGAAGCGTTAATCGCTTCAAATTGCGGTTTTTCTAATTGAACAAACTCAACAACATCTTTTTCGGGAATGTAACTGCCATTTATCTTGATGCGCTCTCGGAAATCCTTTAAATGTGGCGAGGTGAATAAACCCACTTTGTAACCCGCTTCTTGCAGAATAGATGAAATAAAATGGGCAGTTGAGCCTTTTCCATTGGTTCCGGCAATGTGCACCGAGCGAAACTGCAGCTCTGGATTACCAATTAAGGAACATAATTTCTCGATGTTGTCGAGACCTGGTTTTAGGGCAGCTGCACCAATGCGATGAAACATGGGTAAACGGGCAAAGAGGTACTCGATAGTTTCGGCGTAATTCATGGCCGATTATGAAATTATTTCAGAATAAACTTGAAGGTCATTTTACCCACTTGCTCGGGGGCGGCCTCTGGTTTCGAGTCGTATTGGTTTTGCATGGCGGCTTTTTTGGCCAATCCAAATAGGTACTCGCTGGTGGTGGTACATTGCGAAAGAATGGGTTCAGCTTTAAAAACGTTGCCGCGCCTGTCCACCCATATTTTCAGTACCACAATGCCTTCTTCCTTGGTGGTTTCAATAGAAATTCCTTTTACCAAACTTCTTCCGGCCAATTCCCAAGTGCCGTTTCCGCGACCTAAAACCCCTTTTCCACCCGGCATTCCATCAGGATTACCGCGATCGCCAATGCCCTCGCCATTGCCTTCGCTTCCGCCCGATTCATTTCCACCGGTTTTTCCAGTACTACCGGGATACAAGGCTTTCGTATTTACGGTTTTCTGTGGTGTTTTGTTCTCCACTTTTGCCGTTTCCGCGTTCGATTCTTTTGGATTTTCAACGGGTTTATCACTGGCTTTTATAGCTGTTTCACTTGCCTCATCGCTTACCAATTCCTTGGCCTGATCCTGACTTTGATTTATAGGCTGCGCATTATAATCGCTGGTGCGTTTTAACTCGCTGCTGGGCAAAGCCATATGGTCGGGGGTAACTTTTCCGCTGCCTTCCAGTGTGCTGCCCAAATCGGCCATGGCAACCTCCATCATTACCTCTGTAGGCAAGGGAATGGGTGGTTTAAGTGTAAGCCACATGCAAACGCCAATAATTATAGCGTGAAGTATTACGCTGAAAATGAATGCTTTATTTCTTGAAGAAGTATCCTCCACGGCTTACCAATTTATGCTACTAAAGTATTACTAAAACTAAAGACCAAGGCGATTATTGCCACTGAATCTTAACAAGCGGTCGTGGATAGTGAGCCAGACCAAAATGTTGGCTAAAAATTACCCCAACAACGCGGTCTTCAACATATAAACTCCTGCACCACCCAGGTAACCAAGCAAGGCAAGTAAAGACATGCGTTTCAGGTACCAGCCAAAGGTAATGTGCTCTAAACCCATGGCGGCTACTCCGGCTGCTGAACCAATAATTAATACCGAACCACCGGTTCCGGCACAATAGGCAAGCAATTGCCAAAATTGCCCGTCTTGTTCAAAAGCCTGTATCCATTGACTACCCGAACCGGCAATTTCTATAGGGTACATGCCAATAGATGCAGCTACCAGCGGAACATTGTCGACAATAGCTGACAACAATCCGATGGACAGGGCTATCAGATTTACGTTATTCAGCGTATCCTTTAGGAAAGTGGCCAACAAGCTCAGTATTCCAGCCGATTGCATGGCGGCCACGGCCAACAATATGCCCAGAAAAAATAGCACACTCGGTGTGTCAATTTTACGAATTACCCCAACGACCGAAAGCGGAGCCTTGTCTTCCTGATTTTTCTTGCGGTGTAGCACTTCGGTTACTAACCAAAGCACACCCAAACTAAGCATCATGCCCATGTACGGTGGCAGGTGAGTAAGCGTTTTAAAAACAGGCACAAAAACCAAACCGCCTAACCCTAAAAAGAAAACCGTGTTTCTTTCCATGGCTGAGGTGGCAATTCCATCAACAGTGGTTGTTGTAACCGCCGGCCGTTTCACGGTTCCTTTTATGATAAACGACAGAATTGCCAACGGAATAAGGATACACACCAGGCCTTCTAACAGCAAGGAAAAAACGATGCCAGATGCGGTAATTTGACCGCCAATCCAAAGCATGGTGGTAGTTACATCGCCTATTGGTGACCAAACACCCCCAGCATTGGCGGCAATAATAACCATACCTACAAAAAGCCAACGGGTCTGTTTATCGTCAATAAGTTTGCGCAACAACGAAACCATAACTATAGTGGTGGTTAGGTTGTCGAGTACGGCTGACAGAAAAAAGCTAATGAAGCATACAATCCAAAGCAATTTCAGTTGGTGAACAGTGGTAATGCGGTTTGTTATTAAATCGAAGCCATCATGTGCATCAATCAATTCTACCACCGTCATGGCGCCTAGTAGGAAGAAAATGATAGCTGCAATTTCACCCAAGTGATGCTGTAGTTGCTCAACAAAAAAGCCAACTGCACCGTGATTGGTGCCGTTGGCTAAAATAACTTCATCGGGTAAAAGCCGATAAACGCTGTCGGCTCCAATAACCAACACCACCCAGGCTAAAACGCCGGTTATGAGTGCTGTGGCGGCTTTGTCAATCTTGATGTTGTGTTCCAGTGTTATGGCTACATAACCCAGCACAAAAACAGAAATGAGCAGCATCGACACCATAAAGTAGGGAAATTAAATAATGTGGCAATTAGCCAATGAGCATTAGAGTTAAGCAGTCTGCTTTAACTTCAAATTAGCTAATTTACCAATTGGCTAATGCCTAAACCAATTGGGTCAAGGCAATTTCAAAAGCAGTTTTCGCAATGTGGGTCTTTGCTGGGTTTTTGGCATGAGCCTTAACCAAAGCCTGACGGATAATGTGGCTGGTATCGCTAAAAATGGCTTGGTCAGAAAGCACTTTCTTGTCTTCCATTAAATAGGCGAAAACACGTGCCATACCGCAGTTGGCTACAAAATCAGGAACAACCGAAATTTGACTGTCGGCATATTCGCCAGTTGCACCAAAGAAAATTTCAGGATCGGCAAAAGGTACGTTGGCACCGCAGGCAATTACTTCCATACCGGCTTTCACCATGCGCTCTACCTGTTCGCGACTTACCAAGCGAGAAGCGGCACATGGCAAGAAAATCTCGGCGTTTACATCCCAAACTTTGCTGTTTATTTCTTCAAACGAAAGCAAGTTATCAGCCACCAAAGTGTTGGCTTTTTTGTTCAGGAACAAGGATCTTACCTCTTCAAATGTATAACCGGCGGTGTTAATTAAACCACCCGAACGGTCGATGATGCCTACGATTTTAGCACCCGATTTGGCCAAATAGTAAGCAGCAGCTGCACCTACATTTCCCCAACCTTGCACAATGGCACGTTTTCCGGCAATGCTACCGCCATAAATATCGTAATAATGACGAACCGACTCTGCCACACCGTAACCGGTAATCATATCGGCCACTAAAAATTTCTTGTTTACATCGGGTGAAAACTCGGCATCGTCCAATACTTTAGACACCCCGTAACGCAATTGGCCAATACGGCTAATTTTTTGCGGTTCGGTTGGTTGAAAATGTCCGTTAAACACACCCTCTTGTGGATGCCAAACACCACAGTCTTCGGTCATTGGAATAACCTCGTGAATTTCGTCAACGTTTAAATCGCCACCAGTACCGTAGTAGTTTTTCAAAAGTGGAGCTACGGCTTTGTACCAACGGCGAAGCACACCTTCCTTGCGCGGATCGGCAGGATCGAAGTTAATACCCGATTTGGCACCGCCAATTGGTGGGCCGGCTACGGTAAATTTCACTTCCATGGTTTTAGCCAAGCTCTCTACCTCGCGTTTATCCAATCCTTTACGCATACGAGTTCCGCCACCGGCTGCACCGCCACGTAGCGAGTTAATCACCACCCAGCCTTCGGCTTCGGTTTCGGCATCTTTCCATTCAAAAACTATCTCGGGGCGTTTGGTCTCGTATTTATGTAGTAAATCTTTCATGTGCTGTTTAAGTAATGGGGGCAAAGTTAAAAATTGCGCAAGTCGAGCCGAGTGAAGAAGTAAAAGAAGAACAAATGAACTTTATTTTTAAATTTATTTGGTTTATTTTACTAATTAAAACATTTTCATATTGTCAATTTTCTTTAATACAACTTCTCTCAGGTGAATTTACCTTATAAAACCCTTAATGCTTCCCCCCGAATTTTGTTTCGTTCCATTTGTTCAGTAAAAAAGGCGACTGACTCTCCGAATCAGCTGTCTGGTAAACAATGACCTGATAAAATTCGGGCGAATCCTTAAATCCATTAACAAGAACAAATATTCTAATTACTACCTTCCGCAAATAAATATTTGTCATGCAACGACTGCTTCTTTTTCTGCTTCTTTTTTGTTCGGTTTCGGTTTTTGGGCAATACAAACGGCATTTTGCCGATTTGTTTTCGCAAACTGCCGGGTGGACCAAAAGCGGTTGGTTGGGAGCCATTGGAGCTACTTATACCTTGCCTGTCAATCGGTTGCTTACTAAACAGCAGCCCAATGCCAACCTCAGCGGCAGCATTAAAACCTTTTCCTTTCCTGGCATTTATGCCGAAATTGGTCGGTTTCATTTGGTTCCGGCCGGTATTATTTTCAATAATATTGATTATTCAATCGCTTTTAAACAAATGAACTATCGCCAGAATTTCGATGGTACCTTGGCATCAGGAACAGCGGTAAGCGATAAAGCCGAATGGGAAGATCAAAACGCCACCATCAACCTTAATTTCAATAGCATTATTCAGTTTGCCGATTTTCAATGGATTCAACCCACGCTGGGCATTCATGGCGATTATCGTTTTGGTGGAAAACGAAGCTATTCCGGTGATTCTTTGATGGGTTACACCTTGACACGCGAAGATTTCACCCTACAAATTCATGCAAAACTGGCTTACGGTGCCAAGCTGACATCGGAACTGTTTATTGTGCCCAGTATAGAAATTGGATTGTGGCAGCTGAATAACCTGAACAATTTGCGCATACCTAAGACTGTGTTTTACAGCAACTATACGCCTATAATTTTCACGATAAAATTCTTGCTGCACCGCCCGCTGAGCATGAAACCGTGCGATATTGAAGTGGAGGAAGTTGATTTGAGCAACACCAAGCGAAGCAAGAAAAAACCGAAGTTATTTTAAGCGGTTTTCGTAGTCATTGGAAAATATTCAACCCCATTCGGGGTTGTAAAACCATCTACCTAGCACAGGGTTATTCGGGTTGAACCCCTTCGGGGTTTGCAAAGAATTTATATCATCTGGAACTCTGGCACCTTGGGTTGAACCCCCTTCGGGGTTTTAAAAACATATACCTGGAGCTTTGGGTAACCTCGAAGGTTTAAACCTTAATAAAAGAACCCTGAAGGGGTTCAATACGAATGAAGGGGGTTCAACATGACTAAAAAAGGCCGTTTATCTCAGCATCAATGCTGCTTATCACCTTGCCTAAATCCTCCGGATTGTCAATGAAATTGGTGGTATCTACATCAATAATAAGCAACTTGCTTTGGTCATATGTCGATGTCCACTCTTCGTAGCGGTCGTTTAGTTTTTTCAGGTAATCAATGCGAATGCTTTCTTCGTATTCACGCCCACGACTCTGAATTTGGTTAACCAAGGCTGGAACACTGGCACGCAGGTAAATCAACAAATCGGGTGGGGCAATAAGTTTATCCATGAGCGAAAACAACGAGAAGTAATTCTCAAAATCGCGCGTGGTCATTAAGCCCATCGAGTGTAGGTTGGGTGCAAATATGTACGCGTCTTCGTATATAGTACGGTCTTGAATGGTGTTTTTGTTTGAGTTCTTAATCTCAATAATCCGGTGAAAGCGGTTATTTAAAAAGAAGATTTGCAGGTTAAACGCCCAACGCTGCATGTCGTTGTAAAAGTCGTTGAGGTATGGGTTTTGGTCTACGTCCTCAAAGTGGGCGTCCCATTTATAGTGTTTGGCAAGTAAAGTGGCAAGTGTGGTTTTTCCCGACCCAATGTTTCCGGCAATGGCAATGTGCATAATGACTTTTATTTCAAGTTTCGAAAATAGAGTTTTTCTACTTACCGCGCGAATCTAATTGGCGTTGGCGCCCTGTTCGGCAAATTTTAAAATTTCTTCCAGGTATTGGCGCGAGTTACTTAGCCGCGGCACCTTGTGCTGACCGCCCAGCTTGTCTTTGCTTTTTAGCCAATTGTAAAACGTTCCGCGGGGCAAGGCATGCAGTATTGGAAAATCGAGGTTAAGATTACTGGCTCGCTTGGCTTCGTAGTCAGAGTTTAGTTCTTTTAAGGCATTGTCTAAGGCCACGGTAAAAGCATGAAGGTTCTGTGGGGCGTGGTCAAATTCTACCAACCACTCATGGCCACCTTGGCGTGTTTCACTCATAAACACCGGCCCTGCGGTATAATCGGTTATCAAAGCGCTGGTTTTTTCGCAGGCTATGGCCATGGCCTTGTCGCTGTTGGCCACCATCAGTTCTTCGCCAAAAACGTTGATAAAACTCTTGGTTCGGCCGGTTATTTTAAATCGGAAAGGATAGGTATCGGTAAAACAAATGGTATCACCCAGCATGTAGCGCCATAATCCAGCGTTGGTAGAAATAATAAGCGCGTAGTTTACTCCAATTTGCACGTCTTCGAGCGCCACAGGGTCGGGGTTTTGGTGGCTGAGCTCGTCAAAAGGCAAAAACTCGAAGAATATACCGTAATCGAGCATTAACAACATATCGGGCTGGCCAATGATGTCTTGAATACCAAAAAAACCTTCAGAGGCATTGTAACTTTCCAGGTACGATACTTTTTCAGACGGAATAAGCCGGTTAAACTGCTCGCGGTAAGGCTCGAAACTTACCCCACCATGCATAATAAGTTGCAGGTTGGGCCACACTTCCGAAATGTTGTTGGCACCGGTTTTCTCTAAAATGCGTTTTAGCAGCACTAACGTCCAGCTAGGAACTCCGGCCAGATTGGTAACATCTTGCTCGGCAGTAAGCGCAGCCATTTTGTCAATCTTGTCTTCCCAAACACCCATTAAGGCTACCGAAATATCGGGTGTGCGCCTGTACTCTACCCAAAACGGTAAGTTTTTTACAATAATGGCCGATAGGTCGCCAAAGTAACTGTCTTCACTAAGCTGGTTTACGGTGCTGGTACCGCCCACCACTAGGCTTTTGCCGTCGTATAAATTGGCCAGCTGGTTGTGGTTGTAATAAATAGAAAGCAAATCTTTTCCACCCCGGTAATGGCAGTCTTCCAGCGCTTCTTTGCTTACGGGAATAAACTTGCTTTTATCGCTAGTGGTGCCGCTCGATTTGGCAAACCACTTAATATCGGTTGGCCACAGCAGGTTTTGCTCGCCATGAATAAGCCGATCTACATATGGTTTTACCTGTTCATAATCCTGCAAAGGCATGGCTTGCTTAAAATCTTCGTACGATTTTATAGCCGCAAAATTGTGTTGCCTACCCCAAACCGTGTCCTGAGCGCGGTACACTAGGTTGTGCAACACCTCGTGCTGCACCTCGATGGGGTACTTTCTAAAAAGGTCAATCTGGTGAATTCGCTTTTTAATGAACCAAGATAATACTGCGTTTAGCGCCATTGTCAAGCTATTGTGAACATCGTAAAAATAGATTTTCTTTAGCAGCTTCAACAGCCAAAACAGAATAAATAATACTAAACGTATCACTTTTATAATCGAAAAAATTGAAACGCATAGAAACCATAGTTTTGATTTTGAATAAGCTAAGCTATGTTTGCTCTGCTTGCAAGGTGGCGTTATAGTTTTTCGGGAAACATGACACATGGTCCATGTTTCTATGCGTTTAAAAAAACTATTGTGTTATACATTAAATAATACCGGAACTATGATTGGTCAGGGACAATTAACAAAAATGAAAGCTCAACTGGGCGATGACGTCATTCAATATAAGTTGGTTCTCGACGGAAACCAGTTCGATATGAATACCTTAATTGGTTCACCCATTCGCTTTCGTTATCTAAATGAAATTCGTTGTGTAGAGTGCGGCAAGCAAACCAAAAACTCGTTTGGCGAAGGTTTTTGCTACAATTGCTTTGTTGGCTCGGCCAATAATTCGCCTTGCATTATCAGACCCGAGTTGTGCGAAGGCCATTTGGGCCGCGGCCGCGATGTAGCTTGGGAACAAGCCCACCACGTACAAGAACACTGTGTGTATTTGGCTTTAAGCAGCGAGGTAAAAGTGGGTGTAACCCGCAGCACGCAAGTACCCACCCGGTGGATTGACCAAGGTGCTACAGCTGCCATTGTGTTGGCGCGGGTGCCTTACCGCCAACTTGCTGGCGTAATAGAAGTGGCCTTAAAGGAATACCTAACCGATAAAACCAGCTGGCAAAAAATGCTGAAAAACGAGGTGGGCGATTACGACCTTGCCGAACACAAATGGCGCATGGCCGAACTGCTGCCTCGCGATTTGCAAGCGTATGTTGAGGACGAGGACAACATTACCGAATTGAACTATCCGGTTATTGAATACCCCAGCAAGGTAAGCAGTGTGGGTTTCGAAAAGTTTCCGGTGGTAGAAGGAAAGCTAATGGGCATAAAAGGCCAGTACCTGTTGTTCGACCAAAACCGGGTAATGAACATTCGCTCGCATAGCGGGTATGTGGTGGCGGTGGAGCAACTTGCGTACTGAAATATGCCGTACAAATATTAAACATGTACGTAATTTATCCGTACATTTGTAAAAACTAGTTATTATGAACTCACTACCACAGGAAAAGGTAAGGTTTGATGCCAGATTGCCAAAAGAACAAAAGCAACTTTTCGAAAAAGCCGCTTTGCTTGGTGGTTATCGAAATTTAACCGATTTCGTAATTCTTACCGTGCAAAACCGCGCTAACGAAATTATTAAGGCACAGGAACAAATAATTGCTTCTAAAAAAGATGCCGAACTATTTTTTAACGCCATTACCAACCCCGATAAACCAAACAAAGCGTTGCTTGACGCGGCCAAAGCCTATAATGATTTGTACGCTAAATGAGGCAACTAATTGAGGTGCTTGATAAGAAGCACCAAAAAAAAGATTTTTGTTGCGGAAAAGAGTTGCTTGATGCCTATATACGCCATCAAGCCAGCCAGGATGTAAAAAGAAAACTATCTGCTTGTTTTGTACTGATTGATACCGAAACCGATGTGGTACAAGCGTATTACACCTTGGCAAACAGCAGCATACCGCTCGACTTTATGCCTGTCGAATTACGAAAAAAATTACCGCCAGCTTACACCTCGATTCCTGCCACCCTGCTGGGGAGATTGGCCATAGACCAAAATTTTCAGGGAAAAGGCATAGGGAAATTGTTACTTATTGATGCTTTAAAAAGGAGTTACGAAATTTCGAAAACCATTGGCTCATTTGCCGTAGTGGTCGACCCGTTGGACACAGCCGCTGAAACGTTTTATGAAAAATATGGATTTATTAAACTACCCGACAGCGGGAAAATGTTTATCGCCATGCAAACCATAAAGCAGCTTTTCGAATAACCGGCTTTTGCAACCTTTCATCCGGCTGACGAAGGAAGCATCTCTTTTTCTATGTGCCTCCTATGTGGTTAAAAAAGTTACATCGAAAAGAAATTATTTTACCTTCATCCCAGTATTAATCCCTGTCTTCCATGCCCTTTAGCTGCCTTATCTAAGTTCCTTCGTCTACTTTTATCTATCGTTTTTGCTGCTCAACTATGGGCCGATGGGTATCTTTGGGTAATTAGCTGGTAGGGGAAAAACACAGTCGTGATTGGGAGGAGAAAAGCAGGGATATATTAGTTAGTGAAAATTTTTAAAACGACCATACAGACATAACAATGGCTAGAATAACAGAGACAAGAATAACATTAGCAGCATTCATTTACGGCATAGAGACTGACTTGAAAAATCTCATTAAAAAGTACATAACTCCTTTTCAGGAAGATATTTCATTTTTTCAAGACACAGAACTAGTTTCTAAGGTTGTTGACCGGTTTAACAAAGAAAATCCGGGAACCGATTATAAGAAAAATATTGATGACATCATTGACTACATTGACTTTCACGATTCATTTGTTATTCTTAGGAAGAATAACGTTTTTTTACCAAAATCAACAGCAGATTATTTGATTGAAATTTTCAATGAACTTTCAGACCTGACACCAATCAGAAACAGAGTTATGCATACTCGACCTTTGCTTGGTGGCGACTTCTCGACAGTTTATGATTTTATTCAAAAATTAAAAAAGAACGCTCCAATTGATTGGAAAATTACTATTGAAACAAGAGAAATCATAGAAAAAGACCCTTCGTATTTGCTTACTCTTCGTATTCCAACAACATCAATCTATGAAGAAAAAAGTAAAGTAATCCACAATCTTCCAATACCCGATTTTGACGACACGGGATTCATCGGACGAACAAAAGACGTAGAAGAAATTAAGAAGTTGATTTTCTCAAACAAAGTTGTGAGTATTCTGGGTGATGGCGGTATTGGAAAAACCGCTTTAGCGGTAAAGGTTGCTTATGATTTAGTTGATATGGGTGAGAAATGTCCTTTTGAATTAATCATTTGGACTTCTGCAAAAACGACAATGCTTACATCAAAAGGAATAGAAGAAATTTATACTGCCATAACCGATTACACGGGCCTAATTTCTGTTATTTCAGACAGTATAGACGGCTCTATCAAAGAGAACAAGCTAGATGCTATAATTGAATACTTAGAACTTTTCAAGACCCTAATTATAATTGACAACCTTGAAACAATACAAAGTGAAGAAGTCAGAGATTTTATTAGAAAGGCTCAAACCAAATGTAATATTGTTATCACATCAAGAATTGGTTTAGGGGAACTAGAGTATCCAAGAACATTAAGTGGCTTAACTGAAAATGAATGTGCTAAATTGATAAGAGAAATTGCTAGAATCCGCAACAGTGATATTCTTTTAAAACTACCCCAAAATACACTTGCTGATATTGCTTCAAAATTATACTATAATCCCTTGGCGTTAAAATGGTTTGTAAGCACCGTTGAAATGGGTATTTCACCGCAAGAAGTTCTAAACAACAAAGACGATTTACTTAATTTCTGTTTGACTAATGTTTATGAAAAGCTATCAGAAGGAGCTATTTCTGTGTTAAACTCTATAAGGGCTTCCAGAAGAAAGTTGAGCAGTGCTGAAATTCTATACTTATCAGATTATGATACTCTTGAAGCAAGAAAATATTTGATTGAACTATTCAAAACAACTTTGATAAGTCGAGAAATTCTAGACTCTTCAAATATTGAAGAAGTTTATTATTATATTCCTGACTTTGCTAGGGAATTTCTCTCACACAAACACCCTGTTAACCAAGATTATGTAAAAAAAATCACACAAAAATCAAGAGAACTTACTTCTGGAATTCACGACATAAAAAAGGTTAATAGCTACAACGAGTTTTCAATAAATGCTTTAGCTTGTGAAACGCCTAGTCAAAGGATTGCGGCAAAACTTCTTTCGGAAGCTCTTAGTTATTCAAGGGCAAACAAGTATGAAAATGCTTTCAAGAAGGTTAATGAAGCCAAGAGTGTTGACCCTAATTATTATGAAGTTTACCGAGTTGGAGCATTTTTAAAAGCTTCGAGCGGTGATACATTGAGTGCGGAAGAAGACTACCTTCTTGGTTTAGAAATAGCTCCAAACAATCCAAGGTTACTTTATTATTATGCCCAGTTTTTATTGTTTTATCTAGAAGATACTAAAAAGGCTCTAGAATGTGCAGAAAAAGTATTTGAGTTAAAACCTGAGCATCCTTTTTCCTCTTTCCTTTTTTCTCGCTGCTATAATGTAATGAAAGAGTATAATAAAGCAATTCAGGTAATCAGAAATTTGATTTCTAAAGGAAAACTTGACCCTCTTAATTTAAGAATGGCTTATACGGAATTAATTTCACTTTACGCAAACAGCGGCCAGAGCTATCTTAAAGTTCAAAGCGACATTGACAGTGGGGTTAGCCACTTTAAAAAGTCATTTGAGGTATTTGAAGATTGTGTAAAGCAAAATATTGTTGATACTAAAATGCTTAAAAACTTTTGTGATGCTCTGTATACATTCATTAGCATGCTTCCACCTACTGCGATAGAAAATAACCACGAATATGTAAAGCAATTAGTTGATAGAAATAAAAAACAAATCGGCTTAATATATCTAAACAGAAAGGTCATTCTCAAATTTACTGAGAAATTTGAAGACGATAGCCTTAATTACATAATTGATTTCAATACAACAGAAGGGGCTAAAATTGGAAATATCATTAAGACACAAAATGACAGTTATGTCTTTATTGAATCAGACAACGATAGATTTTTCGCTCATTTTACTGATTTTCCTGAATTAAGAACAACAAATGAACTCAAAAAGATAAAAGAAGGACAACTAGTTACTTTTGAAGAAGGACATAATAACAAAGGTGTTTGTGCGAAAAACGTAAAAATAATGACGAATTAACAAGAAAATTTGATACTACCCCCCGTTGACCGTAGTGTCTTGCTACGGTCGGTTTAACTTGGCCGCTGGCCATAAAAAACTGTATTTCCATTCAAAAGCAGCTGGTTTGGTTTCGGCCGGAGGCCGGTTTTAGTTGACGTAGCGAGACACTGCGCCAAACGGGGCAAAAAACACCACCCGAATTTGATTGACCAAACGTATAACTATGCCAAAAGTAATTGCAGCAATCAATATGACCCTCGATGGGTTTTGCGACCACACGGCAATACTTCCCGATGAGGAAATACACCAACATTATACCGACCTATTGGGTCAGGCCGCTACCATTCTATATGGCAGAATAAGCTATGAACTGATGGAATATTGGCAACCCTTCGTAAACAATCCTTCCGGTGAAAAATCGATGGACGACTTTGCCGTGGCCATTGACAAGGTTCCTAAACTGGTTTTTTCGCACACGCTGAAAAACGTAACGTGGGATAGTGCCAAGCTGGCCAACCGACCTTTGGAAGACGAGGTTTTGGCACTCAAGCAATTGGCCAACGACCTGCAGAAAAGCATTTTTGTAGGCAGTAGGAGTTTAATTATTCAGCTACTGAACCTGAATTTAATTGATGAACTGCAGCTTTGTGTTCACCCCGTTGCGGTTGGCAATGGCTTGCCTTTGTTTGAAAACATAACCAACAGGACTATTTTTAAACTGCTAAAAACAAAAACCTTTGGTTCGGGTGCGGTAACGTTTTATTATAAGCCTGAAAAAAACTAACCTCGCTCAACGCGCTAGTTTCGGTGCGCAGTTGCGAATAGTCAACGACTTTTGCGTATTGCCTTTTTGGGGATTTTGCTAAGGGTGGGTGTCGAAAACAAAACCTTGTATTAATAAAGGTTTGCGGCTATATTTACAAGTGTCAATTTCTAAATCGCAGTAGCCATGAGTCAATCTCCCAATGCCATTTGCTGGTTCGAAATCTATGTAGACAACATGGACAGGGCCAAAAAGTTTTACAGCGCTGTTTTAAACATAACGTTTCAAGACGTGCCTGCTGTTGAAGGTACCGACGATTTTAAAATGGCCTTTTTCCCTTCCGACCCCGACCCCGCCAAAATGGGTGTAGGTGGTGCCTTGGTGCAAATGGGTGAACCAAGAAACAACGTAGGCCAACCGGTCAATACCCTGGTGTATTTTCCGTGCTTCGATTGTAGCATAGAGGAAAGCAGAGTAGCGGCCGCAGGTGGAAAAGTGCATAAAACCAAATTCTCCATTGGCGAATACGGTTTCTGTGCCATTTGTGTCGATACCGAAGGCAATATGTTTGGCTTGTATTCTATGCAGTAAGAAAGAGGTAAGCCCCCACTTTACACTTTCTAACTTTAAACTAATAAAGCAAACCTTCGGAAGGCTTTTGATGCTGATACTCAACCTTCCGAAGGTTTAAGCAACTTTCAACTTTAGACTTTCGAACTTTAGACTGTACACTTTCCAACTTTAAACTAAAAAGGTCGCCTTTTACAGCGACCTTTTTTAACATGAATTGCCTTTGGGGGGCTATCTCACCGTTTCCGGTGCGAATCAATTCATAGTAACAATAAATGGCATGCGCATTTGGATGCCTTTCAATTTGGTTATTTCTTCAAAATACTTGTACTGTTGGTACAATTGGTAGTTTTCACCTAGTTTTTCTTTTACAAAACGGGTTTCCACTTCTTCGCCCGTTAGTTTAGAAAGCAATTCTATAAACGGATCTTTTAGCTCTGGAAGTTTCGTGATGCGGTAATTTTTTAGCTTGGCCATTTTAGCGGCTTCATTTACAGCATCTTCTAGGTTGCCCAATTCGTCAACCAAACCAATTTTAATGGCATCGGTACCTGCCCAAACACGTCCTTGGCCTATGGAGTCAACCTGTGCTTTTGTCATTTTACGGCCGGTGGCTACTACAGTCAGGAATTTGTCGTAAATTTTTTCTACACCACCTTGTATAATTCCGTATTCTTCGGCAGTAAGTGCGCGCCAGGGCGAACCTAAATCGGCGTGTTTGTTGGTTTTAACACCGTCAAAAGTTACCCCAAAATCGTTGGCCAGTTTTTGTGCATTTGGCATTATGCCAAATACGCCAATGGAACCGGTTATGGTATTGGGTTCGGCAAATATTTTATCGGCAGCAGCCGAAATGTAATACCCGCCCGATGCGGCCACGTTACCAAACGAAACCACGACAGGTTTCACTTTCTTGGTAAGCAATACTTCTCTCCAAATAACGTCGGATGCCAGTGCACTTCCACCTGGAGAGTTTACGCGCATTACCACCGCTTTTATTTTGTTATCTAGTCGCGCCTTACGAATGGCTTCGGAAAGGGTTTTAGAACCAATGGTTTCTTCATCACCTTTTCCGTCTTCAATGCCACCTTCGGCATAAATGATGGCTATTTTGTCTTTTTTCGAAGCTCTTTCTTCAGCAGGACCTTCGGTTTTTTTGTATTTGTTGTATGAAACCAGTTTCACATCATTATAGTCGGTAACCTTCAATCGGTTTTTCAATTCATCCAGCAATTCGTCTTTGTATTTTAAGCCGTCAATTAAACCAGCTTTAACAGCTGCTTCGGTGCTGTGAATGCTTAGGTTGTCGGCCCAGCTGTTCAGGCTGTCCACATTTAAGCTTCTCGCTTGGCTAATGCCACGCAACGCCTCGTTCCAAACACCTTTTAGGTACAGTTCGGTTTGCTCGCGGTTGGCATCGCTCATTTTGTCGTATAAGAACGGTTCTACAGCGCTTTTAAACTTGTTGTTCCGGCCACGAATGACTTGCATTTCAACACCATATTTGTCGAGTGCATTTTTAAAGAACATTACGTTTCCACCCAAACCAGTAAGTTGCATTTCGCCTTCCGGGTGCATGTATATTTTGTCGGCTACGGTAGCAAGGTAATAGGCACCTTGCGAAAAATATTCGCCATAGGCAATAACCCACTTGCCCGATTTTTTGAACTCGAGCATGCCGTCTCTAATCTCCTTGATGGTAGCCCAGCCGGCAGGAATGTAACTTAAATCAAGGTAAATACCGTCTATGTTTTTGTCGGTGGCTGCCTTGTCTAAATTGTCTAAAATGGCATCCAAACCATCAACGCGGGTGGTACTAAAAATACCGGGCAGGTCAATGTCCAACTGGTCGCCACGATCGCGGTCTACAATCATGTGGTTGAACGTAAGTTGTAAAACTGAGTGTGGTTTTACTACGGTTACTTTGCTCTTGCCAAATTCGCTGGCCGAAGACATAATGGAGCCAATAATAACAATACCTACTACAAACAACAACACAACGCCTGCCAAAAAGGTTCCTAAAAGCGAGGCGAGTGTAAATTTGAAAAACTCCTTCATTGAAAAAAATTGAAATTAAATTGGTGAAACTAAAGTTCGGTAGAAACGGAAACGAAGATATAATTTTTACAGCGGATCGTTTTTATAGCGTCTGGAACTTAGTTTTGCGTCAAAGTTGCCCGAAAATAGCGGATTGGTGGGTTGGCAATACATATGTGGTAATTTAGCGGTACAAAAGGGAACAATGGGCAACAAAGCACAGGTAGTAATTTTAAGCGGGAGCAATAAGGGCAATAGCGCTCATTATTTGGCAACTGCACTTGATGAGGCAACCAAGCAATTGGGTGTACTCACGGCTGTTTCGTCGGTTTACCAAAGCGAACCCTGGGGATTTGAAGCGCCACAGCACTTTTTAAACCAGATTTGGGTGTTCGAAACCAAGCTGAGTGCGCACGAGGTCTTACTGGACTTGTTGGCTATAGAAACTGCTTTGGGCAGAACGCGCAGCCAATCGAGTGGTTATCAATCACGCACCATTGATCTGGATATTATTTACTACCACACCGAGCAAATAGATGACCAGCACCTTACCGTTCCTCATCCACGCATGCACGAGCGCAGGTTTGTGTTGTTGCCGCTGGTTGAGGTGTTGCCCGAATTTGTTCATCCGCAATTGGGCTTAAGTTCGCAGGAATTACTATTGCGATGTACTGATAACGGTGAAGTTACCGTTTATCAAAGGGTTCAAAAAAGTGAATAAATTCATTCACCGGCATTGGGGTTAATCCAAGTGGTGTTGTAGATAATTCCTATACTTGCACATCGAAATTTTTTAGTTATGAAAAACAATACTTTACTTGCCCTTGTGGCTTTAACCGGCGTTTTAGCTGGCTGCAGTGGGTTGGGTAAAATGCAAAAATGCATTGGCGAAGTAAAAATTGAGGCAACTCCAAATCCACTCGAGGTAAAAGGCGATAAGGTTGCGGTAACGGTTAAAACACAGTTTCCACAACGTTTCTTCGATAAGAAATCGCGCTTGGAATTGGTGCCTACCGTGGTAACTAAAACTGGCGATGTGCCTTTTAAAACCTACGGTTTGCAAGGAGAAAAATTCCCGGGAAATGAAAAATTGATTTCCTTCAAATTGGGTGGCGATAACACCTATACTGGCGAAATAAACTACACTCCGGCCATGGAGGTTTCCGACCTGCAATTGCTGATTACGGGCTACCGAGGTAAGAAAATGAAAAAATTCCTACCGATTAAATTGGCTGATGGGGTTATCACTACGCCATATTTGCTTCAAAACAGCGACATGAGCATGTTGGGCAAAGATCAGTTTCAACGCATCACTCAGCATTCGCAAAAAATGGAGATTAACTACTTGGTTAATTCATCCGATGTTTCGGCAAAAGAACGCATGGATGCTGACGTTAAAGAGGCCTTGAGCTTCTTAAAAAAGGTGGCGAAAAATAAAAATTACACCATTAAAGCCATTACCATCGAGGCATACGCATCGCCAGAAGGGGAGTTGCGTAAAAATGAAAACTTGGCGAGCGAACGCGCTAACAGCGGTAAGCAAGTGGTAGAAGGTTTGTTTAATGCGGCCAAAGTAAAAGACACTGGTGCTGGTTTTTACAGCGTTACCCCAAAAGGCGAAGACTGGGAAGGTTTTAAAACCCTGATGGAAAAATCGAACATTGCCGATAAAGAACTTATTCTTCGTTTGCTTACCATGCACACCGACCCACAAAAACGCGAAGAAGAAATTCGTAACCTAAGTGCTACTTTCACTGAAATTGCAGAGGAAATTCTGCCAAAACTTCGCCGGTCAACGGTTAGTATTCAGTACGAATTGGTGGGTAAAACCGACGAGGAAATTCTTCGTTTGGCCAAAACACGTCCAGATAGCTTAAACGCCGAAGAATTGCTTTATGCAGCAACTATGGTGAGCGACATTACTGAGAAAGAAGCCATGTATGCGGCTGCCGAAAATCAATTTGCAACAGATTTCCGCGGAGCAAACAATGTGGGCTGCATGTTACTAACCAAAGGCGATTTGGCTGGCGCAAAAGCCAAGTTTGAAAAAGCCAACAGCATTCAGGAAAATAATGCTACTACTAACAATTTGGCCATCATTGCCCGCCGCGAAGGCAATCGCGAAAAAGCGATGAGCATGTTTAGCTCGGTGGCAAGTGCCGGTAGTGAAGTGAAATACAACATGGGTATGGTAAATATTCAGAATGGCGATTACGATGCGGCTATCAGCAACATGTCGTCATACGCCACGTTCAATACTGCTTTGGCTTATACGCTAAATAAAATGTACGACAAAGCCGAAGAAACTTTGAAAAATTCGGCTGACAAAGACGCAGCGATGAGCAACTATTTGGACGCCATTATTGCTGCGCGCACCAACCGTACCGAAGTAGTAGTTGAAAAACTAACGGCTGCTGTTAAAGCCGATGCTACGTTGAAAGAAAAGGCTACCCGCGATGCAGAATTTATCCGCTACCGCGAAAATGCTGCTTTTAAAGCCTTGGTGAAATAAAAAATTGACGACTTATTATTGAGTACGGAAAGGAGATCGAAAGGTCTCCTTTTTTATGCCCCTTTGGTACCGGCAATTAGTGGAAGTACGTCGGGAAGATTGCGAACTTGCACTACGTCTTTTTTATGTTCTTTATCAGGGTTCAACCATATGGCACTCCAGCCGGCATTTAGCGCCCCTTTTATATCGGCAATGTAATCGTCACCAATCATTAGGCATTCGTGCGGTTGTGAAGCGGTAATACGACACGCGTAATCGAAAATTTGCTTCGATGGTTTTTTATAGCCGGTCGATTCTGAGTTTATCACCGTATCGAAATAATGCAATATTCTACTGCTGCTAAGTTTTATGTGCTGAATTTCTTCAAATCCGTTGGTAATAATATGCAACGGGTATTTGCTGTGCAGTGTTTCCAGTACTTCGGTTACACCTTCAATCAGCTTGTCTTTGGTTGGTGCTAAGTTAATATAAGCTTCAGCAAATTTTTTGGACAGACCTTCGTCTTGAATACCATATTGCTCAAAGGCTTTGTAAAATCTAATCCAGCGCAATAGCTCTTTTTCCAGCTTACCATCACGGTAATCAATCCAGTAGGCATCGTTAAATTTTCGGTAGCGGTTATGAAACTTATCGAAATTGGTAATGCCCTTGGCGGGCAAGTCAAACTCGGTAAACAACTCGAGCATAGCGGCTGCCGAGTTGCTCTCAAAATCCCAAAGGGTACGGTCTAAATCGAAAAATATGTGGCGGTAAGTCAATATTCAAATTGTTGTGAGTTGATTTTAAGTTTGGCCTACAAAATTTTCAGGCCTTCTACCCGGTCAAAATGCTTTTTGTTCAAAGTGGCTAATGGTATATTTTGCAACAAGGCAGTTGCAGCAATGAAAAGGTCGGGAATTGCAATTTGTTTTCGGTCTCGCTTAAGCTGTTTATTAACTTCGACAGCAATCTTGGCTACCGCCTTGTCAAATGAGATTACTTCAATCTTTCCTAAAAGTGCATTCCAAAAATCTAGTTGATTTGGTTGGGCTCCGACATAAATTTCATATTGGGTAATCGACGAAATGCAATAACCATATCCTTCACGGACAATCTTAACTAATTCCGAATTCTGTTTGTCGGTTTTTCTAAATAAGTCAATAAGGATAGAAGTATCTACAAGAACTATTTTTTCCGCCATTTAGTCAAATCCTTTCTTGCATTATCAATTTCTTGAAGTTGAGCATCGGAAAAGGTTGGAGCAGTAAGCAGAAATGCTTCCATTTCTGAAGGTTCAGAATCGACAATGCTGGTTTTTTCCACAGCCTTTTTAAGCTTAATCCATTGAGACTGCGGAAGCTTTTTTACTAACAGCAGTAATTGGTCAAATCCTATATCTAATTGAACTTGCATAGTTACAAAGTTAGGAAAAGAGTTTGTTGGTTTTGTATTTCATAGCGAACAGCTAAAAGGAAGTGAATTTGTAGTAAACATTTCGGTCTTAAGGAATTAGCGAAAATCCAAAAGTCAGGATCAACGACCAAGTAACCACCGAGGCAATAAGCATGGGTAAAGTATCCCTGCGGTGGCGAAAAAATTTGGCCGAAATGATTGCGCAAACAGGTATTGAAACAAACGGTAGTGTAAGAAACGCAATGCCGGGTAAGCCCATCTTTCGTTTTATGTTCACAATGGCCTTGTTGATGCGGGTAAACTTACGTTTGGCTTGCCTTTTTCCTTCGGCAATTAACTGTTGATTGCGTTTGAAAGCACCTTGCTGCAAGCCCGTACTTAAAAAATAAAACACCATAACACCGGTACAGCCACCCATGGTGGTAATTAACAGGGTTTGCCATATACTGAAACCCATTTGCAAGGAGGCTACTGGTGCAAAAAGAAACTTAACACTACTGGTCAAAAAAACGATAATAAATTTCCAGATCATGTTGATAGTTTTTCCCCAAAGGCTAAATCGCCAGCATCGCCCAATCCCGGTACAATGTAAGCTTGTGCAGTAAGCTCTTCATCCAATGCACCCAACCAAAAATGAGTGGTAGGAGGTAATTGCTGTTTTACCAACGCTAACCCCTCTACACTGGCTATAACGCTAACTACGTGAATTTGTTTGGGGCGCCCTAGTTTTTTCAAAGCCTTGTAAACCTTAATTATAGACGAACCAGTGGCCAACATAGGGTCAGAAATAATCAATACACGGTCTTGTAACTCTGGACTGCTTAAGTATTCTACTTCTATATCGAAATTATCGTCACCGTTTTTATGATGTCGGTAGGCCGAGACAAAAGCATTGTCGGCTTGGTCGAAGTAATTTAACATGCCTTGATGAAGTGGCAATCCGGCTCTTAATATGGTACACAACACGGGGTTATCGGTATTGAGTTCCGTTTTTGCCGAGCCCAGCGGGGTTTTTACCTTGGCCTCGGCATAATCAAATTGCTTGCTTATTTCGTAGGCAAAAATTTGTCCGATGCGCTCTAAATTATTTCTAAAGCGCCACCGGTCTTTCTGAATTTTTTCATCGCGAATCTCGGCTATGAAGCGTTTGAAGACGCTATTCTGCTGACTTATAATGTGTACCATAATTATCGCTTCAGCTTATGGTAAAGCTGCTTGCTTAAATGTATTAAAAAGCTTTGGTCTTTTTTAATAAACGTGTAATAATGGTCGATTGCGCCAAATTTTTTAAAAAACTGTGCTATGGCTGGAATTCGGGATCCGTCAAAATCAAGCCATTTATTGCTGTCAGCATGTTGGCTAATGACTTGGTTCATAATGCCGTACATAGCACCATCTTTTCTTCCCTCAGCAGTAGAGGCTCCCTTTAGGTAACAAATTACGTTTTGGTAGTCTATGAAAAAGCCGGCGGCTTCCAGCTTGTTTTCTGCATTAAATGCGCCAAGTGCAAATCCGCATCGATGTTGTAGTGCTTGTTCGAACACAGTGGTTAGCCTTTTTATGTCGGTTGCGGTAATGTGTTCAATTTTTTGGGCTGTTTCGGCTACAAACAAATCGACTACTTGCAGAGGTGTTACGGTTTGGTAGGTATATTTATTTTGTTCCAGTTTATTCAACAAACGGGTGGCGTTGGTAGAATAAGCTTTTTGCAAGTCATCTAATGGCTGGTCTAGCGAAAGCATCTGAAATGGATGCAATTCATTATTGTATCCGTCAACCATTGGTGC
This sequence comes from uncultured Flavobacteriales bacterium, assembly GCA_964390915.1. Classification (GTDB taxonomy): domain Bacteria; phylum Bacteroidota; class Bacteroidia; order Flavobacteriales_D; family Luteibaculaceae; genus DASUEB01. The sequence continues at coordinate 482,116 of CAYMJL010000001.1, forward strand.
TTGATGGCCAGAAATACCAAACATAACCTGAACGTATGATTTTGGGAGGGAATTAATGAATTCCTCCAGTAAACCTTCGTGTGGTTTAGGCCCTATGATGTCGAGATTTCTGGAAAAAAAAGGTTGGTAGAAAATTTTAAAAACCCCTTTCGACTTTGTGGGTACAGGGAGCAGGTACTCGTAATTTCCTATTATCAGGGCATTCCATTCTTTGCAAACGGCATCCAAATACCACGACAGGCAATAGAAATTGTTACTACCGTATCGATTTACCGTAGCATCCCATTTTTGCTTGTCAATTTGTCGGTGTTTTAAAAAAATGGGTTTCATGGATGGATACACATTATTGAGCCAAAGTTACACTCAGTTACTCAGTATGGCATCGTTCATTTGAAGATAAAGTTTTCGCCACGAGGATTTTTCGGCCAACTGCGCTTCGTGCCAAATGCTTATAAACTCGCCACCATATTTTTTTACCACCGTTATCATCTCCAATATGGGTTGCAAGGCATCTGCCGAATGCATTTTCATATAGTCCTTGTAGGTTCCTTCCATAATAGTGGTTGGGTGCATCATTAGGTTGGATGGCTCATTTGTACTCAGGTTGTAAAAATAAAAGGTGCGGCAGGTACCGGCTCTAAAACCCGGGAGAGAGGCAAACCCCATAGAATAATCGTGTTTAATGCCCAATTCAATTAAGTTTTCAAAGGTGGTGGGCATCCTAAATCGCAGGTAATGCTGGCGCGAATGTATTATACTACAGCCTGCCATTTCTCCAAGCCCTTCAATTTCATGTTTTAGTGTGAGTTTTTTTCGATTAGAGTGGTAGGATGGGTGAATACCGAATTGAATACCCGCATTCGCAATTTTCTGAACCAATTTTTTAAGGGCAAACGAATTGCGGGGCAAACCGTGGTCGTGCGAACCCCGGCGGGCGTTGAGTACAAAAAAGGTCAACGGCAATTTCTTTTCCTGATGGTAAGCCATTAACCAATCGTAAATATCGTAGTCGTCTTTACGGAAACCAAAAACGGTTCGAAACCGTTGAAGAAAAGTTCGGTAATCGCGAGCTTTCAAGTCCTTTAGACAGGCTCCAAAACAACGTTTAAAGCCTTTGCCTTTGTATTTGTAGCCGTTGTCCAAATCTATGGTAGATAGGCTGGAAAACTTGGGAAGTGGAAGGTGTAAATTATGGGTTTGGTTAATGGTTCCAATCAATTCGTTTACCCAAGCATCAACCAATGGAATTTGGAGCAGGTTGTTTTTGCCCAACCAAGTAAATTCGGGAAGAATTCGGCCATGGTGGTCGGTTTTTGGATGAACGTACTCTTCGTATCGTGACAGTAAAAAGAAGATTGCTGTAAACGGGTCGAATGCCGGATTTGGGTTTTCCTCGGTAGGAAATAGTAATCGCTGAATTCCACCCTCTTCACTCAAGTTTGTTTCAACCCTTCGCGTAGCTGTTTCAAAAAGAAGACCGCTTGGCGAGAAATGTATTGGGGCTTTTGCTTCTTTGGAATAGCTTATAACCACGCCTCTACTTTCGTCCAGTTTAGTCGGGTCGATAAGTAGTTGGTAACCAATATTGAGGATGTGGTTAAAAACATAGTTTAAAACGTAGTGGAGTCGAGGAGATTCCTGGTCGGCGAAAACAGTGATCATATTATAAAAATGGGTAAAATCGTAAGACAATATACATAAAACACGGTTGCTGTTAACGTATTTCGTCGTTGTCGGCAAAACTGTAATAGGTATTGCCCGCAATAATGATGTGATCCACTACCTGAATCTCGAGGAGTTTCCCGGCCTCGACCAGTTTTCGGGTTAGTAGGATGTCTTCTGGGCTGGGTTTTGGATTGCCCGAAGGGTGGTTGTGGCAAAGCACAATGGATGAAGCTAATTTTTCGATGGCTTTTTTGAAAATAATGCGCAAGTCAACAATGGTTCCAACCAATCCGCCACTACTTACTTGTATTTTTTCTTCGAGTTGATTGGAACGATTTAACAACAGTATCCAAAAGGCTTCATGTTCTAAATCGATTAAATGGGGTGCAAGTTCTAGGTAAGCTTCTTTGCTTCTGATTATTTTGGGTTTAACCAACGGGGCATGCTCACTTCTGCGTCTGCCCAGTTCTAAAGCAGCAATAAGAGAAATGGCTTTGGCCGGCCCCACGCCTTTAAACTTGCAAAGGTCTGTTAAGGTAAGTTTCCCCAATTCAAAAAGGTTGTTGTTGGCCGCAGCTAAAATGGATTTTGCTAATTCAACCGCTGTTTGCTCGGTACTTCCCGAACCCAGGGTAATGGCAACCAGCTCGGCATCGGACAGGGCATGACGACCTTTGGTGGTCAGTTTTTCACGGGGTTTGTCATCTTCCGCCCATTGTTTCAGGGTCAGCTTGTTGGTATAGGTATTCATGATTCGAGGGTTTTTCCGAATGGGGAAGATAGACCATTGGAAAATTGGAAGCAAAAAAAAACCGCTCGAAAGCGGTTTTTATATCGTTGTTATTGTAAAACTTACAATGAATTAACGTGTACAGTAAGGCTAGATTTTAAGTTCGCAGCCTTGTTTTTGTGGATGATATTTTTCTTTGCTAGTCTGTCTAACATAGAAGATACCTTCTTCAAAAGCTCAGTAGCTTCTTCCTTGTTGGTATTACCACGTAAGTTTTTAACCGCATTACGCGTGCTTTTGTGGTAGTACTTATTTTCTTCACGTCTCTTTTCAGTTTGACGTATTCTCTTTAATGCCGACTTGTGATTAGCCATCTCTTCAAAATTTTTTTGTAGCCCGTAGGGGAATCGAACCCCTGTTACCAGAATGAAAATCTGGTGTCCTAACCCCTAGACGAACGGGCCGTTTTAAAATTGTCGTTTTTCAAACGGGATGCAAATGTAGACAGTTTTCAATTATCACCAAATATTTTGCAAAAAAAATTTTATCAATCTTCCATTCTAAACTGAAAACCAAGGCGTTTGCCTGTTTTAAATTGCTGCGATTGGGTAGCTTGGGTCATTTCATCGACCGTAAGTTGAGCCACTGCATTCAGCGGTGGTAGGTACATGTCAAAATTTAACACCAGCAGTATCAGGTCTTCAATAAGCTTGTGGGCATGTTCTGCGTCCAATTTGGTGTTCAAAAAATCATTGTGATAGGGAAGAGCCTTTCCTTTCATTTGCACGAAATAATGCTCTTCTTTATTGACCAACAACCTACCGATTAAATACCCAATGTCTGACAAGCGGTTATAAAACAAACTGTCGTGTAGGTAATTGTATATGTTAATTAGCCCACAAAACGACCGATGGTTGTCCGTTTTTAAGTAGGACGAGGCCCAATGACTATTGTTGGGTTCTAGCTGAAAAATATTGGTGTGCATTAAGAAAACCAACACATCACCCCCAACATGAATTTGAAACTCAAAATCCGATTTTCGCGTGAAAATGAGACGTATCCGGGCGTCCTTTTCGCTAACCTCACTTTGCAATTGCTTGACCACCTTTTCGGCCTCATTGCAAACCAATGAAAAGGTTTCGAGGGTAGTGCTGTAGATGTTTTGTTTTAAGCCGGCCTTTTCAGTTAAAAGGCCGGCCAAATTTGGTTTTGCCTTATCCATATAGCTTAGTAAGCCCGGGCAAACAAAACACGTTGCGTAGAAGGCTTACCCGAATATACACAAACTCCGTTTTCCAACGGGTTATTTAGTGGAATGCAGCGTATAGTGGCTTTGGTTTCTTCTTTTATTTTTTCTTCTGTTTCGGCGGTGCCATCCCAGTGAGCAGCTACAAAACCACCTTTGTCCAAGGCAGCCTTAAACTCTTCGTACGAATTTACCACGTGGTTGTTATTCTGGCGAAAGGCTTTGGCTTTTTCAAATAGGCTGGTTTGAATGTCTTCCAGCATGTGCTCAATAAAAGCGGCAATTCCTTCCATTTTAACCTGCTCTTTTGTAGCCGTGTCACGGCGGGCAAGCTCTACTTCTCCATTTTCCAAATCGCGGGGGCCGATGCCCAAACGTACCGGTATTCCTTTCAACTCGTATTCGGCGAATTTCCAACCTGGTTTTTTGGTATCGTCAGAATCAATTTTCACAGAAATGCCTTTTGCCTTTAGTTCTGCGGCAATTTCTTTGGCTTTCACCACAATGGCATCCAGCTGCTCCTCACTTCTATAAATAGGTACAATTACCACTTGAATTGGCGCAAGTTTTGGCGGCAAAACCAATCCTTTGTCGTCCGAGTGGGTCATAATAAGTGCGCCCATCAATCGGGTAGAAACGCCCCAGGAAGTAGCCCACACGTATTCTTGCTGGCCTTGTTTTGTTGTAAATTTTACATCGAATGCTTTGGCGAAATTTTGTCCTAAAAAGTGGGACGTCCCAGCTTGAAGGGCTTTTCCGTCTTGCATTAGGGCTTCAATACAATAGGTGTCAACGGCTCCGGCAAATCGTTCGCTTGGTGTTTTTACCCCTTTAACAACCGGTATGCACATGTAGTTTTCTACAAAGTCGGCATACACGTCAAGCATTTGGCGGGTTTCGGCAACGGCTTCCTCGGCAGTCGCATGGGCGGTGTGACCTTCTTGCCAAAGGAATTCGGCCGTTCTAAGGAATAGACGAGTACGCATTTCCCAGCGAACCACGTTGGCCCATTGGTTAATCAATATGGGTAAATCACGGTAAGATTGAATCCAGCCGCGGTAAGTGTTCCAAATTATGGTTTCGGAAGTTGGTCGAACAATTAATTCTTCCTCCAGTTTTGCATCTGGATCTACTATAACTCCTTTTCCATCCGGCGAGGCCTTTAAGCGGTAGTGGGTTACTACGGCACATTCTTTGGCAAAGCCCTCTACGTGGCTGGCCTCTTTGCTTAAGTACGACTTGGGTATGAACAGCGGGAAGTAAGCATTAACGTGGCCGGTTTCTTTAAACATTCTATCCAGATTGCTCTGAATTTTTTCCCAAATGGCATAGCCATGGGGTTTAATAACCATGCAGCCGCGAACATCAGAGTGCTCGGCCAAATCGGCCTGAATTACTACGTCATTATACCATTGCGAATAATCGGCTTCTCGTGTTGTGATTTTTTCACTCATTGGAAAAATATTTTGGTACGATAATTGTTACCTTTATGGTCGGCAAATATAGCTTATTTCCCATCGGACACGTTAAACCAATAGGGCTAAACACCGTCTGATTAGTAGTGCTTAATTAAAGTCATTGATATGAAAACAGTTGTAGCAATTGGTTCCCTTTTTCTGCTTGGTGCATGCGGTGTATATGAGGGTGCGGTATACCAGGATCCCATATACGGGTCGGTTGAGCCCCGTCCAAAAAAGGTAGTTCAAGAACCGGCACAACCGCAGCAACCTACTTCGGAGTCAAGTTCGTATTATGACCCCAACGCGGGAACTAACAATACCACGAACAATTATTATGGCGATTACAACGACATGTCGTACGGTTCTCGCCTCAACCGTTTTTATAACCCTAGCATAGGTTTTGGTTATTATAGTCCATTTTATAGTGGCTTTGGAATGAATTATGGTTATCCCTACTCGGGTTGGAGCCTGTCGCTGGGTTATGGCTGGGGTAATCCTTATTACGGCGGATTTGGATTTTACGACCCTTGGTATTCGGGTTATGGTTGGCCTTACTACAGTAATTATGGGTATTACAACGGATACTATAACGGCTTTTACAACGGTTATTATTCCGGGTATTACAACGAAGGTTCAGGCAATCAACGAACCAGAATACATAATGGTGGAGTTCGTGGTGGTTTAAATCATGGCTATTCTGGCGGAGGTGCGCGAAGTGGAAACAGCCGCCCATCGATGAATGGAGGTAGGTTGATGCAGCCATCATCGCCAACAGAGCAACAAAATGCACCGGCGACTGTACCGGCCAATAGAACCCGTGAAACAAGACCAACGATGAGTCAGCCAAGTAACGCACAGCCTAGCCAACCTAGAGAAGCACCTAGATATAGAACTCGTGAAACACCACGTACAAACACGGACAGACAACCCCGCTCTTATTCGGCACCTCAGTCCATGCCTAGACAGCAAGAATACCAACCTCAGCGCGAAAGTAGTCCGCAGCAACCTACGCGTCATCAACCCCGACAAGAATACAGCAGTCCAAGCTACTCGGCACCAGCACCTAGTCATGGTGGGGGTTCAGGAGGAGGAAGTTCACCGGCAAGACGACCACGATAAAAACCGACAACGATGAAAGCAATTTTGAAAAATATTTTCCTGCTAGGTTTAACCTTGACAGGTGTGAGGCTTAGTGCTCAAAATGAAACTGATGTACTTCGCCTTACTCGCACGCCTTTAAATGGTTCGGCTCGTTATATAGGAATGGGTGGAGCGTTTAATGCCCTTGGAGGTGATATGTCAGCACTCTCATCCAACCCAGCTGGTGCGGCTGTGTTTTTAAGCAATGAGTTTGTAATTAGTTTGGGAACCACATTGAATAGTAATGTGGGCACTTATTTGAATAAGTCAACCGGAAATCTGGAACCAAAAATTACCATACCCACGTTTGGTATTATGGCCAATAGAAATATTGAGAACAGTAAATGGAAGGCCATAAATTTTGGGTATACCTATAATCGACTTAGTGATTTTAATACTAAAACTGCGTTTAAGGCTACCGATAATAGTTCGTTGTCCGACCAATTTGCCGACGATTTGTACGGTATTCCCGACTCAACAATTCAATACCTTAATGATGGTTTGGTATTTACTAGCGTTCCAGCTTATAATACCTATCTTATAGATACGATGCCGGGATCCGATACCGAGTATCGATCGATGATGGGGGCTGGCGACATCCGAAAAAATTACACTACCACAACTAAGGGTAAGTTGGCCGAAAACCTATTTGCCTTTGGTGCTAATTACAACAACAAGTTATACCTAGGAGCAGCTTTTAGCATTGTCAGTAGCACCTTTAGTTCGTCCGAGTTGGACCGCGAAGAAAATGTTCAACCCGATTCGATGTTGCAGTATTTTGTTTACCAAGCTAATTTTAGTTCGGTTGGAACAGGTTATAATGCGAAGATTGGAGCCATTTATAGGGTTGCCGATAACCTGAGGTTTGGGGTTAGTGTTCAAACGCCAACAACCTTTCGAATGACTGAGGAATATGCTACTTCAGTTACCACGAAATATGTTTATGAGCAGGATGAAATTTATGCGGAGTCACCAATTGGTCAGTGGAACTATAACATTATAACTCCTGCCCGCATTGGTTTTGGAGCGGCCTATCTTTTTGGAAAAAAAGGATTGATTTCAGTTGATTTCAACCACTCGGACTTAAGCAAGGCAAAGTTTGGCAACCAATTGTTTAAAGCGGTGCCCGATCAGGAGGATATTGATTTTGACGCTGCAAATAAGATGTTAAGCACCTATCTTGGGCCAGCCAAACAGGTGAAAGTGGGTGGTGAGCTTAAAATAAAAAACATCAGCCTTCGTGCTGGTTACGGTTATGCTGATAACGGAATTAGAAAGGATTACTTAGAAAAAGGAACCTCTTCACAAACCATTTCCCTTGGGCTTGGATTCAATTATGAAAACATGACTGTAGATTTGGGTCTGGCCAACACGCGTTATTCCAGCGATTATTATATTCATCGCTTTACCGAAGCAGCAAGTATAAAACATAGCATTACCAACGCAAATGTTACCTTAGTTTTTCGTTACTAAATTCTTTTCTTAAACGAATTAAAGACTCCAGTTGGGGTCTTTTTTTTGTTTTTCCTTTGATTTTTAGATTAGTCTAAAAATAGTTTTGCATTAATATAAATTGAGATTACTTTTGCAGTGAAATTAATTTTGAGATGAATAACAATAAAGTTGGTTTAGCTTGCTTATCGCTTGGTCTCTTTTTGAGTATTGGGTGTAGTAAATTTCTGCCGCCAGCCCCCGGTGAAGAAGAGCTTTTGGATGGCCCAGTTGCCGGATTGACAGGTGAACAACACCAGCGATTTTTGGCGGGCGATATAGCTTTTAATGATAACATTTATACACCGGAAACGGGTTTGGGGCCTATTTTTGTGGCTACCTCTTGCGGCAGTTGCCATGCCGGTGATGGTAAGGGGCATCCATTTTCAACCATTACCCGCTTTGGTCAAACCGATTCTACAGGTAATCGGTTCTTAGATCAGGGAGGCCCCCAACTGCAGAATTTTGCCATTCCCGGTTATCAGCCGGAAACACTTCCAGCGGGTGCCAAAGCAACCCATTTGATTCCACCAGCTACAACTGGTTTGGGTTTTTTGGCAACACTTACTGATGAGCAAATTCTTCAAAATGCCGACCCCCTTGATATGGATGGCGATGGAATTTCTGGTCGGCCGAACTATATGGATGTACCAACATTTTTTGAACCTCAGGCATGGGCGAAACCCCAAAACGGAAAATACATTGGGCGTTTTGGTAAAAAGGCAAGTGCAGTGACCTTGGAACAACAAATTGTACGTGCCTTGCACGAAGACTTGGGCATAAATTCTATCTACGCCCCAGTCGACACCTACAGTGGCAAGGAAGTAGATCCGGAAATTAGCACCGAAAAAATTAATACGCTGGCGTTTTATCTGAAAACATTAAAAGCACCGGTTCGCCGGAATGCGGAAAGTAAAGAGGTGCAAGAAGGCGAAACACTTTTTAAGGCGGTTGGTTGTAAAAAATGCCACGTCCCAGATTGGAAAACTGAGTTTTCCGGTATTGAAGCACTGCGCAATCAGGAGTTTCATCCCTATACCGATTTGTTGGTACATGATATGGGCAGTGGGCTGGATGATGGTTACACCGAAGGGACGGCAGCTTCCAGCGAGTGGCGAACACCGGCACTTTGGGGTCTGGGTTTAAGCAAAGCTTCGCAAGGCGGACGGTATTATTTGTTGCACGATGGTCGTGCGGCAAGCATCGAAGAAGCGATATTGTATCATGGAGGCGAGGCGCAATTTGTTCGCAATGCCTTCGAAAAACTAAGCCGGGCACAAAAAGACAAGCTGGTTGTGTTTTTAGAAAGTTTGTAAAATGGGGCAAAGCGACTATACTCGAAAGGAGTTTCTTGTAAAATGTGGTCAGGGCTGCATGGGGCTAGCGGCCGGTGCTTGGCTACTAAGTTCGTGTAAATCGCTAGCCAATGTTCCGGTAACATTTAAAGGCTCGCAGTTGGTAATAAAACGAGCCGACATGGGTAGCCAAACGGCTGTGGTGTTGCGCTCCGAAAAATTACCGGCACCCGTTTATCTATTGAAAGACGGTGAAAATTATTCGGCGGTATTAATGCTGTGCACCCACAAACAATGCGAATTGAATACTTATGGAAAAGTGTTGCACTGCCCTTGCCACGGCAGCGAGTTTAGCCAAACGGGTGAAGTACTACAAGGTCCTGCTGATCAGCCATTAACCAAATTTTTAGTTTCCTACGACAATGAAAATATTTATATACAGTAGTTTTTTAGCCCTTGGCTTATTTGCAAGTACGGCCAATGCGCAGGTTCTTGATAGTTTGTTGAAACAAACAAAGCCAGCTGGCGACAGCACCTTGGTAACCAATAAGGACGCCATTTACAACCGGCCTTTTGTTTTGTCGGCCAATTTGGGTCGTAGTTCTACTGCACTTGGTGGGTATGTTGAAGGAAACACCAACTACTTTGCGACCGATGGAGTAAGTGATGGTTTTACCATGGAATTGCGTAGGTTCAATTTGTTTGTTTATTCATCAGTTGCCAATAAAATTAAGTTTTTATCGGAAGTGGAATTTGAACACGGAACCGAGGAAATTGCTTTGGAAACCGCCTTGCTCGATTTCGAGTTTCACCCCATGTTTAATTTCAGGGCAGGTATTTTGTTGCCACCAATTGGGTATTTTAACCAAAATCACGATAGTCCGAAATGGGAATTTGTTGATCGTCCGCTGGTTTCCACTACCATTATTCCGGCTACTTTAAGCGAGGTTGGTTTTGGTGTTCATGGCAAAATTCCAGTTAAAGAAAACAAGGCTTTTACCTATGAAGTATACTTGGTAAATGGTCTTCGTGATCAGATTATAGCCAACGCCGAAAACAGAACCAGTTTGCAAGCAGGCAAAAACCCAGAAATGTTTGCTGAAGACAACAACGGAAGCCCAATGCTAACCGGCCGCATAGCCATAAAAGACCGCAAGCATGGTGAAATTGGGGTTTCCTACTACGGTGGTATTTACAACACTTTTCAAGCTGATGGATTGATTCTCGATAACAAACGTAGCCTTCATTTGTTCGCCTTAGATTATAATTTGTCGGTAAAAAAATTACAGATAAACGGTGAAGCGGCATGGGTTCAAGTTGAGGTTCCAACTGGTTACACCAAGCAATTTGGTAGCAAACAAAAAGGTGTTCATGTTGATTTTATTTACCCGGTGCGCAAAGGCGTTTTGCTTTCCTGGAACAATACGGTGTTAAATGCCAATTTCCGTTTTGAGTATGCGGATTACAACGTAGGCACGTTTACGGAAACTACCGGAAACATTGCTGATGATATTATTGCTGTGGTACCAGGAGTTAGTCTGCGTTTGCAAAGCAATACCGTAATTCGGGCCAATTATCGCTACCATTGGCAACAAGATTTGGTGGGCAATCCGGCCGCCAGAACCGCTGGTTTTCAGTTTGGGGTGGCCAGTTATTTTTGAGTGTGTAAAATTTTAACCACATAGAATCATAGATTTTTTGTTTTTACCAATTCATAGCTTTAGGTAAAATAAGACCATGTCATAGGAATGCGTAGCATTCAGAGCGCTATGTGTTATTTAGTTTTTTCGATAAAAGTGGAAGATTACCTCGCTTGACTTAGTGTCTATGTGGTTAAATTTCAATGAATTAAATTGCTTGAGGCTTAATATTACGCCATAAAATTGTTAAAATGATAAACAGTTAATTTCATTATCGTAATATTGCAATATTAAAATACGATTGAGATGGGCATTACCAAAACCGATTCTTTTACCGACCAACAAAACGAGCTGGCTATTATGACCAAGGCCCTGGGGCATCCGGCTCGGGTGGCCATTATTGAGTATTTACTGCGGGTTGATGCCTGTATTTGTGGTGACATTGTAAACGAATTGCCCCTGGCACAACCCACCGTATCGCAGCATTTAAAAGAACTTAAAAATGCCGGATTAATTAAAGGCAGCATTGAAGGAAAAGCCATTTGCTATTGCGTTGACGAACGCGGAATGGATAAACTGAAATCGTTTTTTGGCCACATCACCCATCAATTAGAACGCAAGAAAAATAACTGTTGTTAAAACTTAAAACCATGAACTTATCAGCCATTAAAAACCTGCTTACTCAGGTAGAAACGGTAGATTTCCAACTGCCGGACGGTAGTTTTGTACCCGAACATTTTCATGTAACCGAGGTTGGGCAAATCACTAAACATTTTATCGACTGTGGCGGAACCGTGCGTAGCGAAAAGGTGGTAAACTTCCAGTTGTGGAACGCCAACGACACCAACCACCGATTAAAGCCACAGAAATTACTCAATATCATTGCTTTATCCGAAAAAGTACTGGGTATTGATGATGCGGAGATAGAAGTAGAATACCAAAGCGATACCATTGGTAAATACGGCTTGGAATTTAGTGGAAACTCATTTGTTTTAACCACCAAACAAACTGCCTGTTTAGCTAGCGATAGCTGTGGCATTCCGGCCGAAAAACAGAAGTTACAGTTAAGTGAATTGAGCAAACCAGCGGCTGCTTGCTGCGCACCCGGTGGCGGTTGCTGTTGATTTTAAATAACCCACAAAGGACACCTAAAAAAGAACAGAGTCTCTCGGTAATCTCTGGAAAAACACTGTGTCCTCTGTGGTTTAGAATAACCCTAGAAGTATCTAGAAAATGAAAAAAAACATCTTGGTGCTTTGCACCGGAAATAGCTGTCGCAGCCAATTGGCCGAAGGCTATTTGAAATTATTTGCAGGCGAAAAAGCTACCATTTATAGTGCCGGAATAGAAACCCACGGCGTAAATCCACGCGCCATAAAAACAATGGCCGAAGACGGGGTAGACATTTCGATGCACACCAGCAATCATGCTGATGAGTATGCTGACATTAACTTCGACTTTATAATTACCGTGTGCGATAACGCCAAAGAAAACTGCCCTTATTTCCCTAGCAAAGCGGTTCGTTTTCATTATAACTTCCCCGACCCTGCCAAGGCACAAGGAACAGAAGCTGAAATTATGAACGAATTTCGTACAGTTCGTAACCAGATTAAAACATATTGCCAGCAATTTGTAGCCGAAAATTTATGAGAAAATACCTAGCCGAATTTTTAGGAACGTTTGCCCTGGTTTTTTGCGGCACAGGTGCCATTGTTATTGACCAACAAACCGGCGGCACCATTGGTCATGTGGGTATCGCTATAACCTTTGGGCTTATTGTAACCGCCATGATTTACAGTTTTGGTGATACCAGCGGTGCACACTTTAACCCGGCGGTTACGCTTGGTTTTGCGGTGGCGGGTTTGTTTAAACCCCGACAAATAATACCTTATCTAAGTGCACAGCTTTTGGGTGCGCTGGTCGCCTCGCTGACCTTGCGGTTGCTCTTTCTCGAAAATCAATTCCTCGGGGCTACACTACCTGCTGGGAGCGATTTGCAGAGTTTTGTATTGGAAATAATTCTTACCTTTTTATTGATGCTGGTTATTTTGCAAACCTCGCAAGGCAGTAAAGAAACAGGAGTGTTGGCTGGCATGGCCATTGGGGCAACTGTTTTACTTGAGGCTCTTTTTGCCGGCCCCGTTTGTGGTGCGTCCATGAATCCTTTTCGCAGTCTGGCACCGGCATTGGTTTCCGGCCATCTGGAACACCTTTGGATTTATTTAAGTGCGCCAATTATTGGGTCTTTTGTTGCGGTAGGGGTTTGGAAGGGGATGAAGTGCAAAAAATAGTTTTGGCTGGCCCTTTTGGTATAAGGAGGCCGAATCATTACTTTTTTAAAATATCGTAACTTTGCAGCTATGAAACAAGGACTCTCAAAAGGCGATCGTTTAAACTGGACTCCGTTAAAGGAGTTGAAACAGGTGAGTTTGAATGAAGAACTTACCAAAGGACATAGTGTTTCTGAGAAGGAGCTGCGGGACAGACGAGGTAGAAATACTGATGAATCTCGTCATGTTTTAGTGCCTTGAGTTTCAACTCAGTTGGCTATCAATTGGTCTTCTTGCAAAAAGGAAGGAGTAAAAGACAGTAGTGCACACCTATTTACCCTTGTTTTTAAATTTTTCTCTCCAATTACAGGCTTAATTTATATAGTTAGAGCCGACTATCACCAAGAAGACATTTTTGCAGTTAAATTTTATGCAAAAATGCACAGGCACAGTGATTTAAAGTATTCTTTAGTTACCAATAAAGGTGATGTAAGCAACATACTTATTACATGTGCTAAGGTAGTTCCGCTGTTGCTTCAAGAATATCCAACTGCTTCGTTTGGTTTTACTGGTGCACGGACCGTAGATAGAGAGACTGAAAAGGTTGAGCAGTACGACCAAAATCAGCGGTTTAGAATTTATCGAAAGTTTACCTCAACCCTTTTCGGGAGCAGAACATTTACTCATTTCGAATATCCGCAAATCAGTTCATATTTGTTGATAAACAATTATTCTGGAGAAGTAAAAAGCAAAGAGCGGAAAATCGTGAAAATGTTTTCGGATACCTATCGCAATTTACCGGATATTTAAACAAAACCCTTCCGAAGTCTAGCTCCAGCTTTAGTTTCCGGTCATTTGGAACATCTGTGGATTTACCTAAGTGCGCCAATTATTGGATCTTTTGTTGCGGTGGTGGTTTGGAAGGGGATGAGGAAGTAAGTATTAGCTTACGACCGATATTATTTTCAATCACCATGTTTTGTTTCAAAACACAACAAATGATGCCAGTATGGGTCAAAGGAAAATAAATAATCTACCTATTCTTTTGGCATTCGTTCTTACCTCACCCCAATTTCATTCACAAAAAATAAAAGCCCGATTTTCTTGCTCTTGATGTAAGTTAGTTATTGGCAATATCGCCCAAAATTATCGCTATCTTTGGGTAACTCATTTTCAACATAATGTTAGTAGAAAGAACAAGCAAAGAGGTAATTATCCGCTTGCCAGCCTCGGTTGATATCGAGGATTTGCAAGATTTGATTGATTTTGCTCGTTACAAAGAAATTACATCAACCTACAAAGTTTCTCAAGTTGTGGCTGACACGGTTGCCGAGGAAATAAACAAAACTTGGTGGTCAGAAAATAGAAAACGATTTCTTAAGTGAAAATTGTTGTAGATACCAACATCGTTTTCAGTGCCCTATTGAATTCGTCCAATAAAATTGCAAAAATTCTGTTGCACTCCAATAAACATTTCGAGTTGTATACCTGTGGATTTTTACAAATGGAAATAGCTAAACATCGCAACAAATTACTTAAGCTGACTAAACTAAGTCAGCATGAGCTTGATGAGTTAGAGATGTTGATTACTTCAAATATTACCTTCATTCATGATGGCCTGATTCCTTTCAAGGACTATCAAAAAGCCGAGGAGTTATTGGCCGGAATAGATATCAATGACACTCCTTTTGTAGCGCTCACCAAACATTTGAAAGCTACTTTGTGGACTGGAGATAAAGTGCTGGTGGATGGTTTAAAAAGAAAAAAATTCAAAACAGTAATTACAACCCCTGAATTGTCAAGTTTACTAGATGATTTGGAGAAGTGAGCCATTTGAAAATTCCCTACCTCACCCCAATCTCATCTACAAAAATAAACGCCGGATAACCTGCGCCTTGGTGCCAGTTGGGTAAGTTGCCAAAATTCTTGGCTTTAACTTTTAGGTAGCGGGCTTTTGCGTAGGCTTTTATCGTCAATTCTTCGCGTTGCGAGGCGTAATCATCCGGGCGAACTGCGGTGGCCGCAATGCCGTGTGCATACCAGCTTTGTCCGTCAAAACTGGTTTCTACCACCACTTGAGTCGGCATTAAAATCCACGAGCGGGTGTCCTGCAAAAAACCGAGGTTTACTTCGTTTATTTCGCGAACCTTGAGCATGTCGATAATTACTTCGAAATCTTGCTCCTGAAAACCCTGCCAACGGCCTTTACGCCAGTTTTCATCACCCTTTAATCCGTCAATTATTCCTTCATCGCCACCCGCATCATATTGCGGATTGTATGTAGAAATTAAGTTTACTTTCCACTTGTTGGGTCGTTTGTAATAATTGGCGGTGCTGCTTTGTCCGCGTTCTGTTTTTAATAAGTTAGTAGCAGTAATGGTGCTGTTGGCTGAAATGTAAAAGGTGGTATCGCGATTTAAGGTCAACGTTTTTCCGGCAAGTTGCAACTCATAACTCCCAGGGCTTTCCACTTTTACCGCCATAGAATCTTCGAAAACCTGTTTGGCTGCCATAATTAATGGTGCGGGTTGAAACTTCCATTCGCCTTCCAAAGCAGTGCTGTCTTTTTTAAGTTTCCAGTTTTCGGCAGGTAATTTGCCCAGCGTGTATTGCAAGGTTCCACCTGTGGTAATTTCGCGGTGCTGAACTACCGGGGCTTGCAATTCGCGATCACCTAACAGGGCTTTTTGAATGTAAAAATTGCTGGAATCGGGTTGATTGGCTTTTATGGTAAATGTCTTGCCATTTTCGTGGTGAATAACCACTTCAGGAAACAACGGTGTGCCAATGGCATAATAACTTTTGCCGGGACAAACCGGATACATACCCATAGCACCCCACACATACCAAGCACTCATCTGGCCGCAGTCTTCGTTGCCAATCAGTCCATCAGGGGCATTTTTGTAGAAATTGTCCATAATAAACCGAACCTGCTTTTGGGTTTTTGGCGCGGCACCAATTAAACTATACAAATAAGCCATGTGGTGACTGGGTTCATTGCCTTGCGCATACTGACCAATTAACCCAGTAATATCGGCCTGTTCCCTGCCGGTAGTTGCCGACGAGGTAGTAAAAAGCTCATCCAGTTTTTTCTCGAAACGCTTAATGCCACCGTAGGCTTTCACCAACTCGGGGATATGATGTGGAGCAAAGAAGCTGTATTGCCAGCTGTTGGCTTCGGTAAAATGATTGTTTACCTGGCGGGCATCGAAAGGTGTTAACCAACCGCCATTTATTCGTGGACGCATGTGGCCGCTGCGCGCATCAAACATATTTACCCACGAATACGAGCGATTGGTAAACAGCTGATAATCGTTTAAATTACCTGTTCTGCCTGCCATTTGGGCAATGCACCAATCATCATAGGCATATTCCAGCGTTTTCGATACCGATTCGTGCTCATCGTCAACTTCCAGAAACCCTTTGCTTTTATATGCTTTTAGGCCAAAATGGTCGAGCATGGCACTGTGACGGCTGGCCAAATAAGCGGTATCGTAATTAAAACCTTCCAATCCTTTCATCATGGCATCGGCAATAACCGGCACTGCATGGTAACCAATCATGCACTCGGTTTCGTTGGCGCTGAGTTCCCAAACAGGTAGTCGGCCACCTTGCTGGTATTGGTCTATAAAGGTGTTGATGAAATCTACCGTTCGTTTTTCATCAATTAAACTGAGTAGCGGATGTAAACCGCGGAAGGTGTCCCACAGCGAAAAAACCGTGTAATAATTATAGCCTTCGGCCAAATGAATAGAAAAATCTCGGCCGCGGTAACGTCCGTCCACATCATTATAAATGTTCGGTTGCGTCATGCAATGGTAAAGCGCGGTGTAAAACGTGGTGGTTTGGTCAGTTGTTCCGCCTTTTACCTCAATTTTGCTCAGTTCTTTGTTCCAAGCTGTGGTGGCTTCTTGCCGCGTTTGCTCAAAATTCCAATGACTGATTTCAGCTTGCAGGTTTTTCCGTGCGCCTTCCACATCAACGGCCGATATGCCCGTTTTTACCAACAGCGGAGTTTTTCCTGATTTGAATTTTAGGAAAACATTTTGGGTAAGTTGCGGTGTGGCTTGTCCGGTAAGGCTTGCAGAAGTATTGGTAAGCTGAAAATCTTCGATGGGTTCGCTAAATTCCATGTAAAAATAAACCACTTGGTCGCGTGCCCAAGCTTCGCTTCTGCGGTAACCTTGTATGGCATTTGGCCCAACTTTTTCGATATTCCCAGCCAGTAATTTATCACGGTGATTTAGGTCTAACAACAACCAACGTTCGCTCTTGGCAGAAAAAGTATAACGATGAAAACCAGCCCGGGTAGAACTACTTAATTCGGCCAAAATGTTACCATTATCTAGTTTTACCGAGTAATAACCCGCTTTGGCGGTTTCGTTTTTGTGTGAAAATTTAGAACTGTATTCTTTAGGATTTACGACAGTTTTATGCGGTAAAGGCATCAACATAATGTCGCCATAATCGCTTATGCCGGTGCCACTAAGGTGTGTGTGCGAAAAACCGTAGATAATGCTGTCGCTGTAATGATAACCACCGCAACCGTCCCAACTACCGTCAATTCTAGTGTCTGGACTAAGTTGCACCATGCCAAAAGGCATTGTTGCTCCCGGAAAAGTATGTCCGTGGCCACCGGTTCCAATAAAAGGATTGACAAAATCGGCAGGACTTGTTTTTTGGCTATAAGCTACAGCCAGATTAAGTAATGACAGAAACAGAAAAATAAAGCGCATGCAGAATTTCAGGCTCATCGGAAACAGTTTAATCCGACTAAGATAGAAAAGCGAAGCACTTATTCAACCCCGCAGGGCGAACCTTGAAAACGCTATGCATGCATGAAACCCATCAACCCCGAAGGGGGTCGAACATCAATAACCCATCAGCAGCTCTATAATCTGCTTTTCTACTACCTCGCTGTCCCAGGTGTTTTCAATATCGGGGCGGTTCATAATCTCCTCCATAATCTTGTCCTGCCGCTGACTGTCGACCAAAGCCTGTTTATATGGCCGGTTGGTAAAAGTAACCTGTGTGTATAGCGGAACCCACAAGTCAGGGTATTTCTGTGAGAAGTGGCGTTCTATTTTTTTGCGCAACAAAAACTTCGGATTGGCCGTGTTGGCGCGCATTTCCTCGTAATTGTATATGGCCAGCTCGGCCATGGCGTTGGTGTTTGGCGATCGGTTGGCGGTAAAGTCTTTAAACAATCCTTTCCAGTTGTCGCCGTAATCGGTAAGCATTTGGTCGAGAATATAACAATCTTCAAACCCGCTGTTCATGCCTTGCGCGTAAAAAGGAACAATGCCGTGAGCCGCATCACCAATTAACATCACTTTATCCTGGTACGACCACGGATTGCATTTTATGGTAACCAGCGATGAGGTTGGGTTCTCGAAATATATTTTGCCCAAATTCGGCATCAACGGAATTACATCGGGGAACGTGTTTTTAAAAAACGTCATTACCTCTTTTTCTGAGGTAAGCGAGGTAAATGACACGTCTCCCTCAAAAGGTAAAAACAGGGTGCAGGTAAAGCTACCGTCAATGTTGGCCAAGGCAATAAGCATAAACTGCCCACGTGGCCAAATGTGCAATGCGTTTTTGTCCAGTTGGTGTTTGCCACCGGCACCTGCAGGAATTTCTAATTCTTTGTAACCGTGTTCCAGGTAATTCTGTGAAAAATCGAAACGGTCGCTTTTCATCAAATGCTGCCGAAGCACGCTGTATGCACCATCGGCACCAAATATTCGGTCGTAAGCTATTTGCTTGGTTTTACCGGTAACCGTGTTTAGAAAAGTAAGTCGGTTGGTTTCTAAATCAATACTATCGCAACGTTCGTTAAAGAACAGTTTGATACTGGGGAATTTCTCTGTTTCCAGCAGCAATTCGCGATTTAATCCCCAACGGGAAATAGAATAAATACATTGGCCGGGTTGGCCATAAGGCTGAAAAGTTAATTCGCCCGCCACTGCATGCATCATGCGGCCTTCCATTGGAATAGAAATAGCAAGGGCTCGTTCTTCTAAACCAACACCACGCAATGCGGTTAAGCCCCGGGTAGAGAGGGCTAGGTTAATACTTTTTCCGGCACGCAATTCTTTTTCACGCGGATCCGACCGGCGTTCGTACAAGTCGACCTCGAAACCACGTCGAGCCAGGTACAAAGCCTGTAAAGCTCCAACCAAACCACCTCCAATTATTGCTATTCTCTCCATTTGCCAGTTTCAAGCGGGCGCCAAAAGTAGCCTTTCGACGGGTATTATCTGTAAGTTATTTCCTGACTTATTGTTAAAAACGTGTTTTTCAACTATTTAAACGCACATTTCTTTTAGCAGTTGTCCGGCTCGATACACATCTTCAAAACTATTGTACAAAGGTACCGGAGCCATACGGATTACGTTGGGTTCGCGCCAATCAACGATAACGCCATTTTTCATTAGGTGTTCAAACACCTCGCGGCCACGGCCATGCACAAACATAGAAAGCTGGCAACCGCGTTGGTTTTTATCGCGTGGGGTAATAATTTCGAACTTAACATTTTTGCTTTGTGCCGATATTTCATCCAGGATAAATTCGAGGTAGCCGGTCAATAAATCGCGTTTCGTACAGCAGTTGTCAAAACCCGCCTCTTCAACAATTTTAAGGGCTTCAAAATGCGATGCTTTGCCTAAAATTGGGCCGTTGCTCAATTGCCAACCATCGGCACCGTGCATGGGGACAAAGCCTTTTTCCATTTTAAAACGGGTGGCTTGGTCGTAACCCCACCAACCGGCAAAGCGCGGAAGGGTGTTGTCGTTAGCGTATTTATCATTTACAAAAATGCCCGAAAGGGCACCCGGGCCGCTGTTCAGGTATTTGTAAGTACACCAAGCGGCAAAATCTACATTCCAGTCAGAGAGCTCAAGTTTCACGTTTCCGTAGGCATGGGCTAAATCCCAACCCACCATGGCACCTTGTTTTTTTCCGGCAGCGGTAATTTTTTTCATGTCGAAAAGCTGACCGGTATAATAGTTTACACCACCCATCATTACCAAGGCCAGTTCATCGCCCAGTTCTGTTATTTTATCAAGAATGTCCTGCTCGTCAATGGTCCATTTTCCCTGTCTTGGGCTTATTTCAACAATGGCCTCCTCGGGCTTATAACCGTGAAATTTTACCTGTGTTTCCAGTACATATTGGTCAGATGGAAAGGCTTTTGCCTCGCACAGAATTTTAAAACGCTTGCCCTGCGGGCGGTAAAAACTCACCATCAACAGGTGCAGGTTTACCGTAAGGCTATTCATTATCACCACTTCGCTTTCCTTGCAACCAGCCAGCATGGCGGCATCTTTTTTGAAAAGTTTATGGTAATCAATCCATGGTTTTTTGGCGTAGAAATGTCCTTCTACCGCCATATTGGCCCAGTCGGCCATTACCTCATTTATAATATTTACGGCTGCTTTTGGCTGTAAACCAAGTGAGTTACCGGTGAAATAAGCCACGTTTTGGCCGTTGTGTTGCGGGAAATTAAAACGAGAACGGAACGATTTCAAAGGGTCGTTCTGATCCATTTTCTGAGCAAATTCAAGTGTATTAGAATACTGCATATTGTTGTGTTAGGATGTAGTATGTTTGCGAAAACAAAGAAAGGAATAATTCGTATGTGGCTGGATTGATAGCTATTTGAATAGTCTGCCATAATTTTAACCACATAGACACATAGTTTAACTTATTAAAATTCAATAATATAGACTCTTTATTTTTTAATCGAACATAGAACGTTTTGCGTTCATAGCACTATGTGCAGATTTACATCGACAGGATTTACTTCACTTTCTGCCATTCAGCATTTACTAAACGTTATTTGTTTAGTTGCTCTGCATCGCTATGTGTCTATGTGGTTGAAAAATTTGGATGAACAATTTATTTTATCATGATAAACAGAAGTAAATCGGCTCAACTATTTGAAAAGGCAAAAACCTATTTTCCAGGAGGGGTAAACTCGCCAGTGCGCGCTTTTAAAGCGGTAAACGGAACGCCACTTTTTATTGAAAAAGGAGATGGTTGTAGAATTTGGGATGCCGATGGCAATGAGTTCATCGATTTTTGCAACTCGTGGGGACCATTAATTTTAGGGCATAACCATCCGGCAGTAAAAAAACATGTTTTCGAGACCATTGAAAACGGTACTTCGTTTGGCGCTCCAACCCGAAAAGAAAACGAGCTGGCTGAATTGATTTTAAGTAACCACCAGTACATCGAGAAAATTCGTTTTGTAAGCTCCGGTACCGAGGCAACCATGAGTGCCTTACGCTTGGCCAGAGGTTATACTAAACGCGATTTAATTATAAAATTTGATGGCTGTTACCACGGCCATGTTGATGCTTTGCTGGTAAACGCCGGTTCTGGTTTGGTAACCTTGGGCGAAAGCTCATCGGCTGGTATTCCAAAAGCATTTGCCGAACAAACCTTGGTACTGCCTTTAAACAACGAAGAAGCCGTTCGAGAGGCCTTTGCCAAATACAAAAACCAAATTGCGGCTGTAATTATTGAGCCTGTTCCGGCCAATAACGGTTTGCTTATTCAGGGCAAAGCTTTCTTACAGTTTTTGCGCGATGTGTGTACCGAAAACGGTACATTGTTAATGTTCGATGAAGTTATTTCTGGTTTTAGAATAGGCTTTACCGGAGCAGCAGGTTATTACAATATTCAACCCGATTTGTTGGCTTTTGGAAAAATTATTGGTGGCGGTTTCCCTGTTGGTGCTTATGGTGCTAGCAAAGAAATTATGAGTCAGGTTTCCCCAGATGGACCAGTATACCAAGCCGGAACGTTGAGCGGAAACCCGGTAGCCATGGCAGCAGGATTTAGTCAGCTTACCGAATGTTTAAAGCCTGGGTTTTATGAGTCGCTGAAAAAGAAAACCGATAGATTGGTAGAAGGTGTTCGGGCGCATGCCGTTGCAAAAGGATATGTGTTTAGAATTTTTTCGGTAGAAAGTATATTCTGGATTGCGTTTACCGATAAAACTGAGATTCGCAAGGCTTCGGAAATAAGTCCATCGAGCATGAATTACTTTAAAAAACTCCACGAATATCTTTTAGACAATGGCGTTTATCTTGGGCCAAGTGGCTATGAAGTAGGTTTTGTTTCAGCAGCGCATACCGATGCAGATATTGAAACTACCATTACCGTTTTTAACCAAGCACTCGATTACGCTTTTAGTTAATCATGATATGTCTCCTAAGCCGTTATCTACATTTTTAAACGCATAGATACAGTAGGGTTGATTTTTGCATAATTGGCGCTATGTTTTGTGCTTGCACAACTATGATTTCTCCTTTAGTGGATTTTAGTTAACATAGCAACGCGTTGGCTGGTTCTATGTTTCTATGTGTTTAAAAAATGTGACAATTATGAATTAGTATTTTATGATTAGATAAACTAGGCCTTGCAAAATAAGTACACCGTCAACCAAAATGGAATAAAACCAGTGGGGTTGGCGGTTTTTGCTTTTTAGGGCAAGGTAGGCCATCAGCAAATTGCCAATGCATAGCGCTAAAAATTGCCCGAAACCAATAATGTGTGTATACCGGCAATAAGCAATAATTAGGATGGAAAGGACAGCGAGTAAAAAGTAAACTCGGGAAGCCATGATTTGGCCGACTACCTGAGGTAACGTTTTCAAATGTTGTGGGTCGGTGTGTTGGTCGCGAATGTCGGAAAGCCCCGTTATTATGTAAAAAGTTAAAAAGATAGCCAGCCAGAAAAGGGCGATTTGCCAATCAAAATTTTGGGTGGTAGAGAATAGAAAAAAGGGTAGGATGGAGGTGATGTAAAGCCAAGTGGCTGCTACAAAAACACCTTTCATTAGCTGAATTTCGCGAAGCGGGAGCCCAACAATTGGCATCACATAAAACACGGCAATAAGCGTAGGGACTATCAGCCAAACTAAGGCTTCAGGCAAAAGGCCCATTCCGAACCAGGAAGAAATTGCAACACCAATTAACATCACCGAAACGTGAAGCCATTTGTGCTGAAACACTTGCTGTTTTAGGGCAGAGTTGCTGTCGTATTGGCCCGAATAGAACTTGAAAAGGCGGTGTAGATTGTAGATGCACAGAATACCCCCGAACACCAAACCAGCGTAAGCAAGCGGGTAGCGATGGTCGCCAATTTGGTAGGCATTTAAAGTTAAAACTCCAGCAACCGCTAGGGGAAAGCTGGAACTGAGAAGAAGATTACTTATTTTTTTCAAAAAAGTTTTGGCGGGCAATTGGCCCACCCAGAATTAAACCCACGGCCAGTCCCGCGAAACTCGATTTAATAGCTGTGCCGGTACGCATTTTCTTGTATTGTTTTCTTCGGCCAAACTTTTGCAAGTCGGGGGCGTCAACCAAAAATTGATTAAAATGTTTTTTGTTTACCGGAAACGCGGTTGTAATCAAGGTGTATGCAGGCGGAACCAATATTCCGAGCACGACCGAATTCAAAATAATTCCTGAACTTACTCCAACGGCAGCACCCATTATAAAATCTTTGGTGCCGTTGTAGGTGGCTCGGCCTTCTTGTTGACCCAAAACGTAAAGCCCCATTTCCTTAACATTTAACATGCCCAAGGTATCTTGCGGGTTATATTTATAAAGTATCGATACTTCGTTTTCTTTTTTTATGCTGAAAACATCCTCGGTATTAAGTTGTCGTTGTTTTAGTTTGTTTTTATGTGTTAAATAATCAAACTGCACCCAGTTGCTATCCACAGTAATGTTTTTAAACTTATAAACCATTCCGTTAATAAGCGTTATCTCATTTTGCGAAAATGCTTTGGCAGTGAGAGACAATAGCAAACCGAGCAAGACAAACTTCAATACTTTCATAGTGCAAAAAGAGTAATTTTTTTCGAGTGAAGGGGTAAGAAAATGAAAAATGTAGGTCAAGTTGTTTTCATGTTATCTTTGCGCCAATTTTCAATAAAATCTTCCAAAATCATCATGAATAAGGAGTTGTTTTCTACCCGGCACATCGGTATTAACGATACCGACCGCCACGAAATGCTTAAAACCATTGGAGTTTCATCGCTCAACCAGCTAATTGATGAAACTATTCCTGCGGCCATTCGACTGAAGAAGCCGCTTGCCGTTGATGCTCCTATGACGGAGTTTGAATATCTTCAGCATTTGCGCAAAATAGCGGGTAAGAATAGGGTTTTCAAAAACTTTATTGGCTTGGGTTATTACCCAACCATTACTCCTTCGGTTATTTTAAGAAACGTGTTTGAAAATCCAGGTTGGTATACGGCTTACACGCCTTACCAAGCCGAAATTTCGCAAGGACGATTAGAAGCTTTGTTGAATTACCAAACCATGGTTATTGATTTAACCGGAATGGAAATTGCCAACGCCTCTTTGTTGGATGAAGGAACAGCAGCGGCAGAAGCCATGCAAATGTTTCATTCCAACCCAAGTGTGGAACAAAAGAAAGTAAATGCAAAAAAATTCTTTGTTTCTGACAAGTGTTTTCCACAAACCATTGATATTCTTAAAACCCGTGCCGGTGCACTGGGCATAGAACTTGAAATTGGCGATTGGTCGGTAGCGCAATTAGATACCACCTACTTTGGCGCATTGCTTCAATATCCTGATGCCGATGGTGCTGCCAACGATTACAAAGCGTTTGCAAGCAAGTTAAAAGCCGACGGTATTCGTCTGGTGGTTGCTGCCGACTTGTTGAGCTTGGCGCTGCTTACACCTCCGGGTGAATGGGGTGCTGATGCGGTTGTGGGTAACTCACAACGTTTTGGTGTGCCAATGGGCTTTGGTGGCCCTCATGCTGCTTTCTTTGCTTCAAAAGACGAGTTTAAGCGTAGTTTTCCCGGTCGTATTATTGGCGTTTCGGTTGACCGCGAAGGACTTCCGGCACTGCGTATGGCCTTGCAAACCCGCGAGCAGCACATTCGCCGTGACAAAGCAACGTCAAACATTTGTACTGCTCAAGCGCTGTTGGCGGTTATGGCATCGATGTATGCCGTTTACCACGGACCAAAAGGTATCCATCAGATTGCCGAAAATGTACATGCTAAGGCGGTGCTTTTAGATAAAACCTTGAAAGGACTTGGTTTCGAAAACCAAAACAAGTCGTATTTCGATACTTTAAAAATAAATGTTGATGTAACCACTGCCGAGCATATTCGCAAGGTGGCTGTGGCGCACGAAACCAACCTTCGATACGAACGTGGTTTTGTTTGCATCACGGTTGATGAGGTTACCACCATAAGCGCAATAAATCGCGTAGCAGGTATTTTTGCAGAGGTTGCCGGAAGAAAAGCAGCTGAAGCTAGCGAGGCAGCTATTGATTATAGCGACATTCGTTACAACGCCAGCTTAAAAAGAAGCAGCAGCTATTTAACCCATCCGGTATTCAACAGCTATCATTCCGAGAGCGAAATGATGCGTTACTTGAAGAAATTGGAAAACAAAGACATTTCGCTTTGTCATTCTATGATTCCGTTGGGTTCTTGCACCATGAAACTAAATGCAGCCAGCGAACTTATTCCCCTTAGCTGGCCTGAGTTTGCCAACCTTCACCCATTTGCTCCAGCCGAGCAAACCGAAGGTTACTTGCAAATTTTCCAGGAATTGGAAAAAGACCTGGCTGAATGTACTGGTTTTGCAGGTGTTTCTTTGCAACCTAACTCTGGTGCACAAGGTGAATATGCTGGTTTAATGGTGATGATGGCCTACCACCAGCACAACAACCAAGGACACAGAAATGTGGTGCTTATTCCATCTTCGGCTCACGGAACCAATCCTGCCAGTGCTGTAATGGCCGGTATGAAAGTGGTAGTAACCCGCACCGAAGAAAACGGTAATATTGATATTGCTGATATTCGTGCAAAAGCCGAGCAGTACAAAGATGTGCTGGCAGGTCTAATGGTAACCTACCCATCAACCCACGGGGTTTTTGAAGAGGGCATTACCGAAATCACCGGAATTATTCACCAATACGGTGGTTTGGTTTACATGGATGGGGCCAACATGAACGCGCAGGTTGGTTTAACCAGCCCGGGCAACATTGGTGCCGATGTTTGTCACCTTAATTTACATAAAACCTTTGCCATTCCTCACGGAGGTGGTGGTCCAGGTATGGGGCCAATTGGCGTTGCCAAACATTTAACACCCTTCCTTCCAGGCCACGCAGTGGTGAAAACTGGTGGAGAAAAAGCCATTTCGGCCGTTTCTGCAGCGCCATGGGGTAGCGCACTTATTTTGTTGATTTCTTATGCCTACAATAAAATGCTCGGTGGCGAAGGCCTAACGGCTTCGACCCAACACGCCATTTTAAATGCCAACTACATTAAGGCCAAGATTGAAGGTAAATATGATATTTTGTTTACCGGAACACAAGGACGTGTAGCGCACGAAATGATTGTTGATTTGCGCGACTTTAAAGCGGCAGGCATTGAGGCCGAGGACGTTGCTAAACGTTTAATGGACTATGGTTTCCATGCACCAACTTTATCGTTCCCGGTTGCAGGTACAATTATGATTGAACCTACCGAAAGCGAAAGCAAAGCCGAGTTAGATCGTTTTGTGGATGCGCTGTTGGCTATTAGAAACGAAATAGAAGAAGTAGTGAACGGTACTTTTACTAAAGACGACAACGTACTAAAAGGAGCACCACACACTTGCATCCGTGCAACTGCTGATGCTTGGCCACATGCCTACAGCCGTCAAAAAGCAGTTTACCCCTTGCCCTACATTAAAGATGCTAAATTCTGGCCTTCGGTAAACCGCGTAGACAATGCCCATGGCGATAGAAACCTAATTTGTGCTTGTCCAAGTGTAGAGAGCTACCAGGAGGCATAAGTTTATTAATGTTAAATTTTTTTAGAAAATGGCGGTCATGGAACCGCCATTTTTTATTTAGCCCTACAAGCTTATTTGGTAACACAAACTTTATATACAGTTAATTAAGTATGTATTTGCGGAAAATGCCTTTTTAGGAATCGTAGAAAGCTGAAAAAAATTAGGTTTTCACATTGGTGATTGGGATAAACGGTTAACAAAGCGTGCTAATTATCTGAGTAACTTTACACCCACTAAAAAATTAGGTAAACATATTAAACTAATCAAATGAAGAAAATTTACTCTCTAGTATTAGGTCTTTCGGTTTTGTCAGTTATTGCTTCTGCACAAAGCATGATTGCTCCTAACTGGTCGGAAACCGCAATTGAACGAAGTGGGAAGCAAGGGCCAA
Organism: uncultured Flavobacteriales bacterium; assembly: GCA_964390915.1. Classification (GTDB taxonomy): domain Bacteria; phylum Bacteroidota; class Bacteroidia; order Flavobacteriales_D; family Luteibaculaceae; genus DASUEB01. The sequence continues at coordinate 509,288 of CAYMJL010000001.1, forward strand.
AATTCGAAAAAGGAGCCGTTTACTGGACTTCAAATTTTGATACCCCAGCTGACTGGGTTGCAGAAGCAGATGATGAAACACACGGCTGGTTGATTACTGCAACTGAAAAGGGATGGTCACCAAATACTACTATTAATTCTACTTCAGGTGGGAACTATGCTTTATTCCGTAATGGAAATCCAAATACTCCAGATAACACCACAGGTGTAGAATGGAGTCTGTCCACAGCACAGCCAATTGATTTATCTGGAAAACCTTCAGTTGCGGTTACTTATGAAATTTGGGGTCGCAGATTTACTGACGATATTGAGGTTCAATTTAGTTTAGATGGAACTGAATGGATTACCGCAGACGCTATTTCGGATGATATTCGCCCGTTGACATCAACTCAGCCGGTGAATGACTTTACCAACCCAACACTTAGATATGCTTTATTAGCAGGTGCTGGAAATCAGCCACAAGTATGGATTCGTTTCCGTTGGTTTTCTACGGACTCAAGAAATATTGCCTATAGCTATAATATTGATGACGTAAGTATTGTTGAGGCTCCTGGGAAAGAAATCGCAATTTCAGATGTTCATTCTGATAATGGAGGTGCTGACCAGTTTTTTGAATATGGCGAATTACCATTGTCACAAGCGCACATGTTAATTAATGCCGTAATGTTATCAAACAATGGTGGCGCTACTCAAGCCGTAAAGGTTGTTTTAAATGTAACTAAAGATGGAGCACCATTTGGTACTTATTCACCTGCTGAATCAGTGGTTATGGGGCCTGCAACTGACTCTGCTGTTACCTTTAATTCATTTATTCCGACCGAAATTGGGAATTATTTTTTCACATATACCATTACTTCAGATAGTGCTGGTGACGAAGCAAGCCTTGGTGATAACGTAGCTGTTGATAGTTTGATTATTACCAATAACGTTTGGTCTGATGACGATGGAAATATTTTTAAAGGAAATGGGTACAAAGCATTCAAACTAAATGGTTCGACTACTGAGTATGCTCCTTGTGTTCTTGGGCAATCGTTTCAAGTTTACAATTCAGGTGATAAAGCTTATGGAATTTATACTGTAATTCCTGATTTTGCAGGCTCTATTGTTACTTTGGATCAACCAATTTATGTTGATTTACACCGTTTCACCGATCCGGCTACATACAGAGATAATCAAGGTTTTATGCCTGAGGAATATGTTACCATTCCAGAGTCTCATACTGAATATAATATTGCTGCTAATGATATTACTCCTCAGGCTTCAGCGCCAAATACTCGTTTTATCAAATTTGACCAAGCAATTGATTTGCTACCAGGGATTTATGTTGCTACTATTTCTACTCTTGGCGGTTCGGATTTTATCTATAACATTCCAATAACTTCTAACGATAATGGCGATCTATCTGGCTCGCTTTTTGGAGATATTCAACCTAACGTTGCTGGAAAGCATGTTTTCTACGGTGGTATGTCACCCTATATCAAGCTTGCTTTGGCAGAAGGTAAAAGTGATGGCCTTAATAAAACAGCCTCAACTAACTTCTTCCTTGGTCAAAACCAACCTAACCCATTCAACGGAACCTCTACAGTTAGCTATCAGTTGAAAGAAGCTGGTTCAGTGAACTTCGAAGTAATGGATGTTACTGGTAAAGTGGTAAAATCGGTAAACGAGGGTGTTAAAACTGTAGGTAATCATGCTATTGTTTTAAACAGTGCCGATTTCAACGCTGGTGTTTACTTCTACACGCTTAATGTAAACGGTGTTAAAGTGAGCAAGAAAATGATTATTACTGAGTAATTGGTAAACCCAATATTGAGTGTAAAGCCCCGAGCAATCGGGGCTTTTTTTTGCTTCATTTTTCGATAAACGGTAGATAATGGCGATAAATAAAATAGTAGCTTGGTCGCCTTGATTAATTATTATGATATGAAAAAACTGTACTTTCTTATTACGGCCACTTTAGTTGTTGCTACAGCTCATGGCCAGTTTGCTGCGAAAAAGGCCTTTCCAAAGAATAAAATTAGCCATGAATCGGTTGTGGTTAAAGGCAACGCTAAAGGTTATAAAGGTGCTGTTATTTGGGAAAATGATTTTTCAAATCCAACAGACTGGGTTATGGACAATGAAGCCGGAAATAATGATAATTGGGTAATTACCACTGCGGGCCCGTCTGGAGATTATAAAATCAATAAAATTGTATCTACATCGGGAGGTAATTTTGCGCTTTTCGATTCGGATAAACTATGTTCTGGTGATCAGAATGCGAATTTAAGTACTGTAAACCCAGTAAACCTATCGGCCTATCCCGCAGTGTCGTTGCAGTTTGAACAATATTACCGTCGGTATCAGGATAAAACCTACATCGAGGTTTCTAGCGATAATGTCAATTGGGATACTTACGAGGTGAATACCGAACTAGGGGTCAATGATTTTGTAACCAGTAACCCAACGGTTTACCGGCTGGATATTTCTCCATCGGCAGCGGGTAAAGCAACCGTTTGGATTCGCTTTAATTACATTGGCGGATGTGACTATGCTTGGATGGTAGATGATGTGAAATTGGTAGAAACTCCCAATAAAGACATGGCCATTACATCAATTCAAGTTGACAATGGCGGGCCAACCCAATTTTTTGAATACGGAGAGCAGCCTTTAAGTCAATCTCACCTGCTTATTACTCGTGTAAGCATTAGAAATAAAGGTGGTCAAACTCAAAACGCAACTGTAAATATTGATGTGAAAAAAGACGGTGCGTCTTTTGGTACTTATTACAACGCGGTTCCGGTAGTTATTGAGCCGGGTAAAGATTCTACTTTCGAAATAGAAGCATTTACGCCGACCGCTGTGGGTAATTATCAATTTTTGTTTACTGTATCAAGTAGCTCTAGTGATGTTGATGATGATTTAGCGAATAATACTATGAAAGATTCCCTTTACATTACCAACGGGATTTGGAGTGATAAAGAATGTCAGCAATACAAACGAAGAGCTTATAATTTTGAAGCTGGTGGCACAGGCCCAAACTATGCCGATGTAACCGTAAGCCAGGCATTTCAGGTATTCAATGATGGGGATATGGCTTATTCTATTACTACCGTTTTCCCAGATCTTGCATCGGCCGGTTTTAGCGCAGACCAGCCTATTTATGTTGATATTCACCGTTTTAATACTAACACCTATACCGGTGAGTTTACCTCTGCCGACTATACTACAGTAGGCTCGGTTAATGAGTTCAACGTTGGCTCGGCTGATATTACCGGTACAACTTCGCCAGTGATTTACAAAACATTGCGTTTTGCCGACCCGGTAAGTTTAACACAAGGTTTGTACGTTGTTACTATTCATGCTTTGGGTGGGGAATATGTCTTTAATGCCGCTATGGGCTCACCAGACAACAAGGATCGTTCAGGGGCATTGCTTGGTGATATAAGCTCAACATCTCCGTCGAATTTTTATCCTTATGGCGATGTTGCCCCATTCATCAAATTAAACCTTGATGCAAATGTGGGTGTTAAGAAAACAGTGGCAAACAATTTCTTCGTTGGTCAAAATCAACCTAACCCATTCAACACCAATTCAACTGTTAGTTATCAGCTGAAAGAGGCTGGAGCGGTTAACTTTGAGGTAATGGATGTTACCGGTAAAGTGGTGAAATCAGTAAACAAAGGGGTTCAAGGAGCAGGCATGCATGCCATTTCGCTAAGTGCAGCTGATTTTAACGCAGGTGTTTATTTCTATACTTTAACCATAAATGGTGTTAAGGTGAGTAAGAAAATGATAATTACCGAGTAATTTCTTGCCCTATATTGAGTGCAAAGGCCCCGAGCAATCGGGGCTTTTTGTTTTTACGGTCTTAATGGAAATCGGACATCAAACCCAAAGCTTTTGGGAATCAGCACTTTTTTGAGACCTGTCTGAGGTAATTCTGAAGAGATTCAATTTGACTAACACAAACTATGTAGGAAGATCTCGACCCCAAAGGTGGGTGAAGGTGAAATGGTTCAACCCTTTCAGGGTTGGGAGTTGCGGTTGCCATTCATTGGTTATTTATGTTGAATCCCTTCGGGATTATTGCACATACGGCCATGTTACCATTCGACCTCACTGCGCTTAAGCTAACCGCTAAAAAGTGCTAAATCAATTGCTAAAAAAGCAAAAAACCGCAAGAAATTTCTTGCGGTTTTTGTTGCCCGACCAGGGCTCGAACCTGGACTCTACTGAACCAAAATCAGTCGTGTTGCCAATTACACCATCGGGCATTGAGGGTGCAAATATAATTACGTTTTTATTCCGTGCAACACTTCGTAAAAATATTTCCTATAGCCCTTATGTGGCCTAATTTTCTAAATTCGCACGGTTAAAAAACTTTCGAATGAATTATAAATTATTGAACAGCATTACCGGATGGTTGGTGTTTTTACTGGCTAGCACGGTTTACCTGCTTACTATCGAGCCCACAGCCAGCTTTTGGGACTGTGGCGAATTTATTGCCTCGGCCTATAAGTTAGAGGTTGGTCACCCGCCGGGAGCACCTTTGTTTATGATGCTGGGACGTGCGTTTTCGGCATTTGTTCCTGTTCAGTATGCTGCGGCATCCATTAACGTGTTATCGGCACTTAGTAGTGGCTTAACCATTATGTTCCTTTTCTGGACCATTACGGCCTTTGCGCGCAAATTTGTAAAAACTACAGTGCTAGAGAATGGCCAGATTTTCGCCATCCTTGGCAGTGGTTTGGTGGGGGCTTTAGCTTATACCTTTAGTGACTCATTCTGGTTCTCGGCTGTTGAAGGCGAGGTTTATGCCATGTCTTCTTTATTTACTGCAATAGTATTTTGGGGCATTATGAAATGGGATTCGGTTGCCGATGAACCACACAGCACCCGTTGGTTGGTATTTATTGCCTATATGATGGGACTTTCTATAGGTGTCCATTTACTTAACTTGTTGTGTATTCCTGCCATTGCGTTTGTTTACTACTTCCGTAAATTCGAAACTACCCGCAAGGGTGTTATTTATACGTTCCTGATATCGGTTGCCATTCTTGGTTTTATTCAGGCGGGTGTTATACCTGGCTTGGTAAAAGTGGCCATGGTTTTCGAACGGATTTTTGTAAACGGCATGCACTTACCATTCAACATGGGGGTACTTATTTATGTCGTATTGCTTATTGCCGGACTTGTTTTTGGTTTGCGTTATAGCCACCAAAAAATGAAGCCCTTGTTAAACACGGTTCTTCTGTGCTTTACGGCTATTCTTATTGGTTATTCAACCTATGCGGTTATAACCATTCGCTCGAACGCCAACCCGGTTATGGACGAGAACAACCCGGAGAATGCATTTTCGTTGTTGTCTTATCTTAACCGTGAACAGTACGGTGATCGCCCATTGCTTTACGGTCAATACTGGATGGCACCTTTGGATCCAAAAGGCCCGAAGAAAGATGGTAACCCGGTTTACACGCAAGCCTATGTGGTAAAGCAGGGAACAGCCGTTGTTCATTCATTTACGACCAATTTCGATGCCGAGCAATTTGTTGAAAAATCGGGCATGACCGGCTTGGTGATTGACCGGGAATACATTATCAGCGATGATAAAAAGAACTCAGAATATGTTTACGACCCAGCCTTTTCAACCATTTTCCCGCGTATGTACAGTTCGCAGGAAAGCCACATTAGCCAATATAAAGTTTGGTCAAATTTTGAAGGCAAACCAGTAACGGGCAGTAATGGTCGTGGGGAAACCCAAACCATAATGAAACCTACTTTTGGGGAAAACCTTCGTTTCTTCTTTGCCTACCAAACCAATTGGATGTACTGGCGTTATTTTATGTGGAATTTCTCTGGCCGTCAAAATGACGTTCAAGGTCATGGAAACATTATGGATGGTAACTACATTACCGGTATAAATGCCATTGATGCTGAGCGTTTGGGTAACCAAGACCTGTTACCAGAAAGCATTACTAAGAATAAAGCAAACAATGCTTTTTTCTTACTGCCCTTCCTTTTAGGTGTAATTGGTTTAATCTATCAATTTAAAAACGATGTTAAACAATGGTCGGTAGTTGCATTACTATTCTTCTTAACCGGTATGGCCATTGTTATTTACCTAAATCAATACCCTTATCAACCTCGTGAGCGTGATTATGCTTATGTGGGCTCTTTTTATGCCTTTGCCATTTGGATTGGTCTTGGCGTATTTGCTTTGTTCCAACTAGGTCAGTCACTTGACTTTAAAGGGTTTAAGCGCATTGCTTTGCCGGCTATTTCTACCGGTGCTTTATTGTTTATTGTAGAAAGTTTGTTTAAAAACGGACACTCTATTTCGTACACCGTGCTGTTTATGGTAGCCATTGGCTTAGGATTAATTTTGGTAGTGATGCTGTTGTCCAAGGTTATTAAAAACCCTGGGGTAGTTGCGCTATTGGTACTTCTTATGACTATTCATGTACCCTATTTAATGGCCAAACAAGGCTGGAACGACCATAACCGTGAAAAACGTCGTACCGGTGTAGATTTTGCCAAAAACTACCTGGACAGTTGCGCACCAAATGCCATTCTGTTTACCAATGGTGATAACGATACTTTCCCACTTTGGTATGTTCAGGAAGTTGAGGGCTATAGAACGGACGTTCGCATTGTAAACCTGTCGTTACTAAACACCGACTGGTACATTTCGCAAATGAAGCGTAAAGCTTACGACAGCGATCCGGTTCCTTTTGGTTTGGAAGAATACATGTACCGTCAGGGAACTCGCGATATTGTTATTCTTGACGACAGTCGTAATCAGGCAGGTGTTGCTATCGATGCAAAACGCTTGATGGACTTTGTTCAGGACGATAGCAAAAAAGTAACTGTTGGCGATGGCACCCAGATGAACTATTTGCCTACCAAGAACTTCTCACTTAAAGTGGATAAAAACTTCGTGTTGAAAAACGGAACTGTTGCACTTAAAGACACCGCCAGCATTGTAAATGAGGTGACTTGGAAAATTGACCGTCCTTATATCTTGAAAAACCAATTGATGGTATTGGATTTATTGGCCAACAACAACTGGAAACGCCCGGTTTACTTTGCAGTTACCACCGGTCAGGATGCCTACCTTGGTTTGGAAGACTATTTCCAACTAGAAGGTTTGGCTTACCGTCTGGTGCCAATCAAGTCACCAAAAAATCCGAATCCGAATGTGCTTGGCCGTATTGAAACTAACGTGATGTATAAAAACATTATGGAGAAGTTCAATTGGGGCAACATGGACAAGGAAAACATTTACATGGACGAAAACAACCTGCGCATGACCACCAACCTGCGATTGCAGTTTGCTAACCTTGCCGAATCATTAATTAACGAAGGTCGCACCGCAGAAGCTAAAAAAGTGCTGGACAAAACCATGCAGGTAATGCCGGAAAAAAATGTGCCTTACGACAGGTTGTTAGTGCCCGTTATTGAAAGTTACTACCAGATAAACGAAAACAAAAAAGCGAACGAGTTGAGCGCCAAATTGTTTGGGGTTTATGAAAAGGAAATGAAATTCTTCTTAAGCCTTGAGCCAGAATATATGGCGAAACAGGACAACGAGATGCGTTTGGCTTATGCAGTAATGAATCGCTTGGTTCAAGTGGCTCAATTCAAGCAACAAACTGCGCTGGTAAAACAATTGGAGGGTCGCCTTAAGGCAATAACCCAACAAATGGATATGAAAAATGGAAAAGCCAGTAGCGGAGGGCAATTAAAGTTTTAATTGTTTGTCATTCTGAGCGTAGTGAAGAATCTAGCCTAATAGTGGAGAGATGCTTCCTTCGTCAGCATGACAAAGCAAAATATAAAAATCCCGTTTGAACAATGTTCAGGCGGGATTTTCTATTTTGCACCATGTTTTTACCAACCCGTACACCAGCTTTGGTTCGCTCGGTTTTTCCGGGAATGGTTTGGCGCTTCGCTACTACACCGGATAAAGTAATTTATTTGACCTTCGATGATGGCCCAATTCCAACACTTACGCCATGGGTTTTAGATGAACTGGAAAAAGTAAATGCCAAGGCGACTTTTTTCTGTGTGGGCGAAAACGCCCACAAACACCCCGAAATTCTAACCGAGACCATTAATCGTGGTCACGTTATTGGAAATCATACTTACAACCATTTGCATGGCTGGAAAACCGCGAAAACGACTTATTGCAGAAATGTATTGAAGGCTGGCTTTCAATTAAAAACCAAATTGTTTCGTCCACCCTATGGCAAACTGTCGTTTGGCCAGTACGAAACACTCAAGAAGCATTATAAAATCATTATGTGGTCGGTTTTGACCAAAGATTACGACCAAAAAACCAACCCGAAACAGTGTCTGCAACGTAGCCTTAAAGCCAAATCGGGCGATATTGTCCTTTTTCATGACAACATTAAAGCCAGAAAAAATTTGGAATATGCCTTGCCTAGGTTTTTAAAACACTACACCGAATTGGGTTTTGAGTTTAGGAGGATTGACTAAAGTTATTCTGGTATTACCCATTCATATCAACCCCTCACAAATCCTTAAGTCAAAAGGTGTAGTAATCTTAATGTTCTCCCGATTGCCTTCCACTAAATTGATGGTATAACCGGCTTTTTCAGCAACAGAAGCATCATCGGTAAATTCAGGAATATAGTCTTGTAGAAAGGCTTGTTGAATAAGTTGGTAGCCAAAACACTGCGGGGTTTGCACCAAGCGAATAGTGTCTCTACTCACTGGTTGGTTGTTTCCCAGCGCATCCACTTCACGAATACTATCAACCGATGGAATAACCGGCACGGCCGTTCCTTTTTGTGCAGCTGTCGCGAAGCAATTTTGCAGTGTTGACTCACTGACCAATGGCCTTACCGCATCGTGTATGGCAATCACACCTATTGTGGTTACAGCGGTCACGCCATTTTTTACTGAGTAAAAACGTTCTGCACCTCCGGCAACCACTTTGTGAGCAATGGCAAAATTGTGCTCGGTACACAATGTTTGCCAAAAGTCGAACTGGTCTTTGGGTAAAACCACAATAATTTCGAGGGTAGCATCAAAATCAAAAAAAACCTGAATGGTGCGCATTAAAATGGGCACACCTTTCAGGTTTAAAAATTGTTTCGGCATATCGGAACCAAATCGGTTTCCGGAGCCTCCGGCAACAATAATTACCGAATTGGCCATCAATTATATAATTAGCATGGCATCGCCATACGAATAGAAGCGGTATTTTTCTTTAATGGCTTGCTTATAGGCTTCCATGGTTAAATCATAACCAGCAAATGCAGTAGTAAGCATCAACAGTGTGCTTTCTGGCATGTGGAAGTTGGTAACCAGTGCATCAGCAATGCTGAAATCGTAAGGAGGGAATATGAATTTGTTGGTCCAGCCATCAAACGGATTCAAGCGGCCGTTAGCGGAAACCGAGCTTTCAATGGCACGCATGCAAGTGGTACCCACGGCAATTACCTTATGTTTGCTCTCTTTGGTTTTGTTTACCAAGTCGGCACAGTCTTGCGGTACAATAACTTGTTCCGAGTCCATTTTGTGCTTGGTAAGATCTTCTACCTCAACCGCGCGGAAAGTACCTAAACCGGTGTGAAGGGTCAATTCGGCAAAGTTGATGCCTTTAATTTCCATGCGCTTCATCAGCTCACGGCTAAAGTGCAAACCAGCAGTTGGCGCTGCAACGGCACCTTCGTGTTTAGCAAAAATAGTTTGGTAACGTGCCTCGTCTTCTGGCTCTACGTCACGTTTAATGTATTTTGGTATTGGGGTTTCGCCCAATGATAGCACTGTTTTCTTAAAATCTTCGTGTGAACCGTCGTATAAAAAACGAAGCGTACGGCCACGAGAGGTGGTGTTGTCAATTACTTCAGCAACCAACGAATCGTCATCGCCAAAATAAAGTTTATTACCAATACGAATTTTACGAGCTGGGTCAACTAACACATCCCAAAGCAAGCTTTCGCGGTTTAATTCACGAAGTAAAAAAACTTCGATTTTAGCACCTGTTTTTTCCTTGTTTCCGTACAAACGTGCTGGAAAAACCTTGGTGTTGTTCAGTATAAACGTATCGCCATCGCCAAAATAGCCCAAAATATCCTTAAACATTTTGTGTTCAATAGTTCCCTTTTTACGATCTAAAACCATAAGTCTTGATTCGTCTCTGTTATCGGTAGGGTGAAGAGCAATAAGCTCTTTGGGCAGGTTGAATTTAAATTGAGATAGCTTCATAGTTTCCATTCCCTGGAATTAATAATCGATAAAGCGGCTAAGGTAGTCTTTCGAGGGGGGGCTTGTCAAGCATTATTTTCAAATCGCCCATTTTATAGGCGTTTGCGACTGCATATTCTCCGCTTTTCTCTCTGCGCAGTGCCGCTAAAAGCCCTCCGCAACCCAAACGTTCACCAAAATCGTAGGCAATGGAACGGATATACGTGCCCTTGGAACAGCTTATTTTAAAATCGACTTGCGGTAAGGCAATTCGTGTAAGTTCGAAACTATTAATGGTTACCATGTTTGGTCGCATTTCCACTTTAATACCCTGCCGAGCACTCTTGTAGGCAGCACGTCCATCAATTTTTTTCGCCGAAAAAACCGGTGGAAACTGCTCTTGTTCGCCAAGAAATGAATGAGCCACTTCTAGCAACTTATTCTTTGTTATGCCCGAAACATCAACTCGTTTGGAAACTGGTGTTTCCAAATCGTAACTGCGTGTGGTGGCCCCTAAAAAAATGGTTCCAGTATATACCTTGGTTTGAGCCTGCAGTTGGTCAATGCTTTTGGTCATTTTTCCGGTACAAACCATTACCAAACCGGTGGCTAGCGGATCTAAAGTTCCGGCATGACCCACCTTTAGTTTTTTGTTACCAGTAATGCGTTTTACCCGGTGCTTGATATAGTTTACAACATCGAAACTGGTCCATCCATAAGGTTTGTCAACCAGTATAACTTCGCCAGCTTCAAAATCCATTATACAATGCTTAATTCAATACCCATAGCCAAGGCAGTCAATAGTACCAATCCAACAACAATGCGGTAATAGGCAAACCATTTAAAACCGTAACGGGTTAAAAAACCGATAAAAAATTTGATAGCAAGCATAGCCACCACAAAAGCTACAGCGTTTCCTATTAGCAGCGTTTGAATATGATTGCCTTGCAGTACTTCAGGTGTTTCCTTAAAAGCCTTCAGTAACTTATAGGCTGATGCGGCAAACATAGTGGGCACGGCCAAAAAGAACGAAAACTCGGCAGCTTGGGTGCGTGTTAATTTCTGCGTCATACCGCCTATAATGGTGGCTGCCGATCGCGAAACGCCAGGAATTAGTGCAATGCACTGGAATAAACCAATCTTGAAACTCTTTTTATAATCTATCTCGGTTTCTTCTTTAGGGTTTAACCATTTATCGATAAACAATAGCAAAATGCCACCTAACAATAAGGATACAGCAACAACCGTAACACTTTCCAGCATGGCATCGATTTCATCGCCCAGTAAAAAACCAATGACCGCTGCAGGTATAAAGGCTACCAGCAATTTGAAATAAAAATTAATGGTTTGAAAAAAACTTTTCCAGTAAAGAAACAACACCGAGAGAATGGCGCCAAACTGAATGTTTACAGTAAATGCTTTGGTGAAATTGTCGTTTGGCACGTTCAAAAGTGCCTCGGTAATAATCATGTGGCCGGTTGATGAAACCGGAAGAAACTCAGTAAGTCCTTCGACAATGGCAATAATAATGGCTTGAACGATAGTCATTCGAAATGGCTTTGCTACAAATAAACAAGCCCGACAAGGTTGCCGGGCCAATGCTATATATTTAAATTAATCAGGCTTTTGGTTTTTTCATTATGGCATAAATAATGAAACTGTATCCGGCTAAAACCACCAGTGGCGCAACAGTTATACGACGTGGACTGAAAAGCTCGGCCTCGTTAAATTCGTTAGGATTGTCAGTTCCGCCACCTACCATAAGCAGGTAACCGGTAAGTATTATTCCTAAACCAATTAACAACAATTGGTAGTTGATTTTCGCAAATGGAAATTCGTTGTCTTGTTTGCTCATACTCTAATTTTAATAAACTTCGTCTGACTTAAGTCGTATGTATTTTCTAACCGCAAGGTAAGTAGAAATCCAGGAAATAATAATCCCCATAAGTACCACACCACCAAAAACCTGGGCATAAATTACCGCATCCTGTAGGCGGAAGAAATCGGGTATTTCGTTGCTAACTACATACACCAAACCGGCAATAAGTAATAATGCAATAAAAGAGGCGCACAACCCTTGCAGCATGCCTTGCCAAATAAATGGTCGGCGAATAAAACCTGAAGTAGCACCAACCAATTGCATGGTTTTTATTACAAAACGCTTGCTGTAAATGGACAAGCGAATGGTGTTATTAATTAAAGCTATGGAGATAAGCAGCAGCAACGCACTAAAACCAAGCATTACCAAGGCTATATTATTGATGTTTTTATTTAGTTGGGCGACCAAATCGGGGCTATAAACCACATCGGCCACGAGTGGGTGATTGCGCAAGTTTCTGGCCAGTTGTTCCAATTTTGCCGGGCTGGCAAACTTGGCTTTAACAAACAAATCTATGCTGGAAGAAAGGGGATTGTAACCCAAAAAGTTGACAAAATCTTCGCCCAATTCTTCTTGCAATTTTTCCGCGGCCATGGCCTTGTTCACAAACCGCGATTCTTTAGTGAAATTTTTGTCGTCCAAATTCGCTTTCAAAGCAAGCGCATCAGAATCAACGACAGTTTCTTTCAGGTAAATTTGTACCTGAACATTTTCCTTAACGTATTCCGATAAGTTTTTGGCGTTAAGCAAAATCAACCCCAATGAACCCAGCATAAAAAGCACCAACGAAATTCCGATAACCGTTGAAATTGCTGAGCTTCTGGAATTATGTTTTGAACTATTTTCGGTACTTACTGCCATAAACGGGGGCTAAAATACGGTTTTAGTTGAAAGTTTAGGTAGGGTATTACGGTCTTTGTTCTACAGAAATGATTCATTGCCCCAAAGCTTAGTCAGTTGCCGGTTTTTTGTATTCATTTCTATTGCCAATTTTGTCATCTTTGCCCCATGGCCGGTATATACATTCACATTCCTTTCTGCAAGAAAGCTTGTCACTATTGCGATTTTCATTTTAGCACCAATCTTTCCGGAAAAACCGAAATGGTAAATGCCATTCTTCAAGAAATGGAATTGCGCAAACGTTACCTAAGTGGTCAGGTAATTAATACCATCTATTTTGGCGGTGGCACCCCTAGTTTGTTGGAAAAGGCTGAACTGGAAACCATCCTGAAAAAAATTGGCGAAAACTTTAATGTTGCAACTGATGCAGAGATAACTTTAGAAGCCAATCCTGACGATTTAACCAACTTGGAAACATTGAAAATGCTGAGAAGTGTTGGTGTAAACCGCTTGAGCATTGGTATTCAGTCGTTTTTCGATGAGCATTTAACCTGGATGAACCGCGCGCACAATGCCGAGCAAGCAGCGCAAAGTGTGAAATTGGCGCAAGATGCTGGTTTCAACAACATCACCATCGATTTAATTTACGGTATTCCCAGCATGAGTTTAAAGCAGTGGGAAGAGAATATTGATAAGGCGCTGGCCTTAAACATTCAACACATTTCTGCCTATTGCCTTACCGTTGAAGACCGCACGGCCTTGGCCAAAATGGTAAAAGACGGCAAAGTAAAAGAAGCTCCCGACGAGCATGTTGAATTGCAAGTAAATAGGCTGGTTGAAAAACTGGCTGAGCACGGATTTGAACGCTACGAAATATCGAATTTTGCCCTAGCGGGAATGGAAAGCAAACACAACTCGGCCTACTGGGACGGGATTTGGTACTTGGGTCTTGGTCCATCGGCGCATTCGTACAACGGCTCCTCGCGCGAGTGGAATGCTGCCAACAATGCCATTTATGTGAAACAAGTTGCCGAAGGCGAAGGATTTTCGGACACCGAACCCATTGACGAAACAACCGCTTACAACGAATACATCATGACTCGCCTTCGCACCAGCAAGGGCATTGACCTTCGTGCGGTGAAAAAGAAATTTGCAATCGATTTAGAAAAAGATTTTGAGGAAGAAGTTGGTTTTCTTTTGGAAGATGATGAAGCGGTAATTGAAAATGGCGTGTTGAAGCTTACGCATACCGGAAAGTTTTTTGCCGACGGTATTGCCGCCAGTTTGTTTTTAGAGCAAGGAGAATAATGTCAATTTCAAGGTATCAAGAGATAAACTAAAACCTGATTATCCAATAGTTGTTGATATGACAAAGTTGAATAAAGTTGATGTCTATGCTCAAAGCTATTTGAATAAAGAGTTGCAAGAAGTTTCCAAAAGTGGTAGAAACGTTGAATCTTCTAATCTTTCGTTGGCTGAAAAATCTATAATATTCAAATACTCCAATGATGGTTACGATTCTGTCAATCAAAATTTAAGGGCTACTTATGGGAAAGGCAATACCGAATTCGGGAAATTACTTTTTAGATGTCTTTCAAAACTCCCCAATTTTTCAGGTTTGGTTTACCGGGGTGTAACCTTGACCAAATACGAGCTAAATGGTTACATTAAGGCATTTGAAAACAATCAACCTGTAACTGAACTAACCTTTGTTTCCACAAGTAAATCAAGATCTATTGCCAATGAATATGGTAATACCCTTTTTATAATTCATTCTAAAACAGGAAAAGAAATCGAAAGAATCGCTAAATTTGGATTCCATAACCCACCAAATGAGCGGGAGGTGCTGTTTAAACCAAACCGAAAATTCCGGGTTCTTAATGTTGCTTTTGATGACAAAACGACAATAATCATGGAGGAAATTTAATATGATGTCAACACAAGAAATTGAAGCAACAAATAAGATTGGTCAGCTAGATTTAGATTTGGTGGCACAATTAACTTTGGACTCGTTTGCAATTAAACAAGAACATTATAAAAGCCGAGCCAACCTATCTAAAAAAGAAGACATTATTGATAGTTATATAGCTATCTGCCTTAAAATTCTTGACTCACCAGGAATGAACTCTAAATTGAAGCGGTTGACCATTATTAATTTCATCGATAGACTCAACATGCAAAAAGAGCTAATAGAAATTAAAAAAGGGAATATTAGCATCCCTGATATTTCTGTTGCTGGCCAAAGGATGGGGTTAAAGGCTCAATCGGCTTTTACAAAGAAATAAGGAATTGTTCTAGGAGGTCTTTTTACCCATCCCACATAATGAACGTCATCCTTACCCACAAAAAAAACACCTACCGAGTAAACCTTAAAAACGCCATCGATTTGTCGCTGGGCGTAGGTACTCCGGGGCCAAGGGCTTGGTATGTACCCAACCCAACCATTGAGCCGGTAGTGGCCGATAATTTTATCGGAAGCGTTGCTGCCGGTAGTTCGGTGAATTTTTTTAATGTAGGTTTTAACCCCCACGGACATGGTACACACACCGAATGCTTGGGACATGTAACCGCCGAAAAACAAAATTTGGACGATAATTTAACCGAGTACTTTTTTATGGCGCGGTTAATCAGCATTACGGCAGAACTTGTTACCACAGTGGTTGAGGAAGGAACCGAAGTGGGCGATAAAGTAATTACTGCCAATTTGCTGGAAAAAGCATGTAACGGTGCTATTGAAGAGGCATTGATAATTAGAACGCTTCCCAACGCCACTGATAAAAAAACCAAGGATTATAGCAATACAAATCCACCTTATTTAACCCTTTCGGCTGCTCGTTGGTTGGTAGAGAAAAATGTGAAGCATTTGTTGCTCGATTTGCCGTCGGTAGATCGCGAAAATGACGAAGGGCGACTCTCGGTACATAAAATTTTCTGGAATGTTCCCGCAGCCAAACACAGCGGAAAAACCATTACCGAATTGATTTACGTGCCTAACGAAGTAATGGATGGTAACTACTTATTGAATCTTCAGGTGGCCTCGTTTCAAAACGATGCTGCACCCAGCCGGCCGGTTATTTTTGAGTTAAAGCAAGCGTGAAATGAATGTTAAAAACAGGGTTGCTGGTTTTGTTTTAACCATTTTGGTGATTTTAGTTTCACTAACGACGGCTGCTCAACAAGCTGTCACCAACCTTAGTTTTGGGCAAAATGATGCCGACGAAACGGCTACTGCAATAGTTCAACTGCCCAATGGTCATTTGTTTGTTTTGGGTTATGCCCAATTGGCAACAAGTGCTGATATGCAATGTTCGCTATCCAAGTTACAAGCAAATGGTGAACTAATCTGGACTAAATATTACGGCACGGCCAAACACGATTTTGGTTTGGATTTAATTTTGAATACCACAGGAAACCTTGTTTTTTGTGGTGAAACCAAAGACGATGCCGGCAATATTGATGGCCTGATGGCCGAAGTAGATACCGCTGGAAATTTACTTTGGTTACAAAACCTGGGTTCCGACTCGTTGAATGAGTCACTGAAAAACGTAAAACCATTGAGCGATGGTAGTTATATCAGCTGCGGATTTATTACAGAAACACTTGATACTGACCGCCAGAACGACATTTTGGTAATGAAGGTGTTGCCCTTTGGCAACCTGGATTGGCAAAAGGCATACGGCTTTTTTAATAACGACTATGCCGATGCAATCGTTGTAGTTAATGATGGTTTCGTACTTACTGCCGATGTGAAACAAAATTCTCTTGGTCGTTCTGATTACGATATTTATTTACTGAAAATTGATTCTCAGGGAGAAATTCTTTGGGATTTGTTGATTGGCGATGAAAAAGAAAACGGCTGCCAATCGATGTTGCTTACCCAAAATGGTGATTTTTTAGTCGTTGGAGAATCTACAGGCAAGTCAGGCCCGGCCTTTGATGCCACGGTAGTTCGGGTTACCCCAACCGGTGAATTGGTTTATTTTAAAAACATTGAAGCGCCCGGGACTGATGCGGCTTTTTCGGTGGTTGAATGTCAACCCGACACTTTTCTGCTAACCGGCTATAGCAACAGTAATGGAATTTCACAGCCGGTCGATATTTTGCTTGCTGTTATTGATGGACAAGCCAATGAGTTGGGGCGGAGTTACATAGGCAGTAACGGCATTGACATTGGCTACGACATTATTTTATCGGGTACAGATGAGTTTTACGTGGTAGGAAAAACTACTGAAGCGGGTGAGGCACAATATGGCTTATTTCATGGAAATACTGCTGCGGCCAATTCTATTATCGAGCGCGAAACTATTGTCAAACCTGCTGTCTATCCTCAACCCGCCGATAACTTTATCAACATAAGTTTTCCAACAGAATTGGCCACAATCGAATTAACTCTGATTGATGAGCTAGGGCGTTTAATGGTTAATAAAAGTTTTGCAAACACCAAGCACATCAGCCTACCCATCGATTACCCGGCTGGATGTTATTTCGTTAGGTTAAAAACCAACCAAGGAGTTTCGCAGCAAAAGGTGCTCATTCGGTAGGCTATTTTGCCGTTAATCACAGACAAAGAGCTTAATAAATCTGCGGAAATTTGCGAAATCTGCGGGAAACTTTTGTTATTAAAAGGCACAAAGAAATCTAGGTCTACTTCTCGTTATTAATCAACTTAAAGATCTTGTCCAGGTTAGGACTAAGTATGATCTCTGTCCGGCGGTTTTTCGCCTTGTCGGCACCCAATGGGAAATATTCACCGCGCCCCGAAGCAATTAATCTTTTTGGGTCAACTTTGGTGCCTTTGGTCATTATTTCGACCACCGCGGTTGCTCTTAAAACCGATAGTTCCCAGTTGTTGTGCGGATAAACTGAGCTTACAATTTTATCGGTGTCGGTATGTCCTTCTACCAAAACTTCTACATCGGTTTGCTCTTCCAGCACCTTGGCTAGTTTTAGCAACGCATCTTTTCCTTTTGCATCAATGTCGGTACTGCCGGAAGGAAACAAAAGCTTGGCCTCTAAACTCACGTAAACTTTTCCGTTTTTTTGCTCAACCGTCAAGCCTTGGTTTTTGAAGGTAAGCAAGGCCTCTGCAATTTTGTTTTTAAGGCTTTTTACCGCCTCGTCTTTTTTGCTAATTAAATCTTGCAACTCATTTACGCGCTCTTCGCGTTTTATAAGTTCGCTGTTCAATTGCTGAAGAGTACTGCTTTTTCCGTTTAATTCAAGCTCCAGTTGCTTCAGTTCGTCTTCTTTCTTTTGCAATTCTAACCTAGAGTTATCTAGCTCTTCCAGCAACTTTAGGTTTTCGTCCTGACTGCCTTTTTGCAAGAGGGCGTACTTTTTTAATAACTCATCGTTCAAGCCATTTATCTTGTCATACTGATTTTGTAGTCTACGATTTATGTTCCCCAGATTGGTGGTATCAGCTTCCAAGTCGACCCGTTGTTTTTCCAATTCGGTTAGTCTTGATTTTGTCTCGGTAAGCTCCGCTTCGGCCGTAACTGCCCTATCTTTAGTCGTGCTTCTATCGGCCTCGGCAGCTTTGTATTTCTGGTTCAACTCTTCATATTTTCTGGCTGGAACGCACGAGCTTGCGCCTACCACAACTAGAAGTAAAACTGGAAGTATATTTTTTTTCATCATGTCTATTTCAATGCAACGCTGCTGGAGCCTATTTTGTAACCACCTTCAAACAGTTGAACTTGGTAATTTCCGGGAGTTAAACCCACCGGAGAATTGGCAAAAATGCACACGTTTTGTTCTTTGTTATTGTACTCAATTTCGCGTTTGGCGCTCATGGTAATGGCTACACCTTCAATCATAATGGCTTCTGCACTACTTCCTGCTGACACCACTGTGCCATCGGGTTTAACTACACGTACATAAATGGTTTTTACACCCGGTTTGGTGGTGTTGTTCTCGGCCAAGTTAAAACAGGTTTTAAAAATTTCTGTTTTGCTTGCCCTATCCGTTTCCTGCTGCTTGCCGTTGGTACGCAACCTTAACGTGCTTATTGTAATTCCATAGGTTTTAAGAATAGCCGCTTTCGAAATAATACCACTCATTTCTTGGTTGCGCCCTTCTAACTCATTGGCTTTCGATTTTACGGAACCCAATTCTGTTTTAACCTGACTGTTTTCAGTAAAAAGTTGCTGATTTAGCGTGTTCAGTGAATCGATGGTAACCACGTACGATCGCATAACTGTTCGCAGGGTAACCACCTCCCGGCGGAATTTAGCCACCAGAGTTGCATTGCCCTTGTTCTGGTCTATTTGCTTCAGTAAATCCTTAATTTGTGCTTGCTGCGCCAACATTTCGGTCGATAGTTCTTTGTTGTCAGTCTTTAGTTTGTCGTACTGCTCCAACATGCCTTTCAGTTCTTCCTTTAACTGATTGCGCTCGTTTTCGGCATTGTTTCGTTGCACCGACACAAACTGATAATTGGTTTTTGTTTCAAACAATTGCCAAGCCAACACCGCGCAAACCACCACCAACAGCGCAATTATGCCCAGGTATATTTTCTCGTTATTTCTTTTTTCAGGCAAATGAGGCCATTCCATTACCGCAATCTATTTGGTGTTAAAAGCGAAAGTAGGTTTTTAATACCCAAGGTTTAGCGGGGTAAATTGATATTTATCCATACTGACCTGTGAGTTTCGCAAACTATGAAACTTAAATAAAAACAAATTATTACCTTCCAACTCAATAAAACCCTCATCACCATGTTTCAATCTCTTCTCGACTTACTGTATCCAAGGGTTTGTCCGGCTTGTGCACAAGCTATAAGCAAAAGCGAAGACGTGGTGTGTTTTAAGTGTCTCGATCAGTTGGCCTATTGCCCATATTTACCGAATCAAATTCATCCCATTGAAAAAATTTTCTGGGGGCGCTGCGAATTGTTGAGTGCTACCTCGCTGTTGGTATTTAGCAAGCACGGCATTGGACAAAAACTGGTGCATCAGTTAAAATACAAAGGCGATCAGGAAACGGGGGTGTTTCTGGGAAAACTCTTGGCGAAAAAAATTATCCAGCATCCTTCCCTGCAAACGGTTGATGCAATTATTCCAGTTCCGCTTTTCGCAAAGAAAAAACACGAACGGGGTTACAATCAAAGCGAGGTTTTTGGTCAGGGAATAACCGAAATCATGGGTATTCCGTTATTAGCCGATTACCTTAAACGCGTGGTAAACACCACTTCTCAAACCCGCAAAACACGCCTGGAACGGGTCGATAATATTGAAGGAGCTTTTTCATTGAACACCTTGTCAACTGCCGGAAAATACAAACATCTTTTGCTTATTGACGATGTAGTAACTACCGGCTCTACGCTGGAGGCCTGCATTAACCTCCTAAGTCCCAAACATCGGGTAAGTGTAGCCACCTTGGCCTATCAATAGTCAAATGGCTATCTTTGCGCCCATTATGGCTGAAAACCTTGTACTTCCTACGACCAAAATCCGGGCTGAATTGTATGCTGCATTGCTTCCACAACTAGAGGCTTTGATTTCTGGCGAAAAAAACATGTACGCCAATTTGGCCAACACAGCCGCAGCATTAAAAGAAGCTTTTGGTTTTTTCTGGGTAGGTTTTTACCTCGTTGAAAACGAAAACCAGTTGGTACTAGGGCCATTTCAAGGACCGATAGCCTGCACACGTATTAATTTGGGCAAAGGCGTTTGTGGAACAGCCTGGCAGAAAAAAGAAACCATTTTGGTCCCCGATGTTGATGCCTTTCCAGGACACATTGCTTGCAGTTCGGCATCCAAATCGGAAATTGTGGTTCCGGTTTTCAATTCAAATGGAGAAGTGGCAATGGTTTTAGACGTTGACAGCGATGTCCTCAATGATTTTTCTACCACCGACCAAGAATACTTAGAAACACTGGCCAAACTATTAACTACTATTCTGTAAGCCTTGATGATTAGCTTATCTACAACCTGTCATTCTGAGCAAAGCGAAGAATCTAGCGCAAGCCACCCTTCAGCAAGCTCTGGGTTCGGTTTTGAGTTGGCTCTGACCTTGTCACGTACACTGAGCTTGCCGCGGACACTGAACTTACCGCGGACACTGAGCTTGTCACGGACACTGAGCTTGTCGAAGTGTTCCTCCGTCAGCACCACAAAAAGCACATGCATAAAGACACTGATTACACAAGGTTTTTTGTTTCTTGTTTTGGCGGCAACTTTAACCTCTTGCGCAAAAGTGGCCAGCCCAAGCGGTGGCGACAAGGACACGAAAGCTCCAGAGTTAGTATCGGCAAATCCTGCCAACGAGTCGATATGTGTTAACGAAAATGAGATTGTGCTTACCTTCAATGAGTTTGTAAAACTCAATAATGTTGCCTCACAGCTTATCGTTTCGCCAGCGCTGGAAGAGCAACCAGAATTCAGAATAAAAAAGAAGTCGATTATTATTTCCTTTCCAAAACCGCTGGCCGCCAACACTACCTACAATTTCAATTTTGGTGATGCTATTGTTGATGTGAACGAAGGAAACCCGATAAAAAACTTCACTTACGTAATTAGTACAGGCGAATACCTGGATTCCTTGCAATTAACCGGAAAGGTGGTAAACGCCTATACCGGTTTGCCACAAAAAGAACAAACGGCCATGCTTTATGCTGATTTGGGCGATAGCGTTCCATACCAGCAAAAACCACGGTATTTGACTAAAACCAACGCGGAAGGGAATTTTACGCTAAAAAACTTAAAAAGTGGGGCCTATAAATTACTGTCCGTTAATGACATAAGTAAGGATTTCAAATTCCAAGCGAATGAGGACGTGGCTTTTTCGGACTCAACAGTTACGGTTGGAGCCGATAGTATAAGCCATGAGTTACGCTCGTTTGTTGAGTTGCCGGGTAAATTAATGGTGGTCAGCAAAAAACTGGAAAAGCAGCAGCGCATTTTGGCCGGATTAAATCGCCCCTGTGAATCGTGCAAATTGATTGAACCGGTAACTCAAAATCTCTTGTTTCGTCAATGGAAAGATGCGCAACAAGATACCATTGAAGCTATTTTAAAACCTTTCCCTAATCGTGACTCGCTTACCTTTTATGTGGTTTGTGACACCGGAACGGTTGACACACTTCAGTTTTATCCCGGAAGAGTTAAAACCAAGGAGTTACCAAAACACAAGTTTTTGCCGGTGGTGAAAAATGGACTAGCGGATGGAAAAATGCCCCTGCGTTTTCAATTTCCAGAGCCCATTGTCAATTTAGACCAAGCCCAACCGATTAAGTTAATGAAAAAGGACAGCACCTTTTTCACCTCACGTCTTCTAGCCGATTCGGCAAAAATAGGTGACTATATTCTTGATTTTTCGACCGAATTTGAACAGGTGTACCAACTTTTTTGGCCCGATAGTAATTTCATTGGTCTATATGGCGGCAGTTCTGGGGCCGATACAGTAAGCATCGCGGTTCAAAAACTGGAATTTTATGGGAATTTGGTTTTTAATATCTCCAATCAGTTGGATGCCCCGGCTGTTTTGTTGTTTACTAACCCACAGCTCAAAACCACACAGGAAATTAGATTAACCCCGGGCTTCAATAAGGTGGAATTCTTGCAAATTGACCCGTCTACCTACCAATTGGTCATTATTGTTGATGCCAATGGTAACGGGAAATGGGATACCGGAAATTTGCTGCAAAAAATTCAGCCAGAAATAGTGATCAACTACAAAGAACCCGTACAGGTGCGGTCTAACTGGGATATGGAATTACAGTGGGATGTTGTGTTACCCGAGGGTAAATAAATCAGCATCGTTTAGTACAGGGAATTTTTCGCGAAACTGCACCAATTTGTCTTTGTCGAGCGAAGTAGAAAAAACTCCTTCCGTCTCACCAGCTTGAGTTAGATAGTCGCCCATAAAATCGATAGCAGCCGAATGACCACTGTAAAGCACGCCATTTAAATCTGTCCCAATTCGGTTTAAGCCAATTACATAACATTGATTTTCTATGGCACGGGCAACCAATAGTTTGTCCCATTGCTGAATACGCGGAACCGGCCAATTGGCCACATAAACCAGCAAATCAAACGGATTTTCTTTGGTGTTTCGGGTAAATACCGGAAACCTTAAATCGTAACATACTTGCAGGCAAATTCGCCAGCCTGATACGGTAACCACAGTACGCTGATGACCCGGTTGGTAAAAATTTTGTTCTCCGGCCAAGGTGAACAAATGGCGTTTGTCGTAATAAAAAACATCGCCCGCTTTTTTAACCAGAATAAATCGGTTTACAAAGCCATTTTCAGTTTTAATAACCACCGAGCCTCCAATAGCAGTCTGCTTTTCCTTGGCTAGCCAAATCATCCAGTTAACCGTTTCCCCATCCATACCTTCAGCAACCTGCTGTGGTTGCATAGTAAACCCTGTGGTGAACATTTCGGGCAAAAGCCACAAATCGCTATTGACCCCCTGAGTAATTTTTTTGGTAAAGTAGTCGCGGTTGGCAGCAGCATTGTGCCATTCCAATGGTGCCTGAATAAAAGAAACTTTCAGCGGTAGCATAAAAACGCAAAATAATGAAGACTAAATGTAGGTAAAAGAATGATGAAAGCGATTTTCTGACGAGTAGAGGAGGGGCTTTTGGTTTGCGTGGTATTCGGGCAGCGAAGTGTCAAGGTTTTCCTGTTGCTAGTTTTTATTTATTGCATTGACTTATAGCCTGTTATAATTTAAATGAAAAATAATTGAAGAAATAAATGGAAAGTGCTTGCAGAATTGAAATGTCGTTCTATCTTTGTCTCGGGATTCATAAAAATGAGGGTTTTTAATTGTTCCAATTAGGCCGGCTTTTAGCCGGCCTTCTTATTTTTATACCTTTCTCGTCCTGTGGCTGTTCAGCCAGAATTTTGGACTTAATTCTAGAGAACTTCACTTGTATTTCACTGAATTGAATATTTCTCCAAGTGAGTATGCTTCAGATAAGTTGGTTTCAAAGAGTTTTTATCAGGAGATTACGGATCAAGTCCAAAATCCACAGGTTTTGGACTTAATCCAAAATAAACTGAAATTTAGGGTAACAAAAAAGCCGAAAACCTTATTTTATAAAGATTTTCGGCTTTGTACCCGGGGCGGGACTTGAACCCGCACAATCGCAATGATCGCAGGATTTTAAGTCCTGTGTGTCTACCAATTCCACCACCCGGGCTTAAACCAAAAGCCCTCTCCAGGAGGAAAGGGCTCTTTTGTGTTTGAGCGAGAAACGAGGTTCGAACTCGCGACCTCAACCTTGGCAAGGTTGCGCTCTACCAGCTGAGCTATTCTCGCTTATTGGTGAGTGCAAAAGTAGAAGTTTTTCTATTCCAGTCAAGCGTTTTGATAAAAAAAAATCATGCACCCATGATTTTTTTAATCTCGTTCAATTTCATCAATGCCTCAACCGGAGTTAAGGTGTTGATATCTATGTTTTTAATCTCATCCCGAATCTGAATCAACGTGGGGTCATCGAGTGTAAAAAAACTTAGTTGCACCTTACTATCGGCAGCAACAGCCTTGGTTTTGGTCGATAATTTCTCTGACGAGTGCTGTTGTTCCAAGCTTTCCAACACGGCTTCGGCTCTTTTCAGTACCACAGGTGGCATTCCGGCCATTTTAGCCACATGAATACCAAAGCTATGCTCGCTGCCGCCCGGCTTCAATTTTCGCAGGAAAATGACCCTGTTACCAACTTCTTTTACCGAGACATTAAAGTTCTTAATGCGGCCAAACGTGTCGGCCATATTATTCAATTCGTGATAGTGGGTGGCAAACAAGGTTTTTGGCCGGCATTTTTCGTTCTGATGCAAGTATTCGGCAATGGCCCAAGCTATGGAAACTCCATCGTATGTGCTAGTTCCGCGGCCAATTTCATCGAGCAATATAAGACTGCGATTACTGATGTTGTTTAGAATGCTGGCCGTTTCGTTCATTTCGACCATAAAAGTCGATTCACCACTCGAAATGTTGTCGCTAGCACCAACCCGGGTGAAAATTTTGTCGACCAAACCAATTCTGGCTTTTTCGGCTGGGACAAAACAACCCATTTGCGCCATTAAGGTTATTAAGGCCGTTTGGCGCAGTAATGCCGATTTACCAGCCATGTTGGGCCCGGTAATCATCATTATTTGCTGCGCTTCTGTATCTAAAAAAACATCGTTGGCAATGTATTCTTCGCCAGCGGGCAATTGCATTTCGATTACCGGGTGGCGGCCATTGGTAATTTCTATATCCAAACTGTCATCCACTTCTGGGCGGACAAAATTGCGGGCTTCGGCCACTGTTGAAAAGGAAATCAATACATCCAACCGCGCAATAATGGAGCTGTTTAATTGTATCGGGACAATAAATTCGGAGAGCGTTTTAACCAAATCGTTAAAAATGCCCAGTTCTATTTGCTGAATTTTGTCTTCGGCACCTAGAATTTTAACCTCGTAATCTTTTAATTCTTCTGTAATATACCTTTCGGCATTTACCAAGGTTTGCTTGCGAATCCAATCAGCCGGAACTTTGTCTTTGTGGGTGTTTCGCACCTCAATAAAGTAGCCAAACACATTGTTGTAGGCTATTTTTAATGAAGTAATACCCGTGCGTTCTGCCTCTCGCTCTTGGATTTGAAGCAGGTAATCTTTTCCCTTGTACGAAATGTTTTTGTAATCGTCTAATTCTGGGTGAATGCCTTCTTTTATGAAATTCCCTTTGTTCGTAGCCAATGGCGCATCATCGGTAATTTCTTGCTCAATTTTATCGATAATAAACTGGCAGGGATTTAGCTGGTCGCCCATGGCACGCAGGGTATCGCTGCTGGCGGCCAAACAAAGATTTTTTAAGGGGGCAATGGTTTGCAGTGTTCGTTTAAGTTGAACCACTTCACGCGGATTGATACGACCAGTAGCCACTTTAGAAATGAGGCGTTCTAAATCGCCAACCAATTTTAGCTGATGTAAAGCCTCGGTTCGTTCTGCCTTGGCTTCCAGAAAGTGGGAAACCACATCGAGCCGTTCGTGAATCGGTTTAAGCTCTTTTAACGGCAAAACCATCCAACGTTTTAGTAAACGTCCACCCATTGGGGTGTTGCTGTAATCTAGTACATCAATAAGCGTTTTTGCGTTGGCGTTGGTAGAATACACCAACTCCAAATTGCGAATGGTAAAATTGTCGAGCCAAACGTATTTGTCTTCCTCAATGCGGGTTAAGGCAGTAAGGTGACCGATTTGCTCGTGCTGTGTTTCGGCCAAGTAATGTAGGGCAGCCCCAGCGGCTATAATGCCTAGCGGAAGTTCATCTACACCAAAACCTTTAAACGACTTAACCCCAAAATGTTTTAACAGCAATTCGTTGGCAAAATCGCTGGTAAAAACCCAATCCTCTAGTTTGTAGGTATAAAATTTGTCAGAAAAAAGCTCGGTAAACTGCTTGTAATACTGCTTTTGGTAGAGTACCTCGGCAGGTTTAAATCCTTGCAGTAGTTTTTTAATGTATTCCTGACTGCCCTGTGCTACATAAAATTCGCCGGTGGTTATGTCGAGAAAGGATATACCCAGTTGGTCTTTTTCGAAATGTAAAGTGGCTAAAAAGTTGTTGGTTTTGTGGTCCAGTACCTTGTCGTTGAACGATACTCCCGGGGTAACCAACTCGGTAACGCCTCGTTTTACAATGGTTTTGGTTTCTTTTGGATTTTCTAGCTGGTCGCAAATGGCAACCCGATAACCCGCTTTCACCAATTTGGGTAAGTAAGTCTCTAACGAGTGGTGCGGAAAACCAGCTAATTCAACCGTTGCGGCTGCTCCGTTTTTACGTTGTGTAAGGACAATGCCCAATACCTTGCTGGCAATAATAGCATCCTGACTAAATGTTTCATAAAAGTCGCCAACGCGAAAAAGCAACACCGCATCGGGGTACTTGGCTTTAATGGCCAGGTATTGCTTCATTAACGGGGTTTCTACAATGGCTTTGCTTGCGGTACTCACACTTTAAAATTAAGGGTCTAAAAGTAGCTAAAGCGGTTGGGCAATACCAATCTGTTTATGAACAGCTATTGCCCATTTGTTAGGAACGTAGGTCGTGGCACGCGGCTATTCTCTATTTTTGCGGAAATGCAATGTTTCTATGCGCAAACTAGCCAATGCCGAATTAAACCGGCTTAACATACAAGAATTTAAACAAGCCGAGAAAATACCCGTTACTGTAGTGCTGGAGAATGTGAGAAGTGCCCTTAATGTAGGCTCGGTATTTAGAACTGCCGACGGGTTTAGAATAGAAAAGGTTATTTTAATTGGTTATACCGCCACTCCACCTCACAAGGATATTCAAAAAACTGCTTTGGGTGCAACCGATACCGTAAGTTGGGAGCATGTGCCGGAAACAGCCACCGCAATGGAAACTTTAAAGGCCAACGGTTATAAAATCTATGCCTTAGAGCAAACCGAAAACGCCATTATGCTCAACGATTTTGAACCGGCAGCCGATGAAAAAATTGCCTTGATTTTTGGCAACGAAGTAATGGGTGTAGAGCAAGACACCATAAACGCTGCCGATGGAGTAATTGAAATTCCGCAATTTGGCGCCAAACACTCCTTAAATGTTTCAGTGAGTGCCGGCATTGTTATGTGGCACCTGGTAAATCAAAAATTGCAAGCGAAATGAGAACCATCGTTTTATTGCTGTGCTCCAATGTTTTTATGACCATTGCCTGGTACGGCCACCTGCGCCATGTTGGCGTAGCTTTGTGGAAGGTTATTTTAATAAGCTGGGGAATTGCCTTTGTAGAATATTGCTTTATGGTTCCAGCCAATAGAATAGGCGCAACCGTGGAGGGTTTTAGCCCGTTTCAATTAAAGACCATTCAGGAAATAGTTTCGCTCGTGGTATTTTGTGTGTTCGCTGTTTTCTATTTAAAAGAACCCCTGAAATGGAACTACCTGGTTGGTTTCGGTTTTATCGTTTTGGCCGTGGTGTTTATTTTTAAGAAGTGGTAGGCCAAAAATAAACCCACAAAAAAACCGCCCGAAGGCGGTTTTAACTTAAACCAATTTAATTGGCACTAATTAGTTTGCTTTTGGAGCTACTTCAGTTGCAGGCTTTTGGCAAGCGGTTTTTTTCGCGCAGCAAGCTGGTTTACCTTCTTCTTTGGCGCAAGCCTTAGCACATTCTTTTTTGCTTTTCTCTTTGCCTTTATCTTTTCCACCTGCATAAGCAGTAGTAGTAGATAAAGCGAACACGGCTAAAGCTGCAATTAATAACGTCTTTTTCATTTTAATCTTTTTTTAAAGTTAAGGTTGCATGCAATTGGCCGTTTTCTGCTCATTCATTATCTGAATGATTTTCCCACGGCTATTTCATGGGTTAAAAATTTTAATCGAAAATAGTGTTTTACTTGTTTGTTCAACAAGGTCTTAACATTATTTAAGGCGGGCAATGGTACTTAGGGTTCCGGTAACGCTATCGCCAATGTGGACTAGCACTTCCGAATCTATTGGCAAATAAAGGTCAACACGCGAGCCAAATTTTATAAAACCAAACTCATTTCCTTGCGTGGCCTTATCACCGGTTTTGGTGTAGTATTTAATGCGTTTGGCCAGTGCACCGGCTATTTGACGAAAAAGTACTTTTTGTCCGCGATTATTTTCCACACAAATGGTGGTTCTTTCGTTTTCGGTAGACGATTTTGGATGCCAAGCCACTAAAAATTTACCAGCGTGGTATTTGTCGTAAATAACCTTGCCGGAAATAGGAAACCAGTTGGCATGTACGTTTATTGGTGACATGAAAATAGAAATTTGCAAGGCTTTTTGCTGCAAAAATTCTGGTTCAAAAACTTCTTCAATTACCACCACTTTCCCATCGCAAGGACTCATTATCAAGGTATCATTGATAACCGGTGTGCGTTGTGGAATGCGAAAAAACTGAAGTATTAAGTAAGTAAAAACCAAAGAAACACTCAATATCCCATAATTTACCCCGGGAACCGGAACAAACTGAAAGCTCAGAAAATTAATAAGGCCAACAATGGCAAGGGTTCCAAGAATAATTGTTGTTCCTTCGCGGTGTAGGGTCATGTTTTAAATTTTTGCAAATAAAAGCAAAAGCTATTTACCAGCCAGCAACAAATTCGAGGTACATGATAATCATGGGGCAAGCCAGAAAAATTCCATCGAAACGATCTAGTACGCCACCGTGTCCGGGAAGGATAGTTCCACTGTCTTTTACCTTGTAATTTCGTTTCAGCATGCTCTCTACTAAATCGCCAAGGGTAGCAAAAATGCCAATGATTACGCTAAATCCAACCCATTGTAAAGGCGTTAAATAGGTATCGAAACCAGAAATGATGTAGCCGGCCAAAACGCAGAAAAACAAGCCGCCAACAAATCCTTCCCAAGTTTTCTTTGGCGAAATGCGTTCAAAAAGTTTGTTTTTGCCAAAACTACGACCGGTTAGGTAGGCTCCCGTATCGTTGGCCCACAGTGAGGCAAAAAAACCTACCAGTAACAAAGTCCCCTTGGGTTCACCGTTGGCTTGTAACGGAATGTAATTGAGCAAGGCAAAAGGAAGAATGATGTACAAAATACCAAATATGCTATAGGAAATGTTGGTAATAGGGCGTTTTTGCTTGCGGAAAAGTTCGATAATTAAGAAAATACTTACGCCTGGAATACAAAGTGTCAGCAGGTAACTGGGCAAATCGAATAGCCGAATGGCGGTAATCAAACCGTATATAATCGCTCCAATAACCAAGGCCAAAGTGCGGGGTATTTGGGTTTTGGTACTTTTTGTAATGCTGTAAAATTCATTAAGACCAATTACTGCAATCAGCCACAACAGGGCGGCAATAGCATATTTACTCCAAAGCACTGCTCCAAGCAGAATCACAACAAACAATACACCGGTTATGGTGCGCTGCAAAAAGTTACTCACGGGTTGGTTTTATAAGGTGAAATGCTTTCAGGTAATTTTCGCGATGTACCAACAATTGAATCTCACCAAAAGTTTTGTGCGCACTGTCTTGTTGGTTCAAAATTATTGCTGGTACATCGTGCTCGGCCAAAAGAGCTTTTACCAATTCTACTTTGGGTAAAAAAGTGTCAGTAAAAACAATCTTCCAGCTTTCATCCATTTGCAGCAGCGGTATCTGGTTTTGGCTCAACCGCAGGACTTTCTTCATTTGCTTGTGTTTCAGCAAGGTTTTCAGCAGCCAGCTGTGCCATTTCTTCTGGCGATTGGTGAATCAGTTGAATTTCTTCCTTGTCGTAAGGGCGTTTGCCAAAAATTTCCTCTAAATCTTCTTTAAAAATCACCTCTTTTTCCAGCAATTTAGCCGCCAATAAATCTAGTTTTTCGCGATTATCGGTAAGCAGTTTAACAGCCCTTTCATATTGATTTTCAATAATTTTGCTGGCCTCTTCGTCCATTATTTGGGCAAGGTTTTCGCTGTATGGGTTTTGGAACGACTCTTGTCCGCGGCTATCGTAGAAACTCACGTTTCCAACTTTTTCGCTTAAACCAAAAATCTTAACCATGGCGTAGGCTTGTTTGGTTACTTTCTCCAGGTCGCTTAAAGCACCTGTAGAAATTTGGCCGAAAATAACTTGCTCGGCCGCACGACCGCCAAGTGCCGAACACATTTCATCAAGAATTTGCTCAGTGGTGTTTATTTGGCGTTCTTCAGGTAAATACCAAGCTGCACCAAGTGATTGTCCACGAGGAACGATAGTTACCTTAACCAGCGGATTGGCATGTTCTACCAACCAGCTAATGGTGGCGTGACCTGCTTCGTGGTAGGCAATAGTTTGTTTTTCTTTAGGCGTAATAATGCGGTTTTTCTTTTCTAAACCACCTACAATACGGTCTACAGCGTCTAGGAAATCTTGTTTTTCTACAAACGATTTCTTTTTACGGGCAGCAATAAGTGCTGCTTCGTTGCAAATATTGGCAATATCGGCACCGCTAAAACCAGGTGTTTGGCGTGCCAAGAAATCAATATCCAGGTTTTCTTCCAGTTTCAGTGGCTTAAGGTGAACTTTGAAAATTTCCTTACGCTCTTTAACATCGGGCATGTCAACATAAATCTGACGGTCGAAACGGCCAGCACGTAACAAAGCACGGTCAAGAATATCGGCACGGTTGGTAGCAGCCAAAATAATTACACCGCTGTTGGTGCCAAAACCATCCATTTCGGTAAGTAACTGGTTTAGCGTGTTTTCACGTTCGTCGTTAGAACCAAAATTCAGGTTTTTGCTACGTGCGCGGCCAACTGCATCTATTTCATCAATGAAAATAATACATGGTGCTTTCTCTTTTGCCTGGCGGAATAAATCACGAACACGTGATGCACCCACACCTACAAACATTTCTACAAAGTCGGATCCCGAAAGCGAGAAGAAAGGAACTTTTGCTTCGCCGGCAACTGCTTTGGCCAACAATGTTTTACCTGTTCCCGGAGGGCCAACTAGCAATGCACCTTTTGGAATTTTAGCGCCCAATTCAGTGTATTTTTTTGGTGTTTTCAAGAAATCAACAATTTCCTGAATCTCTTCTTTGGCACCTTCTAAACCAGCAACGTCATCAAAAGTGACATTAGTGCCGCCTTTTCCTTTTTCTATAACCTGAGCGCGAGAACGGCCAATGTTAAATATTTGTCCGCCAGGACCACCTGAACCACCAACTCTGCGCATTACAAACATCCACAAGGCCAATGAAACTCCAATAAAAATCATCCAGCCCAATACTTCCTTACCCCAGTTTTCGCGGGTTTGGTAATCGACAGAAAAATTCTTTTCGATGCGAGCTTTGTCCAAATAATTGGTAAAACTTTCTTTACCGGTTGGTAAGTTGAACGTAAAATGCGGACCGGTGCTAACTCCACCAACCCAGGGTTGTTTAAGTTTGCTTTTATATTTTTCGCGGCTGGCAACTTCCTTTTTAAGCCATACTTCGGCAGTTTTTTCGTTGTAAACCACCACTTTGGCTACTTCATTGTTGTTAACCATTTCCTGGAAACCGCCGTAAGTTGTGCTTACCAGATTGCCATTCATGTTAAAAAACACTTGCCCCAATAAAAGAGCGGCCACAATGGCATAAATCCAGTAGAAATTGAATCCGCCACCGTTCGAGCCTTCTGGTTCAGAACCATCCGCTTTCTTTTTACCCGTTTTGTTGGAAAACTTCTGTTTTACCTTTTCAAACTGGTTTTTATCGTCTTTTTGTTGCTTTTCTTGTTCGGTCATTGTCAATTTTGTTATATCGCCTCTTTCTCTTCCACCTCGTAAACAGGTGCATCGGCCCAAAGGTTTTCTAAGTTATAATGTTCTCTTTTTTCGCGGTGAAATACATGCACCACCACATTCGAATAATCTAACAACACCCATTCGGCGTTATTTCGGCCTTCTTTGTGCCAAGGCTCTTCATTAGCAAGTTTTTGGGTAAATTCTTCCACCGAGTCAGCAATAGCATTCACCTGTGTCGAGCTATCGGCGTGGCATATTATGAAAAAATCGGAGACCCGATGGTGAATTTTTCTTAAATCGAGACAAACAATGTCTTTTCCTTTCACTTCTTGTATTCCCTTAATTGCAGCAACAACTACATTTGGGATGTTCAGCGGTAGTTCCGTCATTCAAAAAAATAGTTGCCCAAAGTTAGGTTAATTTGAGCGGTTTTAGGTTAATTCGTCCCCATGCAAATTATCGGCAACAATATTGTGCGCTTGCGCGAGGTAGACTCTACCAACAATTACGCTGCCAATTTAATAAGTACGACAAATCCGCCTGAAGGGACGGTCATAATGGCATACTCCCAATTGTCGGGCAAGGGACAGCGCGGTTCAGTTTGGACGACCAAACCGGGCGAAAACCTCACCTTTTCTGCAATTTTGTACCCAAAGCACTTAAAAGCGGAGCAGCAATTTATAATGAGTAGGCTGGCTGCATTGGCAGTTGCCGAGGGCATTGAGGAGGCAACAGGTCTGGTGGCCGAAATTAAATGGCCCAATGACATTTTGATACGTCAGCGTAAAGTGGCAGGTATTCTTATTGAAAACGTGTGGAATGGAAATGCCATTTCAAGTTGCATAATTGGTGTCGGAATTAACGTGAATCAGCAAAAGTTTGATGGCTTGCCCAATGCTTCGTCTCTGACCAATGAGCTTGGCCGACCTTTGGAAACCGAGTTTGTTTTTGAACGGGTGCTGGCGCTGATGAATTATTACTATCAAGTTTGGCAGCGCGGACAGGTGCAGCGCATCGAGCAAGCCTATTTGGACAAATTGTTTCAATTTGGGCAGCCAGCGGCCTATAAAATTGATGGAGAAACTGTAATGGGAACCATAATCGGGGTTCAAGAAAATGGCCGGTTGCAGTTAAAAATTGCTACCGGCCAAGTGCTGAATTTCGATATTAAGGAAATTGCTTTTGTGTTTTAATCTTTGCACACCACTAGCAAGCGGTCTACCATGTAATCGAAAAGTGCCGATAATGGTTTTTCAATCATCATTTTCATAAAGGTATTGATGTCGGCATTGCACACCTGATAAACCTCGCAGCCGGTACCATCTTCTTTGATGAAAATATCCAAGGTAAACTGAAAACTATTGTTAGCAGTCGTTTTTAGTTGAATCAGTTTTCCGGCATCGACATTAATTAACTCCAATTCAACCGGAATTGCACCACTTATTTTAAATCCGAATGTTTTGTCGGTGGCAACAAAATTCGAGATTTTATCTTGTGGAAGAAGTAGCGCTATGTTATTTAGCTCGGTTAAAAAGGTGGAAACACCGGTTGCCGATTTTGGTATAACCAAATGTTTGCTTTCAATACGGGTCATGCGCTTAGATTTTCCATTCAGCCGGATTTTCTCTCCAGGCTTTCAGGGTTTGAATATCGCTATCGGTAATGTAATTCGACTTTAAGCCTTGGGCTATCAAATCATCATAGGTAGTCAACGAATAGAAAGGGCAGTGGTGCTTTTTGAAATTTTTAGCCGCCTCATCAAAACCGTAATTAAAAATGGCCACCAAACCTTTTACGTTGCATTTTGCTTCCTTTAGTGCTTCCACGGCTTT
This sequence comes from uncultured Flavobacteriales bacterium, assembly GCA_964390915.1. Taxonomy (GTDB): domain Bacteria; phylum Bacteroidota; class Bacteroidia; order Flavobacteriales_D; family Luteibaculaceae; genus DASUEB01. The sequence goes on from CAYMJL010000001.1 coordinate 543,240, forward strand.
CAAACTGCTCGAACCGGTCGAAATCAAGTCTTCAATTACTACAACGTTTTGACTTTCCTCAATTTGACCTTCAATTTGGTTTTGTAATCCGTGGCCTTTGGCAGCCGGACGAACGTAAACAAACGGAAGCCCCATTTCTTGGGCAACCAATGCACCCAGGGCAATACCGCCGGTGGCTACACCAGCAATTACATCGGGTTTTGGAAAATTTTGCTCAATAATGCGTACAAACTCCTGCCTTAGATACGTGCGAACAATTGGATAAGAAAGGGTTTTTCTATTGTCGCAATATATTGGTGAAAGCCATCCAGAGGCCCAAGTAAAAGGTTGGTTGGGCTGTAATTTAATCGCTTTGATGTTAAGCAAAAATTCTGCTACTTTTAGCGCGGAATCTGTGTTAGAACTCATAGCCGCAAATGTATAAAGTTTTCGTTTACGGGAAACCGGTATATCTTACCGACGACCTTTCGTTTTTTCAGCATACACATCATCAGCATAAGTCGGTGTATACCAATGCCGATGAGCTGAATTCGCTGATTAAAAAAATTCGTAGAAGCTCCCTAATCGATGAGTATTTAATTTACTGTTTCGATATAAATGAGCTTTGGCAATCATTCACATCGCTGTTTTCGGTAATTGATGCCGGTGGCGGAATCATTCGAAACCGGAAAGGGGATTTGCTTTTTATCTTTAGAAAAGGCAAATGGGATTTGCCCAAAGGTAAAATTGAAGTTGGCGAAACCATTGCCGATGGGGCAGTTAGAGAGGTCAAAGAAGAATGCGGTTTAATGGATGTGGTGTTGGGTAAGTTGCTAACTCAAACCTACCACACATACACCGAACGAAATCGCCGAATATTGAAGTGTTCACATTGGTACGAAATGTCGGTGCCCGATGGGCAAAAATTGGTACCACAAGCAGAAGAGGGCATTACCGAAATAAAATGGATTAAGCCCAGCAAATTGGTGGAAGTAAAAAACAACACCTATCGCTCGGTAACCGACTTGCTCAACGAGTTTGCAGTGCCGGTTGACGAGGTTTAATTGACTTATTTGATTACCTGCTCCAACAAACTCTCTAACCCACGACTTGGGGCAGGTGCCATAAATTTCACATAATGACCGGTTTTGTCGAGGAGGGCAAACTGTGGCACATAACTTAGGTTCATGGCTTCGGTTATAAACTTGTCGGCCGCATAATTTACTAGCAACGGCATATCCTTGCCAACGGTGGTTTGAAGTGCTGCAAATTGAGCAGGATCATCGTCAATGCTTACCAAAAGAAAGTATATCTGGTTGCCGTATTTCTGGTAGAGCCCTTTTAATAAACTCAATTCACCCAAACTTTCGTTACTCCAACCGGCGGTAAACATGATGAGCAATGGTTTTCCGGCAAACGATTCTAGTTTTACCAATTTGTTTTCGGCATTTCGCAACTTAAACGAATAGGCCGGATGGCCGGTTTCAAACTGAACAAGTTCGGCCTTAATATGGGCTGCCAGATTTTTAGATTGCGGAAGCGTTGATAGCTTGGCTAAATCATCCATCATTTTAAGCAAATTGGTTTTTTTGCGTCCCTTTTTGCCATATTCCTGTTGAAAAATGGTTAGGGCAACCAACTCGCGCAATGCCGCGTTTTCTTTCAGAAAGTCGTTGTTTTTTAACTGCTCCAAAAACTCGGTGATGTTGCTTTTGGTAATGGCGGTACTGAGTGGTTGCGATTTTGAAAAGCGATCGAAACGGCTTAATTCGTTATCGAAAAACGAAGTGATGAAAAGTGCAAACTCTGGATTGTGAAGGTCGTACTTTTGATTCAGTAAGTATTTTTCGAATTGGTTTTTTCGGTAAGAACCGATGTTTTGCTCAAAATTTCCAAAGCAAAAATGAATGTAGTTGTTTAGAAATGGGTTTTTGTATACGCCAAAAGCCGAGTCGCAGTGCTGGCGAAAAGCATTTAGAATATTGCGAAAACCTTTGTCGAAAACATTGGCCACCTGAAGCTCGAAAAAGAAGTCAAATTCAGTGTTGAAATCAGAAATGAGTGCGTTAATGTCTGTCTTGTTAAGCGTTTCAAACTCGAGGTTAATTACATTCGAGTTATTCAGGGTTTTTGCCTGTGTGGGTGGAAGCGGAGCAAAGTAAACTTGATATTTTGCCGTAGGTTCCAGAAACAAGCTAGCATTTATCCGGTGAATAGAGATTACGCCAGTTATTATTTTGTCGGTCTTGAAATTGAAATGGAAAGAGCCGTCTGGTTTTACGGTGCAGCTGTCGGCCAATATCTTGTGGTTGCTGATGGCATCGCTATAGGTGTAGAGGTAAGCGGGATGCCCCACGTAACTTTCGTGTGCTTTTCCTGATATGGATTGCGCCAACAACCGAAGAGTGGCTAAAACAAGTAGGGAAGTAATCAGGAAAACACGCATAGAGCAAGAACTCGTTGAAAGGTTACTTATTGTCGGGGTTATACTTGGGTAGCTTGATGTTTTCAGGGATAAAGGCCGAAATGTCGCCTCCGTTTACGTAAATGTCCCTCACGATGGTTGCGTTAATGGCCGATAAATCGGGGGTAGTGAGGTAAAACAAGGTTTCAATTTTGGGGTTCAGCGCCCAGTTCATTTGGGCAATGCTCTTTTCATAGTTAAAGTCAACCGAATTGCGCAAGCCACGTAAAATAAAACCCGCGCCAATCGAAGCACAATAGTCAACTGTTAAGGTTGTGTAGGTAGCCACTTCAATTTTTGGCTCATCGGCAAAAAGGGTTTTTAGCCAATTCACCCGCATTTCGGTACTGAACAAATACTTTTTGGCCGAGTTAATGCCTACGGCAACCACTATCTTATCGAAAAGGGGCAATGCTCGGCGAACAATGCTTTCATGACCTTTTGTAATGGGGTCGAACGATCCGGGGAAAATAGCTATACGTTCCATATTATGCTACAACGCTTAATGTGCCTGAGTCAACAAAGAAACTAAAGTTAAGATTTCCATACGTTTTTGTGTATTCAAATCCTTTAAATCCTCTAAAATCGGCCTTTTCAGGGTGTTCAATAACCAGCAATCCACCGGGGTTTAATAGTTTATTGCTAAAAACCAATTCGTGCAGCCGTGCATAATCTTTCAAGGTAAATGGGGGGTCGGCAAAAATCAAATCGGCTTTTACGTTCAGGTTTTTGGCCAGTCGCCACACATCGGCACGGACAAATTTTACCTTGTCGGCCACTTCAAATTCTTTGGCCAACGTTCTTATCAAAGTGCCGCTATCGGGACTAATGTCGACACTATAAACCATTTCGGCACCACGCGAAATAAGCTCGAAGGTAATGTTGCCAGTACCGCTAAAAAGGTCGTAGGCAACTAATCCATCAAATTCCAAGCGATTTTCCAAGATGTTAAAGAGCGCTTCCTTAGCAATATCAGTAGTTGGCCGCGCTTTTATTTTAGCGGGCGGGTTAATTCGGCGACCCTTCAAAAATCCTGAAATAATTCTCACTTAGTTAAATAATGTGGAGTGAAATAAAGCCCCTGGTCGTTGTATAACTCTCCATTTTTAAAGGAGTATTCGCGTATTTCAGGTAAGTATTTTTTTAATAGGAGTCTATTGAAAAACAAAGGTTTAAGACCTGTTAATTTTTGACGGAAGTCGGTAGTTGTTAATTCCAATTGTTTCAATACGTCGAAAACGTAATAGAGTATTTCGTCGGTATTGTGCATTGGGAAACTATTCATAAAGATTAGTTTCTTGTTTTTAATCACCACCAAATCGAAATGACCTTCGCACAGGTTAATCAACAATAAGTTGGTGAATTCGTTGGCTAAATTACTTATTTGGCCAGCAATAACGGTTTTCTCGTGGCGAATGCTTAAACCCACATGACCCTGGTTAAGCACACGTTCCAAACTGGCCGAAATGTTATACACCATTACCATGTTTTGCGTAAACAAGGTGTCCTGTTTTACGAACGAAAAGGTGGCGGCATTTTTGCCCAATGCACAGGCCAGGTAGGTGTCGTTGTTTTGGCGTTTGTGTATATCGCCTGGAATGAGACAGTACTCATTGTTACTAATAGCCACCCAAACCTTACGGTACTTGAATTTATACAGGGGCAAAGCCGCCTCCAGTTCTTTCCCCGAAGTAGGCGAAAGGTGAACACTGTTAAATTCAATCAACCCATAAGCTACCACGCTTCCTTGAAGATTGTCAACGGTGTAGAGTACCTTGGAAGGGTAAAATACGATAGCCAGCGTGCATTGCAAAGCTGTAAATTCATCAACTCGCCCAAAGGAAAATGGCTGATGGGTGATTTTATTTTCGTCTAAAACTTCCGTCATGTAAGGCAGAACTGTGGATTAACGATGACGAAAATACAATTATTTGTTTTGCCATATCGGAATCACTCCAGAGAGACAACCTAATTAGAGTTATAACTACCGTCTATCATTTAACATTATCAACTAAACTCACCATTCAATTAATATTTAACCACATAGCAACATAGGTTTAACAATGCTAGGTAAAGTAATTCTTGCTAAAATGTCTGTGAGTCAAATCAAGGGGCGCATAGGTAAACGCTTCGCTTTTTTCTATGTTGCTATGTGGTTAAATAAATCAGGTATCGTTTCAATGATGAAATTATCCCACTTTTGAGCAAAAATCAATCTACATTGGGTATTGCCAATTTCTTCACCAACACTTTAGCTTTTAAGCCTACTGAAGGCCAGGAGAAATTCTTTACCTATTTCGATGCTTTTTTGGCCAGTACCAAACCCAAATGCACGTTGTTGTTAAAGGGATATGCTGGTACGGGAAAAACAACCGTAATATCGGCTTGTATTAATTTTTTGCAACAACATGAAATTGGTTTTACGGTTTTGGCGCCAACCGGCAGGGCTGCCAAAGTGGTTTCAAGCTATTCGGGTAAGCAGGCATTTACCATTCATAAGGTTATATATCAGCGCAAAGCCAATAAAGAGGGAACTTTTAGTCTGGAACTAAAACAAAACCTGTTTGCCGACAGTATTTTTATTGTTGACGAAGCCTCGATGATTCAAGCCGAAGAAGACAACAAAGGCTACTCGGTAACCGGTAGTTTGCTTACTGACCTGTTTCAGTTTGTGTTTTCGGCCAAAGGGTGCAAGTTAATTTTGGTGGGCGATACGGCACAGTTGCCACCCGTCGGCAGCGACAAAAGTCTGGCTTTGGACAAAAACTGGCTGCAACTTATGCACCAACTTACCGCAGCGCAAGTAGAACTTACCGAGGTAATGCGCCAAAACCAGGAATCGGGGATATTGGCCAATGCCACGCAACTGCGTTTGCTGATACATGAAAAACAATTGGGGTTTAAGTTTAACGTCAATTTTCCGGATGTAAAGGGCATAACCACCCTAGAGTTGCAGGAAGAACTTGAAACCTGTTTTGATAATTACGGCAAGGAAAACGTAATGCTCATTACCCGGAGCAACAAACGGGCAAACGAGTTTAACAAGCAAATTCGTGCCCGTATTTTGATGTATGATGAGGAGCTATGTGCCGGCGATTACCTCATGGTGGTTAAAAATAACTACCACTGGCTGCAAGGTGAACACAGCACCAATTTTATTGCCAATGGCGACATTGCCCAAGTGAAAAAAATAAGGAATTACGAAGAAGAATACGGCCTACGTTTTGTAAATGTGCGCATTAGGTTGGTAGATTTTGATGTAGAACTTGAAACCAAACTATGCCTGGATGCCGTGTATAGCGAAGGCCCGGCCTTGCCTGCCGATAAAAGCCAGCAGCTGTTTGAAGAGCTGAAAATTGCTTACGCCAGTGAGCCTAGCCGACGAAAAATGTTTGAGAAAATTAAGGCCGATGAGTATTACAACGCCCTTCAGGTAAAATTTGCTTATGCGGTAACTTGCCACAAAGCACAAGGCGGACAGTGGCCGGCTATATTTATAGACCAAGGCTATCTAACTGAAGATATGGTAGATACCGAATACTACCGCTGGCTATACACCGCAATAACCCGTGCTACGGAAAAGGTGTATTTGGTAAATTTTGGGGAACAGTTTGTTCCAACCGATACATAGCTTAGTAGCCTTTGTTTTCAGCTAAATATGTTTTTACGTAATCGGTAACACCTTCTTCCAATGAGGTAAATGGCTTATTGTAGCCAATGCCAATTAACTTGCTCATATCGGCCTCGGTAAAATACTGATATTTGTCGCGAATATCGGCAGGTGTATCAATGTATTCAATGTCGGCGGGTTTGTTCATCGCTTTAAAGGTAGCCAGCACCAAATCTTTAAATGACCGTGCTTTACCACTTCCCAGATTGTAAAGCCCGCTGTGCTTACGGTTTTGCATGTGAAACAAACAAACCTCAACTACGTCTTTTACGTAAACAAAATCGCGCAACTGCTCGCCATCCTTATAATTGGGGTTGTGCGAACGGAACAATTTCATTTTTCCTGTTTTGCCAATTTGGTTAAAGGCATGAAAAATAACCGATGCCATGCGGCCTTTGTGGTACTCATTTGGGCCGTAAACATTAAAGAATTTTAAACCAGCCCAAAAAATGCGCACATCCTTTTGTGCCAGCACCCACTTGTCAAATGCGTTTTTGGAAACACCATAGGGGTTAAGCGGTATCAACTCATTAACCACCTCGTGATTGTCTTGGTAACCGTGTTCGCCAAGACCGTATGTAGCTGCTGATGAGGCATAAACCAGCGGAATACCGTGTTTGGTGCAAACTTGCCACACCTTTTTACTGAAATCGAAATTGAGGTGGTTAAGCACGGCCATGTCAAACTCGGTAGTATCGGTGCGTGCACCAAGGTGAAACACAAATTGCACTTGGTTTTGATTGGCTTCCAGCCATGCGGGAAACTCCTCGCGCTCTACCAAAGCCGAGTATTTTTTACCCAAATAATTGCGCTCGCGCTCCGGGTGCGAAAAATCATCGACCAGAATTAAATCGTTATAACCCTCTTCGTTAAGGCGGGTAACTAAACAACTAGCAATAAAACCTGCGGCTCCGGTAACTACAATCATGGGTGCATTAATTTGGTGCAAAGGTACACGGGTGGTTGAATTGGCAAGGTACGATGGTGTTTAAAACCTCTATCAGACGGAGTACTCTGTACGTCAATCGTAATGAAACCTACATTTTGCGATTCTTATTTCAAATTTTTATTTTTCTTGGCTTCGGGTAAATAATTTTCAGCAGTAACAATCTTTTCGCCACTTTCTTTCTCCAATTCCTTCAACGCATTTCCGGCTATTTTTCCTCCAATTTTTGCAGCCGCTTTGTTGGCGATAAATCCTTTTGCATTTTTAGCCCGAGTTACTTTGGTGGTAGAAGCCTTGCCAAGCATAGAGAAAATCAATTCCAAATCGCTCATGTGATCGCGAAGGTTTTCTTGTTTCAGCCCTTTTAACTTTTTATATTCCGATGGTACCAAGCCAAAAGTAGCTTTCGAAATTTCGGCGGTCAATATTGAATACTCCGTTTGTTCTTTAACACCTCTGTTTTTCCATTCTTCGGTCAGTTCTTCGCGAATGGCAATGCTCCGCATGCGTTTTTCAATCCAGTCGTCGGGATATCCCTTAAGTTTATACAACTCTCGGGTACGTTGGGTGGCCAATTCAGGATTCTCAATTTCATCCAACCTGTCAGAGCCTACCTGAGCTAACCATTGTTTAAATGGCTCGGCTTTTGGCGATGGAATAGATTGTATGATGCGTAACAGACTCTTTGCATTTGCGCAACCCATCTTTTGCTTACCACCAGCGGTGTCTACCACAAGGGTGGGGACAATTTGTCCCCACCCTTTGGCAAGCTCTTCATCCCGCTTACGCATCTTTTTAATATAGTCGCTCGGATTGGATGTGTCGGTTAAAACCTGTATAACATCAGCTACAACAAAATACCATTTCTTATCTGCTTCATTCCAAATAGAACGTATCTGCTTGCTTTCGAATAATTTTATGTTTGCCATAAGTCAGGGTTTTTATCGTCTAAATTTATTCTTTTTTTAACCTTGATTCAAACTAATTTTTGGACAATTTAGCTACAGCCTGATGTTGCGCTAAACAAACTTTCAATCATAATGAAACCGACACTTGGCTATCAAAATTTCGTCTCCTTGTACTTTGTAAATCAAACGGTGCTCGTCGGTAATTCTTCGCGACCAATAGCCTTTGTATTTGTGTTTTAAAGGTTCTGGTTTTCCAATTCCTGAAAATGAGTTTCGTGAAATATCTTTCAGTAGCTCATTTATTCTCGCTACCATTTTTTTGTCGGTGGTTTGCCAGTACAAATAATCCTCCCACGATTCGTCTACGAAAACGAATTTCATGGTTCAATAAGGTCTTTTTGAAACGAATTGCCTTTGCTCAGTTTATCGATGGCCGAATCCAGTCGTTTTTCGTTTGTTTTGGAAGAAAGCTCATGGCTGGTGGCCAACAAAGAATTATACTCGTGTAGCGACATAATGACCACGCCATTGTCTTTTCCGCGATTAATAATAAGGGTTTCAAAATTCTCCGCCACCTTATCAAAATAGCGTTTTATGTCTTTTCTAAAATCGGAAATGGTGGTGGTAAGCATGATTTTGTACGTTTATGTGTACAAATATAAGTACATAAATTTTGAAATCAACTAGTTTTTCTTGCGATAGCCTAAATTGCTTGGAGTGGCCTGAGTTTGGCGTAGGTGCTGTAATTTGTATCACAGTACCTTCGGCGAATGGGGCTCTAATCAAGTATAGTTTCAACCGAATCGATACTTCGGTTTTTGGTAAACTTTTGGTTTCGGTTTAACTAACTTTTTTTTCTCTGATTTTGACTCCCGAATTGAACCCTCGGTTTTATCCTTTGGTGATTCGAAATCATCTTGATAATTTTCGTCCTTTTCAGATTTATACCGACCGTATTTCCCACCTTTAAATCCCCATCCTATGCCGAAGCGAAATGACACATAAAGTTCCGGACTGGAATTGAGATAACTTGGTCGAGAGCCGAATTCTGCCGTCAATAAGGTAGTAAATCTGTTTCTATATCCGGAGAGTAGGCTTTCTAATCCAAATCTCCAACCAAACGGGTAACGACGATAACTGGGCTTATTTACTCCTGACAGCCCATCAAATATAGGGTTGGCCATAAATGAAACGCTCTGAATTGGAGCAAATAAAACATCGAAATAATAACTATTTTGACTTCCCTTTCCTTTCAGACCGAATTCTGAATGATTAATAAAAATACGTTTTAACGTGGTTTTACCAACACCAAGATAAATGGCGGCCTGATTAGAATTTGTCATAAACCAGGGTTGCTGCAGGTTGTTATTTTGACCAATAATATTCTGTAACTGTATGCCTGCTCTGGCTCCAAAATGAACCTGTGCGTCACCTTCAACCGGTTGATACGTGGTTACCTGATGGGTAACCTGACTTGGGGTAGACATTCCTGCAAAATTACCAGGCATACCCGGCGTAAACCACTGTACTGTTTTTAACCGAACCTTGTAATTTTTTTCCACTTGCCTAGATATCAGGTGCTTGAAAAATCCTAAATCGAGTTCATTTCGCTTTAAAAACAAATTATTATCATTTCCAGAAGGGGTTATGAGTAAGTTTATCCTAGCTTGTCCTAAGTTATCAATTCGATAAGCTGCCTGTACCCCAAGGTTGTAATTAAATCCATTGCTGAGTTCAAAATTGCCAATAGTTAATCCAGTGTAAAGCCTAGGTAATTGATCATAATCATTGTCTATAACTGAATAGGAATTACTTTTTTTCTGCTTTTTGCCGTTATTTTTCTGCGCAAAAATTGAACCTGACAATACAACCATTGTCAATGTAAGCAACGTAACTAATTTCATTTTTAATAGAGTCGAAAATTAGGGTTTAGGTATTCCAATTGGGGGTGCAAATATATTATCAAAAAGGTTATTGGTCCTAGTTAATTGTCTCGAGTCCAAGAGTAGAATTTTGACAAACAAAAACGATTAATTCCAAATCTTCAGCAGGTTTGAAACAATAGAGTTATAAACCCCACTCAAGAAAAACCCACCAACCTTCATTTTGCAATCTCGTTAGCAAATACCCTATATTTGCGGGCATGAGGATGGTATACGTAACCCGCAAAGAGCATTTTAATGCGGCACACAAGCTGTGGAATGAGCACTGGAGCGAGGAAAAAAACCAGGAGATTTTTGGCAAATGCGCCAACAAAAACTGGCACGGTCACAACTACGAACTTTATGTTACTGTAAAAGGAAAACCTGATTCTGAAACGGGTTACGTGGTCGATCTTAAAAAATTGAGCACCTTAATTCGCAACGAGGTTACCGAAAAGTTAGATCACAAAAACCTGAACCTCGATGTGCCTTTTATGCAAGGCATATTGGCCAGCACCGAAAACTTGACTTTTGCCATTTGGGACATTATGCAACCCTTGGTAGCTAGCATGGGCGCTCAGCTGCATTGCATAAAATTGTACGAAACCATTAACAATTACGCTGAGTATTATGGCGATTAATCATAACCACGACGAGGACGAGTTTGATGCCTATGAGCGCATAGACCGTTACAACCACTTGTCGATAGACCGCATTGCGGGGGTGTACAAGGACATTTTGTCAGAACTTGGCGAAAACCCCGAGCGCGAAGGTTTGCAAAAAACGCCCGAGCGCGTGGCTAAAGCCTTGCAGTTTCTTACGCACGGCTACGATTTAAACCCGGCTGATATTCTAAAATCGGCCATGTTTGCGGAAGAATACAAGCAAATGGTGTTGGTGAAAGACATTGAAGTATATAGCCTTTGCGAACATCACATGCTGCCATTTTTTGGCAAAGCACACATCGCTTACATTCCCAACGGACATATTGTCGGGTTAAGCAAAATTCCGAGGGTGGTCGATGCTTTTGCACGAAGATTGCAAGTACAGGAACGGCTTACCACCGACATACGCAACTGCATTCAGGAAACTTTAAACCCTATTGGAGTAGCTGTTGTTATTGAAGCCCAGCACATGTGCATGCAAATGCGTGGTGTGCAAAAACAAAACTCGGTAACGACCACATCGGCTTTTACCGGCGAATTTTTAAAAGACAATACTAGAAACGAATTCTTAACTTTAATATCTGCAAAACTGAGTTAATTACTATGGAAAACAATTCTTTAAATCAAGGTTATTCAAGCTCTGGAAGCTCGGCTCAATCGGCTTCAGCGGCATTTATTTCACAAGTTTTTACCTACATGGCTGGGGCTTTGGCCATAACTGGTGTGGTAGCCTTTCTTTTCGGCACCAACCTGGAGTTGGTTAGTTTATTGCGCAATCCAGAAACTGGCGGCAACACTATGCTTGGTTGGATTGTAATGTTTGCCCCGCTTGCCTTTATTTTACTGATGGGTACCATGATGAAACGCCTTAGCGCACCTATGATGCTGCTGGCTTTTGCTGCCTATTCGGTATTAATGGGAATGAGCATGAGTTACATTTTCTTAATGTACACCCAAGCCGCCATTAGCACTACTTTCTTTATTACTGCCGGCACATTTGGCGTAATGGCCTTTGTGGGTTACACCACCAAAACCGACTTAACCAAGTTTGGTTCTTTATTGATGATGGCTTTGGTAGGTATTATCATTGCATCGGTGGTAAACTTCTTTATTGGTAGCTCAGGCTTAAACTACATCATTAGCGTGTTGGGTGTTTTAATTTTCACCGGCCTTACTGCTTACGATACGCAAAAACTGAAAGAAATTGGCGCACAAGTGGGCACCGGAACGCAAGAAGCCAGCAAAATGGCTATGTGGGGAGCCCTTTCGCTTTACCTAGATTTCATCAACTTATTCTTGTTCTTGCTGCGCCTTTTTGGTGGCAGAAGCAACGATTAATTTCTTTTCGATTTTTAGTTTCGGGTTTGTTGGTTCCGGGTTTTGAAACGCGGAACCAACAACTCACCAACTCGAAACCAACAACTCACCAACCCGCAACTTATTAAGTATGAAAGCATATATTTTCCCTGGACAAGGTTCGCAGTTTCCGGGCATGGCCAAAGATCTTTACGAAAGCTCGCCTCTGGCTAAAGAAATGTTAGAGAAAGCCAATGAGATTCTTGGTTTCCGCATTACCGACATCATGTTCAACGGAACTGAAGAGGATTTAAAGCAAACGCGGGTTACACAACCGGCCATATTTCTTCATTCGGTAGTTTTAGCGGCTACCAAAGCAGCAGAATTTAAACCAGAAATGGTTGCAGGTCATAGCCTTGGTGAATTTTCGGCATTGGTGGTAAACAAAACCTTGGCTTTTGAAGATGCTTTAAGATTGGTTTACGCACGTGCCTTGGCCATGCAAAAAGCATGCGAAATTGCGCCATCTACTATGGCTGCAGTTTTAGGATTGGAGGACGAAATAGTAGAAAAAGTTTGTGCAAGCATTGATGGCGTAGTGGTTCCTGCCAACTACAACTGTCCCGGTCAGTTGGTTATTTCAGGTGTATTTCCTGCAGTGGAAGCGGCTTGCGAAAAAATGAAAGAAGCCGGTGCCAAACGTGCTTTGTTACTACCGGTTGGTGGAGCATTTCACTCGCCTATGATGGAACCTGCGCGCGAAGAATTGGCGGCCGCCATTGAAAACACGGTTTTCCACAAACCCATTTGTCCGGTATACCAAAACGTAACCGCAACAGCAGTTGTAGATCCATTGGAGATTAAGAAAAACCTAGTTGCCCAACTTACCGCACCAGTAAAATGGACACAAACGGTTAAGCAAATGTTGGCCGATGGTGCTACCTCATTTACCGAAGTTGGTCCCGGAAAAGTATTGCAAGGCTTGGTGAAAAAGGTTGATAAAGACGTTGAAGCCATTAGCGCTTGAGTTTTCAGTTCAAAGTTCGAAAGTTGAAAGTTTTAGGTTTCAAATTTCAAGTTAGCGCTGCTAGCAATAAAAAAATCCAGAAAGAATAGCTCTTTCTGGATTTTTTTTGGAACAAATTTTATCAGAAATAATACCGCAACGAAAAAGCAGAATCCCACCAGATGCCATAGTAACCAACAAGGTTTATAGCGGGTTTAAGATCGAGTGATACGTTGAAGGGTATTTCTTTGAAATTGTATTCAATACCAAGAATACCGTCCACACCAACCAGGGCGAAATCATCGTAACGGTCAAAACGGCTATAATATCGGCCGTTATAAAACCCTATGTGTGCTCCGGCACCATAATACCAATTTAATCTCGATACCTGAAAGGCTGATGCTTTGTGCTTTTCAATAAGTCCGGTAACTTCAAAACCCGAGTAACGAAAAGAAAAAATGCCCTCGAAAGCTTTGTTTCCACCCATAAAATGCTTGAAGGTAATTCCGGCAGGATAACCGCCCCGAACACCAATGGCCGACTTATAGTCCTGCGCTTTACTATATGTGACAATACTAATGAACAGTAAAGCCAAAATTGTCCTTTTCATACTAGCTAGATTTAAATGTTTACCTGTTTTTATGCTTGGCTACGCTATTTAAAACGGCTTCCCTTTACTATTTTGTTTCTTTTTTGGCTTCCCATATTTCTCTCGCATTTTCTCCGAATGGCGAACCTTGTTGTTTACCTTACTGTTTTTAGCTGCTTTTTCATGAAATGCAGGCCCAGCTTCGTCAAGCTTTTTGGGTTTTACTAAAATGTTTTTCTGGCGAACAACCGGACGTTCTTCCTCAATTAAAATAGCAGAAATAGCTAAATCTTCTGGAAGCGGAACAATGGGTATTACGTATTGCATCAGTTGCTCAATCTGTGCTTTTTCCTCCTCATCGGCTGGAGTGAAAAAAGTCACGGCACTTCCTTGTTTATCGGCTCGACCCGTTCTACCAATTCGGTGAATGTAGCTTTCGGCTTCATCCGGCGTATCGAAATTGATTACGTGCGATACTTCAGAAATATCAATACCACGCGCTACCAAATCGGTGGCAATAAGTACACGTGTCTTACCGTCAAAAAAATCTTTTACCGCTGCAAATCGCTGGTTTTGGCTCTTATTGGAGTGAATAATACCGAGCTGTTCAGGAAAATCAGGATTCAGTTGCTCAAAAACCAAATCGGCCAATCGCTTACTGGCGGTAAACAACAGCACCTTGGTCATGTCGGGGTTATTCTTCAATAAGTGTTTAACCAGATTAACCTTCGTGTAAAAGTTGGGCACCTGATAGGCTATCTGAAAAATATTCTGAAGTGGTGTTCCCGCAGGTGCAGCTTCAATTTTTACAGGAAAATTGAAAAATTCGTCCATCAGTGCTTCCACCTCTTCGGTCATGGTAGCCGAAAAGAGTAGGTTTTGTCTTTTTGGCGGAAGTAAATCGAGAATATTAATTAGCTGTGATCTAAAACCGAGGTTAAGCATTTCATCCACCTCGTCAATCACCAATTTCTTTACACTTCGAAGTGGCACATAACCACCCAATACCAAATCCATTAAGCGGCCCGGGGTGGCTACAAGCACATCCACACTTGCTGGCATTTCTGCTGCTTGCGTGCGCATGTTTACCCCGCCATAAACTCCTGAAACCACTACGTTGCTCATATAGGTGGTAAGTTTTTGAGCAGCCTCAACCACCTGAATGACCAATTCGCGGGTTGGCACAATAACCAATATTTGCGGCAAGCCGTCTTTGGCGTATTTCCATTGGCGCAAGGCTGGCAGCAGGTAGGCAAAGGTTTTACCGGTTCCTGTTTGGGCAATACCAATTACATCCTTTCCACTCATTACCACAGGAAAAGCCCTTTCTTGAATGGTGGTAGGATGCTCGTAACCTAAATCAGATAGGGCATTGAGCAATTGGGTACTTAGGTTAAGGTCGGAAAAAGTCATGGGTCAATTTACTGCTACAAACTGGGTAGCGTGCAAAATTGCAACATTATAGTGTAACGAACGCATAAGTTGGGCACTGCTTGTTCATTTTTAGGCTTGGGCATATGGAAAGGGCTTGTTAATTTGTTCGGATGTAATTACTTTCCCACCGTTTATGAAATCCTTTTTTTCTTAATCCATGTTGAATTATACAAAGCCCGCTGATTTATTTCTGAAAAGACCTTGGTTGGAATGGTTGTTTATTCCGGTTTTGGTGGTATTGGTTCGGCTTCCATATTTACTTGGCGAACATTTGTTTTTCGATGGCGATGAGGCCGTCTTAGGCATTATGGCTCGCGATTTAATTACCGGAACCAACTTCCCGATTTATTTTTATGGTCAGCAATATGGATTTTCGTTATTCGAGGCCGCTTCTGCTGGGTTATTTATGCTGTTTTTTGGCAGTACCGTTTATAGCATAAAATTTGGGGCACTCTTGCTGTTTTCTTTTGCAATTAAGCAGTATAGCGAATTGTTGTTGAAACAGAAACTGGATTGGATTACGTATTTGGCCGCCATACTAATGGTGGCTTGTTTTCCAACCTGGTTGGTTTGGGGAACCAAATTGCGTGGAGGATATGTTACGGCGTTTCTGTTTTTTGCCCTCATTGCCAAGCAGCTTTTCTTACACCCACATTGGGAAAGAAAGGATTGGTTGAAGGTGTCGGTTTATTTGGCTTTTATTGCTGTTTCGCAGGTTTTGTTTCTGCTACCCCTTTTACCATTATTGGCGCAACGGTTTTTTCAACAAAAAAAAATAAAGGACTACTTAATCCCAGTTGGCACCACATTACTGGCCTACGGCGTGTTGCGTTTGCCAGCTTATCTCAACCCCAAAGTATGGACCGTAAATTTGGTGGCTGAGGTCAATTGGGAGACCTATTATCATTACTTTTTTGAAGGGTTTTGGTCGCATTTTACCGATTTTTTTCTCTATGGCGATATTTATGAGGTACCCAGTACATTGAAAATAAAAGCCATGTTGTTTGTAATCGGGCTTTTATCGGTTTGTGTTTTAGGTATTTACCGGTTTAAAAAACAACAAAAAACCGATCTAGTATTGTTGCTCATTGGTATTCTGCTTTCCAGTTTCCCGATTGTCTTGTTTAGACTATCGGGTGGTCGTTATTTGTTGGCCTTTTATACGGGCTTGCTGCTTGTATCTGTCTTGTTAATCATTCGATTTAAAGACATTGTTTTACGGCAAACACAGGTGGCATCTTGGATTGGTGCATTACTCTTATTAAGTTCTACGGTGCATTATGGTAAAGAGTATATATCTTATTGGCTCGAACCAAGGCTAAACGACATGGCGGTTTTGAATGAGTTGATGGGCGAATGTGAAAAGCGAGATATCAACCACCTTATTTCATCCGATTGGTTTTTGTATTGGCAGATAAATTACCTGGGTAATGAGAAAATTAATTGTCGATTTGTTGAACGCCATGACCGGGTTGATAGGTTTACCACTAGGGTTGACGAATGTTACCAAACCGATAATTGTAAAATAGCGCTGGTAGGAGGACACTGGCCATTGTTCGACATGCAAACGGTTGAAGGTTGGAACGAAAGCATTGAGAAAATAAATGATCGCTACTACCTGTACGAAAATCCAGACATCAAATTTCTGAACAAAGCAGGATACAAACTTCCCGAAAAACGAGGCACAAAAAAATCCGCACTTTAGGCGGATTTTTTATTGTCATTCAATTTTCTTACAACGTTCCTCGTTTAGCTTGCTCTCTTTCGATCGATTCGAACAAGGCTTTGAAGTTACCCGCACCAAAACCGCGTGCACCCATGCGTTGAATAATTTCGAAGAACAAGGTTGGGCGATCTTCTACTGGTTTAGTGAAAATCTGTAGCAAGTAACCTTCCTCATCGGCATCAATCATAATGGCTAGTTTTTCCAACACATTGATGTCCTCTTTCATCATGTCCATGTGCTTACCTAAACGAGCTGGAATTTCCTCGTAGTAGGTATGCGGTGGTGCCGATAAAAATTCAATGCCACGTTTTCTAAGTTCGGTAACGGTGGTAATAATGTCATCGGTAGCAATAGCCATGTGCTGCACGCCGGGTCCTTCGTAAAAATCAAGGTATTCCTCAATTTGCGAGCGTTTCTTGCCTTCGGCAGGTTCATTAATTGGGAATTTAATACGCCCGTTGCCGTTGCTCATTACCTTACTCATCAAGGCTGAGTATTCGGTGTGGATTTGCTTGTCGTCAAACGAAAGGAAATTGACAAAGCCCATAACATCTTCGTACCATTTTACCCAAGTATTCATTTCACCCCAGCCCACGTTGCCCACCATGTGGTCAACAAATTTCAGCCCTATTGGTGCTGGGTTGTAGTCCGATTTCCACTCTTGGTAACCAGGTAAAAACATGCCTTTGTAGTTTTTGCGCTCTACAAACATGTGCACAGTTTCGCCATAAGTATAAATTCCGGCACGAACCACTTCGCCATGCTCGTCTTTTTCTACCACAGGCTCCATGTACGATTTAGCACCACGTTTTATGGTTTCTTCGTATGATTTACGAGCATCTTCAACCCAAAGCGCAATAATTTTTACCCCGTCACCATGTTTTTTAACATGTTCGGCAATGGGAGAATCGCTGTTTAAAGCAGTGGTTAAAACCAAACGGATTTTATCTTGCTTCAACACATACGAGGCACGGTCTTTTAAACCGGTTTCCAATCCGGCATAAGCATACGACTGAAACCCAAATGCAGTTTTGTAAAAATGAGCCGCCTGCTTGGCATTGCCCACATAAAACTCAACATAATCGGTACCCAATAACGGCAGGAAGTCTTGCGCTCCCTCAAATATTTTCTCTAAGCCGTATTCTACGTTTTTGATGTCTGACATAATTTCTTGATTTGTTAATTAGCGGATTAGCCAATTAGCTAATGCCGGTTATACAATTGTTTGGTTGTTCCTACTATTTTGTTTAATACTTTGGCTATAGAGGTAAGCTTATCAATCAAATCGGTTGGCGCAGGATATGATTCTGCTTGCTTACATAACAAAAGCCAATATTCAGTTTCATCAACTTCTTTTAAAGCTATTTTTAGTTTGTGAACAAAGTCAGCCTTACTTTCTGCATTTTGAGCTTCTTTTACATTTGCACCTATCGAAGTTCCAGAGCGAAATAATTGGTTACTCAGGTTGTACTTCTTTAGTCGGTTCAACTCTTCACAAAAGTCAATAATTCCCAAAGAAAACTCAAAAGTTAACTGTACTATTAAGTTGTCTTTATACTTTGGATTATCTGACATTGCCAAATTGTTTTAATCTGTTTCCTATCAGCTAATTAGCTAATCATCAAATTGGCTAATCAATATCCCGGTTCCATCCAACTATACTCATATCCGCCCGCATCGAGTTTAAGGGCTTCTTCGGTTACTTTTAATGGGCGGAAAGTGTCTACCATTACTGCCAATTCCAAGGTTTCGGTTTTGCCAATGCTGCGCTCGTAAGCCCCTGGGTGTGGACCGTGAGGTATACCACCTGGATGTAGCGTAATCATTCCCATTTCAATATTGTTGCGGCTCATAAAATCGCCATCAACGTAATATAACACCTCATCGCTGTCTATGTTACTGTGATTGTAAGGTGCAGGAATGGATTGTGGATGGTAATCGTACAGTCTAGGGCAGAACGAGCAAACCACAAAATTGTGTGCTTCGAAGGTTTGGTGCACCGGTGGTGGTTGGTGTACACGCCCTGTTATTGGCTCAAAATCGTGAATGGAGAATGCATATGGGTAGTTAAATCCATCCCAACCGGCCACATCAAATGGATGCGAAGCATAGGTGTAATGGTGAAGAATGCCTTCTTTTTTAATTTTTATCAGGAAATCACCTTTTTCATCGTGCGTTTCCAATTCACTCGGCCGTCGGATATCGCGTTCGCAAAAGGGAGAATGTTCCAGCAATTGACCAAATCCGTTGCGGTAGCGTTTTGGGGTAACGATCGGGCTAAAACTCTCTACAATAAACAGGCGGTTGTCTTCGGTATCAAAATCTATCTGATAAATCATTCCGCGGGGAATAACCAGGTAGTCGCCATAGCCAAAAGTTATGTTACCCAACATGGTACGCAGTTTACCAGTTCCCTTATGAATGAAAATCATTTCATCGGCATCGGCATTCTTGTAAAAATAGCTGCGAAGCGATTTTTTCGGAGCGGCTAATACAATGTGTAAATCGTTGTTAACCAACACCGCTTTGCGACTTTCCAAAAAATCATCGGTTGGCGGAACCTGCATGCCTTTCAGTGCATACGATTTTAATCCTTTTTCGATGGCTACCTTTGGATTTACATCTATTGGCTCACCCACCTTTTTTACAATGGTTGGACGGTGTAAATGATACAAAAGCGATGACATGCCATGAAAACCCTCAGTCCCGAAAAGCTGCTCGTAGTGCAGGTTTCCGTCGGGTTTCTTGAATATAGTATGGCGTTTATGCGGAAAATTTCCCAGTTGGTGGTAAATTGGCATACCGGCAATTTTTAGTGGTGAATTGAAAACCCAAAGTTAAGGGAAAAGCTGTGTTAAAAAAGTGTTGTCAAGGTTTTTCCAATAATGCGAAAAAATGCACTGTTTATTGTAGCATTTGCAATGCTTTTTAACTAGCAAAAGTTGAAAAAATACTGGTTTTCAAAATTCATTTTGTGCTTGGTTTGTACCGAACCAGAAATAGGAATAAATTGCCCAACCTTTAACGGGCATCCCAAATTAATACTTTTGTAGCACTAAGGAATTAGAGAAGATTTTATGGAAAGAATACTTGTAATTGGCTCTTCTGGTCAAATTGGTACCGACTTGGTACTGGCACTGCGTAAAAAATACGGTAGTGACATGGTTTTTGCATCTGACATTAAAGATGCATCGCGCGAAGTGATGGACAGTGGTCCGTTTTTGCGCTTGAACGCCATGGACAAAGAAGGCATTCGCAAGGTGGTGGAGCAAAATCACATTACCCAAATATATTTATTGGCAGCTCTTTTGTCGGCAACAGGCGAGCAAAATCCGCAACTGGCTTGGGATTTGAACATGACCAGCCTTTCGCACGTATTGGATTTAAGTCGTGATGGCTTGTTTAAACGTTTGTTTTTCCCTAGCTCTATCGCTGCTTTTGGACCAAATACCCCCAAGGTAAATACGCCACAGCATACCATTATGGAGCCGAGCACAGTTTATGGCATTACCAAACTGGCCGGCGAACGCTGGGTAGATTATTACCACCGTCGTTACAATGCCGATATTCGCAGCCTTCGCTATCCCGGTTTAATAAGCTGGAAAGCTGCCCCCGGTGGTGGAACAACCGATTATGCCGTGCAAATTTTTCATGATGCATTAAAAACCGGACATCATACCTGTTTCTTGAAAGAGAATACCACGCTACCTATGATGTACATGCCCGATGCGATTAAAGCAACCATAAATTTGATGGATGCCGATTCGCATAAAATTAAAGTACGTAGCAGCTACAATATTTCTGGTGTAAGTTTCTCGCCGGTTGAAATTTACGAAGCCATTAAAAAACACATTCCCGGTTTTACCATCAGCTTCGAACCCGATTTCCGTCAGCAAATTGCGGAGAGCTGGCCACAGAGCATTGACGACAGTGCTGCCAAAGAAGACTGGGGCTGGAAACGCGATTACGACCTAGACACCATGGTACAAGACATGCTGGTGAATTTGGAAAAACAATTTGCGGTTTATAAATAAAATTTAAACCACATAGTTACATAGGTATTTACATTCACGTCGAACCGAAAAATTAGACCTATCAAGGCAAATACATAAAACAACATAGTCTATCTTTTAAAGCAAGGCTTTAAACTATGTAAATCATTATGATTGTCTGACTTACTTGATGAAGTAGGAACAAAACTATGTTCCTATGTTGTTAAAGAACCCGCCTGCTCTGAATTATTAATAGAACTTAAAAAATGCAACACCCACTTAAAGTTTACAATACCCTGAGTCGCCAAAAAGAAGATTTTGTTCCTCTTAAAGCACCCTTTGTGGGATTGTATGCTTGTGGACCAACCGTATATGGCGATGGGCATTTGGGGCATGCACGGGCTGCCATTACTTTCGATACGGTTTTTCGTTACCTCACGTATTTGGGTTACAAAGTGCGTTACGTGCGCAACATAACCGATGTGGGCCATTTGGAAAATGATGCCGATGAAGGCGAAGATAAAATTGGCAAAAAAGCCCGCTTGGAGCAATTGGAACCAATGGAAGTGGTGCAATACTACACCAATCGCTACCACAATGCCATGGCTAGGTTAAACACCTTGCCACCCAGCATCGAGCCTTCAGCCAGCGGGCATATCATTGAGCAAGTTCGGATGATTGAAGAAATTCTTAAAAACGGTTTTGCTTATGTAGTAAATGGTTCGGTGTATTTCGATGTGCCGGCTTACGCCAAAAAACACCCATATGGCGAACTTTCGGGCAGAAACCTGAATGATATGCTGGCGGCCACCCGCGAATTGGAAGGTACCGAAGAAAAGAAACACCCGTCAGATTTTGCCCTTTGGAAAAAAGCCGGAACCAGCCACATTATGCATTGGCCATCGCCTTGGAGCGAAGGTTTTCCGGGCTGGCACCTGGAATGCTCGGCCATGAGCAGCAAATACCTTGGCGATTATTTCGATATTCACGGAGGCGGAATGGACTTGCAGTTTCCGCACCACGAGGCAGAAATTGCCCAAAGCAAAGCTTGCAACAATCATACTCCGGCTAAATATTGGCTGCACAACAACATGATTACCATCAACGGGAAAAAGATGGGAAAATCGTTGGGCAACTTTATTACCCTTGATGAGTTTTTTACCGGTTCGCACGCCATGTTAGAAACGGCCTACGAACCAATGACCATAAGGTTTTTTATTCTTCAAGCGCATTACCGCAGTACACTCGATTTTGGAAACGAGGCGTTACAAGCCGCAGAAAAAGGACTAAAACGAATTCAAGCCGCTTGGAAAACCTTGACCGAGTTAAAACCAACAGCCATGACCAGTGGTTTTGATCTTGCTGCCTTTAAAACCGACTGCGAAGCAGCTATGAATGATGACTTTAACACGTCCATTCTTATAGCTAACCTATTTGATGCAGTTAAATTCATCAACTCTGTTAAAGCCGGTTCGGCCACAATTTCAGCACACGATTTCACCGAATTAAATAGGCTATATGCGGCTTTGGTTGGCGATGTGCTGGGTATTTTGCCAGAAGCCGGTAGCAACGGTAACGACCTGACCAACGAGCTAATGGCAACCATATTGAAATTGCGCAACGAAGCCAAAAATCGAAAAGACTACGGTACTTCCGACTTTATCCGTGATGAATTGAAAGGCCTAAATATTGTGGTGAAAGACACCAAAGAAGGCGCGGTTTGGGAGATGGAGAGTTGAATGACGTACATCGTACGAAGTAAAGCGTACATCGCATGGTAAACTTTAATTATTGGCCAGTTACTGCAACTAAACAATTTAGACCTCGTCATCAATACGTAATACGAGGTACGCCATACTCTATACGTAAAAAATGAAAATAGCAGTTATTCTTTCTGGATGTGGGGTTTACGATGGCTCTGAAATTCACGAATCGGTGTTTGTGCTTTTGGCCATTGCCCAGGCGGGAGCTAGTTATCAGTGTTTTGCGCCCGATAAAAATCAGCTGCACGTAATTAACCACCTGAGTGGCGAGGTTACCTCAGAAACCAGAAATGTGCTGGTAGAATCGGCCAGAATAGCACGTGGCGAAATAAAAGCACTTGACAAACTTTCTTCGGGCGACTTTGATGCCCTTGTTATTCCCGGTGGATTTGGTGCAGCCAAAAACTTGAACCTTTGGGCCATTTCGGGTTCAGACGGTGAAATTGATGCTTCGGTAAAATCAACAATACTTGAATTTATTAAGGCCGGAAAACCAGTTTGCGGATTGTGCATGGGGCCAACGGTAATTGCTAAAGCACTAGAGGGAAGCAGCATCCACGCAAATCTCACCGTTGGAACAACTGCCGAAAAATCACCTTACGATATTGCCGCTATTTCTGCCGGTATGGAAAAAATTGGCTCAACGGTCGAAATGAAGACCATTCGTGAAGTTTGCATCGACAGCAAAAACAAAATTGTAACCGCACCTTGTTACATGATGGAAGCAAGTATTGATGAGATTTTTGAGAATGTGAAACTGGCGGTTAACACTACAATTAATCTTATCGAACCCTAAGGCATTTTAACGAATTGCCTCAGTCAATTCTCCTACTTATTCTTAACTTCCCGCTAACTATGAATAAGTTAAGCCTTCTTTTTGTTTCTGTTTTAACCCAGCTTGTAAGCCAACTTTCGGCTCAAAACGACTTTGGCTATAAAGAAGGTTTTAATTTGGTTTGGCACGATGAGTTCAGTGATTCCAATAACACCGCTTCGCTGTGGAACGATGGATTTCCATGGGGAAATGTCATCTGCGATGTTGGCTATGCGCGCAAGGATGGGAATAAATTGTTTAACAACGGCTGGTTAGAACTACAAAGCCGGAAAGAACGGTACAATGGCGAGGTGCTTTACTGGGACGAAGAAGGGAATTTTGAACCTTACTTCAAGGATTTTGATTACACAGCGGCTATGTTGTATAGCAAACAGGCTTTTGCAAATGGTTATTTCGAAACCCGATTTATTTCGGAACCGGGCAAAGGCCTATTCAATTCGTTTTGGCTTTATGGCGACAACGCTAGTGAAATAGACATTTTTGAACTAAGAGGTTCAACACCAAGCGATGCCCAAATGACCTTACATTGGAAAGAAAAGGATCCTCTTACCGGATCATCTCAGTCTATTAGTCATCTCCAGGCCAATCCTATTTTTGGTGACACTAGTCATGTGTTCGGGGTCTTGTGGTCGCCCGACGAAGTGAGTTGGTATTTCAACGACAATAAAGTTCAGGAAAATGCATGGACACGATTTATACGCTCCCGGCACATACCCACCGTTCCCTTAAACATCATTGTGAACACGAGTATAGCTTGTTTAAACGAAGAACCTGATTCCACCACTAAGTTACCTGGGCACATTTGGTTCGACTATGTTCGTGTTTATCAAAATAACCAAACGGTTCGAGCTCCTATCATTACTGATGCGCAAACCTTGGTTTATTCTGATTATGAACCTCAATGGTTCGATATGACCACATTAACTGTAAACGACTTTTACGCCACTTTTCCGAATGGATTTAAGTATGAATTATTGCCCGGCGAGCATTACTCGGTTTTAGGCCCTCAATATGCTGTTGAATCTGGATATAAACTGCCAGTTTTTTTGCAAGTACGTGTCAATGATGGTATTAATTGGTCGAACAGCTATGCAGTGCAAATAAATCCTGCCGCAAATGTTTCTGTATCTGGCGAAAATGATATCCCGGCTTATTTTACAATTCAGCCAAATCCAAGCAATGGCGAAGTTCAATTAACCCACATTTTACAACTCCCGGTTACCGCCTGTATCTACTCAATTGAAGGCCGAATGGTATATCAGACTATTATTACTCAGCCATCAATTGCTCTTGATTTGTCTGGTTTGTTGCCCGGAGTTTATTCCATAGAGGTTGTAAATAACCAGAGAAATCATACAAAAAAACTACTATTGCTTAAATAGTTACCGGGTTACGTATTGCGCCTCGTAATAACTTTGGTAATTTCCGCTGGTTACATTATTTAACCAAAGTTGGTTATTTAAATACCAATCAACAGTGCGGTCAAGCCCCTCTTCGAAGGTAATTGATGGCATCCAGCCCAATTCGTTTTTAATTTTGGTAGCATCAATGGCGTAACGCAAATCATGGCCAGCGCGGTCTTTTACGTAGGTGATAAGCTTTCGTGATTCACCAGCAGGTCGGTTCAATTTCCGGTCCATGGTATCGCAAAGCAAATGTACCAGATCTATATTTTTCCACTCGTTGTGACCACCAATGTTATAGGTCTCGCCATTTTTTCCGCTGTGAAAAACCACATCGATGGCACGGGCGTGATCTTCTACCCACAACCAATCGCGCACATTCTCTCCTTTTCCGTAGACCGGAAGCGGTTTGTTGTTTTGGATGTTGTGAATCATCAACGGAATTAATTTTTCCGGAAAATGATGTGAGCCATAATTGTTGGAGCAATTTGAAATAACAACCGGGAAATGATAGGTATGAAAATAGGCCATTACCAAATGGTCGCTGGCCGCTTTCGATGCAGAGTAAGGACTGCGTGGGTCATATGGTGTTTCTTCGGTAAAGAAACCGGTTTCGCCTAGGCTACCGTATACTTCGTCGGTACTTACGTGGTAAAAACGTTTTCCCGTTAAGCTATCGCCCCAGTATTTTTTGGCACAATTCAGCATATTGGCTGTACCCATCACGTTGGTTTCTACAAACGCCAATGGGTCAGAAATAGACCGGTCCACGTGACTTTCGGCAGCCAAGTGAATAACCGCGTCAATTTTATGTTGTTCCAAAATCAGCGGAATAGCTTGTTGGTCGCAGATATCGGCTTTTATAAAATGGTAATTAGATTTACCTTGAATATCTTCCAGATTGGCCAAATTACCGGCATAGGTAAGTTTATCCAAATTGAAAATGTTGTAGTTAGGATACTTGTTTACAAACAATCTAACCACGTGCGAGCCAATAAAACCAGCACCTCCAGTAATAAGTATATTCATGCTAAAAAATAGTGGCTGCTAAAGTACAGAATAATGGTATCTTCAAGCGTTGTTTGCAGTCATAACGTTGTTCGTCTATGCTTTATTGGGTTAGGTTATTGCAATGTTAGCCTTGTTCTAAAATACTAAAAATCTTATACTTACACCATCATTCAATCGTTTTATAGAATAACCAAACACGTATCCATTATGAAAACGATAATTTTCTCGGCTCTGGTATTTTTTGCCAACATAAGTCAGGCTCAACCTAGCCAACGTATAGAAGTAGGTTGCTTTACAGGTAATAATGGTTCGTTTGCCTTTTCATCCGCAATGGTCGACCGAATGGTTAAATACTACATCCCGAATGCTTTGCAGGTTGAAAATTCGGAGCTGATTAAATTGAATTCCGGCAGCTATTACATCAAATCGGATGTTTTTTACGCACAGGGATGGGGTACATCGGTAGTTATGCTGGAGCGAGAAGGCAATAAATTATTTATTGGTAGCAGCTCCTGTACACATCAGTGCATTCCCGTAGCCTTTAAATCTTGCGTGTACAAAAGTGACGTAACTGGTTTCGAGCCTTGTGTTGCGGTAACTTGCAGCTGTGCTGATGAGGGCGAAACCTCGGCGAAAGTAGAAACCGGCGATATGCGCAGTTTAAACCGAATGTCCCTTTTTATGAAGGACTTAAAATCGCTTTGCGATTGAGATAATCCTACAATGAAAACATGCCGAAAGAAAACCGACCCTTCGATAGAGGAATTTAACCTACCCCTTCGACAAGCTCAGGGTTCGGGGATATCGGGCACTGAGCGTGTAGAAGTGCCGCGTGTGCCTATTTTACCCGAGTAACGCAGTTCTCGGCTAACAAATATTCCTGACCACTTTCCGGGCATGTTGCTCGCCCGTTGGCATCAAAATTAAGGCGGTGTCCATATTCGCTCACCCAACCAATTTGTTTGGCCGGGTTGCCCACGACCAGCGCAAAGGCTTTAACAGGTTTGGTAATTACCGCTCCTGCGCCAATTAAAGCATATTCGCCTATTTCGTTGCCACAAACAACCGTTGCATTGGCGCCAATACTTGCACCTTTTTTAACCCGGGTTTCAATGTATTGGTCGCGTCTGACAATTGCACTCCGCGGATTAGTAATGTTGGTAAATACCATTGATGGGCCTAAGAACACGTCGTCTTCGCAAACCACTCCGGTATATATAGAAACGTTGTTTTGAACCTTTACGTTTTTTCCCAAAGTTACCCCCGGGCTTACCACCACATTCTGACCCAAGTTACAGCCTTCACCCAGCACGCAATTGGGCATTACATGCGAAAAATGCCAGATTTTGGTACCGGCACCAATCACACACGGCTCGTCTATGAGTGCTGTTTCGTGGGCAAAGTAAGTCAGTGCAGTTGGTTGCATGGGTTACTTTTTATTATAATCGCTAAAATCGTGAACTTCCTTAAACCATTCTTCGCTCGGCAATGAGCGGAAATAGTCATAGGTAATTTTAAGACCTTCCTGTCTGCTTACCTTGGGCTCCCAGTCCAAAATTTCGCGGGCCAAAGTGATGTCAGGTTGGCGTTGCATCGGGTCGTCAACCGGAAGTGGTTTGTAAATTACCTTTTGCGAAGTACCGGTTAATTTTATGATTTCTTCCGCAAATTCAGCAATGGTGATTTCACTTGGATTACCAATGTTTACCGGCTCAGCGTAATCGCTGAATAGCAATCGGTAAATGCCTTCCACCAAGTCATCAACATAACAGAACGAGCGGGTTTGTGAACCATCGCCAAATACGGTTAAATCTTCACCGCGCAAAGCCTGACCGATAAATGCCGGTAAAACTCTACCGTCGTTTAATCGCATACGTGGTCCATAGGTATTGAAAATACGAACAATGCGCGTTTCAACACCATGAAAACGGTGATAGGCCATGGTTATGGCTTCTTGAAAACGTTTCGCCTCATCATAAACACCACGTGGACCAATGGGATTAACATTGCCCCAATAGGTTTCTTTTTGCGGATGAACCATTGGATCACCATATACCTCTGATGTAGAAGCAATAAGCATTCTGGCGTTTTTGGCTTTAGCCAATCCCAATAAATTGTGTGTACCCAGCGACCCAACCTTTAAAGTCTGAATAGGAATTTTAAGGTAATCGATAGGACTGGCCGGCGAAGCAAAATGAAGAATGTAATCTAATTCGCCAGGAACATGTACATATTTAGAAACATCTTGGTGGCAGAACTCAAAATTTTTGTTGCCAACCAGGTGCTCCAGGTTTTTCATATCGCCGGTAATCAGGTTATCCATAGCGATAACGTAAAAACCAGCATTCATAAATTTATCGCAAAGGTGTGAGCCCAAAAAACCGGCCGCACCTGTTATAAGTACCCTTTTCATATTCCATCAACAGTTTGGCGACCAATGCTTTCGTAATAAAAACCTAATTCTTGCATCTGGGCTAAATCATAAAGATTTCTACCGTCAAATATATGCTTGGTTTGCTTGGCAATGCGGTCGAAATCAGGGTTTCTGAATTCCGCCCATTCGGTGGCAATTAACAAAGCATCAACTCCATTTAAGGCATCGTACTCGTTTTCTGCAAAAGTTATTTTGTCGCCAACCAGCTTTTTCACGTTTGGCATTGCCTCGGGGTCGAAAGCAATAATTTTTGCTCCCGCTTTGGTCAACTCTTCAATCATAAAAAGAGCCGGAGCCTCACGAATATCATCAGTATCGGGTTTAAAGGCTAATCCCCAAAGAGCAAAGGTTTTGCCTTTTAGATCGTTTTTATAGAAACGCTTTACCTTGTTTACCAGCGAGTATTTTTGCTCCTGATTTACCTTCATGACACTTTCTATAATCTGAAAGTTGTAACCGTATTGGTTTCCTGACATGTGCAAAGCTTGCACATCTTTCGGGAAACAGCTTCCGCCATAACCAATACCTGGAAACAGGAAACGTGAACCAATGCGCGAATCGGTACCAATGCCCCGGCGAACCATATCTACATCGGCACCTACTTTTTCGCAAAAGTTGGCTATTTCATTCATAAAGGTAATCTTGGTTGCAAGGAATGCATTCGCGGCATATTTGGTCAACTCCGCCGATTTCTCGTCCATGAAAATAATGGGGTTACCCTGACGAACAAATGGTTTATACAGATCTTCCATTGCTTTCTGCGCCTTGGCTGATGAGGTACCAACTACTACACGATCAGGTTTCAAGAAATCATCAACTGCATATCCTTCACGCAAAAATTCTGGGTTAGAAACCACATCAAAATCGACAATAGCCTTTTTTGCAACGGCCATTTTCACCAGTTCGGCAGTGCCAACCGGAACGGTACTTTTATCTACAATAACTTTATAGTCAGTCATTATGCCACCCAATTGCTCGGCAACACCCAATACGTAAGATAAATCGGCAGAACCGTCTTCACCAGGAGGGGTTGGTAAGGCTAGGAAAATAATGCTACTGGCATTAACTGCTTCTTCCAGATTGGTGGTAAATTTTAATCGGCCTTGCTTAATGTTTCTTTCAAAAAGCACGTCAAGGTGTGGCTCATAAATGGGTATTTCACCATTTTGCAAGCGTTGTACTTTGTTGGCGTCAATGTCTACACAGATAACTTCGTTTCCGGTTTCTGCAAAACAAGTTCCGGTAACTAACCCAACGTATCCGGTTCCTACTACGGCTATCCTAATCATTTGCTAAAAAATTCCTTTACAGCGTTTGTAATGTAATTAATGTTTTCTTCGGTAAGTTCAGTGTGCATTGGGAGTGAAATTACACTTGCACAAAGCTTCTCGGTTATTGGGAAATCACCTTGCTTGTAACGGGGGTCGGTATAGGCTTTTTGCAGGTGCAATGGTACGGGGTAATATATCATGGCTGGAATTCCACGTTCCGCCAAAAAGGCCTTCAATTCATTTCTATCTCCAGCCAAAAGCTGAAGTGTGTATTGGTGGAAAACATGCGTTGAATAGGCTGCTCTTTTCGGTGTTTTGAGTTGAGGAACCGTAGCAAATGCTTTGTCATAAGCATCAGCAACATGTTGACGGTGTTTGTTGTAAGAATCTAAGTGAGGCAATTTAACTCTTAAAATAGCGGCTTGCATGCTATCTAACCTAGAGTTTACTCCAATAGTATCGTGGTAATATTGAACCGTTTGGCCGTGGTTAGAAATTTGTTTTAGAACCGCAGCCAGCTCACTGTTGTTGGTGTACATAGCACCACCATCGCCATAACAACCTAAATTTTTCGAAGGAAAGAAGGAGGTGCAACCAATGTCACCAATGGTACCCGCTTTGGCGCGTTTTCCATCAGAATAAATATAGTCGGCTCCAATGGCTTGAGCGGTATCTTCAATAACAAATAACTTGTGTTTTTTAGCTATTGCCATAATGGCTTCCATATCGGCCAGTTGACCGTATAAATGCACCGGAACAATTGCTTTTGTTTTTGGTGTAATGGCTTTTTCTATAGCCTGTGGGTCAATGGTAAACGTATCGGGATTTACATCAACTAAAACCGGTTTTAATTGCAAAAGAGCTATCACTTCGGCGGTAGCAACATAGGTGAAGTTGGCGGTTATCACCTCGTCACCAGGCTGTAAACCAAGACCCATCATGGCAATTTGCAAGGCATCGGTTCCATTGGCACACGGAATAACATGCTTGCAGCCCAAATAATTTTCTAATTCGGTCTGAAATGTTTTTACTTCAGGACCGTTTATAAACGCTGTTGAACGAATTACGTCTAAAACAGCCGAATCTATTTCTTGTTGAATTTTTTGATATTGACCCTTAAGGTCTACCATCTGAAGGTTTTGCATCAAAACAGTGTTAACTTTGGGCGCGAATATAGAAATTTTACCAGCATCAACTGGATTAGCAAATACCATCAACATGGGTAAAACAAACAGCCAACCATTTTTTTCTATTTGCCTTTTTCTTGGCTTAACGGTTCTTTTCTTCCTTGGTAGCGGCCAATTAAAAGCGCAAAAAAACATTAAAGACAACGTTGAAAACATTCCATTAATTGGCTTTACCTATGGATACTATTTTCCTAAAGGTGATTTGGCTAAGCGGTTTGGAAATAATTCGGCTATTGGTGCGGCATTTCACTACAAATTCGAAAACAATCTCATGTTAAGTGCAGAGGGGAATTTTATCTTCAGTCGCAACGTGAAGGAAAATAACATTTTGGCTCCAATCGATTCTGAAGACGGATACGTGTTTGACGAAAAAGGGCAGGTGGCGCAAATACTCCTGTTCGAGCGTGGCTATACTTTAAATCTGGCTATTGGAAAGGTTTTCCCTATTGTTGGCCCTAACCCAAATAGTGGATTATTGGTAAAAGCAGGAGCTGGTTTTATGCAACATAAAATCAGGATTGAGCACCAGAACAATGTCATTCCTCAACTAGAGGGCGAATACATTAAAGGTTACGACCGCTTAAGCAACGGATTCATGCTTACTGGCTTTGTAGGCT
This sequence comes from uncultured Flavobacteriales bacterium, assembly GCA_964390915.1. Classification (GTDB taxonomy): domain Bacteria; phylum Bacteroidota; class Bacteroidia; order Flavobacteriales_D; family Luteibaculaceae; genus DASUEB01. The sequence continues at coordinate 574,358 of CAYMJL010000001.1, forward strand.
ATTTTAACATGAGCAGTAGTAAAATGGCCAATTTTTACATTGGTTACGAGTTTATGCAAGGTTTCACCAAAAACCGCAGAGGTTTCAACTTTGATACGAAGGAGACTGACTCGAAAAACCGTTTAGATATTTTATCTGGATTTAAAATTGGCTGGTGCCTTCCCCTTTATAAGCGAACAGCAACCAACTATTATTACAACTAATTCATGAGGGCATTGTACCTGCTGGGTATTATTTTGTACCGGATTGCTATTGGTTTGGCGGCTTTGTTTAACCAGAAAGCCAAAAACTGGATTGCCGGCCGTACCAGGCTGAAGGAAAAGTTAACAGAAATAAGCCGCCAGCGGGCCAATCAGAAGCACCTGTTTTGGTTTCACTGCGCATCACTAGGGGAGTACGAACAGGCTTTGCCCATTATTGCCGGACTTAAAACCAATTACCCGGAGTCCTTTATTTTGGTTTCGTTTTTTTCACCCTCTGGATACTTAAATTACAAAAGCAATCCGTTGGTCGATGCCATTACTTACTTGCCATTAGACACGCCTAAAAATGCAAAACAGTTCCTTGATATTATTCAGCCGTCGGTTGCGTTTTTTGTGAAATATGAAATTTGGCACAATTTCTTAGCTGAATTAAAACATCAAAATATTCCGGTTTACTTGCTGGCTGCGCATTTCCGTCCATCGCAAATTTATTTTAAAAGTTACGGTGCGTGGTTTAGAAAATCGCTTGGCCACTTTAACCACATTTTTGTACAGCAAGCCTCCAATATCGATTTACTAAAGTCAATTGCCATTACGCATTGTTCGGTTAGTGGCGATACGCGAATAGATCGGGTATTGGAAAATGTAGCCGAGAGCAAAACCGTGCCGCAAGCATTAAGTTTTCTCGGTGGCGAGAAAGCCATTATTTTAGGAAGTGCCTGGCCGGCCGAGGTTGAATTAATCAAGGCTTTTTTGCTGGCAACAAACTACACGGGCAAAATAATTGTTGCACCGCACGAAATAGGCGCAGCATCAATTCAGACCATTGAAAATAGTTTTGCTGATTTTCGGGTCCAGCGATTTAGTTCTAATACTGCCGTGGCCAATGCACAAATTTTAATTGTAGATAGCATTGGTCAGTTGAAACACCTTTATGCGTATGCCAAAGTGGCTTTAATTGGTGGTGGATTTGGAAGTGGATTACACAATATTTTAGAGGCGGTGACTTATGGTATTCCGGTTATTTTTGGCCCAAAACACCAGAATTTCCCAGAGGCTGCCGAACTTATAAAACTGAAATGTGCCTTCGCTGTAACCAACGAACAAACATTCATTACTGAATTAAATAGTCTGTTGGCCAACCCCATGAAACTAAAAGTGATTGAGGACATGGCCAAAAAATACCTGCAACAGCACAGTGGCGCAGCCAAAAAAATTCTGCACAAAATAGAGGAGTCAATCGGTTAATAATCAGGAAAATGGGTAACTTTAGTAGACCAAACTTACCTAAAGTCCATGAAAAAGATACTTGTTCCCACCGATTTCAGTGATCACGGCACGTATGCTGCGAAAGTGGCTGCAAAAATTGCCCGGATAACCAATGCTAGAATTTACTTTTTACATGTGGTAGATATTCCGGTATATGACACCAATATGGGTATTGGCGAACATGCCGAAATCATGGAAGGCCTGCTGATTATGAAACAGGTGAAGCAAAAATTTCAGCACCTCTTTGCCGAGAAATTTTTGGAAGGCATTAATGCCGTTGAGGTATTGACCTTTAGTGGTGTTCACGAAAATATTGCCAAGCAAGTAGAGAAATACGAAATAGACCTCATTGTCATGGGTTCGCACGGAGCGAAGGGTTGGACTGAGTTCTTTGTTGGTTCCAATACCGAAAAAATAGTCCGCTTGGTCAATTGTCCTGTAATAACGGTGAAACGTGATCATGACGATTTTAATCCGAAAACAATTGTCTTTTCATCGGCTTTTGATGGAGACGATAACCACGTTTTTGAGAATTTGGTAACGCTTGCTAAACTTTTTGATTCCAAAATTCACTTGCTGAAAGTAAACACACCCAGTACCTTCGAACCATCGTGGCAAAGCCTGCTCAAAATGAAAAAGTTTGCCGAACGCTTCCATATGCCGGAACTACCAATGCATACCTATAATGCGTACAATATTGAGGAGGGGATTTTGGCTTTTAGCAAGGAAATTCAGGCCGACTTAATATCAATGGGTACACGGGGTAGGAGTGGTCTTGCCCTGTTTTTTACTGGCAGTGTTGCCAGCGACTTGGTTAACCATGCCAGAAGACCAGTGTTTACGATGCGGATAGTGGACTGAGAAAAACAAAAGACCAGTAGACAAAAGAATAGGTGATGCCCCAAAAGAGTGGTTTCCCGCTGGACAATTTTTATGGCTACTTTTGTGTTGTCAATAAGATTGCTCGTAATTATGAAAACGCCAGATATTATTATTGCACACCCAAGTAGTGCAGATAAGTTTGAAGCCCTAAAAGCCTTTATGCAAGCTTTGAAAATTAAATTTGAGGTAACAAAAGACAAACCCTATCATCCAGAATTTGTTGCCGATATTTTACAGGGGGATAAAGATATCCAAGCTGGGAAGGGAAAAAAAATTACGCTCAACGAATTGGATAATTTATGGAAATAGTTCTTCTGCCAAAAGCGGAGGATCATTTGGCCTTTTGGAAAAAACCGGCAATAAAATTGTACTAAAGCGAATAGCGATTCTCACAAGAGCCATTATTGATAAACCTTTTGAGGGGATTGGTAAACCTGAACCGTTGAAATACCAACTTACTGGCAAATGGTCACGCAGAATTGACAGGGAGAACCGATTGATTTATGCACTAGAAAATAACACACTATACATTTATTCCTTAATGGGACACTATTAAAAACCTCATGTTTATCTTAAAAACCTTCATCAAAAAGCACCTCTGCTCATATGTCATCCTTTTGGTGTTTTGCCTTTGCTCCCGTAGCAGTTTTTCAAATTACCCGATTTCAGACACAACTTTCAAACCAACGAAACATGGTTTGTCGCTTCAGCTTGGTGGTGCCCAAATTATTGGATCTATTCAATACGAGAATGTACTAAAATACACCGCGAATAACAAAATTGTAGGCAGACTTGGGTTGGGAGGCTTGTTTTCACTTATTATTCCAACAGTTGGATTTTCCGCGCTGTTTGGCCAAACTAATCATTTAGAAATTGGAGTAGATGCTGGGCCAGTTTTTGTAAGCGATGGTGATTCTGAATCAAGCATAGTATCGCCGTTATTAGGTTATCGCTATCAGAATTTCAAAAAGAATAGCTGCTTTTTTACCGTTGGTTTTAGCCCGCTAATAATTCGCAACTTTGATTCTAACTCCGAATTTTCAATTTTTCCATTTGGTAAAATTGGTTTGGGATTCAATTTTTAGGCAATAAATAAAACCCAATATCCATTTGCTAAACCCAATCCCTTGCACCTATATTTGCAATCCAAAAAATAATTTAGGCCTCCGCTTTTATGGAACAGTATATTGTATCGGCTCGTAAATACCGCCCCCCCACTTTTTATAGTGTGGTTGGACAACAAGCCGTTACCAATACCCTAAAAAATGCCATTAAAAACAACCAACTGGCGCAAGCCTTTTTGTTTTGTGGACCACGTGGGGTGGGTAAAACTACCTGTGCACGTATTTTGGCCAAAGCAGTAAATGCCGATGATATTGACAATGTTGATGGCGAGCAAATTGACGAGTTTAATGTAATTGAACTCGATGCCGCATCGAACAACAGTGTAGATGATATTCGAAACCTGATTGACCAGGTGCGTATACCACCGGCTGCCGGACAGAAATACAAAACCTACATCATCGATGAGGTACACATGTTGTCTACAGCCGCTTTCAACGCTTTTCTGAAAACGCTGGAAGAACCGCCATCCTACGCCATTTTTATTCTGGCGACAACCGAAAAGCACAAGATTTTACCAACCATTTTGTCCCGCTGCCAAATCTTCGATTTTCAGCGCATCAAGATTCAGGACATGGTAAATCACCTGAGTAGCATTGCCAAAAAAGAAAACATACATGCCGAACCCGATGCCTTGCACATCATTGCCCAAAAGGCCGATGGTGGTTTGCGTGATGCATTGAGCATGTTCGATCAGCTGGCCACGTTTACGGGTAGAAACCTGACCTATACCTCGGTTATTGAAAACCTTAACGTGCTCGATTACGATTACTATTTTACCGTAACCGATGCCTTGATTGAGCAAAACATACCTAAGGCACTGCTTACTTTTAGTGAAATTCTAGAAAACGGGTTCGACGGGCAGCATTTCTTGCTCGGATTGGGCGAGCACCTCAGAAACTTGTTGGTGTGCAAAGATGCGGTAACATTAAGCTTACTCGAGGTGGGCGAAAACATTAGGCAACGTTATGCGCAGCAGGCACAAAGTGTAAGTCTCGATTTGCTAATTCGCGGACTAAATAAAATTAATGAAGCCGATATTAATTACCGGCAAAGTAAAAACCAGAAACTGCTGGTTGAACTAACGCTTATGCAACTTTGCTCTCTCCAATACCAGGAGGGAGAAAAAAAAAATGACATAAAGCTCATTCCGCCTTCGGTTTATAACCTGGTTTCAAAACCAGTAATAGCCGTTGCAGAAAAATCAAAACCTGTTGAAGTTCAGGTAACTCAAGAGTCTAAGACAGTTTCCAGTCCATCAATCGAAAGTCAAATTCCACCAAAAGCAGCGGCTCCTGTTGCTACAAAACCTTTAGGTCAAAAGGCCAGCTTAGGCATTAGCATAAAAGGTATTGTTGCTAAAAAAGTAGACACCACCGAAGAAACGGCTGTAAGCAGCAAGGCCGAAAATCAACCGAAAGACGATTTTAGTCAGCATCAACTCGAAGCTTGCTGGAAAACCTATGCTGAACAGGTGCGCAACAAACAGCGCGAAAGTTTTTACAGCACCCTTATTATTAGGCAACCACAATTGCTTGACGATTTTGAAATAAAATACTTTATCGATAACGCTGTTCAGCGCAGGGATTTTGAGCAAAACCAAAGCGACATGCTCGAGTTTATGCGAAAAACTTTGAATAACTATTCCATTCGCTTAACACTTGAGGTTATTAAGGTTCAGGAAAAAACCAATTTCTATACCGATGGTGATAAGCTACAGGCCATGGCCGAAAAAAACCCAGTGGTAAAAGATTTGGTAAAACGACTAGGACTGGATACGGAGTTTTAATTTTTGACTTCACTGTCAAAATCAGTTTTCAGCTTATTTTGATATTGATACTTTGTAGATTAAATTTGTCGGCCAACGAGAAATCCTCTCGTTAATTTCGGCTGCTTTCATTGATACCAAAACAGAAAAACATGTCATCTAAGATCATTTACACCAAAACGGACGAAGCACCTGCATTGGCTACCTATTCACTTTTACCAATTGTAAAAGCGTTTACTTCTACTGCGGGTATTGAAATAGAGACCAAAGATATTTCACTAGCTGCCCGTATTTTGGCGGTATTTCCAGAATATTTAATCGAGGCACAAAAACAGTCGGATGCCTTGGCTGAGCTGGCCAAAATAGTGATTTTGCCAGATGCCAATGTGATAAAATTGCCCAACATTTCGGCTTCTATGCCTCAGCTAATGGCCGCTATTAAAGAATTGCAGGACAAAGGTTATAAAATCCCCGACTATCCTACAACCGCTACTACCGATGAGGAAAAGAGTGTAAAATCTCGTTACGACAAAATAAAAGGAAGTGCGGTAAATCCAGTGTTAAGAGAAGGTAATTCTGACCGTCGTGCGCCAAAAGCAGTTAAGAATTATGCAAAAAAACACCCACATTCTATGGGGGCTTGGTCGGCTGATTCTAAATCGCACATTGCTTATATGCGTGCCAACGATTTTAGATCAAACGAAAAATCGGTGACAATTGCTGAAGCCGGAAAGGTGAAAATTAACTTTACTGCTAATGGAAATACCACGACTTTAAAGGAATTGGCAGTTCAAAAAGGGGAGATTATTGACGGTACGTTTTTGAGCAAAAAGGCGCTGCTTAAATTTTTAGAAGAGCAGATTGCCGAAGCCAAAACACAAGGTGTATTGTTTTCATTGCACATGAAAGCAACCATGATGAAGGTTTCTGACCCTATTATTTTTGGATATGCTGTTGATGTATTTTTTAAAGATGTATTTGCTAAACACGCTGAAACATTAAAATCGATTGGCGTAAACACTCGTAACGGTTTTGGTGATGTGATAGCTAAGATAGAATCTCTTCCTGCCGATAAACGTAAGGAGATTGAGGCCGATATTCAGGCAACTTTTGCCAAGCAACCAGAAGTAGCTATGGTAAATTCCGATAGAGGAATTACCAATCTGCATGTTCCATCCGATGTAATTATAGATGCTTCTCTTCCTGCAATGGTGCGAAGTTCAGGGCAAATGTTTAATAGACTAGGAAAACAACAAGACACCAAGGCTGTTGTTCCCGATGGAAGCTATGCGCCACTTTATCAGGCAGTCATCGACTTCTGTAAAAAGAATGGCGCCTTCGATCCGCGCACAATGGGAACTGTTCCTAATGTTGGTTTAATGGCTCAGCAAGCCGAAGAATATGGTTCTCACGATAAAACCTTCGAAATTGAAGCAAATGGAACTGTTCAGGTGGTTGATGCCGCTGGGAACGTTCTAATAACACATAATGTTGAAGAAGGTGACATTTGGAGAATGTGTTGTGCAAAAGATGCTCCGATTCAAGACTGGGTTAAGTTGGCGGTAAACCGTGCGCGACTTACTGGTTGGACTACTGTTTTCTGGTTAGATGATGATCGCGCTCACGATATCGAATTGATTAAAAAGGTAAACACCTATCTAAAAGACCACGACACCACCGGATTAGATATCCGTATTCTGAATCAGGTTGATGCATGTAACCTTTCGATGGAGCGAATGGTAAAGGGCGAAAACACGATTTCGGTTTCAGGAAACGTATTGCGAGATTACCTTACCGATCTTTTCCCAATACTAGAATTAGGTACTTCGGCAAAAATGCTTTCCATCGTGCCATTGATGAATGGTGGAGGATTGTTCGAAACAGGTGCTGGTGGCTCTGCTCCTAAACATGTTGAGCAGTTCCTGGAAGAAAATCACTTGCGTTGGGATTCGCTGGGCGAGTTCATGGCAATTACCGTGTCGTTAGAGCATTTGGCACAGACACAAAATAACGCGAAAGCGCAAGTACTGGCCGATACCATGGACGAAGCCACTGAAGTTTTTCTGGAAACCGATAAATCGCCTTCGCGAAATGTTGGTGAACTAGATAATCGCGGAAGTCACTTCTACCTGGCTTTGTATTGGGCACAAAAACTTGCGCAACAAAATAAAGATGCAGAATTGAAAAATGTGTTCACCCAGTTGGCCCAGGATTTGACCGAAAATGAAAGCAAAATTGTAGGCGAATTAAATGGTGCTCAAGGTCATGCCGTGAATGTTGGTGGTTATTATAAACCTACGAACGAACTGATATCAAATGCTATGCGTCCTAGTGTAACTTTCAATACTATTTTAAACACATTACTGGAAACAGTGAATTCTTAAATAGTTCACCCATTCTTTCAAAAGAGGCCAATCCTTACCGGATGGCCTCTTTTCGTTTAAACGCTTTTTAGCCTTATCATTTCTTTGTTTTTCTACCGCTCAACCGCAACATTCACCGCCGTCACTTTTTAACATTTTTTCAGCAGAAATTAAACAAGGTATTTTAAATGCAATTGCGCATTTAAAATCCTGTTTAACAGTGTTTTATGTTCATTTTTGACTGCTGAAAAACAGCAGAATTGCTGAAACAATGGTGATTGCTACAAACGGTTGCAAGCAAAAGATTTGGTAACTTCACGATAAGATACCCAAAACCTTATGTGCTATGAAAACAATACTAATTCTTGCCCTGAGCGTTTTCCTCCTTGCAGCTTCCGATGCTAAAACTGATTGGGCAAATGATAAAGGTCATTCCAGACTCGGTTTTTCGGCCACGCACTTGTTGATTTCAGAAATCAACGGTGAATTCAAAACTTACGACCTTAAAGTGTCTGCGGCCAAGGACGATTTTACAGATGCTAAAATCTCGTTAAAAATTGATGTAAAAAGTATTGATACGGGGAATAGCGACCGCGACAAAAGTCTTCGTTCAAAAGATTTTTTTAACGTAGCCAAATTTCCGAGCATCACATTTGAAGGTACCAATCTTAGGTGGTTGAGTGAATCGAAGTTGAAATTAACCGGAATTCTAACTATCAACGGCATTAGTAAAGTAGAGAATTTTGATGTTAAATATGGCGGTTCAGTTGATGATCCAATTGACGGCATGACGAAAGTTGGTTTTAAGTTGGTCGGAAAAATTAATCGACTTGACTACAACCTGAAATGGAATGTTCCAAGGATGGCCGATAGTTATGCAGTAGGGGAGGAAATTGAAATAACCTGCAACGTAAGACTGAATAAGCCAACCGTTAATTCGTAAGGAGAAGATTTGCTTCCAAAATTTGGCGCAACATATTTTAAGACAAAACTTTATTGTCTGGGTTCATTCTCTATCTTTACCCGATTAAAGTATTGTGTAGTAAACTGATGAGTATGTTGCATAGAATCCTATCTATTCTTTCTGTTACCTTTTTTTGTTTTTTTGGTGCCTCAAATGCCTTGGCTAAATCGCCGGTTGTACCGGGCGACACGGTTTATGTTGACTTGGCTGCCGTTGGGGTCAATGATGGTACCAGTTGGTTGAATGCCTATACCGACCTTCAGAATGCGATAAGCACAGAGCCAGCAAGTAAAATTTTTCTGGTAGCCCGCGGTACCTATTTTCCTGGAGTTGCTGGTAATGCCGCAGCTACTTTCACACTTAAAGACGGCCAACAATTGTGGGGAGGTTTCCCAGCAGGTGGTGCCGATTTTAGTCTTAGAGACCCAAAAACTGAGGTGACCACCCTTTCCGGTGACCTTAACAATAACAATGCAAATGAAGATGGTACCGATGCAAAAACGGTACTTACTATTTCTGGGTTAACCATCGCGGTTAAAGTTGACGGATTTGTAATAAGTGGTGCGGCAAACAACGGCGGTAACGGCGGGGGTATATACATCAACGATTGTTCCGGGACTTTCAATAACAACATTATTGAGAAAAACCAAGCTGATTATGGTGCTGGGGTTTATTGTCAAATAACGACGGCTACAGCTCCTGTTATTGCTAAAAACTTAATTCGTCAGAATACCTGTCTTAATATTGGCAAAGGTGGCGGTCTTTATGTCACTGGTGAAGTTTTTGCAAACAACAACGTAATTACTGAAAACTCTTCTTTCTTTGGCGGAGGGCTATTTGTTACCGAGTCTTCGGCTGATGCCCGCTTTGTGAACAATACGATTGTGAGCAATGTGTCACCACCAGCACCTGCAAGTCCGGGCGATACTTGCCCAAGTATTAGTGGCGTTTTGTTCCAAAATTTGGGTGGAAGGGCATTGTTTCACAATAACATTATTTGGGACAACCTGTACACAGAAACGGCTGATGCCAATATCAACCAGTTTACGATGTACTCCGACCCAACCGCTGGCAACGTAAGGAATAATATTACCGGTAATGCGGTTTTGAACGGTGTTAATGGGAATCTAAATATCAATCCTACCCTGAATCTGGATTATACCCTGATGAAGTGCTCGCCTGCATTGGATAAAGGCGATAACACTTTGCTGTATACCGCTGGATATTCCGACTCAACCGATTATCAAGGATTGAAGCGCCTTTTTGATGGTAATTATGACATGACCATTACCATCGATATGGGCGCAATGGAAAGCGACATTGTATGTGAACCCTGTACCACCGATGCAGGAGTAAATGCAAGTATCTGCGGATTGCAGTATACCATGACTGCCGAAACACCCGGATACAAACGGAAAGGAATTTGGACGCAACTTAGCGGGCCGGGAACTACCACCTATAGTTACGATACGCTTGAAACAGCAGTAATTACTGTTTCGCAACAAGGTGAGTATCGTTATATGTGGATCATGACGGGTACTGATTGCTCCATTGCCGACGAAGTGGTGGTTACTTTCTATGCCATGCCAACACCAAGTGCTGGAGCCGATGCCTCGGTTTGTGGCAAAAATTTGGTGCTTGCCGCTACGCCTAGCAGTGGAACCGGAATTTGGACTGCGGTAGAGTCAGGTGTGGCTTTTGTAAACAATACGCAACCCAATACTACTGCTGCAATGCCCGGTTATAGTTCTTACCATTTGGTGTGGTCAGAAACGAATGGCAACTGCCCAGTGAAAAGGGATACTGTAATTGTAAACTCCTATCAGCAAAATGTGGCCAATGCTGGTCTTGATGCTAATGGCTGCCAATTTAACACCAGTCTTAATGCTATTCCGCACATCGGCACAGGAGTTTGGTCAAAGATGAGTGGGCCAGGTGCCGCATCGTTTACTACGCCCAACAATCCACAAACTCCGGTTACGGTAAGCGCTGTGGGGACTTATATTTTTAGATGGACAGAGACCAACGGCGTATGTCCGTCATCGACCGATGCGGTAACCATTACTTTTAAACCGCAGCCGATTGCCAATGCCGGTGTTGATATTGACACCTGTGGCACTAGTTTCGCCTTGAAAGCAGTTCCTTCTTCTGGCACCGGGGTTTGGTCGGTGGTGTCGGGTGCTGGTACTGTCTCGTTCGTTCAAAACAATTTTGCAAAAACCGGTGTAACCGTTTCCGACATTGGTCAATACGTGTTGCGCTGGACGGAGACCAACAGCCCATGTCCATCAAATTCTGATGATGTAGTAGTTGACCTGGCCGTTGCCACCAGTGTTTCATTGGAAAACATTTCTGAGAAGTATTGCGGGGTTAGTGATACCATTCGTGTTGGTGTATTAATCAGCGGTGTTCCTCCATATACTTTTATTGTAGAATCGCAGCATTTTAAAGATACCATCTTAACCAATGATGCCTATTATGTGTTTAGCGATTCGGGTGCATTTAAGGAGCAAAGCCAGTTAACGTTTAAGATTACTTCGTTTGTTGATGGAAGAAACTGTGGTGCCATTTACGGAAGTAATTTGGTGACTGTGGTGCGCCAAGGCGAAGATTTGGCACCGGTTGGAAATGGATTTACGGTATCGGAGCCAGTGCTTTGTACTTCTTCTTCGACCTTACTAAACCTTGAGTATTCCAATTTTGATGATTTGGTGTTTACCATACTTGATGTGGCCAAAAACAGCACTTTTATGGTTTCTTATCAGGGTGCTCCAATTTCGGTTCCGATAACCAACTTAAGTTATGGCGATAATAAATTCATTATTGTTTCGGCCACCAAGGCCGTGGGTGGATGCCAGATGAACCTGCAAGGAATTACAGAATTGAATGTGATTTACAAACCGGTTCAATATACCCTAAAAGGTGAACACCTTACTTGCTTCCAATCGAACGACGGTTCTATTTTTATTACCGATGCGCCACATTCTTCCGATTTTACCGAGGTGCTGTTGAACGGCAATGTGAACACCAATTTATTGAACAACTTAAGTGAGTTTAATTTGGTGGCAGGAAATTATTCGGTAAGGGTTACCAACGATGCCGGTTGTATTTTGAGCCGTACGGTATCTATTGCACAACCTGCCATGATTAATTATAGTTATGCTATTGTTAATCCAACCTGCAATGGACTGAATAACGGAAGTGTTCAAATTAACACAACCGGCGGTACCGGAAGTTTAACGTTACACTTTAATGGCGCAACCGAAAAAGCACCTTTCAAATTTATAAACCTGGGTGCTGGGAAATACCCATTGAAAATAACCGATGACAATACGGGTTGCATTGTTTTTGCCGATTCAGTTGAAATTACTGAACCCGATTCACTTAAGCTTTATTCCCAATCAGTTGATGCCAATTGCGATGGTTCTGTGTATGGAAACCTTACGCTTTTCGTGGTTGGTGGTACTCAGCCGTATACTGCCCAGGTTACCAAAGGAGCTTACTTCTTGAATGTTGCATCGGTTACAAGCCCTTATTTAATTACCAATCTTAACCCGGGTATATACAACATTAAGCTTGTAGACAGCAAGGGCTGTTTGGTTACGGGGAAAGACACCATTGCACAGGGCGTTGAAATTGTTTTCGGCGTAGCTAAAATTAAAGATTACAATTGCCAATCGTTGGGTATTATTGAAATTACCGAACCTTCTTCCGATCCTGAAGTTACTTATAGTATTGACGGGGTTAATTTTGGTACAACCACCTTGTTCGAAAACTTGGTTCCAGATACGTATACCATTACGGCCAAGGCTGCAACGGGTTGTGTAAATAGAAAAACCATTACAATTTTAGACAAGAACTCTCCTTTGGATGCTAGTGCTGTTATTGTGAAAGAACCCACCTGCTTCAATAAAAGTGATGGTGTTGTTCAAATAAACGTAACTGGCGGTTCTGGAAATTTTGTTATTGTGGTTGATGGTCAGCCGGCTTCGGCTGAAACCACCATCGATAGTCTTTCGCCGGGTACACACAATTATGTGGTAGTCGATTTAGACTGCGGATTGGTGGTGACATTAAGTAATTCATTATTTAATCCAAGTAACTATTCTACCCAGGTAAGTTTTGTTCGCAACCCTACTTGTTCTTATTCTACCGATGGGCTTTTAAGATTGATACCTAATGGTGGCACGCCTGGCGATTACCAGTATAGTGTAAATGGCGGAAGTACTTATCAGTTTGGTAATTTGTTTACCAATTTGAAGGGCGGTCAATACCAAATGAGGGTAAAGGATGAAATTGGCTGTGAATCGCAAATTTTAGATTATACATTAGTAGCTCCCGATAGTTTGGCGCTGAACACTTCATTCGATAACGATTTCGTGACCAGAACATCCAACATTACAGCGGTTGCCGCTGGCGGTACAGATCCTTACTATTACAGCATTGATGGAGTAAACTTTGCTCAAGCCAACACCTTTAATGATGTGCCATTTAACTACATCATTGTTTACTTGGTGGACAGTGCCGGTTGTCGCAACAGCGATACGTTAGCCTTGGGCGATGTGGGAATTGATAATTTGGTACTAAACAACCAAGTAAAAATTAATCCTAACCCAAGCACTGGGGTTATTGGTATTGAAGGCATTGATACCCACGAATTGACGGAAATTGCGGTTTATTCGGTAATTGGCGAAAAACTACTGAGTTTTAAACCAAGTGCCAGTGAACTTAAACACCTTGACCTATCGTCGTTGAATAGTGGCTATTATTTGCTGCTGGTTTCGACTAAAACTAGTAGTTCGGTTCATCGTGTGGAGTTAATGCGTTAAAAGCCGCTCCGAATTTCATTTATAAAAGCCGTTCTATGTTGAACGGCTTTTTTTATGCCGTAGCCTGTGGGAATTAATTAATGAGTGGGCACTGCTCATTTAAAACATCCATTACCTTTGTGCCTCAGTTCGTAGCAATTGTCGCAGTTTACCAAATATATGCTGGCCGGATTTTTTCTGGTATTGGTGTTTTTCCAAACCGGAAGTGCAACCCTGCACCTTTGGGATCAACCGGCATGTAGCGAAACGTTGGCCGACACGCACAATCAAAACCTATCGACTGATGGTGAGCATTGCGTGGTTTGTGAGCACTTGTTTTTACTGAAAACGGCTTTTGATTTGCCGCTTGCCCTGCCAGTTGCTTCTGCACCGCAGCTTGCAGTTATCAAATACCTGGTTGAGCATACAGAAAACCCAACTATACCCAATACTTGTTCAGTCTCGCTGCGCGGCCCGCCAGCAATCGGTTAATTTTCTTAAGTATCAAGGGTTCTTTCCAGCGCCTTGTTTCACTGTAACCGAATTTTCATGAAAAGAATTTGTATCACCCTTACCTTATGGTGGCTGTGTGCTTTGGCTTTTGGTCAAGCCAATTGCAAGCTGTCCATAACCGGCACATTAACCGATAAGCAAACCAACGAAAACTTGGCTTTTGCCAACATATATGTTGTAGAAATCAAGAGTGGAGCGGTAACCGACGAAAACGGCTCCTTTGCCCTAAACAACTTGTGCGCGGGCACTTATACGCTAAAAATTGAGCACATCGGCTGCCATACTTTAACCAAAAAAGTTACCCTCACCGAATCGTTGCGGCTGGCCATTCAACTTGACCACAGTGCCCATGAATTGAGCGAAGTAGAGGTAAATGCAACACGCAACGTAACGGCTACCGGCCAAACGATGAGTAAAATTGAAGGTATTGCCCTAAAACAGCGCATGGGCGAAAACCTGGGCAATGCCTTGAGCAACCTCAGTGGGGTAAATGTGTTGCAAACGGGTGCCACTGTGGCCAAGCCTATAATTCACGGCATGCACAGCAACCGGGTGCTGATTTTGAACAACGGTGTTCGCCAGGAAGGGCAGCAGTGGGGAGCAGAACATGCTCCGGAGATTGACCCATTTATGGCCAAAAAAATTACGCTGATTAAAGGCGCCAATGCCATTAAATACGGTGCCGATGCCATTGGTGGTGTTATTTTGGTAGAGCCGGGTAGGTTGCCAGATACGGCGGGGGTAACTGGCGAGGTAAATTTGGCCGGAGCTACCAACGGCCGAATGGGAAGTGCATCGGCTACAATAGAAGGTAACATCAGTGAGCTGAAAAACTTGAAATTTCGCTTGCAGGGTACGGCCAAAAAAGCCGGAAACATGCGCAGCCCAAGTCGGTTTTTGGACAACACCGGGCTTAGCGAAAAGAACTTTTCAGTGGGTCTTGGTTTCGATTCCAAAAAAACGGTCAATGAGTTTTTCTACAGTCGGTTTACCACCGAAATTGGCATTTATACCGGAGCACACCTGGGCAATACCGCCGATTTAATTAAAAGCTATGCGGGTAGCAATACCGGCCCGGAGGGGAGTTTTAGTTACAACATCAACCGCCCCAAGCAACAAATTGATCACGAGTTATTGAAATTGAAATCGACGTTTCAACTCAATAATTTTAACCGATTGTTGGTGCAATATTCCAGGCAATACAACAACCGGCAGGAATACGATCGCCATCGGCCAAAGAATGACAGTCTTGCGGCATTGAACCAGCCCGAGTTTCAATACCACATAACTACCCATTTATTGGATGTGGAATATCAGCTGCATCACCACCATCATTTCGAAGGTTCGATGGGGGTTCAGGGTATGTTGCAAGCCAACACCTACAATGGCCGCTATTTTATTCCCAATTTTAAGAATAGGGGCATTGGCCTGTATTGGACCGAGCGTTACCACACCGGAAACTGGCAGTTTGAAGCTGGCTTGCGGGCAGATTATAGGCACCTGCAAATATTTAAACTGGAAAACCAGCAGCTCATTTCGCCCAGTTACAACTACCGTAACCCATCGGCCAGTGCGGGGATAAACTACCAGGCAAAAGAATGGTTGACCCTTTCGGTTTTTAGCGGAACCGCCTGGCGGCCACCTGCCGCCAACGAATTGTTTAGCAACGGGCTGCATCACGGCTCGGCAACCATAGAAATTGGCAACCGAAACCTGAAACCCGAAAGCAGCTGGAACAACAGTTTCAGCCTGTCCGTGAACCGGGAAAAACTAAAGGCAGAGCTTAGCTATTACCACAATACGCTTACAAACTTTATCAATCTGGTGCCAAGTGGGCAAAACAGCTTAACCATTCGTGGGGCTTTTCCAAGCTATGTCTACACCCAGCAAAATGCCATTTTTCAAGGTGTTGATGCCCAAGTGGAATACAATGTCAATGATCAGCTGAAAATAAAAACACAGTATAACCGGGTAAGGGCTCGCGAGCGGAAAACCGGAAACTACCTGGCACTTATACCGCCCGACAATATAAAAGGAGGGGCTGAGTATCGTTTTGCGTTGCCGCGCGCTGGTAGCTATCTTTCTATAAATCTGCAGTTGAACTACGTATGCCGACAAACGCGCTACCCCCAGCAGCAGCTGATAAGTCTGGAAAATGGAACGTTGACCACCGTGAGCGATTTTGCCCCGCCACCGGCCGATTACCTACTGGTAGAACCCATGCTTACTTTAGAATATCCGGTTTCCGGGCATCAGTTGCTGGTTTCCGTGGGAGCAACCAATTTGCTCAATAAATCGTACCGCAATTACTTGAACCGCTTCCGCTATTTTACCGACGAAGCAGGAAGCTCGTTTCAGATACGCGTAAGCATGCCTTTTTCCGTTATTAATTATAACTAAACACTTATTCCGATGAAAAAATTACTTTTTAGCGTATTGGCGGCTTTTACTTTAGTGGCTTGTCAAAAAGACGAGAACAACGTTACCAACCCAGTGGGCACTAACGAAAGCGAATTGATAACCACACTACGGGTTGAACTATTTGACGGTAGTCAACCAATGGTATTTCAGTTTAAAGACCTCGATGGCGAGGGTGGAGCCAATGCTACGGTTGACACCATTGTGCTTAGTAAGGATCAGGTGTTCTCTTGTGACTTGGTGTTTTTAGACGAGTCGAACTCCGCCAATGTGAAAGACCTTACCCCCGAAATTTACTCGGAAAGAAACGACCACTTAATTTGCTACACCAGCAATACCAGCCAATTGACCATTGAAGTAACCGACAAAGACCAAAATAACCTCCCCGTGGGTTTAGCTGCAAACTGGACAACTGCATCGGCAGGCAAGGGTAGCATAACCATCCGCTTGAAACACCAACCAGGCATTAAAACCGGCGACTGCGCACTTGGCGAAACCGACCTTGAAGTGGTTTTCCCAGTGGTGGTTAAATAGCCGGCCTCTCCCCCGACCCCTCTCCAAAAAAGAGAGGGGAGCGGCTTAAACGTTTAGTTGGTTTAAAGCACTTAAATAAGGCTAATAGCTTTGTCATGCTGACGAAGGAAGCAGCTCTACATTGAATAGGCCAGATTCTTCACTACGTTCAGAATGACAACGCTGGTCTGTCATGCTGACGAAGGAAGCATCCCCTTTTTCTATGTCCCTATGCGTTTAAAAAAATTTCTACCCCGAAAAGAAATTATTTTACCTTCATCCTCATAATTTTTAACCCCCTACTTACCTTCCTCGGTATGCCAAACGTAAACCCTTGTCCCTGCCCGCGCTTTTTCTGTTGTGGGATTAACTTCAAAAATTTTAATGCCGGTTTTCGAATAGCTTCTTTGCTGCTGAGCGCAAGCAATAGGTGTCGGAAAGGTGATAGGATAGTGGGGGAAATTAAGGGTAAACGGTTGAGAATAGATGGTATTTCAGTTACTAATAATGTTAAAAGACGACGATGACAGACCACAGATTAGAAACTGAAATTGAAAATGCAACCCGACGTATTGAGTCTCGACAAGCAGAAATCGATACTGAGTTAAAGCAACTTGTTACCCAAATTAACAAATACACAACTTGGGCTTGGAAATTTGTTTGGTTTGGAGCATTTGTCGCTTTCGTTTCGACCCTTTTCTATTTGGGTAAGAACACAGAAAATGGATTTGGACTTAATTTGTTGGGTGACTTTATGGCTGGGACAGTTGCCTCAATATGGTCACTTGCAGGACTTTTCTTTATTTACGTTGCATTCCTTGGACAAAAGCAACAACTTCTAAATCAACAATTAGAGATTATGTATAGTCAACTTGAAGTTAAATATACTCGACTTGAACTATCAGGACAAAAAGAGGAAATGAAGGAGCAAAATAGAACATTGCGACAACAGAAATTTGAGAATACTTTTTTTCAACTATTGAACCTTTTTAATTCTATTGTCAACTCTCTTGACATAAGACAAAGACAGACATTAGTAGTAACCACGTCGGGACGTGATTGTTTTGCTGTTTTTTACAGAAGACTTACCTTTAAGTTGAATTCACTAATTTATGGTGAAGCAGCTGAAATGAAAGACCTGAGAAGTGCGACTGTTGTTCAGACAGTTGAAGCATATGACCAACTTTACTCACAGGACAAATCTGATATGGGTCATTATTTTAGAACTATTTATCACATCATAAAGTTTATTGACCATTCTGAAATTGAAAACAAGAAACAATATATATCAATTGCAAGAGCACAACTGTCAAGCTATGAGCAAATACTTATTTTTTATAATGGCCTGCACGAAAATGGCTATGAAAAGTTTAAGCCATTAATTGAAAAATATGCTCTCTTCAAAAATATTGACAACGCTTTAGTGGTAAATCAAGAACACTTAAAAGAATATGATAATGGTGCTTATGGTCATTAGAAAATATAATTCCAACGGCCACCTCGCAACAGACTAGGTTTCGTTCTTCGCAGACAGTTTTGTGGTTATAGAAAGTTCTGTTCTTCACATCAACATTTGTACTGAAAAACCAGCCATGGTAAATCTGCGCAGGATATAGCCACTTTTAACGATAGATATGAAATTTTCACAAAGAATTGGAAAAAAGTCAATTAGGCAATCACTTCAAATTGAAAGTATTGATACTACCCTAGAGAACCGATTGTGGAATAACTTCCTTACTGATTTTATAGAAAAAATAAGCGGTTATTCATCATTCGGCACAGCATCTGACAAAGAAAAAATTTGTAAAATTATCTGGGAAGATTTTTTTGGATTCAGGTTAGACGAGATATCCTCATATCCTGGAGATAACAGCGTAAATATTTCAGGAGTTATTAAACATATTAAAGAATGGTTCTTCGAATCTGAATGGTATGAAAAATATGACTTTGTAGAGTTTATTTCACGGGTAGAGCAGGAGGTCATTTGGACCGGTTTCACTGTACAGTGCAATTCAACTTTACAACGAGAATCAGCAGGTTATAGAATTATTGAACAAAGCATAGTTCAAATTACGTCGGAGGAAGAAATTCAAGCAATTGAAGAGGCAATCAATTCTTCATCCACAATAAAATCTGTTGAAACTCATTTAAGGACGGCTTTAGAATTTCTATCAAACCGAGAATATCCAGATTATCGCAATTCTATTAAGGAATCTATTTCGGCTGTTGAATCGCTTTGTATTATCATGACTGGTGATGAGAAGGCTACTTTGGGACAGGCATTAAATCAAATAGAGAAATCCCATAAAATACATGGTGCCTTGAAAAACGCTTTTTCTTCGTTGTATGGTTATACGAGTGACTCCGGTGGAATCAGACATTCACTTCTCGAAGATGATATTCCTGTGACAATTGAGGATGCTAAATTAATGCTTGTTTCATGCTCGGCATTTATTAATTATTTGAAAGCGAAGAAATAAAAACGGTGTATAAATTGAGGCATACCAAAACGGTTGATGATGTAGCATCAACTTTTTGCTAAAAAGACCGCCAATATTAAATCTGTGATACGTTGTAAGTAATTATTGAAAAATGGAAACAATAAATCTAGAAGTTCTTGAATCAAATCTGCAAAGGGGATTAGACGAGGTTTATTCTTTGTTAGAAAGGATAAAAATTAAACAACATGAGTTTGGTAAACGAAATTTAATCGAAGTCAATTTAGATAAACTTGCTAATACATTGATTGAGATAGAGCTGAAACATAAAGATGTAGCAATTACTGATGGGTTAATCAGTAAATCAATCTATCTGCTACAAGTATGGTTTAAGATTGTTAATCTGAGTAAATTGAATAATGAACTTGAATACGTCTTAATAAATAATCTTAAAAAATTACTTAGACTATGTCTTAATTATCTGGTAACAAAAGACCCGACGGTCATAGATAGTATTGATGATTTTCAAACTAGCATTGGAGAAATTGAAAAACATTCATATAACCATTATGTAGAACTGGAGCGGGCTATCAAATTGTTTTGCACGGATTCTATTATTTCAAACATTGATGAAAATATCCTTCATAAAAATATCGCAGGCCTATCAAAAGGAATTAGAGAAATTAAAGTTCAGTTGATTAAAGATATTTTTCTGGAAAATGAGTGGGACGTAGAGGTTTTTGTAAAGGATCACGATATTAGTAAAGAGTTTTTTTTGTTAAGTGTAATAACCAGAATACTTGGGCTTGAAAATAAGAATCTTGTTAACGTTGAAAGCATACATTTAGGTAGCTTCCTTTTAAAACTTAAAACAAAGTTTACAAACATTTGGAACAAAAAAGAAACAAAGGAAATACTGAATTTGGCTAAAGATGAAATCATTGCCTATGGGTCAATGCAGAGTATTGAAAATGACAAAACAAAAGCGGAGACAGATAAAACCAAAATTGAGTCCGAACAGTTAAAAAGAGAGCTTGAATCGCAGACGAAAGAAGATATTCTCCAGAGGAAAGAATTGGAGTTAAGAATGTTAACTGCGGAGGTAATTGGCAAAGAATTAGATAACGAGATGAAAAAAATTGAAATTTTTGAAAGATTGAGCCAGTTGCTAGTTTCTGGAATTTCTCAAGTTGAACAATTTGAGTTAAGAATTGGTGGGCAGACAATCATTAAGAAGTTAGGGAATAATATCAGTGGAGAAGATATTAAATAACTACGCATATTGTTTATAAGGTATTTCCGGTTTCGCACTCCGCCGACAGTGCCCCTGTTAACCATAACATCTCGCTGCGGTCGGTTTAACTTGGCCGCTGGCCATAAAAACAAATCTATTTCCATTCAAAAGCAACTGGCCTGGTTTTGGCCGGAGGTCGGTTTTAGTTGACGTAGCGAGACGCTGCGCCAAACGAGGGCAGTGGTTCGCCTTCCAAACAACACACTTAATGTAGGCAGTCGCAAAGCCCCGCTCCTTTGGAGAGGGGTTTGGGGTGAGGCCGTACTTAAAGCCCCGCCTCTTTGTCTAAATACTGCTGCACAATATCAATGGCATTGGTAACCACATCGCTTAGGGCAGTAATAAAAGTACCCGGCTGGGCAATAGAAATGGCGTGTTTTATGGCGTCTACTTCCTTCGGAATTACTTCGAAACTTACCGAACGTTGGTTTTTGTGAATGCCCAGCAGAATGAGGTCGATAATTTCTTGCTCTTCGCGGCCACGCAAGTGCTTTTCTTGGCGAATAATAATGTGGTCGAACATGCGGCCGGCAATGTGGCCACATTCAATAATGTCCTCGTCCCGGCGGTCGCCAACACCGGCTATAATGCCAATTTTTTTGGTAGAATGTATGTGCTGTAAAAACTCCTCGATGGCCAAATAACCCGCGGGGTTGTGGGCAAAGTCGATGAGTACTTTAAAATCTTTGAAGTTGAAAATGTTCATGCGCCCCGGGGTCAGTGCTGCCGATGGTATAAAGGTTTCCAGCGACAGGCGAATGCCTTCTGTTTTAAATCCGTACAGGTAAGCGGCCAAGGTAGCCGACAGCACATTGTAAATCATAAACCGCGCCTTGCCGCCAATGGTAAGCGGAATGGTAGTTACTTTTTCGATGCGAATTTTCCAGTCGCCTTTTTTAATGGTGATGTAGCCGTTTTCGTAAATGGCCGCAATTCCGCCCTTTAAGCAGTGTTCTATTACCGTTGGGTTAAATTCGTTTAAGCTGAAATAGGCCAGGTTGCAACGCACCGATTCGGCAATTTTTAGGCAGTATTCATCGTCGGCATTCAACACCGCCCACCCGTCTTTTTTTATCGAACCAATAACCACCTCTTTAACCCGTGCCAAATCATCGAGGGTATGTATGTCGTTTAGGCCAAGGTGATCTTCTTTAATGTTGGTAATAATACCAATGTCGCAGCGACTAAAGCCCAATCCCGAGCGCAAAATTCCTCCACGCGCGGTTTCTAGCACGGCAAATTCTACGGTTGGGTCTTTTAAAATAAACTCGGCACTTACCGGCCCGGTGGTATCGCCTTTTTCGAGCATGTGGTTTTGCACATAAATCCCGTCCGATGTGGTAAAGCCCACGCGATAGCCCACGTTTTTTACTATGTGCGCCAGTAGGCGGGTGGTAGTGGTTTTTCCGTTGGTTCCGGTTACGGCAATAATGGGTATACGCGATGGTTTGCCCGGCGGATAAAGCATGTCGATAACCGGAGCGGCCACGTTTCTAGGCAATCCTTCGGCCGGAGCCAGGTGCATTCTAAATCCGGGGGCGGCATTTACCTCTAAAATTACCCCACCATTTTCTTTCAGCGGTTGGGTAAGGTTGTCGGCCATAATGTCTATGCCACATATATCGAGCCCAATAACCCGCGAAATGCGCTCGGCTAGAAATATATTTTCTGGGTGCATCAGGTCGGTTACGTCAATCGATGTGCCACCGGTACTCAGGTTAGCAGTCGATTTAAGGAATATTTGCTCGCCTTTGGCCGGAACAGATTCCAGCGTTATGCCACGTTTACTTAACAAATCGAGCGTATCGCGGTTCACCAATATTTCGGTAAGCACATTTTCATGGCCATAGCCCCGGCGTTCGTCTTTGTTTTCAATGGCTATTAGTTGCTCAACACTATGCACTCCATCGCCAATAACACGGGCGGGTACACGCTGGGCGGCTGCAACCACTTGATTATTAATAACCAATACCCTAAAATCGTGACCGGTAATAAAACGTTCTACAATTACACGTTTCGAGTATTCTTTGGCGTGCATAAGCCCGGCAACAGCATCTTCCCAATTGTTTACGTTGATGGATGCGCCTTTGCCGTGATTGCCGTCTAAGGGTTTAATAACAATGGGGTAACTTATTTTTTCGATGCAGGCGGCCAAATCCGCCTCGTCAACACAAATGCTGCCGTAAGCCACCGGAATGGCGGCTGCGGTAAGAATTTTCTTGGTCAGCTCCTTGTTGCAAGCAATGTCTACCGCTATGTTGCTGGTGTATTGCGTAATGGTGGCCTGAAATTTTACTTGGTTTACGCCATACCCCAATTGAATGAGCGAGTTGGTACCCATTCTAATCCAAGGAATATCGCGGTTTACGGCTTCTTGTACCAGCGAACCGGTGCTTGGTCCAAGGCGTTCGCTTTCGCGAATTTCTTTCATGCGGATAATGTCGGCAGCCAGGTCGTAAGCAACGCCGTCTACCAACGATTGGGCAATGCGCACCGAAGCTTCGGCGGCATAAATTCCGGCATTTTCTTCTATGTAACTAAACACCACGTTGTAAATGCCCGGTGTTTTGGTTTCGCGCGTGCGGCCAAAACCGGTATCCATTCCGGCCAGCGTTTGTATTTCTAAGGCAATGTGCTCAATAACGTGCCCCATCCAGGTGCCCATTTCTACCCGAATAAAAAAGCCTCCCGGCACGGCCTCCGAACAGCGGTGGTTGTACATGCTCGGAAACATGGCTTCCAATCTTTCCTTGAAACCCGCTATTTTATTGGTAGGTCGTTGTTCAAGCTCCTCCAAATCCAAGCGCATCTGGATGAGTTTTTTTCTTTTAATGCTCCAGATATTTGGACCGCGCAGCGCTTGAATTTTCAGTACTTTCATAGGGAATGCTTTCGAAGTGAACAGTATTTCTGTAAAGGAAATCAATTAATTCTCTTTTCAAAGCAAACTGGTGTTGAAAACAGGGGAATCATAATTAAAAACAACCACAGAGGAAAGGAGAAATACACAGAGCTAAATAAGTTTTTCTCATTCTCTCTGAGAAACCTCTGGAATCTCTGTGGTTAAATTTTTCATTGCATTGAAAAATCTTTTGGTTTAAATCAAAATAGCCACACAACCCGCTTATGAATCCCCAGTATTGAAAACAGGGGAATCACAATTAAAAACAACCACAGAGGAAAGGAGAAATACACAGAGCTAAATGAGTTTTTCTCATTCTCTCTGCGAAACCTCTGGAATCTCTGTGGTTAAATTTTTCATTGCATTGAAAAATCTTTTGGTTTAAATCAAAATGGCCACGCAACTCGTTTATGAATTTTAAAAGCGTTAGCCCCGGTGTTGAAAATACCCTTAAAGTTTCGGTAAATGCCACCGCGGTTTAAATTATTATTGAAGTACATAATTTCATCATGCAATGATAACGCCGAAGGGAAAATTAATGGTTATTGGGGGGGCGATTGATACCGGCAGTTTTACGGAAAAAAACTATCACGAAGATGTGCAGAACAACCTTAATTTCTTTGAGAAAGGGATACTTAGGCGCATCATTACCGAATCGGTAAAAGGAGCCGATTCGCGCATCGAAATTGTACCCACGGCATCGCAAATTCCAGAGGATGTTGGGGCAGAATACATCAAAGCTTTTTCGTTTTTGGGTGCCAAAAATGTGGATGTTTTAAACATTTCCAATCGCGATGGTGCCAACGATATTAACAATTGTGCCCGATTAACCGCTGCCGATGTGCTTATTTTTACCGGTGGCGACCAGTTGCGCTTAAGCTCCATTCTGGGCGGTAGCGATTTTCACACCATTTTGCTCAACAAATATTGGCACGAGGAGTTTCTTATTATGGGAACATCGGCCGGAGCAGCGGCATCGAGCAATTCTATGATTTATCAGGGTTCTGCGGCAGAGGCTTTGCTAAAGGGAGAAGTGAAAATAACCAGTGGTTTGGGTTTCATCAACAACGTGATTATCGACACGCATTTTGTGCACCGCGGTCGCTTTGGCCGACTGATGCAAGCGGTGGCTACCAACCCCATGATGTTGGGAATAGGGCTTGGTGAAGACACCGGCTTGCTGATTAAAAACGCTACCGACATGGAAGCCATTGGCTCTGGATTGGTTATTCTGGTAGATGGCAAAAGCATTAAACACACCAACATTTACGATATTGAAATGGGACAGCCTATTTCAATAGAAAATTTAATTCTTCACGTAATGGCCAAAGGCGATCACTACGATTTGTCCAATCATAAATTCACCTTTATTAAGGCCAAACAGCAAAGCCATGAGCACTAAACTCATTATTCATGGTGGTTTTTTTAGCGAATCGTCCACATCGGCCGAGACCAAGTTGCTGAAACAACAAGCCTTGCAGCGTATTGTAAAAGATACACACCATTACTTGCAAACGCATTCGGCGGTAGAAACGGTGGTTTATGCGGTTTCACTGCTGGAAGATTGCGATTTGTTTAATGCCGGGCTGGGTTCGCAAATACAAAGCGATGGCAAAATACGCATGAGTGCATCGCTCATGGATGGCACAAGTTTGCGATTTTCGGGTGTTATAAATATCGAGGCCGTTAAAAACCCCATTCAGGTTGCCGAAAAACTGCTGCCTTATGACGACCGCGTGCTGGGCGGTGAGGGCGCTACTAACTTTGCTCGCAAGCAAGGATTTGAATACTACAACCCCGAAATACCCCAACGCCGAGCCGAATACGAAGCCAAGGTAAAAAGTCTAGGCACCGGAACGGTAGGCTGCGTAGCATTGGATGCGCAGGGAAATTTAGCCGCAGCTACATCAACCGGAGGCAAAGGTTTTGAAATCCCCGGCCGCATTTCCGATTCGGCTACAACGGCTGGGAATTATGCCAATGCTCATTGCGGCATATCGTGTACCGGAGTTGGCGAAGACATTGTAAGTGCTGCCTTGGCATCGACCATTGCGGCTCGCGTAAAAGACGGTATGCCGATTAAAGAAGCTTTTAATAAAGGCTTTGACGAACTATTGCCTTTCGATGGTTTTGCAGGTGCAATAGGTATAGATAATCACGGAAATATTTTCCATCAAGATTCTCACCCCAGCATGGTTTTTGCGCATTTTGACGGGCAGACTTTGGGGTGCTTCGCTTAAGTTGGAAAGTTGGAAAGTTGGAAAGTTGGAAAGTTGAAAGTTGAAAGTTGAAAGTTGGAAAGTTGAAAGTTGATTGCCCTATTGATGGCAATGGTCCGGTTCAATAACCATAAATCAAGCTAGAACCTATAATAAAACAGGAGATTTACGCCGGTAAAATAAGCTTCCGCTCTATTTTTTGGTGGTTTCATGTAACTATAGTCCCCGCGACTGGAACTGGTAACGCTATTGAATCCAAGGAGACCGCGAAGGGTGGCTTGGAAAGAAAAGCGCTCTCCAATCTCGGTCTCAATTCCTGCGAACGGTGTTAGCCCTGCAATGACCGTATTGGCATAAGAGCCGTATAGATATGACCCCACATTCAGGCTGTCAGGCCCATCGAAACCCACAAAACGAACCAACTCCTCTTCCGATCTGGCGCCCACAAATACGTCGGTGCCTAGGATTAAATTAATCTTTTTGACCAGAATCACCTGTTCAACACCTGCGCCAATGCTGGTAACTCGGTACAAACCGCTGCTTCGTAGTGAGGCAGCGTATCCCTCGGAATATCCCTCGTATTTACCTTCCTTCACATAAAGTAAGTGCTTGCCTTCACGCTGAAAATGGTTAAAGACTGCACGGTAGCGAATGCAGGGATTCCGAAGGCTTACCATTTTAAACTGGAACATCAAATCCGGCTGTTGTTGGTGGAAAAGCAAATAGTTTAGCGGAGAAATATCTGCGCCCAAAAAAAATCTGCCATACCTTACCGAGTCTTGCGAATGCGCATTAAAACAGACAAGAAGTAGAAATATTGATGTAAGTAGATGGAGTCTTCTCATAACGAATATATTAGGAGATGAAACGAACCTGGCGAAAATTAATTGCAGCCAAGTAAAGTCGGTCAAGTAAAAATATAGAAATTAGACCAGAAACCTATCCATCAGATTTAACAAGGAATTTCATTATTAATCTTTAATCATAAATCGAGCCTTTAACGAGGGTAAGCTTTTTAAATAAGCCTCAACATCCCAGGTCATGTTCCATGTCTTAATGTATTGTTCTAGTGGTCTTAGCCCAACTTCTTTTCTTCGCTTATTTACATTAACCGGGTCGAAAAGCGGTTTAACGATGTAGTTGCCGGCACTGTCCTGTCCTATTTGGCTACCATAAATTTGAGATTTTCCACTTTCCGCAGCTACCCTATCTTCCAACAGTGCCAAGCTACTTGCCTTTGCGTTGCCTTTGCTTACGGCATCGCGCATCATGGGTAAATATTTTTCCTGAACCTCATGCTTGGCATGTTGTATAACCAAAAACAATGTGGTGTTGCCTTGTTGCCCAATTACTGACGGCCCCAGCCAACCGCGCTCATCAAGTATTTTTCGAATTACAATGGTGTTGGTAGAATCGATAGCATTAATGATTTTCCAATGCGCTTTCATTTCAGGCGATTGGCGTCCATACTTAGCAACAATACCATCAATTTCTAGTCGGTATTTTTGGTCTTCAATATATATGGAATCCAGTAAGGCAACTAGCGGCTTGTCAAAATTTGCTTCTTCCTTTTCTTTATTGCTTTTTACAACTGTCATTAATTGCTCCCATCTGGAATCGTTATGCAGGCGCGCTAAGTTGGTGTCGGTACTGATGTGTTTAAAATTGCTATAATGTTGCTTAGTTGAAATGTTGTTTAGTTGAAAAAATGCACTGTCGGCATTGCCAATTAAGGTCCACGAGCAAGCGGCATTGTACCGGTCGGTTGATTGCCCTTTGTGACCAAGTGCCACAAAAGCCGCCGAGTAGTTATTGGCCGATGATTTAAAGTCTTTTGCCTGATAAAAATTCCAGGCAACGTTAACCAGTGAGTCGTATTTAGCCTGGTCTTGGCCAATAGCGCAGTTAAAAACAAAAAGCGCAATGATTGCCAAAAAGGATGATTTATTCATGATTGGTTAAGGGTTAGTGGCCTGTGTCACTTGTAGGAAGTGGTCACAACCAGTGGTTTGTTTCCTTTATTGGGCAATAATTGGTGTTTTGCAAATCCAGTATAGGTCTTTACTTGGTCAGTCGAAACCTTTCCTTAGTTTGCAGTCTTCCGAAAAATTGCATGGCTTAAAGTTATTTTGGTTTCAAAACCAATTGGCTTTATTGACAAACCATTAACAGAACTTTTACTTGCAATTCCCGCTTGTTCAAAGTTGTAGGCTTTAATTGCAGCGTTCATTAAGGCGTTTAGGTTTTATTCGGGGTTCGAGTGGTTAAATGTGATGTCGTCATTTAGTCCTCAATAGCCTCAATTCCCTGATTTTTCAATTTTGTTAAAGCATCTTTCATGGCTTTGACTTGCTCCGCCGGGTGCCCTTGCCAAATAGTAATTTCGCCAATCACTTTAAACGGATGTTTCGAACGATAAGATTTTGTTGGGTTGCCGACAAATTTTTTGTCGGTTAAATTGGGGTCATCCTCAATAGGACCGGTTGGTTCTACCAAATAAATCCTTTCCCGGCCATCACCTAAAGCCAGCTCAGCGCCCCAAATGGCGGCATCCAAGGTGGCTGTCAAGTAAATGTATTTTGCATTGTTCCTTTGCCCATAGTTCGAGGTGCTACCCGTTTCAATAAAGTCGCCAATTTTTAGGTCGGCCTTGGTGCCGTGGAAAAATGTCTGCGCAAATGGGCTCGGCATAGCCTTGTTGTCACCTTTACTGTGTTCCATTGGTAGGTTTGGTTTTAATGTAACCGGTATCTTCGCTAGTTTAGGATAAACAGCCGCGCTAAAACAGGGTTACTTCTCGTGCTACGGTTTATTCCAATAGCGTAACACCAGTTAAATTTGCCTGGTTGTTTTTCAAAAATGCGTAGCTTATCTTGTCTACTTTACAGTTTATAAACTGCACTTTTTTAAATCGGTCGTTGTACTTAAAGAATGTATTTAAAATCGTTGCATCTTGAAATTTAACGTCGTAAAACGAACAATGTTCAAAATGGCAGTCCTCCAAAGTTCCTTCAAAAACAACCTTACTGATGTTCGTCCTTTTTAATGAGGTAAATTTCCATACCACGTCTTTTACAATATTACTTTCGAAATTTACTCCTGAAAACTCTGTACCCGAAAAGTCCGCCTCAGTAAAATCGCATTTTTCAATGTTGTTTTTCGAAAACTCGGCATCAATAAATGAGCAATTCGTGAACTGATTGCTCAATAAATTTGACGATTGAATCTTGCTATTTCTTATATCCGATGATGAAAAATCGCACAGTTCAATGTTGTTTTTCTCTAACACAAGTTCTGATAAATCGGCGTTCATGAACTTGCAGTTTTTCATGTTCGAAGAACTGAACTTTTCTTTCAAATTTTTTAACCCCGAAAAATCGGCGTCAACCCAATTTCCGCTCGACATGTCCCAATTCCAGTCAAATTTTTTTCTCGGTTTTGGTGCTGAAACTGCCGCTGTTTTCCGGTCTTCTTTCTCAAAAGCCGTTGCACCAACTTCGGCCGACTGAAAGCTATCGGAAAAATAGTTGAGGTCTACCCCGAAAATTTCAGCAAGCCGGTTTAGGGTGCTTATGTCGGGCATAGACTCTCCGCGTTCCCATTTGCCCACTGCTTGCGGACTAATTGACACCTGCTGTGCAAGTTCTGATTGAGAAAGGTTGTTTTTCTTTCTTGCTTCGGCAATTTTATTGCCCAGTGATTTTGAATTTAGCATCGTATTTATAGATTTTGTGATGCCACAAAGTTATTTTGCACCATAGCCATAGCCCAAATAAAATGGACTACTTGCAGTTGTAAATTAGCTACTTAAGGTTGCTTTTTGACAACTGCTGGTTGTTTTTAAGCAATGTCGATAAACTTACCGTAAAAATGACTTTTAAACTCGGTTTTGGCTTATTAAAATTATGGATTAACGGTTAACTTCTCGATAAGCCAATTTCACCAAAATTGGCTGCCATTACCTGTAAAGCAGAACGGCCTCAGCCGGTTGGTGTAGTTTTTCCAGAGAAGAACCGGTAATTTCCATTGTTTGGGAACCAACTCGTCAGGCACCACGCCATAAACATCATTGAAAGTAATTTTGTAGTTCGCCTGTTCAGTTCATCAGTGGATTAATCATTTTATCGCTTGGCTGGCGATTGTTTTTCTCTGCTGAAAAACAAGCCAAAGCGGGTGCAGCCTTGACTTTTTTGTTAATTTTTGTGGTAAGACAAAAAGTAAGGCGACAAAAAATTTTGAGAAAACATCTTTTTTGTTTCCACTTTTTTGAAAAAAGTGGAGTAAAAATTTGTCCTCGGTAAGCGCAAGGAATTTAATAAGCATTGTCCTGCGTATACCGTGAAGAACCTATGGGCGGCTGCAAATTTTTGCCACTTGGTAAGGAATCTAATGGTGCATTTACTTCCAAGCAAAAATTTAAAGGCCGCTATTACCTAACCATTAGCTTATGCGGTGAGTTCTTCACTTTGGCGCACCGAGGACGGGGCTTCGTATAAGTCCCGCAACGCCAATAGCCAATAGGGTAAATAAACCTACCTATCATGTTTTTTGGGTCAATGACTGTTTGTTTATTGGGTGATTGTTAAAATAATACTTTGAGTCGTAGGTCGTTAATCCGCTTAAAATTTATTGCTGCCCATTCAATTGATAAGCTGCCAGAATGCCAAATACATCGGTAAACGCATGTAGGGTAATTACTTCCAGTGCCGACCTACGTTTTATGTAAACTATACCAAGTATTAAGCCTGATATGCCGGTGGAAATGGCCGAGCCGGTTCCTTGGTAAAGATGTCCAACGCCGAAAACAACCGAGCTGCAGATTAAAGCAAAATACAATCCGCATTGGTGAAACTTTTTCTGGAATCGGGTCAAAATGAAAATGCGCACCAGTTCTTCCACAAAACCACCACCCGCAATACCCAATGCTAACCAGATGTACAGGTTCTGCGGTTCGGTGAAATAATCAAGTAGGTTTCCTGACCCGCTGGGTTTTGGAAACAGGCTACCCAAAACACTGTTCAGCCCAACACTAATAAGTAAAAACATAACCACCGCACCCAAAACACCAAACAGCAATTGCTTTTTCCAGTTTTTGAAGGTGAAGCCCAAGTTCTTCCAGCTTTCCTGTTCCAGCTTAAGGAGCACGATAATGGTAAGCAAATGAATACACTTGATAACGGCTATTCGACTCGCAAAATCGGTAAAACTGGTGTTCTCAATGTGATGAGTAGGAGCCAGAATTAATTGATACACCCAGTAAAATACAATTACTAAAAGCGATAGCTGTAAGGCCTTTTGTTTGGATAGGTTCATTGGGTTTAAAGTTGCTTTTTAGTTTAAAGTTGGAAAGTATAAAGTTTAAAGTTGCCTCGCACCTTCGGAAGGTTGTTTATCGGTAACAAAAGCCTTCCGAAGGTTTTTTTAGTTGACCTGTACGCGAGAAAACTGTGCTTACCTCTCTTGTTTACATTTTCCTTTTAAAGCAGCAGAATATTCCTTGGTAATTGGCTTACCACCTAATGACTGACAAATGTTATAATACTTCCAGGCGTTTTCGCAATTGCCTTGGTTAAAATAACCAACTGAAAGTTTAAATGTGGTGTTCTGATCGCTTGGATCAAGCTGAAATGACTTCAGCATATAGCTTATCGCAGATTCCAAAGCAGTTAATGCTTCTTTTTCATCAACCGGTTGTAGGGAATAATATTGAATCATAAAATAGGTTCCGTAATCGGTCAGAAGGTGGGTGTTGTTCGGATTAATTGCAAGTCCTTCCAAATATTGTTTTTCAGCTTTTTCATAATCACCCAAGGTCAGGTAAACGCCACCGAAACCCCAATAAATATCAGTATTTGTCGAGTCTAATAAATAAGCTTGGTTAAAGCGATACATGGCCGTTTTTATGTCACGATATAAATAACTAAATCCAAGGTCAATCATATGGTCGGAAGCAATTCGGTTGCTTGAATCTTGTGCGAGAGCGTTTGCTATAAATTCTTGGTCAGCTTTTTTTTGATCTTCGGTTTTAACGGCATATCGATATTTTGGCCAAAGGCGGATATTTGATTTAGCCTCTTCGTTCCATTTCTCGAGAGTCATTTTTTCAGCTATTACATCACTATAATTCTGCCCGAATAAATTCATGGAAAGGAGGGTAACGCAAAAAATTAGAATTTTTTTCATTGTTTAAAGTTATTGTTGGTTAAGGGCATGGATATGCTATTTCTCAGAAAATTATCCCAACTGTTTTAAACACCCCTCAACACCTTTTCCATTTTGCGGCCTTTGGCCAATTCGTCTACCAATTTGTCCAGGTACCTGACCTGTTGGGTTAGCGGGTTTTCAATTTCTTCTATCCGATAGCCGCAGATAAGGCCGGTAATGAGGTGTGCATTGGGATGTAAGGTAGCCTGCTGAAAGAATTTTTCGAAAGTTACTTTCTCAGTAATTAGTGCTTGCAGCTTTTGCTCGTTGTAACCGGTTAACCACTCAATTACTTGGTGCAATTCAGCCTTGGTTCTGCCTTTTTTCTCCACTTTTGTCACATAATGGGGGTATACCGTGGCAAATGTCATTTTTGCTACACGCTCATCGTGTTCGGGTGTTGTTTTCATTGGTCAAGGTTTTTAAACCATTTTTTGGCAGCAGGTCTACGGTGCGGACAGCCAGGCCAGCAGCAGGGTTGACGTTTTCCTTCAACTAATTCTTCTGTCATCCGCTCAATGTGTTCTGCTCGTGTTTCCATTTTTTTGACAATGGTTACCCAACAAATCCATTCGTTGCGCTGAATGGGCGTAAGCTTATTCCAACGCTTTAGCAAATCGGCATCGGTTGTTAATGCCCTTTTCATATCGTCGGGCACCTCGTGCAAAATGCCTTCGGCTATTATGGTCTCTGTCATTTTTGCAAAGTTATTTCAGTCGTTCCAAAACGCCTTTTCGTTTCACCAGGTTTTTATAATCCCATTGTATTAATCTCGCTTTTTGCAGCCAACGTTTTATCGCATCGGCATCAATTTCAGCAACACCGTTGTAAAATACCGAAGCGTCTTTGAATTTTTCGCCCCTGATGTTTAATGCCTCCTCGTCAAAATCGGCACCGCTCCAAAACATAAGGCGTATGCCGGGTTTTTGCTTGCTGTAACCCACAATGGGGTTGCCGTCCAAAAACCAAACCGGGTGAGCATGCCAAACCTTGCTTTCGGCTTCGCTTAGTTCGTTGTCAATAATAGTGGCCAGCAGATCGCAGATTGCCAGGTCATCGCCTGTTTGCTTAACGTTGTAGGTTTTAATTGCAGCGTTCATGGTCAACTATTATTTACGTTTATTAATGGCAAATAACATTGCCGAGCAAATAACCATCATTACCACGGCCGCCACCATCATGGCCGTTTCTTTTTGTTGAATGCCAATAATCAAGTCGCCGAGCATCATTACCAAAAAGAAAATATAGGCAATGCTTAACATGGGAATTGATTTTTTGAAAGTGGCAAAAGCAAAGATAAAACCAAGGGCAAATTGCCGTGCAGCCCACATGTAAATAAGGTAATCAACGCCTTTGGCAGTAAGGTCTACTGTTTCTACCACCGACTGCGGGTCGAAGCATAACGATGCGCTTACCATAATTTCGAGTGCTGCAAAAATGCCCGATACAATTAGAATCCATTTTGGTAATGTTGATTGCTGTTGTGTCATGATTTAAGTTTGTTTTTGTGTTAGCGATGTTAATTTTTTTGTGTTTGGCGAAATGGTGGATTTCGGAGCTTCAAGTTTTCTGGTCTAGTTCCCCCGACGAACAACTTGTGTTAGAAATCTCTTTTCTTATTCTATATAATACCACGAAATATTAAAAAGCCCTTTTTTCAGGTCTATTTTTACAGTTTGTCCAACTTGAATTTTGTAATACTGACTGCTCGGGACTGAGATTTTTTCTGGGTCGTAATGATGACCCCAAGGTGTTACTTTTATATAGTAGGTGGTATGTCTTCTTCCTTTGGAAATGGTTTTATCAAGCACTTCGGCATTATAAACAATGGGCTCTGAATTGTCGTAAACACAGTTCATGCCGTATGTTGCAGAATAACTGTATAAAAAAATATTGAACACCAGGGAAGTGTAAATCCAAGTTTTACTTTTTGGTGTTTCGGTAATGCGTTTATGGGTCACAAAGAGCAGTACTATCATTAGACTAAAAGCAATTGTTCCAGGAATGATTAAACTATATAAGCTCTCAAATTCATAATCAATTAAAACTCGTAGGAATATTATTAGTGCGGCAAAGTCAATAAAATCAGCAACATCATATTTATCTGAGCCATCATCCTTTTTGGTTATTTCTACCAAACTTGAAATACTTGGTCGGCCAGTTAACCCGTTCAAAACAAGTCCTATAATTGGGATTATTAGAAGTACAGTAAATAGAAATATATAGGGTTTGGGATAAATTAGAAACCATAAACCAAGTCCCATCGTAGTCCATTCAAGCCAATCAAGTTTGTGAAAAGTCAACTTGGAAATGGTTACTTTACTATTACTTTTCTTTTGTGTCATTGTTATTCTTTAAAGTTGCTTATCACATTTTTTCACGATTACCCGACTTTTCACTATCCCAAACCTAAAGGATTTATTCGATTATTGATCACTGCTTGTAGCCTCAACCCCATACCGTATTGCCTCCACAAGTGTGGCTACATTTATGTCTTTCAGCGTTTTAAACTTAATGCAATAGCCAGTCACTTTGGCCTTGCCAAGTTTTTTATCAAAGGTTTCGGCCAAAAATTTCTTATCGGCAATGCCAAGTATATACACCGAGATTCCGCTTGTATTGGCACTAATGCCCACTTGGTAAAATTCCTTGGTTTTTCCATCGGCATATTGTATGGTGCGTAATCCGTAGCCAATATTGGGGTTAGCCACCGTTTTACCGGAATTGTTTTTGCCATCCAAAAACCACAATTGGCATGCCGGCATTGCTGCCAAGATAAGGCTGTGCAACGCTCGCATGTCGCTGCGTTTTGGTTCAGCCTGGCTGGCAATATAGGTTTCTATTTGTTTTTCTACGCTCATGTAAAAACGATAGCTTGCTTTGTCGGTAAATGCTTTTCTTGTCCTTGGTCAGGGCTTAAATTTTTCAAATGTGGTACCATTAAATTTATACGCTCCGTTTTCGTGTGTGCCAAGCCATAATGTGCCATTGTTGTCTTTGTAAATAGAAAACAGGGTAATGTCTTTGGTACCTTCTTTTACGGCATAGTGTGTTACTTTTTTTCCGTCATAATGCCAAACACCGTCTCTATAAGTTGCCATCCATAACTCATTATTATTATCTTTTGCAATAGACAAATACTCCCACAAATCACTGTCCTTTTTGCCATCCAGACTACCTATTCCTTTTTCCCGGCTATAAAATTTTTGTTTTTGCGGGTTGCTTTTTAAAAGACTATCGTTCCCGTAAACCTTGTATCGATACATTGAATTGAACCAAAAATATCCATCCTTGTCTTCAATAATTGAACGAACGCCATTAACAGGGCCATTATGAAGTTCGGTTACATCATCTTCACAAATCCAGTCAACCGTTTTACCATTGTACCGACATACACCCAAAACAACAGTACCAAACCATATATTTCCTTTGGAGTCTTTGTAAATAGAAAAAACATCATAAGGCTTAAACGAAAATGTTTGCTTGGTATAAGGGGTGTTTGGGAAGGTTAAACGATGTAACACTGCACCGTCATACCTTAACAAGTCGCCCGAATTTTGAACAGTCTTGAACCAAAGATCATCAGGTGTTAACTTCCATTCATTATTGGAATTAGTTGAAATGCTCAATTTTGTGAAATTTTGTCCATCGAATTTGTCTATTCCTTCACTGGTTCTGAAGTAAATATTACCCAATTTATCTTCTTGAATTTCATCAATTCTATTGTGTGATAAACCGTCTTTGGTTGTATAATGAACGATTGTTTTGGAACCTGTGCTGAGTGCAGCCGAAGGGTCGTACCGGTACACACCTGTTTCCCAGCTGCCAAACCAATAAATGTTCTTCTTGTCTTGGTAAACACTCATTATGTTATTGCCAAGTTCTTTTACGGTGTCGCCAAGGGTCAAAACGGCCTGCTTTTCGGTAGTTTGGGGATTATTGTTTTGACCACTGCAAGAACTAAATGCCGTTAAGCAGCTTATAAGGAGCAAGGTGTATGATTTCATGGTCTATTTTCGGCTATTGCTGGTTCAATGT
This sequence comes from uncultured Flavobacteriales bacterium, assembly GCA_964390915.1. Lineage (GTDB taxonomy): Bacteria > Bacteroidota > Bacteroidia > Flavobacteriales_D > Luteibaculaceae > DASUEB01. The sequence continues at coordinate 610,276 of CAYMJL010000001.1, forward strand.
TTGCCATATCGTCGTTTCACATGATGACTTACTGCCAAGGCCCTTTTTGTTTAACTTGGTAAAAGCCACGGCCATCAAATCGAAAAAGTCCACTTCCGGAACCCCACCACATATTTCCTGCCCGGTCTTGATACATACTTTGTACACAACAGTTAAGTCCATCTGCTGGCGTAAATATGGTAAAAGGGTTTTCCTCATTCTTGGCGGCATCTGGGTTATAGCGGGTCGTGCTTCCCCTGGCGGTTATCCAAACTATACCCGATTTTTCTTCGTAAATGCCCCAAATTTCATTGTTTGGAATTCCTTCATTGGTGGTTAGCTGTGTAAATATTTTGCCATCATATCGGCTAATGCCTTTATTTGTGGCGAACCAAAAAATTCCATTTTTATCTTGCAGCATACCACTTACATGGTTACTGATTAGGCCATCTTGCTCGGTAATGTGCTTAATTGAATTTCCATCAAACCGATATACACCATTGTCGGTTGAAGCAAACCAAATACTTCCGGCATTGTCTTGTAGCATGCAGCCAATTGAAATAGCGGGAAGTAATGAGGAAAGAACAAAGCCCTTTCCGTTATAGCTATAAATGCCACCAGGCGTACTAACCCATAAGTTGTCTGATTTGTCTACAAAAACATGATTAGTAATACAGCCCTTATTATTCAAAGGTATATCGCGAAACCCTTCCTGCTCGCCATAATTGATGAATTTTCCATCATCATATTTAACCACACTTTTATTAGTTGCAAACCAAATATTTCCATGCTTATCTTCAGCAATGGAATGCACACTACTGCCATTGAAAACATCGAGTTCAGTATAATAGCTTAAAGTATCTTTATGGTATCGGCACACTCCTTCGAATACCGTTCCAAACCAGAAGTTTCCTTTTGAATCCTGGTAAATACTTCTAATGTATTGGCTTACTAAGGTAGTGTCATCCGTGTCTTGCGTTCCGGGAAAACGAAACCCCGGCGGTTTTGGCGTTCTTATTACTACCGGGCTTGGTTTGGACGGGGTTGTAATGTCTTTTGGTAAGTTGGTGTTCACTTGCCCGCTGCAAGAAGTGAATACTGCTAAAGCGCAAAAAAGCAATACGGGGTTTGATGTCATTATAATTGATTTCAGCTGTTTTTTTAATCTATTGGTTGTTTGGGGTTTGGCTTTGGCGGCAACGTTTCGCTACGTTAGCAAAAACCGGCCTCCGGCCGAAACCAAGCCAGTTGCTTTTGAATGGAAATATAGTTGTTTTTATGGCCGGAGGCCAAGTTAAACCGACCGTAGCGAGACGCTACCGTCAACGGGGCCGCTAAAATGGGCAAGCTAAAAACTTATCGCATTACGAAACTTCCGGAGCTTAAAGATCCGTTTATGGAGTTACTAGCCAAACTTACCGGTGAAGAATTATAAACCCGTTTTGTAAAAGAAGAACTAGGCGAAACTACCAGTTGTACCAACAGTACAAGGACTTTGAAGAAAAGGCATACAAATGCGCATGCCGTTTATAGTAACCATAAATTAAGCCCCCCCAAGGCAATTCGGCGTAAAAAGGTCGCCCCGTTTTAGCGACCTTTTTTTGGTTTAAGTTGACCAACCTTCCCAAGGGGTTGCTCGATATAAAAAGCCCTTCTGAAGGTTTTTTTTAGTTTAAAGTTGATGGAAATTTAGCTGGAACATGATAAATAGTTAAAAAGCCCGCACTGCCCGCACATTTTTAGTATTCGTCTTAGCTGAGGTATTTATGTATCCGCCAACAAAGTTGAAAATGAACGCATTCGTAGCACTGAAGTCAGTACTACTCCAATAGTCCGTATAATATGATAACAATGTGTGTGAACCGCTATTCAGAGCATTATTTGCATGAAAACGGTTGTTGCTTAATATCGCTAATTCATCAATTGAAGGTAAGTACCAGTCAGTAAAACCACCTGTTGAGAGCCCTAGGCAATAAGTTTTTGCAGGGCTGTCGCTCATTTGTCCCATGTTATATACCCCATCCCAGCTTCGGGTTGCATTAGTTGTTGTGCCAGTACTTTGCCATTTCGTAGTACTTTCTCCTGGGTTTACAATTAACCCATGTTGCTCACCATCACTGCCAATGTAAATATAAAATACAATGCCACCTAAGGTGTCTTGCCCCAGATAAAAATCATTAGATGTGCCACCACCTATTGCACTTATACTATTACCTACGATGCTAATGTTAGTACCTGCTATTAATTGGTCTTGTTTATTGTTCCAGTTTGTAGTGTCAGTTCCGGTAATTCCACTGGCTACTGATAAACCAAACACAGGGTCGGTTTCGGTTATTGTTCCTGAAACGGTTTCCGCTGTTTTAGCATGCAACGCATAAGGAACACTCAATAATTGGCTTGTACCGGTAATGGTATAATTTGTACCTCCAGTAGGGTCGGTTTCTGTTTTAATGAAATAAGATCCACTGGCCCAATCAATGGTGGAAAAATTTCCACTTACAACTGTTCCGTTGCCAATTTCAAGACTTGCTAGTCCATTAACGTTGGTTGTAGGTGTTTGGGTTTCAATATACTCTGCTGTTCCAGTTGCTGAGCCTTGTAAAATGCTTATTTTCATGCCTACCGCAGTAGATACGATCAAATTATTATTTCCGTTACGGACAATGGCTTGATAGCTAATTTTTTCAGGTGATTGAGCGAACACATTTGCAGTTATTAAGATTGCTGCGAAAATTGTAAATATTTTTTTCATGGGGTTTTTAGTTTTTTATGATTTTAAATGACCGTACTTTTTTGTTTTCTTGGTTTACAACATTCACAAAATAAGTAGCTGGTGACAAACTGTTCATATCAATTTGCGTTTGCTGTGCTAATATTTGTTCATTACTTATCCGTTTTCCCTGTATATCGTAAAGCTGATACGATAACTTTTTGTTGTTGTAATCGTTTATGTGCAACGTGAGGTTGTTTGCTGTTGGGTTAGGAAAAACGGCAATTGAAATGTCAAGTGTTAATTCATTAATGCCAACTTTGAAAATCTCGTAGGGATGTTGAACTCCGTGAGCTACACTTCCACTACTTCCGTTATTGATTGTGTAAACCACTTGGCCAACACTATAAGTTACTGTGCCACCACTTCCTGTGGCGTCTCCACCAGAGGAGTTTGCAGATTCCTGAGCTTGTGCCAAGCCCCCCCATAACATTCCTGCTGCAAGCAATGCTAAGGGTTTTGAATTGTTTTTTGTCATATGTACCTATTTTTTATTTGTCCTTACTCTGATAAAGGCTTTTCGGGTTTCGCCTATTAAATTTATTGTTTCTTTTTTTTCAATAAACGCCAACTAAGTGTATATGTGATACTTTACCCTTCTATTCCCCACTACAATAAACAGCAGAAATAGGGAGCTTAGGCAAAATCCCAGCAAGAAAAAGGCAAAGCGCACTGGGGTGAGAGTTTCTATCTATCATACCGAGGAAGGCAAGGGGTGTTTAAAAATTACAAGGATGTAAGGTAAAATAATATCCTTTTGGGGGCATCGCGGAGGGATAATTTTAACGCATTTTTTCAACCACATAGGCACATAGAAAAGGAGCGGTACTTCTTGTTATATAGGCTTTAAGGAAAATATAGGGCAGCATAGCAAGTGAAACTTGTACATAGCTCGACTGCTATGTGCCTATGTGGTTAAGAAAAAAGACCTGCCTACGTCATTAGGACAAAAGATAGCAGGAAGCCAATTGAACCTTTAAACCTGTTCCCCTCTCTACGGAGAGGGGCTAGGGGAGAGGCTGTTTGTCGGTATTTAAAACAGCGAAATTTGGTTGGGAGAAATGTCGTTTACGACGGATTCTTCTTTTTTTACAGGAACCGAAATAATGTCATTCCTTTTTTGCAGGGCAGGTGCAGTCGCAGGTTTTTCCATGAGTTCTTTTAACTCCATGAGGTAGCCCTTTATTTCTCTAAGTTTGCTAAGCACTTCAACATTGGCTTGCGTGGCTTCTTTTTTGCCTTTCAGCTTGTCTTTGGCACCGTGCAGGGTATACCCTTTTTCTTTTACCAGGTTGTAAATAAGCTTCAGGTTCTCGATGTCCTCTTTGGTAAAAAGCCGGTTGCCTTTTTTGTTCTTCTTCGGTTTTAGAATATCGAACTCTTTCTCCCAAAAACGAATCAACGAGGCATTCACGTCAAACATGGAGGCCACTTCGCTTATGGTGTAGTACAGTTTCTCTATTTCTCTTTCCTTGTAAGGCATTGTAAAAATTGGGACGGCAAAGTAATAAAAATGAATTCAACCTGTGGTGTCAATTTTAGGCTGAGAACATAAATTTAACCCTTATATTACATTCGTACAAGTGGTTTTTTAAGCCAATTGCCCGAATTACTAGCTTCTTAACTCAAGTATACTGTGATTCCAGCCTTAGTCGAACGACTGGTTGGCGTTAGCCGACATTTCTATCATCTTCTGGTACTCCAACGGACTTAGGTCGTTGAAGAAGAAGTTGATGGGGTCTATTTGCTTACCGTCTTTGTGCACCTCGTAATGCAAGTGCGGAGCGGTTGACTGACCAGTAGAACCTACATAACCTATAATATCACCACGTTTCACCGCTTGTCCCGGTCGAGCCGAGAAGCGACTTAAGTGTGCATAAAGCGTGGCGTAACCAAAGCCGTGGTCAACAATAATGTTGTTGCCATAACCGCGGTGGCTTACTTCCACCACCTTCACAACGCCTTCGCCAGTAGCATATACTGGTGCACCGGTGGGCGCAGCAAAGTCCATTCCTTGGTGCATTTTCGATGTTTTGTAAATGGGGTGTATGCGGTAACCAAACCCAGAGGTCATGGTTTTTAAGTCTTTGTTGGCAATGGGTTGAATGGCCGGAATAGACATCAATAGCTTTTCTTTGCTCTTGGCCAGTTTCACGACTTCGTCAAACGATTTGCTTTGCACCACCAGCTGCTTGGCAATGTTGTCCAGGCGAATTCTGGTAGATTTAATTAATTCTGTAAACTGAAAACCGTCTAATTTTTTATAGCGGTTTACCCCGCCAATACCGGCTTTGCGCACGTTGTCGGAAATAGGGTCGGCTTCAAAAATAACACGATATACATTGTCATCACGGTGTCTAACATCGGCCAGCACTTCTTCCACCTGCGCCAATTCCTGATTTAAGAGGTCGTATTGAACGGTAAGTTGCTTAATTTCTCGCTTCAGCGCCACTTCTTTAGGGCTGTCGAAAAAGTTGTAAGCAATGGTCATCGTAACCCCGGCGAAAAAAATACTTACCAAAAGATAGGTGACACCACGCCTCAGGTAGTCGCGAAAAGATAGATTAATACGCTCATAATTAAGGGTTATGGGGTTGTACCTATACTTATGTCGTTTTGTGTTCTTTTCCATGCCGTTGGCCAAAATTATCAAAATAATCTACATTTGCAATCCTTTTCATAAGGCCGATTTTACAAGGAATTTAACTGATTATACGTACATGAACGGCAACCAAATTCGCCAAACCTTCCTCGATTTTTTCGCTCAACGCGGTCATCATATTGTTCCGTCGGCACCCATTGTGGTTAAAAATGACCCTACGCTGATGTTTACCAATGCGGGTATGAACCAGTTTAAAGATTGGTTTTTGGGAAACGAAGTGCCTAAATATCAGCGTGTTGCAAATAGTCAGAAATGCCTGCGGGTAAGTGGTAAACACAACGACTTGGAAGAAGTTGGGGTTGATACCTATCACCACACCATGTTCGAAATGTTGGGCAACTGGAGTTTTGGCGATTACTTTAAAGAAGAAGCCATTAGCTGGGCGTGGGAATTGCTTACCGAGGTTTATAAAATTGACAAAGACCGGCTGTATGTTTCTGTTTTTGGTGGCGATAAAAGCGAAGGCCTGGATTCGGATGAAGAAGCCAGAGCAATTTGGAAACGCTACGTTTCGGAAGACAGAATTCTGGACGGTTCTAAAAAAGACAACTTTTGGGAAATGGGCGATACCGGCCCATGTGGTCCTTGTACCGAAATTCACGTTGACATACGCAGCAACGAGGAACGTGCAAAAGTGGACGGGAAAACTTTGGTAAACAACGATCATCCGCTGGTTATCGAAATTTGGAACAACGTGTTTATGCAGTTTAACCGCATGGCCAGTGGTGAACTAAAAGAGCTGCCCGCCAAGCATGTTGACACCGGAATGGGTTTTGAGCGCCTTTGCATGGTGTTGCAAGCTAAGCAAAGCAACTACGATACCGATGTGTTTACCAATACCATTGGCCACATCGAAAAATTGACCGGTAAGAAATACGGCTACACGCAAGAGAAAAAAGACATTGCCTTCCGCGTAATTTCCGACCACATTCGTGCCGTATCTTTTGCCATTGCCGATGGACAGTTGCCAAGCAACAACGGTGCAGGTTACGTCATCCGCCGAATTTTAAGAAGAGCGGTGCGTTACGGCTACAGCTTTCTAGATACTACCGAACCTTTTATTTACAAACTGGTTGAGGTATTGGCCAATCAAATGGGAACACAATTCCCAGAAATAAAGGCACAGCAAAATTTTGTCGAGAAGGTTATTAAAGAAGAAGAAGAGGGCTTTTTACGCACCTTGGAAAGCGGAATAAAACGCTTCGAACAGCATGCTGAAAGTCTTACAAATAAAGTGATTGACGGTAAATTTGCCTTTTTACTTTACGATACCTACGGTTTCCCCATCGACCTTACCGATTTGATGGCGCGCGAAAAAGATCTGTCGGTTGATATGGTTGGTTTTAACGCGGCATTGCAAGAGCAGAAAACCCGCTCGCGCAATGCTACCGAGCTAACCACCGATGATTGGGTAATTGTAAGCGAAGGCGAAAGCACCGAGTTTGTGGGTTACGATTTGCTGTTTACCCAAGTTAAAATTCTGCGTTACCGCCAAGTAAAGGAAAAAACCAAGTCTTATTTCCAACTGGTGTTGAACAAAACACCATTTTATGCCGAAAGTGGTGGTCAAGTCGGCGACAAAGGTTATTTAGAAAATAACGGAACGCGTCTGCAAATAGTGGATACGAAGAAGGAAAACAACCTGATTATTCACTTGGTGAATGAATTACCGAAAGATGTTGCGTTGGAATTTACCGCAGTGGTAAATGCCGATTTGCGGGCCAGCACAGCGGCCAATCACTCGGCTACGCACTTGTTGCACTATGCGCTGCGCGAAAAATTAGGCACTCACGTTGAGCAAAAAGGTTCGTTGGTAAATGCCGAATACCTGCGTTTCGACTTTTCGCATTTCGAAAAAGTTACTGATGAGCAATTGGCAGCTATTGAACAACGTACCAACGAATTGGTGCGTAGAAATACTTCGCTGAAAGAATTCCGCCAGATGCCAATAAACGAAGCCCGCGAAAAAGGAGCGATGGCGCTGTTTGGTGAGAAATATGGCGAGTATGTACGGGTTATTCAGTTTGGCGAATCGATTGAGCTTTGTGGTGGAACGCACGTGCTTTCTACCGGAAGCATTGGTTTGGTAAAAATAACCTCGGAAGGTGCTGTTGCGGCTGGCATTCGCCGTATTGAGGCATTAACCGGCGTTGGTGCCGAGACTTATTTTGCCGAGCAATCGAACCTGTTGCAGGAGTTGAAAGAACTGCTTAAAGCACCAAAAGATTTGGCTGGCGCGGTTAAAACCTTGCAAGAAAACAACAACAAACTGCTGAAGGAGCTGGAGAAATTGCAGCGCGAAAAAGCCATGGGCATGAAAGACGGTTTGCTTAAGACCATCCGTTTGGTAAATGGTATTAATGTAATTGCCGAGCAGGTTGATTTACCGGCGGAAAGCATAAAAGACATTTCGTTTGCTTTAAAAGGCGAACACACCAATCTGGTAGTGGTGCTAGGTGCAGAAACCGAAGGCAAAGCCTTGCTTTCGGTAATGGTTACGGATGATTTGGTAAAGGCCGGAAAATTTAGTGCAACGAGCTTAATAAAAGAATTGGCCAAAGACATAAAAGGAGGCGGAGGCGGACAACCGTTTTATGCTACTGCCGGAGGAAAAGAGCCTCAGGGTATTTCCGCAGCACTTGGCCGAATAGGCGAATTGGTATAACTTAAAAAGCCCCGAAATTCGGGGCTTTTGTTTTATTGGTGGTTGGTGTTTTTTTTGAACCGATGGCAAATAGACGGTTGTTAATGACCATGGTATAATATGCATTAAGGAGAGAAGACTGGCGGTGTATTCAACATTTTGTATTAGGCAAAATGTATTCAACAAAATGTTGAATGTAAAAATATGTTATAGTGTTGGTTATTAATTTATTATATAATTAATAGGTGCTTTTTATGTAATAAAATGATTTTTTTCAATAAAAAAAGCGACCATAAAGTCGCTTTTAAATTGATTTATATGAGTTTTTCTACAGTTTTAATGCAAAACCAAAAGCGGCAATTAAGCCACCTGGACTGATGAAGTTTATCACCTGTCTGGTTTCTACGCTTAATTTTTCAGCAGGATTAACCGGTTTAAACGCATTATTATTGAATGCAAAGCAATAGCCCAACTCAATAAATAGTCGATTTCCTTTGTTGGTAAACCATTGTTTTTGAACGCCAAGGTTGGCGTAAGTTACCGGATCAAGATTGATGTTGATGGTTCGGTCTAATTTTCCAGATTCCTGAATGGTTATAGGAACTTCCGGTGCTCCACTAGCACGACCAATGCCAAACATCGGGCACCAGTTAGATGGGGTTTGGTAATAACCGGTGAACGAAATTTTGTAGCCCCAGCTACCTAGTCCGGCACCAACACCCAACATTACTTTATCACTTAATTTACTGTCTAATCTCAGGCCAATTGCTCCGCTAGGACTGTTTATTCCGGTGCTAATTCCTAAATAGGTTCCTTTTCCTGTTGAAACGCCACCGTTGGTAGTAACTGTGGTTTGCGAAAAGGCGGTCATGGCAAATGCACCAAATACAAGGGCTAAAAATTGTTTCTTCATTTTATATGATTTTGGGTTAAAATTGGGCGCAAGGCTAACCAACTTTTTTTGCCTGAAGAAATAATATTCTTCGTGAAATTGAAAACATAAATTGGTAATAGCTTACCGTCAGACCGTTTTGCTGAAAACTTGTGTTTCGGGCTGCATACTCCAAAGCCGCGCATCAAAGGCCATGCAAATGTTTCGCAGAAAAGCTTTTCCAAGTGGGGTGACGGAAAGGCTGTGTTCAGCAAGTTTAATCAAGCCGTCGGTTTCAAATTCGTGGAGGCGTTCAATAACTGGAAATAAGGCCTCGCACCGCTGGTTTTCGTTTTCCCAGCTGGTTTCCAATAGGCACATGATGTTCAGAATATGCTGACGAATGATGAGGTCCTCTTGATTTAAAACATGCCCCTTAAAAATGGGGAGCAAGCCCTGATTCAATCGCTGGTAATAGTCTTCCACCTTTTTTTCGTTTTGGGCAAAACCGTTCCAGGCATCACTTATGGCCGATGTGCCCAAGCCTACAAGCAGCTTGGTGTGTTGGGTGGTGTATCCCATAAAATTGCGATTGAGGTAACCTTGTTGCTCGGCTATATGCAGCGGGTCGTTGGGTAGGGCAAAATGATCCATCCCAATTTCTACATAACCGGCTGTTTCAAAGGCTTTTCGGCCATCTTCGTAGAGTTGCCTTTTTTCGGCTCCGCTGGGTAAATCGGCTTCGGTAAATTTTCGCTGCCCCGGTTTTAACCAAGGAACATGGGCATAGCTGTAAAACGCAATACGGTCGGGACGCAATTGAATAACCTGTTCGATGGTTCGTGTCATCGACTCTTGCGTTTGCAGGGGTAAACCATAAATTAAGTCATAGTTTATAGAGCTATAGCCCATTTTTCGGGCGGTTTCGGTAACCAATTGAATCGATTCCAAAGTTTGTTTTCGGTTGATAATGTTTTGTACTGTCGGGTCAAAATCTTGAATGCCCAAGCTAAGTCGTTTAAAGCCCAAGTTATAAAGGGTTTGTAAGTGTTCGTTGGTGGTGTTGGCCGGGTGTGCTTCAAAACTTAGCTCGGCATCGGGACATAAAGTTGCGGTAGCAAAAATACTGTTTAACAAAAAGGCCAAATGCTGCGGTGTGAAAAAGGTTGGTGTGCCTCCTCCCAGGTGAATTTCCCGGATGCTGGGTTTGGTGCCAAAAACCTGTAAATACATATTCCACTCTTGCAACAAGGCGTTTATATACGGCATTTCCACTCCATGATTTACGGTAATGCGGGTATTGCAACCACAATAGGTGCATAGGCTTTCGCAAAATGGCAGGTGAATGTATAGACTAATGCCCTCGTTGTAATTAGTTAAAGCAAAACTGTTCTTAACCAGCGATTTCCATTCGGTTTGCCCGGGAGCAATGTTGTCCCAATACGGAACCGTAGGGTAGCTGGTATACCGCGGTGCGGCAACGTTATATTTTTCAATTAGCTGGCTCATAAAAGCGGTTTATTCATTGTCGGCAGCATACCATTCGGCAAACGAGCTTGCTGTTTCGCGCAACAGCAGGTGGTGTAGCAAAATGCCCGGCGGAAGCAGGTTCATTAATTTTTTGGCAAAATGAACAACCAGGTTTTCGCAGGTAGGTTGAAAATCGGTAATGATGAGTTTTTGGTCATGCAGCGATGCTAAAATGACCGGATTGGTGTCTTTGGCCAACACCAACGCATGGTCGAAGGGTTTAATGATTTCGGTGCTGACTAACTTTTTCAAATCAGAAAAATCGATAACCATGCCTGCCTTTGGGTTTCTGGCCTCGGCAATTGGTGCTCCTTTTAGCGTTACTGAAAATTGATAGGAGTGCCCGTGAATGTTTTTGCACGGCCCATCGTGACCGAACAGGGCATGCGCCATTTCAAACTTAAACTCCTTGGTAATTCTTACAATATTCATGACCCAACTACATGTAATTTAAATCGTTGTTCTTTTTAAGTTTTATTATCCCAACCGTATTTAGCAACAAGATAACCGGATAGGTAGGGTCTAGCTCGTGCCATTTTATACCAAAATTGGCCCGGCCGCCAAACTTGTGGTGGTTGTTGTGGTAACCTTCGCCCATCATTATTAAGTCTACCGGTAGCAGGTTTTTGGCCGTGTCGCCCACGGCGAAATTGGTGTACCCAAATTTGTGGGCGTACCAGTTTATAATGGCTCCGTGAATAGGTCCCATTAAAAAGTGAACGGGCAGCAGTAAAAACATCCACCAGGCCGTGGCAAACTTTAGGTAGAACAATACATACAAGGTGCCCCACGCTAGCCGCATCCACCAGCTGTCGGCCAGTTTTTCGATGAAAACCCAGTTGGGCACATTCTTTTTGAACTTGTCTTCTACACCGGCTTTATTGGCCAGGATGTCGGAATAAATTACCTTGGTTTTCCACATCATGTGAAACAGGTTTTTAGAATAACTGGGCGAATGCGGGTCGTTTTCGGTATCAGCATAAGCGTGGTGCAGCCGGTGCATAATTCCGTAGGCCTTTGGACTTAAGAATGACGAACCTTGGAAAACAGCCGTTAGCACATAAAATGCTTTTTCCCAAAAGCGGTTCATGGTAAACATTTGATGAGCCGCATAACGGTGTAAAAAGAAGGTTTGTGCAAAAAGGGACAAGTACCAGTGTGCGGCAAAAAAGAGTAAAATAATCATTGGTTAGTTGAGTGTTATAACGATGATACCAGCTGCGGAGAGGTGGTTTTAATTTTAGTTATTCCGCCGTCCAGGTTTAAAATGTGGTTAAATCCCTTGCGTTTTAAAATGGATGCAGCGACCATAGACCGGTATCCTCCGGCACAGTAAATGGCATAGTTTAATGTTTTGGGCAATTCGCCCAATCGTTGGTTCAGTGCCTGAAGCGGAATATTTACGGCTCCCGGAATTCGCTCTTTTTGAACCTCAGCTGCCGTCCTTACGTCCAGTAAAGTATAGGGTGGCATTTCGTGCGACAACAATTGACTGATGGAAATGCTTTGAATGGTTTCGGTTGGGCGATGGTCGTCAACCCAGGCAGGCATGCCGTTGTTGAGGTAGCCCACAATATTGTCGTAACCAATTCGAGCCAGTCGGGTTATCGATTCTTTTTCCAGTCCGGGATTGGTGACCAGTAATAAAGGGTGGTTGAAATCGACCAGTGTGCCTACCCAAATGGCATATTGCCCTTCTAAACCTACGTTTATGGCTCCATTTATAAATCCCTGTTGAAAATCTTCACCAGCACGGGTGTCGAGTACCAAGGCTCCTACTTCCTTGCGGTGGTTAAATTCTTGTGGCGACAATGGTTTTAAGCCGCGTTTCAATACTTCTTCCAAACTTTCATGGTCGGTTTTGTTAATGACCGCGTCTTTAAAGAAATAGGCCGGAGCCGCAGGTTGATTGGTGGTAACGGCAGCAATAAAAGATGCCTTGTCCATTTTTAGCGCATAGTTCATGGCTTTTTGGTCGCCAATAGTCGACCAGGTTTCTTTGCTCAGGTTTTTCCCGCAGGGCGATCCGGCACCGTGACCGGGATAAACGATTACCTCGTCGGGTAGCGATTTAATTTTTGCTTCCAAGGAATCGAAAAGTTGCCCAGCCAAGGTGGTGGCATCTAAATTTCCGCTCAGCAAGTCGGGTCGGCCGGCATCACCCACAAATAATGTGTCGCCGGTAAAAACAGCGTGTCGCTTGTGGTTTTCGCCATACATCAGGAAACAGGCAGACTCTATGGTGTGCCCCGGTGTGTGAAGCACTTCTATACTGCACTTGCCTAGTGGTAGCATTTGGTGGTCGCTGGCTATCAGCGCCTCGTATTCGGGTGTTGCCAATGGTCCCAACACAATTTTTGCCCCCGTTTTTTTGGCCAATTCCAAGTGTCCCGAGACAAAGTCGGCATGAAAATGGGTAAGCAGCACGTACTTTATTTTGGCTTTGCTTTCGTTGGCCAATGCCAAGTATTCGTCAATGTCTCTAATGGGGTCAATAATGGCTGCTTCGCCTTCCGATTCTACATAATACGAGGCCTGAGCCAAGCAATTCGTGTAAATTTGTTTAACTAACATGGCAGTAGGTTTAGTGAGTAGTTTGGTGATTTAATTCTTTTTCCAGTTGCAAGAGTTTAGGGAATAAAATGTTGTTTTCGATGTGCAAATGCTGGTGCAGGTTTTTCTCGAATTCATGCAGCATAAGCATCAGTTGCTTGTATTCGGCTGCGTAATCGGGTTTTGTCGCATAGTTTCCGGTGATTTGTTTTATTTTGGAAAGCAGTCGTGAGGCTTGCAAATGCTCGTTTTTTAGCATTTGAATGGGGTGTTCCAGCAGCGATTGGGTTTCCCGCCGTGCTGCTGGTGATTTGTCTTTTCTTAAACCGTATAGCTTGTGAATATTGGGAAAAAGGCCATTTTCCTCTTTTTCGCAATGGTCGAGGAGTTGTAGGGTGAGCTGACCAAACAGAAACGCTACTTCCGTAAGTACCTCGTGCTGCGGTGAATTGGTTCCCAGTTGCAGGCTAAGGCGGTGCAGTTCGTGATTGATGTTGTTTAGCTGCTGTTCCTCGTGCTGGTGGTAGTTGGTGTGCAGAAAATCAACCAAACGTTCTATGTCTAGTTCGTACAAGGGTTGCCAGTTTTCCTGAGGCTCATGGTCCTGAGGGTGGTTTAATTCCTTGTCCAACTCCTGGTGTGGCAGGCCCAGTGCTGCGCAGGCTTCCTTAAAACTTTGCCCACCGTTTTGGTAGTAGTCGAAATTGTATTTCTCGAAAAGTGGGATGGCCGATGGGATATGTGTGGCCAATTCAGCTAATGTTAAAGTCATGGCACAATGGTTTTAGTGTTGTTTTGAAGCGATAATTCAGCAGTTAGTTCATTAAAAAATCCGTCTAAAACCCCGCGTGTGATGTGGGGCATGACCACAATTTTCCACCATTTTGCCTCGTGTTGGTAGCTGTCGGCAACCAGGTGATATTTGGTGGCAACAGTGGCAGGGATGTCACTTGCCGGAATGGTAATAATGTTGATGTAGGGGTTTCGGTAATGACGAATGCCCATTTCGGTCAATTTGCTGCATACATCGCTGGTTAGGGTGAGTAGCGATTGCATTTTGGCCGCCCAACCTGCCGATCCGTGGTTGTGAAGCACCATCCAAATGGAAATGGCATTAGCGCCCGATCGGCTGCCGCAAAGGGTGTGGTCGGTTCCCGGAATGTATTGTGCCTCTTCGGTTTGTACATATTTTAGATAACCTTTTCTGATTAAGAAAATCCCCGTTCCGTATGGTGTTTGCAGCATTTTGTGCGCATCGGTGCTAAACGAAGTAATATTCGGATTTTGGAAGGTGTAGGCACTTTCGGGGTTGGTAAACGGATAAATAAATCCACCAAAAGCAGCGTCAACATGCAGTTTGTAACAAATGTTGCTTTGGTTTAATAGGGCGGTTATTTGCTCAATGTCGTCAACCGAGCCAAACATGGTGGTGGACAGGTTGAGGTTGACAATAAAGTATTTTATGCCTTGCAGTTGGGCCTGTTGCAGTTGGTTTTTCAGGTCGGCCAGTTCCATTTCACGGGTTTGCTCATTAACCGGAATTACCAGCGAAGTGAGGTTGAGCAGGTTTACGCCTTTTGATAAGGAATAATGGCTGTCGGCCGAATAAATAACCGCAATTTCGTTGGTTTTGGCCGCATGTTCTTTCATGAAATAGTTACGGTAAATCCAAAGGGCTTCAATGTTGGCTTCGGTTCCGCCCGAGGTAACGTATCCATCCGCAGCATTGGCCTCGCCTTTAAAAATTTGTTCAGCGCACAGGTTAATCAGGTCAATTTCCATTTCCTGCGTGCCGCTAAAAATATCGACCCCACCGTTGAGGGTGTGACAACCGATGTGGTTGGGGTTATCTATTAAGGTTGATAGAAAAGGGGCGTTGGCTAAAAACGGGGCATCGGGGTAAAATACCTCGGCATCGAGATAAGTTGCCGGAATACCCAAAATGGGCGTTTTTCGGTAGTTGACGTTTTTGTTTAATGCGTCAAATACCTGTGTTTTAATTTCTTGGTTGGTAAGTTTTGGCCAGTACATTTTCGTTGTTTAATAAAGTATTAGGGTGCCAATCGAGATATTTTCCATTGGCTATCATTCATCAATTCAAAAGCAATGCGGTCGTGCAACCGGCTGGGCCGGCCTTGCCAAAACTCGAAAAAGGTGGGTTTAACCAGGTAACCACCCCAAAAAGGTGGTCGTGGAATGGGTTGATCGGCAAACTGTTGTTTTAATTCCTTGTATTTTTCATCCAACACCGTTCGGTTGGCGATGACCTTACTTTGTGGTGAGGCCCAAGCACCAAGCTTGCTGGTGTCTGGCCGCATAGCAAAGTAACTGTCCGATTCGGCATCGTTTTGTTTTTCAACCAAGCCCTCAATACGCACCTGGCGTTCCAGTTCTCCCCAGAAAAAGGTGAGTGCCACTTGCGGATTTTCGGCCATGTTTTGTGCCTTATGGCTGGTGTAGTTGGAGTAAAAAACAAAACCCTTTTCATCAAAATTTCGCAGCAACATTATCCGTGCTGCAGGTTTTCCGCTTTTCGAGGCGGTACACAACATCATGGCGTTTGGACTATATACATGCGTCTCGACAGCTTCTTTGAACCAGCTTTCAAACTGCAAAAACGGGTTGCTGTTTATTTGATCTTCGCTAAGCGATTGCTTGCAAAAATCGAAACGCAACTGACTGATATATTCTTTAAGGTCGTTCATGTTATTTGTGGCAACATTGGTGTTGGGTTATGCCGGCGTGTGTTTGCACGGCAGGGCTTATGTAGGGTATGTCCAGGTTCATTCCGCGTAAAATGAGCAGAATGGCCATAACACCAACAGCCACCGGAACTACCTGCCGAATTCTTTCCCTAAATTTTATGCTGATGTAATCGCGGGCTACGGTAATGGCCATCATGGCGGGCAAGGTGCCTAAACCAAAGCCAGCCATAAATACAGCTCCGGATAGCGCATTAGCGGTAGCAATAGATCCGGCTATGGCCAGGTAAACCAAGCCACATGGCAACAGGCCATTCAGCAGACCAATGAGAAAAAGAGCGCGGGTAGAGTGTGTGCCAAATAGCCCACTCAGTGCGGTTTTCACTTCGGCCAACGCGCTGTAGATAAAACCGATTTTAAAAGGAATAAGCGGAATTTTGGGAAATAAAACCCCTATCAAAAGCAAAAGACCAAGGGTAATGGATAACACATTTTGTAAACCGGCTAGGGCGAATCCCTGTCCCACCAAACCAAAAACGACTCCAAGCACAGCGTAGGTACTTACCCGGCCTAGGTTGTAGGTTAAGGTGCCACTTATTATACTGAAAGCCGAATCGCGTTTTACCGGAATGGTAAGGGCTATAGGGCCACACATGCCAATGCAGTGAAAACTTCCCAAAAAACCTAGCGATATGGCGGCCAGAAAAAACATGTCAGTTAATTTGAATGATGCCCTCTTTAAAGTAACTCAAGCCCTTGGCCTGCCAGCTTACCTGCATTTTATACAAACCAGGTTTTAGTTGGCCGGTGCTTATGTTTTTGCTAAGGGTACTGTCGGTTGAAAACGAAACAGTTTTATCCATTTGCTGATTCGAGGGACGAAAAAAATAAACCTGTCCGCTTATTTTGTCGATCTTAAAATCAGTGGAAAATTGAAGGTTGATGTAGTCCGATTTAACCTGCCAATTCAAGGCGTTTTGCATTGCGTTGGTGCGATTTTGGTCGTCAATCCGTTCTTGGTATTTTAGCTCTTGCTCATAATAATTGGTGGCCACCAAATCAATCCGTTGACGCATGGTTAAAAACACCATGGTTGCAATAAGTGCCACAAACCCAATGTAGGCTCCAGCTATTTTATATCCCCAGCTAAGTTGCATAAGCGTTCATTTTAGCATTAATGGTTTCGTTGAATTGGGCCTAAAAAGGTGGTTTTAACCGTTTCCAGTTTTTCACCACCCGAATAAATGCCTACCAACAATTTTGTTTTTCGGTTGGTGAGTTGATTCTCTGATAGCAGTATGAAAAACTCGCTTTCGGTTTTAGCCGATTTTTTCGCCAGTATATTTTTTCCGACCATTTTTATGGTTCCTTGGCGGCCTTCCAGTTTCAGTGTAATGGCCTTGTCATGATGTGTTTTGTTGATGAGTTTAATGTTGTACAGGTTGCTGATAACGTGATTCTCTTGTTTTTGAAACAACATGCCGGGCGTGCGCAATACGGTAGCATCAACATCTTTTCGGGTGGCGAGCAGCAAAATCAAAACGCCAAGCAATGCCAGCAAAACAGCCGAATAAGCAATAATTCTGCCCGTAACGCGCACTTTTTCCCGGTTAGCAATGTTGTTTTCGGATGCGTAGCGAATCAGACCCTTGGGTAGGTTGACTTTTTCCATCATAAAATCGCAGGCATCAATGCAGGCGGTGCAGTTGGTGCATTCCAATTGAACACCATTTCTGATGTCGATGCCTGTTGGGCATACCTTTACGCATTGGCCGCAGTCTATGCAATCGCCATGTCCGGCGCGGTCGGTTTTTTTAAATTTTTCGCGGGGTTCACCGCGCAGGTAATCGTAGGCAACCAAAATCGAGTTGCGGTCGGTCATAACACCTTGCAAGCGCCCGTAGGGGCAAACGATTAGACAAACCTGCTCTCTAAACCAGGAATAAACGGCAAAAAATACTCCGGTGAAAATTAAGATAGAGGTAAACCCGCTGATGTGCTGCGAAACCGGCTCGGTAATAATCTTCAGCAATTCGTCAGAGCCGATGATGTAGGCCAGAAACGTATTGGAAATTAGAAATGAAACCCCAAAAAAGACAAGCGTTTTAAGTCCTTTCTTGAAAATTTTCTCGCTGTTCCAAGGTGCTTTGGCCAATAGTTTTTGATGGGATGAGTCGCCCTCAATCCAGTACTCAATTCGGCGAAAAACCATCTCCATAAAAATGGTTTGCGGACAAACCCAACCACAGAATAACCGTCCAAAAACCACTGTGAACAATACAATGAACACAATGAAGGTGAGCATGCCAATGCCGAAAATGAAAAAATCTTGTGGCCAAAAAGTAACCCCGAAAAAGATGAACCGGCGTTCCAACACATTGAACATAAATACAGGATCGCCGTGCACCCGAATAAACGGAAGGCTGAAAAAAACAACCAGATAGAATACGCTAAGAATGCTTCGGGCAGTATAAAATTTGCCCTTTGGCTGTAGCGCATATATCCAGTTTCTTTTTCCTTCCTGGTCTATAGTAGCTATGCTATCTCTAAACGATTCGTTTTTTTCCGGTGTCGGCTCGGGGTTCATGGCTATTTTGCGGTTAAAGCTGTTGCCGATGTGTCTGCAACGGTGGCTGTTGAATCAAGCTGAGCAGCATTGCCGTCGACATAAAGTTCGCCTTGTTTCTCTTTTTGGTTTGGCGGATTGGTTCCTCGTAGCGATTTAATATAGCTGGAAACCTCTTGCATTTGCTTGGCACTTAAATCCTGTTGCCACGATTTCATGCCTTTTTCGGGCCAGCCGAATTTCACCGTTTTGAAAACATCTTTTATACTACCACCGTGAATCCAGTAGTCGTCGGCAAAGTTTGGCCCCACGCCACCTTCGCCACCAGCACCGTGACAAGCCTTGCAGTTTTCCATAAATATTTTCTGTCCGGCGGCTAGTCCTTCTTTGTCACTAAGCAGCGTTACATTGCTTTCGTCTATTAGGTTAGCGGCTTTTTTCTGGTATTCTTCCAGCTGAATTTTGGCTTCGGCCAGTTGCTCTTCGTACTCTGCTTTTTGCAGTTTTCCAGAACCTGTAATGTGATAGTGAACCATGTAAACTATAGAAAAGACAATGGTTACATAGAAACCGTATTTCCACCACGGTGGCAGGTTGTTGTCCAATTCTTTTATGCCATCGTAGTTGTGGTCTAGCATAATGTCGGCTTCTTTTTCTATCGCTACCGATGCATTTAGTTTTTCCAGGAAGCTTACTTTTTTACCACTTTCTTTCCCAGCAGCATCCATTCCGAATATGTTTTTGCCACCCAGCAGAATTACCGCATAACAATAAAGCCGGAAAGCAATAAACGCTTCAATGGCTATAATGGTGAGCAGACTGTAAAACAGCAATGGACTTAGACCGTAGTACGAAGTACTTGCTTTTACAACAGGTGCAGCGGTGGTCTGTGCAAAAGCACCCAGACTTCCCAGGCAAAATAGTAAGGTTAAAGTTGTGGTTACGTTTCCTTGGTTATTTGTCTTCGCTTGGTGGTTGTATCGTGCCGATTTAACCGCTGCGTCTAAAACCATAACGACAATAAAGAGCAGAATGACAATGCTCAACAGCGTTATAAAAGCCGGGTTAAAAAGTAACAACTCCTTTGCCGGTGCTGTGGCTGCGGCTTCTTGCGCCACCGCCTGGCTGCTGATCAAGCTAAACAAACCGAGACCAAGCAGGCTTGCTTTTTTAGTAACTGAAAATCGGGTTTCCATATTCTTTTAGTTTATGGTAATTGATTAGGCTCGTTGTCAATAGGAATGTTTTTCAACTCGGTGATGTATTGCTTGTCGGCCTTTAGGGCAAACAACAGCAGCAGCGAAAAAAACAAGAAGAATATGAGTAGCGAAACGAGCGGAAATATGGATATGCCGGCAATTGTTTCGAGGTAGTGAATAAATTTCATGGCCGTATTATTTAGGGTTAGTAGCTTTTATGTCGGTACCTAATCGTTGCAGGTAAGCAATAAGGGCAACAATCTCTTTATTAGGTTCGGTGTCGATGCCGTCTTTTTTAAGATTGCCGGCAATGCCATTGGCTTGTTTCATCAGGTCTTGGTTGGCTGTTTCGGCAAAACCAACAGCGTAAGGAACGCCCAACGTTTGCATGGCTTTTATTTTGGGCCCAGTCGATGCGGTGTCGAGTTCATTGTCTAACAACCACGGGTAAGTAGGCATTATCGAGCCCGGTGACATGCTGGTAGGGTCTAGCATGTGGTTGTAGTGCCACGAGTCGGGGTATTTTCCACCAACACGGTGCAAATCGGGTCCGGTGCGTTTAGAACCCCATTGGAAGGGGTGGTCGTAAACAAATTCTCCGGCTTTCGAGTATTCGCCATAGCGCGAAGTTTCTGATCGGAACGGGCGAACCATTTGCGAGTGGCAGGTGTAACAACCTTCTCGTACATAAATGTCACGACCCTGAAGTTCGAGCGGGGTATAAGGTTTTACGCTGGCAATGGTGGGTACATTCGATTTGATTAAAAACGTAGGCACCATTTCGATAATACCACCTATTAAAATTACCACCAGACTTAATACCATCATTTGAACCGGTTTGCGCTCAATCCAGCGGTGCCAGTGTTCGCTGCTGTGCATGCTGTAAACTTTTGGCAGTGCAGGTGCTTCGGCTGGTTCATCGGCTTCAAATGCCCCTGCTTTAATGGTTTTAACCAAGTTGTAGGTCATTAAAATAGCACCAATCAGGTATAGCGTTCCTCCCAACGATCGGGCGGCATACATGGGCATAATTTGCGTTACTGTTTCCAGGAAGTTGGGGTATTTTAGTAAACCTTCATCGGTAAACTCTTTCCACATCAAGCTTTGGGTAAAACCAGCCCAATACATGGGTATGGCATAAAAAAGAATTCCCAGTGTGCCTATCCAAAAGTGCCAATTGGCCAGTTTTTTCGAATACAATTCGGTTTTAAACATGCGGGGAATAAGCCAGTATAGAATACCGAAGGTTAGGAAACCGTTCCAGCCCAAAGCACCAACGTGAACGTGAGCCACAATCCAATCGGTAAAGTGAGCAATGGCGTTTACGTTTTTAAGTGACAGCATAGGGCCTTCGAAAGTGGCCATACCATAAGCCGTTACTGCAACAACTAAAAACTTGAGCACCACGTCTTCCCGCACTTTATCCCATGCCCCACGAAGCGTAAGTAAACCATTTATCATTCCGCCCCACGATGGTGCAATAAGCATAATAGAGAAAACTACGCCCAGCGATTGCGCCCAGTCGGGCAAAGAGGTGTAAAGCAAGTGGTGCGGCCCAGCCCAGATGTACAAGAAAATGAGTGCCCAGAAGTGAATAATAGAAAGTCGGTAAGAGTAAACCGGTCGGTTGGCCACTTTGGGAATGAAGTAGTACATCAAACCCAGGTAAGGCGTGGTTAAGAAAAAGGCTACGGCATTATGCCCGTACCACCATTGCACCAGCGCATCTTGAACCCCGGCATACCACGAGTAGCTTTTTAAGAATGAAACCGGAAGCTCGAAAGAGTTTACCAAATGCAGAACGGCAACGGTTACCAAAGTGGCGATGTAAAACCAAATGGCTACGTAAAGGTGGCGTTCGCGTCTTTTAATAATGGTGCCAAACATATTCCAGCCAAATACAATCCATATTATGGTTATGGCAATATCTATGGGCCATTCAAGTTCGGCATATTCTTTACCGGTAGTAAAACCAAGCGGTAGAGTTAGGGCAGCTGCTACAATAATAAGTTGCCAACCCCAAAAGTGAATTTTGCTGAGCAGGTCATTAAACATACGCGCTTTACAAAGTCGCTGAAGGGAATAATAAACCCCCATAAAAATTCCGTTGCCCACGAAGGCAAAAATGACGGCATTGGTGTGCAGCGGACGTATACGACCAAAGGTGGTAAAGCTGGTGTCGAAGTTTAGTGCCGGAAATACCAGTTGCAGGGCAATCCACAAACCAACGGTCATACCTACCAAGCCCCAAATAATGGTGGCGTAGGCAAATTGTTTTACGATTTTGTTGTCGTACGAGAATTTTTCTAATTCCATGACTCAGGTTATTTTTTTGGTGATTGATTTTGGCTTGTTGTTTCGTCGTCAAATAATATCCTAACCGAGGGCGTGTAGTCGTCATCAAATTGCCCTTTTTTCATAGCCCAGATAAAGGCAATGAGAAAGCCAATGGCTACGAGTAAACTAATTCCAATCAAAATGTATAGTGCACTCATGGGGTGTGAGATTTCTTTCAACAAATCTATTTTCAATGCGGTGTTTGGCTTATGAGGGGAGTCAGTGGGGGTAATGACTGATATCAGTTTTTCAATTTTTATGAACTGATTTAATACCGTTTACTTCAGGGCAAGCCAATTTCGCCAAGGTTGGCCGCCATTACCTATAAGGCAGAATGGCCTCAGCCGGTTGGTGTAGTTTTTAGCTTAGAATCTAGGGGGGTGTAATAGGACTTACAATCCTCTCCGTTTGGCAATTACCGTGGTAGAAACGGTGGCCAATAACACAATAGAAATGGAGCTGATGGGCATTAAGATGGCAGCTACTACAGGCGAAAGGGTGCCTTGAACGGCAAATGAAAGTCCGACAATGTTGTAGAGCAAGGAAATAGCAAATGTGCCTACAATTACCTTTTTGCTGGCTTTGGCTAGTTTAATAAATGAGAGAAGCCGGGTAAAGGCGGCCCCGTCGAGGATGGCATCGCAGGCCGGTGAAAAGTTATTGGTATCGTCAGAAACCGCAATACCGACATCACTTTGGCGCAAAGCTCCGGCATCGTTTAGTCCGTCACCCAGCATGATAACCTTATTCCCACTTGCTTGCAGGGTTTGTACCCGCTGCATTTTCTCCTCAGGTTTTTGGTTAAAATGCAGTTCAGCCTTTTCACCAAAAATGTGGTGCAGTGTTATGCGTTCCGCATCGTTATCGCCCGATAATAATTTAAGCTGATAACCCTCGCCAAGCGTAGTAACCAGTTCGGTTAATCCGTCTCGATAGGCATTGTTAAAACCAAAATAGCCCAATACCTCGCCATCAATCATCAAAAAAACTTTGGCGGTTCTATTGTCGGAATCATTGGTTCCGGTAACAAAAAAGGCCGAGCCCATAATTAGGTATTGCCCATCAACCCAGGCTTTTATTCCTTTGCCTGGAATTTCTTCAAACTCACTAACGGGCAACGAAACACTACCACCGTATTGACCATGTATTTTCCGGCTTAACGGGTGAGCCGATTGTGCAGCTAAGGCACTAACCAACTGCAATTCGTAATCAGTCAGTTTGGCGCCAACAAAATTTACGGTAGAACCGTGGGTAATGGTACCAGTTTTGTCAAAAACAAGGGTGTCGGCTTTGGCCAGTTTTTCTATTACCGCAGCATTTTTAAGGTAAAACTTGTTTCTGCCCAACAGGCGTAAAATGTTGCCGTTGGCAAAGGTGGTTGTAAGCAGCAAGCCGCAGGGGCAGGCTACTATTAGCACCGCGGTTAGTGCATTCAGGGCTTTGCTTCCGTCGACAAAAAGCCAGTAAGTTGCTGATAAAAACGAAATGCTTAATACAGCGCTGGTGAAGTACTTGTTGATTTGGTCCACATAGGTTTTGCGCTCGCCACTTTGTTGGTCGCTGGTTTCGCGGTTCCAAAGTTGGGTCAGGTAACTTTGCGAGGCAATGGTGCTTACCTCAAGTTCTATAGCGCCATCCAGTTGTTTTCCGCCAGCGAAAAGTAGATCGCCTTTAACTCTTTTTACGGGAGCCGATTCGCCGGTTATAAAGCTGTAATCAATATGGGTGTGGTCACTTAAAAGTGTGGCATCCGACGGAATGAGTTCTTGATTTCTGATAACAATGGTGTCTCCTTTTTTAAGCTGAGAAACCGGTTGATTTACCTCAGTGCCATTCGTTTTTTTTATGGTAACCCCAACAGGAAAATACGATTTATAGTCGCGTTCGAACGAAAGGGTTTCGTAGGTTCTGTTTTGAAAATAACGACCAATGAGCATAAAGAAAACAATGCCGCTCATAGAATCCATGTAGCCCCCACCGGTTTGACTAAGGATTTCATAAACACTGCGTAAAAAAGTTACCAAAATAGCCAAGGCTATTGGGGCATCAATGTTCAAGTAGCGGTGCCGAATACTTTTCCAGGCCGATTCGAAAAAGCCCGAAGCACTGTAGAAAAATACCGGTAAGGACAGAAACAGGTTGAGGTAACCAAAAAAGGATTTCAGGTTTTGCTGCTCGCTGAAATCACCCAGCCCAAAATATTCAGGAAAACTGAGCATCATAATGTTGCCAAAGCAAAAACCCGCCAAGCCTATTTTAATTACCTGCATTTTATCAATTCCCTTGTCCGATTTATGTTCCAAATCGTTGAGGTTGATTAGCGGTTCGTAGCCAATATGTGCCATTAGTGTTACCACTTCCGATAGTTTGGTGGTACGGGCATCAAAAACAATGGTGGCTTCTTTTTTTAGAAAATTTACAGTAGAACTGCCAATGGCGGGGTTCAGGCGGTGTAGGTTCTCCAAGAGCCAAATACACGAACTGCAATGAATTTTGGGAATATAAAAGGTAATGTGCGTGTGTTGCCCGTCGGTAAAGCGAATTAGTTTATTAAACACTTCGGCTGCATCGAGGTAGGTGTATTTTGCGGTGTTGGCGCTGTTTATTGGCGAAACACCCGGCGTGTTGTTGAGGTTGTAGTAGGTGCACAAACTGTTTTCTTTAAGTAGCTCATACACCAACTTGCAGCCCTCGCAGCAAAATTGTTTGTCGTCGAAAGGAACAACTTCTTTTTCGCAACTTTCGCCACAATGGTAGCAAACCGTGCGGGCTGTTTTCGCTATCTTAAAGTTGTTCGACATCAACGAATAGATTTAGGTTATTGCTCGCTAACCTTGTTGTCGGGGGCTATTGCCACCAGCAACATAGCGCCAAAAATGGTTACCACCATGGATGCCAGATCTAGCGCATTGGAACCCGATGAGGTAATGTAGGCGTAGCGAAACGGAAAAAGAACGATTAACACAATTAAAATAAGGGAGAAAATTCTTGTTTTCATTAGTTGATTAAGGTTGTTTGTGATGCAAAAGTGCCGTGTATTGGTGGCGTGTTAAATGAGCCTGATCAGACGAAATACTGATTTTGGTCAGCCAGCTGAAATTTGATGCTTTCGTAATCCATAATAACGAGGTCAATTTCATCCTGCGAACTGGAATCGGTTAAACCATGTTTTTTTATCAGCTGTTTCACCAGTTTTTCCTGTTCGGTTCCTTTTTTTAATGCTTCCGAATACCCAATGTTGGTAAACGAAACCATGCTGTACAATGGGAAATAATGTTGTGGAAAAAGTGCACTAATCTGGCGCTCAATTTTTTGCTGCAACTGGTAGATGGGCTTTCTCACCTTGTTGCGCATTACCTTATAGTTTTCTTGGGAAAGTGTTTGCATGGCATCGGTATTCGGCTTTCGGATGCGCTGGTATTCGGGTAGAATGCTGCTCCAGTCATGTTGGTATTGTTGCATTAAATCCCACATCACGGTGCAGTCTTCGAAACCACAGTTCATTCCTTGACCAAAAAACGGAACGGTGGCATGAGCTGCATCGCCCATTAAAACCGTTTTTCCATAAAACCAGGGTTCACATTTCACAATGGCTAAGTTGGCAGGTTTGGTGTTTACCCAACGTTCAGTAACGGTTGGCATTAAGGCATAAAAATCAGGAAAGGTGGTTTTGAAAAATTGCATGGTTTTTTCCACCGTAGTGAGTTGCTGAAAATTCACTTTCCCCTTGTTTACGGGCATAAACAGTGTGCAGGTAAAGGTGCCGTCGAAATTGGGTAAAGCAACCAACATAAACTTGCCTCTAGGCCAAATGTGAAGGGTGTTTTTGTTCAGTTTAGATGTTCCGTCGTTATTTGCAGGTAATAGTATTTCGCGGTAACCATCATCGATAAACTGCTGGGAATAGTTGAAACGTTCCATTTTTTGCATGGCATTGCCCCGCACTGCGGAAAAAGCACCGTCGGTAGCAAAAACTACGTCAGCCTGCTCTTGGGAACTCAGTCCGGTTAAAGTGTTTCTAAAGGTCGCAATGCCATTTTCAACATCAGTGCCGGTGCAGTCTTCGTTAAATAATATTTCGATGTTTTGGTTTTGCTGAGCTATGTCAAGCAGTTGGTTGTTTAAGGCCTTTCGCGAAACGGAGTAGATGGCTTGGTTTTCTTTGCCATAAGGTTGGTAGGTTGTGGAACCATCCACAGCATGAATGGTGCGGCCAAACATGGGTACGGCAATACCCCGAATATCGTTTCCAATGCCCATGGTGTCGAGTGCTTTCCACCCACGGCACGAAACAGCTAAATTGATTGAAGTTCGGTCGGGCAGATTTACGTTTCGCAAATCGGGCATGCGTTCGAACATTTTTACCCGGTATCCGGCGTTGGAAAGGTAGATAGACCACAACGACCCAACTAAACCCGATCCAATAATGGTAGCTTGTTTCATAAGTAAATTTTAGCAGTTATAAATGTGTGTCTGCCAAAGTCACCACGCGGCTGGCAAACGGTCGATAAATTTGCGGCAATGTTAAGGGGAAGTTTTGCCCCCAAGCATGATTTTAATCAGCTGTAAGCGTGGCTTTTGTCATGTTGGAGAAATTTGTTTTGCGAAGAGTCCAATCCGCTAGAAATTCCAGTCTAAGCTAAATTTCTGCTACCTTTTGCCAGATTTAATATTGGCCATGTTTTTACTTTCACGTTTCGCTTTTGTCTTTTGTTTGCTGATATTCTCTTATTCAGCTTATTCTCAGCAAATAATCCCTGCTCCGCAAAAAACCAAGTTTTCAAAATCTAATAAATCGGTGCGATTCGACAAGCAATTGAT
Organism: uncultured Flavobacteriales bacterium; assembly: GCA_964390915.1. Classification (GTDB taxonomy): domain Bacteria; phylum Bacteroidota; class Bacteroidia; order Flavobacteriales_D; family Luteibaculaceae; genus DASUEB01. The sequence goes on from CAYMJL010000001.1 coordinate 636,910, forward strand.
TGTGGTTGATGTGGCTGGCGAGTTTAAAAGTGAGGTAGAAGCCCTTGCTCCATTTTTCCGGGCTGTAAAAGGGGTAGATTTAAAATACAGCAACACGCAAATTAAAGAGCCGGCCATTGTTTTACAGCATGTTAAATCGGGTAAAAATGAGGGGTATAAGCTGAAAATTACACAAAAAGGAATCGAGCTTTCTGGAAGCTCGGCTGGGATTTTTTATGGACTGACTTCGCTGCTGCAACTGGCCGAAACAAAAGTGAATTGGCTCGAATTTCGCGAACAGCAAATTACTGATTATCCGCAGTTCGCTTGGCGCGGATTGCACTTGGATGTTTGTCGCCATTTCTTTTCGGTGGCTTATGTTAAAAGATACATTGATTTGATGGCTTTGCACAAATTCAACACCTTTCACTGGCACCTAACCGAAGACCAAGGCTGGCGAATTGAGATTAAAAAATACCCGAAACTTACCAGTGTTGGTGCCTTTCGGAACGGAACCATGGTGGGGCAATACCGAAACGAGGAAATAGACACGGTTCGTTATGGTGGTTTTTATACCCAAGAAGAAATTAAAGAAGTGGTTGACTATGCGGCCAAACGCCATGTGACCATAGTGCCCGAAATTGAAATGCCGGGACATGCGCTGGCGGCCATTGCAGCCTATCCAGAACTAAGTTGCAAGCAGCAGCCGGTTGAGGTGGCTAAAATTTGGGGCGTGTTCGATGACGTGTATTGTGCTGGAAACGACAGCGTATTTACGTTTTTGGAAAATGTACTTGATGAGGTCTGTGCACTTTTTCCGGGTCAGTATATTCACATTGGTGGTGATGAATGCCCCAAGGAACGCTGGAAAACCTGCGGAAAATGCCAAGCCAGAATAAAAACGCTGGGTTTAAAGGACGAACACGAATTGCAGAGCTACTTTATTCAACGGATGGAAAAGTACCTGAACAAAAAGGGTAAAAAAATTATTGGGTGGGATGAAATTCTGGAAGGTGGTCTTGCCCCAAATGCAGCAGTAATGAGCTGGCGAGGCACAGAAGGCGCCATCGCGGCAGTAAACCAAAAACACCCGGCGGTACTCACACCCGGCAGTCATTGTTATTTCGACCATTATCAGGGAAATCCGCTTTGGGAACCGGTGGCCATTGGCGGCTATACCAATGTGCAAAAGGTTTATGGCTTTAATCCAATTCCAGCGGGGTTTGGTAAATCGAAGCAAAAACTCATTTTAGGCGGACAAGCCAATTTGTGGAGCGAGTATATTCTGTCGGAAAAGCAAATGGATTACATGGTTTATCCGCGGGCTGCAGCCATGGCCGAGGCACTTTGGTTAGCTCCGGAAAAGAAAAACTTAGACAATTTTTTAAAACGGCTCGATAACCACTATAAGTTCTATAAAAAGTTGGGGGTAAACGTTTCTCAATCGCATTACCAGCCCGAGTTTGTGAGCAGTTTGGCCGATGGTAAATTTGGTTTGGCGGTAAAACCGGCCACACACAATCCGTTTGTGTTAGAATATCTTCCGGCAAAAGGTAGCGATGCGGTTGCTAAAAAATTAACCGTTCAACCCGATTCGTTGTTGCAAGGCTGCACGGCGTTGGCCGCAACCTATCGCTGGCAATATATGTCGTTGCCTGCTAGCGGAAAAGTAGTTTTTCATACTGGGGCTGGTGTTGGCCAAAAGGATACCTTGAACTTAAATTTTTCATTGGCTAGCGGAAGACCCGTTCAACTGATAACACCGTTAAACAACCAGTGCGCCAAAAGTGCGCAAGTTATGGTCGACGGCATGACCGACGATAAGCGGTTTTATTCGCCAAAGTGGGCAGCTTTTGATACCAGTGCGGTAAGTTTTGTTATCGATTTTGAGCATGAACAGCAGTTTAAAAACATAAGCATCAGTAGTTTTGATGACCGTAAAAACGGTATTTTTCGGGTAGAAGAAATTCAGTTGGAAATTAGTACCGACGGCATGAATTTTAAACCAATTACCGCAGCAGCGTTATCGTTTGTAGCAGGTAATTGCAAACTGAGTATTATACCACAAACAGCCAAGCTGATTAAAATCACGGCACGTTCAAAACCTGCGTCCGGAACAAAAAGCAAAATGATGATTGATGAAGTTTGGGTGGAGTGATTGCTAATTAGCTAATGTGTTAATTTGGTAATTAGCTGATTAATCAAATGGTCCAACAGTCAAAATATCAAACAATCAAATCGTCAAAATATCAAAATATCAAATTGTCAATCAGTCAAAAGGTCAAATTATCAATATGAACGGTAGAAGAAATTTTTTAGGAAAACTGGCGGCTGGAACAGCGGGAATTTCAGCGGCATTGTTGTCGGGTAAGGCTTTGTTTGCTCAAACTAATCCGGATTTGCCAAAACCAATAAGCGGAAGTCCGTTGGTACTTTCCACCTGGCGATTTGGTATGCAGGCCAATGTCGAGGCTTGGAAAGTGCTTTCGGCCGGTGGTCGTGCACTCGATGCGGTAGAGCAGGGCGTAAAACTGGTAGAAGCCGACCCCAACGAACGTTCGGTGGGTTACGGTGGTCGCCCCGATCGTGATGGGCGGGTAACCCTAGATGCTTGTATTATGGACGATAAGCTGAACATTGGTTCGGTTGCTTGTTTAGAGCACATTATGCACCCTATTTCGGTGGCTAGAGCGGTAATGGAAAAAACACCTCACGTCATGTTGGTGGGCGAGGGCGCTTTGCAATTTGCCTTGGCACAAGGTTTTAAGAGGCAAAATTTGCTGACCGAAGCATCGGAAAAGGAGTGGAAAGAGTGGCTGAAAACCTCGAAATATGTTCCTATTGCTAATATTGAAAACCATGATACCATTGGTATGATAGCCTTGGATGCAGCCGGAAACCTGAGCGGTGCCTGCACTACCAGCGGTATGGCTTTCAAAATGCATGGCAGGGTGGGCGATTCGCCTATAATTGGTGCTGGATTGTATGTAGATAATGAAGTTGGGGCAGCTACTGCAACCGGCCATGGCGAAGAAGTAATACGTATTGCCGGCTGTCATTTGGTGGTAGAATTAATGCGGCAGGGACGTAGTCCGCAAGAGGCCTGTCGTGAAGCAGTAGAGCGGGTTTATAAAAAACAAGGTGCACGTTCCAAAGATATTCAGGTAGGTTTTATTGCTATTTCGAAAGATGGCCGACACGGTGCTTACTGCCTACAGCCTGGTTTTAACTATGCGGTTCACAATCAAACAGAGCAGATGTTGTTGGATGGCGAATCGAGGTTGAAGTAGTTGTAAAACGGCCTAGTTGGGCTGGTCGGAATGATAAAATCAATTACCATCTGTCCGTCAACATTTTTCACCCGTCGATTTTTTTTACCTTTAAGTCAGAATGGTCAATTGTTTTTACTTTACACGGCTACTTTTGAACATGTACTTCGCCAGTTGGCAGGTGTTTTAATTAGGGAAACATCATGGAAAGAAGATCTTTTTTAGGAAATCTTGTAAAAGGGGCAGCAGCCGGTTATGCCGCTGTTTTGGCCTCCGGTCAGCTGTTTTCGCAAGAAGCCAAAAAACCATACGAGCCACTTAACGACGATGAAAATCCGCCACTCGCAGTTTCTTCCTGGACTTATGGCCTGAAGGCGAATGCTGGTGCTTTTAAGGTGTTGGCAGCCCAAGGGACAGCGCTGGATGCGGTTGAGCAGGGTATTCGTTGCATGGAGGAAGATCCCGGCGAGCCAGGTTCTGGAATAGGTGCTTTACCCGATAGTAAAGGTCGCGTTAGTTTAGATGCCTGTATAATGGATCATCGCTTAAACGTTGGGGCGGTGGCTGGTTTGGAGCAAATATTACACCCGGTTACAGTGGCCCGACAGGTGATGGAGAAAACCACTAGCACATGTTTAATAGGCGAAGGCGCCTTGGCATTTGCCTTGGAACAAAGGCACGAAAGGGTAAACTTGTTAACCACCAAAGCTGCAACCGAATGGCAGGATTGGGTTGATGACCCGGTTAAATACAAGCCTTCGTTAGATTATAAACACGTTGATGCTATAGGAACACTGGTTTTGGATCGGTTTGGAAATTTGGCCGGAGCCACATCCAGTGCCGGAGCTCCATTTAAACAGCCCTATAGCATGAGCGATTCGGCTGTAATTGGTGCCGGACTTTTTGTCGATAACGAAGTTGGTGCGGCTGTTTCTACTGGTAACATTGGTGATTCTATGCGGTTTTCAGGTGCTCATTTGGTAGTTGAATTAATGCGTCAAGGTAGGCACCCTGAAGAAGCCTGCTATGAAGCTGTTGAACGAATTTTTAAGCACCGGGCCGATTTTAACCGCCGTATGGATGTGGGTTTCTTGGCCTTAAGGCGCGATGGGCAATATGCCGGTTTTAGTATGCAAGCCGGTTTTGGCTTTGCGGTTCAAAATTCACAAGGACGTTTTTTGGTCAATTGCAAATCATTGATTTAAAATCCAAAAATTTTCAGGGTTGTAAACAGGGCAAACGCATGTAGAATTTCAAAGACGAGTCATGAGGATATTTTAACTTCAACCTGATTTCCCCCGATTCAATTAACAACTTACCCCCAGAGATTATAGAGGCTTCGCAGTGTAATAGAGAAAAAACTCTCTTTTACTCTGTGGGTTCTCCTTTTTCTCTGAGGTTATTTTTAAATGTGCTTACCCTGGGTTTGTAAAGCATTGACCCGTTTTGTAATGCCAATTGGCATATCTTGCCAACATAAATTCTTAAAATAAGCTTGTGAAAAAATTGCTGGAAATTGCCTGCTTTAGCTTGGAGGCCGCACTTATTGCTGCCAAGTCGGGTGCCAATCGTATTGAGTTTTGTGCCGACATAGAAAGTGGAGGCGTTACACCGGCTATTGAAGATTTTATCGAATTGAAAAACAAAACCAATGTTCCGGTTTTTGTGATGATACGGCCGCGAGGTGGTAATTTTGTGTACACCGAAGACGAGGTAGCGCAAATGGAGGAAGACATTGAAGAGTTTTTAAATGCGGGTGCCGATGGATTGGTTTTCGGAGCATTAACCATAAATAATGAGGTGGACGTTGAGGTTTGCGAAAAACTAGTTCGCTTGGCCAATGATTTACCGGTCACCTTTCATCGGGCTTTTGATGCCATTACCAACAAACAGCAGGCAATCGATGCCATTGATAAAGTTGGTTTCCAGCGAATTCTAACCTCTGGTAACGCAGGGAAAGCAACAGATCATGCTGATTTATTGGCCGACCTGATTGCCTATGCTGAAGAACGGATAATTATTATGCCTGGAGGAGGGGTGAGGTCGAGTAATGTTGGTACACTAACCGCCCTAAAAGGGGTTGCCGAAATTCACAGTTCTGGTATTACAGAAAGTGGCACGGAATTACCAAATCCTGATGAAATAAAGCTGCTGCTGAAATCGCTGGCTTAAATTTCTTCTAAGGCCTTGTAAATATCGGCTTCCGAGCCTATTCCAAGCTTTTTGCGAATACGGTGACGAATCACCTTGGCTGAATCGGGTGAAATGTTTTTTAGCGTTGAAATTTCTTTCGAACTTAATTTAAGTCGTAACAAGCCACAAAACTCCAATTCACTTTTACTTAAGCTTGGGAAGCGGCTACTAAGTGTTTCAAAAAAAGCACTGTTTACCTTGGTAATGTTTTCGTTAAACAGTGCCCGGCTTTGTCCGCTGTGCAATTGGTTATTCAAATCGGAAATTAATTTGCCAACCATATCGCTAATGTCTTCGGTACCACCGGCTTTTTGAATCTCTTTTAAATTCTTTACCAGCGTTTTCCTTATTTCTTCGTGCTGATTCAGGTCAATGGCCAGCGTGGTAACATCTTTTTTGCTCGATTTCAATTCAAAATCGAGTTGTTTTTGCAGCAGTTCCTTGTTTTTCAGCTCGGCAGCAAGCAGTTCTTTCTGAACCTTTTCCAGTGCCGCCTTCTTAATCATTTCACGGTTTCTTCGCTGGTAAATTAATATTACAATGACTGAAATTAGAATTAGTAAAATGCCTATAAATGCTACTCTTTGCATCCTGCTTTCGGCTAGGCGAACTGCCAATTCTTGGTTGGTTTTGTCGGCCTCAAGAAGTGCTACCTGTTGTTCGCTAAGGCTTTCTAATGCGGTGGTATATTCCTGTTGATTGCTAGTAGTTTGTTTGCCAAAAGCGGTGTTGTATTTTTCCCAGTATATTTTACTGAACGCCAAATTGCCTTGCAGCAGATACGTGGAGAAAATTTCCTTGAAAACAAGTGCTTCTTTGCCGAGCAACTGATGATGGATGCACAATTGCTCGGCTTCAAGTAGGGTGCTTAATGCTTGTTGGTTTTTACCCAGACAATTCAGCGATTTGGCATAGGCAACAGCTGTTTGGACATAGTCGGCAAATTCTTTTTCTTGTTTCGAACTGGCCAAATTCTTTTCGTAATGTATAACTGACTCCCGGCACTGACCCTTAGCAAAAAGAGCGTTGGCAAGGTTACCATGAATAATGCCTTGCATAATCTCAACTTCCCGCTTCTTTTTTAGGCCATGAACGGCCAAGGCCATATTGAAATAGCTGAGTGCTTGGTTATAATTGGTGGTGCGCAAATAATAAACACCAAGGTTGTTGTAGGCATGCAGATGCATAAATGGGTCACCGGCTAGTTTTGCATATTGCAAGGCACGTTCATAAAAATGAAGGGCATCTTTTTGTTTACCAACCGATTGGTATAAACCACCAAGCGCACCCAAACAGAAAAAATGATCCAAATTAGGTGGGTTTGCCCCGACTAGCCGGTGGTAAAACAATTCCTTTTTACGACACTTAATAGCTTGCGAAAAGGCTTGTTTTGACTCAAAAAATACCCCCATTTCTGCAAAAATGCTGGCACCTACTTCTGGGACTTGCGAAAAATTGTGCTGGGAACTTTCTAGGTAGGTAATAATTAGCGAGTCATTCTTTTGTTCCCGAACAAAACGGCTAATCTGTTTGTTGAGGTGGGAAAGGTACCCTTGGTTATTGGTTACAGGTAAGTCCTCATCTAAACTTACTGCCTCTGTTTTTGTTAAACCGTGGGCAACCCCACTGAATAGTAATAAAAAAGTAAGAAGTTGTAACAGTTTACCAGCTTTCATGCCTTGCAAATTTCTTCGTGTAAAGGGTTTACTAAAGTAATGGTTTACCCTTTGTTTACCCCTCTAAAATGTGAGCAACAGGATTAATGTCTAACCTTGTTTTCTAGAATTGTAGTTAACCGCTATTTATTTCTCTGTTAAATTGGAGCCACCGAAAGCTAAATTAACCGTCAAACAAATATGTTTTACCTTGTTAACTGCTTTGCACATAGTCTGCGTTTGTTATGATTAGATACACCCTGAGATTGAATAACTGCTTTTGGTCAATGATGCTAGTTTGTTTAACCGGCTTGTTATTTCTTTCAGAGAATATTTCAGCACAAACTCCTGGCGGAATTGGATTGGGGAATCTTACGGTTTGGTTAAAGGCCGATGGGAGTACAACGAGCAATCATTCGGTTTATGCAGCCGCAGGTACCGGAACCACCAGTGGTGACGGGGAAGTTGTAAATCATTGGGATAATTTAAATCCTGGCGGAACAAGGATTGTAAATCTGGTTCAAACGAATGGCATACAGCAGCCTAAATTTTATAATACTTCGGCTTCAAACCTTTTCAACTATAACCCTATGGTTTTGTTTGACGGAACCAATGATGTGTTAAGAAGTGCGGCCACCGCCGGGAGCAATATTTTTAACGGCAACCAAAATACCATATTTCAGGTTATGAATTATCGTGGGCCCGATGTTACCGGGGTTTGGTTTAAATGGGAGTCGGCACCAACCGAAGAAAATAGAATAGGGTACGAAAGTGTAGGTGCAGGCAATGATTATAAGCGATTTGATGTATTCAACGGGACAAATTGCACAGGAGGAACACCGTGTCCTACTCGACAAAATCAGGGTAGTACTAAAAAAATTGATGACCGATTTCGCTTAAGCACCGCCCACCATAACAATACCCAATCGGTAACTAGAGTAGATGGTGCTATTGAAAAAACCCAGAATTTTGCAGCCGGGAGTATAGCCGATATAACGCTAACAGCGGTTCAGCCCCTAAATTTGGGAGCGAATAGCAATCTTGGTGCGGGCGATTTTTGGACCAATATTGGTTTTTCGGAAGTATTGATTTACAATACCCGTTTAACTCCCACTCAAATTGATTTAGTTGAAAGTTATTTAGGATTGAAGTATGGTATCAGTCTTAACCATAATTATTTTGCCAGCGATAGTAGCGTTTTTTGGAATAATGTTACCAATGCGAGTTACAACTATGGTATAATTGGCCTAGGCCGGGATGATGGTTCTGGGTTGCTGCAAAAGCAATCCAAATCGATGTCGGTGCTTAATGAGGCAGCAGTCGAAAGAGACATCTTAACCCTTTATCTCGATAATCTTCAAGCCAACAACCAAGGAAACTCCGGTACTTTTCTTTCCGGCGATAAATCATTTTTTCTGGTAGGCTCTAATCGGGCAACTACATTGGGAACGGTCACTACAGAAAATCCAGCTAGTGTTGCTAAAACCGTAAACCGAGAATGGCTGGTACAACAAAGCAATTTTTCGAATACCGATGTTTCCATGGAATTCGATTTTACCAATGCCACGTCTATTTTTTCAGGCCCAGTTTGTCAAAAACCATCCTTGTTGATTGATGCCGATGGAAATTTTAGCAATGCTACCTTGGTGGCTGATTCCGCGTGTAAGTTGGTGCTCGTTGGAAATGTTATCAAAATTACGGTGCCTTACTCACTGTTTACGGGACAACCCTATCTTACCTTTGGGTTTGTAAACAAGGGTGATACAGCAAGTTCAACACTGATACACCCAAAGTGTTTTGGCGGTAACGATGGTTCAATAACCGTACAAACCCCTCTGGGTGCGACTTTGCCGATTAGTTATAGTTTAGATGGTACTACTTTTCAAGCTGGAAACTCTTTTACGGGCCTTGTTGGTGGTGTTTATTACCCGATTGTAAGGGATAACGCCGGATGCCTTTTTAAAGACACAGTGCAATTAAATAATCCAACTGACCTGAGTGTTACGGGAGCTTTTCAGCAACCAAGTTGCTTTGGTTATACCAATGGGAAAGCATATGTTACTAGCAAAGCCGGTGGGGTTGCTCCCTATTCGTTATTATGGTCAACCGGGGTAACTACCGATACCACCGTAGTCGGAGCAGGTGTTTATAAAGTTGTAATTACCGATGCCAATGGCTGCAAGGATTCTACGGAGGTGACCGTAATGCAACCCACTAAATTGGACATAGATACAACGGTGACACCCACCAGCTGCCCGTTGGTTGTAGATGGTAAAATTGTGGCAACAGCAACCGGTGGAACAACTCCATATACCTTCAATAGAAATACTGCGGCTTACACCTCCTCCGGTACGTTTTCTAACTTGCTCAGTGGTACCTATACCGTACGGGTAAAAGATGCTAAAGGGTGTTTAGATTCTGCAATAGTTAATGTGTTAACGGGCTCTCCACCAACCGTTATTGCACCAAACGACACGGCCATTTGCCCGAATTTGAAAGTTGCATTAGCTGGCACTGGAACCAGTGGTGTTTCTTATAGTTGGACCGGCGGCATCAGCAATGGTGTTCCGTTTACCGTTACGGCCGCCAAAAAGTATTTCCTAACGGGAACCGATGCCAATGGTTGTCAAGGAACCGACTCAACGTTGGTTACCCTTGCCGTAGTTCCTAATTCTACCATCAATCCGGTTCCACCCATAATTTGTAACGATACGACTTCTATTCAGCTTAGCGCGGCTACTACAGGTGGCAGTTGGCGCGGTACAGGAATAACGGATGCTTCGGCGGGCCTATTTAGTCCACAGGTTTCCGGTGGAGGAACATTCAATGTGATATATGAGGTAACAACTACTTGTACCGATGATGATACACTTGCTATTACCGTTACGCCCAGACAAGATGCAATGATAAACCCTGCGGGGCCATTCTGTACCAATGCAGGTAATCAGCAACTTACAGCCGTCCAGGCAGGTGGAACTTGGAGTGGAACAGGAATAAATTCATCAGGTCTTTTTAACCCTGCTGCTGCTGGGAATGGAAACCATGTAATTAGTTACGCCCTTGGTGGTTCGTGTCCAAATACGGGTACTATAACTATTGCCGTGAATTCGGCGTTCAATGCCCAAATTATACCATCAGGTCCCTATTGTGTATCTGACGCTTCCGTTCAACTGCAATCGGTTACCCCGGGTGCAAGCTGGAGCGGAAATGGAATAGTTAGTGCACAAAACGGAACATTCGACCCGGCTGTTGCAGGGGTGGGAACCCACACTATTACCCACACCATTGCCGGAAGTTGCGGAAGTACAGATACGGAGCAGTTCACGGTTTTACCGCTGGATACGGTTCATATTCAATTGCCCAACGATTCTATATGCTACAATGCAAGTCCGATGCAACTTGGAGCCGATATAGCTGGCGGAACTTGGCTGGGAGCGGTTAGCAATACTGGGCTTTTTGACCCTGTAAATAAGCCGCCGGGGAACTATAAAATTTATTATGAATACCAACAAAACTGCCGGTATACCGATTCCGTAATAGTTGTAATCCCTGACACGTTGATGGCCACAATGGCCGATGCCACTGTTCCTTGTTTTGGTTATACGACCGCCACTTTGCAAGTGTTGCCCAGTAGCGGAGCGGCTCCGTATACCTATACTTGGGCCGATGATGCTTCGGCCACTTCGGCAAGTAGAACCAACCGTGGTTTAGGAACCTACACCGCAACTGTTACCGATGCCTTGGGATGTAGTATTCAAGCAACAGCCCAGGTTACCCAACCAACTCAGCTTATTATTCCAGGTTCAAGCTTGGTTATTGTTGACGATAGCTGTTTTCAGGCCAACAAGGGAGCGGTTAGTTTAATGGCTACTGGAGGTACACCAAATCCAAGCACTGGTAAATATGTCTATTCTATTTCACCAAATGCGGGCACTCCCAATGCTGCACAAAATGGATTTACCGGACTGGGCGCGGGAAGTTATACGCTAACCGCCACGGATAATAATAATTGTACTGCAATGATTATAATAACCATTACTGAACCACAATTGTTGCAGGTATTTGCTAGCACGCTAACCGACTATTGTGCTCAAGCTATTGGTTCTGCACGGGTCGATTCAGCCAAAGGTGGCACTAGTCCTTATACCTACTTGTGGAGCACAGGCGACCCAGGAGCCACATTGGCAAATTTACCGAGTGCTAGCTACACCGTGGTGGCAACAGATAAATTGAATTGTAAAGCCTCGATTAATGTAAGTGTTGGAAATGTTCCACCGCCGGTTATTAAAGCCGATTCACTTTGGGTAACTTGTTTTGGTGGTAATGATGGTGGTGCCACAACTACAGTCACTGGTGCTACTGGTGCGGTTACCTATGTTTGGAGCGATGGTTTAGGAGTAAACCAAGCCACCAGAAACAACTTCAAGCAAGGTAATTATTGGGTTGAGGTTACCGATAGTAAGCAATGTGTTGGTAAGGATTTTTTCCAAGTTCCTGAACCCAATGATATCTTTATGTCAGGGGTAAGTGGGGCTTTGCTTTGTTATGGAATACCTTATGTAGGCAATTTTAACGTTGCTGGAGGTAACGGTGCACCGTTTACCTATTATTTAAACAATGCGCAGCAAAGCAATGAAAGTTATAGTATATCGGCTGCGGGTAATTATGCTGCTTATGCTACCGATCAAAAAGGATGTTATTCAAATACAATCACTTTTGTTTTAACTGAAAACCCAAAAATCGTGGCAGGCTCATTGGCCGACCAAACGGTTTGTCGGGGCGATGTAGCCACATTTGTTGCATCGGGCAGTGGTGGTAATGGCAATCTTCGCTTCGCATTCGATAATTTGCCACCAAGTCCTAATCCCGTGATTAGTTATTCTACTGGTGCGGGAACCAATTCTCCGCAACCTGTCAAGGTGGTGATAACCGATGGTTGTTCACAACCCGATAGTGTGTTTGCCAACTTGTGGTTGTTCCAAGACCCAATGGTTAACATTGCCTATAATCCACCTAGCGGTTGTTATCCATTAACCGTTAACTTCTCCATTACCACCAATCTGTCTTCGTATACTTTTGATTTGGATGATAATGGTGTATCGACCCAACTGGGTTCTTTTTCGCATACCTATCAGCATGTAGGAACTTACCTGCCGAATATTTCTGGACAAACCGCCGATGGTTGTAGTTTGAGCGAGAATTTGTCGCAACCAATTGTGGTGAGTGGATATCCGGTGCCAGATTTTGATTGGAACCCCGAAAATCCAACGGTTATAAATAACAGTATTCAACTGAACAATGAAAGTGTTGCGGCAAACGAGTACCGTTGGTATATCATGGACTCTACTTTTACCGATACCTTGTTTAGGTTGACGGACAGAAACCCAATGTTGGTGATGCCTGAACTTGCAAACCGTTATGGGGTGATGCTTTATGCAATTGCCCAACCAAGTGGTTGTTACGACAGTTTGTTAAAATACATTGATGTTGAGGAGGAATTGCAGGTATTTATACCCAATACTTTTACGCCCAATGGCGATGCCATAAATGAGGTGTTTAAGCCTTCATTGTTATTTATTGATCCGTTAGAATATCGCTTTGAGATTTATAACCGATGGGGAGAACGGATTTTCTCGACCACAAATCCAGCAGATGGTTGGGACGGTGATTATCAGGGCGAAGTCAGTAAAAGTGACGTGTATACCTACGTGTTGAGGTATAGGAAAATCGACAAATCGAATAAGATTAAGTTAACCGGTAATTTTAGGCTGATGAGGTAGGGGGTGAGGTTGGGCTGTGGATTTACAACCCGTATGATATCAATCAAATGACAAAAAGAAAATCAATTGTTTTCCTTTAGATTGGGCTGAAGCTGAGTTTTAGAGGACCACCTAAGCCGTTGTGAATAAAACGTATTAAGGTCGAAAGCCGAATGTCTTAAGCATTGTTCTCGATTCTTGAAATGTAGGTCTTGGTGGTGCCGCATTTCTCGGCCAACTGTCCTTGCGTGAGCCCTTTTCTTTCCGAAGTTCTTGCAATATAACCCTCAGTTTAAAGGCTTCAAACCTTTTCTCTAATTTTCATTTTGAATTGAACTAGAATTCATAAATTCACTCACAATTCACTCACAATTCACTCACAATTCACTCACAATTCACTCACAATTCACTCCTCATGATGAACCACAACAACCTTAATATAGTTGCGCTATGAAAAATCTACGGATGGTTTGTCTATTTGTTATGTGCAGTCATGTTGTGGCGGCACAGGTGATAGAGTATCGTTTTCCAAGTAGAGAAGGTTCTAATAGGTCATCGGTTTTCTATTCCAGTTTGGTGGGCGATGAAGGTAAGATTACACTTCTAGGCACAGACTCTCTTCGGCATGGGGAATATGATATTGAAAATTATGGTGTTACATTCCTTGCTCAGCTCGATAATCAGGGTCAAATCCTAAAAACTGAGTATGTATCTCCAACTTTTTTTTATTACAACGTAATCAGTCATAATTTGCAGCCTACTAATAAGGGGTTTGTATTTTCTGCCACCGTAAGTGATGATTACATTTCTCATAATTTGCAATTGGGGTTTAGGGACTCTTTGTGGAGATCCATAAAGGATACAATAATATTTACCAGCTTTAGTTATTTGGATATCTATGGAAATTATGTTCAGGGAACGGATCAGATAATTTGTTTGTTTGATGAGCTGGCTTATCGGGATTTACTACATCGATATGACATGAATGGCAATTTTATACGTTCAACGGTTCTTTTAGTGGAGCCAGAATTTTCCTGGCAAAAGGTTTTTAGGACAATCGACATGCGGTCGTATTTTGTGTTTAAGGATAAATATTCCAGTTTTTTGGATGTTTTTGATTCAAAAGACAGCTTATTAAATAGCCACCAAGTAAATAACCTTGCCAGTTTGGCTTTGGTTAAGAAGGAGGGGAATAATGTGAATTTGTACCTTCTGTCAGATTCGTTAGTTGGGGGCAGGCAAGAACTTGCTTTGGTTTCAATGGTAAATGGGTTAATACCAAGTGAAAAGCTCGTGCTTGGTGGGCTTGACCCAACATCTAAGTTAATTGAAGCGGTCCAAAATTTTGATAACACCTATTCCTGTGTTTCAAAAATTTTAAAGAACACTGAGTATGGAACTAGAGAAAAGGACAGTTTGTTTGTGTTTTCAAAAATGGATAGTCTTGGTACAGCGGTAAGTAAAAAAGTTGTTCAGCTAGAAAGCGACAGCAACATTACCCTATCTACCGGTGAAATGATATACATGTCTGGTGTTGTCTACAATCCGGGGTCTAACATCAGTAAAATAATAATGAACAAGTATTCGCTTGAAGGAGATGCTGTGAATCAGTCGGTTTTTTACAGACCTGGAAAAATTGAACTGCGGGAGTTTCGCCTACAAAGTAACGGGTTACTTACTTTGGTAGGGAAACAAGACAAAGACGGGTGGTTTCTTGGCGTTCAGCAGGAAGCATTGGGGATTTATGATTATTATGTAGACAGCAAGCTACCAACGGCTTATCCAAACCCAGTAACGGACTATGTTTCAATAGCAGGTGTAAACGATGGGGAATTGATTGAAATCTATGATGATGGCGGAAGGTTAATGGATAGGCAAAGGTCGGTAAATAGTTCAGTACAAATAGCGTCTTTTCCGGCAGGTATCTATTTCATTCGAGTTCCAAAATCTCATGTTAGTTATAAAATCCTAAAATCAAAATAAACAATGAAAACAAAAAACCTGTTCATCGGGCTGTAGATATACAGCAACATAAACAATTGGCCGTAAAATGAAAAATAAAAAGGTCAACTTGAAAAAAGAAATTTCTCAACTTAATTTTGGCATACTTTGAGTCAACCGCTGTAAGTGGTAACCCGCCACTAAACCATCTTAATATAGACCACCTTTTTAGTTTCAAAGAATTCTTCTTCAAAGTAATCACTCAAGTTAAACTGGTCGGCGGTTACTTTGGCCTCATAAATCTCGTGTGCCAAGTCACCACCTTTTAGGTACAAAATACCGTTAGGGAAAGCGTTAATTTGCTTTTGTGCAAACTTGTTCTGCGTCCACGGAATAAAATCTTTTAAGGCAGCTACAGCGCGGCTAACCACAAAGTCGAATTTCTCTTTTACCTGCTCGGCACGGCCATTTATGGTAGTTACGTTTTTAAGCTTTAATGCTTCAACTACACCATTTACCACAGTTATTTTTTTACCAATGCTGTCTACCAAGGTAAAATGAACATCGGGGAACATAATGGCCAGCGGAATACCTGGGAAACCGCCACCGGTACCAATGTCCAATACCTTACTGCCGGCCTTAAACCGCATCACTTTGGCAATGCCCAACGAATGCAATAGGTGATGCACCGCGAACGAATCCATGTCCTTGCGTGAAATGACATTTATGCGCGCATTCCAATCGGCGTAAATGGCCGGCAAAGCCATAAACTTATTGATTTGATCGGTGTTTAAATCGGGGAAGTATTGGAGTAGAAACTGCTGATTCAAAGCTGGTCTTTTTTGTTTTTAAGAATCTGGTTAAGGAGGTCTTTGGCTCTAAATAACTGGGCTTTCACTGTGCCTAGCGGTAGTCCGAGTTCTTTACTGATTTCTTCGTATGAAAACTCCTCAAAATAACGTAGCTCAATGAGTCTGCGGTAACGGGGTTTTAGCAAATTTACCAGCACGTGAATGTTGTTGTTCAGTTCCAGGTTTACCAGTTCTAATTCTGGATTGGGGTCGGGTTCCTCCACCTGTAAAATGGCTCTACCAGGTCTCGATTCCAGCCTTTCATCGATAGAAACACTGTCTGGACGTTTTTTACGCAGGTAGTCGTAAGTGTGGTTCTTGGCAACCGTGTTTAGCCAACTGGCAAAAGTGTGTGTGGGTTGGTAATGGTCCAGGTTTTTAAACGCTTTGGCAAATACTTCCATCATTAAATCTTCGGCCAGTTCGGTATTGCGAACCATTTGAAAGATGAGCTGGTAAATGGATTGCTTGTGGCGAGCAAACAATAGGGCATAAGCCTTTTCATCACCGACCGTATCGGCTTGCTGGATCAATGTCCAGTCGGGGGTGTCTTTTTTATAGTCGCCATTTAACGCCATCCTGGTTGTCTGTTGTACAACTGGGCGAAGTATATGATTGGGTTGAGTACCAATAATACTATTTCAAGGAATGGGCTTAACAGTGCTGCATCCTTGTGACCCAGTTTAATAGCTGCTCGATAATTGAAGATTATCTGCAGCAACCATTTCGACAGTATTAAAGATAACGCAGTTAATTGATATCCTTTAAAAAACAACAGAATAATAGCCGAAATGTAAAATAACACGCTAAAAATGTGGGGTATAGCTAACAGCGAGCGGTGCGAGGTTTTGTAATATTTAACTGTGGAGTAATGGCGTTGTTTTTGGCGAAACCAAGCTTGAAAAGTGTTTTTGCCAACGGTTTCTATAATGCTGTCGGGGTTTAATACCGAAACGGTTTTGGCACGGCTGGCAATTTCGTTTACAAACAAATCGTCATCGCCACTCACAATGCTGTAGTGTTTTTTAAAACCGCCAATTTCGAAGAAAAGGCGCTTGCTATAAGCCATGTTTCTTCCCACACCCATGTAGGTAACTTTGGCAAGCGAAAACGAATGATAGCTAAGTGCGGTAATAAAATTATCGAAGCGAATAAGTAGGTTTAAAAAGCCGCTTTCCTTTTTTACGGGGCTATGTCCCAATACCAAGGTGTTGCCGTTTGCAAACGGGGCAGCCATGCGGTTTATCCAGTTGTTAGAAACCGGTTCGCAATCGGCATCGGTTACCAGAACATGTTCATATTTTGCACCTTTAATACCTAGCGTTAAGGCCAACTTTTTGCCCATGCGGTGGTGGTCATTTTCCTCAATATTAATGGTGTGCAGGTTAGCATAGCGTTTCTGAAATGCTTCTAAAATCTCTTTGGTATCGTCCCACGAACCGTCGTTTACCACAATTACCTGAAACTCCGGGTAATTCTGTTCGAATATTTTGGGTAGGTTTTTTATCAGGTTTTCATCCTCGTTTTTGGCGCAAATAATTACTGAAACCGGAACCTTGTTCGAGGGAGTTACCACCTCGTCGGTTAGCTTTAAGAAAGCCAGGCGGCTATAGAAATAAATGCAGTAAACAAAGAAGATAATGAAACTTACCGTTAACACTACAAGGGCAATGACTGGTACTGGAAACACGATTGGCGATTGAGTTTAAAAACAGGAAGCAAAAGTAACATTCTGTTGCTTGCACTTGCAAACGTAGGCGGGTAATTGTGAACAGGGTAAAAAACGAGTATAAAGTTCTGGCCAAATTTTTTAATAAAGGATGCCGAAGGCATCACATATTTATAGTCAGGTATGATACGATGGCCATTCGACCCCGAAGGGGTCGAACCATGTTTTTTTTGGTCTATTTTGCTATATATGTTCGACCCCTTTGCGGTCAGTTTTGGCCTCCCGCTTTATCATAGGTTTATTTTTAAATGCGTGAATGGGTTTAGTTTGCTAAAACAAGGTAATTGACAAAAGTTTCGGTTTGCCAAATGGAACTTTATCTTTGCCAACCTAAAATCGTTGATTAATAGCGATTTTAACCATATTATGCAGTTTAAGCTTCAGCATACCGATATACACAGCAAGGCACGGGCGGGAGAAATTACCACTGACCACGGCGTTATAGAAACCCCCATTTTTATGCCGGTGGGCACCGCTGGGGCGGTAAAAGCAGTTCACCAAACCGAACTGAAAGACGATATCAAAGCGCAAATTATACTGGGTAACACCTATCACTTGTACCTACGTCCGGGTTTAGACACTTTGCAAAAAGCAGGTGGTTTGCACAAGTTTAATTCCTGGAGTGGCCCAATACTTACTGATAGTGGTGGTTACCAAGTTTATTCGCTGGCGGCTAACCGTAAACTTACCGAAGAAGGCGTTACGTTCAAATCGCATATCGACGGTTCAAAACACTTTTTTTCACCCGAAAGAGCCATGGATATCCAGCGGGTTATTGGGGCTGACATTATAATGGCACTCGATGAATGCACACCTTATCCTTGCGATTATAAATATGCTAAAAAGTCGTTAGGGCTTACGCATCGTTGGTTACAGCGTTGTTGTACTCATTTTGACCAAACCGAAAGCATTTACGGTTACCAACAAACACTTTTCCCTATTGTTCAAGGCAGTGTTTATACTGACTTGCGGAAAGAATCGGCTGAGTTTATTGCCAGCATGAACCGTGAGGGTAACGCCATTGGTGGTCTTTCGGTTGGCGAACCTGCCGAGGAGATGTATGCCATGACAGACGTGGTTTGCAGTATTTTACCCGAAGACAAACCTCGGTATTTGATGGGAGTTGGTACTCCTGTAAACCTGCTTGAAAACATAGCTTTGGGTATCGATATGTTCGACTGTGTGATGCCCACCCGAAACGCCCGAAACGGAATGTTGTTTACCAGTGAAGGCATCATCAATATTCGAAACAAAAAGTGGGAACACGCCTTTGAGCCGCTAGACAGCAACGGAACTAGCTTTGTAGATAGTTTATACACCAAGGCCTACTTAAGGCACCTGATGGTTGCTCAAGAAATTTTGGGTGCACAAATAGCCAGTATTCATAACTTGGCTTTTTACCTGTGGTTGGTGAAGGAAGCCAGAAAGCAAATTTTGGCCGGTACCTTTTCTTCCTGGAAAGATGTAATGGTAAAGAAACTCGCCAACCGATTGTAAGTCAACGTGAGAAAGAAAATTGACCTTTATATTATTAAGAAGTTCTTAGGAACATTTTTCTTTATTCTGGCGCTGTTAATGGCCATTTCGGTGATATTCGATATTTCTGAAAAGATTGACGATTTCATTGATTCAGGTGCTCCGCTGGGTAAAATTATCGTTGAGTATTACCTCAATTTCATTGTTTATTACAGTAACCTTTTTGCTTCGCTGCTTATTTTCATTGCGGTTATTTTGTTTACCAGCCGCATGTCGCAGCTTACCGAGGTGGTAGCCATTCTTTCATCGGGGGTTAGTTTTAACCGGTTTCTGCGACCGTTTATGGTTAGCGCCACCATTTTGACTGTGCTATCGCTGTTTTTTAACCACTTTTTGGTTCCTTTTTCCAACAAAACACTTAATAATTTTAAGTACACCTACCTCGATACCCGCGATAATTATCAGGTTCATGATTTGCACCGCGAAATAGAAAAAGGCACTATTGTTTTTGTTGAATCGGTTGCACCGGCCGAAAACATAGCGTTTAAATTTTCCATAGAAAAATGGAAAAACGGTAGGTTAACCTACAAGCTAATTTCCGACCGCGCGGTTTACGATTCGCTGAAAAACAAATGGACCATTCATAATTACTACGAACGAATAGTTGGCAAACACGGCGACAAGCTGAACAAAGGGTTCATGAAGGACACTACACTTGCTATTGCCATGAGCGATTTTGCGCTTGATGTAACGTCGGTTGTAGAAATGAACTCGATAGATTTGTTGAAATACATCGACCAAGAAAGGCAAAAAGGTTCCGATAAAGTGCCATTTTACGAAGTGGAATTTCACCAACGCACTTCTTTACCGCTGGCTACCTATATTCTTACTTTGATGGCAGCATCAATAGCTTCCAGAAAAGTACGTGGTGGAATAGGATTGCACATTGCGGCAGGTATTAGCATTGCACTGCTGTACATTTTCTTTATGAAAGTAACGGTGGTTGCAGCCACTCACGCAGGTTTAAATCCGCTACTGGCAGTTTGGTTACCCAACATGGTGTTTGGTGTAGCCAGTCTTTATGTTTACCTGAAAGCACCGAAGTAGTGGGGGTACAGGGTATTGAGTACAGGGTACAGAGTATTGGGTACAGCGTATTGCGTACGGCGTATTGAGTACAGGGTATGGAGTAAATAGTAGACCTGTCACGCTGACGAAGGAAGCGTCTCACAATCGTGTTAGCTAGATTCTTCACTGCGTTCAGAATGACAAAGGCGGGTTCACATTGTTCTGGATATTCGGTTGTCATGCTGACGAAGGAAGCATCTCACACTTGTATTAGATAGATTCTTCACTACATTCAGAATGACAAAGGAATAGTGCTATGGCCAAAGGCCCGGCGCCCCCCCAATTAAATCAATTTCAGTTTCGCAAATTTCAACAACAGTTGTTTCTGTCCAGCTGATGGGAAGAAAATAGTGGCTTTCACATCGGGTGCATTGCCCTCCAGTTGAAGTACTTTTCCCTTGCCAAATTTCGCATGTTCTACCTGCATTCCCGGAGCAAGGTTGCTTAAATCATCACCGTCAAAATCGCCAGTGGCTGAAACAGCAGCTTTGGCAAGCGGTTTAAAATTCTTAGGTGTAGAAACAGGCGTGACAGTAGTTGCGGTATTTAATCCATTGCCAGATGGGCCAACGGTTCGCTTGGTAAAAACTGTTTTGTTACTTGTTCCGCTAAAGGAACTGGAGGAGGAAAATCCGGAGAAATTCTCGCGGTGCTTGTCAACCTGTGGCCAGTCCAGACACGATTCGTCTATTTCTTCTAAAAACCTACTGGGTTCACACTGTTGCAGGTTTCCCCACTTAAATCGGGTCAAGGCATATGACAGGATGGCTTTTTTCTCGGCACGGGTTAGTGCTACATAAAAAAGCCTTCTTTCTTCTTCCAACTCCGTTCGGCTATTGATAGAAAGCTGCGAAGGGAACAGGTTTTCCTCCAAACCTACTATGTGAACGTATGGAAACTCAAGTCCCTTGGCCGAGTGAATGGTCATTAACGAAACGTGGTCGTTGTCTTCGTTGCTTTTGTCGGCATCGGTAAGCAAAGCGACATCAAGCAAAAAGTCGCTTAAGGTGGCACTTTGGTCAGGGTTGGCCGCCTTTTGCAGCTCAACAAATTCTTTCAAACCGTTCAGCAGTTCTTGTATGTTTTCGTAACGGCTAAGTCCTTCAGGACTTTTGTCGGCATATAAGTCGCGGACAATACCGCATGATTTGGCAATGTGCTCGCCCAAATCGAAGGCATCTCGGCTGTGTAATTCTGCGCGGAAGCTTTTAATCATGGTAGCAAACTCATCGAGCTTGGCCATGGCTGCACCCAAATGCTGGCGGTAGCTGGCCGGAGTGGTTATTACCTCCCACATCGAAATGTTGTTTTCGTTGGCCAGCACCACTACCTTTTCTAAGGTTGTTTTGCCAATTCCGCGGATGGGGTAGTTAATCACACGTTTTAGCGCCTCTTCGTCTTCGTGGTTAGCCACCAATCGGAAGTAGGCCAACAGGTCTTTTATTTCTTTGCGCTGGTAAAACGACAGCCCACCATAAATTTTGTAAGGAATGTTTTGCTTCCGCAATGCTTCTTCCAAAGCCCTCGATTGGGCATTGGTGCGGTAAAGAATGGCAAAATCTTGCGGACGAGCCTGCTCACGAAACTGGGTTTCGAAAATGCTGTTGGCTACAAAGTTTCCTTCGTCGTTGTCACTATTGGCGCGTTTTACGAAAATCTTCTGGCCTTCGTCATTGCTGGTCCAAACGTCTTTTTTTATCTGCGACTTATTTTTCTCGATAACGCTGTTGGCGGCCTTTACAATAACTTTTGTTGAGCGGTAGTTTTGCTCCAGTTTGTAAAGTGCATAATCGGGGTAATCGGTTCTGAAATTCAGAATATTCTGAATGTTTGCACCGCGGAAGGCGTAGATACTTTGGGCATCATCGCCCACCACACAAAGGTTTTGAAATAGTGCAGCTAGTTTTTTTACAATGACATACTGCGAGTGGTTGGTATCCTGGTACTCATCTACCAATATGTACTTGAATTTCTGTTGGTATTTGTACAGTACGTCAGGAAAATCGCGAAGCAGCACGTTTGTTTTAAACAACAAATCGTCAAAATCCATGGCTCCGGCTTTGTAGCACCTGTCCCAGTATTTCTGATAGATTTCGGCCATTTTGGGTCGGCCAGCGGCACGGTCATCACCTACCAGTCCTGCATCCTGGGCATAATGCCAAGGGTCTATCAGGTTGTTTTTGGCCGAGCTGATGCGTCCTAAAACAATGCTTACTTTATATACTTTGTCATCCAGTTCCATTTCTTTAATAATGGAACCCAAAAGGCTTTTGCTGTCCTGCGTATCGTAAATGGAAAAGTTGCTGGGGTAGTTTAGTTTCTCGGCTTCGAAACGCAGTATTTTAGCAAATACCGAGTGAAAGGTACCCATCCATAAGTTTTTTGCTTCGCCTGCGCCAACAATTTTGCCAATACGCTCTTTCATTTCGGCAGCGGCTTTGTTGGTAAAGGTCAAAGCCAAAATGTTGAAAGGATCTATGCCTTTGTTTATGATATGGGCAATTCTATACGTTAGCACCCGTGTTTTTCCCGAACCTGCACCGGCAATAACCATTACGGCTCCTTCGGTGTGTTCAACTGCCTGGCGCTGAGCCGGGTTCATGGTGCTTAAGTAATCTTCTACTGGTTTCATCTGAGGGCAAAGGTAACGGTTAGCTGCTTTTGGTAACGACTGAAAGCGGGATTAAGAATTAACAATCGGAACGCTGTTGGTTGAAATGTTTTCTTGTTTTCGCAGAAAATTACTGCACCATTAGTTTTTCCTTGGCATCAACGTTATCGGTTTGTATAAAATCGGGTTTAAGGTTGAAGGCTTTTATTAATTCATCCTGATAATACGGTGTCCAAACCTGCACGATTAGGCCACTGTCTTGAGCCATTTTTACTCCTTCGACGGTAACTGATTCATCGTTGTAATTGCAGCTAATGCCTTCGTAACCATATTGTAATGCCTTGGTGATTTTTGGGAGAATATCGTCTTCACTCAATAAGCAGAACAATAATCCGCTCATGGTTTGTTTTACCTTGGTTACAAAGGGGGCGTAATTTACTTCCACCAGCAACTGTCCGTTGTGGTTTCGGGTCGCCAAAACCTGGGTAAGCGCTGTGGCCAGCTTGTCCATATAAGCCGCCTTGCCCCCAACCGAATCGAAGGTAACACTACTGAATGCCGTTTTTACTTCCAATGAAATGTAGAAGCCTTTACTGGTGCTATTCCAGTAATCAATCAGTTCTTGGAGTTTATAAAGTCTGGCCGTTTTGGTGTTGTGACACAATATAAGTTTCTCCAGTACAGAATCAGGTTGGGTTATTAAGCTGCGGGTATCGTTGGTGTCGCAGTAGTTGGCCAAGTCGCTGTTGTGATAAAGCCAAATGGTACCGTCAGTACTCATTTGGATATCCACTTCAACGCCATCCAGTGTAAGTAATGCATTCTGAATGGAAGGCATAGTCTGCTCAAAAAACACGTCGTTGTAATTGTTGTTTCCACTGCCTTTGTGTCCCAAAAACTGAATATCGGTTTGGGTGTATGGATTGGGTGTTGGGGTAGGGTCGTCAACAATGGGGTCTTTTTTACAGCCAATAAGTATTAACGATAAAAAAACGATGGGAAACAGATGTTTGGTCATAATGGCATTGAAATGGGGTTTACAAAAAAAGGTAAGGCTGCACCGAAGCAGCCTTACTAAAGTATCATTTTTTTCAGATGAGCGTAGACTAAACAACTGGATTGCCTATATTTTGGTTTACCGGTTAAGCGTCACCCGTCCGTATTTTTCTATTTTTTTGGCGCTATTTTTTGTTCTTGCTTTTAATTTCCAAGCATAAATACCATTGTTAGCATAAACGCCAAGGTATTTCCCGTCCCATCCATCAGTAATATCGCTGCTTGAAAACACAAGCTGACCCCAGCGGTTGTATACCATCAACGAAAACGCAGTGGGCTCAAAATCTATTCCCTCAGCTTTGAACTCGTCATTAACGCCATCACCATTTGGCGTAAAACTGGTGGGTACAAAAATGGTCATATCTTCTTTTACGGTAATAAATTGACAGGTGGTGTCGTTGCAGGCGTTGCTGTCTAAAGCAAATAAGCATAATTTGTAGGTCGCAGCAATATCTTCAGGCAAATGCAAACGATGGTCACTCGACGGTTGTATCAATCCATCATTTAAAGTCCAAACCGCTGGGAAATCATCATTTCTGGATTCATTCAATAAAGTAACACTTGGTTCCATCGTGGTAACCACGGTTGGGAAATAACTAAAGTTGGCTACTGCATTGGCATATACCAAAATGGTTTTTGGTACTGAAACGTAGTTGCAGGAGAGGGTTGTATTGGCCAATTGAAGGACAAGCTGATAGGTACCCGGTGATGTGAAGTTGTAGTTTAACTGGTTCATATCGGTGCTTATCGGTATGCCATTTATTAGCCACTGCGCTTTGTCGTAGGCTCCATTACTATTGTTGACAAAAGCCGCGTTGAATGGATCGCAACCCGCTGTATCAATGGCTCCAATTTCTACATTAACCGGTTGGCTTACCGTTATGGTTACTTGATTGGTAATGGCGCTACACGCATCGGTGGTTACCACACTGTAGGTTTCAGTGGTCGAAGCGGTTCCGGTAAATGTGGAGCCACTGCCCATTGGGTTATTTTGGCCATCTCTCCAAGTGTGCGTATAACTTCCGGTTCCAGAAGTGGTGCTTACTGCAAAGCCAAAAGTTTCGCCGTAGCATTTGCTTGCGTCAATAGGTGGAATGGTGTTTAAGGAAGGGTAAATGGTTACGGCCGTTTGGTGCGCCACTTGTGGGCATCCCCCATTTGCTGCTATGGTATGGGTTACGGTATAATTACCGGGCACGCTTCCAGCAATTGTAATAAGGCCATCAACTGAATTCAGTGCCAAATTGCCGGATGACGTGGTAAAGGTACCGGCAGTACCAGGTGAAACAAGCTGGGCTTTTTCGTTGTTCTCATTTGGGCAATATGGTGAGTTGGGATAGGTAAAATCAGGGATGGGCAAGGCAGTAATGGTGATATTGCTGTTAGCCGAAACCGAGGGGCAACCACCACCAGCTGCAATATAATTGGTAACCGTGTAGGTGCTGGGGTTACTGCTCTTAAGGTTAACTAACCCGTTATTGTCAATGACAAGACCTGATGTGGAACTAAAATTACCAGCTGTTGCTCCGTTTGCAAGTACGGCTGTCGGATCCACCTCATTTTGACAGTAAGGGGTCAGTGGGTAACTAAAGTTGGCCAACGGCGGAGCGGTTACGGTAACAATAACTGAGTCTTTTACCGATGGGCATCCACCCGACCCGGAAATGCGGTTGTACACGGTATAAGTACCAGCATCACTGGTTGAAAATTCAATTTCCCCGGTGAACAAGTTAATCGAAAGACCAGCTGGCTCGGCATTAAAACTGCCAGGAGTTCCACCACCAATGAATGTTGGAACGGTATCATTAGCAGTTTTACAAAACGGAGTGCCGGGATAATGAAAAGAAGCTATTGCTGCTTTGTTTATTACGATTGGCGTTGGGAATGTGAACGAACGGGCACAAGGTCCGGGAGTGGTATAGGTGATGTTGTATGAACCAACAGCCGATAGGTTGAGGTCAATTTGACCAGTTACGGGGTTTACAAAAACTAATCCGGTAGGAAAGGCGGTAAAAGTTCCGCCTTGGTTTCCCGAAATAACTGGAGGTTGGCTGCTGCCTGCTGATTTACAAAACGTTGCGGGGGAGTATGCAAAGGATGGGTCTTGAATAGGGTTTATTTGGATGGTTGCAATTGCAGTAATTGCTGGACAACCACCAGTAGGATCTATGGTGTTGGTAACGGTATAGTTCCCTGTATTACTGCCGTCCAAATCGACAGAACCGATAGTATCAGTAAAAACCAGCCCTTGAGTTGAGGTGAACGTACCCCTTATAGCTCCGGGAACCAAAGTGGCAGATGGGTCATTGTCGTCTTCACAAAATGGGCCACCATAAGAAAATCCAGCTATTTGAGGACTGGTAATCGTTATGGACGAGCTGTCAATAACCGTGGGGCAACCACCATTTGCCAAAATAGTATTGATTACTGTGCTGGTGGTGGGTACACTTTGTAGTAAATTAAGTTCGCCTGTATTTGGGTCTATGGTTAATCCGGCTGGACCAGAGAACAAGCCCGCTACTCCACCGCTAGTAAAGGTGGGTAATGGATTAGGGTTGGTGGTGGTGCAGAATGGGGTATTTACGTAGTAGAAAGAAGCCACCGGAAGTGGGGTGATAGTGATTAATGCCGAGTCGATAATTACTGGACAACCGCCTGCCGCAGGAACAGTATTGTAAACCCAATTAGCACCTGAAGGGCTCGCTGTTAAATTCACTATTCCGCTAACAGGGTCTACTGCAACACCGGCTGGCGAAGAAAATGTTCCGGCAATTGAACCTGCGTTTAATGTAATTGATTGGTTTCCTGCATTTTGGCAAAATGGTGATCCTTGAAAACTAAATTTTCCAGTGGGTATAGAGGTAATAGTCAGCGTTAATGAACTGCTTGTTGCGCAAGGCCCTGGAGTAGTATAGGTAATGGTATACGTGTTTAGAGCGCTTCCGGCTAAATCAATTTCGCCAGAGGTATTATTTATAAATACCAGTCCTACAGGTGTAGTTGTGAATGTGCCGCCTGAAACCCCGGTTATTGTAGGAATTGGATTGCTCCCCGTTGAGCAAAATGTGCTGGAAGAATAATTAAATAAAGAGCTTTGCACGGGATTAATCTTTAACGGTGCACTTGATGTTGCTGCAACGCAGCCTCCGGATGCCGCAATGGTGTTGGTAACATTATAAAGTCCCGCCGTACTAGCCGCTAAATCAATCTCTCCGGTATTTTGGTTAACGAAAATCACACCAGTTGGACTGGCGGTGAACACACCAGCGGTACCGCTACCTGTAAATGTAGGCGTTGGGTTGGCCACATCCTGGCAATAGGGTGTTCCGGTAAAGGTGAATGTAGCCGAAGGAGCGTTGGTAATCGTAATATTCACCGTACCAATACGACTGCAAGGGCCAGGAGTGGTATAGGTAATGGTGTATGTATTTAGGCTTGTGTTGGCAACATCAATTTCACCTGTAGAAGTATTGACAAAGGTTAAGCCAGCCGGAGTAGCACTAAATACCCCGCCTAAATCTCCACCAATAATTGGAGCTTGGTTTCCGCCGGTTTGGCAAAAAGTAGACGAAGAATAGGCAAAATCAGGGTCTTGTATTCGGTTAATAATAATTGCAGCCTTGGCAGTTATTATAGGGCAGCCCCCCATTGCTGGTAACATATTGACAATACTGTCGGTACCGGTAAAACTGCTGTCAAGGTTTATTTTCCCGCTAGTAGCATTAACCAAAGCAAGGCCATAGGCGCTGCTGTACGTTCCCGCGGTTGATCCAGCATCCAAAGTTGGTAATGGGTCGATACCATCAGGGCAATGTGGGTTTGTGTAGCTAAAGTTGGCTTTTCGAGGAATAGTTACAGTAATAGGTGAAGTGGCAGATACGGCTGGGCATCCCCCAGCTGCGGCAATGGTATTGGTTACGGTATAAGTTCCGGCTGCACTGCTTCCCAGCACTACCAATCCATCGGCTGAACCAATGCTAAGACCAGTTGGTGTCGCGGTAAATGTGCCAGCTGTTGCTCCAGCACTATACACGGGTAACGGATTACTGGTGGAAGCACAATAGGGCGTATTTGGGTAGTTAAAAGTGGCAATGGGTAGGGCGGTAATGGTAATCGGGGCGGTTGCAGATGCTGCTGGACAGCCGCCGTTTGCGGCTACCGTGTTGGTTACTACATAATTTCCCGGTGTGCTGGCTGATAAATTAATTTGACCGGTATTGGCATTAATACTCAGGCCAGCAGTGGAAGTAAAAACACCTGCGACACCACCACCGATAAAGGTTGGCGAAGGATTTACTCCATTTTTACAAAGTGGTGTTGGATAACTAAATGATGCTACTTTAGGTGCGGTAATTGTAACGTTGGTGCTATAGGTGCAACCCCCATCTGTTGTAACAGTATTGGTAACAGAATAGGTTCCTGGGGTGCTGGCAGCCAGATTTATTTCACCAGTGCTGGTGCTTACAAATACCAAACCAGCTGGCAAAGCAGTAAATACACCGGTAACAGCCGCACCAATTAAGGCTGGTGATGGGTTCGCTGCATTCTGGCAAAAAGGTGAACCCGGATAGGTGAACCCGGCTTGGCAACCTGCAATTTGACAATTGGTAAACGGTGCCCCGCCCTGAACAATATAGGATTCTGCATCACCTACTGCATATTGATAAAAGGCGAATTTTGTCCCATTAATATTCGTTAAATGGTGCGGGCCAGGAGCAACCGACACTCTTTTGTATTTATAGGTCGAAGTGCCAAGGTTTAACCAGCCCGCAGAGGGTATGGCTATTCCGTCAATTTCAAAACCTGTGGTTATGGCGTCAACAACTATGGTAATACCTGCCGAAAGGGTGGTAAGTAGGGTCGAGCATGAGAACGTATAATCATTAATCCACATGGATTCTGGATACACAATGATGTGTTCGGGGTCGGTATCTCCTGCGCCATCACAGCTTGTGCCCTGCGAAAATTGGGAAACTTGGATGGGGTTGTTGGAAATGATAACAGCATTGGCATTGGCTCCTGTACCCGCCAATCTGGTGCCATAAGCCGGGAGAGTATAGGCTGTACCATTATGGGTATAACTAACGGGCAGCGAACCTGCAGTTACTTGTATCCAGTCGCCACAGTTGGCCCCTGTTCTTGCCTGAGCTTGCACTGTAACATATTTCGTTCCCCATAATGAAGTAGGAATCATTTGCGCCATTAACATATCGCATGCTGAATACTGAAAGTTAGTGCATGCAGTGTGAGAAATTACGGTTACCGGTTTGTCGCTAACAACTCGTGATCCATTCACCGAATTACCTCCAGCCGCACTTACCATATATGTCTGGCCTTGATTTAGTGTTACTGACCACGTGGCTCCGGCAGGATGCGACTGGGTAACTAGATTGGCAGAAGTAGCACCGGATGCGGTAATGGTAACTTTTGTGTTGTCCTGGGTTGCGCAAACGGTAAACTGCGTAGGTAGGTTACTGCTGTTACTTGATGAATAGCCCATAACAACATGATTCATGCCCAATTGCGAAGTAGGTAACATGGTTTCCCCGTCAACTGTATAAGGTAGGTAATCTACTGCATAAGCTGAAACAATATTGTCGGTAGTAATATGTATACCATTATTGGCCACCACTTCCGAGGCTGTATTGTTATTGGCAGCAAGATTAATGGTAGTTGCTGAGCCAGGCGATACCGTAAATGAAACTGGCGCTCCACCTAAAGCCGGAAATGAATATTCACCACTTACCTCGCAACCAGAAACAATAACGATTTGATTTTGTCCGGGAGACCCGGTTTGGGCATTGGCAAAATTTAGCGGGAACGTAAACCAAAAATCGTTACCACCAACGCTTTGTGCCGTGCTAATTAAATCGGAGAAAAGGAACAGTAACACGCAAAAAAACTGGGATAATTTTTTCATATTATTTTTAATAAATCTTGCGTCACCAGGGCAAGAGAAATTGATTATTAAAATTGGGAATAATTTAAAGAACGTTATGTAGTGAACTACACCTTACCTGACTCAAAGTTTTAAAAAAGGTGGCGCAAATTGTTAAATATTTAATAAACAAAGCCTAATGTGAACTTTGTATTTCAGATAGTTATATTGCATTCTGGAAGTCCTATTCTTGTTTCTATCCTTCGGTCATAAAACATCTTGCATTCAATTGTTAAAATTACCGGCACTTTTGGGGTTTGTGAAATCGCCAAGGAGTATGATTTAAGAAGAAGGCTAACCTATAATTGCGTTAAGCCACCGAATAAAGAAATTGGATAGCAGATGTAGTCATTGCCGCTGTTATATAAATTGTATATGGTTTTGCCTAGCTTTTTTAACTTTCTAAAAACCAGCTATCTATTGTGTTTATTGAGCTTTGCTGGTAAAACGCCTTCTTTTCAACAGAAAAGTGTGTAAAAAGTTGAATTTTTTCTAGCCCCCACTTGCATTGTTGAAATAATGTCCTACATTTGCACCCCCATAAAAAAGAATAAACAACTATAATTCGCTAAAAATTAGCTTTTTATGCCAACTATACAACAGTTAGTAAGAAAAGGAAGAGAAGATAAACCAAGAACCAGCAAATCTGCTGCGCTTGACTCTTGTCCTCAACGCAGGGGTGTATGTACCCGTGTATATACTACCACGCCTAAGAAACCAAACTCGGCTTTACGTAAAGTAGCCAGGGTACGTCTTACTAATGGTAAAGAGGTGAATGCCTATATTCCAGGAGAAGGTCACAACCTGCAAGAACACAGTATTGTACTTGTAAGAGGAGGTAGAGTAAAAGATTTACCAGGTGTACGTTACCATATTGTGCGCGGTGCTTTGGATACTGCTGGTGTTGCCGGCCGTAACCAACGTCGTTCTAAATACGGTACAAAACGTCCTAAGCCAGGTCAAGTTGCCGCTGCTGCCGGTAAAGGTGGTAAAAAGAAATAATTTAGTAAGAAAGCATCAATCTATATAGCTAATTGCCATGAGAAGGAAAACAGCTAAAAAATTAGAAATTCTTCCAGATCCACGTTTTAACGAAGTAGTAGTTACTAAGTTCGTTAACAACCTAATGTTAGACGGGAAGAAAAGTACTGCGTTCAACATTTTCTACGATGCTATCGACTTAGTTGCGAAGCGTACCGAAGAAAACGGATTGGATGTTTGGAAAAAAGCATTGGAAAACATTTGTCCAGCAGTTGAGGTGCGTAGCCGTCGTGTTGGTGGTGCAACTTTCCAAATTCCACAACCTATTCGCGAAGACCGCAAACAATCGTTAGGTATGAAATGGTTAATTTCTTACGCTCGTAAGCGCAACGAAAAAACTATGGCTACCAAACTTGCAGGCGAAATTGTTGCTGGTGCAAAAGGTGAAGGTGCTGCTTTCAAAAAGAGAGAAGACACTCACCGTATGGCAGAAGCTAACAAAGCATTCTCTCATTTTAGATTTTAATTAGCGGAGTTTTTAAGTCATGGCAAGGAAAGATTTAAGATTTACAAGAAATATTGGTATTGCTGCGCATATCGATGCGGGTAAAACAACCACTACCGAACGTATTCTTTACTACGGTGGAGTTAGCCACAAAATTGGTGAGGTGCACGATGGTGCAGCTACCATGGACTGGATGGAGCAAGAGCAAGAGCGTGGAATTACCATTACTTCTGCTGCTACTTCGCTTAACTGGATGTATCGCAACCAGAAATACCACGTTAACATTATTGATACCCCAGGTCACGTTGACTTTACCGTTGAGGTAAACCGTTCACTTAGGGTATTAGATGGTTTGGTTTTCTTGTTTAGTGCTGTTGATGGTGTTGAGCCACAATCGGAAACTAACTGGAGACTTGCCGATAACTACAATGTACCTCGTATTGGTTTTGTAAATAAAATGGACCGTTCAGGTGCCGATTTCCTTAATGTTTGCCGTCAGGTAAAAACCATGTTAGGAAGTCATGCTTTGCCATTACAAATTCCAATTGGTAACGAAGCCGATTTCGTTGGTGTAGTTGACCTTATTAACTTTAGAGGTATTGTTTGGAACGAGGACGATTTAGGAATGACTTTTAAAGAAGTTCCAATCCCAGCCGACGTTGTTGACGAAGCTAGAGAATATCGTGAGAAGTTGTTGGAGGCTGTTGCCGAATTCAACGAATCATTGATGGAGAAATATTTTGAAGATCCAGAATCATTGACCGAAAGAGAAATTCTTGATGCTTTGCGTCAGGCTACTATCTCTGGTAAGGTTGTTCCAATGATGTGTGGTTCTTCATTCAAAAATAAAGGTGTTCAATCAATGTTGGACATGGTAATGGAAATTCTTCCATCGCCAATGGACGTTGAAGGTATTACCGGTACTAATCCAGATACAGGCGAAGAGGAAACTCGTCAGCCAAGTGTGGATGAGCCGTTTGCAGCTCTTGCATTCAAAATCGCTACCGATCCTTTCGTAGGTCGTCTTTGCTTTACCCGTGCTTACTCTGGTTCTCTTGAATCAGGTTCTTATGTACTAAACGCACGTACTGGTAAAAAAGAACGTATCTCTCGTATTTTCCAAATGCACGCTAACAAGCAGAATCAAATTGATTCACTTGATGCTGGTGATATTGGTGCGGTAGTTGGTTTTAAAGACATTAAAACAGGTGATACCCTGTGCGATGAGAAACATCCTATTGTATTAGAATCGATGAATTTCCCTGAGCCAGTTATTGGTTTAGCTATCGAGCCTAAAACACAAGCCGATGTTGACAGACTTGGTATTGGCTTAGGTAAACTTGCCGAAGAGGATCCAACCTTCCGCGTACACACCGACCACGAAACTGGCCAAACCATTATTCAAGGTATGGGTGAGCTTCACTTAGAGATTATCGTTGACCGTCTTCGTAGAGAATTCAAGGTTGAGGTAAATCAAGGTGCACCTCAGGTTGCTTACAAAGAAACATTACGTCAAAAATATAATCACCGCGAGGTTTACAAAAAACAAACCGGTGGTCGTGGTAAATTTGCCGATATCGTTTTCACTATCGAACCATCTTCTTCTGAAAAAGAAGGTCTTGAGTTTGTGAACGATGTAAAAGGTGGTAACATTCCACGTGAATTTATTCCATCTGTTGAAAAAGGATTTGCAGAAGCAATGAAAACCGGTGTACTTGCTGGTTTCCCAATGGATAGAATGAAAGTAACTCTTTCTGACGGTTCATTCCACGCTGTCGATTCAGATGCATTATCGTTCGAGATTTGTGCTAAAGTGGCATACAGAGAGGCAGCTCCAAAAGCTAAACCTTGTATCCTTGAGCCAATCATGAAAATTGAGGTGCTTACTCCAGAAGAAAACATGGGTGATATCGTTGGTGACCTTAACCGTCGTCGTGGTATGATCGATGGTATGGACGACAGAAACGGTTCTAAAGTTATCAAAGGTAAAGTTCCATTGAGCGAAATGTTTGGTTATGTAACCCAGTTACGTACCATGTCATCAGGTCGTGCAACTTCAACTATGGAATTCTCACATTATGACGAAGCTCCTTCAAATATTGCCGAAGAAGTAATCGCCAAAGTTAAAGGGAGAGTTAAATCGTAATTAAGCATTAGCAATCATGAGCCAAAAAATAAGAATTAAGCTTCAGAGCTACGACTACAACTTGGTAGACAAGAGCGCTGAGAAAATAGTAAAAACAGTAAAAGCTACAGGTGCTGTGGTTAGTGGTCCAATTCCATTGCCAACTCACAAACGTATTTATACTGTACTACGTTCGCCACACGTAAACAAAAAAGCAAGAGAGCAGTTTGAACTTAGCGCTTACAAGCGTTTGTTAGACATCTACAGCTCTTCTGCTAAAACTGTAGACGCACTTATGCGTTTAGAGTTACCAAGTGGGGTAGAAGTAGAAATTAAAGTGTAGTAATTAATAGTAACCAATAAAAGACAAAGGTCCTATGCCAGGTTTAATAGGTAAAAAGATCGGTATGACTAGCTTGTTTGGTGCTGATGGAAAAAACCTTCCATGCACAGTATTGCAAGTTGGTCCTTGTGTAGTAACACAAGTTAAAACCGCAGAAAAGGATGGTTACGATGCCATTCAGTTGGGTTACGGCGAGCGCAAGGAGAAAAATACTCCAGCTCCGTTGAAAGGTCACTTTAAAAAGGCCGGTCAAGGTGCTATGCAAAAGCTTGCCGAATTCAGAGGCTTCGATGCCATGAATTTAGGAGATACTGTTAGTGTAGATCTTTTCGCTGAAGGCGAATTGGTAAACGTAATCGGTACTTCTAAAGGTAAAGGTTTCCAAGGGGTTGTTAAACGTCACAACTTTGCTGGTGTGGGTGGACAAACTCACGGTCAGCACAACAGAGGTCGTCACCCGGGTTCAATCGGTGCATGTTCTACTCCTTCAAGAGTATTCAAAGGTATGCGTATGGCCGGTCAAATGGGTAACGCTCGCATAACCACCGAAAACCTTCAAATTATTAAAGTACTTGCCGATAAAAACCTTCTTGTTGTTAAAGGTTCAGTTCCAGGTGCTAAAGGTTCAATCGTTTTAATCAATAAGTAAGATGGAACTTTCTGTATATAACATAAAAGGTGAAGCTACCTCGAAGAAGGTAACCCTTAACACAGAGATTTTCGGTATCGAGCCAAACGATCACGCTATCTACTTGGACGTTAAGCAACATAACGCTAACGCTCGTCAGGGTACTGCAAAATCTAAGGAAAGAGCAGAAGTAGCTCGTACTACCAAAAAACTTAAAAAACAAAAAGGTACCGGTGGTGCTCGTGCAGGTTCTATGAAGAGCCCATTGTTTAAAGGTGGTGGTACCGTGTTTGGTCCAAAACCAAGAGACTACTCTTTCAAAGTAAACAAAAAGACTAAAGTTCTTGCTCGTTTATCGGCACTTAGTTACAAAGCCAAAGCCAACGGAATTACAATCGTAGAAGACTTCTCTTTTGAAACGCCAAAAACACAGGAATTTGTAGCAGTAGTAAACAATCTAAAGGTATCCGATAAAAAATCTTTAGTAATTGTTGCCGAATACGATAAATTTCTATATTTGTCGTCCCGAAATTTTGACCGCTCTAAAGTTGTAACTGTTTCAGAATTAAACACTTACGATATCTTAAATGCTAAAAATTTAGTATTTGTAGAGAGCTCAATCAATAAGTTGGAAGAATTTTATAAGAACTAAGAACGATGAGCAACATTATCATAAAACCATTGCTGACTGAGAAGACCTCAGCCTTGACAGATAAGCTGAATCGTTTCGCGTTCCTTGTAAACCGCAAGGCAAACAAGATTGAGATTAAGAAAGCTGTTGAGAAAGCATATAGTGTTTCTGTTACTGCAGTAAACACCATCAACCACCCGGGTAAGGTTAAAACCCGCAGCACAAAAAGCTCTATATCAGTAGGAAGAACCAATGCCATTAAAAAGGCGGTAGTTACCTTAGCTGAAGGAGAAACTATTGACATCTATTCTAATATATAATTAGGAGGAAGGTAAAATGGCATTAAAGAAATTCAACCCAATAACCCCAGGTACACGTCATAAAGTAGCCGATACTTTTAGCGACATTACTGCTTCTCGCCCAGAGAAAAGCCTTGTGGTAAGAGCAAGCAAATCGGGTGGTCGTAACAACCAGGGTAAAATGACCATGCGCTACATTGGTGGTGGTCATACACAATCTTATCGTATTATCGATTTCAAAAGAGATAAGCACGAAATTCCTGCTACGGTAGCAACTATCGAGTACGATCCAAACCGTTCTGCACGTATTGCTCTTTTGCATTATGTAGATGGAGAGAAGCGTTACATCATTGCTCCACAAGGGATGACTGTAGGCCAGAAATTAGTTTCTGGTAAAAATGCAGCGCCTGAAGTAGGAAACGCACTTTTCCTTGCCGATATTCCACTAGGTACCATCATTCACAACATCGAACTTAGCCCAAACAAGGGTGGTCAGTTGGCGAGAAGCGCTGGTTCTTATGCACAGCTTAGTGCTCGTGACGGAAAATATGCAATCGTTAAATTACCATCTGGCGAAACCCGTATGATTTTAACCACTTGTTTGGCTACTATCGGTTCGGTTTCAAATCCAGAACATAACCTTACCATTTCTGGTAAAGCTGGTCGTAGCCGTTGGTTAGGCCGCCGTCCAAGAGTACGTGGTGTGGTAATGAACCCAGTAGATCACCCGATGGGTGGTGGTGAAGGTAGAAATGCCGGTGGTCACCCACGTTCTAGAAAAGGCCTATTGGCGAAAGGGTTGAAAACCCGTAAGCCTAAAAACGGCAGCAGTAAGTACATAATCGAGAGAAGAAAGAAATAATTGGTAAGCTATGAGTCGTTCATTAAAAAAACCGCCTTTCATTCACTATAAACTTGCCAAACGAGTAGAAATAGCTCAGGCTAACAATAACAAAAACGTTATTAAAACCTGGTCTAGAGCTTCTTGTATATCTCCGGAATTTGTTGGCTTTACGTTTGCAGTTCACAACGGTAATAAATTCATACCAGTTTATGTTACCGAGAACATGGTAGGTCATAAGTTAGGTGAATTTGCTCCAACCCGTACCTGGAGAGGTCACGCTGGTCAGAGAAAAGATAAAGGAAAGAAATAACTGAAAATATACGCAGAAGATGGGTGCTAGAAAAAGAATAGCGGCAGACAACCGTAAGGAAGAGTTAAAGTCGATCAGCTTTGCGAAGTTGAACAACTGCCCTACCTCTCCTCGTAAAATGCGCTTGTTGGCCGACAACATCCGTGGGGTAGACGTGTTCAAAGCAATGAACATACTACACTTTAGCCCGCAGGATGCCGCTAAACGCTTAGAAAAACTATTGCGTTCGGCAATTGCCAACTGGGAAGCTAAAAATGAGGGTCAACGCCCTGAAGAAGCGAAACTTGTGGTGAAAGAAATTCAAGTTGATAGCGGTCGTATGTTGAAAAGACTACGCCCTGCTCCTCAAGGTCGCGGCTACAGGATCCGTAAGAGATCAAATCATGTTACATTAACCATTGATAGCGTAAAATAATATACTAATGGGACAGAAGGTTAATCCAATAGGCTTAAGACTAGGTTTTATTAAAGGTTGGGACTCTAACTGGTTTGGAGGCAAAAACTATGTTGAGAAACTTGTAGAGGATGATAAAATCCGTAAGTACATCAACGCCCGTCTAGCTAAAGCCGGTATCGCCAAGGTAGTTATTGAGCGCACACTTAAGTTAGTTACTGTAACTATTCAAACTGCTCGCCCAGGCCAAATTATTGGTAAAGGTGGTCAGGAAGTGGATAAGTTGAAAGAAGAGTTGAAGAAAATTACCAATAAGGAAGTTCAAATCAACATCTTCGAAATAAAAAGACCAGAACTTGACGCTCGTTTGGTAGCGGTAGGTATTGCTCGTCAAATTGAAGGCCGTATCTCTTATAGAAGAGCCATCAAAATGAGCATTGCCTCTACCATGAGAATGGGTGCTGAAGGTATCAAGATTTCTATTGGTGGTCGTTTGAATGGTGCTGAAATGGCACGTAACGAACACTACAAAGAAGGAAGAACACCATTGCACACTTTCCGTGCCGATATTGATTACGCAACTTGCGAAGCACACACAACTTATGGCCGTTTAGGTATTAAAGTTTGGATTTGCAAAGGCGAAGTATTTGGCAAACGTGATCTTTCTCCTTTAGCTGGAATGGCTTCTCAAAAGAGTGGCGGTCACAGCGGTCAGGGAGCACAAGGTGGTGGTCAAGGTAAATTTGATCGCAAGCCAGGCGGTAACAACCGCGGTGCTAACAAGCCAGGTGGTGGTCAAAGAAGAGACAACAACAAGTCGTCTAAGTAAATAAAAGAATTAGTAATTAGTCATTAGTAAAATTTACTATAATGCTACAGCCAAAGAGGACTAAGTTCCGCAAGATGTTTAAAGGCCGCATGAAAGGTAATGCTCAAAGGGGGCATGAGGTTGCATTCGGTTCTTTTGGTCTGAAAGCTATTGAAGGCGGATGGATTACCTCTCGTCAAATAGAGGCCGCTCGTATTGCCGTAACACGTTACATGAAACGTGAAGGTAAAGTTTGGATCCGTATTTTCCCAGACAAACCCGTTACCTCTAAACCAGCCGA
Organism: uncultured Flavobacteriales bacterium; assembly: GCA_964390915.1. GTDB lineage: Bacteria > Bacteroidota > Bacteroidia > Flavobacteriales_D > Luteibaculaceae > DASUEB01. The sequence continues at coordinate 674,664 of CAYMJL010000001.1, forward strand.
AGTAAGGATGGGTAAAGGTAAAGGAGCACCTAGCCACTGGGTATCAGTGGTACACCCAGGCCGTATTATGTTCGAAGCCGATGGGGTTGACATGGAAACTGCAAAAGAAGCTTTGAGACTTGCTGCTCAAAAGTTGCCTTTAAAGTGTAAAATGGTTGTTAGAACTGACTATACTGAATAATTCAGAATATGAAATCCGCTGAAATCAGAAATCTATCTGCAACTGAGCTGCAGGATAAAATTGCCTTCGAAACCGAGGCATTGGCTAAACTTAAAACTACTCAAGTAGTTAGCGAGTTAACCAACACCGCTCAAATTAAATTAAAAAGGAAAGTTGTTGCACGTCTTCATACCGATTTACACAGGAGACAACTTTCTGAAAACAACTAATAAACCGCTAAGGTATTGTTATGGAAAGAAATCTTAGAAAAGAGAGAGTAGGCGTGGTTACCAGCAACAAGATGGACAAGTCTGTCGTAGTGGTGGTAGAAAGAAAAGTAAAACACCCTAAGTACGGTAAGTTCGTTAAGCAATCGAAAAAGTTCTATGCTCATGATGAGAAGAACGATTGCAACATCGGCGATACTGTAAAAATTATGGAAACCAGACCTTTGAGTAAATTGAAGTGCTGGAGACTAGTAGAAATTCTTGAAAGAGCTAAATAATTATAGGCCATGATTCAACAAGAGTCCAGGTTAGGTGTAGCAGACAATAGCGGTGCAAAAGAAGTACTTTGCATCCGTGTACTTGGAGGTACTAAACGACGTTATGCCTCTATAGGCGATACCATCGTAGTAACCGTAAAAGATGCGATGGCTGCAGGTAACGTTAAAAAAGGAGCAGTTTCTAAAGCTGTTATTGTTCGCACAAAAAAGGAAATAAGAAGACCAGATGGCTCTTATATCCGCTTCGATGATAACGCTGTTGTATTGCTAAACAACGCAGGTGAAATGAGAGGTAGCCGTATCTTCGGACCGGTAGCCAGAGAACTTAGAGAGAGACAATTTATGAAAATAGTGTCTCTTGCACCTGAAGTGCTATAATATTTAAAGAAGGAAGTTATGCAAGCTAAACTCAAAATAAGAACAAACGAGACGGTAAGGGTTATTGCTGGTGATCACAAAGGTGAAGAAGGCAAAGTGTTGTCTATCAACCGTGAAACCAACCGTGCTATTGTTGAGGGGGTTAATTTGGTGACTAAACACCAAAAGCCCAGCGCAGCCAACCCACAAGGTGGTTTAGAGAAAAGAGAGGCGTCTATCCACGTTTCTAACTTGGCTCTGGTTATTAAAGGTGCTATCACCAAAGTAGGTAGAAAAGAAGTTGATGGCAAAATTGTACGTTATGCCAAAAACTCGAAAAATAAGGAGGTAATTAAGTAATGAGCTACGTTCCTAGACTTAAAGCAAAATATGCTGGAGAAGTAATTCCAGCTTTGCAAAAGCAGTTCAACTATAAATCGAACATGCAGGTTCCTAAATTGGTAAAGATTTGTCTTAGCCAAGGTTTAGGTAAAGCAGTGTCTGACAAAAAAGTAGTTGATTCGGCTGTAGAAGAAATGACCATTATTGCTGGTCAAAAAGCGGTACCAACTCTTTCTAAGAAAGATATCTCAAACTTCAAGTTGAGAAAAGGTATGCCAATTGGTGCACGTGTTACCCTTCGTGGCGACAAGATGTATGAGTTCTTAGACCGTTTATTGTCTATCTCTATACCTCGTACTCGTGACTTCCGCGGTATCAACGCCAAAGGATTTGACGGTCATGGTAACTTTACCATGGGTGTTAAAGAACAAATTATTTTCCCTGAAATCGATATCGATAAAATCAAATCGATTCTAGGTATGGACATCACTTTTGTTACTTCTGCCGAAACTGACGCAGAAAGCAAAGCGTTGTTAAGTGAGTTTGGTTTCCCATTTACTAAAAAATAAAGAGACATGGCTAAAGAATCAATGAAAGCCAGGGAGCGCAAAAGAGAGCGCTTGGTTGCAAAATATGCTACAAAAAGAGCCGAGCTTAAAGCTGCTGGCGATTGGGATGCCTTGCAACAACTCCCTAAAAACTCTTCTAAAGTAAGGTTGCACAACAGATGTCAACTAACCGGTCGTCCTCGTGGGCACATGCGTCAGTTCGGTATCAATCGTTATACCTTCAGAGAAATGGCTCTATCTGGCTTAATACCAGGAGTTAAAAAATCGAGCTGGTAATAACAGATTATAAAACAAGAAGGAAATGTTTAGCGATCCTATATCAGATTATCTAACCAGGTTAAGAAACGCCATCCGTGCTAATCACAAGGTGGTTGAAATACCTGCGTCAAACATTAAGAAGGACATTACCAAAATTCTTTTCGAAAAAGGGTATATCCTTAACTACAAGTTCATTGAAGACGACAAACAAGGTTTAATTAAAATTGCCTTGAAATACAATGCACAAACTAAACTTCCGGCTATCCAGAAGTTACAGCGTGTGTCTTCACCTGGTCTTAGAAAGTATTCGCACACTTCTAACCTACCAAGAGTAATTAACGGTTTAGGTATCGCTATTATCTCTACTTCTAAAGGTGTAATGACCGACAAAGAAGCCCGCAAGGAAAACGTAGGTGGTGAGGTTATATGCTATGTTTATTAATTAATTGGAGGAATTGAACCATGTCAAGGATTGGAAAAGCCCCTATTAATGTACCAAGCGGTGTTACAGTAAACATTTCTGATAAGAATGTGGTAACTGTAAAAGGCCCAAAAGGTGAGTTGAAGCAAGTTGTTGACCCTACTATTACAGTTAGTATGGACAACGGAGTAATTACGCTAGCGCGTCCTACTAATAACAAACTTCACCGCTCTTTGCACGGTACTTATAGAGCTGTTATAAACAATATGGTAACCGGTGTTTCAACTGGTTTCAAAGTTGAGCAAGAATTAGTGGGTGTAGGTTATAGAGCAACTGCGAAAGGCCAGGTATTGGAACTTTCTCTTGGTTACTCTCACGCTATTGCATTCGAGCTTCCAACGGAAATAAAACTACAAACGTTAGCTGAAAAAGGTAAAAACCCAACCATCATTATGGAGTCGTTCGACAACCAATTGCTTGGTATGGTTGCTGCAAAAATCAGATCGTTCCGTACTCCTGAACCTTACAAAGGAAAAGGTGTTAAGTTTGTGGGCGAAATTATTAGAAGAAAAGCTGGTAAGTCTAGCGGTAAAAAATAATAGAAATGGCTTTAACTAAAGAAAACAGAAGGTTAAGGATCAAAAGAAGAATCCGCAAAGTAGTAACTGGAAGCGCTGAACGTCCTAGACTGTCAGTATTCAGAAGCAACAAGCAAATTTATGCTCAGTTGATTGACGATATTTCTGGTAAAACTCTTGCATCTGCTTCTTCTTTGAAAGATAACGCAGCTCAAAGCGCAAATGGACTTGAGCAAGCTGGTCTTGTAGGTAAGAAAATTGCCGAGAAAGCGATTGCTGCTGGTATTACTGCAGTAGTATTCGATCGCGGTGGATATTTGTACCACGGTCGTGTGCAATCGTTGGCTAACGCAGCGCGTGAGGCAGGATTACAATTCTAATTACTAGAGGCAAAATTGTTATGAAAAAAGTAAGATCTACCGATATTGAATTAAAAGACCGCTTGGTTTCTGTAAACCGTGTAACGAAAGTTACTAAAGGTGGAAGAACGTTTAGCTTCTCGGCTATCGTTGTGGTTGGAAATGAAAACGGTGTTGTAGGACATGGTTTAGGTAAGTCATTGGAAGTTACCGAATCGATTTCTAAAGCCATTGAAGATGCTAAGAAGTCGTTAATTAAAGTTCCACTTAAGCGTGGTACTTTGCCTCACGAGCAGTATGGTAAGTTTGGTGGTGCCCGTGTTTTCCTTAAGCCTGCTTCTCACGGTACCGGTGTTATTGCTGGTGGTGCGATGCGTGCAGTGCTTGAAAGCGTTGGTGTAACCGATGTATTGGCTAAGTCTCAAGGTTCTTCTAACCCACACAACGTGGTGAAGGCTACTATGGATGCGTTAAGCAAACTTAGAGATGCAGGTGCAATTGCCGAGCAAAGAGGTATTTCACTAGATAAAGTGTTTAACGGATAATATTGATGCTATGAGCAAAGTTGCTATCACATTGGTTAGAAGCTCTATTAAAAGACCTAAAGTTCAGAAAGCTACGCTTGTCGCACTTGGTTTGACGAAGATGCACAAAACCGTAGAGAAAGAAAATAATCCTGCTATTCAAGGTATGATCAATGTGGTTAGACACTTGGTTAAAATTGAGCAGAAATAATAATCGAATTTTTACAAGCTTGTAAAATGGACTTGAGTAATCTTAAACCTGCAGAAGGTTCAGTTAAAAAAGAGAAACGTATTGGTCGCGGACAAGGTTCTGGTCACGGTGGAACATCTACTCGTGGACACAAAGGGGCGCAATCAAGATCGGGATATTCTAAGAAACGCGGTTTCGAAGGTGGGCAAATGCCACTTCAAAGACGTGTGCCTAAGTTTGGTTTCAAGAACGTTAACCGCGTAGAATTTAAAGCGATTAACCTTGATGTTATCCAAGCGCTTGCTGAAGAGCAAAACCTTTCAGTAATCACTATCGACACCTTAATCGATAATGGTTTGATTAGTAAGAATGTCAAGGTTAAAATCCTTGGTCGTGGGGAAGTTAAAGGTAAATTAGAAGTTACCGCACATGCGTTTTCAACATCAGCAAAAGATGCTGTTGAAGCAAAAGGTGGTTCAGTTACTACCCTTTAATTTTGAGCACTAGATAAATGAAGAACTTTATCACCACATTAAAGAATATTTGGAGTATTCCTGAGCTTAAGCAAAGGATCCTTACAACCTTAACCCTGCTACTTGTGTACAGGGTGGGTTCGTATGTGGTTCTGCCAGGTGTTAACTCTGCTGCATTGGTATCTTCTTCTGCTTCAGGCGGGGGTGGTATTGCCGATCTTCTATCTATGTTTACCGGAGGAGCGTTTTCACGCGCCTCTATTTTGGCCTTAGGTATCATGCCATACATTTCCGCTTCAATTATTATTCAATTGTTGGGAATGGCTGTACCGGCGGTTCAAAAAATGCAAAAAGAAGGCGAAAGCGGCCGTAAACTGTTAAATCAGTATACTCGTTTTCTTACCATCGTAATTTGTATTTTCCAAGCACCGGGTTACATCTATACTAGTATTGATGCGGCTGCTCGTCCAGAGGGTTCTATGTGGTTAGCTACTTCGGTTGCTATTCTTACAGCTGGTACCCTATTTGTGATGTGGCTGGGAGAGAAGATTACTGATAAAGGTTTGGGTAACGGTACATCACTTATCATTATGGTAGGTATTATCGCTAACCTTCCAGTGGCTTTCTTGCAAGAATTAATTTCTCGATTGGATGCGGGTGGATTAGTATTGTTCTTAGTTGAGATTGCAGCCTTGTTATTGGTAGTTGCCTTTACAATTTTGCTTATTCAAGGAACTAGAAAAGTACAGGTTCAGTTTGCGAAAAAAGTGGCTGGAGCAGCTACTTCGAGCAGAGGAGCTTATTCTGGAGCACGCCAATATATTCCGCTTAAAGTGAACTCTAGTGGTGTAATGCCAATCATTTTTGCGCAGGCAATCATGTTCGTTCCTTTGTATATCGGACAATATTTGGAGTCGCAGAACCCAGTATTGATGGAATTGTCTAACTTTGGCGGCTTTTGGTACAACATGCTATTTGCCACAATGATTATTCTTTTCACTTACTTCTATACTGCGATTATGGTAAACCCTAATCAAATGGCGGAAGACATGAAAAGAAATGGTGGTTTTATTCCTGGTTTTAAGCCTGGAAAAGAAACAGCCGATTACTTGGACGGTTTGTTGTCGAGATTAACGCTTCCAGGAGCAGTGTTCCTTGCAGCCATCGCTATTCTTCCCTCAATAGCTATGTTGTTCGGAATTAAACAGCAGTTTGCAGTGTTCTTTGGTGGAACCTCGTTGCTAATTATGGTTGGTGTTGTGTTGGATACGTTGCAACAAGTAGAAAGTCATTTATTAAGTCGTCATTATGATGGGTTAATGAAATCGGGCAAGGTGGTAGGTCGCCAAGGAGAAAATCCTGCCTTTGGAATGGCAAGCTAATTTTGTTGAACAAAACGTAGAATGGCAAAACAGTTAACAATTGAACAAGACGGTACCATTAGCGAGGCATTATCAAATGCCATGTTTAAGGTCGAGTTAGAGAATGGGCACATTATTATTGCGCACATCTCGGGAAAAATGAGAATGAACTACATAAAAATTCTTCCCGGCGATAGGGTAAAGGTGGAAATGTCACCTTACGACTTATCAAAAGGCAGAATTACATTTAGATATAAATAATAGCTGACAATGAAAATAAGAGCGTCTTTAAAGAAGCGGTCTCCAGAAGATATCATCGTTCGGAGAAAAGGCAGACTTTATGTGATCAACAAAAAGAATCCTAAGTATAAACAACGTCAAGGATAATTAAGGTATGGCAAGGATTTCGGGTATTGATTTACCAAAAAACAAGCGTGGCGAGATAGGTTTGACCTACATTTTCGGAATTGGTCGTAGTACCGCGCAAGCAATTTTAAAGCAAGCTGATATCAGTTTCGATAAGAAGGTGTCTGAGTGGAATGACGAAGAATTAACCAAGATTCGTAATTTCATTAACGAGAACTTTAAAGTAGAAGGGCAGCTGCGTTCCGAGGTTCAATTAAACATCAAACGTTTGATGGACATTGGTTGCTATCGTGGTGTTCGTCACCGTGTTGGTTTACCGCTTCGTGGTCAGCATACTAAAAACAACTCACGTACTCGTAAGGGTAAACGTAAGACGGTTGCTAACAAAAAGAAAGCTACTAAATAATAGATAATTGAAGTAGAAATGGCAAAAGCTGTAACGAAAAAGAAGAAGAAGGTTAAAGTTGAAGCGGTGGGACAGGCTCACATTCAAGCTACTTTCAACAATATTATTATTTCTCTAACCAATGCAACCGGTCAGGTTATTTCTTGGTCTAGCGCAGGTAAACACGGTTTCCGTGGTTCTAAAAAGAACACGCCTTTTGCTGCTCAGGTTGCTGCCGAGAATGCCTCGAAAGAAGCTTTTGAAAACGGTTTGAGAAAAGTAAAGGTGTTTGTTAAAGGACCGGGTGCTGGTCGTGAATCGGCTATTCGTACCATTAACAACAGTGGAATTGAGGTTACTGAAATTGTTGACGTAACTCCAATGCCTCACAATGGCTGTCGTCCACCAAAACGTAGAAGAGTTTAATATAATTTCCCTGGTGGGATAATAACTAGAACAATGGCAAGATATACAGGCCCAAAGTCTAAAATAGCAAGAAAATTCAAGGAGGCCATCTTCGGTCCTGATAAAGTATTGGATAAGAAGAACTATCCTCCTGGAATGCACGGCCCGAACAAGCGCAGATCTAAGCAATCTGAATACGCTGTTCAGCTAATGGAAAAGCAAAAAGCGAAATATACCTACGGAATTCTTGAGCGTCAGTTCGAGAACCTGTTTAAAAAAGCTCACTCTGCAAAAGGGGTAACCGGTGAGGTTCTTTTGCAACTTTGTGAGTCAAGATTAGACAACACCGTTTATCGTTTAGGTATTTCTCCTACTCGTCGTGGTGCTCGTCAGTTGGTTTCTCACGCTCACGTTACTGTGAACGGTGAAGTAATCAACGTTCCATCTTACCACTTGCGTGCAGGTGACAAAGTTGGTGTAAGAGAGCGTTCTAAGTCGCTTGAAGCTATTGCTAATTCATTGGCTTCAAATGCAAAAAAATACGATTGGTTGGCATGGGATACTCAAGCCATGACAGGTACTTTCATTACCGCTCCTGAACGTACCCAGATTCCTGAGAACATCAAGGAACAACTAATCGTCGAGCTTTACTCTAAGTAATAAAAATAGTAACTCCTTTATGGCAATTTTAGATTTCCAGAAGCCTGATAAAGTAATAATGAATCACGCTGACCACATGTCTGGTCAGTTTGAATTCAGACCGCTTGAACCCGGTTACGGTATTACCGTTGGTAATGCCCTGCGTAGAATTCTTCTTTCTTCGTTAGAAGGATTTGCCATCACCTCATTCCGAATTGAAGGAGTTGATCACGAATTCAGCACTATTAAAGGTGTAGTAGAAGATGTTACTGAAATTGTACTTAACCTGAAACAGGTTAGATTCAAACGTCAGATTGACTCTACCGACCTAGAAACGGTTTCTTTCACCATCACTGGTAAAGATACTTTTACTGCTGGCGATATTGGTAAAAACACCTCGTCATTTCAGGTTTTAAATCCTGATTTGGTTATCTGTAGTTTGGAACCATCAGTGAAACTTACCGTAGAAATTTCTATCGGTAAAGGTCGCGGATACCGTCCGGCTGAAGAAAACAAGTTGGCTAACACGCCTTTCGGTACTATTTCTATCGATAGCATTTTTACTCCTATTAAAAATGTTAAATACAGCATAGAAAACTACCGTGTAGAGCAAAAGACTGACTACGAGAAATTGATTCTTGACATCGTTACTGATGGATCAATCAATCCAAAGGATGCTTTACAGGAAGCTGCAAAAATTCTTATCTATCACTTCATGTTGTTCTCTGACGAGCGCATCACACTAGAAGCACCTGAGCGTGCCGAAGCGGAAGAGTTTGATGAGTCTTCATTGCACATGCGCCAATTGCTTAAAACCAAATTGGTAGATATGGATCTTTCTGTTCGTGCATTGAATTGCTTAAAAGCTGCCGATATTGAGACACTTGGCGAACTGGTGTCATTCAATAAAAATGACTTATTGAAGTTTAGAAACTTCGGTAAAAAATCGCTTACTGAACTTGAAGACCTTGTAGATGCTAAAGGATTGAGCTTCGGAATGAATGTGAGCAAATACAAATTAGACAAAGATTAATTACAATACTGATTTGAAATGAGACACGGGAAGAAATTCAATCACCTGGGGCGTCAAGCCAGTCACAGAAAGGCAATGTTATCAAACATGTCTTGCTCTTTGATTGAACACAAGAGAATTACAACAACTGTTGCCAAAGCGAAAGCTTTGAAAAAATACATCGAGCCTTTGCTTACTAAAGCTAAAACCGATTCTACTCACTCGCGTAGAACTGTGTTTAGCCAATTGAACAGCAAAGAAGCGGTTACTGAACTTTACCGCGAAGTAGCTCCTAAAATTGCCGACCGTCCAGGTGGTTACCTGCGTATCTTGCGTACCGGAAATCGTTTGGGTGACAATGCCGAAATGTGCATGGTTGAGTTGGTAGATTTTAACACGCTTTACACTAACGGAAAAGCTGGTGCTGCCAAAAAAACTCGTAGCCGTCGTTCTACTTCTACTGCGAAAAAAGTTGCTGATGCTCCTGTAGCTGAAGCTGCTGCGCCAGAAGCACCTGCTACCGAAGGCGAAGTAAACAACACTGCTGAAGAAGCTCAAGATGAAAAAACCGAAGAGTAATCTTTTGGCTTAAGAAATAATATTTAAAAAGGGATAGTGCTTTTGCATTATCCCTTTTTTTTAACCTAATTTTTTAAAGTATTTTCGCGCCTCGAAATGGAAGTAGTAGAACAGAAGAAAGCCATCCTGGTTTTGGAAGACGGAACAGTGTTCCACGGAAAATCGACCGGTTTTGAAGGAACCACCACCGGCGAAATATGTTTTAACACCGGCATGACCGGGTATCAAGAAATTTTTACCGACCCCTCTTACTTCGGTCAAATCATGGTTACGGCTACGGCACACATTGGTAACTATGGCGTTGCCACCGACGAGGTAGAGTCGGAAGGACTGAAAATAGCCGGATTGGTTTGTAAGAAATTTTCGCGCACCTATAGCCGTGCGGCAGCCGCAGGCTCGCTACATGCCAATTTTACCAAAGAGGGTATGGTTGGTATTTGCGATGTCGATACGCGTGCAATTATCCGCCACATTCGCGATGCGGGTGCGATGAATGCGCTAATATCTACCGAGGAAAAATCGTTGGATGAATTTAAGGCGATTTTAAGTAAAACACCGTCAATGGCGGGTTTGGAACTTTCTTCGAAAGTGGCCACCAAAGTAGCTTACACGGCTGGGGAAGCCTCGGCAGCTTACAAAGTAGCCTTGATCGATTACGGGGTTAAAAGGAGCATTGTTAGCTGTCTTACCAACCGTGGTTGTTACGTAAAGGTTTTCCCAATGGATGTTACCGTAGAAGAGGTGATGGCCTTTCAGCCGGATGGCATTATGCTGTCTAACGGCCCTGGCGACCCATCGGTGATGCACGCTCAAATTGAAGAAATCAAGAAATTTTTGGCAACAGGCCTACCCATTTTTGGCATTTGCCTAGGGCATCAGTTGTTGGCATTGAGCCAAGGATTGGAAACCGTGAAAATGTTTAACGGGCACCGTGGTATCAACCATCCGGTGAAAAATTTGGTAACCGGTAAATGTGAAGTTACCAGCCAGAATCATGGTTTTGTGGTGAGCAATGAGGCCGTTGGGAAAAACCCAGAGGTGGAGTTAACCCACGTTCACTTGAACGATAATTCCGTGGCGGGTATACGGTTAAAAGGCCGTCCGGTATTCTCGGTTCAGTATCACCCAGAAGCGTCACCAGGTCCACACGATTCCAGGTATTTATTCGACAATTTTATAGAAAACATAAAACAGCATAAGAAATGAGCTATATCGCAAAAGTTCATGCCCGTCAAATTCTAGATTCACGCGGCAATCCTACTATTGAAGTTGATGTGTATACCTCGAATGGGGTTATGGGTAGAGCCGCGGTGCCATCGGGTGCCTCAACAGGTGCTCACGAGGCCGTTGAACTTCGGGACAACGATAAAGGCATCTATTTAGGAAAAGGAGTACTGAAAGCGGTAGAACACGTTAATACTGTCCTTAACGATGCGTTAAATGGCGTATTGGTTTTCGAGCAAAATCAAATTGATGCGCTTATGTTGGAACTTGACGGTACCAGCAATAAGGGCAATCTGGGAGCCAACGCTATTCTTGGGGTTTCTTTGGCTGTTGCCAGAGCCGCAGCAGAAGAGCTTGGACAGCCTTTGTACCGTTATTTGGGTGGTGTAAATGCCAACACGCTGCCGGTTCCAATGATGAATATTTTGAACGGCGGCTCGCATGCCGACAACAAAATAGATATTCAGGAATTTATGGTAATGCCTTTTGGTGCAAGCAGCTTCTCGGAAGCGTTGCGCATGGGTACAGAAATTTTCCACAACCTGAAAGCCGTTCTTAAAGCCAAAGGCCACTCTACCAATGTGGGTGACGAAGGTGGTTTTGCCCCAAACTTAGGTTCGAACGAGGAGGCCATTGAAGTGGTTTTGCAAGCCATTGACAAGGCGGGTTACCGTGCTGGTGAAGACGTTTTTATAGCCTTGGACGCGGCCGCTACCGAATTTTACAACGAAGAGAAAAAGAAATACGTTTTTGACAGCACCGGCGTAGAATTGACCAGCGAAGAAATGGTTGAATTCTGGAAAGCCTGGACGAGCAAATATCCTATTGTTTCTATTGAAGACGGTTTGTTTGAAGACGACTGGAACGGTTGGAATAACCTAACCAAGGCCATTGGCGATAAAGTGCAGTTAGTAGGCGATGATTTGTTTGTTACCAACGTAGATCGTTTGGCAAGAGGTATTGAGGAAAACACGGCCAATGCTATATTGGTGAAAGTAAACCAAATTGGTTCACTAACCGAAACCATTAATGCGGTAAACCTAGCGCACCGCAATCGTTACAATTCGGTAATGAGTCACCGAAGTGGCGAAACCGAAGATAATACCATTGCTGACTTGGCAGTTGCTTTAAACTGTGGACAGATAAAAACCGGCTCTGCATCACGTAGTGACCGCATGGCAAAATACAACCAGTTGTTGCGTATTGAAGAGCAGCTGGGAAGTCAGGCTTATTTTCCCGGAAAGAATTTCCGTTATTTATAAAATATTCGCAGCATTTTTTAAAATCAGGGGCAACGGAAGTTGCCCCTTTTTTGTTTTATATGGCTGATTATCACCCAAAAGCGGTTAAATGAAAGTCTAACATAAAATTCTCAATAATATTCGGACGTTATGGTTTTTTATTTTTAGGTTTATCAAGTAGTTATCCCTATTCCCGAATGAAAAAATTCCTTCTTTTCCTTTTGGCCTTACCTCTATTGGCCACCACTTGCCAAAAAGACCCCAAAAAAGGCCAGCCCATTTATGTTACTGAAGTGGAAAAACTACCCGCTATTACCCATCAAGGGCTTAATACTTTTGGCTGTTTGGTAAACGGCAAAGCCTGGTTGCCCGATAATGATGGAACGGCATACCCAGCCTTATCACCCGATTATTGGCATGGACAACTTTCAATTCGTGCAGTCAGATTTGGAAAAAATAGCGAGGGTAAACGGAGTATTTTAGAGGGAATTGGGGTCGATGTGTCCAGTAGTGGCAATTTATATTCCCATCAAAAATACACGGAAACTAAGTATGCCCGAATTAGTTTAAGTGACTACAAAACCGGTTGCGATTATTATGACAGCACCAATGTATTGAATATAGAGGTTGACGTCGTCCATTTAGACACCATTAAACGCATTATAGCTGGTACTTTTGAAACTACCTATTATATAGATAGTATTTGCGACACCGTAAAAATTACCAAAGGGCGTTTCGATGTAAAATACTAAAGCCCTAATCTCTTAACCCCAATTTTTTTATGAAAAACCTTTTCTTTTTACTGCTGGCCCTGCCACTACTGGCCACCACCTGCCAAAAAGACCCCAAAAAAGGCCAGCCCGTTTATGTTACCGAAGAGGAAAAACTACCCGCTATTACCCAGCAAGGGCTTAATACCTTTGGCTGCTTGGTAAACGGAAAAGCATGGCTACCCGATAACGATGGAAGTAGCAACGCCGAACTAAGCCCCGATTATTGGAATGGGATTTTATCAATTAGTGCTAAAAGGTTCGGAAAAGACAAAACAGGCCATCGAAGCCTATTAGAAAGTGTCTGGATTGACATATACGGCATTTATCAAACTGGCAGTTACAACAAAGATGACACCGCTACTGTTCGGTTTTATGACTATGAGAACTCATGTAGTTATCATTTTAATAATATCCTAATAACGAATATTAATATTTCCCGTTTCGATACTTTAAATCGTATTATAGCAGGTAACTTTAATGCCACCCTCTATGTAGATAGTATTTGCGACACCTTAAAAATTACCAAAGGTCGTTTCGATGTAAAATACTAACCCCACCATTTCTTAATCCCCCAATTTTTTTATGAAGAAAAGCACCCTACTGTTTATTTTGTTATCCATATGTGGATTTAAAGCGCAAGCCCAAAACGACACCTTGGCCAATCGTGGCTTCGAAAACTGGCAAGAGATTTCTACACAAAAAAAAGAAGACCCGATCAATTGGCGGTCAATAAATGTACTATTGCCCGATTCGGTAGAACGCGGAATTAGAAAAAGCACCGATGCTTACGAGGGGAATTATTCGCTGGAATTATTTCCGGTTTTGCCTGTGCTAGGGAAAGACAGTGCCTTAACAGCCATTTGCTTAGGCTCACCTTTGCTAAGAAATGGAATGAAAGAAAAGGATTACATTAAGGTAAGTGGTTTGCCATTTAACCATTTCGGACCTTTTATTAAGCTTAATGGTTATTACAAGTATAAACCAAGTGAATCTTCAAAAGACAGTGCTTATGCACAGGTTAGTTTAAAAGATGTGTCTAGTTTAGGTGGTAATATGATGATGGCTTTTGGACAGAGCGGCTTTACACCGCAAGAAGAATGGACTCCTTTTACGGTAAATGTTAAACCGGTTGCGACAGCCAATAGCGACGGGATGGCCGATTCAATCGTTGTGCTGTTCTTTTACAAAAGCAATAATAAGCTGGCCGAAGGTACCGGCCGACTGTTAATAGACGATTTGAGCTTGGATTTAAGTACGGGGTTGGAGGAATTAGCACCGGAAAGGAAAGTTTTCATGTGCCCAAACCCCACCAACACAAACTTCACTTTTTATCAAAACGGAAATAACATAACAAAAATAGTGATGGTGGATGTTTTAGGTCGATTTATGAAGGAAATCACACTAACAGCAGAAATAAGTCAGACGGTAATTGATGTCTCAAACCTTTCAACCGGTGTCTATCAGATTCGTTGCTTGGACGAGAAAGGAGATATTATAGACACCAAACCACTAGTGATAAACTAGCTGAAAAAATATGGTATACCAAATTTTAAAAGCTACATTTTTTAAAACCAGGGGCAACGGAAGTTGCCCCTTTTTTATTTTACTCAAATAGCAGGAAATTCCATTTTAAGTAAATATTATTGGAAGGCTACTATTAAAATGCTAAGTTTACGGCAGACAAGTAGTAAATAACAGATGAAACCGTCGACCGAGCTCTTCTTATTGGTGAAATCGCTGACCAAGTCGGAAAAGAGGTTTTTTAAACTTTCTTCTTCGCTACAATCAGGAGAAAAAAATTACATCAAGATTTTTGATGCAATTGAAAAGCAAGCAGACTACAACGAGGAAGAAATTAAATCACTCTTCTCGGACGAAACTTTCATCAAGCATTTTCCGTCGGAAAAAAACCACCTCTACAAGCTTATTCTTAAAAGTCTACGTGCCTATCATGCCGATAACTCGGCTGCTTCCATTTTAAAGCAGGAGATTAAAAACATTGAAGTACTGTTTAAGAAAACCTTGTTTAAGGAATGTGGGAAGTTTTTGCAACGCGCCAAAAAAATAGCCGAAGACAACGAGAAGTTCTATTATAGCATTGACCTGATTAACTGGGAAAAAATACTACTGGAAGAAGCTTACGAAGCGGGCGAATTTACCCGTGATTTGAATGAGCTTATTGCCGAGGAACAACAAGTTATTCGCTGTTTGAACAACTTGGCCGAGTACCAGGTACTTTACTCGAAAATCAATTACATTTTCCGTTTAGGCGGCTTTGTAAAAAGCGAGGAAGAGCGTGGCGAGGTAGAAGAAATTGCCCGCGACCCACTTATTGTCGATAGCAGCCGTGCCTTGTCGGTACGTGCCAAGTCTATTTGTTATTATGTTCGTGGTTTCTGTTGTGTGGCCTTCCGCGATATTGAAGGCGCCATTAAAAACTTCGAGAAAGCAAAAGAATCGTGCGAAAGCAACATCAATATTCTTAACGACTTACCCAACCGCTATGTGCGCATCATTAGCAATCTGGCGCAGGTGTATATTAGCAACAAAGATTACAACAAGGTAGAAAGCCTTATTTTACTTTTCGATGATTTGTCGAAACGGCCGGCATTCAGTACTGCCGATGTGGAGGCATTGTTGTTGTTCTCAAGAAATACCACCAAGTTATTGGTCTTGAACCGTCAGGGCGATTATAAAGCAGCTGCGGTAAAGGTGGAAGAAATCAACAGGGCCTTTAAGGATCCGCACGTTAGCATTAGCAAGGAAAAGGAAATTATTCTCAATTACATTATTTCCTACGTCTATTTTGGCAATGGTCAGTATAAGGAGGCCTTGCAGTGGATTAACAAGGTGTTGAATGATAATGAGAATACATTAAGACAGGACATCTATAGTTACGCCCGTATTTTCAACCTAATTATTCACTTTGAGTTGGGTAATTTCGATTTGCTGGAATACATTATTAAATCTACCAACCGCTACCTGAATAAGAAAAACCGCGACTATCAAGTAGAAACAACTTTGGTCGATTATATTCGTAAAATAAGCAAGCAGCAAAATGTCGAGGAGCGAAAAAACTTGTTTATTGAACTAAACAAAGAACTGGAAACCATTTTGGTTTCTCCGTCTGATCGCGTTATTCTCGAATACATCGATTTCCGCAGTTGGATTTCTAGCAAAATTGAAGGAAAATCGTTTGCCGAACTGGTTCAACAACGTGGCGCTCCAAAGTACCAGGATTAATTTATCAGATAACGAAATTGAATGCTCAGCTGGGGTTTACTCCGGCCGTTGATGGTTTCGTTTCCGCTTCCAATGGTTTCGGTGTTGCTGTACAACCAGCTGCCTACCCGAAGCCAGCTTTCCAGTTTCTTGCTTATGTTGGCGTTTATTAGTAGGTAAAAACGGGTTCCGGTGCCTTGATGGGCCGGGACTGAGAAACTGTAAGGCATGTCGTTTTCAAAAGCATAAATTCGGTCGGTGTATGCTGCCACATCAAAATAGGCCAATCGACCAGAAAGATTAATGTTTTTAATGATTTCTTTAAGCGTAAAGTCCTGAAAAATCATAAAACCGGGTTTTGTTGCCGCGGAATTTCGGTCAACCCACTCCAGTCGATTTTTCAAACTAAATCGGGGCGAAACAATGATCTCGCTATGTAAGCGAAAGTTGACCCGATTTTCCTGATACGAGTGAATTAATTTTTCATTGGTTTTGTTGTCGCGCTGCACTTGCTGCATTCTGACACGCGAATAAACCGTAAAGCGTTTTTTGCGGGTATAGGTAATTTGCACCAGGCCATCGCGTTGCTTGGCTGGAAATTGCGAATAAAAATTAGGGAATCGATACTGGTACTGATCGAGGTAAACCGCATATTTCCAACGTGAACTGGCTTGGTATTCTATACCCAGATAGGTGCCCTCTTCGTTATTCAATCGTCCAGAATGTGAAAATGAACCGCCGTAAGGGTTGTTGAAATGATTGCTGTAGCTGCGGTACACCAAGCTAGTTGAAACTTTGGGCGATAATGTGGTTATCAACCCCACTAATCCGGCAAATTGCTGCGTTTTGCTTTGCGCTAATTCGGTAAAAATTATTCCGCGTGAAAATTGATACCGGCTAAAAATTCCGGCAACCGCCTCCGGTGTTTGTTTTGCAATCACGGAGTTGCTAATTTGACAATAAAGCCCGTTGAGGCTCAATTCTAATTTGTTGGTGCGATAGGCTACATTAATTCCGCTTAGCTGTTCCCGGGCTATTTTTCTTCTGGCTATTTCGTTCGAAGTGCGGTGTAGCCCGTTGTTGTAAATTGATGAAAACCCGCTGCTATCCGTGGTTAGTGTTGCATCGATGGGCTTGTCGGAAATTAACCAGGTGGCAGTTACCGCTTTATGTCCCAGCGTTATGGCACCGCCACGATAAAAGCCACTTTCATTTACCGAGGTATATGGCCGGATGCCTTGTGAGCCATGATAGACCTGTAGGGTTTGTGCCGATTTAAACACCCCAAATCCCGGGCTGAACACCAAACCCGTTCCCGCTGAAAAAGTATAGTCGCCCAACACCACACTTTTCAAGTATTTCCCGTCGATGTTGGAAAACAGGTGGCCAGAGATGAAATCGGGGGTTGGCTGCATTTTTTCGCCCGGATCTTTTTCCGTGAGCATCATGGCCGAAAATTTCCCGGGAACTGAAAATCGGGTTCGGGTATATAATTTTAACCTGTTCCCCAGGTAGGCTTTGTTATTGCCGGTGGTTTGGTAGCCCTTTTGATTGGTTAAAAGGCTTGAAAATCGCAGCGTTTGCTCAAATTTGCCCTTCTCCTTAAACTCTTTCCGCCAATCGTTCACGGTTACCATGGTTTGCAAGGTGCAATAGGGCTTAAGTTGCTCGATAAGCTCTGCCGAAAAGCCCGGGATTCTGGTCATTTCCTCCCAATCGGTAAGTTGTCCAAATTGTTGGCGGTAATTGAGCAAGGCTGAAACCTGAATAGCATTTAACAGCGGTAAAGCTCCCAATTGATGGCTTGTGGCTGTGTTTAGGGGCAACGGATGATTTTTAAAACGCTCCAGTTGGTCGGCAAAAAGCTGAAAATCCGTTTCTTCCGATTCGCTTCCGTTTTGAATCAACTCCAGGTAGTCGGGTGATGGGTCGGTTTGTGCAAGCACCCTATTAGCAGCCAAACCAATAAATAATAATATGATGATGACTTTCATTGGCTTAGCTTGTAAATCAACGAAATGGAAGGTGACCACCCTAAAACCGGATGTACTTGCGTGGCCAGTAGCAATTTAAATTGGTGTTTGGCAAAACCAACACCAAAACTATTGTTAAAGGCTTTGTTTTTTAGACCGTAAAAAAGTAAGACTCCTTTGGTAGGCTCATACTCGAGCGCAACCGCCAATACCATTTTTTTGTTAGTTGTTTTAGCCCATTCGGTGAGCAGATGAAGTTTTTTATCGAGCGCGTAATTCAAGCCCAGTTGGAAACAATATTCTTGGGCGGTTGCTGATTTATTTAGATTAAGCCGAGACCCGAGTTCAAGTTGCTCGCTTGGTTTCCAGTTGATGGCCAACCCCACTCCGGTCGATTGGTTTTTACGGGTGCTTTCTGCCACAAAAATCCGTTGGTATCCAAATTCCACTCCGGCAGCCAACTTGCTAGATAAATTTAAGCCATAGGCCAGGTGACTATTGGTTTCCTTATAAAGGGAATAACCAAATTGCGCTAAACCCAAACTCAATCCAGCATTATTGAGTTTTTGTATGTAGCTAATCGAATAGCGGTTCAGCGCTGCAAGCCCAAATTTGTTTTGCGCGTCTAAACTAATGGCCGAATGGTTGACCAGCGCTAAAGCTGCGGGGTTGGTTGGGTAAAACCAAAAGTTGCTGGTAGTAGTAATACCGGCTCTAGCCTCGCTGATTGCCTGAAGTGGTTGATGTATTTGGGTAAGGCCAATTGCCGGCCATAGTACCAGAAATGAAATGAGGGTTTTCATACCACGGAAAGTAGTAAAAAATCAAATCGGTTTTTACTGTTATCGGGTTGTTAACTATTCCTGCCGCTATTAAAGGATAAAACGTATTTTTGCCGTCCCAAAAACTATTTTGATTAGGTTACACGATAAGTTCTTTGAGCCTTACATTGGCCACTTCGATTTGCAGCAACGCATTAAGGAGCTGGGTGCACAAATTTGTGCGGACTATCACGCTGAAGATATTTACCTGTTGGTGGTGCTTAGTGGTGCTTATCGCTTTGCCGCCGATTTGTCGGCTAGCATAAACCTAAACACGGAAATTGGTTTTGTGAAAATCAGTTCCTATGCGGGTTTGAGCAATACGGGTTCCATGGCGACACATTTACCCATTATGGACGACCTGACGGGCAAAAATGTGTTGTTGGTGGAGGATATAGTCGACACGGGGAATACCCTGGAGCACTTGCTGCAATTGCCTGCTTTGCAGGTGGCTAAGTCGGTAAAAATTGCATCTTTGCTTTTTAAGCCCGAGGCTTATAAAAAACAGTATTTTATTCATTATCAGGGGTTTGTTATTTCAGACCTGTTTGTTGTAGGTTATGGTTTAGATTACAACGGGCTGGGACGAAACCTGAATGATATCTATCAATTAAAATAAATATCAATGTTAAACATTGTACTATTCGGCCCTCCGGGCGCAGGAAAAGGAACGCAATCGGCCAAGCTTATCGAAAAATACGGCTTGGTTCACCTTTCTACCGGCGACATTTTTAGGGCCAATATTAAAGGTGAAACAGCATTAGGTAAACTGGCCAAAAGTTACATGGACCAGGGTCAATTGGTACCCGATGAGGTGACCATTAAAATGCTGGAAAGCGAATTAGAAAAACATCCGGCAGCCAAAGGATTTATTTTTGATGGTTTTCCAAGAACGTCGGCACAAGCCGAGGCATTGGATAACATGTTAGCCAAAAAGCAATCGGAAATAAAGTTGATGCTGGCCCTCGAGGTAAAAGAAGACGAACTTAAAAAACGCTTGTTGCTGCGCGGTCAGGATAGCGGCCGTCCCGACGACCAAGATCCGGCTATTATTGAAAAACGAATTTTAGTTTACAATACCGAAACTGCGCCTGTAAAAGCATTTTACACCACACAACAGAAGTACCATGGTGTATATGGAATAGGTGAAATAGATGCAATTTTTGACGAGTTGTGTTCAAAAATTGAAGCATTAAGTTAACGATTATAGAAAGGGTTATTTACCTAACTACTGAGGTTGGGAAAGCTCCCCTTTTTCACTAAAACTAATAAGCAACTGCCACCATGTCGGGCTCCAATTTTGTTGATTACGTAAGAATATGTTGTCGTTCTGGAAAGGGAGGGCCGGGTTCAACCCACCTTCATCGCGATAAAATGACAGCAATGGGAGGACCCGATGGAGGTGATGGTGGCCGAGGTGGGCACATTATATTGCGTGGCAATAAACAAACCTGGACACTCATTCACCTAAAATATACCAAACACCTTATTGCCCAAATGGGCGAAGGTGGAAGCAGCGGCAATAAAACCGGTGCCAATGGTGAAGACGTTATTATTGATGTACCCATTGGAACCATTGCCAAAGATGCCGAAACCGGCGAGGTAGAGTTTGAAATAACCAAGGATGGCGAGGAACGCATACTGGCGCTAGGCGGACGAGGAGGAAAAGGCAATGCGTTTTTTAAATCGCCCACTTTTCAAACCCCACGATTTGCCCAACCGGGCGAAGACGGTACCGAGGCGTGGAAAATCCTTGAATTAAAAATATTGGCCGATGTGGGCTTGGTAGGTTTTCCAAATGCCGGGAAATCGACCTTGTTGTCGGTAGTTAGCGCAGCAAAACCCGAAATTGCCGATTATGCGTTTACAACACTTGTTCCCAATTTGGGAATTGTAAAATACCGCGACAACCGGTCGTTTGTAATGGCCGATATTCCGGGTATTATAGAAGATGCGCATTTAGGAAAAGGAATTGGCTTGCGTTTTTTGCGGCACATAGAGCGCAACTCGTGCTTGCTGTTTATGGTTCCTTGCGATGCCGACAGCATTCAAGGACAATACGATATATTGCTTAACGAATTGAAGCAATTTAATCCGGAATTGTTGGATAAAAGAAGAGCGCTGGCCATTACCAAAACCGACATGATTGATGAGGAAATGGAAAACCAAATGCGAGCCGAATTGCCCGCAGGCATACCTACTGTTTTCATTTCTTCAGTTGCCGGAAAAAACATAGATGCGTTAAAAGACCTTCTCTGGAAGTTAATGAACGACTAAGCAAACCAAAATCAGCATGTTGCAAAAGCTAATCAGTTGGGATAAATCGATTTTTCTAAAAATCAATCAATTTCATAGCCCTTGGGTAGATAAGTTTATGCAGCTGGTTTCGGTTAAGCACAGTTACTTTATTTATCTACCGCTCCTGTTTATTATTTACCGCAAAACCTCACTTAAATATTGCCTTAAACTGGCGCTGGGCTGCGTAGTCACTTTTGCTGCTTGCGATTTGGTAGCCGCCCGAATTTTCAAACCTAATTTTATGCGTTTGCGGCCTTGTCACGATGAAACATTGGCAGGATTAGTACGGGTGGTTGACGGGTGTGGTGGCCAATTTGGTTTTGTTTCCAACCACGCCACGAACCATTTTGGATTGGGTGTTTTTGTGGGCTTGGTGTTCGAAAAATTTTACCCCAAAAGCTTCAGGTACTTTCTTCTTTTTCCCATTTTGGTGGCTTATAGCCGCATTTATATGGGGGTGCATTTTCCCGGCGATGTGCTGGCCGGAGCTGTTATGGGCACGTGCATAGCATTTATAGTTCACAGCATTTTTTCTAATCACCTGGCGGTAAAAAGATGAACTGGCTGTTGGTATTTGTGGGCGGAGGCCTAGGTTCTGTACTTCGTTTTGCCATCAATAAATTGGTCAACTTCCTTTTTCCAACCCTGGTTTTTCCGGTGGCAACTTTGGTTGCCAATGTGTTAAGCTGCCTGTTGTTTGCAAGCGGAGTGCTGTTATTTTTTCCAAAACTAAAACACCCCGAACCCATGCAGTTCTTTTTGCTTACCGGCATCTGCGGTGGTTTAAGTACATTTTCTACCTTTAGTTCCGAGACTTTTCTTTTGCTTAAAGCCGGGCATTACGGTTTTGCTATAGCCAACATTATCATGAGCGTGCTTTGCTGTGTGGGGGTATTTTGGTGGTTGTTGAGGAGGTGAGGTTTTATTGCTTTGTTTGCGGTAAATGATCATTAAGCGATGTAATTTGTATTTTGGTAGATTAATTTTTTAAATTAGCCTAATCGATAACCCGTCAGCTTTTTCTAAAAATCGCTTATGAATATGAAACCCTTCGTTGGAATCGTCTTTTCTTGGATATTCAGCTTGTATAATTTTGATGGCTTTTCCCAAACGTGGCAACGAAACACTGGCATATCTGGTTTTGTGTCATCGGTGGTTGAATTGCCCGATGGCAATTTATTGGCCACCAATTACGATAATTATTACTCGGGGGTAGGGTTTACAACTTTACTGCTGATGAATCCGGTTGGCGAAATAGTGCAACGGCAGGTGTTTAAGGTGGATAATGACAGTCTTTATTATGTTTTCTTGCAGCAAACCAAAGAAGGAAAAACCATGTTTTTAGCTGGGCATACCAAGCTCAACGAACCTTTTCAGTCTTTGGGTTGGATTGAGGACAACCTAAACATAACGGTAAAAACAGTATTGGCTGACAGTATAATGGGGTCGACGTTTATTTCGGGCAATTTGCCTGAGTTTGACACCGGGTTCCGCACTGTTGCCATAGGTAGAGCTAACGGACGTTTAAACCGGCTAAAAGGATTGGTTTTCGACAAGGAATTGCAGCTTATAGAAGCTTCACCCGTATATAATTTGGAAGATGATTTTGCGCCCGACATGGATTATTTCTGGACCAAGGGGGCGCCCGGTACTAATTCGGTGTACCTGTCAGTAATTAGAGAAAACACGTCGTCA
Organism: uncultured Flavobacteriales bacterium; assembly: GCA_964390915.1. GTDB lineage: Bacteria > Bacteroidota > Bacteroidia > Flavobacteriales_D > Luteibaculaceae > DASUEB01. Next base: position 697,394 of record CAYMJL010000001.1, read on the forward strand.
AAGGCTGTAAAAATTGAAATGACCGATTCGATGAGTTTTGCGCTCACCTACCGGAATACCGAATACTGGGTCAATGGTTGTGTGGTAGATGTTTCCGACAAAGGCGGTTTGGTGCACTTACAATCGGGTTATTTCGATTACAACAGTAATTATTCCTTTTGCGGTTATACGGAGGACAGTCAAAAAATTGTATTTATTGATAATGCCGGTAACCAGACCGATTCTGTAATAGCCAATAAGCTAAAAAATTCGGATGGCTATGATGCTTTACCGTTGTTTATGGATATAAAACACCAGCTCATTATGGCAGGTGAAGCGAGATTTTACGGTTCTGGTAGCCAACCATACTACACTAAGGTTTTGCTCACCAAGGTCGATACTCTTTTGAATGTAATTTATTCGAAATCGGTAAAACTTCCTTTCGATATTTGGTTTTATGGTAACGCCGTTACCAGCGATGGTGGTTTTATCCTAACCGGCGAAGTAGGGAACGCAACAAACAGTTCTTACGAAGGTATTGTTGTAAAATTTGATGAAAATGGTAGTGTAAGCTGGATACAATCTTTGGAGGGGGAGCCAGCGGTTTTACAAGCTTTTCCATCGCCCGCTACTTCGTATTTTACTTTGGATTTGCCAGTGTCGTTGTCCAACGCCTCATTGTGTGTATTTAATTCACAAGGCCAAAAGATTTATGAGGGATCTACAGGGTCAGGTAATAATAAGATAGATTGTTCAACCTGGCCAGCTGGTAACTATTTTGTGCTTTGTTATGGCGCAAATGGGGTAAGCACAGCCAAGGTAGTCAAAGACTAATTAAGCTTCGAAACAAACATTTAATACCGCCAACTCCCCATAATTAACCAGCAAATTTTATCTTAGCCAGCACATTTTCAGGAAGCTATGTTTTTTAGGGTTGGCTTGGTTGGTTGTTTTCTATTCATTCAGGGTTTTCTTGTAGCCCAAAACCGCCCAAAATTGGTGGTGGGCATCGTGGTAGATCAAATGCGGTACGACTACCTGTACCGTTTTTCTCCACGCTTTGTAGAAGGCGGTTTTAAACGGCTGATGCGTGATGGCATGATAAGCCACAATACCCACTACAGTTACGTTCCCACCTACACAGCTCCCGGTCATGCCTCTATCTATACCGGTACTACTCCGGCAGTACACGGCATTATTGCCAACGAGTGGTACAGCCGTGCTGAAGAGCGTGAGGTATATTGTGTGCAAGATTCCAATTACGTTACCATAGGCAGCGAGAGCGGAGCCGGAGAGATGTCGCCCGGCAAGTTGCTGTGCGGTACGCTGGGTGATGCGTTTAAACTGTTTACCCAAGGACAAGCCAAGGTTTTTGGCATTGCCATAAAAGATCGTGGAGCTATTCTTCCCGCTGGTTTTAGTGCCGATGGTGCTTACTGGTTCGATGGCGGCAAAAACGGCCGCTGGATTACCAGTTCTTACTACCGGTCGCAATTGCCCGCTTGGTTAGAAAAGCACAACAATAACACGGCAATAAGCAAGGCTTTAAATCAGGATTGGAATACACTTTATCCGCTAACCACTTATCTAAACAGTGGGCCAGATAATAATGCTTTTGAAGGAAAATTTAAAGGCGAAGAAAAACCTGTTTTTCCGCACCAATTAAAGCAATTGGCCAATTTAAATGGCGGTTTCGATTTAATAAAATCAACCCCTTTTGGCAATACCATAACCACCGATTTTGCAAAAAAACTAATTGCAGAAGAGCGTTTGGGTGATGACGAAATTCCCGATTTGCTGGCACTTAGTTATTCTTCTACCGATTATGTGGGCCACCGTTTTGGCACCAATTCAATTGAACTGGAAGATACGTATCTGCGACTGGATGCGGAATTGAGCTCGTTTTTCAGCTACCTCGATTCTACCGTTGGTAGGGGCGAATGGCTGGTGTTTTTAACCGCTGACCATGCCGGGGTTGAGCCGCCATCGTTTTTGGCCAGCAAGAAAATACCCGGCGGTTATTTTCAAACAGACACTTTTGAAACCGCGCTTAAAGAGTTTGTTTTAAAAACCTGCAATGCCGACGGAATTGTAGAAAACATATCGAATAACCAGGTTTTTTTCGCTGCTGAATTGGTGGATTCGTGCCAGTTGGGCGATAGCGAAATAGAACAAATTACCGACTTCATACAATCTTATCCGGGTATTGACAAGGTGGTATTGTCGGGCGAATTGGAATTGTTTTCTGGTGGCGATATGTACGAAAAACTTAAAAAAGGCTTTCACAATCGTTTGTCGGGCGATATTCTGTTTACCCTTTTGCCCGGTTGGGTAGAATACGGACCAACGGGTTCTACACATGGCAGCGGTTACGAGTACGATACGCATGTTCCCTTGCTGTTTATGGGTTGGGGTGTGAAATCAGGGTCAACCTACGAACCTGTCGACATTGAAGATATTGCGCCAACGGTATCGAGCATCCTGAAAATTACCTGGCCACAGGCTGCAACTGGTAAGCCAATAGGGTCAGCAATTAAGTAGGTTTTACGAAAAAGTAGCGATTGCTTTTAGCACCTCGTCAAGCATTTCATCCGAAAAATCAAGGTGGGTCACAAAGCGAATGCTTTTTGGGCCAAAGGCCAATGCGGTAATATGATGAGCTGCTAAGTGATTTAATACCCTATCGCGGGTAGTGGTATCAGCTACAAAGAATATTAATATGTTGGTTTCGCAGGGCAAAACCTCGGTTACCCAGTTTTGCTGTTGTAGTTTTTCGCCAATCACCTTCGCTTTTTGGTGGTCTTCGGCCAACCGTTCCACGTGATTATCTAGGGCATAAATTCCTGCTGCAGCTAAAAAACCTGCTTGTCGCATGCCGCCACCCATGATTTTGCGGTAGCGGTGCGCTTTCTTAATAAAGTCGGTAGAACCCAACAGCAACGAACCAACTGGACAACCCAGTCCTTTGCTTAAACACAGCGAAATACTATCGAAAACCTGACCGTAGTTGGCAGGGTTTTCGTTGTTGGCCACAATGGCGTTCATTAACCTGGCACCATCCAAATGGAATTTTAAACCGTATTCATGTGCGGTTTTACCAATGTTTCTAAGTTCGGCAAAATCGTATGTGCCACCCCCACCGCGATTGGTGGTGTTTTCTACGGCCACCAAACTGGTTTTTGCATAATGGCTGTCGCCTGGGTTTATATTACTAACAATGTCAGCAGCGCTTAACTTGCCATTGTTTCCTTCAATTAGGCGAACCTGAGCTCCCGAGTTGAAAGCTATTCCACCGCCTTCGTAACAATATATATGGCTATCGCGGTGGCATATTACCTCGTCACCGGGCAGGGTGTGTACTTTAATGGCCAATTGGTTGGTCATAGTGCCACTGGGGCAAAAAAGAGCCGCTTCCAGGCCGAAAAGCTTGGCTGCTTTTTTCTCTAAGGCATTTATAGATGGGTCTTCGGCAAAAACATCGTCACCAACGGGCGCTGCCCACATGGCGTGCAACATAGCAGGAGTAGGGCGGGTAACGGTGTCGGAGCGAAGATCGATAGTCATGGTTGAAATATTGGATTGTAAATATATCAGGTTTTACAGCCGGTTTTTTTATTTTTTCCGTATCAACATTAACCCGTCCCGTATGGGAAGCAACACATTTTCTACCCGCTCATCTTGTTGTACAAACGCATTGAATTTCAGTAGCTCAATGGTGTCAATATCTTTTGGGTTTACTGGTTCTACTACTTTTCCGCTCCACAACACATTGTCGGCCAATAGGTATCCGTTGCTGGGCATTTTGTCGATAAGCAAGTGGTAGTAATTCAGGTAATTGCTTTTATCGGCATCTAAAAACACCAAATCTGGTTGTTGTGGCAAGGTTGGAATGATGTCTAACGCATTGCCAATGCGCATTTCAATTTTCTGCTCGTTGCCCGAAAGGGTAAAATATTTGCTGGCAATGTCTTCTAGCTCTTCGTTTTTATCAATGGTAATTAATTTGCCGTTTTCGTTCAGGCCTTCGGCCAAACAAATGGCCGAGTAACCGGTATAAGTACCAATTTCAAGAATAAATGAAGGTCGAATCATTTTTGAAATCATCGAAAGCAATCTTCCTTGTAGCCTGCCGGAAAGCATACGGGGTTGCAATACTTTTTGATAGGTTTCGCGAAAAAGCTGATGCAATACATCACCTTCCGAATCGGTATGATTCAGGCAATAATGGTCTATATCGGCGGGAATAAAATTCATGGATTTACGGCTTAAAAAGATTGAACTACACCATACACTTTTTCGTTTCCCGGATAAATCTTTACCTCGAAATCGCTTAACAAAAGTTGTTGCTTGTGCTGGTTCCAAAGGTATATTTTCACCTCGGCATCGGCAGGGAAGTTGGCCAAAAGTACATTTGAAATGGCAATAGCCGCCTTGTTCCACTTGTTAGGGTACACCACAAATTGCTTCAGTTCCGACCCCGACCAAAGCAAACTTTCACCAGCTTTTTCAATGCTAATTACCAACTGGGCGTTGGTGAAGTTAGTGTCGGGTTTGAAACTGATTTCTGCGGTAACCAAGTTGGTGGTTGATGAAAGTAACGCACCAGCTGTGGTGCTATAGCCTGGGCCAAATTCTTGGTCGGTTTCTTGCCGGAAAATTGTTTTTTGCGTGGTAGCATCAACATAAACCCTTGTCGGGTCAAAGTTCCAGCCAGTTTTTTGGGTTTTAAAATCGCAGTTGGTGTAGAAGTGGGGGTCGAATGTTTCAGTGACAGTAGGTTTAAATTTTGCCAAGGCATAATACGCAAAACCAAAGCCAAAATATCGTTTCATGCAAAACGGGTATTGATACTTTAGTACCTCTACGTAAGCTGGATTGATATTTTCCAGAAAAAGGATTTCTGGGTTGGTTTGGTTAATGGCAGTGGCAATAGAACCAAATTCCATTGGTTTTTCACTGGTGAGAAACTGAAAGCCTTCGCCATATTTCTCTCGGCTGGGTTGCATCAAGTAATCGCCATAATTTACAAAGGCAAGGTAAGGTTTTGTTAGGTACTGATTTTTCAAAGGAATTGACGTCCGGCTAAAAAAATCGAATGGCTGGTTGAACATCATTTCATAATGCCTCCGTTCTTTGGCCAACGAATAGGATCCAGTAAGCAGAATAATACTTACCGCGACACAGACCACTTTAAATGGCATTTTTTCGAGAAATGAAAATGCGCCCAAGATTAGAAATGGAAGACAAAAAATTAAGGTTGAAAATTGGATAATGGGGTTAACAAGTATCGAGTAAAAATAGGCCAATAAAAAAGTGATGATAAACCAACCAAAACCTATCCAACGAAATTTGTTCTGCACCGGATTTTGTTTAAACCAGAAAGCACCGGAAATGAGAATAATGCACAATGTAATGCCAAACAACCAAGAGTAATGAGCAGTGTAACCAAAGAAGTCTAAAATAAATCTTGGCTCAGGTTTTCCCAACCAACCATTTTCCCCGCCAATTCCGCCATTACCAAGTTGATGTAGGGTTACGGGAAGATGGGGGGCATAAATGGCTATTGCTATTGCAGAGGCAATGAGGTAGGGCCAAACGGTACTGCGCTTTAAGAAAAACAAGCCAGTAATCCCTAGGAACATGGCCGAGACAGCACTGAAATGATGATTGTACGCACAAGCCACCAGTCCAACGCAATAAAGTACAAGTGCGATTTTTTTATCTTTTGCTTTTTGTTCACCAAACAAATACCGGGTCCAGCCATAGGTGGCAACCAGCATAAAAAACACACCACTGCCATAGGGACGAGCAATTTGACTGTAAAAGACACCAAACTGGAAAACCGAATAAACTGAAGCCGATAATAGGCCACAGTTTACATTAAACCAGCTTTTTCCCAATTGGTAAATCAAGTACACACTGACAACGCCCGTAATTAGAAAAGGTAGTTTTACAACAAACTCGCCATTTCCGAATGCTTTCACCCAGTAATAAAGAAACAATTGAACCCCGGCAGGATGGAAATCACTTTTTACGCCAAAATTTATAAGATCGGTTAGGTTAGCGAAATAAACGCGAGACAAGGCGCTCAGCTCATCGTGCGTATAGTTGAGCAGCCAAACCTTGTAAAATCGTAAAAAGGCAGCAGCTGCAAGGATAAGCAGCAGCAACAAGTTTTCTTTTTTTGCTAATAGGCGGGTCAATGCAGTCAAAATCACCTAGTTTTTGACAAATATCAAATAAGCTAGCTTTCCAGCCAACTTAATTGATGCGCAATCCAATTCTTAAGGCTGGTTTTAGCGGTTGGCCACTTTGGTAATAGGAAACGAAATGAATTTTTAGCACATTGAAAATGTTGTCAATACCCGCAAAAACCTCGATATAATCTTTGGCGTTTTGGGTATGTAGGAAATTGATTCCGGCAACTTCTTTCCATTTCAACATTTTAATAAGTGGTAATTTGTTGAGGAAGAAACCGTAGAAATGATGTTCGTAGTGGGCTTCCAAAAAGGCTCCGTTGGTACTAAAACTGTAGTAAGGCAGGTTTTGAAACGAACCAGTTTGGTTATGCAGAAATATGGTTTGGTTGCCTAAAAAATGTTTGTAATCAATAAAGTTTTGCGGCTTGTTGCCAAAGAAATTACCGGCCTTAACGCTGTATTCTCCGGTACCAATAACACCCAAATTCATTTCGTCGAAAAGTTCAGTTTCCACAAAGTGCCAGGCACCGCGATTTGCCAATGAACCCGTTGGTGAAACCCCAAGTTGATAGTGAATATTTACTTTCGGGTAATTCGAGCCGTAGTTCACTTTTCGGTTGGGGTATAGCGCATATTTTTGCTTAAAAGTTAGTCGGGCATTCAGGTTTACTTTTGCCATCCATCCAGTTGCGCTACTCGGGTTTACAGCACCTTCGCTGGCCAAATTTTGCACCGCGTTTAAATTCTCTGGAAACAAATATTTGCGGTGGTTGAAGTTGTAAGGAGAGGTGTTACTTAGGTTTTTTCGCTGAGCAATTTCGGTAGAGCCGCCAAGAACCACTCCGTTAGCTACCTCACTCGATAGGCCCATTTTTACGTATGCTTTCTGATAGAATTGGGCGTAATTTTTCCCGTCAATAAGCGTGTAAATGGAGTTTACCAATGGCGAAATGGGCTCTGCGCAGGGTATAGGTTCCGGCTTCTGCTAGGTAGCGCGTACCCGACATTCGGTTTATTAACCGCGAATGCGTGAACCGGCCGCCAAGTCGTTCGCTGGCGAAACCATAACGCATCGAAAATTCATTTTTCGACCAGCCTTTTTGGGTTTCATGCTCACGAGAGGTGGTTAACGCCAATACCGCCCCATCTACCGCGGTATATTGCAAACCAGAAATGAGCGGGTTAAAGTTGTAGGTTAGGCTGTCATAGCGTTTGAAATAGCGGTATCCGCCGACTATAAAATCGAAGGGGCGAAGTTTGTTTTCTACCTTGTCAACACTGTCTAAATATGCTTTTGAACTGTGAATGTTTTTTAGACTATCGCCTTTGGTAATATTTGCGGTCTCTTCGGTATTTAGGACAATGGGGCGGTTGTTGTTCCAGTAAGCCGAATCTTGTTTGTTGGCGGCCTCACTTACCGAAAACACCTGATTTTTAGCAAATTTTTTAACCGTTACCTTGCCGAGATTATAGTCTGAAATGTTTCCAATGGCATCGTAATTGGCTCTGAAACCGAATAGACCAAAGTAATAAGTCATTTGAAGCGAGAGGGGCATAAAAATGTCTTCGTTTATTTTCGCAAAACTCTGGTTGACGTTGATGGAATCGATAAACTCTATTTGTGCTTCTTTGCTTACTTTAAGGTTTATGCTGTGGATATTCCACAAATCCTCAGTAATGTATATGGTTCCGTTAAATGTTAAATCGCCTTTTCGCTTGGGCATTACCGCAATTTGGTTAACCGTTAAGCCGTCTTCCTTAAAAGTGCCAATTAGCTTGTAGTCGTAATAAAGTAGCGCATCTTGGGCAATTGGAGAAACAAATCCGCGTTCGTTCAGTCCACCAAAATGCTGACGGTTTTCGTAAAAACTAACCATCACTTCCTCGGCTTTATTCCAGCTAAAAGCCTGTGCGTTTCCAGAAACTTTAGAGGCAATCATCTCTTCCTGATAGCCTGTTTCCTTGTTGTAGTTTAACGAGGCGATGGATTCTGATAAGTACATTAACCCCAATTTGAGCGAGTCGAAGGCAGTTTTGTCGTCACCGTTGGTTGTGATGCTAAAAATACCGGGAAGCTTATCAGGTTTGGCTAACAGGTGGGTTGTACCCTTCATGTATATGTTACACGAGTAGCTGTCAACTTGATTGAGGTAATATTTTCGTTTTTTCTGCGCCTGCTTGATAACATAATAGGCAGGGTCTTTTTTGTATGCAGCAATGGTAACCTCTTTAATGTCTAAAGCCTGTTCTTTTAAAGTAACCCGAATGAATTCGCCAAGCGAATGTTGTTTAATGTCGAGCTTTTTCTTTTCGAAACCCACAAACTGAAACAACAAAAACACGTGATTGTCGCTAGCCGGTTGAATCAATGAAAATTCACCGGCATTATTGGTAGTGGTTCCAATAGAGGTGCCTTCGAAAAATACGTTGACAAAGGGAAGGGGTTCTCCTTTTTGGTCGACCACCTTACCTTTCCAGGTGGTTTGAGCGAAACTTACAATAGAAAAAAGAAGGAACAGGAATGAGGTGATGTTTTTTAGCATAAGCCTATTACGCAGCCGCGAGTAAATTGTTACAGCTTGATGAATTTTTTGCGATAATTTTTCCCCGAATCGGTTAATGTTATGAAGTAAGTGCCGGGGGTCAACGTATTGGTGTTTATTTTTTCCGATAAAATAGCTGGCTCTCGTAAAACTGCTTTTCCAAAAACATCGGTAATTAATAAGGGTCCAACTTGACCAGCCGCAATAAGTTTCAGGTTAAGTTCATCACCGACTGGGTTTGGCCAAATTTGAATTTTTTCGGCAGCATTGTTGTCAGAAATTCCTCCAACAAAGGATCCGGTAATTTCTAACCGGTCTATGCACCAACCAGCAACGTGAGTAAGTTCTGGACCAATAAAATAGTTGAAGCGCATTAATAAGCGCTCATTTCCCCAAGGGTAATATTCTTTTTGGTTTCCATCATTGCGCTTTAATACCGGTATATAATTTCCAAGAAAGATATTGGTGTTAGTCCAATCTAGATTTGTTCCGTTAAAACAAGGGATGTTATTGGTTTGGTTGGTCGAGTCGTATAAATTGCTGGAGTAATAAATCTCTCCTGTATAATACTCGTTCAGATAAGCCGCATTTATCCATGTTGCACCGCTGTCGAAAGAAAAAGTTAGGTATCCTCCGCTTTTACTTTGCGCAAAGTGCCTACGGTGATAGAAAGAGATATTAATGTTAGTGAAAAGACTAGGGATGTCAATTTGATAATACCCTTGACTATTTTTTTGCGGAGTTGTTTTAGCACCAGTCACTAGTGCACCATCGCCCGAATAGGTTTCATTGAAAAACGGAGCCGTTGTGGGTTGGCCAATTTCCCACGATCCGGTTAAGGTTGGTCGCAAGGTATCGCAAGGCGCTTCAAAATCGCAATTGAAATTGGTTATTTGGGCAAGCAATGAGCTAGTAATAAAGAGGCAGAACAATGAAAAGACTTTTTTCATGACAAGGATTTTTGGAAAGATAAGAAAACACTATTGTACTTTGGTTATTCGTTAAGCTAATTCAAGCGAAGTAGGATGATAAATCTGCGACTGTTACTTTGTATTTCATTTTGCCTGTTTTCTGTGTTGGGGATTACCCGTGCCCAAGGGTTAAAGGTGCTGTATAAAATTGAAAAGCAGGGCGATACTTGTCTTATTAAAATTACCCACGGCAATGATTCCATAAGCGGTTATAAGCGGTTTCCGGTATTTAAATATGCGCCAAGGTTTCCTAAGTATGATGCCTTTCGATTTATCGCCGATAGTATTTCCTTGTCAAAGCACATCCATAAAGCTGTTATAGTATGGAAGAACGGTGTCGCGGGGATTAAAACTTTGGAAAATGAATGGCTTGTCCCAATGGGTCAATTTCCCGATTCCGTGAGGTGGATAACCGGTTTGAATGGAACTAATCCCAATTTATTATATGTCCTTTATAAACACGGTAAACTTGCGGTTGTGGAGGGTAATTCTGTACAATTTACAGGCTATTTGTTCGATAGTGTTGCCAATTATGGGGCATACGGTATGCTCCCAGTGAAACAAAATAAAAAATGGGGCTTCTATCCCATGTTTCCAGGTTATGGAGGTACAATTGCTTGCCAATTTGATTCTGTGGGTGTTTATGATTATAACAGTAAAACAGCCCCAGTTATATTAAATGGGGAGCCGGCTACTGTTAATTTAACTGGATTGCTTACCTATCCGTTGAAGGAAAGATTAAGGAAAACCCAGGCTGGTTGGGAGTTTAATTCGGAAGGTGTAATTACAACGCTCGATTCAGTATTGGAACAAACGAATCAGGTAACTATTGGTTTTGCAAAAGGAAAACCAATAGTTATAAAAGAGACCTTGGAAATAAATGAATACGACAGCATAGTAACTCAAACCAGATTTCAAGTCAAATCGGACTATCTGGTTCGGAAAGCTGATAAATACGGATTAATAAATTTAACCGGTTATGAGCTGCTACCCTGTATTTATGAAGCGCCCATTGAAAAATCACCTTATTCGGGAGTAATTAAGGTAAAACTAAACGGTAAGTATGCCTTATTGAATATACATGACCCAAAAAAGGAGTACGTAGGGTTTATTTTAGATGAGGTAGACTTATCGTTGGAACCGCACCAGCTGCCAATTATTCGAGTTGGCCAGAAATATGGAATTTTTAATAACAACCAAAAAGTCTTTAGTGCTGACAGTTTAAAATTTGATGATGTAAAACGATCCGACGGCAATTGTTATGCGGTCAAGCAGAATGGTAAATACAGAATTTGTAATTATCTCGGACAACCAAATCTATTCGAGGAATATGATAGTGTTGCTTTTCATGGGTTTTGGGTGGTTAAAAAAGGAGCTCGCTTTGGGGCTCTTAGCGGCTGTGGAAGGCGACTTTTACCAACGGAGTATGATAGTATTCTAACGTTTAAACACGTTAGCTGGTTTATTGCCAAGAATGCAGGGAACCATACAATTTATGGTTTGTCTGGGTCAATGCTTAATTATAAACCCTTTCAAAATTTCACCATGACCAGTAATGGTATGGTAGTAAGAACTACAGCTGGGTTAGATTTGTTGAATTGTATCGCATCAGAATGTGAGCAACCAATACCTTATTATTTTGATGAATATACTGATGTGGGTGGTTTTTTGGTAATTCGAAAGGGAAATATGTGTGGAATTTTTGCCGAAAAGAATTGGCTTGTTTCAATGGATATTGGGCAAATAACCTACAACGATGCTCTCGATGAATTGTATATTAATCGGGGTGAAATAGAAATAAAATTACGGAAACCGACTGTAGAAAGAGTAAGACGAGTGGGCTATAGCTTACCATTGCCTGTAGCTTCCGAACCGCCGGTTCAGTATGAGAACAATGAATAATAAAATAAAAAAACCCGAAATCGTAACGATTTCGGGCTTGAAGAATTATTGATTTTGTTATTTAAAAACAATACTCGTTTTTCTCAATTAACTTGTCGGCAATCATCCTGCGGATGTCTTTGATATTAAGCGCTTCTGTTTTGGTGAAACGTTTTAGTCCCATAAGCATCATGCGGTGTTCATCGCCTTCGGCAAAACTGTTTAAAGCGTCTTTTCCGGCCTTGTGAATTAAATCGGCGGCATTGTAAACAAATGCACGTGCCATATTAATTTGCGCAGCTGCCTCGGCTTCCCCGCGTAGTGAAATGAGTTTTTGCGCCCGCAAAACCACCGATTCGGCTTGGTAAATCTGAATAGCCATATCGGCAATGTTCATCAGTATTTCTTGCTCTTTGCCCAATTGGGTAGTGAGTTTTTGAGCAGCACTTCCAGCTACCATTAAAAGTGCCTTTTTGAAATTTTTCACTGCAAGTGTTTCTGCGGCTAGGGTAGCGGTGTCGGGTTCAGCAAAATCTGGAATATCCATCAATTCACCGGCAACTTTCATGGCTGGCCCCATCAAGTCCAATTCGCCTTTCATGGCTTTTTTTAGCAGCATGTCAACGGTAAGCATGCGGTTAATCTCATTGGTGCCTTCGAAAATTCGGTTGATGCGACTGTCGCGATACCCACGGGCAACCGGGCTTTCTTCCGAGTAGCCCATTCCACCATAAATCTGAACGGCTTCATCGACTGCAAAATCCAATACTTCAGAACCAGCAACCTTCAAAATAGCTGCTTCGGCTGCATATTGCTCCACACCTTTTAACAGGGCTTTGATGTGATCCATGCCTTCAGCTTCCATTTGGGCAACAGCATCTTCTACGTTTTGTGAACAGCGGAAAGTAGCCGCCTCAACCGCATACGCCCTAATGGCTTGCTCGGCAAGTTTGTGTTTAATGGCGCCATATTTGGCAATAACTCTACCAAATTGCTCGCGTTCGTTGGCATATTTAATAGAGTGGGTAATGGCAGCTTTTACACCACCAAGCGCAGCACCGGCCAATTTTATCCGGCCAATGTTCAAGATATTAAGTGCAATCTTAAATCCATTCTGGCGGTCACTCAGCAAATTTTCAACCGGAACTTTTACATTGTTGAAGAAAACCTGAACAGTTGATGAGCCTTTTATACCCATTTTCTTCTCCTCGGCATTGGTGCTTAAACCCTCCCAACCGCGTTCTACGATAAATGCAGATAAGTTTTCATCGTTGTCAATCTTGGCAAAAACGGTATATACGTCGGCAAATCCACCGTTGGTAATCCACATTTTCTGTCCATTCAAAATGTAATGTTTTCCATCGGCCGAAAGCACGGCTTTCGATTTACCCGAGTTTGCATCCGATCCGGCACTCGGTTCGGTTAAGCAATAAGCAGCTTTCCACTCGCCAGTGGCTAGTTTCGGGATGTATTTTGCTTTTTGCTCGGCATTACCGTAATACAAAATGGGCAAAGTACCAATTCCGGTATGTGCTGCCAGCGCAACGGCAAACGAGTGACCAGCACCACATACTTCGGTGGTTAACATACCGGTTACAAAGTCTTTCCCAAATCCGCCAAATTCCTCGGGAATGGATATGCCCAAAATGCCCAATTCGCCTGCTTTTTCGAGCAAGGTGGGCATCATTTTTGGGTCTTTCATGCTGTCAATTTCGTCAAGCCTTGGGAATACCTCGGCTTCAAGAAAATCCTTACAGGTTTGCGCAATCATTAATTGCTCTTCGTTCCATTCTTCTGGAATAAAGATGTCGTTGAAGTTGGTTTCTTTAATTAAAAATTCACCTCCTTTTAGGGCTGTTTTGGTTGATGTAGTTTCCATATTTTTTTGATTTTGACAAAAGACAATTAGACAAAAGACAAAGGACTTTCCTTATATCTGAAATCAATGGTTATGCTGTTGGTTTTATAATATGTTGTTTAAAGTTCGAAATCATTCGTTGAAGTTCGTTTAATTCGGTTTCAAATTCGTGCAAAACAGTATTTGAAATATACCCCATACTTTCAGCCAGAATCAATTGGGTTTCCAATTCATAAGATGAGCCAAGCGAAATGCTTAAGAAATGTGCAAATTCTTTATTGGAATTCCTAGAAGAACCTTCGGCTATGTTGCTTGGTATTGAAATGGCAGAGCGTGAAACCTGAGTTGTAAGGGTGTACTGCTCTTGTTTAGGAAAGGTTTTGGTGGTCTGCAAAACCTTTTTTGACAAAGCCAGACTGTTTTTCCAAATTTTTAATTCCCTAAAGTTATGTGTTGCCATTTCTTAAAGTCTTTTGTCCTATGTCTAGATGTCTTTTGTCTAACGACTAAAGCAATTCAAACACCCCCGCAGCTCCTTGCCCTGTTCCAACACACATAGATACCATACCGTATTTTTGCTTGCGCTCACGTAATTCGTTAAACAGCTGAACCGATAGTTTTGCTCCGGTGCAACCCAGTGGGTGACCAAGTGCAATTGCACCTCCGTTTACGTTTACAATTTCGGGATTTATACCCAATTCACGAACAATAGCCAAGGATTGCGAAGCAAAAGCTTCGTTCAATTCTATCAGATTAATATCCGAAAGGCTGAGGTTGGCCATTTTCAAGGCTTTTGGAATAGCGGCAATGGGCCCAATTCCCATAATTCTTGGCTCAACACCTGCAACCGCATAACTTACCAAACGGGCGATTGGCTTTAAACCAAGTTGATTCATCAATTTCTCGCTCATAACCACCACAAAGGCGGCACCGTCCGATGTTTGTGATGAGTTCCCGGCAGTAACAGAACCCGTAACGGCAAAAACGGGTTTCAGTTTGCCCAAGGCTTCAATCGTAGTGTCTTTTCTTGGGCCTTCGTCTTGGCTAACTGTATATTTTTTGGTTTGGCGTTTTTCGTTGGCATCCAGGAAAATTTCTTCAATTTCAATCGGAACAATGCCATCATTAAATCGACCAGCTTCTAGTGCCTTAATGGCTTTTTGGTGCGAGTTGTAGGCGAAAGCATCTTGGTCTTCGCGCGATACTTTAAAATCGTTGGCAACAGCCTCAGCCGTTAATCCCATTCCCCAATACCAACTTGGGTTTTCTTTTGATACCCGGGCGTTGGGTACAATTCGCCATCCACCAAAAGGAATCGGGCTCATGGTTTCCACGCCACCGGCAATAATGCAATCGGCCATTCCGGCGTTTATTTTTGCGGCTGCTATCGAAATGGTTTCTAGGCCTGAAGAACAGTAGCGATTGACGGTCATCCCAGGAACTTTGTCGGTTCCCAATGCCATAAGCGAAATCATGCGACCAATGTTCAGTCCCTGTTCGGCTTCTGGGGTTGCATTACCCACTATGATGTCATCAATCTGCTCTTTATCCAAATTCGGAATATCGAGCATAAGTTGTTTTATGACGGCGGCTCCCAACTCATCGGGGCGCATAAAACGGAACAAACCCCGAGGAGCTTTACCTACTGCGGTTCTTTTAGCGGCTACTATATATGCGTTCATTTTTTACGTATTTAGTACGACGTACAACGTACATCGCACGGAACATTATTGTTTAATAGATTTTGAGAGGTTTATTAGCATGGCCTGTATCTTCTCAATTTGATTAAAAACCGAGTTGGAGTCAGGTACTTGAAAATAGCCAATCTTCTGAGCAAGAATTAATTGTGTTTCCAATTCGAAAGCGGAGCCAAGTGCAATAGCGAGAAAACGTTTGAATTCCAAGCTAGAATTTCTTCCGCAACCTTCCGCAATGTTACTGGGAATGGAAACTGCACTGCGCTGTATTTGCGATATGAGGCCAAACCTTTCCTCGGTCGGGAATAGTGAAGCCAATTTATATACGTGTTGGGTAAGTTCCATTGATTCTTGCCAAACTTTTAATTCTTTAAAGCGATTCATATGTGATGAGGGTTTTAATCGATGAATGTAAGAATACTATGTACGCCGTACGTTATACTATGTACGTACCAACTAATTTCTCAAAATCTTCCCATTCTTAACCAAGCTCTGCATGCGTTCCAATGTTTTTCGCGTTCCGCAGAGTTCCACGAAGGCTTTGCGCTCTAGGTCGAGGAGGTACTGCTCTGAAACCTGAGTGGGAGCCGATAAATCGCCACCGCAAAGAACGGTGCCCAGTTTTTCTGACATCAGTTTTTCGTGTTCGGTTATATAACCACCGCTCCACATGCTGTGTGCACCAATGTATACAATACCTTGTCCTTCTTGCCCCAACACGGTAATGTCTTTTCTTGGCGCAGGTGCGCTGTAGCCGTTGTTGGCCAATTCAAGAGCGGCTTCTTTGGCTCTGCTTAACTGGTGAGCCCGGCTTACCACTACTTCGTCAATTCCTTTCCGGAAATAGCCTAGTTCGTATGCTTCGTAAGCTGAGGTAGAAACTTTGGCCTGACCAACAGTTAGGAAACGGTTACGCAAGGTGTTAATGCGAATGTCGCCTTCCTTCATTTCGTCAGAAGCACGCAAGGCAAATTCCTTGGTTCCACCACCACCTGGAATTACGCCTACACCAAATTCAACCAAACCAATATAGGTTTCGGCATGTGCAACAATCTTATCAGCATGCATCGATACTTCGCAACCTCCACCGAGTGTTAGGTTGTGTGGAGCGGCAATAACGGGTATGGACGAATAGCGTATGCGCATCATGGTTTTTTGGAAGGAAGCAATGGCGAAGTTCAGTTCGTCATATTCTTGCTCGGCGGCCAACATAAAAATCATGCCCACATTAGCTCCTGCCGAAAAATTTTCGCCGTCATTGTAAATAACCAATCCGCGATATTGAGCTTCGGCAAGATCAATTGCTTTGTTAATACCGGCAATCACCTCACCGCCAATGGTGTTCATTTTGGTGTGGAATTCCAGTCCAATAATTCCGTCACCTAAATCGATAATGGTGGTACCGCTGTTTTTCCAAATGGTGTTACTTGGTTTCAGAGTTTCTAACGAAAGTAATTTCTCAGAACCGGGAACAACTTGATAGCTTTTGCTATTTTGGTTGTAATAAAATTTTACCCCGTTTTCTATTTTATAAAACGACTGAACACCTGCGGCTGTAAGGTCTTTTATCCATTGAGAGACTTTATGTCCCTGTTTTTCAGCTTCGTTTATTCCAGCTTCAATGCCGATTGCATCCCAAGCTTGAAACGGCCCTAATTCCCAGCCAAAACCAGCTTTCATGGCTTCGTCAACTTTGTAAACTTCGTCCGAAATTTCTGGAACGCGGTTGCTTACATAGGCAAAAAGAGCAGCCCAGATAGCTCGGTAGAATTCACCGGCTTTGTCTTGAAAATTGAACAAAAATTTAGTGCGTTCTCTTAAGTCATCAATGGATTTAGATGCCTCAAGTGCTTTAAATTTTGGACGTTCCTGTTCCTCGTATTGCTGGGTGTCCAAATTCAGTGCTAAAATTTTTCCTGATTTCTCCTTTTTAAAAAATCCCTGTCCCGATTTGCTACCCAGCCAATTATTGTCAGCCATGGTTTGTATGTAAGCCGGAATATTGAACAAGCCTTTGGCTTCGTCGTTAGGCGCATTCTGTTGCAGTCCTTTGGCAACGTGCATCAAGGTGTCTAAACCAACCACATCAGTGGTTCTGAATGTTGCCGATTTTGGCCGACCTAAAACAGGGCCAGTTAGCCGGTCTACTTCCGATACGTTAAGGCCAAGTTCTTTTACCTTATTAAACAACGACATGATGGAGAAAACACCCACTCGGTTAGCGATGAATGCTGGCGTGTCTTTACACAAAACGGTTGTTTTGCCAAGATAAAGGCTTCCATACTCCATCAGGAAATCAACCACTGCAGAATCGGTATGTGGTGTTGGGATGATTTCGAGTAATTTTAAATAACGTGGAGGGTTAAAGAAGTGTGTGCCGCAGAAATGCTTTTTAAAATCCTCACTTCGCCCTTCAGTCATCAGGTGAATGGGGATTCCAGATGTGTTAGATGTTATTAAAGTACCGGGTTTACGGTATTTTTCTACTTTTTCAAAAACCTGTTGTTTTATATCCAAGCGTTCAACCACAACTTCAATCACCCAATCGCAATCTGCAATTTTGTTCATGTCATCGTCAAAGTTTCCGGTGCTAATGCGGCTGGCAAAACTTTTAGCGTAAATAGGAGAGGGGTTACTTTTTAGCGCAAATTGTAAGGCATCGTTTACAATTCGATTTCTTACCAATTTGTTTTCAATGGTTAGATTTTTTGCTTTTTCTGTTTCATTGAGTTCGCGCGGAACAATGTCGAGCAGCGTAACCTGAAGCCCAATATTGGCAAAGTGGCAGGCAATTCTTGAACCCATAACGCCGGAGCCCAAAACGGTAACTTTTTTAATGTGTCTTTTCATTGTAAGGGTGGTTGTTATATGTGTCGTAATTTATCAGGTAGCGTAAAGTCATTAAATATCTGATTTTTATCGAGTTGATTGTTGATTTGTGCTAAAACTTCGAAAAATATGCTGAGTTTGTTTGACGGAATTTGTTGCTGTATCACCGTGTTTAAATGAATCACAAAGGCTTTCGAGATATCACGTTTTCTGCTGCCTAAATCGGTTAAATGAATACGTACCATTCTTTTGTCGGTTGAATCCGACCTTCTTTCAATTAGCCCTTTATGTTCCATAGTCGAAAGCGTTCTTACCAAGCTTCTTGGTTCTAAACCCAGCAGTGGGCCTAGTTTCGTGGAGGGAGTGCCTTCGGTCTTGTCGATGTTAAGCAGAATAAAACCTGTGGCCATAGTGGAATGGTACTTTGCCGCTTCAATATTATAGAGCTTGGAGATTTTATTCCAGGCAAGCCGAAGCGGGTAGTCTATGGTTTCTTCAGGTCTCATTTAAAAGTGAAGTTATAAAATATTTAGTATGCTAGCATACTAATTCTAATTTTTTTATCCGGGTTGAGTTGCGTTTTGCCGATGTCAAAAGTTAACCGACAAACGGATACCAGATTTTCATAAAGAAATTAGTACCTTACGCTAATGACTTGCTTAAAAAACACTCGGTTTAAGATTTTGTTATTTTTTATGACGGTTTGCATGGTAACTATGGAAGCAAACAGTCAGGGATTCAGTGAGAATTTTTCTGCTGGAGCACTACCAATTGGCTGGAATAATAGTTACCATGGAGTAAATGGTGCTGCTTGGAGTTTTGGCAACGGCGTGGCAAAAGTGGTAAACAATGCCGGAATTTTGGGTAGTTCGGTTGGTCCAAGTTGGTTAATTACCAAGTCGATATATCCAGAACCTGGTTTCGCTACGCTGGTTTTTTCTGCTCGGTTTCCAACGGTAGGTCCGGTTGGGAATGCCAATTTCTCGGTTAGGATTACTGATGGAATAAGTACGGGTTATGGTGGGTACTCAGTCTTGCTTTCTGTCGATAGAAATTCGCTCTCTTCTGGTGGGACTCAACAGTACCGGGTAAAAATACCACAGAATTTTTGGGCCAAAAATTGTTTCTTGGCTTTCACTCAGGAAGTTTCAGGTGTTTTGAGTGTGGATACTGTTGCTATAGACAATTTGCGATTAGAGTCCGATCCATTATATTCTCGGTCTTCGGGAATGGCGACAGATGCAATTTGGTCAGAGAATCCGGTTGGTTCAGGTCAGACCGCTGTTTTTACACCAAATACATCACTGGTAATACAAACCGGGCATACGGTAAACCAAAACTTCCCCACCCGCTTATTTAACATAACGACTGACGGGAGCGGGAAGCTGAGCGTATCTTGTTCTGGTGTTGAGGTGGGTGGAAACATTACAAGTAAGGGGACTATTGATTCTAGAGGGGTATCCGTTTCATTTTCAGGAAAATATAAGCAGTTTGTGGATGGTAATTGGTTTTGTGGAAATTTAACGATGTCGAATTTGGTAGGTGTAGAATGGTTGGCCGGAACACTTAGCATGTATAATCGGCTGCAGGTTACAGCAGGCGTGTTTTATACTAACGGCCACTTACTTTTAATTGAGGATAGTTCGAATCGTGGGTCAATTGGTTCACTTGTAAACGGTGTGGTTAGCGGGCAGGTTTACGTTCAGAAATTTTTTCCTGAAAAACAGATTGGTTGGAATTTTATAGGTAGCCCATTTAATGCAACCAAATTCTCAGATCTTAATGCCGATTTTTATACAGCTGGCTATATTGGCTCCGACAATCCAATGGCTACTATACCAACAGCTTATTCATACCAAGAGGCAATGTCAGGTGATATAAATGCGGGTTTAGTTAAGGTTGTAAATGAAAGTGAGTCCATGTTACCAGGACGAGGACAATACGTGCATTGCCAAGGGAATGCTCAAGGAAACCAAGCTGTCACGCTTACCCTTAAAGGCAACATTAACAAAGGAGAAATTATTATCCCACTTAATTATACCAATAGTGGTCAACCGGAATCAGATGGCATAAACCTTATTAGTAATCCGTATCCGTCGGCCATAGATTTTAGGAAACTTGCATTGCAAAACGTCCAGCCACAGTATTGGTGCTACAATCCAGTCGCGGGAGTGCTTGACGCATGGAATAAATCGGCAAAGGTGGGTTTAATGGCTGCAAACCCAATCGTTCAGATTGGTCAAGGCATAATGGTTGCAGCGAAACCTGGAGGTGGAACCATAAGTTTTTTTGAAAATTCAAAGGTGGATACTACCGTTATGAATTCAGATACAACGGGAATGTACTTGGCATTAGCGCTAAAATCGTCAACAGAAAGTTACTTCGACGTGGCTTTATTTAATGTGGATACCGGAGCCCGTGTTGATTTTGATGATTTCGATACTAGGCATCTCGACTTTGGCCATCCAGATGCTCCGAGAATTTGTTTTAAACAAAACAATAATGAATTGAGTATTAACAGCTGGCCCTCAGTTGCAGCGGGCGATAGTATTTATTTTCATATAAGAGCTAGGAAAACGGGGGCATATTTCCTTAACTACTGGAAAGGTGAAGGTTTTGAAGATTTTAAGGTTGTGCTTGTAAATTTAAGTAACAACGAGCGATATGTGATGAATGAGCAATTGGCGGTAAATGTGCAACTTCAAGTAGAAAGTGGTAATTATCAATGGGTTATGATAATTGAACCCAAAGAAAGTTTCTATCTTAAGCTGAATAATTGTCACGGTGAGAGTGGTGGCCAGATAGTGGCTCGAGGACCGGGTTTTGGCCCTTGGAATTACTTTTGGAAAAATGGACAAGGGGTTGTTATTAGGCAAATAATCGCGAGTGCCGGGATGGACACGTTAAAGGAACTGGCTGCGGGTAATTACTCAGTTGAAATTGAAGCAGGCGCACCTTATGGAATAGTAACCAAAAACTTTGTGTTAATAGATCCTGATCCTGTTTCGGTCAATGCGACCATTGTTGATGAGACTTGCCCGGAAAACAATGATGGTAAAATTTTGCTGGAAGCAGTCGGTGGCACCGGAACTTTGAAATTTAACTGGAGCAATCAGCAAGCTGGTGATTCTTTGAATGGCCTTCAGGCCGGCACCTATACTTTAACGGTAGTTGATGACAATTTTTGCACAAAAGTTTTTGGTCCGTATGAAATTTTTGAACCAGATTCACTTCGAGTTACTATATTTGCACCCGATACGGTTAACGTTTTGGAGGAGAATTTGTTTAAATCCTTGACGAACCTACCGGTTATCGGACATACCTGGGACTTTGGCGATGGAAGTTTCGCATATACCGAAGAAGCCAATCACGCATTCTCATTTTCTGGTACATTTCAAATGAGAATTGAGGTTACCAATGGGTATTGCAATGCTTACGCTGAAAAACCAATTGCGGTGTTAACCGGCGGAGATGGAATTGCGAAAACTACCCTTCAAAATACAATTCAATTGTATGAAAATGGGGGTAAGTGGTACTTGGTTTCTCAGGTTGACAACACCGAATTTGAGTTGCTTAACGTGTTGGGTCAGGTATTGTGGAGTAAGAAAAATGTAAGAAAATCAGAGGAAGTGTTGCTACCTCAAAAGTTTATAGAGGGAAGCAGCTACTTTTTACAGATAAAGATAGGGGAAAAAGCATACAGACAACGGATTCAGTTCTACTGATTTTCGACAACTGTAGCTTTTTGAGGCCGTGGTATTGAGGGAGCCACGGCCTTTTTTTATGTTCAATAATTAAATTACAGAGAAAAACAGGTTTTATTTGAATTTCTATTTTGAAATTTGAAGGAAAAAGGTATTTTTGCTCTTATTCATATAACTACCGATTAAAAACAAACTCAATGAAAAAGTTTTACACGCGACTGTTAGGAGTTGTGGCGATGACTTTACTAGGGACTTCAGCTTTTGCTCAGGTTACTGGTATTTCGGCTGATGATTACAGCCCATGCCACAATGGTAACGTTACAATTAGTTGGTCGGAAGCTGGTGACAACTCTAACGTTACAGTTAGAATTGGTACTGGAACTTCGCCAGCCAATACCGATTTGGTTAATATTAGTTCTTACCCTACATCGGCCGGAAGCAACACTATAGTTGTGTCTGGTTTTGTTGGTGGAGCAACGTATAATATTGACATCATCGGTAACCAAGATGCTACGACTCAGTCAGATGCCTTTACGGTAGATGCACGTCCTACAGCTGCAACATCGTTTACTATTGATGCTGCCGTTGCTACAAGAGTTTGTGCTAATACGACCTTTACATTAGCCGGAACTGGTGGAAGTGATGGTGACAATGGCGCATTGGTTTGGTATCAAACAGATGGTACCACTCTATTAGGTACTGGAGTAGATCCAAACACAATTGTGGGCGGTATTGCTGCTTTAACTAACTACAAAGTTCGCAGAGAAGATGCAGTTTGTGGTGATAATACAGCTTTTTTAAGTGTAAATGTTGATATTTATGCTACGCCAAGTGCGGCAACTGATGTTACTTTGGATGGCGCAAGCAATCCTTTAGCTCTTCCTTGTCCTGGTACTTATACGCTTGGTCAGACGGGAGCAAACCTTACTAACGTTTCTCCTTTAACTACTGTGCAATATTCAGTGGTTTCTGCAGCAGGTGGTTATGTTACTAATTATAATTTCCCATCTGGTGCCACTACAGTTTACGTTCGCGTAGATGATGGTTGTACTGTTACTAACTATGATTACAGTGAGGTTGTTACCATGAATACTACTTCGGTAGATGGAACAGTATCACCGGATGTTACACCGTTCTGTGCAGGAGCTACTATTAGATTTACTGCGGTTGGTCAAACAGTAGGTATTGGTGGTACTTATGAATATTCTCAAGATGGTGGTGCAAACTGGGCGCCAACGTTAAATGCAGGTGCTGACGATTTTATTGATTTAGTTTTAGCAGCAACCACTACGGTTGCCATTAGGATTGTTGATGATTGTATTACAACGGCTGGAGTTTCTGGCACAGCTGTAGCTTATGTTAACTCAACGAACCTTTCATCTGTTTCTGCAAGTCCATCAACAGATGTTTGTGCGGGTACTGCTGTAGTGTATACGGCAACTGGTGGTTCATTGGGAGACAATCCAGCTACTGTCTACGAATATCAGGTAAATTTGGGTGGTTACCTTTCTAACGGAACAAGTGCAATTTATCCTCAAGTAGTGAACGTTACTACCACAATCGATTTCAGAATCAATGATGGTTGTACTGGTTTGTCTGCACCTTCAACAGTAACTACAACCGTTGCTTCAAACAACGTTCAACCAACCACTATTACCACCACTCCTGTTGGTCCGTCGTGTGCTGATACTGTTGATTTTCAGGCCAATGGTACTTTATCGAATTACACTGTAGCACCTGCAGTTTGGCAATTCAGCACCGATAACTTCGCGACAATTCTGGGGGATTCTACCGATACATATACCAAAATTGTTAATGCAGACTTAACTATGTATGCAAGAATAGTTGATGGTTGTGGGTCTCAAGGCCCAGGTACTAGCATACCATTTACTATTATTCCATCATCGGTTGCACCAACATCTATTACTGTAACTGATGCTTCTTTGGCAAACGTTCCGGATTCAACTGAAATTTGTGTAGCGCAAATGGTTACACTTACTCAGATTGGCGGAACTGCTGATGCTGGAGATGGGGCGATGTATGAATTTGGTACTATTGATAATGGAACTTTTACGGCATTTGCAGGTCAACCACAAGCTGGTAGTACCTATTCAGTGTCACATACTGTAGATACCACTTATGCAGTAAGATTAGTTGGTGGCTGTACTGGTACTTCAACCGAAGTTATCATTGCTACTTTATCTAAAGAAGACAATGTTGCTCCAACAATGATTACAGCTACGGACACTAATACAATGGCCGTTATTCCTGATGGCTCAATTGTTTGTGGCCAAACTGTTATTACTTATGTAATTGATGGTACTTTAGGTGATGATGCAAACTTCCAATACGACTATTGGGTGGATGGTAATCCATTTAGTGCCAATACAGGTGCAGATAGCTCTTTAACACTCGACCTTGCGGCCATAGGTGCAATGAATTCTTTGGTGGTAACAGGATATATTTTTAATGGTTGTAATGATGTTTCTGGATCCGACTTTACTCACAACCTTACTGTATACAGTACTAGCTCTGGTTTTACTGCTATTTCACTTACCAACGATGATTTCTGCGCTAACGCAGGTGTTGTTGCGACAATGACAGCTTCTGGTGCGGTTGCTCCTGCAAACGCAAACATTGCGTGGTATATTCTTGACAATAACACCAACGAAATTGTTTCTCAGGTTAAAGTTTTATCTTCTACTGATCCTGAAGCTGATTCAATTATGGTGTCGCCTACTATTACTACCACTTATGGTGTTAGAATGGAAGGTTGCGATACTACTGTTTTTGAAGTTAGATCTATCACTGTAAGAGATACTTCTATTGCTCCAACAGGGGTTTCAATTTCTCCAAACGATACAGTTTGTGTAGATATGCCGGTTTCTTTTAGCGCTACAGGTGGTGCTGCTGGTTTTGGTGCTACTTTGGAGTGGTACAATGCTGCTAATACATTAATGGGTACTGGAAATCCATTGTTCTTAACAGTTACTCAGGACACTGCAGTTTTTGTTAGATATGCTGGTTTCTGTAATACTACCCCGTTGTTTGCTGCTGCTCCGGTTTCGGTTTACGATTCTAATGATGTAACGGTTAATGATGGTGGAGCTTGTGCTTCAGTTACGCTAGATTTGAATGTTTTGGTTAGTCCATTAGGTGGTTCATTTGCTGGAACTGGTGTGAGCGGACATTTCTTTAACTACGCAACTCCAGGGGTGTATACTATAGATTATACTAAAACCTTCCCAGGTGGTTGTTCATTTACTAAATCATTTGACATTACTGTTACCGCAGGTCCGGAATTTAGCTTGACGCTTCTAAGTACACCAACAGCTTGTGGTGGAGACGGTTCTTTCCTTATTTCTGGTAATGATGGAGACTTTTATGATGTGAATTCAGGTGATTATACTGGAAATCTTGATGGTGATGGTGAGGCAATTATTTCTGCTCCTGCTGGTGGTTATACCGTTGTGGTTACCGATGGTTGTTCATCTACCGATATGATTACCATTCCTAATCCACCTGGTGGTTTATCGGCAACTTATGTTGCGGCTGGTGAAACTTGTTTCGATGCAAATAACGGTTCTATTACTGTAAATGCTACTGGTGGAACAAGCCCTTATACTTACAGCATTGATGGCGGTAGCTACGGTGCGTCTAATGTATTTGGCGACTTAGCTCCTGGTTTGCATGATATTGATGTTATGGATAACACTGGTTGCTCTTTTCCATTTAGTAATATCGTCGTTGATTCAGTAGATTATGCATTGGATTTGACTGTTGAGTATTATTCAAACTTAACTTGCTTCGGTTCTAATGATGGTGTTATTGAAGGTATTTTCGCTTCTGGTGGAACTGCTCCTTACATGTACAGCATCAACGGTGATGATTTTGGTGTAGAAACTAGCTTCGACAGTCTTGCTGCTGGTAACTATACCATTACTGTTCAAGATGCAGGTGGTTGTGAAATGGATTTCAGCTTCTCTATTGAGGCACCAGATCAAATTACTGCAACTATGAGTCCGTTGGATTATGATGAGAATACCAATACCTACGATATCGAAATCACTAGAGAAGGTGGTACTGGTGCATTGTTGATTTCTCTTAACGGTGGAACTCCAACCTTGGACGAACAGTTTAACGATTTAGCTCCTGGTGTTTACACTTGGACTATTACTGACGATAACAACTGTACTGTAAGTGGTGAGTTCGAATTACTTGACCCAACTTCAGTTGGTTCTACACAAGGTACAGTTGAACTAAGTGTTTATCCTAACCCATTTGCTAATAACATTACTGTTGCAGGTGACCTTCCGGTTAACGCATCTGTAGTATTGGTTGATGTTTATGGTAAACAAGTTTCAGTTAACACAATGATTGAGGCCGGTAAAACGGTTATCAATACTGACCAACTTGCTAAAGGAATGTACATTCTAAATATTAGCGGTGATGGTGTTAATGTTTCTAAGAAACTTATCAAAAACTAAGGATTGATTTTCCTAATAAGCAAAAACCCCGGATTTTCCGGGGTTTTTTTTTGCCCTATTGTTAGGGAATTGAAAAGAATTAGAGAAGGTAGCTTATCTGCGTTGCAGTAAGGCCATGTAGAAGCCGTCAGTACCGCTACTAGGCCATTGATGATGGTCCGAGATTAAGGTGAAGTCGGGGTTTTCGCTCAGAAATTTACCCACCTGAATTTCGTTTTCAATTGGGAGTATGCTACAGGTTGCATAAACGAGTTGTCCTCCCGGCCTTAACAGTTTCGTATATTCTTGCAAAATAAAAGCTTGAGTCTTCTGTAGAGCCTCTAACTTTTCTGCACTCAGTTTCCACTTGGTATCTGGATTGCGCTTTATTACCCCAAGACCACTGCACGGAACATCTAATAAAACGAAATCGGCTTTTTGAGCGTAATTTTTGAAGAATTCCTCGTCAGGAAGGGTGTTTGTACTTATTGATTTAAATCCGCTCTTATTTGCTCTAAAAAGCAGGTTCTTTAGCTTCCAGGCTTCAGTGTCGAGAGAAATTATTCTGGCTTTGTCAAAGGTTAGGTCGGCTAGATGCAGCGTTTTGCCTCCAGCGCCAGCGCAAGCGTCAACAATTAAGCTGGACGTTGTTGGTTGTAAATACGTGGCTATTAGTTGCGAACCCGCGTCTTGAATTTCAACAAAACCTCGTTGGAAAAGAGGGTGATTGGAAATAGGCTGGCGGGAATCGAGAATAAGGCAGCAGGGCAATTCCGGATGAGCTGTAACTTCAATATTGGTCTTCCTAAATTCCTCAACTGCTTTTGCAATGCTTATTTTTGAAACATTGACCCGAAGGTAAACTCTTGCCGCCTCATTTAGAGCCTTGGCTTCATTGAGCCATCGGTCACCTAATTGTGATGCGCAAAGTTGATATAACCAAGATGGATAAGAAAGTCTAATTTCTTCGGGAACTGGACCTGAACTTGGATTAATTTCAGGAAGGTCATCAAACGTTGGGGTAGGTGGCAGGGTGTAGCCATCAATTTTTAACTTAAGACCCACCAACTTTATTAAGGAGTCGTGTTCAATAATAGGCTCGGAGCCCAAAATATGCCAGTAATACCGCCAGTAACGAACAATATCATAGGTGTTTTCCGCTACAAACCGGCGGTCGCGGGAACCCCATGACGGATGCGCTTTCAGCAAAAGAGGAACCACCTTGTCGGCATATTTTCCCTCGCTAAAAATTGAAAAAAGGGCACTTGAGATGCCCTTTATCAATGGTAAGTGTATTTTTTGCGTTGTTTTAATAACCGGCTATGTTATGGAAAACGTGCTGAACATCGTCATCCGCTTCAATTCGCTCAATAAGTTCCATCAATTCTTCTTCCTGTGCTTCCGTAAGTTCAACCGTGGTGGTTGGAAGGCGAACCAATTCAGCGCTGGTTGGTACAATACCCTTTTCTTCTAAACCTTTGGCCATTATTCCGAAATCAGTGAAATCGGTATACAACCAAATTTCGTCATCGGTGTACACCAGATCTTCTAAACCATAGTCAATTAATTCTAGTTCTAGTTCTTCCACGTTGTGATTGCCCAAAGGAAATTTGAACAAGCTTTTTCGGTTAAAGATAAAGCTCAAAGACCCAGTGTTGCCTAATGCACCTCCAGCACGATTGAAATAAAGGCGAATGTTAGCTACAGTTCGTGTTGGATTATCAGTTGCAGTTTCAACTAAAATGGCCACGCCATGCTGGCCATAACCTTCGTAAACTACTTCGTTAAAGTCTTTCTCGTCTTTTGATGAGGCACGTTTAATAGCAGCATCAATACGATCTTTGGGCATGTTAACGCCTTTGGCATTCTGCATGGCTGTTCGCAGCCGAGGGTTATTGGCCGGATCAGGTCCATTGGCCTTTACAGCTATGGCAATTTCTTTCCCTAATCGAGTAAACGCTTTTGCCATTTTATCATACCTGGCAAACATGGTATGTTTTCTTTTTTCAAACTTCCTTCCCATGGGTGGTAATTTCTGACGGCAAAGTTAATTTTACCAACCAAACGTACAAGGTACTTGAGATAATAGTTGGGCAAATGAGACAACTTTTTTTAAAATGTTTCGTCGTTTATTTTAGTGATGTAAAACAGTTGTTATGCGGTTAATGCCGGTCATTGTGTTAGATAAGGTTGTTTTACCGGGCGAGGAAATAACCTTGCATGTTGATGAACCAAGATCCAGGCAGCTTTTTGCCGATAGTCAGTCGGAAGCTAGTAAATTTGTTTTGGCCAGATTATCTGAAGGTTTACCTAATGATTATGGGGTAAGTGCTCGGGTGGTGGAAATAATTAGACGCTACACTACTGGCGAACTTGATGTGTCAATTCGCGGGGTTGAAATTGTCAAAATAAATCGGTTTTACGAACGCCATCCATTAAAGCTATACTCGGCTGGTTCGGTTACCGTAATTGCCACCAATATTTATAGCGCTTCCAATTCCCTTATCAATGAGTTTAAGAAGTTTGCTTATAGATATTTGCCGAAAGAAAGATTGCTCGATACCATACGTGGCGATATTTTTGAACTGGCAGTGATGTTGGGTCTTACTGATGAGCAAAAAAATAGCCTTCTGACTATGTTTAATGCCGCTGAAATGGAGCGATTTATTACCAACATAATGCGAACAAGAGCTGCATTGCTAAATCAGGAAGCGCAATTGCATGGTAATTATTATTTGAACTAGCGAATAATAGTAACGGTGGCATAAGTAACGTTATCAGTGCCCCCAATAAGTCGATATTTTACTACTAAATTTAAAGTTCCAGCGGGCAATGGTTCACCATTAAACTGCCCATCCCAAGATTCATTAATGGACGTACTGTGCCACACTTGATTACCCCATCGGTCGTACATTCGAAGTTCAATTTTTTCAAGGAGGTCACCGTTTATGACAAACAGGTCGTTAATGGCATCACCGTCGGGGCTGAAGCATTTTGGAATGAATAGGTCGGCAAACGGGTTGTAATTGATTAGTTGGCTAATGGTGTCTTTGCACCCAATGGCATTGGTACTAATGAGGGTGAAGACCAGGTCGTCAATATTTTCACCGCTGTAGGTTGGGTTAGGAAGGGAAGAATAGGGTTGGTTGTTCAGTAACCATTCGTTGTGGAATGAATTTGTTGATTGGTTTTTAAAAAGAAGTTTTCCGGGTTGGGTATGGTAGCTAAGGCTATAGCTATATTTGGCGGATACTGGGTAAACCGCTATTTTTAATAGAGTTGAATCTGTACACTGGTTTTGGTCTTTGCCGATAACCAGTATTTCTAAATCATTGGTAATGCTGGTGTGCAGGATAGAATCGTTGGAGCTGAATTGAGGCCAGAGGTAGTTTGAAGCACCCGATGCACTTAGTGAAAAAGGGGTATTGGCACATACAGAATCGGCTCCCGAAATTAACACTACAGGCTGCGGAAATAAGTTAATATGCACCGATGCTGTGTCGGAACATCCATTTGCGGCAAAGCCTTGTAAGATAAGCGTGGTGTCGTAAAGAGCTGGTAAACTTATAGTACTCCCTTGTAGGTTACTGTAATTCCAGAAATATTGACTTGCCCCACTTCCGGTGAACGACACGTTATCAAATTTACAGCTAAGTTTACTTATTGGCCAAGCTGAAACTGAAGGGATTGGCAATACTCGTAGGTATAGGGAGTCACTATTTTTACATCCGTTTGCATCAATTCCGGTTAGGATCACCAGTGTGTCTGAGCTTGGATAAAGGCGAATTGAGGTGCTTCCATTTTGGCCGGAAATCCACTGAAATTGATTAGCGCCAGAAGCCTTAAGGTCTATGAACTGGTTTTCACATAAGGTATCTTGTCCAAGAATAGTAACTGATGGAAGCTGGTTTATCTTCAAATAAGTTGCTGAAGAATCGGAACATCCATTTTGGTCAGTAAGTACCAAAGAAATAAACTCACTTTTAGCTGGAATCCATACAATGTTGGAACTGGTTTGAAGACCTGGGTACCAAAGGCTCTTTTCTGTTGGATGGGTGGAGAATAAGTGCGTGGTGTCGCCTATGCATAAAACGGTATCCCCTCCAATTTGTGGGTTGGGAAGCGGTAAAACCGTGATTTGAATGGTGTCAATGTCTGTACAACTATTTTGCATTGCCGTAACTTGGTACTCGACGGTAGAATCTGGTTTTGCCCAAAAATTGTTTCCTGAGTACAAGATGATTCCATTCGAAGTCCAGGCAAATGAGGTGCCTCCGGTGGCATTGAGTTGAATAGAATCTCGATGGCATATCTGCTGATCTTCACCGGCGTTAGTATGCAAAGGTGGCTGGAGATATACCGTATCAGTAATTTGACTAAAGCATCCATTCAATGCACCGGTAATGGTGTAAACTGTTGTAGTTGTTGGTGACAAAGTTACGGTGTCAGCAGAAAAATTGCTCGATGCGGGCTGTGGAGACCATTGGTAATTATCGGCTCCACGTAAAGTAATGCTTAAGCTATTGCCCAAGCAAAGGTTAATCGGTGATTGACTTGGTAGGATATTGGGAATGGGTTTCACATAAATGGATTTCTCTAGTCGCGTTTTACAGCCATTAGCTGATTCGGCTTCTACCCAATAAGATTGCGTAGAATCGGGAGAAACGATAATAAATGGGTTGGTTTGGTTGGTGCTCCAATGAATTGATGCTGGCGAATTAGCAGTTAAGGTAACTGAACTTCCACGACAGATGGAGTCAGCTCCGGTGATTGACAAATCAGGACTTGGATTCACCGTAATTTTAATACTATCCACCCCTTGACAAGAACCGGCCTTGGTGGTCATAAAATAGGTGGTTGTCTCACTCGGTCTTGCGATTGGATTAAAGATGCTGTCGTTTGAAAGACCATCGGTGGGTGACCAGTTGAATAGGTTGCCACCGCTGCCCAATAACGGAATTGAATCTCCTTTGCAAATTGATATATCGTTTCCGGCTTCCGCAGTTAAGCTAGTAACGACTTTAATATTAACCTTAGTGGAATCCACGCAACCTGCTTCATTTTTCGCTAATATGGAATAGGAAATGCTTTCATCAGGTTGTGCTCGTACCGCGTGGTTTGGCAGAAAGGTAAGGTAGTCATTTGGTATCCAAGTGTAACTGGTAGCACCACTTTCAGTGAATACGACAGTGTCGCTAATGCAGATAACTGCATTGGTGGGGGTAATTAGTACGGTGGGTTTGTCGCGAACCGAAACTTCTACACTTGCTTGAGACCCGATGCAATTGCCCATTGTTTCAAAAACGCGATAAATACCATTATTCATGGAGCTAGCGTTTGGGATGGTTATTGTCGATTCTGTCGAGGAAAAGCTGTTCGGTCCTGTCCAATTCAAGATTCCGGTACTATTGGTCTGGAGACGCAAGGTGTCCCCCTCACAAACGGGTTCGGTAATAATTTGAGGGGCTTGGGGAGAAGGTGTAACAACCACAGTTTTTGTTAGGGTCACAGACGGGCAATTGGCAGATGTGGCGTTCAGTATTATGGTATGCGTGCCTGGGGTATTATAATTAATGACATGTGGACCTATTCCTTGAGCCGTGGATGGTGAACCAGAGCCAGAGCTTAAATTCCAATTGAGATTTTCAAAACCAGAAGACCCTATGCCGTCAACGGTAACATTTTCACCTTGACAAATGGTGTCTACAGAAAGTGACATTTTAGGTTCTGCTCCTTCAAATTTCGCGGTCCCTCCAAATTGAATGGTAAAGCCATCATATTGGGTTGCATTGTTAATCAGCAGCGCATAACTCTCACCAGCTATAAGCGTGACCGATTCACAATATGCATTTTCTCCGGCTTCGCAACCCGGGCTTTCATCGGTATCATTGTCCAATGCATGGAGTCCTGTCGATCCTGGGCCAGCAAATCCGCCCGATACGCATGAGGAAGCGTTACAGCGCAACCATTGTCTGGAATTACAAGGAGAGGTGCCGTTAAGTTTATAGAATAGAAAATCGATATCCTGTCCAGGGTCAACGGGTAATATGTCGAAGGTAAATGATCCTGTTTGCGAGCATGTCCAGTAAAACCAAACGGAGTTGGTTTCATCGCTTACGCCCGCAATATCCATACAGGTGCCGGGTTCGGGTTCGTCTGCGGTTTGGCCTGGGCCACTAAAACTACTTATACTTAAGGCTTCCTTCGAGCACAGACGGGTAGCACCTCCACAATCGGCTCCTGGGTTATTTGGTGGGGTGTAGTTGTTTACACATAGTTTGAATCGACCTGCCTGACTGGCTAAACTAGAAACAGCAATGTAATAGGTTTGTCCGGGGTTTAATAAACCGGAATAAAGTTGCGAGAAATTGGTTCCACTGGTTCCATCGCTGCAATAGACCTCAGTTAAACCACTACTACAATCGCCAGAGTATAGTGCAATTCTTGGCTGTCTAATTATGGGGGAATTTCCACTTCCGGTTACGGTGATATAGGCTGCGGGAGCTATGGCCGTAAATTTGAACCAAACATCTTTTGTTGGGCTACCCGACCAGCAAAATGGCTGGGGGTTAACGTCCAATGTTCCGGTAGCGTTATTGTAGAAACCGTCGGCGGAACAAAAATTAGAAACGTCACTCAGGTAGCTCGCTGAATTACAGTTATCGCCTTGGGCACTTGCTCGAGAGGTACTTAATGCAAGCAAAATTGCCAACCAAATATATTGCGGCAAGCGGTAACTAATAACTGTTTTAAAGCACTTCACAAGGGTTTTTGTTTGTGCGAATTTAGTCAAATACTTAGAATGGTTACGAAGTAGTAATGGTTTTTCGTGAAGTAACCGATTGATAATTAGGAGTAATCGGTTTTACTCTGCTTATGAGCCTGTACCGCTTTAGCTGCCAGTTTCCCTTCGCAGCTAGCGTTGTTGCACTCACCATAAAACTGGAGAGTGTGGGTATTAATGGTGAAATTATAAAACTCCGAAACCATGTTTTTTATATTCTGAATCCGTGGATCGCAAAACTCCAAAACTTTGTGGCAAGTGGAGCAGATTAAATGGTCGTGCTGGCGGTAGCCATACGATTTCTCAAATTGAGCAGTTGCTGAACCAAACTGATGTTTCACCACCAAACCACATTCTACCAATAAGTCAAGCGTGTTGTACACTGTGGCTCTGGAAACACGATATTTTTTGTTTTTCATGATGATGTACAGGGTTTCTACATCAAAATGGCCAACGGCGTTGTATATAACCTCTAAAATAGCGTACCGCTCCGGAGTTTTTCGCAAATTTTGAGCAACCATGTATTCGGTAAACAAGCGCTTTACTTCATCGTAACTCTTGTTGGTAATAGTGTCTATTAATCCGGTTTCCATATTGCTGGCAGGGTAAGGCGTAAAGTTAATTCTTAAATTCAAATGGTATTGGATTGACCTGATAACCAGCCATTTTTAGTAATGCCAAAACTCCTAACGAACCACCCAGATGTGCCGCACCAATGGCGACAAATGTTGTTTGTTCTGTAACAAAACCGGCTATGCGTTGAGCCATAACGTGATTTCGAGCCACCAAGAATTTTTCTTCAATTTCCTTCGGCAAAGTAGGGTCTTCGGTCAGGTCAAGCATTTGGCCCAAATCCTGACTCAAATAAGCCTGTAAAAGTTTTTGGTATTCGCCAGCACCTGAGGTTGAGTCTTGTAACAGCTTAACTAGCATTTTGGCTTGGTCGGCATCCGAAATGGAATTGAGTGCGGCAATTTGTTCTTCAAGGGTTTCTACTGCAAATACCTTCATTTTGGTGTTTCGGGCTATTTCTAGTAGGTATAAATCGAGCGCCATTGGCATTTCCTGAGGAATATCGAGTTGGCCAATTTGTGAAGCCACCATAATGGGTTTTAGCTTATTGAAAGCGGCCAATCCTGCCCCAGTTTTTTCCTTTACTATTTTATCGGCTTGGGCATATTCCTCAGCTGTGAGTAGTTTGTCAAGACTATTGTCTTTCATCATCATGGCCTGAGTGAGGTCCTTTTGATTTAATTCATCTAAAACCAATTCTGGAGCAAAGGCTTTGCACGACATTAGTTTTTCCTCAACAACTTTATCGTACTGAAATACTTTCTTGGCTTGGATGTGAATGGTTCCGTATAGGTACGAGGACTTTTTTAGCCCATTTCCGCTGATTTCCCAAAGCAAACCTTTTTCGGTTTGTGCAGTTGCGGTTTGTTTCCCACCAAAGAAAAGTGGTAAAATTAAAAGGAACGAAATCGATTTGTAATTAATCACTTTAAAGGAGGTTTAGTGCTTAGTTGTTAGGCTTTTCTTTTTTCTTTCCATGCCCGGTAGGCTTCAACGAAAAGGCTTTCACGCCCTTTTTTAAAAGTCTGGGTGCCGTGATCTCTGCCGCTTTTAAATTCGGTTTGAACCTCGATTGGCAAATGCATAAATTCCATGCACTCACTGGAGCAGCAATTTTGCATTTTTTCCGCACACTTTGGACATTGGATGAAAAGTAAATGACAGGCATTGTTTTCGCAATTCGTATGAATGTCCCACTCTTCGCCACATTGGTGGCAATGTGCAATTACATCGTCACTTATTTTCTCGGCTCTCCGGTCGTCAAAAACAAAGTTTTTTCCAATGAACTTATTTTCCAGGCCCTGTTCCTGAACCTTACGAGCGTATTCTATAATGCCGCCTTCCAGTTGATAAACTTTTTTGAAACCCACGTGTTTGTAATAGGCACTAGCTTTTTCGCAGCGAATACCACCAGTACAATACATCACTAGGTTTTTATCCTCTTGCCCTTTTAATTGATTTTCTACCAAGGGCAAAGACTCTTTAAACGTATCAACGTCGGGTGTTATAGCATTTTTAAATTTTCCAATTTCCCATTCATAGTGGTTGCGCATATCGACCAAAATGGTGTTCGGGTCATCGAGTATTTGGTTAAACTCTTTGGCTTTAAGATGAATCCCTTTGTTGGTAACGTCAAAAGTTTCATCGTTTAATCCATCTGCAACTATTTTATGGCGAACCTTAATTTTAAGCTTCAGGAAAGAATAAAGATTGTGTTCTACCGCTATGTTTAAGCGAATTCCGTTTAAGAAATCAACTTCGAAAAGTCGTTTTTTAAAGTCCTGAAAATTCAGTTCAGGAACCGAAATTTGAGCGTTCACCCCTTCCTTGGCTACATAAATTCTGCCCAACACACCCATGTTAAACATCCAGGCAAACATTTCATCGCGGAGTGCTTGTGGGTTCTCAATTTTGGCATATTGGTAAAACGACAAAGTAACCCTGGGGATAGGATTGGTTTCCAGTTTTTTTCTTAATGTTTCTTTGTCGTATTTGTTGTGCAAGGCCATATTGGTAAGCTATTTAAACAAACAACCCCCTATTCGGGGGATGCTCGAAATTCTGCTGCAAAAATATTGAAGAAAAACGAAATTTGGAAAACTAAGTTTTACTTACGGTTTGGCTGTAGCCACCTTAACCACACTGCTTTTTTGGGGAAATAAATTATTGCTTCTATCCACATCGGCCATCAATTGCGAAGGGTCTATTTCGATGCTTTCAATGTCACCCAAACTAGTTGTTATTTCAAACTGATAGGCGGGGTAAACCCAGGCCCAGTCTTCCATTACCTTGGTTTCGGCATGTTTTTTCTCTGCCGGTTTTTCACCTCGCATTAAGTCCAATGGAACGTAGTAATTTATGGTTTTTCCAGATTTTAAGGTGACAACAATGTCAAGTGGCATGGGCATATTTCCTTTTTTCTCGATAAGGACGGTCGTTTTTTTGCCATCACCATTCACGCTTTTTATACCGTAATCGATGGTTTGGGTTTGGTTAATCCAGTATTCTTTGTACCAGTCCAACACCAAACCACTGGCTTTTTCCATTTCTTTCACGCAGTCGTCGGGCGTTGGGTGTTTAAATCGCCAGTTGTAGTAGTAGTTGTTAAGTCCTTTACTTAGTGCCTCAGAACCCATTATATAACCCAGTTGCGAAAGGAAAATAGATCCTAACGAATAGGAAGCAGTGCCATAGGTTCGGTTGGTAAGATAATGGTCGGCATGTGTGGTTAGTGGCTCCAGCGTTTTACTTTTCACCAGCGAATAGTATCCGGCATAACTGTCCTCAAACGGATTTTCTTTTCCTTCACTAATTAACTCGTTCATCACAACATCACCGGCGTAGGTAGTAAAACCCTCGTCCATCCAAGGGTACAAGCTTTCGTTGGTGCCCAATAGCATTTGATACCAACTGTGAATGACCTCGTGCACACTCACACCAATAAGGCTTCCAGCATTTCTTTTCCCGGTAATTAAGGTGGCCATTGGGTATTCCATTCCACCATCGCCACCTTGAATGATGGAATAAGTGCTGTAAGGATAAACACCAAAATTGCGGTTCATTATTTCAAACAGCTTAACGGCCGCTGGTTGCAGTTCTTTCCAGTTTTTATTGAACTGGCTATCGTTTTGGTATAAAAAGTGAATTTTCATACCATTTGGCCCATCAATAAAATCGTGCAGGTAATCGCGGTCGGCAGCCCAAGCAAAATCGTGTACTTTTTCTGCTTTAAAATGCCAGTTCAATTTGGTCTCTTTCGATGAGCCGGCTTGGTTGTTGGGTAAATAGCCTTTCCCTATTTCAGTTGCGTTTTGCAATAATCCGGTACCACCTATTGTGTAGCCGCTGTCTATTTTTATGCTTACATCAAAATTGCCCCAAATGCCATAAAATTCGCGACCGATATAAGGGTTTGGATGCCAGCCGTTATTGTCGTATTCGGCCATTTTGGGATACCATTGTGTCATTGAATAATCAATTCCCTCGGCACTTTTTCTACCACTTCTTCTAATTTGAATGGGTACTTGTGCTTGAAACTCCATCTCGAAGGTGGCTTTTGCTCCTGGCAATATTGGGTTGGCCAGCTTTACCTCTAAAATGGTTTCGTTCGTTACCGGGTTTAACGTTTTGCCATCTTGTTTTAACGAAATAATTTTCTGAAATCCAATTTCATCTGGTTTTAGCGCAACAATGCGGCTTCCAACTCGTGGGTCTGGATCCGCAATAGTTCTGGAACGAACGTCCATTGAGCTGCCTGGTTGGAAAGCATTGAAATACAAATGGTAGAAAACTGCTGTCAGCGTATCGGGCGAATTGTTGGTGTAAACCAAGGTTTGCTTGCCAGTATATTGATGGTTTGAGGTGTTAAAATCGATTTCCATTTTGTAATCGGCATGTTGTTGCCAGTAACAGCGCTGGGCTATTAGCAGGGTATTACAAACTAATACAGTGGCTAGCAGAAAATATTTTTTCATTCGTTTTTTATGATTTCGGTCGCAAAATAATAAAAGAAGCTGGGCTTTGGTTGTGGAGTTTGCTTAACGGTTGTAATAAAGTGTAGGTTAATTGTTGAAATAGAACCTGTCGAGCCAGTTTTTGTACATCGGGTCGAGAAATACCACTTTTTTGCGTTCCAGGTCAATAATTTCACGTTCAATTAAAGCGTGTTTTATCCGTTGAATATTGGCCGAAGTGCCTAGTTGATATTTATCGAGATTTTCTTTGGCACTAAATTGCTCAACACCTTTTAACACAGCATGCAGAAAGTTATGTTGGGTGTTGCTTAAACTGTCGGTAACGTTTTGAAACAACAAACTGAGTTGCATTAAAATATCATTGAACGCGTTGTCGATAATTTCTGAAGAACATTCGGTGGCTGTTCTTAACCAACATTGTTGTGCTAATTGTTGCACATAAAACGAATGGTTATCGGCTAGTTGAGAGAGGTGGGCAGCATTGGTGACGCTTATTGTTTTTCTCGTGTCGGAAAATCGTTTGACAATGAACTCAATCCAGTCTTTCTGTTTAATTTTTTCCAGAAAAATCAAATCGCCAAATTTGTAAAAAGGCTTTCTAGGTGAAGTAAACAACTCCATTAACATGTGCCGTTTACTGCCGTACAAACAATAAGAAACCGACTGATGTAGCTGCCAATGTGCCCGTAGTTTTTTCTGAAAACCTAAGGAATCATCGAAAATGCCAATGTTTTGAAATTCGTCAATGCAGATGACCAGTTTTATACCCTTGTCTTTGGCAATTTTTTCGGCTAAATCCAGTATGTCGTCAGGTTGTTTTTTTACCTCGTCCCAATCTAAACTCATGGTAAAATCGCTGTTCGGATCTAGGCCGTACGATAATTTTGGAATGAATTGACTAATAAAGTTTTTGCTGTTTTCTACGCGTTCTTCCCATTTAGAAGAAGTGGCTTTAATAACCGCCTGTGCCAGCATTTGGTAAAATTCTTCTTCTTTTCTTATGTTGTATAAGTCAATTAAGCAAACGATTACCTTTTCTGAATCTAGGGTTTCGGCAGCTTTGCGCACCAACGAACTTTTTCCCCAACGCCTTGGTGAAATAAGAATGGTGTTGATGGACGAGCTAAAATTGGTAGTGAGTCGCTTTAACTCAAGTTTTCGATTGGTAAACTCTTCACCAAAGGCTACTTTGCCAAATACAAATGGTGTTTCCATGCATTTTTACTTACCCAAATGTAATACACTAAATTGTAACTTACAAATTAGTTACATATAAAACTGTAAGTTATAAAATTGTAACTTACTGTTTTGTAAGTTATAAAAAAGTAAGTTTCTGGTAATGAGGTTTATTTGTAATTCAACAACTGCTTCATTACCGTAGTTTTAAACTACCTTTGCCGCCTTAAAAAGTGGAGTGTTGTTATGAATTTCCTGTCAGTAGAAAACCTGAGCAAGTATTACGGTGAAAAATTGTTGTTTAAAGACCTTTCGTTTGGCATAGATCAGGGCGAAAAAATTGCACTTATTGCCAAGAATGGTACCGGTAAAACAACCCTTTTGCGCATACTCTGCGACATGGAACCAGCGGATGCCGGCAACGTTACCTTTCGTAAGGATTTAAGAATAAGTTTTCTTCAACAGGATCAACAGTTCGACCCTAGTATTACTGCCAGTCAGGTTATTTTTCATGGCAACAGTCCGGCCTTAATGGCTTTGAGAAGTTACGAGGAAGCCATTGTTTCGGGCATTGAAAACGACCTTCATGAGGCGTTGGAAGCAATGGATAGAGAAAAGGCATGGGACATAGAGGTAAAAGCATCGACCATATTGAGCAGTTTGCAAATGGACAAAGTGCTTACTCAAGAGGTGGCCACCCTTTCCGGGGGGCAGCTTAAGCGTTTGGCGCTTGCTCAAGTGCTTATCGATGAACCCGAATTTTTGCTACTCGATGAACCTACCAATCACTTGGATTTAGAAATGATTGAGTGGCTCGAGGGGTATTTGGCCAGTAGCAATATCACCCTATTTATGGTTAGTCACGACCGGTATTTTCTGGAAAAAGTGTGTAACCAAATTATTGAAATAGACGAAGGTTTACTTTTTAAATACAAGGGCTCCTATTCTTATTTTCTGGAAAAAAAGGCAGAACGCGAGGAAAACTTCACGGTTAATACGTTGAAGGCTAAAAACTTGATGCGAAAAGAATTGGAGTGGATTTGTCGTCAGCCCAAGGCGCGTGGCACGAAAGCAAAATATAGGGTCGATGCTTTCGAAGACATTAAAGAACAGGCTGGCAGAAAACTGAACAAAGAGAAAGTTGAGCTCGAGATTAAAATGGAGCGACTGGGTAGCAAGATTATTGAGTTGCATAACCTCAATAAAGCCTTTGGCGACAAAGTAATGCTTGACAAATTTAGTTATCACTTTAAGCGCAAGGACCGGGTAGGTATAGTAGGGAAAAATGGGGTAGGAAAATCTACCTTTCTGAACATGCTTACCGGAACCGATGTGCCCGACACGGGTAAAATTGTGGTAGGTGAAACCATTGTTTTTGGTTATTACAACCAGAAAGGCATGAACCTGAAAGAGGACATGCGCGCCATTGAAGTGGTAAAAGAAATTGCAGAAATTATTCCGATGGCAGGCGGCAAAAAACTTACCGCTTCTCAGTTGTTGGAAAAATTCCTTTTTACCGGCGACATGCAATACAGCTACGTTTCTAAACTGAGTGGTGGAGAACGAAAAAGGCTGTATTTGTGTACCATTCTGATGAAAAACCCCAACTTCCTTATTCTCGATGAGCCAACCAACGATTTGGATATCCAAACCCTAAATGTTTTAGAAGAGTTTTTGGACGAATTTGAAGGTTGTTTACTGCTAGTTAGCCACGACAGGTTCTTTATGGATCGATTGGTAGATCACCTTTTTGTGTTTAAAGGCCAAGGTCAAGTAAAAGATTTCCCGGGCAACTATACCGATTACAGAAATAGCGACCTATTTAAGGAAGTAAGTTCCGGTATTCTTTTGCCAGAACCAGTGGCCGAAAAACTGCTTAAACCAGCTCCGCCGGTTGTTGTAGCTTCAGCGCCAGCTACCGAAAAAAAGAAAATGAGTTTCAAGGAAAAACATGAGTTCGAGAAACTTGAAGGCGAATTGGCCGATTTAGAGAAAAAGAAAACCGAGCTTGAAAACAAACTAGCAAATGCGGATACCAATCACGCCAAACTGCTTGAAATTACGGAGCAATTAGGTAAAATTGTTACTGACATTGATCATAAAACCGAACGTTGGATAATTCTTAGTGAATTGGCTTAAGTTTTTTTGCAACTTTAGCCTCAAATTTAGCCACCATGAAAGTTGTGTACCTTATTGCTATTGCCTTTATGTTCAATGCCTGCGGGGTTATTAATTGCACCGAAGGTTCTGAACCAATGGTAACCAAAAATTTTCCTCAAGAAAATTTTGACGCCTTTAACTTATCGTCCTCGGCCGATGTTGAGTTAATTCCATCCACGAAAAATGAAATAGAAATTTATACCTACGAGAACATTTTCGAAAACCTAGAAATTGAAAATAAGGCCGGAGAGGTAGAAGTAGATATTGACGGTTGCGTTGATTTGGACAGGACCATGAAGGTGCGTGTTTATTGTACCAACTTAAAAAAGGTGGTTCTTTCAGGCAGTGGAAATATTGTGTCGCGCGGAATGATGAAAGGCGAAAATTTTGAAGTAAGTATTGTTGGTAGTGGTGATGCGAACATAGAGACCGATGCAACAAATGTTGTTGCCGAAATTTTAGGCAGTGGCGATATTTTGCTTCGCGGGAAGGCCAACAATTTAAAAGGAAAAATAAACGGTAGTGGAAGTATAAAAGCCAGTGATTTTAAAGCCAATTCTACTCAAATTAGCATAAATGGCAGCGGTGATGCTACCTTGGGAAGCTGTACCAATCTTACCTCATCGGTAAATGGAAGCGGTAATGTAAACTGTGTGGGGAAATAATAACATCATCAATTTTTTTGCGCAAACATGCGTCTAGCAACACGAGTAGAGGATCTAATCTGGGATAGATTTGCTGAAAAATTGATTGAATTCTCAGCAGAACTGAATGTAAAGAAATAAACTTCTAGCCGTTTTCAACCAAGGTTTTAATAGCTTCAAGTATTCCTTGCCAGCCACCTTCAGCAACGGTGTCGTTGTATCTTTTTTCACCTTCGACCACTTTGCTATAATCGCCTTGGGTTACGGTAAATTGAGTTACCCCTTTATTCTCTTCGAGTAAATAAGTTACCGTTAAGTAATTCTCTGGAACATCTGGAATGTTCTGATTCAAAGGGTCTATAACCGAGTAGGCTAGATAGCCATTAGGACTAATTTCAAGTACTTCACCTTTTACAAAATCAATCTCTTTGCCTTCATATTCACCTCGCCACAGTAAGCTGCTACCCACTTTCCAATTGGTTACTGGTACACAGCCAAACATGTATTTTTTTGTTTGAATTGGGTTTATGAGCGCATCCCAAACTTTGGCAGCTGGGGCGTTAATAGAAATGGTGTTGGTTATGGTTAGTGGCATATTGACTGTTATTAACGGAGGGTTAGTATGCACAATTGTTATTGTAACACTGAACCATCTCGCGCAAATTTTTTATACGAAACTCGTTGTTCTTTATCTTAGTTTGCAATAGGGGACAATCTTCAAAGAAATCAATAAGGTTATTTGTTGGGAATATTAATCCGGTAAATTGAATTTTTTTCAACTTGCGATTTACCAAAAAATAACTAAGGCCATCGTTTTTTTGACTAGGCGTACTATGCCATTCGAAAAGCCGAAGTCCACCATCTTGAATTAATCTCAAGAAAACGCCATTAGATACTTTACCTCTTGTGATTGGGTTGTAGGATACAATTCTTTCTAGTGGCTGGTTAGGTAACTGAAATTGAATTTCAATGACTTGATTTGGGGTTATGCTTGTTTTTTTGCCGATACTATCAAAATAGGTAATTTTTGAAAGCAGATTTTTGAATTTTGGCTTTCCGGTGATTGAATTCGTTGGTATTTTGAAGATAACATGGAGAGTATCGGTCTTGGTAATAATTATTCCTGGAATTTCTGCAGCTCGGATATGGCCGAAGGAAACGCTTAAATAAACCAGTAGTATTGTCACATTTTTTAGCATCCTATTTTAAGTATTGAATTTCAAATATTATAATTTATAACTGCCAGTAAGCACCAATACTTAGCCCAATGGACCAAAGGTGATATGCGATTTGTGAGTTTTTGATGGGTGATAAGCCGTATTTTCCAGAAGGAGCAACTCTGAAATTTAAGGATTCATTGTATTGATAATCAATACCCATCGCCACGGTTGGTGATAAATTAAAGGGTCTAAATCCGTGAATGGTTTCACTGGACTCGCGAACTGCCTCGTCCTCGGATTTAAGGTAAAGGGTTGTCTCGGCTTTGAGTAAAAAACTGCAGTTTAATCCTATGCTGCTGTAAAATCGAGCTTTTCTTTTGCCGGCGGTAAAGTTTAGCTGAACTGGGATGTCCAGGTAATAAAAACTATAAATTGACTTCATTGATGTGTTATCTAGCCAAGGGTTGTTGCCAGTGGTGTACATAAAACCTTTTCTTGGGTCTATATTGTCGCCAAAAGTTAAGGGGGTAAGTTTGGTTTGAAAGCCTCGGTTTGTGTATTGAACACCCGTTTCGATACTAAAAGACTTTGACAATTGGAAGAGAACATCAACCCCAAATGTTTGGCCAAATTTTGGCCGGTCGTTTGAATTATTAAAGTCAACCAACCAATAATTATTGCTGTCTAGGCCGTTGCTTTTTAGCGTTCGGTAATTTATTTCTGGAGAATAAATTACGCCAATTTTAATTCGGTTTTGCTTCGGTTTTATTGGCGCTACTGTTTGACCAAAACCTTGAATGACAATAATTACAGATAGGATGAGGGTAATGAATCTCATAGGGAGGTATTTTTTGATAAGAATACGGAAAGTTTTGAAATAAATCCAAAGAGAATACAGATGTCATTTACCGGATGGTATAACTAGAGAATGAAATCCACCTATTAATTCGAACTAAACTTTTGTTTGAAAAAGTAAATTTTAATTTACTTTTGTATGATGGCAATTAAAGTTAAAGAAATCCTCAAAGAATTAAAAGACGATGGTTGGTATTTGTACAAGCAAAAAGGCAGTCACATGCAATTAAAGCATCCAACAAAGCAAGGTAAAGTAACGGTTTCAAACCACGGGATGAATGAAGATATCCCTATTAAAACAGAAAAAAGTATCAGAAATCAGGCAGGGATATAATCCGTTTGTTTCAGTTTATAAAAAACAGCAACATGAAGACAGTAAAATTTATCGTAAACATTACCCAGAATGACAATGGTTATTATTTCGCTGAAGTGGAAAATGTGCCAGGTGTTTACACTCAAGGAGATAGTTTTCAATCAATAAAAGAGCACCTTAAAGAGGCTTTGGAACTTCACTTGGAAGGCTTGGCGGAAGATGGAGAATTAAAGGAAGAGTGGAAGGGGGAACCAGCTTTTAATTTCAGAATGTCGATTCCGGCAGCACTTAGTTTATTGGGTTTAGAGAATAAAAATCTAGCTTATTTAAGCGGCATTAATAGCACACTTTTAAGTCAATATAAAATTGGAAATAAACAGCCCAGTATGAAGCAAATAAATAAACTGAATAATGCTATTCATCAATTGGGAGATGACTTGAGACACATGGAAGTTGTGTAATTATGAGGCTGTCTCGGTGGTTGAGAGCAGCCTCATTTTTTTACTTTTTCTTCAATGTATACCTGAATCCAATATAAGCCATTCGGCCAAAAACCGACCCCCATACTACCGAACTGTCAAAGTAGTTGCTGTTCGGTTCGCTCGCGGCAATAATGGCGTTGTTTTGCCTAAAATTACCAATGTTTTCCATTCCTACATATGCCTCAAAAGTTTCGCCAATTTTCTTGGTAATCTGGGCAGAAAACTGAAAATAATTGGGCGAATATTTTTTCAAACGATATTCCTGTGGATTGTCTTTGGTGCTGGGAAGTCGTTTTTGGCCAATCCAGTTGGCCGTAAAATCGAACAACCAATTGGTGCTGGTTTCGTAAGCCAGATTAATAAATGCCCGATGTTTAGAAACCAATGGTTTTGCGAGTAACTGTTGACCGT
Organism: uncultured Flavobacteriales bacterium; assembly: GCA_964390915.1. Lineage (GTDB taxonomy): Bacteria > Bacteroidota > Bacteroidia > Flavobacteriales_D > Luteibaculaceae > DASUEB01. The sequence continues at coordinate 742,054 of CAYMJL010000001.1, forward strand.
ATTGCGTTTTAACATCGTATAAACGGTAGGCCAATCGAACATCGAAATGTTTTAACAACTCATAATCTATTTCGGTTTGAAAACTGTTGGCATACGACTGTCCTTGCAAGTTGTAAAACCTTGCTTCGCGTGCTGTTGCGTCTAGGTCTACCACCACTTGGTTGGTGAAATCGGTGCGGTAATATTCTGCCGAAAAAGTTCCCTCCCGGTAGTCCAACTCAAAGTGTTTGGTGTAGTTGATGCCCACATTCCAAGCCACTTCTTGCTTTAATCCGTAGGGTAAAATACGGTTGGTGGTGGGTAAAATCCAACTTCTGGATGATGCCATTAAACCGTTGTTTTCTGTAAAAATGGCTGGCGATTTTCTTCCTTGCCCGCCTGAAAAGCGAATAACCTGTTTGGGTACAATTTCATAACGCACATGCAGCCTCGGCGTGAGGTATTCGCCGTAAACTGAGTTGGCATCGCCCCGTAAACCAGCCACTGCCGAGAATTTTTCAGATGGGGTCCAAGTGTATTCTACAAAAGTTCCCGGTACAAATTCCTGTCGGGTGTATTTTTTGCCGTTAAACTCTTCTTGATATTCATCGTTTAAAATGCTTAAACCCGTTCGGAAAGTATGGTCGGTAGTACCAATGATACTTTGATAAATCAGGTTTCCGTAGTAGGTAGACTGCGTTCCTTGATACGAATTTAGCGTACCAAAATTTGCAGTTTGCTCAAAAGTTTTTGCTGAAAGTTGCAAGCCGACACTCTTGTAGCGTGTTCCCGGGAATACGAATCCTGTTTTGGTAAAAGCTTCATATTTCCGGGTACTGATACCAAATTTATAGCGGTTGTCGAGATTACTGTTGCTTAACTGACCGCCATTTTTGTCTTCGGTGGCAATGGAGAACGCAGCTTGGCCTTCAAACCCTATGTCGTTCCTATAATCCCAACGATTCATTAAACTGTAATTGGTGCCTGTTGGATTGTCCATAAATCCGTCCTTATTTTGGTCAGTTTCATTTACTCTTCCGCTGGCGTGCAGTAGTAACCCAGTTGTTAAACCCCGACCCAAGTCCTGATTGGCTACCACATTACTTTCCAGTCGGCCGCCCATGCTGCCATAGCCGTTTACAATTAGCCGTTCTTCGTCTATTGGTTGGCGCAGTTGAACATTAAGTTGACCGGCAATGCTCTCGTAACCATTTAGTACACTACCTGTTCCTTTCGAAAGTTGCATCGATTCTACCCACGTTCCAGGAATTTGTCCCAGTCCGTATATGGCCGAAAGTCCCCGAATGGAAGGGATATTTTCGGTAGTAATTTGCGTATAAGGCCCGGCCAAGCCCAGTAATTGAATTTGCTTGGCACCGGTAACTGCATCGGTAAAGGCCACATCCACCGATGGGTTGGTTTCAAAACTCTCAGAAAGATTACAGCAAGCGGCTTTGAACAGTTCCTTTTCCCCAATCTGCTGCACTTTCATGGGGTTTATTCTGGAAATAGTGGTCGATTTGGCGCGATATTCAACCGTAACTTCTTTTAGGTTGTTGGCGTTTTTCAGCACCACAGTAATTTTATCGACCTCACCAACCCGAATAGTGTCGGTTTGATAACCCAAATAATGGATAACTAAATGTTTGGTTTCGGCCACCGATTTCAAGGTGAAAATACCCAACGAGTCAGTGTATGTTCCAACTGTGGTTCCCAGCCAATTTACACTGGCTTGCTGAATAGGCTTAAACTTGCCTTTACTGGTTTCTTCTAATACTACGCCAGTAATGGTGTGCGATTGAGCAAATGTCAAGGCACGCAGCAGTAGTAGTGCTGCAAAAAGCACCATTTTCATAAATTAAGAAATGAAAATCAGTGTTTTTCGGTACTGCGGTATTGGCAGCACTTGGGAAGCTTTTGGTAGGCCTCCTCATTGCCTTTTACATCGCGGGTGTCGTATCCTTTTTTTGCAATGGCCTCTTGTATTGCCAATTCTGTGGTTTTGTCGCTCCGATAAATTACGGTTAGCAATTGTAGTTCCACATCCCAGGATGCCTTTTTAACTCCTTTTACGTACATGGCCGCCTTTTCAATGTTGGCTTGGCACATGTCGCAATCGCCAGAAACTGGAATGGTAATTTGCTTGGTTAAGGTATCGGTTTGAGCTGCTGAAGTAATGGTTAAACCAAGACTTAGCAACAATATGCTGAATAACGTTTTCATGATATTGGTTAATTTAAAATGATGGAATAACGGATTTTTATAAAAGTTATAATCCTTGAATACTGTTATGCCAAAAAGAAAACCACATAGGCACATAGTTTTGATGTTGAGGTAGTTAAAACTATGTTTTGTGCTTGCGCAACTATGAGATTTGTCTGAATTTATTAGCACACATAGTAACGCGTTGCGTTATCCCTATGTTTCTATGTGGTTAAAAAAAACGGCAATTAAAGCCATTCATTATTAACCATAGGTGATAAGCTGATGAAAAAGCAGGTGAAGCGGAATTTTACCGGGTGGTTTATTGCCGTTTATTTTGGTGTTTTCAACAACTTGGTTTGGCTCAACAAAAACATAATTTACCGGAAAAGGATGCTCCGAGAGAATGTTTGGAAGCTGAAGTTTTACCTTGCTAATCTTACTAATGTCATAATGATCGTCAATGCTAAAAACATTGATCTCCGATTTGCAGCAATCATCCGGTTGTTCAGCGGTGTCTTCACAGCAGCACTCTTTTTCAACTAATCCGGCCGAAAACAATTGGTCGCCACAATAATGTTTGTGCAGCGGGATGCCAATGGTAAAGGCCATAAAAAGACCAACTACCGACAAAACCAATATGTTGCGGAATATTTTCACTAGGCTAAAGTAGGGAATATGATTACAAAATTGAGTTAATGATTGCACCGATTAAAATGATTACACGGATTAGATTCTAGTAAATACAAGGATTAAGGCAATAATCTGCGGTTTTGTACTTCTTTTGTTTTAACATCTTTTATCGCGAACCAGTCCTTTTGACTAAAATATGTACATAATACCTACTACCAAATACCCACTACTCAATACCAAAATCACTTCACCTGCAGCGCGCCTTCCAAAATGTAATTCAGTTGATAGATGTCGGTTGCGTTGAGTTTGAGTTTTCCCCGAAGCGTAATTTTTTCATCTGTTTTGTAGCGTCTGGGGACTTTGGCAAATTTTAAGTCGATAACACTTTCAGGACCACCACCACCACAAAAAAAGCAGGAAGCAAACGGATTGGCCGATAGCACGTAAATGTTTTGCTTTACATCCATGGGAATCATGTATCCGGTTATTTCAACCTCTTTTCCGGCTAAGGCCTTTACCTTCGGGCCAAAGGCGGGCACGTTTATGTAAGACCCCAGTTCTTCGTTGAATTTTTCCGCAAACTTCACATCTGTAAGCACCTCCCAAGAAATTTTTTCTTGGCAAATGCCTGTTATGGAGAAGGTAAAAAACAGCCAAAAGCTAATCCACCGCATGAGTTATTTATCTTTTAAAAGTTGGGTAATGTTTATTGTACATGCCTTAATTGCCGGAACGCAAGCGGCAATTGTGCCAATTAAAATGGCCACGGGCAAAATAAACCATTCTTGGGGTAAAATGGGCATTGCAGTAACGCCAAAATCGATAAGGTGGAGTACCAGATAAAAACCAATTTTTCCAATTGCCAACCCAAGTAAGCCGCCAGTAAGCCCAATTGCAGCGGCTTCCAAACTAATTAGGGAGAATAATTGTGTTCGGGTAGCACCTTGCAAACGCATTAAAGCAAGTTCATATTTGCGCTCTTCGAGTGAATTTAGCAGCGAGAAGAAAACCGATAAAACGGCAGTGAAAACAATAATGGCCGCCAAATACATCATGCCGGTAATGGCATTGCCAAAAAGAGAAAGTAATCGGTTCACCTCGATGGCGGGCAGTGCTGCCATCATAGTTGTTTTTTTGTTGATAATACTCGGTAAGGTCAACATGCCCATAGGGTTTTTAAATTTAACCAGCACGGCCGTAATTTCTCGCTCATTCGGGTTGGTGTGATGCACATGCCAAAGCGAGGCAAGTGGGGTAATAATTAAGTTGTCGGCTACAGTTCCGCTAGGTTTTAATACGCCAACAACGATAAATGGTACCGGATGCTGGTCGCCAGCTGTGCCGCCGTGATTTCCTTCGAATGTTTCGCCAATTTTTAGGTTTAATTTTTTGGCAACACTGCTGCCAATTGCCACTTCCATGTCGTTTTTAGGAAAGAAGCCAGTGGCACAGTCTATGCCGTAAAAATGGTAAAACGAAGGTGAAACGCCCAAAATTCGGGTGTTTGAAAAATAATCGCCATACGCCAGTTGAACCGACTCTTTTATCAAAGGATTGCGCAAAAAAGGTTGCACCGCTTGCTGCGAAATATTTCCTGTGGGGTTGTCTAGGTGAAATACATTGGCCAAAATAAGTTGCAGCGGACTGCCTTTTGCACCAATAACCATATCTACACCTGCCACACGTTCGGTCATTTCATTTTCCAGAAGCGATTTTACGTTGAGAATTAGCACCACCAAGGCTGCGCCAAATGCCATAAGAATAACCGATACGATGGCCGATTGCTTGCGGAAAAGCAAATTTTTTAAGGCCAGTTGAAATAGGGTCATAAGTTTATAACGGTTGAAAATGCCTGTTTTAGTCTATTGTCGTGCGTTACAACTAGCAAGGCCGTTTTTCGCATTTCGGCTTCTTGTTTAAGCAGCGTAATAACCTGATTGCAATTAATATCATCGAGAGCCGAAGTTGGCTCATCGGCCAAAATAACTTTGGGTTTATTAATCAGTGCACGGGCTATTCCCAAGCGCTGTCGCTCTCCAATGCTTAATTTACCAGGTAATTCATGTTGTTTGTCGAGTATATTTAATTCTGCCAATAACTCTCGAGCCAGTTTTAAATCTACTTTTTGGCCGCCAAGTTTCTGTGCCAAGGCAAGGTTTTGCAGGCTGGAAATAGCTTCAATAAAATAATGTTGCTGAAGAACAAGGCCAATATTTTGACCTCTAAATTTATCCAAAGCCTTGCCCGATTTAGAATAGATAGATTCATTGTCAATAAGTACCTCGCCGGTATTGGGCGTTAATAAGCCGCCTATAATGCTGAGTAGGGTGGTTTTTCCTGAGCCACTTTGCCCCGTAATTAAAACCGCAGAACCGGCTTCGCAACTTAAATTGGGGAACTGCATCAAGGTGCCTTGCAAATTGTATCGGTGACTGAGGTTTTGTGCTGAAATCATGGATTAAGGTTATGACTTTGCATTAAAGATTTTTGAATTCGTTTTCTATAAATTTTGCAAGCGTTTCTTTACTTGGTAGTTCCAGTTGGTATTTGCTTACAAATAGTTGTTGGTCTGAATCAGCAACAGCGTATTCTACCAAAGCTTTGTTGTTTTCGGTTACCAAAAGAATAGCTACGGGAGGGTTGTCGCTTGGTAACGTAAAATTCTTTTTGTAATAGTTGATGTAGGTTTTTAATTGGCCAATGTTTTCATGTTCAACTTCTTTCATCTTTAAATCAATGAGGACGTGACATTTTAGAATTCTATGGTAAAACACCAAATCAATAAAGTAGTTGCGGTCACCAATAAGAATGCGTTTTTGCTTGGCTTCGAAACAAAAACCATGTCCAAGTTCTAGTAAAAACTCCTCCAAATGGTCTATTAACGCTTGTTCAAGATCTGATTCGTACATAACGTCTTTCGACTTAAGACCAAGAAATTCGAAGGTAAATGGCGATTTAATAATATCTGTGGGTGTCAAAACTTCCGATTTTTCTTGCACAAGTCGGCTTAGTTTTTCCGGATTGTTGCTCATTCCGCTACGCTCAAAATAGAGCGAATTTATTTGACGTCTTAATTCATTTACCGACCAGTTACCCTTAATACATTCTATTTCATAAAACGTTTTTTTAAGCGAATCCTCTAGTGGGAGAAGTTGAACCAAATGGGTGAAAGAAAGTCGTTCTAGTAACTTTTCGGCGGGTACTTGAGGGTTATTTAAATTAACGGAAGGGAATTGTGCATTTGGCGAATGCACAATTTTAAAAGGTTCACTGTTAGTAGTTTGCAGTTGGGTGTAGTTTTGTAAATGGTTGCTTTTAGTTAAATCTAATGCATTTAATTGTGCACTAACCGAATGCATAATTTGTGGATAGCTAAAATAAAACTGTCTAAATAGCTTTAAATTCCTGGAACCTAATCCTTTAAGGTTAATTGATGTAGCTAATTCATCTAGTAATTTTTCTCCGTATTTAGCCCGATCATGCCCATTTTGTTCATATTCAACAATGTAAAAACCAATTAACCAGTTTCGAATGGTTAACAATTTATTTACCGATTTTAAGGCGTTTTGCTGAAGTGTGTTGTGGGTATCTTTTACAGTATTAACTAAAAACTCAAAATTCATTGCGGTAATCCTTTAGCAAAGGTTTATAAATGCAGGGTTTAACTTATAGCTAACTTTGAATGTACAACTTGTGGGAATATAAAAACGAGTAGGGAGACAAATCTAACTCAGTAACTGTCTAAATTTTAAGCGGCTCTATTTAGCATTAGTTTAATCATAGCTAA
>CAYMJL010000002.1:0-267411 GCA_964390915.1 uncultured Flavobacteriales bacterium
TATTACCTAACCATTAGCTTATAGGATGAGTTCTTCACTTTGGCGCACCGAGGACCGGGCTTCGTATAAGTCCCGCAACACAATAGCCAATGAAGTAAAAAAACCTTGTCTTTTTCTGGTTTTTAAGTGCTATGCCTCTTTGTATCTGAAATGATTGCTTAACCTTATTCTTCTTGAAAATTGCATTTTGAGTTGTAATTCATTTTATAAACTTTTGCGACCGCCAATTTGTCCACAATCCGCATAGCTATTAAACACCAAACCTTTTTTCCGGTCGTTGGGCTATAATCTTTACTTTTAAGCCTTTATTAGTATTTAAATGAGGCGTTTACTGCTACTTTGGTTTCTATTGATTGGTTCGCTGTCGGGCTGGGCAACACACATAGAAGCCGGCGAAATTACTTACCGACGAATAAGCGGCTACAGCTATGAGATTACGGTGGTTATTTATGCCAAAAAAGCTTCCGACATTCATACTCCCATTGACGTTTTTCGATTTGGAGATGGAGCCGAGAAGGTTCTCGATAACCCGGTAATAGTTGACCTGCCCGGAGGACTAACTGAAAAAAGAAGTTACAAAACCACACATACCTACCCAGGCCCAGGGAAATATGTTATTTCTGCCGATCACAGCAACCGAATTAGCGACATTAAAAACATCAACAGTTCGGTAAATGTTTCCTTTTATTTGGAAACCGAATTAATCATTAACCCGTTTAATCCCACCGGTGGGCAATTGGCCAACAATTCGCCGGTATTGGTCAATCCACCGCTTGATGTAGCTTGTGTTGGTGCTCCTTTCGAGCACAACCCGGGAGCAATAGACCCTGATGGAGATAGCCTTACCTACAAATTAATTGCCTGTAGGGGACTAAACGGTCTTGTACTTGAATACAAATACCCCGACGAAATAAACTCTGGAAGTGATAATAAAATTTCCATTGACCTGCACACTGGCGACCTATTATGGGATTCACCTCAACTCGCTGGAATTTATAACGTAGCTATACTGATTGAAGAATGGAGAAATGGGCAGAAGGTTGGAAGTGTTATTCGTGACATGCAAATAACAGTAAACCCCTGCACCAATAAACCCCCGATTATTTCGCAAGTGCTCGATACTTGTGTAGAGGCCAACGCCCGGCTAAGGGTTAATATTCATGCCGAAGATTTGACTGCACCAGCGGAAAAAATTGTTTTTTCGGCCACTGGATTCCCGTTTCTTTCGGCAACTAATAAAGCCAAAATTGACAGCATAAAAGGTACAAATCCAGTTGATGCCCAAATGATTTGGGACGTAACTTGCAACGAGGTTAGACGCGAAAAATACCAGGTTATTCTTAAGGCAACCGACAACGGCAACGACCCTTTGACCGACTACAGCTCATTTTATATTAAGGTAGTTGCGCCAGCAGTTGAAAACCTGGCCAGTGCGGCACAACCCAGCGGAATAAACGTAAGCTGGAGCCCAAATGTTTGTAGCAATGCTAGTTGTTATAAAGTATACAGAAGGCAAAACCGTTCGGGGTATGTTCATGGCTACTGTGAGACAGGTGTTCCGGCCTCGATCGGCTACTCGTTGATTGCCCAAATTGGTTCAGCCGACACCAGTTACTTTGATTCGTTGGTGCTTTTTTCTACCGAATATTGTTACATCATCACCGCCTGTTTTGAAGATGGATCCGAAAGTTATGCCAGCGAAGAAACCTGTGTGCAAATGGACTTAAAACTGCCGCAAATTATTAAGGTAAGTGTTGGCGAAACTAACCTTGCTGGCGGCATCGATACTATATGGTGGTGTCATCCTCCGCAAAAGGATTCATTATTAACCAACGAATACAAAGGCCCATACCAATACAAACTTTACCGCTCCGCTGGCTTTAACCAAGCTACTCAGCTCGTATACGAAAGCACAATTACCACACAATTACCTCAAGCCGAAACCAGTTTTATTGATGGTACTTTAAACACAAAAGACTCGCTGTATAGTTACCGCGTAGAGTTATATAGCGATAGCACACTGGTGGGTTCCAGCGCCAATGCATCGTCAACCTACCTTAAAATTAAACCCGGAGACCGGCAAAATACGCTGACTTGGGACTTCAGGACGCCGTGGAATAACGACACCTTTATTGTAGAACGTTTTAATAATCAAAGTCAGTTTTTTGAAGAAATTGGCCGCGTTACCACACCTTCGTTCCTCGATCAGGGATTAATCAACGGCACCGCATACTGCTACGTCGTTAAAGCAATAGGAAAATTCCAAAACCCGCTTTATCCGCAGCAAACCTATAATGTATCGCAAGAAGCTTGTGGTGTACCGGTAGACAAAACCCCGCCTTGCAACCCAAGTTTTAGCCTTGACGGTCATTGTGAACAAGGATACGCTAATATAAATTGGGAGAATGCGGTACAGTTTTGTAATGCCGATTTAAAAGAGTACCAGCTGCTATTTTCGCCAACTGCCGACGGGGAATTGAGCCTAATTAAAACCTTTTCGGCCGATGATAGCACGTTTGTATTCTCGGACAACAGTTCCATTGCTGGCTGTTTTGCCTTTGCGGCACTCGACACCAACGGCAACCAAAGTGTAGCCTCCGACAAAAAGTGCATTGACAATTGCCCTGATTACAGCCTTCCTAACGTATTTACACCCAACAACGATGGAGTAAACGATTTATTCACTCCATTCCCCTACCGAGGGGTCAAGGAAATAAACATCCAGATTTTTAGCCGATGGGGCAAGGAATTGTTTAGTACCACCAACCCCGATATAAATTGGGACGGCCGTTCTGGTGGAAAACCGGTGCCGGATGGCGTTTATTTTTATGTGGCACAGGTGAAAAAAACAACGCTGGCTGGCGAAATTATTGACATTCTGAAGGGTTCAGTGACTATTTTTACCGAAAATAAGCAGCAAACAAGGTAATGTTTACGGGAATAGTTGAAGGAATGGCTGAGCTAACACAGCGCATAGCCAAAGGCGATAATGTCGATTTTACATTTAAGTCGAATATTGCAACAGAACTAAAAATTGACCAAAGTGTTGCCCACAATGGGGTTTGCCTAACGGTAACCGACATAGATGGACACGAATACAAGGTTACCGCGATTAAAGAAACCCTACAAAAAACTAACCTTGGTGAGTTAACAATTGGCGATGAGGTAAACCTGGAACGCTGCATGCTGATGAATGGCCGATTGGATGGCCACATTGTACAGGGACATGTGGATCAAACGGCAGTTTGTGTCAATAAAATTGACCAAAACGGCAGCTGGCTCTTTAAGTTTGAATACGACTCACAACTAGGCAATGTAACCGTAGAAAAAGGCTCCATTTGTGTTAACGGCGTTTCGCTTACGGTGGTAAACTCGTCAGCCCATCAATTTTCGGTAGCAATTATTCCTTATACACTAGAACACACTACGTTCAAACACATTCAACCCGGGACCAAGGTAAATTTGGAGTTCGACATTATTGGCAAGTACGTGGCCAAATTGATGACCAACCGCCAATAACAAAAACTGAAACTATTCAAGGGTGTTTAAGAACCGGATAATGGCTTGGTAAATTTTATTCAGTTGCGCATTGCTGATGCAATATGGCGGCAAAATATAAATAACATTGCCCAGCGGGCGTAGCAAAATTCCTTCTTCCAAAAAGTAATTGTACAGCTGATCGCGAATGGTGCTGAAATAACTGTTTCCCTCGCCGGTTTTTAGCTCCAGCGCCAAAATGGTTCCCAGACATTCTATTCTGGTCAATTTTTCATTATTGCATATTCCAGCTGCAAACTGTTGGTGTTGATGGGCTATTCGCTCAAGGTTATTTTTGGTTTCCGAGCTTTCCAGCAAATCCAAACCAGCCAAGGCGGCCGCACAACCCACTGGGTTACCGGTGTAAGAATGGCCGTGAAAAAGAGTTTTCAGTTTTTCATCGGCATAAAATACATCGAAAATTTGGGGCGTACAGGTGGTGACCGACATGGGCAAAACCCCAGCCGTAAGGCATTTTGAGAGACAAATAATGTCGGATTGTTGTTGCAAATAATCGCAAGCAAACGTTTTTCCGGTGCGACCAAAACCGGTCATCACCTCGTCGGCAATGGTTATGGCTTCGTGCTTTTTGCACAGCTCCAGCAGTTGGTCAAGCGCGCTTGGGGCATACATTACCATGCCCGCTGCACCCTGCACTAAGGGTTCAAAAATAAAACAACACGAAGCGTTGTTTTCCAAATGATATTGTAAGGCTTGCAAACTCTCCTGTTCACGACCTTTGGTTGGTACCGGAATAGTTTTCACCTCGAAAGCAAAGGACTCGAAAGGTTCAAAAAATTTACCGCGCTCACCAGCCGACATCGCTCCAAAAGTATCGCCATGGTATGCACCTTCCAGCGCAATTACGGTGCATTTAGGTTGATTCAGGTTGTAGAAATACTGAATCGCCATTTTTAAGGCAACCTCAACAGCTGTAGATCCATTATCGGAAAAAAATACTTTTTCTTGATTTTTTGGCAAAAGTTTCAGCAACCTCGAACTCAGGTCCTGAGCGGGTTGATGGGTGAATCCGGCAAAAATTACCTGATCTAAAACCAGCAATTGCTCGTAAATTTTTTTGGCAATATATGGATTGGCATGGCCATAACAACACACCCACCACGAGGATACGGCGTCAATAATTTCTTTCCCGTCGTCGGTAAACAGCAGTGCATCTTTGGCGCTTACCAGCTTTATTTCGGCAGCCGCGGTTTTGTGTTGGGTATATGGGTGCCAAATAGAAGAAACAGCCATATCAACCGGTTATTAGTTTTTCAAAAACCGGTTGTAAACGCTCGGCTTCTTGCTCGGTAAAACCAACATCGGGTTGGTTGGACCAGTTAATATGAGCTATAACCGGCACACCTGAAAGAGCGGTGATGGCCTGTTCAGAAATTGTGTTTTCGGCACCAATCATTACTACACCTATAATTTTAATGCCACGCTGCTTCAACACCTCGAGTGTCAACAGCGTGTGGTTAATGCTTCCCAGGTAGTTTTTACTCACTACCAGGGTTTCTGCCTCGCAGTGCACAATTAAATCGAGAATGGTTTCCGAAAAATTAAGCGGAACCAAAACTCCACCAGCACCTTCTATCACCAATGTGTTATTGGTTGGCGGCAAGTGAATTTCGTTCAAACTAATTTGCACCCCTTCCTTTTGCGCTGCCGAATGAGGCGAAACCGCATGCTTAAATGCATAAGCCTCGGGGTGAACCCGACCTTTAAAGTGGCCGGCTAGTCGTTTTACTTTTATGGTGTCGCTGTTGTCCAACTCACCGCACTGAACCGGTTTCCAATAGTCGGCATGCAAGGCTCTGCAAAGAATAGCGCTAAGCTGCGTTTTACCAATATTGGTGTCAATAGCGGTTATAAATATCTTTTTGCTCATTGCTTTGTGTCGTTTTGGAAGGCAATTATGGTGGCGCAGAGTTTTTCTATCTCGGCCGGGGTATTAAACGCATGAATAACAATTCGGATACGTTCTGTTCCTAAGGGAACTGTGGGGTAGCGGATGGGCTTTACCGAAAACCCATTTTCACTGAGGTAGTTGGCTGCGGCCAAGGCCTTCTGGTTACTGCCTAACACCCAACCCTGAATAGGCGAATTTGAAGAAATTAGGCCATCCAACCGGGATAGTCGTTGCTTAAAAAGCTGAATGTTGTGAAACAAGGCCTGTGTAATTTCCTCAGATTTAGGCAGCTGTTGGTAGGCCGCAACAATGGTGGCCAAGGCATGTGGCGGTAAGGCGGTGGTGTAAATAAAAGCGCGGGAGAAATTGAGCAGAAAATCCCTGACCGTGTTGCTTACCAACCAAGCAGCTCCGTGGCAACCCAAGGCTTTGCCAAAAGTGTGCAGCCGGGCAAAAACCTGTTTTTCCAAATTCAGCTGACAAACCAACCCGGCACCATTGCCATAAATACAGGTGCTGTGTGCTTCGTCAACCACCAAAAAAGCACCGTATTTTATACAAAGGTCGGCAAGGGCAATCAGTGGCGCCTCATCGCCATCCATGGAGTAAACACTTTCCACAACCACATATACATTGCCCTCGGCTCGTTGCAATTTGCTTTCTAAATCAATCAGATTATTATGTAGAAACGAATAGGCTTTGGCTAGCGAAAGTCTTATCCCATCGCGAATAGAGGCGTGCGCCAGGTAATCGTAAAGAATGGTGTCGGTGCGCGATGCGATGCAGGAAAAGAAACCTACGTTGGCATCGTACCCCGAATTAAACAGCAAGGCAGCTTCGGCCTGATGAAACCCGGCCAACAGTTTTTCAGCGTAGTCGGCCAACTCAGAATGGCCAGCAATGAGTCGCGAACCGGTAGAGCCATTCCCAGACACATTAAAGGTTTTCAGCACTTCGGTTGCGGCTGCGACAATCGCCTGGTTGTAGGCAAAACCTAGGTAATCGTTGGATGAAACATCAATCCCCGATTGAACAGAAAGCGAGCGCAAGGCACCCTGTTGCTCACGTTCCTTAAGTTTATCTAAAATAAATTGTGGCGTAGTCACCGCGCAAAAGTAGGTAGATTAGGTATTTGTTGGGGGACTCCCTTCGACAGGCTCAGGGAGCGATTATTGTATCGGTTGATTTTTTTCTCTACGCTTTTTGTATTGCATTACAGCAAAAGTTAATAAGCCGCCAACTAAAAAAATACCGACAACACCCCAAATCCAATTCAAAGTATCGCGCAAAACCACAATAAACACAATGGCAAAAAGCAAAATGGTGGCTACCTCGTTCCACAACCGCAGTTTAAAAGATGAGTATTTGATATTGTCCTTTTGCAAATTGGCAAACATCTGTCCGCAAACCAGGTGATAGCAAATCAACAAGCCTACAAAACCCAGTTTCAAATGCATCCATGGTTCCTGAAGATAACCGGGCATTAAGACCAGCATCCAACAACCGAAAACAATTGCCAATACACCTGCCGGCCAAGTAATGATGTGCCAAAGCTTCCGTTGCATGATTTTCAGCTGATTCATTAAAATAGTGCGGTCGGGTTCAGGTTTTTGACTGGCCTCTACTTGATAAATAAACAGCCGGGGCAAATAAAACAAACCAGCAAACCACGAAACCACAAAAATGATATGCAGTGCTTTTATATAGAGAAACGCCATGATTTTAAATTTTTTCGAAAATCGCTAAAAAGAGAACACCGCCTATTAAAAAGTACGGAAAAACTAATATTTGCCGAAAAGCGGTGAAATAATTTCAAATGAGCTAAATTTGCCAAAAAATTTTCCATGAGAGCTCGTTTTGCCAAAGATAGTTTGGTTACTACCACACGTATTGTTCTTCCCAACGAAACCAACACCTTGGGCAACCTATTTGGTGGCGAACTCCTTTCCTGGATGGATAACGCGGCAGCTATTTCAGCTACCCGCCACTGCGGTCGGGTGGTAGTTACCGCTTCAGTAAACAACGTTTCGTTTGACAAACCTATTAAACTGGGCGATATTGTTACCGTTGAAGCCAAGGTTTCGCGGGCATTTACCTCATCGATGGAAGTGTATCTGGATGTGTATGTTGAGCATTTTACTACTGGCAAACGCCTGAAATGCAACGAAGCCATTTACACCTTTGTAGCGGTTGACCAATATGGCAGCCCTATTGAAGTACCCGAGCTTAAACCAGAAACCGAAGAAGAAACCAAACGATTTAACGGTGCACTTCGCAGGAAGCAGCTAAGCTTAATTTTGGCCGGGAAAATGCAGCCCAATGATGCTACCGAGCTGAAGGCGCTGTTTATGCCAAACGACTAAGCGGTAATTACAATTTTAGAAATGTCTTGCTTCATCATGCAGTCGAAATGACCTTTCGGGCACTGCTGAAAACCAATTTTGGAGCAGGGACGGCACTTTAAGCCCTTTACCTCTAAACTTTGCCAGGTAGTTTCGGTGAGGTAAGGGTACATGCCCAATTCAGGCACCGTATTTCCCCACAAAACTGTCATTGGTTTTTGAAATGCAGCTGCAATGTGCATTAAACCCGTATCGCTGGTAATAACATGCTTGGCATTTTTAAGCACCGAAGCAGTTTGGTTTAACGAGCATTTTCCACAGGCGTGATGCACTTTTGTCGGGAACTCATTGGCAAGTAATTCACCAATCTCGCGGTCTTCTTTACCTCCCAAAGCAACTATAGGCATATCAATGCGCTGACAAATTTCACGCAGTTTTTCTATAGGAATACGTTTGGTATAATGGGCTGCACCCACCACCAATGCTACGTACTGTTCTTTTGGAAAGCCAAAAGTTAGTTCAGGAACAACTTTTTCTTTCACCGAAATGAAAAAGTCCAAACCCTGGCCGTCATTGGTTATTCCCAGGCTTTTTACGGCCTCGAAATACCGGTCGACAATATGAATTTTGGGTAGCAAATCCTTTTTGAAATTGACCAAAATCCATTTCTTAAAATTAAGTTTTGGAAACGTTCCGGAAGGTCTACCTAAGGCCAATTTAATGCGCAACGAGCGAATGTTGTGGTGCAAATCGACCACGAAATCGAATTTTTCTGACTTTAAAGCAGGCAAAACTTCTTTCAAGGTTTGGTCGAAGCTGTGCACCTTGTCAATCAATGGGTTGTTATCAACAATACTGCGGAATGGCGTCTTGGTCAGGTAATGAATCTCTGCCTCTGGAATGGACTGACGTATGCACCTAACAACGGGGCTGGTTAGCACAATGTCGCCAATGGAACTGAAGCGTATAATTAATATCTTTTTCAAGGTAAAGGGCGTAAAGTTGCGGCAAATATAGCGGCTATTTTTTTGTGGCTATTAACTATCCGCTACCACTAGCCAATTGATTGATTCCCCTTACTTTTGCGCCATGCAATTTACTGACACCCACTGCCATTTGTACAGCGAAGATTTTAATGAAGACCGAATTCAGGTTTTAGAAAGAGCGCTGGAAACGGGTGTTTCACGCATATTTCTGCCAAATGTTGATGAGGAGTCGATTGCTGGCATGATGGATTTGGTCAGCACCTACCCTACCAACTGCTTTGCCATGATGGGCCTACACCCGTGTTCGGTAAAAGAAGATTATCAATCAGTATTGGCGAGCATGCGGCCACTTTTTGCCACACACCCTTTTTCAGCAGTTGGTGAAATTGGTATCGATTTATATTGGGATACCTCCTTTAAACAGCAGCAAATTGAGGCCTTTGAAACACAAATTGGCTGGGCCAAAGAACTGTTGTTGCCCATTGTCATTCACGTCCGCAATTCGTTTGACGAGGTTTTTGAGGTGCTGGACCGATTAAATGACGAGCGCCTAAGCGGTATTTTTCATTGCTTTGGTGGCAGTTTGGAACAAGCCAATAAGGTAATCGGCTACGGCGGATTTAAACTGGGACTTGGGGGCGTATTGACATTTAAAAAATCGGGGCTTGATGCCGTTATTCAAGAAATAGACATGAAACACCTGGTGTTGGAAACCGATGCGCCCTACCTGGCACCGACACCCAACCGGGGCAAACGCAACGAACCGGCCTACGTAAAATTAGTTGCCCAGAAACTAGCAGAAATTAAAGGCCTTACCTTAGATCAGGTAGCCGCAATAACTACCGAAAACTCAAAAATCGTTTTTAAAAAATGAAAAGAATTATTTTCTCCCTGTTTGCCACATTGCTCCTAGCCAGTTGCTGTGTTGACTGTAAACAACCAAAAAACAGCAAAAAGGCGGAAAAAGAGGGCTGTTCGGTAATGTGTCAGGCCAAAAATAAGGAAGGAGAGCTTACCTGTAAGTTATCGGCACCCGAGGTAAGAGCGCGCAAGGAAACCGTTTTGGCCAGTCTTAAAAAACAAGTAATTGAAAGAAAGCAATTGGAAAACGGGTATGCCTACAAGTTTGCGGGCAGCGACAAAATGCTGGACGAACTGGTGGAGTTTATTAAAACCGAACGCCAGTGCTGTAGTTTTTTCGTTTTTAACCTTTCCATAAGTGGTGACCAGTCGGAAATATGGCTGGAACTAACCGGTGTAGAAGGTGCCAAGGGATTTATTGATGGCGAATTGGCTATTTAAATAATTAAGGATTAAAAATTAAGAATTAACGATTAAAAATTGAGGATGCTACTGGGTGCGTGTTTCGGCTTAGAAGAGCATGGCGTTAGGGATTGAACGGAAATCCTTTTCGAAATGGAATGTAGAAAAGATTGGAGTGAGCGCCCGACCCGAGGAACGAGGGTAACGCCCAATTAATCATTAACTATGATGGCAAAAGTTTTAATTATATACACCGGCGGAACCATTGGTATGGCCGAAGACCCGGCAACCGGAGCACTTATTCCATTGGATTTTGAGCACCTGTCGATGCAGATACCCGAGCTGAAAAAGTTTGATGTGGAATTGGCGGTCATTTCTTTCGAGAAGCCTATTGACAGCTCGAACATGCAACCCGAAACGTGGGTAAAATTGGCCAAGCTGATTGAAGAAAATTATACCAAACACGACGGTTTTGTGATTTTGCACGGAACCGATACCATGGCCTACACGGCATCGGCATTGAGTTTTATGCTGGCAAACCTCAACAAACCGGTTATTCTTACCGGATCGCAATTGCCCATAAACACCATTAGAACCGACGGAAAAGAAAACCTACTGACGGCCATTGAAATTGCAGCAAGCCGTGAAAACGGACAAGCCATTGTGCCCGAAGTGGCCATTTACTTTGAGTTTCAGCTGCTGCGTGGCAACCGAACCCGGAAATACAATACCGAGCATTTCGATGCCTTTCAATCGCCCAACTACCCGCGATTGGCCGAAGCAGGCATACACATTAACTACAACCGGGCAGCTATACAACCAGCTGGCAACGGTAAACTGGCGTTAAGAACCGCGATAAACCCAAATATTTTTATTCTGAAATTGTTTCCGGGTATTCCGGCAAAAATTCTGCATGGCTTGGTAAACAGCCCTGAATTGAAAGGCTTGGTGCTGGAAACCTTCGGTGCCGGAAACGCGATGACCGACCCAGATTTTATTGCAGTGCTTGAAAAGCTTATTCAGCGCGGAGTGCCGGTGCTTAACATTACCCAATGTTATGGCGGCACGGTAATGCTGGGTCGTTACGAAACCAGTGTTGAATTAAAACGAATTGGCGTGTTGAGTGGAGCCGATATTACCACCGAATCGGCAGTAACCAAGATGATGTTGCTGTTGGGTGAAGGCCTAAGCGGAACTGCACTAAACCAAGCGTTAGAGGCGAATTTGGCTGGTGAAATCACTACTGCGTAATTATTAGCAGGTTTTTGTACCTTCGCCGTCCGATTTTAGGAGAGGTGCCCGAGTGGTTGAAGGGGCTACCCTGGAAAGGTAGTATACGGGCAACTGTATCGAGGGTTCGAATCCCTCTCTCTCCGCAGAAAAAATACCAAAATGAACTAAAGCCTTGTAAATATAATGTTTACAGGGCTTTTTTGTTTCCCACCAATTCAGAAATAATCAATAAATACCGGTAAAAAAGTGTACTATTCGGTGAACAGATTTTTGAAATAATTTTGTTCACCTACTTTGACTGTAACTCAATGTTTACAGCCATATTATTTGACATTTATTGTTGTCTTTTAAGCATATTTATTCTACTTTAGTAGAGCAAAACCCTTGTTCACCGCTTAAATTAATTCCCTATGCGAAGTTTTCATACATTTTCTATTCTCTTTTTTCTCCGAGAAAACCGTTCTAATGAAAAGCGAGAGGCTGCAATTTATCTACGAATCACAGTTGATGGGCAACGGACTGAAGTGGCTACAAAGAATTATACTGACAGCAAGAAATGGCAACCAGGAAAGGGTCGGATAAAAGGTAATTCCGAAGAAATACGAACGACTAACAATAATCTCGACGTCTGGGAAATGAAAGCCCAACAACATTATACCGAGTTTTTATCGTCGGGCAAACTCATTACTGCTGCCGCTATCAAAAAGGCATTACTTGGGCTAGAAAGCAAAGAATATAGCCTTATTAAGGTTTTTGCCCAACATACTGAGGAAATGAATCAAATGGCCGGTATAGATTTTCGTAAGGAAACGGGACAGAGTTATCGAACCACCTTGCGGTACCTGCAAGAGTTTTTAGAATCACAGATGCACACTTCCGATGTGTTTCTAAAACAACTTGATCACAAATTCATTACCGACCTAGAGTTTTGGCTAAAAACCAGTAAGGGCTGCCGAAATAATGGGGCTCTAAAACATATAAGCCGCCTTAAAAAAGTAATCTCCATATGCATTAGAAATGGCTGGTTAGAGCGGAATCCATTTGCCAATTACAAATTGGCCAAGGAAAAATCAAATCGGGTTTACCTCAGCGAAGAAGAATTAGATACAATTGTTTCGAAAGAATTCAAAATCGAGCGCCTGCAATTGGTAAAGGATATGTTTGTATTTACCTGTTATACCGGACTGGCATTTATTGACCTCAAAGAACTTACCCCTGATAATATTCGAATCGGCATTGATGGCGATAAATGGATTTTTACAGAAAGGAGCAAAACCGGAATACCTTCAAATGTACCGTTGTTACAGCCGGCCTTGGATATTATCGAAAAATATGCCGACCACCCGGCCGCCAAAAACAAAGGTTTGTTGCTTCCTGTATTAAGCAATCAAAAAATGAATGCCTACCTAAAGGAAATTGGCGATATATGTGGTATTACCAAAGAAATTACCTGCCACATGGGCAGGCACACCTTTGCCACTACGGTTACTTTAACCAATAACGTCCCCATTGAAAGCGTATCTAAAATGTTGGGACACACCAATTTGAAAACAACGCAGATATACGCGAAGATTCTCGACCAAAAAGTAGGTCACGATATGAGCCGCCTAAAAGAAAAGCTCTTTCCAAACTTTAACCAAAAAAGTGTAGGTTAGCCAACGGTGAAAAAGGGTGGTTTTAACCCCTAAAAAAGGTGGTTTAATGCAAATCAATTTTCAGGAAATTGGGTGGTAAAATCCACCCTTTCAGGTGGTAATACCGGGAATGCTAATTTTGTGTTAAATCTCAATGATTTCAATGCTTAGGGTCGAAAAATACATTTGTCCGATAACATAAAACTTAATAACAATGTTTACAGGACATGAAGACCACAGCATCTCATTAAAGGACGCAGCAAAATTAACTAAGAAATACCGGGACACGCTGATGATTGGCCTCGGCGGAATTAAAGGCGAATACTTTGGCCGGGATGCCATTGAACTTGTGCTTGCACAAGACGGCGTGGTTGGTGTAAGAATCTACCTTGGATTATCTGACGACACCATACCTCAACTCCAAATGGTTGTTGTTGGGGTTAATGCTGCTGGTAACGATATTACCACCGGTGCAATTATGGAACATGGATACACATGCCCTCCTAAATGCGGCATATTAAATGAACTGAATAGTTAAATATGTGGAAGGAGTTAGTCTATATTGTATTCTCAGCCACACCGGTATTAATCGGCATAAGAAAAGGAATCTTTAAGAATCATGAACTAGCTCCTTTCTTTTTATATTGTTCAGTTGGTTTTATAACTGAACTTACTTTCATCCTTCTGTCCCGATTGTCCATTAAAAATGACTGGTTAGTGAACTATTGGTTGCTAATAGAGGTTGCCTTGCTTTCTATATTATTTCTTCGGTGGTTTAAAAATTATTACCTAAAACTAGCAACGCTCCTTTTCCTCTTTTTGTTTCTTGCAGTTTCGCTTTATCACTTTATCGGCAAGAATACTGGAAATCTAAATTCAACCATATTGATTTTCGAACATATTGGTATCGGTCTGTTCTCCGGAATAATCATTATTAAATCATTGAACGATGCAGGACATAAACCCATAAGCCAACCAAAATTTTTAATCGCAACGGGTTTATTCGTTTTTTTTCTTGGGTCTACGTTAATTTATTCAACCGTTGATTTTTTGTACTCAGCAAAGAAGCCCTCGTGGTATGATGAATTCTACTTAACACTCTCCCTTGCCTTCAACTACCTAGCCTACACAATCTACTCCATCGCCTTTCTATGTTATTCTCCGAAGAAGAATTAAGAGCAATTATCCTAGCTGGTTCCCTTACCATGCTATTGGTAACCAGCCTCATGGTTCTTATGGTCATCGTCTTCCACCGAAATCTGCAACGCAAACAGCGTGAGGCATTCCGGCATGTACTCGATGCTGTAGAAAAAGAACGACAACGCATCGGCCAAGACCTCCACGACGACATTGGCCCCATGCTTGGTGGCCTTAAGCTCGGTTTAAATGCTCTTACCCCAATGGTTGCTACCAACAACGATATTGCGGCCATACTTCTAGAACAGAAAAAAGTAATCTCACAAGCCCTTACCGCCATTCGCGAATCCGCTCACGAGTTAACCCCGCGAACCTTACTTCGTTATGGTCTCATTCAGGCCATTGATGAACGCTGCACACAAATTACCAAATCAGGCCAGTGGTTGGCCAAACTTTCCGGCACCTATTTCCCTCAGGAAATCAACCGCTCAAATGCTTTAAGCATCTTTCGAATTTTAACCGAATTGATGCACAATTCAATTAAACATTCCGGTGGAACCGAAATTTTAATTTCATTTGACCAAGCCGAAAATTACTTGGTCATTACTTATTCAGACAATGGAAAGGGAATGAATAGCTCTGAAGAATCAACTGGCCTTGGACTTTCCGGCATAAAAACCCGCATCCAGTTGATGCGCGGAACTTACGAAGCGAAATCCTCCCCAGGTCATGGCTTTATAGCCACAATAAAGTTTAAAACAGAAAATTTAAGTTAGGATGGAAGCTGAAGAAACTGCAATTGCCCCTGTTGCATTAAGTCGGTTAAAAGTAATTGTGGCCGATGACCATGCTTTTTTCAGATTGGGATTAAAATCTACGTTACAGCAAATACCTTATGTCCGCACTATTCACGAAGCAGCCAATGGAGAAGAAGTGCTAAAGCTGCTGGAAAAAGCTAAGTACGACGTAATTTTTATGGACATAGAAATGCCGCAATTAGATGGCATTGAAACAGTAAGACGCATTCGCCTTAAAAACAAAAAGATTCGCATCATTGCCCTTAGCATGCACGCCTCCGAAAAGCATGTTATGGACATGTACCACCATCACGTAAATGCCTACATCCTGAAAGACACCGACCTCGCCGAGGTTAAAAGAACCATCGAAAATGTAATTGAGGGTCAGCAATACTTTGCCGAAAATGTCCGCGATATTGTATTCAATGCATTGATAAGGAAAGACAAAACGGCAAGTGCAATGAGCAAATCAGAGCCAAGCAACGAAATTTCTCCCCGCGAAATCGATGTGCTCAAAATGATTTGCGATCAATACTCCACACAGGAAATTGCCGAGAACCTACACATTTCATTAAACACCGTAAAAGGCCATCGCGAAAAACTGCTGGAAAAAACCAATTCCAAAAATCTTGCGGGCATTGTAGTCTTTGCCATCAAGCATGGTTATTACCGCATTCCCTGATTTCATTCTTATTATAACCCCTCCTTTTTCGGGGTACAAAAAATGGTGATTACGGGCTATTTCATTTTTTTATTGGACATCTTTCTTTTGTTCCAGAACCCTAAAAAGTAAAAAATGAATCAAATTGTTCCAACCACCACCCCAAGGCTCAGCCGTGCCCAATTGCACCAAAAAATTAGAGAAGCAGGAATTCCCGTAAATCGCGACCGTCACCCGCTTATCGTTGTTGGTATTCGCGGCTACTACCTCAACTCCATGGGCGTTAGCGGCCAAAACGACCGCGGCATGTACGATGATGCCATTTTCATCGACAGCCCAAATGCCACCACGTCCTTCAATGGCAACACCGACCCATCGTCCTATCGCAAGGGCACCGGTATGGGGAGCAAAAAAGGGATGGCCAGTCTAAAACCAGGTCTATTTTTTGCCCATCGATTTGGTTTTCATAAAGGCCAATACATGGCCTTGGTTCAGCAAATGGGTGAGGTTACCGTCATTCGCGACGGTTCACCAAATTACGAAGACACCGGGCATTTCGGTATCAACATCCACAAAGGTGGTTACCAAACCACCTCATCAGCCGGTTGTCAAACCATTCACCCCGACCAATGGCACGGCTTTATTCATTTAGTACAAGCCGAAGCCAAACGTCTTTTTTCCAACCAATGGGATACCACCATAATCCCCTACATTCTCTTGGAAGAAGTCCCAAGTGGTCTAATAGCCTGATTTTCTTGATTTAACATTTACTTAACCCAAAAGCAGCAACCCTATGTGGTCGCTGCTTTTTCCGTTTCCACCCCTCTTTTTTCGGGGTGTCAAAAAACCCGAAATTGGGTTATTTCAATTCAAAACCCACCAATCTACATTTACACCACATCCCAGAACCCTCTATGCAACAGAGATAAGGTATGAGAAAATAATAAAGGCCAATAAGGTGATTGGTTGCTTATGCGTGTGTAAATCCTAAAATCAAATACAAATGAAAAACAACATCCCAATTCGAGTATCGAGACTACTCAAAAAAAGTTTCGGCGTGCTGGCAGCTGCTGCCTTAATAGCGGGGAACGCATCAGCCCAAACCGCTCCTTGCGGAAAATCATGTGGAGACGAACTAGTAACTAATGGTAATTTTGACCAAGGTAACACTGGCTTTTATACCGATTTCCACCTCACGGGTAGCCCAAAACCAACTGGTGGCGTGTACAAGTTAGGCGATTGTCAGGTCTATTGGGTTGCTCCCAGTGCCTATACCATACACCCCAACAACTGGTGGACGAAATGGGATCACACCACTGCTAATACAACGCAAGATGGAAAATTTTTTATCGGTGACGCCCAATGCAACGGTACTCCACAACGAGCATGGTACCAAACCGTCAATGTTGTCCAAGGCCAGTCCTATGTTTTCTCTGCTTGGGCTTCTAATTTAGATGACGCGTCATACGATAATATGGCCGTCTTTACAATTAAAGGTGGTACCAGTGTAATCACCGTCACCGCACCAATAAAATCAAACGGCACACAACCTAACGGTAGATGGTCCCAAGTTTGTGGAACATATTTAGCGACCACTACCGGGCCAGTACAGCTTGAAGTGGGTGTTGTCCCTTCAATCCCAGGCTGGGGTTTAATGGGTGCCGACTTTGGTTTAGATGACATTTCATTTAAAGCCGCATCACCTGGTGACCCCAATTTTACGGTAAACCGCAAATCCGAATGTCCAAATGATTTCATCACGTTTGTACCTAACACAACTGCCGCAACCCATTCTTGGGATTTCGGTTCGGCCAATGCTGTTCCGGCCACCTCAACAGAGGCGGTAGGGCATACAATGTACCCGCAACCTGGCACCTATACCGTTACCCATACAATATCATCACCAATCACCAGTTGCACCGAAGTGTTTCAAACCACTATAGTTGTGCGGAATGACTGTGAAAAGACTGGTTGTAATGATGTTTTACAAAACTGTGGCTCAAATTTAGTCACTAATGGTGATTTTGAATCTGGAGCCACTGGATTCACCAGCGGTTTATTAAACATCTCAGGCGATGTCCCGGTTAGTTTTGGTTCTTGTGGCGGCAGATATACCATTGATGTAAGCACAGCAAGTCATACTGGCAAGGATAGCAAACACAGTTCCTGGAATACTGCTAACGATAAAACTAGCGGAACTGGCAAGTTTTTAATAGCCGACCCACCATGTACATCTGATGGTGTTGTTATCTGGCGTCAAACCGTAAATACCGTAACCGGTGGTATCTACAACTTCTCAGCATGGGTAAGCAATTTATGCCCAGACAACAATAGTCCGGTTATAATTCTTCGGGTTAATGGTAATCCCGTTAGCGACCCCACCACAATTGCTTATAGCACTAGCACAGACCAGAAATGGATTAATGTTTGTGGCTCTTTTACAGCACAATCAGCTGGTGGAGCAGTTCTTGAGGTAGAAGTTGGCCCATCAGCTGATGCTGCGGTAGCTGCCGATTTGGGTTTAGACAATGTAGGTTTTTATCGTCTTGGTCAAGCAAATGCCACCTTTACAGCCGCATCCGGAAGAATATGTGCGGGTAGCAGTGTGTCATTTGCCTCAGCGCAAAATGCAACAACAGTAACTCACTTATGGGATTTTGGCAATAATCAAACAAGCGACCTTGCAAATCCATCTACAACCTATAATCTGCACGGAACCTTTACCGTAACTCATACCGTAACTGACCCGGAAACTGGTTGCAGCGACGAGAAAAAACAAACAATTGTTATCGAAAATTGCTGTTCAGTTACCTCTTCTTATTCTTTCACGCCAAGTGAAGACCCGAACGATTGTACCATTCAATTTACTAACAATAGTTTTGCCAATAATACTGAAACAGGAACTGTGGACAGTTGGAATTGGACTATCATTGACAAAGATGGCACAGTCACTACCTATTCCAACCAACAAACGCTAAGCCACACTTTTAACGGGCCCGGCCCTCATTCGGTTTGCCTAGCGGTTACCGGAACAGCTGGTGGCGAAAGTTGTACCCATGAAACCTGCCAAGAAATTACTTCTCCATGCGAATTAGCAATTTGCGAAGTAAATCCAATGTTTGAGTGGATGAAGGTCAGCGAAACAACATTCCCGAACGAGACTATTGTGTTGCATTTTGAAAACACGTCAACCTTCGAAGGTTCTAATACACAAGCTACAACCTACAACTGGTCTTTCACATCCACAACTGACCCCACCGAAGTTGGACAAGAAGATCCAGACGATAGAGCATTTTACAGAGTGGCTGGTGAAGGTCAAACCGTTGTAAACCTAACCGTAATGGCGCAAAATGGTGCCCTACAATGTCAGGGAAATTACTGTCAAGTTATTGACCTAAAAACCTTAATCGGAACAGCATGTACCCCGGCTCAATCGGGCGGTGGTTTGTTAAAACGAGTTGGGAATTCAAATGCCGAAATAGGTAATACCATTCAACTTGGTTTATCTACCGTATCGTCATTTCCAAACCCAATTGTTAACGAATTAAATATCGAAGCAGAGGTCTTAGAAGAAGGCCCATTAACAATCGATATTATCGATTTGGGTGGTAAATTGGTGCAACAAATAACTACAGGAATTACATCAATTGGTAAACACCAATTCACATGGGTTCCTACGGCTGACAATGCTCCAGGTATCTATGTCATCAGATGCGGAGACAACGCCAACATCAAACACCAAAAAATTCAACTAACCAAATAAAAACTAATAAAAGCCCCGCAAAATTACTTTGCGGGGCTTCTTCAATTTTACGACTACCGATTAAAACACACCTACCAAACTGACTTTTATCAAGTTAAAAAGTCAATTTATTTCGTTAATGTTGTATTTATTAACCCACTTCTCCTTAATTCTTCGATTATGCGCTCCTTCCTTCCTCAAAATCATCTATCGCTTATACTTATTCTGTTATCCTTTGCCCTTAAGGGCAATCTTATCCAAGCCCAAACCTTCCAATGGGCAAACACCCATGGTGCACAAGGCAAAGATTATGGTATGGATTTAACGCGGGACAATCAACAAAACATATACTTAACCGGATCATTTAATGAAACGGTCGATTTCGACCCGGGTTCAGGTGTGGCACTAAAAACTTGGGTGGGTGGCGATGATGTGTATGTGCAAAAACTCGACCCAAATGGAAACCTTATCTGGGTAATCACTTTTGGCTCTTCACAAAATGACTTTGGTCAAAAGCTAATTATTGACGGCCAGGGCAATGTTTTTGTATTTGGTGGCTTCAAAGGCACCTGCGATTTTGACCCGGGTGTAGGAGTAACCAACAAATCTTCAAATGGTGAGTACGACATTTTTATAGCCAAGTATGATAGTAACGGGAATTTTCTTTGGGTAAAAACCATGGGTGGGCCTAGTAGAGATTTGCCATTGGACGCAGTAATTGATAACGCAGGAAACATATACACAGGTGGTTATTTTTACAATTCGGTCGATTTTGATCCGGGTTCTGGTACTTTTAATTTAACCGCTTTTAGCTCCGATTGGGAAGATGGGTTTGTACAAAAACTGGACAAGGATGGTAATTTTATTTGGGCTTATGGCTTTGGAGCAGACCGCTATGACGCTGTAAATGCAATCGGAGTTGATCAATCTGGAAATATTTTAGTTTCCGGTGTTTTTAGAGGAACGGTTGATTTTGACCCTCAAAGCACTACCAGTAGTTTGGTTTCAGGTCATCAAGATATTTTTATCCAAAAAATTGATGCTGATGCAAATTTATTATGGGTAGAGAAAATTGGTGTAACCGGTGTTTCCGAAAATCTAACCGCTATGAATTTAGATTCGTTTGAAAATATAATCCTTGCCGGAACTTTTGGTTTAACCACTGATTTAGATCCTGGGGAAAATGTTTTTAATGTTACTTCCAATGGTTTTGGTGATTTTTTCGTGCTTAAATTGAATTCGACTGGTGAATTCATTTGGGGTCATTCAACCGGTGGCGATGCAGACGAATCGGTTTCCGACCTCAAGGTTGATGCTAATGGCTCAATATATGCAACAGGATTATTTTCAGGCTCCTCAGTAGATTTTGACCCGAGCTCCCAGTTTAAAATACTATATCCTGGCCTTACCGATATATTTCTTGTAAAATACTCTGCCGATGGCAAATATATTTTAGCACAAGGGTTTGGCTCAAACAATGACTACGATGAAGGGTTGGATTTGGAAGTAGATTCAGCCAAAAATGTAATAATTACGGGTTACTTTTCAGGCACCACGGATTTCGATCCAAGTTCGAATACGGCAAACAAAACCTCTGGAGGTCTGAATGATATTTTTCTAGTAAAGTGGTCTACCTGTGCAGCCAGTACAAGCAGTAATATTTCGACCAGCACTTGTGGGACTTATGTAAGCCCAAGTGGTAAATACACCTATACCCAATCTGGGGTTTACAAAGACACTATTGCAAATTCCGTTGGTTGCGATAGCATAATAACCATTAACCTTACCGTTACAAACGAAACAACCAGTACCATTTCTCCAAAATCTTGCAATGGAACTTACACGTCACCTAGTGGTTTAGTATTCACCACCTCTGGTGTGTACAAGGACACCATTCCAAATGCTGGAGGCTGCGACAGCGTAATTACTATCAACCTTACCATTAATACCCAAACTGAAGCAAGCATTACTGAAACTGCTTGCAATGCCTATACCTCACCAAGTGGTATAGAATATACCAGCACCGGGGTTTATAAAGACACCATACCTAATGCTGCCGGTTGCGATAGTGTTATTACCATAAACCTAACAATCAACACCCAAACCGAAGCAAGCATTACCGAAACCGCTTGCAACAGTTATACCTCACCAAGCGGTATAGAATATACCAGCACCGGTGTTTATAAAGACACCATACCCAATGCGGCCGGTTGCGACAGTGTTATTACCATCAACCTAACCATTAATACCGTAGATGCAACGGTTACCAACCTATCCAACACCCTAATAGCTAATCAGGCGGGGGCGCAATACCAATGGTTAGATTGCAACCAGGCATTTTCTCCCATACCCAACGAAACCAATCAAAATTACACGCCAACTGCCAACGGCAGTTATGCGGTCGATGTAACCTACAACAACTGCACCGAGCGCTCCGCTTGCCAAGCA
The DNA here is from genome assembly GCA_964390915.1 of uncultured Flavobacteriales bacterium. Lineage (GTDB taxonomy): Bacteria > Bacteroidota > Bacteroidia > Flavobacteriales_D > Luteibaculaceae > DASUEB01. The sequence goes on from CAYMJL010000002.1 coordinate 21,693, forward strand.
GTTACTAATATTGGCATTGGCGAAGTAATCATTTCAAACAACCTAAGTATTTACCCCAATCCGGTAACCGATTGGTTAACCATTAAAGCAGAAAAATCGGCCATAAACGCCCGGCTTTTCATAACCGACAATCTAGGCCGGGTGGTGATCGAAGGAAAACTAAGCAACACTTTAACACAATTTAACCTACAACAACTGGCACCAGGGGTTTATAATCTTTTGGTAAAACAGAACGATGAAACGCCAGTGCTGATGCAAGGAATTATCAAGAAATAGAACGAGAATACATGCTGCATCCCCATGCACACAAATGGCCGGTTAACTCACATTAATCGGCCATTTTTTATGCCGAACCACCAAAAAAGGGGGTATAAAATTTCATCCTTTTGGGTTATTTCAGATGTGATTTACATATTTCAACTTTGAGGGTTTTCTTTGATTAAAAATCTTAAGGGTACTACTTGACGCATTAATTAAGGTTTACAGCACATCAAATCTTCTTCCAATGTCAACATTCCTCAAAGCATTACTAGAGTTCCTATCAAGATGGAATTCCAATCCGGCCGGTGAACAGCAACCAGGTAAAGACCAAAAATTTGATTTCAGCAGCTGGTTTACAAAGCAATCCTTAGAATTAAAAACAACTTTTACCCTTCTTATTGGTGCTGTTCCCCTTACCTTATTTTCCTCAATTTTTTCCGAAAGATTCTGGACTATCGATATTACCGACCCGAATAGTCAGGTAGGATTATTTTGCATTCTTGTCCAATTTGGGCTCATTTGTTACCTGCTTTATCAATTACTTAAAACCATCTCTACCGATAGAAATGATGCTTGGAAAAAACTGCCGTCCAAATTGGTTGAGGCTGAATCAGACCCAGCAAATAAAAAACTCTTAGTAGCCTTAAATTTCTACAAAGGTCGTGGCCAGGATCCGGATGAATTAAAAGAACACTACGAAGATGTTGTAAAACACGCAATCAAGAGCGAAACATATTTTAAAGTGGCCTGGGTATCTGCTTGGGTGGTGTGGCTCTTAATATATGTGGTTCAAGCTTTAGCTGAAATTAATATTCTCAGAGGGTTAGGTGACAGCTCGTTTCTCCAAATATCACATAACCTATTTCTATGTCTATTAATTCTAGCCTTTGCTTTTTGCTACTATATCCTTTCAGCTGGCGACCACAAAGATGGTTCTAATTCTAAGGGCAGTACTTGGTGGTTTTTCTTGGTCGGTTTGGGTATGACAGTCTTTTTTATTGTAGTCTCTTGTTACCATGCTGAAGTAGAAACCGATTTAAAAACCTTTCAGACTATTCTAGTTTCTGCAAAAATTTTAATGCACGTTTTGTTAGGTGTATTTTTTTCTTTGACGGTTAGCAAATTGCTTTCCAACGACCTTGGCTCTCCAAATTGGTTAAAATTTACCTTATTCTTTTATGCAATCCTCATTCCACTATTCGGGGTTTTTGCCGATGACCAATACATTTCCCACTACATCAGGAACACGCATGAAACAGTTGGTGTATTCCACAATTTTAAATATATCTTCCGGAATATCGAGTTGGGTTTATTCAACTTGGTTTTAATAGCAAAATTTAGCCTATTCCTTTTCGTAATGTGGTTGTTGGATAAAGACCACTTGCTTTTCTATTTTCTACGCTATCGAGGCAGCTACTATGAAATCGTTGAACATCGCCTCAGCGTTGAAGAATTCCTCCAAGAGAACTCAAAATCAGTCACCTAATTCACTGCTAACAGCCTTTTCAGCCATTCACCCCCCAAATTCCCTGCCTTAAAAACCCCCTAAAAGGGCTATTTACAATGTGCTTCCTGCTTGTTTCATTTGATTTACCTAAACTTTACTTCAAATGAGAAACAGAAACACCAGCAAAAATGGCCTTGCACGGCCGCATTCCGAAATCGATGCAGTTTGCCAAAACAATCCCCACAAAGCCAACAATTGGCCGGGGCGCTCATGCTTGGTTTGCGCAACATAAGCCATACAATCTTCCCCTTAAAACCACTTCAACCTAAAGTGGTTCCTAATGCCCTCAGCCAAATTTAACCTCAACCAGCACAAACCATGTTGCTACAAATCTCCTTTACATTAACCTATGAAAGCCCTCATCGAACAGATCCTAACAGACCTTGAAACCCAGCTACAATTTCTTACCAATCAAGTAACACACCCAATAAACCGCACCGAAGCTGCCATACTACATTGTGAACAAGCCCTTCAAAACCTACGTGAATTGGTAGTTAAAACCAATTTCCAAACCAAGCAAGAAGAAATCCAGTTTTTCAAAGTAACCAAACCAAAGGTGCTGGCACAGCTTCAGTATCAAGTATTGCTTTACACACTCGAAAGTAAACGACCACTGGGTTCCGGAAAAATCCAGCGGAAATACCTCGAAAAACACCTACGGATTTTAAACAAGTTCATGAAAAAATACATCCGGTTCTACCAATACATGCGGGGCAACTGCACCCACTTAGATGAGCAATATTTTTTAAGAGGCCAAACCAGTAACCGGCTAAACCTCGACCCAAACTACCATCGCCTCGACAGCTCCTTCAATACATCGCACGACAACATGGCTGCTCAAATTATTGCCAACGATAAATTCGCCCAATACCTGCAAAGCGAATTATCGGCTTTAGATCAACCGGAAACCAACCCAAATAATTTGCCACAAAAACAAAAAAGCAAATTCTCCTGGACCGATACCAAGGTGGGTTTAATCGAGCTCATTTATTCGCTCCACCAAGCAGGGAGCATCAACAAAGGCAAAGCCGATATCAAAGAATTGTCCGAATTCTTCGAATCAACCTTCGACATCGACCTTGGCGATTACTACCATGCCTTTATTGAAATAAAACGCCGAAATCAACCCACCAAATTCCTCGACCTACTCCGTCAATCCCTACTCAACAAAGTAGATGACGAACTAGCCTTATAATATACTTTCCGCCAGTACCTTCTCCTTTGGAGAAGGGGGGCCAAAGGCCGGATGAGGCCAAGCACTTTCCGCCAGTGCCTTCTCCTTTGGAGAAGGCAGGCCAAAGGCCGGATGTGGCTTTTTTCTCCCAAGGTGTCCCCACCTTGGGAGTTAATCTTACCCAAGTACAACAGATTTGTGCCATAACTAAACAATTAAAGTCATGGCAATCGAAATCGTAACAAAAGAAGACCTAACCCAATTTAGAAACGAGCTGTTTTCAGAACTAAAACAGCTTTTTGCATCAAAACAGTCCGAGCAAAAACAATGGCTCAAAAGTCCCGAGGTAAGAAAATTACTCAACATCTCACCCGGTACCTTGCAAAACCTCCGCATTAATGGCACGCTGCGCTACACCAAAATTGGCGGCATTATTTTTTACAGCTACGAAGACATCCAGCGTGTTTTAGAAGGCAATAAACGCAACTGAGGCAAGCATGAAAGTACATGAACTACATCCGCCACCTCAATGCCGTTTGGAAAAAACTATCGGCAAGCCCCGAAATTACGCCTCACCACATCAGCCTCTACATGGCCGTATTTCAACTCTGGAATACCCACCGCTTCCAAAACCCCTTATCCATTCACCGCGAAGAAGTAATGTGGCTGGCCAAGATCGGTTCTGTAAGCACCTACATCCGCTGCATGAAACAATTGCATACTTGGGAATATTGGCAATACCAAACCTCATTCAATCCAACCATTGGAACAAAGATTCACCTGTACAGTTTTGACAATGCAGAAAGTAATGCTGAACGCAATCCTACCTTATTATATAATATAAACACTACTAAACAGGAAAAAGGAACACCCGCACGCACATTTTTTGAAATAGAGCAATTTTTTAAAGAAAAAAATTATCCGGCCGAGGCCGAAAAGTTTTACAACCACTATCAGGCCAACGGCTGGTTACAAGCCGGAAAAACACCAATTGTCGATTGGCAGGCAGCAGCCATTAGCTGGCTGCACAAAAGTCAAAATTTCAAAACCACCATTACCAAAACTGGTAATGCAGAAAACAATGGTCAACATGAATACACCGAATCCGCAAATAAAAACTATTCCGAGCCTCTCTGAAACCTTCGAGTTGCAAGATGGGGTTCGGGTATTCAACCTGGTTAACTGCCTCCGTTGGTTAGATACTGCCGGTAAATCACATTTTGGCGAAAACTTCAAAATCCACCGGCAAGATGTTCCACTCATCCGCAAGCTATTACTCTACTTCATTCAAGATGCCGAAAGCTGCGACAAGCACGAAATACAATTAAACAAAGGAATCATGCTCACCGGTCCCGTTGGCACCGGAAAAACAAGCCTAATGACCCTCATGCGCTACTTCTGCTACCAGCACCAAAGGCATAATCTCAAATCTTGCCGGGAAATCAGTTACGAATTCAGCCAAACCGGTTACCAAATAATCCAAAAATATGCCGGGCTACCGCCCTTCCCAACGCAAACAACCTGTTTTGACGATTTAGGCACCGAGCATGCCCTCAAATTTTACGGCAACAGCTGCAACATCATGGCCGAAATCCTACTAAGCCGTTACGACCAATTTGTTGCCCATGGCATCCTAACCCACCTTACCACCAACCTCAGCGCCTCCGAAATCGAAAACCACTATGGCACCCGCGTACGCAGTCGCCTCCGCGAAATGGTCAACCTACTTTCGTTCAATTCCTCCACCCCAGACAAACGCTAAACCACCCTTTTAGGGGGTGCGTAAAATGGGGATTTTGGGCTATTTCCTTTACATCTAGCAACCTTTAGCTTTGGCGCATCCAAAATACTGCGTTACGGCATGAAGAAATATTTTCAAAAATCATTCTGGCAATCACCATTGGTATTGCACTCATTGCCTGCGAAAAACAAATCGATTACAGTTCAACAACACCAACAAGTTACGAATCGCCAGTTGACACAACTTACAATTCAAACGACTGTCAGAATGATGAGAGTAAGCGAGCAGGTGCCCGATGTAAAGATGGCTCCAGCTCAACAGCTACCGGTTCTGGCGCATGTTCCCATCACGGAGGTGTAGATTACTGGATTTGCAAATAACCGAACCAACCTCCTAAGACCATGAGAATATTTATTGGCATACTGCTCACCTTTTTTACGGTGATATTATCAGCGCAAAGTAGTACCAAGTTTGTAAATGCACCAACCCTCAACCTCCGCGAATCGGCCAATACCAATTCCCAAGTAGTTCAAAAACTCACCAAAGGCCAAGAAGTTGAGGTAATTGAATTTGTAGGGGATTGGGCATTGGTTTCCATTGAAGGAATAACGGGCTATGTTGCCACAAAATACCTTTCCGATTCGCAGGCAACCTCAACTGCCAAGAACAAAAACGAGTCCAAGGTGCTCATTTGCAACAGCCAAAGTGCTTATGCTTATCACAGCCACGAATGTCATGGCTTAAACCGTTGCAAAGCATCAATATCCTCCGTTTCCGAATCGCAAGCCCGTTCCAGCGGTTACCGACCCTGTAAAATTTGCTATTAACGATGGGTTTGGTGAATTGTACGGCATGCCAACACCCCATGAGTGCAGCTGCAAAAGTCTGCCCCAATTGCAATAACCCTCGACAGATAGAAAACACAAAAGAGTGCCAGCACTGTGGTACTCAAATGAGTACAAGAAAACAGAAATGCCCCGAATGTGGCCAAACAACGCAAAACATGGCAAAAACAAATTACACGCGCCAATCTTCAAGTTCAAATAACAATCGCTACATCATTGCCTTACTGGCCATTTTGCTTGGTGGCCTAATTATGTATGCCTCGTTGCCTGCCATAAACGACGAAAAACCAGTATCAACATCCGGTACAGCTGTTATTGCCCCTACGCGAGTTGATACCGTATTCATAATCGACAGCATACCACCAACCTATAAACCAGAAGAGGCACAGGTTAAGAAAATAAACGGCCTCTACATATTTGTAGAAAGCGAACCGCTCAATTCAAAAGGCTATACCGTCCTGGGGACTATTGAGGGCGAAAATCCAGCCGATATGATAAACTCCCTTGGCATTGGTAAAGAAAAATTCGGGAAAGTGTTAGAAAACATCTTTCTAAAAACACAAGAAAACGCCAATTTCCGCAGCCAACTCGAAAAAATGACGGAGCTTGTCATTACCCAATACCCCCAAGCCCAAGGACTCATATTCACCAACCGCATCAGGAAATGCGAGGTGATTGTTTTTAAGTAAGTTAGTAAAAAATAACGGACAAAAAATGTGGGCAGATAATGAAACGTCAGAAGACCTTTTGGGTTTTAAAGTACATGCGGATTTATTAATCAATATCATCAACGATGAAACCATTTTACCAATTACAATAGGTGTCTTTGGCGATTGGGGAAGTGGGAAATCTAGTGTCTTACAAATAGTAAAGGAAGAATTTGATAAAGATGAGGATAAGGATTCCCTTTGTATCTATTTTAATAGCTGGACCTTTGAAGGATATGATGATGCTAAAGCAGCACTGCTCAATTCGATAATTAAAGAATTAGAGGATAACAAAAAAATTTCTGCTGCTTTAAAAGATACAATCAAAGAGAAATCAAAGAAATTATGGAAATCAATTGATTGGATGCGTGGAGCAGGAATGACTCTTAAGAATGTAGCATTACCAGCGGTTTCTGCATATTTTACAGGTGGGCTAAGTTTAATCCCACTGGCTGTTCAAAAAGTATCTGAGTGGGGTGATAATCCCGAGAAAATAATCGAAAAACTACAATCGGATGAAGGTAAAGAGCTTTACAAAACATTCGTTAAACAGGGTGAGGCAGAAAGTAAAAATGCAGTGAATGCTGTTGTTGAATTTAGGAAGGACTTCTCCGTGCTTTTAGAAGCTACAAATTTTAAAAGATTGGTTGTCATTATTGATGACCTAGATAGATGTAGTCCCGAAAGAATTATTGAGAACCTTGAGGCAATTAAACTTTTTCTGAATGTTCCAAAAACTGCATTCATTATCGGTGCCGATCCTCGAATTGTAAAATATGCTATTGAGCACAAGTATAAAAACAATAAAGAGATAGAAGAAGATAATAATAGAATTGTTATTGATTACTTGGAAAAATTAATTCAGCTCCCATATGCACTACCAAGACTTTCAGAATCTGAAGTTGAAACATACATATCAATGCTTATTTGTAAAAAAGAAGTGGGTGATGTGAAATTCAAAAAAGTACTTGACGAGTTCAGTAAATACCGAGAAAAAAATAAATATTCTGCATTTGGCCTATCGAACTTTGAGAAGATTTTAGAAACCGAGGAATTTGGGAAAGTTAAAGACAATGTAATTACGATTCCCTCATTAGTACCCTTAATCACAAATAGTTTGTATGGTAATCCCCGACAGATTAAGCGGTTTCTAAATACTTATACTATCAGAAAGAGGCTTGCAGCAGTCGCATCGTTACAAAGTTTTAATGATGCCGTTCTTGCAAAAATGATGATACTTGAATATTCTGAACCCAAGTTATTCAAGAAGTTATTTGAGTGGCAAATGGTCCAGGACGGGATTCCAAAAGAAATAACTGAGATTGAAGCAATATGCAAAGAGAAAGGAATTGATGATGTGATTTCAGAAATAAAAGATTCTGATTTCAAAGAATGGAGTAAACCGAAAATAATAAAATGGTTTCAAATAGAGCCTTTATTATCGGGTGTTGACTTACGAGACTATTATTGGATTGCTCGTGATAAATTAGAAAACTCAATCACGGCCACCAGTATGATTCCGCCATTAGTCAGAGCGTTGTTTAATGAGTTATTGCCTGATAATATGACCGCAACGGTAACAAAATCTCTACTTTCTGAAAAATTTCAGCCATTTAGTGATATTGAAAAGGATGCGTTTTTCAATCTTCTATCTTCAAATTTAAAAAGGAATCCACAGCAAAAGCGGTTGTATGATATTTTCAATGCAATGGTAGCGGACAAATTTGAAAATACAGGATATCATTATGTGGAGGCTCTTAAATTAATCAGTGTGTCTGATGTTGAGCCTGCGGTTGCTACAAGACTCGCAGATTTTAAATCAGAACCTGAGATTGGGGAATTTTTGACAGGTTATTTCAAAGATGGGAAATCCAAAGCAAGCAAAGCGTTTAATTTAAAAAAATAAAATGGGAACATCTAAATCATTTTCTGATGTAAAACACTCAATGGTTCCGAATTGGGGTGCGCTAAGTGCTTCTCTGACCTCAAATTGCGATTCTTCTGTTCTTCCAGAACAGAAGTTACATAATATTATGGGGCATTTTGTTTCAACATTGGGTGGAGCAACAATTGGTGGACGTGGTGGTTCAAAAATAGGTGGTAGAAGTAGTATCAGAACTGCTAAGAAAATTGGAGGCTTCTTTGCGGAATTTATCAATTCTGGTAATAACATTAAGGAAACCCTTGAATCTACAGGATTAACGGATATTAATAATAAAACTATCGGGGAGGTTATCAATCATTTGATTGAGTATTGTTCAGGCAGCGCGATATCGATTGATGATAATGCAGCAAAAGAAGCAACACGAAAATTATTAGAAGAATTAATTGGACAAGCTGAAACCATTGAAGAAGTGCAGGGTTTATTGCAAAATACCTTTACAGCTAATTCGCTGGATGACATCATAATTAAGTACTTCGGATATTATATAAACGAACTATTGTCAAAATGGTTCTATGAAAATTTGATTAAGAACAAGAACGAAAATGATTGTAATACCCTTTTCAATCAAATAAAAAACTACATACTTCAAAGAGTTGCTGATATGCATAAAAATAATCCACTACAGAATGTAGATTGGAGTTCTGCCGAAGCAGACATGCATTTAAAAAACATACAACAAGATATATTAACCGTATTTGCATAGTTATGAGAGTAAACGTAGTTATTGATAACGCAGGTTATGGCAGATTTGCAGATTTGCAGCTTTGCTATACAGATAATGGAGTGGAAAGAAAAGTACCGTTGTCTTTTTTGGGCTATGAAAGAGTTTTTGATTTTACTACTGATTTTGCGTCTACAAAATTTGATTTCTTCCTTATATCTGCGATAGTTTATGGCGTTGATAATCTCCTCAGCAGGGCAATTTATTCAAATGACGGTTGGTATAGAGATATAGAAGTAGAGTTCCCAGTGAGTAACATTGTAGCTTGGACTGGCAAAGAATATAAATTAAAGCAAATATTAGATTTTTTAACAGGCGATAATTGGGTTGTTAGTTTTAGTCAAAATGTACAAGATTCATTTTATTATCCTCGCCCCTTATCAAGAAGAAGAAAAACTCCACCAACTTATGAATTGGATTCAATAAAATCAGCCAGTTTATTTTCAGGCGGATTAGATTCTTTAATTGGTGTTATTGATGAGTTAGAAAAGCTAAGCGGGAATGAAAGAATCCTTTTAGTATCTCATTTTGATTCAAAATCACCTGGCCCAAATGGTGACCAGACAAAGCTATTAAGCCACTTAATAGCTCAATATCCGAATCAGGTCTATTGGGTCCAATCAAAATTAGCACTATCGCGAAAAGATACCAATGGCAACCGCATAACCATAGAAAACAATTACAGAAGTCGATCCTTATTTTTCATCGGTCTAGGTTGTTATTTATCCCCGATTGATGAATTAGTAATTCCTGAGAATGGAACAATTTCAATCAACTATCCTTTAACACCATCAAGGGTCAGCTCTTTGAGTACGAGAACAACCCACCCATATGTTTTAAAGAAAACGCAAGAACTACTTACAGATTTGGGTTTAGCCATAAGAATACATAACCCTTATACATTTAAAACGAAAGGCGAAATGTTTGTTGAATGTACTAACCAAGTACTTTTACAACGCATCTTTCTTGACTCCGTTTCCTGTGGAAAAAGGGGTAGAAGACAATTCCATTTTGACAATCCTAGTGAAATACACAATTGCGGAAGATGTATGCCTTGCATATACAGACGAGCAGCATTGAATAAAGCAAATTTAGATAATGAAACTCACTACGGCAATTTTATCACAAAAGTTACATCTCTAGGGAACAATGATTTGCCAGCATTATTTAGTTACTTAAAAAAAAGTATTCCTTTGGAAAGAATGGAAAGGGATTTATTGGTGAATGGAAATATTGACATTAATACTCTCACAGAATATGCAACAATGGTTTTGAGATCAAGAGAAGAAGTTCTAAAGTTGTTTATAGATAAAGGAAATAGGTTTGTAAAATCCGAGTTAAGGATAAGATGATTATTGATACACATTGCCATATTGACCTATATAACAATCCCCATACGATTCTAAAAGAATGTGCGAACAACAATGTAACTGTTATAGCAGTAACTAATCTTCCAAGTCATTTTGAAATGGGGTATCAGCATATATTACCCTATTCAAAAATCCGTTTAGCGTTGGGAATGCATCCTCTATTTGCAGAACAGCACGGAAAGGAATTTCCTATTTTTTTTCGCAATCTCTCAAAAACCTCTTACATAGGTGAAGTGGGTTTAGATTTTTCTAAAGAAGGATACTCTACAAAAGATATTCAAATACAGTCTTTTAAAAAGATACTGAGTAGCTTGTCAGGTAAAAAGAAAATATTAAGTCTGCACTCAAGGCGAGCTGAAAAAGAGGTTTTGGCATTTTTAATCTCTAATCGAGTAGATAACGCCATTTTTCATTGGTATTCAGGTTCTCTTTCTCTGATAAAAAGCATTGTGGAGGCTGGATATTACTTTTCAATAAACCCGGCAATGACTACATCTCCAAATGGTCAAAAAATTATTAACCAAATACCTGAAAACCGAATTTTAACCGAAAGTGATGGGCCATACATTGAATATGAAGGCAGACAAATAACCCCTTTGGATATTAAAAGTGTTGAGTTGTATTTGGCAACAATATGGCATAAAACGCCAAAACAGGTTAACGAAATTATTAAATCCAACTTCGGCACCCTTATAAATAACATTAAGTAATTACTATCCCGGTATTGTGTCAATCCCTAATGTTTCAACTTTATTTCAGCGTATTCATAAAGGATCAGAAGGAGGGAATGAATTTGCCCGTTTCATTAAACAACTGCTACTGGCTGAGTTTATTAACCTTACAGCATCGTCCGATGCATCAGGTGATTACAAAAAATTAGACGCTTTTATTTCCAGAGAAAGCCAGATTATGGTTGGTTTTCACTTCAAGTTTTACCCCAATAACATTTCGCAAAATCAAAAAAGAGAGATTGCTATAGCCATAGAGAAGTCCTTGGCAACAAATGCTTTAATTCAAGAGCTAATTATTATTACTCCTGAAGACTTTTTAAAAGAACAGATGCTTTGGTTTGAAGGATTGAAAGACAAATATCTCGCTAGCAAAAAGAGCTCAGATAATTTGGTGAATTTTAAGCTCACCCATTGGGGTCATTCAAAAATTGTTGCACTTGCATTAAAACATCCAGTAATTGGTAAACATTACTTCCCTGAGCTGTTTTCTTCAGGGGTTGGAACGCTCAAACTTTCAAAAGCATCAATTGATGGAACAAGCTCGGCATGGCTGCCCTCCAAACATCAAATAAATGGCTTTTATCAAGTAAATACATCACCCCAACTATCCAGCGATCCAATTTTTGACATCCACTTTAAAAATAGCAGTCCAGATTTACAATTACTGACTAAAATCGAAATTCGTATTGATGAAATCTGGACAAAATTGCGGGGAATACCACCCAATCAATTCTTACATTCTTCAGGCACTTTAAAATTTGAGATTGATTTTAAAAAACCAATTAACACCCTTGAATTTCCTGAACCTTTAATTTTTCCCGCCAACCTACCAAAGCGATTTAAACTATTATTGAAAAATTTCACCAAAAACTGCCCTGGAAATAATGTGCGACTACAGTTCTATTTCTTCTTTGATGAAGAAACCATTTCTACTTCACATTTTTATCTCGCATTCTAAACTATCTAGGATTTTTGAAAGTCCAATCCAAGTAATAAATTCCTCATTTTACTACTATACATTAAAATAAGAAGCCTTGGAATGAGTCCAAGGCTTCTTATCCCCCTCAATGATTCCCTCAAATCATTGTTTTCAGATAAACCGAAAGTAACAATTTTTTCTTTCCAACAATATCTAAACCACCTTTTTTCGTGGTGTCAAAAACAACCCTTTCGGGGTGTTTCCAAAACCCAAGTTCACCACTAACTTTGACACATCCAAATAGCATGTAGTCCTTAAATTCTAAAAGACAATTAATTTGTTATTTAATTTTAACCAACCCAAAACCGCTGTAGGCATGCTGGCAGGTGGTAATCGAGCAGCGGTCATGCAATGACCCGCAAACTATAAATGACAAGACAAAATAAATGGGACTATTAGACTGGATATTTGGAACTGAAGAAAATAAAAAGAATTCACAAAAAAACGTCTTTATCAGCTTTGCCTTTGAGGACATTGAGTATCGGGATCATCTAGTTGACCAAGCTAGAAAAAAACATTCACCTTTCGACTTTATTGATATGTCAGTAAAAAAAAGAGTGGCACAAAAATGAATGGAAATACAGATACAGAACAAAAATTAAAAGATGTGACGGAGTTATTTCTCTGATAAGTAAAAACACTCACAAAGTGGGTGGTGCAAGGTGGGTATGACATGTGCAAGAGAAGAAGGCGTGAGAATTATCGGTTTGCACATAAAGAAAAATGACAAAGGCGCAATTCCATCAGAATTACAAGGTAAAAGAGTGATTTTGTTAAGTTGGGACAATCTAGAAAAATTCATTAATCAATTATAAAATATGGCAAATCCAAGAGCATTTATCAGTTTTGATTTTGACAATAATAGCGGTCAAAAACTTTATTTTGTTGGTCAATCAAAAAATTCCAAAACACCTTTTAACATAGAAGATTGGAGTTCTAAAGCACATCTACCCCAAAAAGAATGGGAAGAGTTAATTCGCGGAAAAATTAACAAATGTAATCTGTTAATTGTACTTGTTGGCAAGAGTATGTCCACCGCTACTGGCGTAGCAAAAGAAATTTCATTTGCAAAGGAACATAATGTGCCGGTCTTTGGTGTTTATGTTGATGGCGCCAGCACAACTTCAAATTTGCCTGCAGGATTACAAAGAAATAGAACAATAAATTGGAATTGGGAAGGAATTGCAAATGCAATTGACCAATGTATGACCGAGGATAAAAATAAATAGTATGAAAAAAGCATTAATAATTGGAATAAATAATTATCCAACCGCTCCATTAAAAGGAGCTCTTAATGACGCTATAATTATTTCAGAGCTGCTAAAAGTTAATGGAAATGATACTACTAATTTTGAAGTAAAACCCATCGAAGATATTGGAACAAAGTCGGAATTATTGTCTGAAATTTCTAATTTCTTTAATCTTAGTGCTGATATAGGGCTATTATATTTTGCCGGACATGGTTATGTTAATGAGTTAGGAGGTTTTATAGTAACACCAGATCATAAACATTATGACGAAGGAATAGCTATGCACGACATACTAAATTTGGCGAATCGCTCCAAAATAAGAAACAAAGTTATAATTCTCGATTGTTGTAAATCAGGATATTTTGGAACAGCTACTGAAAATGGCAGTGTTATAGAGATAAAAACAGGAACTACCATACTTACATCTTCTAGAGAAAATGAACCCGCGAAGGAGATTAATGGTCATGGAGTTTTTACAAATCTTTTAATTGAAGGATTAAAGGGTGGCGCTGCAGATATTAGAGGTCACATTTCTCCAGGAGGATTATATGCTTATATTGATCAAGCCTTAGGTGCTCATGAGCAAAGACCAGTTTTTAAAACAAATGTTACTGAGTTTGTTGAAATAAGAAGTATTATTCCACAAGTTCCTCTTAATACTCTTAGAAAGTTAACCACATATTTTCATTCTTCAGCAGATAACTTTCAATTAAATCCTTCATTTGAAGATACGAACACAAATGAGATTCCGCACAATGTAATTGAGCCTTATGCTAATCAAGAAAACATATTAATTTTTAAGGATCTTCAAAAATTACGGAATGTAGGGTTAATAATTCCTGTTGGGGAAGACCATATGTATGACGCAGCAATGAAATCAAAAACATGCCAGCTTACGGCCTTAGGTCATCATTACTGGAGATTGGTTCGTGAAGGAAAAATATAAAAATATGGAAGGATATAATGATCTTTTTTTGGGAGAGAGCTTTGTAGTCGGAATACCTGATTACGAAGAATATATTAATGATATTGCGATAAATAAAGAAACCACGAAACATGAATTAGATTATATCTATTATAGTGTAGTCCAAAGTAAGAGCAGAAGGGTTCCTATTATTAGTGCAAGTAATATTTATAGAATAAAATTTGAGAAAGTTGACAGATCTGGTAGCTTTAAAAAAGATGATAGGATTGATGAATACGAGCAACTAACTTCAAATGATTATAAACAATTTAATACAATTAAAGCAGCAACAATTGAAAAAGGTCACATGACCAAAAGAGAAGATGTTCAATGGGATTTGAATGGAGATGAAGAGGTTGCCCAAAAAGCTGCACTAAGTACATTTTTTTATCCTAATGCTGCGCCTCAACATGATTCTTTAAATAATGGACCTTGGAAATATTTAGAAAATGCAGTTATTATAAAAGGCAGAGTCCCTGAACCTGCAAAAGTTTCAGTTTTTACTGGCCCTGTATTGGATAAATTAGATCCTGAATTTAAAGTAAGACTCCAAGACGGTTCAATATTTAAAATCCCAATCTTATTTTGGAAAGTAATTTATTATTTAAAGGACGATAGTAAACTTTATAGAGCGGGCTTTTTGATGGGGCAAATTAATCCCTTGAGAAAGGATGATTTGATTAACGAGATTGGTTTTCGAGATTTTGACATAGTTGAGAAGAAATCATCACTCAAACCATTTCTTGAATTTAAAGAGGATGAAAATTATCAAGTTCCTGTTTCACTAATTGAAGAACTCACAAAATTAAAGTTTCAAGATGCTATTGATCGTCATGAGAATATCAAACCAACAATTCTAAAATTAGAAGAAGCCCAAATCAGAAGTTTTGAAGATGCTCTAATTAATCAAGAACCCACTTTTGAAGTTAGTGGCTTGTTAGTTTAATCAATATGAAAAAAATAATTAACGTTTTTATATCACATCCAACTCCTTACAACAAAGAGCAGAAGGCCTTCCTTTCTCTTATTGAACTTGAATTAAAAAATCACGGATTAAACCCAACAAATTTGGGGAAGAATAATTGGAGTTTTATAAGTCCTTTAAAACCGATTAAAAAAATAATGGATACTTGTGTTGCTGCAATAGTAATTGGATTAGAAAGACATCATAGTTTTATTGGTTATGAAAAGGAGTTTTCAAAAGGTTCTAAAGAATTAATTCATAAATATAGTTCATCCCCTTGGATTCAAATAGAAGCGGGAATGGCTTATCAAGCTGGTTTACCCATATTAATATTAAAAGAGGCCAAAGTCTATGGTGAAGGAATATTGGACCCACAGATAAGTGATTCCTTCGTGTTTGAATTTGAATTAAAGAAATTACAAAAAAAAATATCTCCAGAACTAGAAGAAATTATTCGCAGTTGGGTAAAACACTTTAAAGGATTGAAATAATGGCAATATATACAAGTAATTATCTGAAAAACCTTTCGCAAAAGAAAACCGTGCTTTTCAGTAGTCAAATTCTAAATGAAAGTAAAAAGACTCATAAGGGTTTTGATATATTTCTTTCTCATAGTTTTCTTGATAAGGAAGAAGTGGAAGGTCTTTATATTGAATTAACAAACCAAGGTTATTCTGTTTATGTTGATTGGATTATTGACCCGGATTTAGATAGAACAAATGTTACAAAAGAGTCGGCAAAATTAATTCAAAATAGATTGAAAACTTCTAAATCATTATTACTTGCAATTTCAACTAATGCCGCTGTTTCAAAATGGATGCCGTGGGAATTAGGATATGTTGATGGAAACACAAATAAATGTGCAATTATACCTGTGTCTAAAAGTGATTCTGCTCCAAAATCATATGTTGGCTCGGAATATCTATCACTTTATCCTTTTATAAAAAAAGTCCCAACAAAACAGTCAGGTGAAAAACTATTTGTAATTGAAGAAGCATTGAAGTATATAATTTTTGACAATTGGGTAAACCATGGAGAAAAACCCACAGCACAAACAATAAATATATTCTAACAAACTCCTGAATAAATCCCGAACCGTTAACAGAACCTACTCAAAAGGCAGGGATTCGTGTTCCAAAGTCCGTTTTTTTTTGTAAAATCACGCTCACTTCAAACTAAAGGCAAAAAGAACATAGGGTGTAAATTACTGCACCACACTAGGGCATTAATGGAGGCCAGAAACCATTTTAAACGGGGCAACACCGAAATTCCATATTTATACCTACCTATCCCAATTCCGCAAACCGTTATACCCTCAAAGTTTTTACTTCAAAATCATCCACTTAAAATATCCCACCGCACGGTAAAGCGGTCTTCGTCCTTCCTTGCCGCAAGGGGTCATGCCAGCCCTGTATGGCAGTGTTGCACACAGCCACACAGCCCAAACGGGTTTTACAAAGGCTGTCATGCCCCTTGCAAGGCTGCGTCAGTTCCTCAGTGGCAGCCGGCTCTGTCCCTCGGGTAGCTTCCTTTACTCATTTCAGGTAGCCGCTGCGCTGGCTATCCCTTCATTCGTTTCAGTTCAGCCACCCAAGGTCCAGCGTCTGCCGTTTTAGGCTCGCCGGCGTAGTGCTGCGGCTGCGGGCTGTCATGGTTTTTGTCCGTGAAAACTACCAAAAACCCCGCCAGCCCTTGTGTGTTCCGCTGCGGTGTGCCGGGCTAAGCCCCCTTTACAATTAGGGGGCAAGCCCGGCATCATCCTCGCTCCACACAGGGTTGTGGCACCGGTTTTTTTTGAAGAAAAAAAACCTTTGTGCCTTCACCCCGCAGCACAACTCGCAGGTCTACTTCGGTCGTGCCTCCCTCATCCGTCCTCCGGCTCGCAATTCCACTACGTTCCATTCCCTCCCCACGGCTCAAGGCTGTTTTACCTTCCTTCCCACTCATCCAACTAAAAAACTTGGCGGTAACTTAAAAGTTCACAGAATACCTAAAAAACAGAGGTTGAACATACCTAAGGCTAACGGCCAAAAGCTAATGACTAACAGCAAGCAATCATTGTAATCCTTTAATCTGTGTAATCAAACGCGAAGCGTAACTCTGTACACGGCTTGCCCTTTTGTTAGGCCAAGTTATGCTTCCCCTCGCGCAGGCAAGGTCAAGCCCTGCGGGTTTCTTAAAAAATCTCCACACCTACGGGTAGTATTTTCTTAAGAAAACCTTGCCTTTCTCTTCCCCCGCGCATGTTTGGTGCCTACCAAAAGGGCAATGCCTGCTTTTAAGCGGGAATTGGCCCAAGTAGAAACCCAAAAACCTCAACCCATGCGATTAACCACTTACAACCCAACAAAACCAGCCGGACAGTTTGATGTATTTATCCTTTCAAAAGGAAACAATGCCGGAAAACCCATGTGGCAACCCTGCCCAAATTGCTTTGTATTGGCTGCCAAAACCGAAGAAGAGCAGCAGCAAAACTATTGGCTGCTTTACGGTCTTTGGCAGGGGCAGTTTTTCAACCCATTCATTACCGGTTCGGTAATTCCATTTATCCGCATCGATGATGTAAAACAAGTACTGGAATTAGCCCAGGAAAAAGTACTGGCCAACCTATCCCTTTTCGATCTTAGCCTGTCTATGCTGCAAGCATTAGAACAACATGCCGCCAACATCCACCAGCAAATCAAACTTATCAAACAAGCTAAAAAAGTATTGATGTATAAGGTGTTAAGGTAATAATTAGGTTAAAACCACCCAAAAGGGTGGTTTTAATAATCCTTTTTCACTGTTCGCCTTACCCTTGTTTATTTTAAAGAGCCTGTATTTTAACATTTTCCGCATGATTATGTTGCTACATGGCTTAATTAAGGTGCGACAGTTTTTTGAAAAATTACATTCTTTTGGCCAAAATTTTTGTAGGTATGAATCATTCCCGAAAATTTAACATTGCTTCTAAATTCCTAGTTATGACTAAATGCTATCGGCTTATTTCAATAGCAATATTATTGGTCCTAGTTGCCACCTCCGATCAATTAAAAGGTCAATTTACTGTTGGTGGAACCAATCCTCAAGATAGGGGAGTTGATTTGGTATTAGCTCCACATTCCACTTACGGGAGTGGTCTTAAAACGAATAGTTCGCTTGCAAAAATTAGTGGCCTTATGAACATCCCACTACTACAAGGCCCAATTAATTCAAGACATTACTTCAAAATTGGATTTAATGCATCATTCAACCATACTTTTTCGTCTATTATGAAGGTGGTAAGAACAGCAAAGGAAATTGGGTACTTAGATGACAAATCCAAAATTATTATCGACTATGATATTCAGGGTCTAGCAAAAGGAATTCTACCCAGTAATACAGTTCATTTTGCGCCTGAAATATGCATTGGAAACAAAAAAATTAGTGCCAGTTTACAATACGTAATTCAATATTATGCCGTACCATTTTCTTACGAAGCTCCAGTTGACTTGGTTGGGGGAATTATCAATAAATCCAATGCTTTTATAGACTCACTCCAAAATGAAATAAAGCAAATTAGCCCTATTGATTTTTCAGGAAGAAAAGATTCGTTATCAAATCTAATCAGCGATTGTACATCACTGATAAAAACCATTGCAACTTATTCAAATGGGAGGGGGTTAAACGATTTGATTCCGACCGTTGATACTCGTCATAGAATATTATTAACCGGTATCGGACTAGGCTTTAAGTATAAGTTACCAGTCAATCCAGAGGTAACTCTAACTTTAGGTTATATGAAATTGAAAACATGGAATATACTTGAGTCGGTAGACAAAAATAGGCTTGATTTCGAAGAAACCACGTTAAGAAATTTAGATCCTATCGTTTTAAATGAAGTTCAGAAATTATTTAATACTGACCTTCTGGAAAGGAGGGTTGAGGACTTAGGATGTTCAATTTATCAATTTAAATTAAGATATAGACCGACAAATTGGACTCACCATGTAGGCTGTTTTTATCAATTTGACCTAGCGGTTTCACCATACAGAACAAACTTTTTTAATAATGAAGGAAATAAAGTAAAATACACAAAGACAACGGATAGAGCTTACAATATGTCCTTTGGTTTGTACATCATATTATAACCTAAATAATCTGAGAATATTTGGATTATAATTATTTACCCAGCCTGCTTGGCTATCAAATTTCATTCGATTTAAAAATTGCTGACCAGGCAAGACAGCGAGTAAAAAACGGAGACTGCTTAAAAACAATAATAAAAACAGCTAAATAATTAATCATGGATCAGTTAGAAACTCATCTTTCGCACACATTCTTAAGGAAAACGCTTGGTTATCTTGGCATATGGCTACCATTTACCCTTTGGCTCTTCAATTTCTTTGAACTCCAGCCATCAATAAGCCATTATTATTATACACAGGCAAATGTTCTGTTTACAGGTACATTATGTGCCTTTGGATTATTCCTTTGGTCTTATCGCGGTTATGAACCTAAACCCGGGGAAATTAGCGACAATATTTTAACAAACATTGCTGGCATTCTGGCCATAATAACCGCTTTTGTTCCTACCGAATTTAACGGCGATTTAAATGATGCAAATGCTGCAAATGCTCACAATAACAGTTGTATAAATGTTGTTCACTTGATTTCTGCTGGTGGATTTTTTTTTCTTATGGGCCACATGGCATTATTTAAGTTTACCAAATCATATGAAGAGCATTCCCAAAACAATAAAATGGGTGCACAGTCATTAAATCGCCTTAAGAATAAAGACAGAATATATCGCTTTTGTGGGGGTGCTGTTTGGTTTGTTCTTGGTGCCTTGCTGGTTTTAATGATTATTAGGGAATCTAAACACGAAGATTTTGCTTTATCACCTTATGAAGTTTTAATTGGTGAAACCATTGCCTTAATGGCATTTGGCACGGCATGGTTAACAAAGGGGAAAGTATGAGGGGGAACCTCACCAGCATTAAATCAAATTTGAACTGATATTATTTATCTATGAAAAACAAGGGTTCTCTCATAGCAATATTGGCAACTTTAGGGGTATTTAAATTCTACGCCCAATCTGCGGACTCAATGGCGGCTAAAATCAAATTACCTCAGAATATTATTCTGGACCTACCGTTAGAGGCTGGGTTCAGCAACAAACGAGGTTTGAATCCAGATTTAATATACACCTTAAAAAGAGTAACTGGGAAACCTTCAATTGATTTATTTAACTCTAGACTATATAATCCTCACGCGGTGTCACGGGATATAAAAGACACCGCAGATATTTTTCTCATGAATAAAGAATTTGAATTTGAAGCGAATTATTTAACGCAGGCGACAGATAGCGATTTCACATTTATTTATAGAAATTCGAGTAAACTTTCTGACATTGAGAGATTTGTAGGTATAGAGGATACGGTAATTTACCTCCCAAGCAATTGGAGAGATAGTATTGGGGATGCCAAGATAAAATCAATTTGGTTCGTTGCTGGGGTGCGAATAGACAGTAAAGGCAACCCGCTTGAAAAAAGAAACACGGTAGATCCAATTTTGATTGAAACTGACCGAAAACAATATGACATTTTAGGTTCATCCATTGGGCAGTCAAACATAGAGCCTTTCTTACCACATATTGGGCCGACTTTTGTAGGTTATGTACTTGATGATTGCGCAAATAAGGAAACAGTAATGAAAGCCTTTACAAACAAGGTAAAAGCAAGTATTATTAAGAAGCTAGAATCACCACCATTTGGTGCTAGTCTATATCCAGATTTTGCCTTGCCCGAAAATGAACTATGGTTACAACGTGAGCATAAGAATAGTCTGATTCTTGGTGCACCATTTTTTGAGATTTCAACTTACATTTTAAAGTGGGAGATTAAAAATGAAGGACAGACTCACGCCGTGAAATTTTACATTACCCACTCCATGACTAAATCGACGGGTATGAAAGGCACATACATTGAGCCTGAAATTCAGGATGTTAAAAAATTTAAGGAGCGAATTAATGCACTGGTTAATTCATCTACCAAGGAAGTATGCACAGAATTACAATTAGAATACTATCTCAATATTTGTAAATGCAATTGAAATATGAAAATCTCTCAAATTCGTGATTGGCTTGGTTTATACTTCCTCTCTATCACTGTTTCGTTAGGGGGCTATTTGATTTTATGTAGCGAGACCATTGCCCTACCTATCAGTAAATCAGAAGCAATGGATTGTCTAGAAATTATTATTCCAGTTCTTATTGGCCAATTAACTTTAATGTTTAAATGGTATGGAATTGATCAAAAAACAGTTGACAAAAAGGCAAATATCCCAAGCTGGGTTGTGAAAGGACCACCCATTATGGTCTCCTTTCTATTATTATGTTCCATCGTTATTTTAATCGTTGGTAACCTTGATGAAGGTAAGTCTTGGGTCATTTCGCCCGATACTTTCAAGAGACTCATTACATTCTGTGTCTCTGTCTTAACAGGAACATCTGTTTTTATAGTGGCGCGATTTTTTAAAATAGATACATGATATTGCAACTTCTTAATCAATACAGTTGAACAAAAAATCCCCGCCGGTTCTCACCAGCGGGGATTTTCTTTTCTAGCCATCGGCCATAGCCAATAACTACTTCTTCGGTCTAAAAACACGCTTCAACACCACCGAAACACCAAAACTCACCACCGCGCCAACAAACGCAAGAATGGCGGTTTTAATCAGGTCACCGGCTTGCATATTCACAATAATGGTGAGCAGCGTTCCGCCAAGGGTGCCAATGGTTGTCGTTCCGGGTTGCATAACTTTTAGATTAAGCGGTTAATACCTTTTAGCGGCACAAAACCCGGCACGCGGGTTTGCTGTATGGTTTCGCTTATCAGTTGCCCCGGTGTTCCGGCTGTTTTAGCTTTAATGCCAACACTAATAGCCGCATCCAAAGGCAAACGGGCGTTTACCTCTTGTATCAAGTGCTTTTCGCCTTCTGGCTCAATAAGCACCGTGGTTTGGCTCACGGCTGCCGCTACGCTGGCCGCCAAAGCCAAATAACCAGATGCACTTACAATAACTGCTGGCAAAGCCACCGGTGCAGCGGCAATTACTCCGGCTACTGCAGCCAAAACAAGGCCAATATTGCGCACGGTGCGGTAAAATTTGGGGGTTCGGGCATTCACCCTTGCTGAGATTTTCATAGGCTTTAATTAATTAAAATGGTTGTTTTCGTAATCACAATAATTCTACTTTGCTCCAAAGCCTCCCCCTCGGGGAGGTTGGTGGGGCTCGGGCTTAAGCAGCCTCAATAATCGCCAACGCGTTAAACGCTCCGTTTTTCAACGAATACTGCACCCCGTTAATCAGTTGGAAGAACTCCACCTTCAGCAAAAACAACTTCACTCCAGTTCCTGTGGCTGCTGCACTTGGAGTTAGCGTTACCGTGGTTAAGCCCGAGTTTATTTGCATATTCACCACGTTGGTATACCTTACATCCACCACACTGGTTGCAAAGTTGAGGTTGCCAAATGCACCAGAAAAACTAACATGCGTTGCCCCGGCAGGAAAAGCGATGTCATTAATGGGCGTAATGTTGGCTATGGTAATAACCCCAGTGGTGGTGTTTACCGCATAGGGCTTATACAAAACGGCACCAAGAACAACAGCTTTGTTAAAATTGAAGTTCTTAAACATCGCTTTTGCTGTAGCAGCATTTGCCCCCGCAATGGCGCCACCCACATTTCTCTTTCCACGAACGCTAACCACATCAAGTTTCTGCATTTGTGCCATCAGCGCAGTAACGCGGCTCGTTACCCGTCCATCCGCCGAGTTCAACATCAGCGGGCGCAAGCTGTCACGCATCAATTTCCCAGAGGTTCCCGCAGTACCAAACTCTGCCCCGTTTTCACGGGTTCTTGCAAATGCAGGGTCATTTGCAATTCGTTCTTTGCTAACACCGCCCTTTTCACGAACCATGTTACCATCCTTACTACGGTAAAAGGTCATTCCTCCAACCGTTCCGTCTATTTTCAATAGACCATTTTGCCTTGCCATAATTTTGGTTTTTAATAGTTAAACATTCAATTTCCGCAACCCCTGCAATATGCGTAACGGTTACGTTTGTTATACCCACGGTAAACCCAAGGTGGGCACACATTTTCTTTGCCACAAGCCCAAAGTCCAACTCCATTGCTTACGGCTTGTTCCATCAATTGCTGTAAATACGGCCGGTTCGAGTATTGGGCATAATGCCAGGCATAACCCTTCACCACCAGCAAACTATCCAGTTCGCCATTTGGTGTGCTAATGCTCACAATAGACCGGCCATAACGGTCAACGCTCTGCACCGTAACCGTCAATTCATTGAAATACAATTCGCCTTCGGCAAATTGCTGCGCTTGCCAGCCAAAGTCCTGTTTCAATTCAGGTGCATCAATGTTGGCCAATCGGCAGGTAACGCTTTTCCCTTCCATGCGTAACACATACGTGTCCGCATCAATCACCCGCTCAACCCGCGCTTTTACCTGTCCGATGGCCTCAAATCCAAAGAGGAATAACCACCCCCATAAAATCAATCTGCTCATAATTCGTCTTTTTTATCAAAGCTAAGTCGCGCCAAAGCCACCTTCCAAAACACCGTGCCGCAAACGACACATTCTTCCGAAAGCACTCTTTTTTTCTTGGAAATTGCTTAGTATTTTTGTGTCAGACGCCCTATAGATGAAGCATAGCATAAGCATACCAAAGGCATACATAGTGTATTAAAACCCTACTTATGGAAAGTTCAAGATTGATAATTTACCCCAAAGACATCCAACGGATAACCGGCCGCAGTGAGCGTTATGGCCGTCAACTCATCACTAAAATTAAAGGCCACCTCCAAAAAGCAGAGCACCAGCTGGTAAGTGTAGACGAATTCTGCACCTATGTTGGCTTAGAACGAGCTCAAGTACTGGCCACACTTGTCCAGTAGCCCATCATAAAATTTGGTATTCCCTGCTCTAATTCGGCAGGTGTACAATACGGTGAACAAGAATTTCAGAACCGCTCGAAACACATGAAAACACTCATAATTTTCGCACCCGTTCGAATCCCTCTCTCTCCGCAACAACAATAAAAAGTCCCGCTGGCGTAGCCAAGCGGGACTTTTTATTTCCGAGAATTTTTATCCAAACCGCAGGTTTGAGGAAAAATTAGAGGGAATAAAAAATAGAGAGCAAAGCGAACGTGACTTTCAATTGTTGTTGCAGTACTCCCCAAAACGGGATCACGAAGTAATCCCGCTCTCTCCCAAGGCTATCAGAATCTATGCAACGTTGATGAGTGTGACGAAGGCGAAGGAGATGAAGAAGCTTAGGATTTGAGGAAGAGTAATTTCGTTAAGTTAAGGCTGCAATAACATAGATGGCGAGTACGATAATTTCAAAAAAGAAAAAAACAATTGCTATTACACGATTTACTGTTCGGCTTGTCTTATTGTAACGAAATTGACCAAAAGCACCTCTTTGTTCTTTTACACCAGTTAGCCATTCATACATGTAATAATTTAGGCCAACCAGATAAATAATCCCAACAATACTTATTATTCCAAGGAGAACATATTTTAGAATATTCATAGAATTATCTAACGCTTTGGGTGAGTTAATGAGATAAAGATTCTTCTTTGGATTTTTCGAAAATCCAACAAATTCCATAACCGAAAGACATCAAAATGGAAGATCCTAACAGAAGGTATTGCCAGCTATCCTAGGAATAATATTCTTTGGGGCCAAAATATCTCAACTCTTCGGCTTGAAACTCAAGCTTTCTTGCCGTTTGTTCAATTTTAAGATATTCAACTCTTTTCTGATAGAAGGAGTCCTTCTCGTCTGCTAACAGTTGCTTGTTTTCAAATTGTAAATAATGTTCTTTCGCTCGCTCATATCGATTTTCTGGAAGTGCACTATAACCCAGAATTGCAAAGAGCGAAGCGACATAGAAAGTACATGCTATAATGGTGTATCTGCAATGTAAGGATAAAAATGACAGAGCAAATAAATAGCGCATTTACCCCTAAAAGGTAGCCAAACTCAGAATCTCCTAAAGCATACTCAATATCTTCCTTAAATATTGATTGACCTACCATTAAGAGGACTACACATGGAACCCAGAGGTACAAGCAAATTCTTTTAACCATTCTGAAAATTCATTTTAAAGGTCCGAACATCGGAAATTTTAAGGTTAGAAATCAATTTCTAACCGAATATAGCCTAAGTCGAAGTAAAAAACACCAAAATTTACCAAACAGGGTATGGATAGAAATTAATATCAATTTCAATCTCATACCCTAAATTATACCTAGCCATTTCTAATAACTTAGATCTAAAATTGCCCCATTCCTGTATTGATATTCCACAATTCTTACCAACGTGAATTTTCTTAAGTATGATTTTGGGATGACTTTCAAAGTAAGTGTCATCTATGCTTGATGTGCGCTCCAATTCTGGGTTCAAGCTTTTAACATAAGCTGAAGTTGAATCTATCCAAAGTGGGAGTGGCAAATACCGCGTCACCCTATTTCTGTTATCCTCAATTCTAAACTCTGTTCTTGTGTTTTTCAAATAGTCTTGATCATATTGAAAAGGAAAATATGTAGCTAGTCTTACCTCTTTTTCATCGGCAAAGCCTTCTTCCTTATGGAAACCAATTAATTTTCCAAGATCAATTGAGAAACTTATTGGGTAATCTTTATAATCATCACAAACACTCTTGGTTTCCGCTCTTAAATCCTCGAATTCTTGAGGCAATTTGTAATAAACAGACGACAACAAATGCCTATCCCAATTTTCAGGAGAACCCACAATTTCAAATTCTATGGCTGCGCCCGAATAATCCTTGCCATAAGTTCCCCATAAAAACTCATTGTTTAGGTTTTGCCTCTCACAAAAAGAAAGTGAAAAAAAGTAACCCTTTCTGAACTCAGCTTCCTTTGGATCATATCCTAGAATAGAAGCTGCGTGGATAAACTCTTTCGGATCTGATGAATTATGAAGATCATAAAGCCGAAATTCTTTACTGTTCAGGATGGAAACCAAATTGGTTAATGATGTCCAATGTACGAATTCAAGAGGCTTATTAAAAAAGTATGGCGAACCTTTTAAAAAGACATTCTTCCCAAACGTTGCGTGATAATCATAATCAAGAAAGCCATGACTGTCAAAATAGTTATGTTTTAAAGATTTTTCGATTGCTGCTCTGAATCGGTCTCCAATCATATTGAGTAGTATAAGTTCCGCCATAATATTAAATGTAGTTATTGTGAATTTACTCACTCGAATCAATTTCTCTTTAACGAAAATCACCCCGAGAGCGAGTTGTTTTAATTTTCTAAACAGTCTTTTTATTCTAATTAATCACTCTTCTAGGATGTAAAGTTTATTCAAAGCCCGCCTTACTTCAATAACTTAAATTAAGAATTTCCTCCAAAATCAACGGAGCATCAACGACTCAACACCACCGTTGTTGCGAATATCAAGGGCTCCGTCACGGAAATCAACAAATTTGTTGCAAAAATCAACGATTTTGTTGAGCCCATTTTGCGGCCGAGTAGTAGCCTCAAAATGAAAACTTTCGTTTTCGATTTTGAGGTTAAAAATTGATCTAGCCTTAAAATTGTCCAGTTTTTAAGGTCAACCTTTTGTGACGCAGATCAACAATACCAGCAGAAATTTTTTTGCGATTTTAGAAACAACTACAGCAAATTTTACGTTATTTCACTTATAAGTAAAATGAAACAAAAAATGGTATTATATTTGCACCCCTTTTTAACTCAAAGGTGAATTACGAGATAGTTGAATTAGAAGAATTTTCTGGGGATGAAGCTGCGGTCTACTCTGTTATCCTTGAAGGAGAGGAGGATACGCTGTTCGACAAGTTCCTTGATGAAAACTTATCTACTTATCCTGGGGAGATAAAATCGATAGTTCAACGAATTGAGTTAATGGGCAAGAAGTTCGGGGCTAGAGAACAGTTCTTTAAGCTAGATGAAGGAAAACCTGGAGATGGAGTTTGTGCATTATATGATGATCCGGATAAAAACCTTCGACTTTATTGTATTCGATATGGAAAGCTGGCCATCATCCTAGGTGGCGGTGGATTGAAGCCTAAAGATATTCGAGCTTGGCAAGAAGATCCAAAATTATCCCAGGAAACTAACTATATGATCAATATATCAAAGGATATAAGTATAAGAATTAAGGATGGAGACCTAAGTTGGGCTTCAGATGGCAAAACATTAACTGGAAACCTAAATAAATCTGACGATGAGTACTAACAAAACTGCCAGAAAACACAAGAGTGCGATTTTGGCAAAAATAATGGATGAGACCTCGCCAGTTGAGAAACAACAAATCGAAAACAAAATGACACTGGCGGCAAGAATTGCCGATTTGATTAATGCAAAGGGACTTGGAAAGTCTGAACTTGCGGTCCAAATGGGCAAAAACCCTTCGGAGATTACCAAGTGGCTAAGTGGCACACAAAACCTAACCATAGACACGCTGACTGAAATTGCTTTTGCCTTAAACATTACAATTGCTGAACTATTTGCACCTAAACAGGTTCAAATAGTTCATCGCTTTCATTTAGTAGTTAGCTCTAAGAGTGAAAAATCATTCCCTGTTTCGACACCATATGCAGATTCAAAAGTAGGTTCAAAAAGAGTATGGGGATATCCATGTTTATCCTAAAATAGTATGTCAGATCAACCGAAAGAAAATATTGCGGCAACTATTCAACTTAAAGGAATTGAGTTGCTGAAAGGAATATTGGATTTACCAGTAACTCCGAACTTTTCCGTTTCTAACTTCAACTTTGAAATTAACCTTGAAAACAAAATTGACGCTGAAAATCAATTGATCTTCGTTCTAGTCAACATAAACATCAAGGGAGATGATGTATCAAATAATCTTGGTAGCTTATCAGTTAGTTGCATTTTTGAAATGCTAAACTTCACGGACGTGGTTAAGGTAAATGAGGGTGGTCAATTTGAGATCCCGACTCAGATCAATGAGATATTGAACTCAATTTCCATATCTACTGCGCGTGGTGTAATGTTCTCTACCTTTAAAGGTACGTTCCTGCATAATGCGGTTTTACCAATTATTGATCCAAGACAACTGAAGCCGCAAGCTTAAAAAGTTTTCAACGAATCGAGTAATTAGAAATTGGCGAATGGTGTACACAAGAATGTATACAAAAGCCAAATCGACACTTTCAATCAAAACAAAACCAGTCGATTACAGCAATCAAAATAATCCCCCTCCTCGCCCCAACCATTTTCACCATGAAAGCCTTATCGGGCTTAGAAAACGGAACACTTGGTTAACACCGGATTGTTTCTGTTTTCAAAAATATTCATGCCACCTGTGCTCGAATAAGTAAAATCCTATATTCGCACTTTCATTTAATCCTCATTCACAAACAACCATGAGAAAATTACTTTTTGCGCTGGGCACATTGTCGCTAGCCACATTTACATCTTGTACAAAAGAAGAGAAACCAGTAGAGGCATCACCTACTCCTGCAACTACGACCGGTACTTACGCATACTCCGGATCGGGCAACATTTCGGCTATTTCACTTTTTACAGAAACAGCTCCTTATACTGATCCGAGCGACCCCATTAACACATGTTATGTATTTGATTACATGCCAGATTATCTGTCGGAAGATTCAGCTGAAACCTCGGGACAGTCAATCAAGATCTCGGCAGACGATAAGCTGACCTTTTTGCAGGACGGATATGCGTTCATTACCTTGCAGGCTACCAGATCTTCTGATGGTGGTTATGTGGTAACATCAGATCTACTCAGTGTTTCAATTACTACAAAGTATAAGGTTGTGGGCAATCAATTACTGGAATCTAATGCTTATGCAGGAATTGAGTCGGGTGACCCGGGTGACCCAAGTTATTCGCGTTATGTAGTTCCTGTTGGCATTCAAACTCCGGTTGAGGCCATTAGAGAACAGATTGAAGGCGAGTATAGAAAAATTGCCATTAAAACATTCGATCGTATTTATAAGAAACAGTGAAATAACTGATGATTATTTAACGAAATGGCTCCTTTCCGGGAGTCATTTTTATTTGTAGTCACAATTCTCAAACACGAATAACCTAAAGAAAATTCCCAGCAGCAAATTAACCCGATTGTTTTTCACCTCTGGCGCGAGCAATTTTGCGATTAATCCAGTTTACCGCAGCTTTTTCAGTAGGGTATAAATTAAGCGGAATACCAAAGTTGTATAGGTTGTTTAACAAATTAATGAGCAGCCGCATAGCCACAGACTGACTAATGACAACAACCGCCACAAAGAATTCCTTGGCTCCCTTTTCGCCAAGATCTCGCCCTTCTTTCGATAGAGTATAGGCTCCCTCAGCTTCTACCAGTAGTCCGCCCTTGTTGTTAGGGCCAAATCCCAACTTTGAATAGGCATCAAAAATGTCCTGAATATCTTTTTCCTCGAGCACAACACCATTGGGCACCGAGGTTCTAATAATGTCTTTTTCAGCAAGCCAAATGGTGGCCTTCGTAGTAAAAATTTTTTCGGACATATCCATGTTTCAGTTATAAATAGCAAAAAGGCTACAGTTATGTACTGTGGTGGTGGCTCAAAGCTAACTAAAACATTGATTTCGCTTCCATTTTTTTAAGACCCAAATTCACGATGAATCTAGTTGTTTTACCTCGCTACCCCTGTTTTAAAATCCATTCAGTAGCTCGTTCTTCGGTCGAAAACATATTGATTTGAATGCCGAAGTCGTAAAGGGCATTTAGAAAATTTATAAGTAGGCGTGTGGCAACTGAATTGCTTATAATGGCTGCTGCGGTAAAGTAGTTTTTAGCCATTTTTTCCGATAAATCCCTGGCCTCTTTAGTCATCACAAAAGTAACCGAGGCATCGGCAAGCAAGAGCGCTTTGTTGTGTGTTCCAACCCCAAGTTTTGCATAAGAATCAAAATGCCGTTGGACATCAATTTCATTAAACTCGAAACCGTCATTAAGTTTAATTCTAACAATATTATTATTGTCTTTCCAAATGGCGTCTTTTTCCGAAAGTATCATTGTTGAATTCGGGGATTAGGGTCATGGCTAGCCATCAAAGAATCAATCCCGAGGTCAAGCCAACCAATTATGCAGGGGCAAAGTTAAGCCAAAAATTAGAATATAATGACTGTCATGGTCTACCTAAAGCCCTGTTCAACCGAAATTATTTTCAATTTAGCATTTGCCATTACTCGGAAAAAGGCACTTGCCGATGAAGCCAAATCAACCCTTCCGTTTCGGAGTTAAAATAAAGAATAGGCAGTTGAAATTGATAGTTGGCTGTTAAATGGTTTAAGAACATACCAACCGAAACCATTTCACTGGATACAGAAATGGCTGAAAAATAATGATGCGCATCCTTGGCCAACATTTTTACTGCACTGTCGGTCAGGGTAAAAACCCCATCCGAGGCAATCGATAAACCCGGTTTACATTTTTCAGGGTAGGCATATTTTTTTGGTAAATCAAAAATTTGCTGAATGTCATGTTCCGAAATAACCTCGCGATCATAGATAAGACCTCGAACAGTGATGGCTTCGTTCCAAAAAATGAACTTATCGGAGGGAGATAACCTTTCGATTTCCTCAACATTTGGGATGGATGTTTGTGGTTTCATGAAGAATTGGTAATGTTTTAGGTTAAATTATACCAGACTCAATTCCAATTAAATTCCCTTCGTTAACCGAGGGCATTTGTTCTACTGATAAACCATAAAATCGGATAAATGACCGTGGGTCATTTAACAAAAAAGATAGAAGATGTCAATCAAAAGCAGAGACGTTCGGTGCAACACATATCGTATTCTGCAACGTATTATTAACGGTTGTTGTGGGGATTTTGATTCACAATTGGCTATTATTTATTGGCATCGTTTCCATGTCGCACCTGCTCAATTTCTTACCATCCGTCGGATAACTCGCAGGCTTATCGAATATTATTGTTTAGGCACAAATCAACTTCTACCTTTAATGCCTATCCAATTGATGAATGTAATCCCGATGAACCATCAAACCGGAAAAAGCTCGTTTGATTACAAATTAGTGGTAACTTTCTTAGTTCCAATAAATTGGTGGACAACGATTTAAACAAATGGGTATTTGAAAAAATGCATTTAGAGAAAAGTAAATCAGTTTAATTCAAGCCCAATAAACGCACGCAGCAATGAAGTTTACCAGCAATTATACCGTTACAATAAAGATTGACACGGGCGGGGCTTACGCTTTTTATCAGGCAGTGCGAATTTCCGATGGACTGCCCGTTTACATTAAACTTGTTTCGACCAAAAATTTAGTCGCGGTAAAATCGCTGGAAGAGGAGTTTGAAATTTCTCAACAGCTGGAGTCTGATTGGGCTATTCCGGCCATTGCCTTGGAACGCAATCATGATGAGGTGGCGCTGGTTTTTGCCGACTACCAAGGCGAAAACATTCACCATTTTGCCAACGGCAAACCCATTGCCTTGAATACGTTTTTGAAAATTGCCATCAATATAGCCGGTTGTGTATCCAAAATGCATGAAAAAGGCATTGTGCACAAGGACATCAAACCATCTAACATTCTAATAAACCCCAAAACCAATGAGATTCGGCTAATCGATTTCAGTATTGCTTCGGTGCTTCCGTTCGAAAACAATCAGGCTCAACCACACCTACACCTTATCGAGGGTTCATTGCCCTACATGTCGCCCGAACAAACTGGCAGAATGAATCGGTTTGTTGACTTTCGCAGTGACCTTTATTCGCTGGGCATTAGCTTTTACGAAATGCTTACCGGAAAACTACCTTTTTCGGCAAGCGACCCGTTGGAATGGGTGTATTGTCATGTTGCGCAAACTGCCGAAGCCCCGGTGAAACAACATCCTGAATTACCAAAGGTGGTGTCGAACGTGGTTATGAAATTATTGGCCAAAACGGCCGAAGATCGATACCAAACAGCGGCAGGACTGCAACATGATTTGCAGAAATGCCTTACCATACTGACTGCCGGGAAAGAACTGTCGGAGTTTCCCTTGGGTGAAAAAGACATTTCCCACCAATTTAATATTGGCCAAAAACTATACGGTCGCGAGAAGGAATTGGCTGAACTGTTACAGTCGTTTGAAAGAATGGTTGCTACCGGAAAATCAGAACTGGTGCTCATTTCAGGTTATTCGGGTGTTGGCAAAACAAGTTTAGTAAACGAACTTCAGAAACCCATATTAAAAGTTGGCGGACTTTTCATTTCGGGGAAACTTGACCAATACAAACGTGGAATACCCTATTTCACTATTGTTGAGGCTTTCAAAGGTTTAATTAAAAACATTCTTTTTCAGCCAGAAAGTCAAATTGAGCAGTGGAGGCAATTAATTTCTGACGCTGTTGGAATAAACGGGCAGGTAATCCTGGACATTATTCCGCAAGCCGAGTTAATTATGGGTCAACAAGAGCCCTTAGCGCTTGTGTCGCCAATGGAATCTAAAATTCGGTTTGAGGCTGTCCTTCAAAAATTCATTCGGGTTTTTGCAAGCCCCGAACACCCGCTTGTGCTGTTTTTGGACGACCTGCAATGGGTCGATATGGCCAGCCTCGACCTGATAAAGCAAATTATTACCAACGCAGATAACAACCACATCCTTTTGGTTGGTGCTTATCGCGATAACGAGATAAACCCCGCGCATCCGCTTGCGGTTACGATAGATGAGATTAAAAACTTGGGGACACCTGTAAATGAAATTTCGCTGCACCCACTTTCCAAAACCAACCTTCAACACCTTATAGCCGACACCCTGAGTTGCAATCAAAAAGCAGTTACTCCGCTTGCCGGCTTGGTTCATAAAAAAACCGCTGGCAACCCATTTTTCGTTATTCAGTTTCTCAAAACCTTGCACCGTGAACACCTGTTACTTTTCAATACCAAAACGTTAAGTTGGGACTGGAAAATTGAAGAAATTGAGAATAAAGACTACACGGAAAATGTGGTTGACTTAATGACGAAAAAGATAAAACAGTTACCAGTTAACACCCAAACCATATTAAAACTGGCTGCTTGCGTTGGGAACAAATTCGAGACACAAACACTTGCAAATCTTGTAAACCAGAAGGAATCTGAAATTTCGATAACGCTGCGGAAACCACTTCAGGAGGGTTTGTTGCTGAAGTTGAACGGGAATTATGGATTTGCACACGACAAAATACACCAAGCCACCTATTCTTTATTATCGGAGAGTGAAAGGGCTCAAATTCACAGTAAAATTGGTAATCGGTTGCTAAAAACAACTACCGAAGCCGATATGGAGGAGGCCGTTTTCGTGGTTGCCAACCATTTTAGTCAATGCGCTATGGCAACAGAAACCGAAAAATCAAAGATTTTGGTGGCCAACTTATACCTTAAGGCCGGTAAAAAAGCCCGTGCATCTGCGGCTTATCAGGCAGCAGAAGGCTATTTTAAAGCGGGTATCGAACTTTTACCAAGCAATGGCTGGAAGACAGAACACCAACTAACCTTCCAACTCTACCTTGAACTTTCGGCCTGCGAATACTTGCTGGGCAATTTTCAGGTAGCTGAAAAGTTGTTTGCCGACACCTTGGCCCAGCTGCAATCACCCATTGAAAAAGCCGGAGTTTACAACATACAGTTGGAGCTTTACCACATTCTGGGCAAATTTGAAGATGCCGCGGTTATTGGACTGAATGCATTGAAGATGCTGGGCTTACCATTTCCAGAAACGGAAGTAGACCAAGCGGCTTACGGGGAGTTGCTGCAGGTGCAAGAGCAGTTGAAAGAGGTGAAGATTGATGACCTTTTGCACCGGCCCATCATGAGTGACCCGGTTCACAAGGCTGCCATGGAAATTTTAATGAATCTGTACGCCCCATTTTACAATTCCAGACCGCACTTGCTGGGTTTACTAACCTTTAGGATGACCAACTATTCGCTACAGTACGGCAATACCGCAAGTTCGCCTTATGCGTTTGTTTACTACGGGATATTGCTAGGCACCGGAATGGGCGATTATAAACAAGGACAGGCTTTTGGCGACATGGCACTGGCGCTCAACGAAAAACTGGGGCACCGCGAGCTTTGGTGTAAAGTGTTACAAACCTACGGCACCTTGGTACACCCTTGGTCAAACCCCATGCACACCTGCCTGCCTTACCTGCACAAATCCTATTTGTCGGGACTAGAAACCGGTGATTTAATTTTTTCTGGCTTTTCAGTTGGGGTAAATACTTACCTCCGAATTATTAATGGCCACAATTTGCAGGCTGTTTTCCAAGAGGCGGAAAAATACCTCAGCTTTTTTAAGCGCTCCAAAGATGAAATGATGTTCAATGCCCACCGGGTTTTTGTTCAACATTGCTTAAACATTATTGGCGAAACAAACTCGGCAAGTTCGCTGTCATCTGCCGGCTATGACGAAGAGTTGGTGTTAACCGAAATGCACGAGAAGCAATTTGCCTATTCTTTTCACTGGTACTACTTGGTAAAAATGCAAGTGCTTTACCACAATGGTGAATATACCAAGGCGCTTGAAATGGCCGATAAAATTAAGGATTCTATTCCGTTGGTTCATTTTGCTCAAATTTCGGTGGCCGAATTTTACTTTTATTATGCGTTAACTTTTTGTGCTTTATATCCTGAGGCCAATCAGACTGAAAAACAGCGGTACCAAGAACAAATTGAGCTGTGCCTGGAAAAACTAAAAACCTGGGCGAGCCATTCTTCAGAAAACTTCCGTCACAAATGCCTGCTCATTTCAGCCGAATTAGGCAACATTTTGCAGGCCGATACTGTTGAAGTAATGACGCGGTATGAGGATGCCATTAAATCGGCTAGGGAAAATCATTTTATGCAAAACGAGGCCTTGGCTTATGAATTGGCCGCTCGCTACTACAGAAACAAAGGTTTCCCCGTTATTGAAGAAAGTTACAGCAAAGAAGCCCGCGATTTGTACTTGAACTGGGGCGCAAAAAGAAAGGCCGCAGCCATTGAGTCCCGCTATCCGGCAATTCGTGAAAAACGCACGAATTTACATAGTACCAATTCTGGCGGACTGCCTGTTCAACAACTTGATGTTCATGCCATTATTAAAGCCGCTCAAGCAATCTCAAGCAATTTGGTACTCAACGAAATTACTGAATCGTTGATGCGGGTGGTTATGGAGCAAGCAGGGGCCCAAAAAGGCACCTTATTGCTCGATCAAAACAACCATCTTACCGTTGCAGCCGAAGCCAGCCTGGTGAATAACAAGATTAAAATCAAAGCATTTAATCCGCTCAAAACTTTCCATAACCATCAGGCCTCCTCGGCAATTATTCAATATGTAAAAAGAACCAAAGAAAAACTGATTCATCAAGAAGGGGTTCAACATCATGCCTTGTCTTTAATTCAGCATGGTGAAGAAAAACTACCACTATCGGTTGCCTGCCTACCCATTATTAAACAATCAAAACTGGTAGGAATCCTTTACTTGGAAAACAACCTTTTTAGCGGTGCTTTTACCGACGACAAAGTGGATGTGTTAGAGATTTTAGCTGCGCAAGTGGCCATTTCCATAGAAAACGCCTTCTTTTTGGATGAATTAACCCGAAGTGAATCACAACAACGCATGACCATGAAACAGTTGCCCGGCGTTATTTGGACAACCGATAAATTGCTAAATATTACTTCTTCCCAGGGGTCAATGCTTTCTAAACTGGAACTGGAAACTGACGAACTTGTTGGGGTCAACTTGGTTCAATACTTTGGAACAACCGACCCGGATTTTCCAGCTACCGCTGCCCACAAAAAAGCACTAACTGGAGAATCAGAGAGGTTTGAAATTGATTTGAATGGCTTTATTCTAGAGGCGTATGTAGAGCCGCTGAAAAACAGTAACGAAGAAATTATTGGCTGTGTTGGGGTTGCCTTCGACATCACCGAGCGAGTGAATTATATTAAAACCATTGAAGACAAAAACGAGAAATTGAAAGAAATTGCTTGGATACAATCACATTTGGTTAGAGCCCCAGTGTCGCGAATTATGGGCTTGATTGATTTGCTCAAAATGCCTGAAAATCCAGAAGTTGAGGTAAATAAACCCGAGGTGATTGACTTCATTGTTGACTCGGCCATGGAATTGGATAAACTCATCCATGAAATTGTGGATAAAACCAAACAGGCTGGTAAATAATGCTTCGCCGTAGAAACAGGCAAATTTTCTTATTAGGATATTTTAGCTAAACAAAGAAATAAGATATTCCTCGATAATTTCGACTAAGGATTTGGTTAGCGAATAGGCTGCTTGTTAATCCATCGAAATGCAGTTTCTTCCGTAGGAAACAATTTGAGTGGTATGCCGAAATAATGAAACGCGTTTAAAAAATTGACCAGCCAATGTGCAGCAGGTGTATCGCCAATTGCAGCAATGGCATAAAAAAAATCTTTCGCCAGTTCTTCCGACAAGTCTCTAGCTTCTTTAGTCATGGTGCAGCCTGTCGAGGCGTCAATCATTAATAAGGCTTTGTTGTTAACCCCAACCTCAAATTTGGAAAAGGTTTGGAAAATCCGATTTACATCAATGTGGTCATACAATAATCCTTGATTTAGTTTAAGCCAAATAATGTTATTCTCGGCTCTCCAGATTGCATCTTTCTCAGAAACGACCATACTTTTTGAGTAATTTTAAGTTATTCCTACCTTGGAAATAATTATTGCATCGCAATCTCGATTAACCCGCACATCAAATATAATCTAGTAATTGAAATATTAACCAATCGATTGTCTAAATATAGCTTGCAAGAATACAATGCGGGCGCTTGCTCAAAAATTACTAGCTTTCAGGCCTATTTTTAGGCCTTTAGAATGCTATTTGATACTGCCACCACGCCCGCTTCATCTCTATATAAACTACTTACCGGCACAGTAATTCCCCGCCCCATTGGTTGGGTTTCTTCCGTTGACGAAAATGGTGTAAACAACCTTGCTCCGTTTTCGTTTTTTAATGCCGTTGGCGAAGACCCACCCCATGTTATGTTCAGTACGGTACGCACAGGAAACAAAAATAAAGACACCTTAAATAACGTACTGGCCACCAAGCAATTTGTAGTGAATTTGGTTACCGAAGAAGTGGTTGAACGAATGAACACCACCTCTAACCGTGTTGAACCGGAGGTAGATGAGTTTGAATTAGCCGGACTAACGCCAATAGATTCGATATTGGTAAAGCCAAAACGCGTTAAAGAAAGTTTGGTGCATTTCGAGTGCCAACTGGTTCACCATTATTTTTTAGAAGATCACAAAGACGGTGGTGCCTGTGTGCTTATTGGCAAAATACTGATGATGCATATTGATGATTCCATTTTGATGGATGGTGATAAAATAAACCTTGAAAAATATAGACCGGTGGCCCGTTTAGCGGGGTCTAATTATTCAAAATTGGGTGAGATTTTCTCCATTAAACGAGCATAATTTTTTAACCACATAGGCACATAGTTTTATGCTGACTCAGAAATACTTGAACGAATTAACTTATGATGTAATTGGGGCTGCAATCGAAGTTCATAAAATTATGGGAAGCGGTCTATTGGAGAGTATTTACCATCAATGTATGATGGAAGAACTTAGACATAGAGACCTAAATTTCATAACTGAGTTGAGAATTCCGGTTAATTATAAGGGTAAACCACTTGACCTGGATTTTAGATGCGATTTGTTTGTCGAGGATTGCGTTGTTGTTGAGTTAAAATCAGTTCAGGAAATGCACCCCGTTTTTGACGCACAGCTACTTAACTATATGAATTTATTAAAAGCCCCTAAAGGAATTTTAATCAACTTCAACAGCACCAACTTATTTAAGCATGGGCAAAAGACACTGGTAAATGAATATTTCAGAATACTCCCAAATGATTAAAAAATTCGTTGTTTTTATTAATTCTATGTGCCTATGTGGTTAAAAAAAGTAGCAGTTATAGGCGGTGGTCCAGGTGGTTTATATTTTTCCATTCTTACTAAAAAGGCAATGCCCAATTGCCAAATAGATGTTTTTGAACGCAACAGGGCCGATGATAGTTTTGGCTTCGGAGTGGTTTTTTCTGATGAAACCTTGAGCGAATTCCTTACCCGCGACCCGGCTTCATACGATTTAATTCGCAGCCGCTTTGCTTATTGGGACGATCTGGATGTGGCCCGTGATGGACAAAAAGTGCGCATCACCGGAAACGGGTTCTGTGGCTGTTCGCGTAAAACCTTGCTCCAGTTGTTGCAACAGCGCTGCCGCGAAGTAGGCGTAAACCTACATTTTGAAACTGAAGTAAGTGATTTAAGCATCGCCAAAAACTACGACATCGTAGTGGCTTGCGATGGCATTGGTAGTGTAATTAGAACACAATTGGCGGCCGATTTTGGCACCAACATTACCTTAAAGAAAAACCGCTTTGTGTGGTTAGGCTCTACCAAACCATTGGATGCGTTTACCTATTTTTTCAGAAATACACAACACGGCCCAATGGTAGCTCATACATACCAATATGAGCCAGGCATGAGTACCTGGATTTTTGAATGCAGCCCAGAAACGTATGAAAAATGGGGCTTTCAGACGGAAAACGAAAGCGATACCATGGCCAAGCTAAAAGAAATTTTTAGCGATGAATTGGCCGGTCATCCACTTATCAGCAATAAATCGCATTGGCGGCAGTTTCCGCATGTTATCAATAAAAACTGGTACAAGGACAACATTGTATTATTGGGCGATGCCAAGGCCACGGCCCACTACTCTATCGGTTCGGGAACCAAATTGGCTATGGAGTGCGCCATTGCTTTGAGCGATGCTATAGTTGCCAATCCCGATAATCATCAGCAAGCATTTGCGCAATACGAGCAATCGCGTAGAACGCGGGTAGAAATGATTCAGCATGCTGCCAACGTATCGCTCGATTGGTTCGAACATATGGATCGATACATAAAATTCCCATTTTACCAATTTGCTTTTGGGGTAATGACCCGGGCTAAAAAAGTTACGTACGAGAATCTTCGTTTGCGCGACAAATCATTTACAGACAAGGTGTTGATTGAGTTTAATGAACTGTGTAAAACCCCGACAAACCAGTCACCAGCATTTACACCTTTTCAGCTTCGGGAACTCACGTTGTCCAATCGCATAGTTATGTCGCCAATGGGGCAGTATGCTGCTAAAAATGGCGTGGTAAACGATTGGCACTTGGTGCACTATGGCAGCCGGGCAACTGGGGGATTAGGTCTAATTATTACCGAATTAACGGCCATTAACCAATCTGGCAGAATTACCGAAGGTTGTGCCGGAATTTATACTGAAGAGCAAACTTTGGCTTGGAAAAAGGTGGTTGACTTTGTTCACACCCACTCCTCCACCAAAATAGGCATCCAGTTGGGACATGCCGGCAGGAAATCTAAAGTAGGTGGTGCCTTACTTTCAGCTTCACCTATTGCTTATGACGATTCGTTGCCAGTTCCCAAAGAAATTACAACGGCAGATATGGATGAGCTCACCGCGCAATTTGTTCAGGCGACAAAAAATGCGGAGACCGCTGGTTTCGATTGGGCTGAATTGCAAGCGCACCATGGGTTTTTATTGGCCTCATTTCTTTCTCCGTTAACCAATCAACGTAGCGATGCGTTTGGTGGAAGTTTGCAGAACCGGTTGAAATTCCCGTTGCAGGTTTTTACCGAAATGAGAGCTGTTTTTCCGCAGCACAAACCCATGTCTGTGCGCATTTCGGCTAGCGATTGGACTGAAAACGGAATCAGCGAGCACGAAGTTGTTCAAATAGCTCAAGCCTTCAAACAAGCTGGGGTAGACATAATTAGCGTATCCAGTGGACTAACCATAGCTCACCAGCATCCGCAAACAGGCCGGATGTGGCAGGTGCCTTTTTCCGACTTGGTTAAAAATACCGCTCACGTTCCTACAATAACGGCTGGAAATATTCAGGATATTGATCAGATAAACACCATTTTACTTAGCGGAAAAGCCGATTTGGTTGGTTTAGGCAAACCACTGCTGTTGGATGCTGGCTTTGTGCGACATGCTGAAGCTTACGAGCAAGTTGAAAACCACACTATTCCTGCTGCTTACGAGCGGGGCAAACTACACTTGTTTCCCCTAAAAACAGCCGAACGCAAAGCTACCGAAGGGATGAAAAAAGCACTGAAACCAGAGAGTCATAAGAAGAATTAAAGACTTGGTGAATGACGAAAAACAAGAAAATAAGCATTCAGGGAATAGAGGTGGTTTGGTACCAAAGCGACCAACACGATTTTATTTCGCTGACTGATATTGCGAAAACCAAAAATTCCGACAGCCCCTTTGCCGTAATTAACAACTGGATGAGGAGCAGAAGCACCATTGAGTTTATTGGCCTTTGGGAGAAACTACATAATCCAAATTTTAAACCTCTCGAATTCGAGAGGTTTAAACAAGAATCGGGAAGCAATTACTTCGTGTTATCACCTCAACGATGGGTTGAAAGCACCAATGCTCTGGGAATACTCTCAAAATCGGGTCGTTATGGGGGGACTTTTGCCCATGTGGATATTGCATTTGAATTTGCCTCATGGATTTCATCTGAATTCAAACTCTACCTTATCACTGAATTCAAACGGCTAAAAGCAGAAGAAAACAATCGTCACCAGCTAGAATGGAATTTACAGCGCACTATTTCAAAAATAAACTACCGCATTCATACGGACGCGATTAAGGAAAATTTGATTCCAAAAGAAATTACCAAACTACAGGCTACTATTGTTTATGCTTCTGAGGCCGACCTACTCAATGTTGCACTTTTCGGATTTACTGCAAAAGAATGGCGCGAATCGCACTCAGAAAAGGCAGGCAATGTGCGAGACGAAGCTACATTGGAACAATTGGTGGTGCTGAGCAATCTTGAAAGCATCAATGCCCTGTTAATTCAACAAAATTTGCCGCCAGGCGACAGACTAATTCAATTGAACCAGGTTGCCATTAACCAAATGAAATCACTCTTGGAAAATAGCGCAGTAAAAAAGTTGAAATGAAAGTTAATTTAGTCAAGAATTATGCAACACTATCACGATAATTTCGCACACGATAATCTGCCTGAGGCCGCTCTCCAAGCCCATTACCTGCTCGATTTACCCCAGTTTCAGCAGCCTGAAATGTTGAATTGTGTCGAGAAACTTTTAGACATTCATATTCACAACGAAAACGGAAATCGTGTTTGCCTACGAACTAAATCTGTTACTTGGACTTACCAAGATTTGTATGCCAAAGCCAATCAAATTGCACAAGTGTTGGTCAACGATTTGGGACTAAAATCGGGCAATCGGGTTTTATTGCGTTCGGCAAATAACCCCATGATGGTGGCTTGCTGGTTTGGAATAATTAAGGCCGGCGGAATTGTAGTGGCTACCATGCCATTGCTGCGCAGCAAAGAGCTCAAAACAATTGTCGATTGTGCCGAGATAAGTCACATTTTGTGTGATACGCGGCTGGAAGAGGAGCTAGATTTGGTGCAATCGGATTACCTAAAACACGTTTGCAAATTTGACGGAACAGCGCAGTCGCCAGCCGAATTGGAAAAGTTAATGGCTAAGAAATCGTCCGTGTTTTCAAACTTTGAATCGCGTGCAGATAGTGTGGCATTAATAGGCTTCACCTCAGGTACCACGGGACTTCCAAAAATGACAGCTCATTATCACCGCGATGTAATAAACATTTGCGAAGCATTTCCTCGATATTCCTTGCAACCAACGGCCAACGATGTGTTTACAGGTAGCCCACCTATTGGTTTTACCTTTGGTTTGGGCGGCTTGGTGCTGTTTCCTTTATATTTTGGCGCTTCTGCGTTTTTAATTGAACAACCCAATCCAGACGCGCTTTTGGAGGCTGTTCAATATTACGGTGCTACTATTTGTTTTACTGCCCCCACCGCATGGCGCGTTATTACCACCAAAGTGGACAGCTACAATATTGCTGGTTTAAGAAAATGCGTGTCAGCTGGCGAAACCTTACCGTTAAAAGTTTGGGAAGATTGGTACAATGCAACTGGATTAAAAATAATTGATGGAATTGGCGCTACAGAAATGTTGCACATTTTCATTTCATCAAACGAAGAAAACATGAAACCGGGTGCTACTGGTTTGCCAGTTGTGGGGTACGAAGCCAAGATTATAGATCAAAATGGACAGGAAGTAGCAATCAATCAACCTGGCCGATTGGCCGTTCGTGGTATTACCGGGTGTAAGTATTTAAACCGACCCGACAAGCAAAAAGAGTATGTTGAAAACGGCTGGAACATTACTGGCGATGTTTTTCGCAAAGATGAAGCTGGTTATTATTGGTTTGTGGCTAGGGGCGATGACATGATTATATCGTCTGGTTACAATATTGCCGCCATCGAGGTAGAAAGTGTATTACTGACCCATGCCGATATTGCCGAATGTGCGGTAGTTGGATTGCCCGATGAAGAGCGTGGCATGTTAGTTTGTGCTTATTTGGTACTTAAAGATGTTAGCAAAGCACACGAAGACCTGAAAAAGGAAATTCAAAACTGGTTCAAAGAAACTGCAGCACCTTATAAGTACCCACGCGTTATCCATTTTACCGATCAATTACCTAAAACAGAAACCGGTAAAATTCAACGGTTTAAGTTAAAGAAAGTAAGAGACTAAGTATTTCGGTTGGTTACAAATTGTAGTCAACTGAAAACACTATCGGCCGATGAGAAGATGAATGGGACTGTATAATTTTCAACCGGAAATTCCATCCTGTTAATTCGTAAATTTTAAAATCCTGATTCTGACAATATGCTTTTCACCAAATCTGAAAAAATCCGCTTTCAACACATTGACTATGCCGGGATTGTATTTTACCCACGGTTTTTAGAAATGCTGAATGCATTAGTAGAAGACTGGTTTGCCGAGGCCTTGGGTAGCCCATTTTCTAAACTACACCTTACCCACGGCATACCCACAGTCGATTTAAAAGTTCAGTTTAAAGCCCCTGCACGCTTAGATGAAATATTGACCAAACAATTGTGGGTAAAGGAAATTGGTGGAGCTTCGTTAGTTTGCGGTTTTCAATTTAAAAACGAACAAGATAAAACCTGCGTAGAAGGCGAAGTTACTTTGGTAAACGTGGCCATTTCAGCAGACAGAAACAGCCTAAAAGCCGAGGCTTTTTCGGCAGAAATGAAACAAAAAATAGGGCAATACTTAAACTGAGAAAATTTGACAATTTGATTTTTAGACCATTTGACCCCCTTTAGCTGTCAAATGGTCAAGTTGTCAAATGGTCTAAAAATCAAAAAAATATGGAATTTCCAAAATTTAAAGCCGCAACAGTACAAACCAGTCCGGTGTTTCTAGATGTAGAAAAAACCATTGACAAGGCCATTGCATTCATGACCGAGGCGGCTGCCAACGGAGCAGCACTTATCGCTTTTCCTGAGGTTTTTGTGGCCGGATACCCTTATTGGAATTGGGTAATGACCCCGGTGCAAGGCAGCAAATGGTATGAGCAGTTGTACCGCAACTCGGTGACGGTTACCGATGCGCCCATTCGAAAATTAATGAAGGCAGCAAAAGACCTCAACATAAATGTGGTTATTGGAATTAATGAG
The DNA here is from genome assembly GCA_964390915.1 of uncultured Flavobacteriales bacterium. Taxonomy (GTDB): domain Bacteria; phylum Bacteroidota; class Bacteroidia; order Flavobacteriales_D; family Luteibaculaceae; genus DASUEB01. The sequence goes on from CAYMJL010000002.1 coordinate 65,493, forward strand.
CGGGGCGAGAGTTATGGTGAAATATATAACACCAACCTCATTATTGGCAATGACGGCAGCTTGCAAGGCAAACACCGCAAATTGGTTCCCACCTGGGCCGAAAAATTAACCTGGACCAGTGGCGATGGTTCATCCCTAAAAGTTTACAAAACCAGCGTAGGGCCACTAGGGACCTTGGCTTGTGGCGAAAACACCAACACCTTAGCGCGTTTTACCTTGTTAGCACAAGGAGAACTGATACACATTGCCAACTACATTTCTTTACCCGTTGCACCACCCGATTATGACATGGCCGAGGCCATTAAAATTAGGGCAGCAGCACATTCCTTCGAAGGCAAGTTGTTTACCATTGTTTCGTGTTCAACCATTTCTAAAGAAATAATGGATACGCTAAAACCCGAAGTGCCGAATATTGAAGAATTGTTGACCCGAAAGAACTCCGCCTTTTCTGGGTTTATTGGCCCGAATGGCGCAGTAATTGGTGAACCACTGATAGATGATGAAGGAATAATTTATGCCGAAATTGATTTAGCGAAATGCATTCAACCCAAGCAAATGCATGATATTTTAGGGCATTACAACCGCTTCGATATTTTCGACTTGCGCGTTAATGTGGCACCTACCAGGCGGATTACTTTTGTTGATAATAATGAAGATTTTAGAAAGTAATTTTGACTGAGATTTCATTATGGAACCAAAATCAGAACTAATTATTTACCAAAGCGAAGATGGGCTAACAAAAATAGAAACCCGTCTTTTGGATGAAACCGTTTGGTTAACACAATCGCAAATGAGCGAGCTTTTTCAAAAAGAGCGAAGTGTAATATCAAAACACATCAAAAACATATTTGCTGAAAACGAGCTAGAAGAAAAAAGCAATGTGCAAATTTTGCACATTACTAATTCGGATAGACCTGTTTCATTTTACAACTTAGATGTAATCATATCGGTTGGCTACCGGGTCAAGAGTCAACAAGGCATAAAGTTCCGGCAATGGGCTACGGCACGACTCAAAGAATATCTCATAAAGGGTTTCACCATGAACGATGACTTGTTAAAACAAGCGGGTGGTGGGAATTATTTTGATGAGTTATTGGCCCGAATTAGGGATATTCGTTCATCAGAAAAAGTTTTTTGGCGAAAAGTACTCGACATATATGCTACTAGCATCGATTACGACCCAAAGACAGAATTTTCGGTTACTTTTTTCAAAACAGTTCAAAACAAAATGCATTGGGCAGCCCACGGACATACAGCGGCCGAAATTATTTACCAAAGGGTTGATGCAGCAAAACAAAACCTTGGTTTAACCAACTTTAAAGGCCAGCAACCATCACGTCAAGAAATAGAAATTGCAAAAAATTACCTCAACCAACAAGAATTAGAGTTGTTAAACCGAATGGTTACCGCGTATCTTGAGGTTGCGGAATTACAAGCATTAAATAGAAAACCTATGTACATGGCCGATTGGGTCAGTCGCTTGAATGATTTTTTAACCATGATGGGAAATGATATATTAAATCATGCCGGGAAAATTAGCCACGAGCAAGCCATTGAAAAGGCTCAGCACGAATATGAACTGTATCGAAAGCTACTTGATAATGAATTATCTCAAGTAGAAAAGGATTTCATTCAACATTTTGAAAATAAAGCGATTGATCTTAATAAGAAGAAAAAAACTAACTGATTACTGCAAGTTAAAATAGTTAAATACCATGGAAAACAAACACAGCGATGACGTAATTGGTCGAGCCAGGGTTAAAGACACTCCTGAACTAGAAGCTTACTACAAAGACTTGGAAAAACTGGGTGCTGGTGCCTTATGGACGGTGGCCAACGACATAGAACCCTGGGAACCCAGAACATCATCTGTTCCGATGCTTTGGAAGTACGAAGACTTAAGGGGATTGGTATTAAAGTCGTCCGAATTGGTTACCCCCGAACAAGCCGGCCGAAGGGTGGTGTACTTGGTAAACGACAAGCGAAAAGATGTAAGTGCTGCTGTGGGCTGGTTGTATACCGGCATACAAGTTACGCGCCCAGGAGAAAGCACTTCGGCCCACCGGCACAAGGCCTCGGCATTGCGTTTTATTATGGAAGGCGAAGGTGGTTACACTGTGGTCGATGGCAATAAAATCACCTTCGAGGTGAATGATTTTGTCATCACCCCCAATTCTACCTGGCACGAACATGGGGTTGCCGAAGGAGGGAAAACCTGTATCTGGCAGGACGGGCTCGATATTCCGCTGGTAAATGCTTTAGAGGCCAATGATTATGCCGTGTTTGACGGCAAACAGCCCTTGCAGGCTCCTGTAAACCATTTACCCATGAGTTACGGTGGAGCGGGTTTAATCCCAGCCGATCAGGAATGGAACAAGCCTTATTCGCCATTATTTAAATATTCTTGGAAACAGGTTTATCCGGCTTTGCTTGAAGCCGCCAAAGTAAATGAAGGTTCGCCATTCGATGGTGTAATCATGCATTACACCAATCCAAAAACTGGAGGACATGTTATGCAAACCCTGGGCGCCAGTATGCAATTACTTCGTCCTGCACAACATACCAAAGCCCATCAGCACACCGGTTCGTTTGTTTATCAGTGCGCAAAAGGCCGTGGTTATTCGGTAATAAATGGCAAACGCTTCGATTGGAAGGAGCGCGATATTTTCTGCATTCCTTCATGGGCAATGCACGAACACGTTAATTTGTCGGATAATGAAGATGCCTGTTTATTTTCGTTTCACGATTTGCCGGTAATAGAGAAATTGGGACTTTATCAAGAAAGAGAGTACACAGAGAATAATGGACACCAGATAATAGGTAAAGACAAATAGAAATTAGAAAATAATCGTGCCGATGGCTAACAGCCAAAAGCCAAAAGCCAACAAATGAAACTACTTACTTACAAAACTGCATCAAGCGAAGCCCGACTGGGATTTATAAACAACAACGAGGTAATTGACATGGCTCGGTTTGGTGAACTGGCTGGATTAAAATTGCCTTCAACCATGCTCGATTTAATTGATTTGGGCATCGAGATTATTCCACAAATAAATGCAGCCCTTGCAAAAACTACAGCCGATAAATTACATGCCTTGGCCTATCAAATGAGCGATGTCACCATCTTGGCACCCATTCCAAAACCGCGGAAAAACATAATTGGCATTGGCTTAAATTATACCGAGCATGTGGCCGAAAGTGCAAGAACCTTAGACACATCTGGCGAATTGCCCCAAAAACCGGTTATTTTCTCGAAACCACCAACCGCAGTAACAGGCATTCACACCGATATTTTACACAATAAAAAACTTACCCAGCAACTAGATTGGGAAGTGGAATTGGCTGTAGTTATTGGAAAAAAAGGTAAATACGTACCCAAGGAAAAGGCGTTGGACTACGTGTTTGGTTATACCGTTATCAACGATATTTCTGCCCGCGATTGCCGAAGAGCCGGACAATGGATAGTTTCTAAAGGTCAAGATACCTTTGCGCCAATGGGGCCAGTTTTGGTTACAGCCGATGAAATTCCAAATCCACACAACTTGAATCTTTCGTTAAAGTTGAATGGTGTGGAGAAGCAAAATGGCAACACCAAGTTTATGTTGTTCAATGTCAATGATTTGATTGAGGATTTAAGCATCGTTTTTACGCTGGAACCCGGTGATATTATTGCAACCGGTACCCCCGCTGGTGTTGGAGCAGGCCGCAATCCACAAGAATGGATGTGGGATGGTGATGTGGTGGAGGCTACGGTTGAAGGAATTGGAACTTTGGTTAATACAATTCGGGAAATTTGATTTTAGTTGTTTGAAGTGAATAATTTTCAACTCCTCATATCGCAAATTACGGATACCCACAAGCACTTGCAGCTACAGGCTGCTAATGCTGTTAATCAGTTGCTTACCATTCGCAATTGGTTAATTGGATACTATATTGTGGAATTTGAGCAAAAGGGTGAAGATCGGGCCAGATACGGAGAAAACTTGATTGGCAAAATTGCTACTGAGCTCTCGCAATTAAAAGGAATTGATGAGCGATCATTGCTGAGGTTTAGACTGTTTTATAAGTTCTATCCTCAAATTCAGGTGGTCTTGAATAATCGCTTAGCAGAATTGGGAATTTCGGGGTCACTGTCCCCGATTTTAAGTTTGCCGGAGAAATCGGGGACAGTGTCCCCGATTTCTTATCCTATCGATAAAAGAGTAGCAGGAGATATAATCCTCAAGAAGTTGTCATATTCTCATCTGGAGTTATTGCTTGGAATTGAAGACGACTTAAAACGCACCTTTTATGAAATAGAATGTATTAAAGGTATCTGGAGTGTTCGTGAATTAAAAAGGCAAATCAATAGCTTGTACTTTGAGCGTTGTGGGATGTCATCCAAACCTGAGAAACTGACCGAATTAGCACAACAAAAAACCACCCCTCAACTACCAACTGATATTATAAAAAACGTTTATGCCTTTGAGTTTTTAAACCTAAACGTGAAAGATGCCATTGAAGAATCGGATTTAGAACAAGCTTTAGTTACCCAACTACAGGAGTTTATATTAGAATTAGGCAATGGTTTTTGCTTTGAGGCACGCCAAAAAAGAATCCTAATTGGAAACGATTACTATTTTATCGACTTGGTATTTTACCATCGAATATTACGCTGTCATGTACTTGTAGAGCTAAAATTAGGTGCGTTCGACCACGGGGATGTTGGCCAGCTAAATACTTATCTCAATTTTTTCAAAAGCGAAATAAGTCACCCTGCTGACAATCCGCCGGTGGGTATATTGCTGGTTGCCGACAAAGACCATGCACTCGTAAAATTTGCCACAGCAGGCATGGCTGAACAACTTTTTGTTCAAGAGTATTTACTCAAGCTACCTAAGAAAGAATTACTAGAGCAGCACATTGAAAGAGAATTAAAAAAACTATGTCAATAAAACTTCAACCAATTTTCTCATGAAAACCTACCGCATTGGCCAGATAGTGCCTTCGTCAAACGTAACGATGGAAACTGAAATTCCTGCCATTTTTCGTTCGCGTGAAACCATTCTTCCTGAGCGTTTTACCTTTCACAGTAGCCGCATGCGCATGAAAAAGGTAACAAAAGAAGAGCTAGCCGCCATGGATGCCATGAGTTTAAAGTGTGCCACTGAGCTTTCTGACGCTCAGGTTGATGTAATGGGATATGCTTGTTTAGTGGCTTTAATGAGCATGGGACGAGGCTACCATTGTGTGTCGGAGGTAAATTTGCACCAGGAAACCATAAAAAATGATTTTCCAACCCCAATTGTTACCAGTGCCGGAGCATTGGTGAATGGACTGAAAGTTTTGGGAGCCAAAAAGATTGCGCTCATTACCCCATACATGCGCCCGCTTACTGATTTGGTGGTCGATTACTTGGAGCATCAAGGCTTTGAAGTGGTCGATTCTATTGCGTTAGAAATTCCTGATAACCTAGAAGTTGCTGCGCAAAACCCGATGAACTTGCTCGAAATTTACAAACGATTAAACCTTACCGGTGTTGACGTGCTTGTGGCCTCGGCCTGTGTACAAATGCCATCGTTGGAAGCAATCGATTTGTTAGAAAAAGAAACCGGCCTTCCAGTTACCTCAGCGGCAGTTTGTACCACCTATGAAATGATGAAAAAACTAGGTATTGAAGCGAAAGCCCCAATTGGCGGCAGTTTGTTGAGTGGAAGATTTTAATAGGCACACCTATTACTTACACTGGCTAACAGTCGTTTAAGAAATTTTAAGAAAAAACTTCACCAAACACTTGCTTCGTTCCGATAAACCGCCTTATATTTGCTCGGGATTCATAAAAATGAGGGTTTTTAATTTGTTCCACTGAGCCGGCCTTGTGCCGGCTCTCTCTTTTTATACCCTTTTGGTTAAGGCGCAGTACATAAAGTGAATCAAGTCGAATTAAAGACAAAACTTGTGGATTTCTTACCTACTTACAACCGCTTTCTCTATTAATCCCTTCGGGATTGCTGAACAGACAGCCCTTCGTCCATACGTTTTGGTCTTGACCAAAAATATTGAGGTAATACATACCTCTAAAATAAAAAAAGCCGAACATTTCTGTCCGGCTTTTGTTCCCCCTACTGGATTTCGTATTGACAGGACGACCCGCTGATTAATCGGGCGCTTTGTCGTTTTGGAAAGTAAGTCAATTAAAATTTCATATCGACCGAAGAAAGCGACATAAACTCATCCAAGCGATTGGCAAGTTGTTCTTCGCTTAAATGAAGCATATTTTCGGTGCCAAATTTCTCCACACAGAACGAAGCCATCACCGAGCCAGCTACAACGGCACGTTTCATATTCTCGAAACTGGTGTCGCCAGTCTTGGCAATAAAACCAATAAATCCGCCGGCAAAGGTATCACCAGCACCGGTTGGGTCAAGTACGTCTTCTAGTGGAAGTGCTGGGGCGAAGAAGGCATTTTCTTGATCGAACAATAAAGCACCGTGCTCACCTTTTTTAATAATTAGGTAGCGTGGGCCCATTTCCAGAATTTTCTTGGCCGCCTTGCGCAACGAATGTTCGCCAGAAAGCAAACGCGCTTCTTCGTCGTTAATGGTAAGCACGTCAATGCGTTTCAGTACCTCTTTTAGGCTGTCCAGCGCTATTTCCATCCAAAAGTTCATGGTGTCTAAAACCACTAATTTTGGGCGGTTGGTCAATTGGTTTAATACGCTAAGTTGAACGGCTGGGTCAAGATTACCCAGCATTAAGAATTCACAATTCTGGTAGCTGGCAGGCACTACTGGTTTAAAATCGGCCAATACATTTAGGTCGGTTACCAGCGTGTCGCGCGAGTTAAGATCGTTGTGATATTTACCAGCCCAGAAAAATGATTTCTCGCCTTGTTTTATCTGCAAACCTTCTTGCTCAATGCCCTTAGTTTTCATAAAGGCCAACATATCCTGGTCGAAATCGTCACCAATAACTGAAATCAGGTGCGAGTTAGCCACAAAATAAGAAGCAGAAAGCGCAATATAAGTAGCGGCACCACCCACAATTTTATCGGTTTTTCCGAACGGTGTTTCAATGGCATCGTACGCTACCGTACCAACAACGATTAAACTCATGTAAAAAAATTTTGCCCAAATGTATTGACATTTTGAAAATAGTAGTATTATTGCACCCACAAAAAAGGAATATTCTTTTTTTAATCGGCCTGAAAAGGTTGATACCATTAAGAAACATTCCTCCTTAGCTCAGTTGGTTAGAGCATCTGACTGTTAATCAGAGGGTCGCTGGTTCAAGTCCAGCAGGGGGAGCTTAAAAGTCAAAGGGTTGCAGTCAGAAATGATAGCAACCCTTTTTCATTTGCATACAATATCTCTATTAATCCCGAAGGGATTGCCACGCAGAAAAGGATAAAATAGGGCTAATTGAAATTTTCTCACACCATCTCCACACCGGCCAAGGTACCTTGCACATCGTCCAGCACTTGCATCAATTCGGTATAGTCGGTTAGTGAGACCAGTTGAGTACGGTATTCTTTAAAATGGGGTATTCCTTTAAAGTAGTTGCTGTAATGCATGCGCATTTCGGCAATGCCTACTTTGTCGCCTTTCCACTCTACCGATTTGGTTAAATGAAATTTCACGGCTTCAACCCGCTCATCCATGGTTGGCGGGGCAAGTAATTCGCCGGTTTTCATGAAATGTTTTATTTCTCTGAAAATCCAAGGATAACCAATAGCCGCACGACCAACCATTACACCGTCTACACCATACTTCTCTTTGTATTCCACGGCCTTTTGAGGGCTATCAATGTCGCCGTTACCAAAAACCGGGATACGCATCCTCGGGTTGTTTTTAACCTCCGAAATCAAAGTCCAGTCGGCATCGCCCTTATACATTTGCGAACGTGTGCGCCCGTGAATGGAAATGGCTTGTATGCCAATATCTTGCAGCCTTTCGGCATTGTCGACCACGTTTTTGGTTTTGTCGTCCCAGCCCAAGCGGGTTTTAACCGTTACCGGCAGCGAGGTAGCTTTTACCACTGCTTCCGTGAGTCGAACCATGCGCGGAATATCTTGCAACATACCGGCACCAGCACCTTTGCAGGCTACTTTTTTTACCGGACAACCGTAATTAATGTCTAACAAATCGGGGTTAGTGCGCTCAATAATGCGGGCACACTCTACCATAGGTTCCAATTCGCTGCCAAAAATCTGAATGCCAATTGGGCGTTCGTATTCGTAGATGTCGAGTTTTTGCAAACTCTTTGCCGCATCGCGAATAAGGCCTTCCGAAGAAATAAACTCGGTATACATCATATCGGCACCGTGCATTTTGCACAATGCCCGAAACGGCGGATCACTCACATCTTCCATCGGTGCCAACAACAACGGGAAATCACCCAACTCAATCTTGCCGATCTTAGCCATTTGCTTAATTTACAGCCGCAAAATTACCACTTTTAAATCTTTTACATGCGTGAACTCTTTTTTAGGTCATTAAAACCATCGGGACAATTGTGGTTTTTGCTGTTCATTTGCCTGCTGTCCTTCAGCCTTTTTTCGATGTTTGGCTCCATGCTTTTAAACAATTTATACGGTTTCGATTTAAGTGAAGATGTTGCCCAGCTTCAGGCTTTCGACCAACCTTATGTGGTTTCGGCCAACAAGGTTTTGCTCTTGGTGCAACATCTCGGTTTGTTTATTTTACCCGCCCTAATTTTTAACCAACTTTTCTCCAACAAATCAAGTCCCGGATTTTTGTTTTGGGGTGAAAAACTAAAACCCACCCGTGTTTTGGTGGTGTTTGGACTCATGTTGCTGGCCTTTCCGGTTATTAATTTTTTATTGGAACTGAACAACCACCTGCAATTGCCCCAGTTTTTAGGCGGAGTTGAAACGGACATTAAATCGATGGAAGAAGAAGCCGGAACCCTTACCAATTATATGGTTTCGGCCAACGGGGCTTGGCAGCTTTTGACCAATCTATTGGTTATGGCAGTTGTTCCTGCCATCGGCGAGGAGTTTTTATTTAGGGGGCTTGTCCAAAAAATTCTGGCACGCTGGACCGGCAATGTGCATGTGGCCATTTGGCTTTCGGCCATTTGCTTTAGCGCCTTGCACTTTCAGTTTTATGGCTTTTTACCCAGAATGATGTTGGGCGCCTTGTTTGGTTACTTGGTTATTTGGATGGGTAGCATTTGGTATGCCGTCATTGCTCATTTCATCAACAACGCCAGTTCGGTGCTGGTTATTTATTTTGTGCAGCTTAAGCAATTGCCCGCCGAATCAGAAAATTTTGGCGCCATGCTTTCCCAAGCACCTTATTTTGTTATGGCACTTGCAGCCGGGCTTTGGTTATGTGCCCGTTCATCGATTTTTCCCAAATTCAAAACACAATATTTAACACATCCCTATTTCAAAATTGATATTAAAAACAGGGAACCGGAGGAGGAATGAAAATACTATTTCGGGTTAGCATACCTTAAAACACCGGCCTTGTCTATTTCTTTCGGGCAAAGAATAATTAATCGTTCTACAATGTTGCGCAATTCGCGAATGTTGCCCGTCCAGTTTTGTTCTTGAAGGGCTAGGAGGGCATCATTGTTAATGGTTTTTGGCGGAATGCCATATTCCCCACAAATTTGCTGAATGAAGTGCTGGGTAAGCAGCGGTATGTCGTCACGGCGGTCGTTAAGTCCTGGCAGGTGAACCAGAATTACCGAAAGGCGGTGGTATAAATCTTCGCGGAAATTTCCTTTTTTAATTTCTTCCACTAGGTTTTTGTTGGTGGCAGCAAGCACCCTAACGTTTACTTTAATGTCAACCTCACCACCTACGCGGTTTATCTTGTTTTCTTGCAAAGCGCGCAACACTTTGGCCTGAGCCGAGAGACTCATGTCGCCAATTTCGTCCAGAAACAAGGTTCCGGCCTCGGCTTGCTCAAACTTTCCTTTTTTGGTTTTTATGGCCGATGTAAAAGCGCCTTTTTCGTGGCCAAACAATTCACTTTCAATCAATTCGGAAGGAATGGCTGCACAGTTTACCTCAACAAATGGGGCTTTGGCACGAATGCTTTTTTCGTGCAGTTGACGGGCTATCAATTCTTTGCCACTACCATTTTCGCCTGTTATCAACACGCGGGCATCGGTAGGAGCAACCTTCTCTACCATTTCCAATACTTCCATCAAGGCAGCACTGTTGCCAATAATGGTTCCCGGTTTTTCCTTCTTCACCTGCTTGCGCAATACCTTGGTTTCCTCTTCCAGGTTTTTTCTAACCAAGGCGTTTTTCAGGCTTACCAAAATGCGGTTAAGTTCCAGCGGTTTCTCAATAAAATCGAATGCGCCAATTTTGATGGCCTCTACCGCCGTATCGATGTTGGCATGGCCCGAAATCATGATAAAAGGGGTGTCAATTTCCTTTTCCTGACTTATTTTGAGCAATTCCATGCCATCCATTCCTGCCATTTTAATGTCGCAGAAACAGGCCTGAAATTCATCGCTAGTCAGTTTTTCCAAGCCTTCCTTGCCGTTTTCGGCTTCTACCACCTCATGGCCTTCGTATTCCAATATTTCGCGCAACGAACGACGGATGGGCCGTTCGTCATCTATCAATAAAATTTTAGCCATGTAATACGGTGCGTTTCAGTTCGGCCACCACCCCTTCTTTGAGTGAATAGCCCGATTGCCACATCTTGCTGACGTTGGCTTCCTTTACAATAAGGTTGATGAAAATAATTGCTATGACAATAAAATCGACCCGCAACGGAATAAGTCCGGGCATGTTGTATCGCTCTGCCAACGTGGATTTTAAGAGCTGGCGGTGCATGCGGTGATAATCGCGTACGGGAATTTCGCTAAACCGATTCGTTTCGCTGCAAGGCTCTTTTCCGTATGAAACCTGAATCATATCGACCAAGCTATCGAACGTACCCGAAGAGCCCACCAGCGTATCGATGGGGTAACTACGTATAGCCGAAAAAACATTCTCGACCGCGGTATGTAAGAAGTTTTCTATTACCGCAATTTCAACATCGGTAATCGGGTCGCTGGGTTTAAACAACTCTAAAATGCGTGCTGCACCAAGCGAAAAACTTTGTTTCCAGATGATGTGGTCGTTGGTGCCAATAATAAATTCGGTGCTGCCACCACCAATGTCCATAATTAGCACCGGCTTTTCGGTGAGCACCCCAGATGCCTGTACCCCTTTGTAAATGAGGTCGGCCTCGCGATCGCCGGTAATTACATCGACTTTAATTTTGTGTTGTTGGTAAATGGCCTTTACAAAGTCTTTCCCATTTGACGCGCCCCGAACTGCCGAAGTAGCAAAGGCATAAACCTGTTCAACGCCCAGCAATTGAGCCTGTTGAACGTGTTCTGAAAAAGCCAGTAAACCCCGGTTGAAAGCTGCCTCCTGAATTTTTTTGTCGGCAAAACCACCATCGCCCAAACGCACAGAAATTTTTGAACTGTGCAGTTTTTGAACCTCAGTTTTCTTCCAGCCCACTACCAGCAGGTTGAATGTATTGGTGCCCAAGTCGATGATTGCTACTTTCAATTGTACTGTGTTTATCCTTTATAAACGAGCCATTTCCACAATTCCTTGTACGTTACTTTTTTGCCGTACATTAAAATTCCGGTGCGGTATATTTTGCCCGCCATCCACACACAAAATACAAAAAACAAGATTAAAAGCACCATCGATGAAATCAGTTGCCACATATTTTCGGCATCAAATCCTTGTGCAATGCGCACCATCATTACCACCGGCGAGGTTAGCGGAATAATGCTAAACCAGATAACAGCTGTGCTTCCCGGGTTCATTAATGACATTTCGGCCACAATAAACCCAAAAATGAGCGGTATCGTTATGGGCGCCATAAATTGTTGCGAATCGGTTTCGCTGTCAACTGCTGCGCCAATGGCTGCAAACAGTGATGCGTATACCAAAAAGCCGCCCAAGAAGTAAAACAAAAACATGCCAATCATTAACGGCACATTTATGCGGTCAACAATTTCGTGGTATTTGCCCAAAAAATCGGGGCTTGCAGTTGCCTTGGCCTGCATTTCTTTAGCCACGGTTGGGGTTACCTGCTGCTCAGCAATTGATTTTGGCGAAAATTTATCTTTAAAAAACAAAGCCGGAAGGGTAGACGACAACACCGCGGTGAGCACCACCCAGAGCAAAAATTGGGTTAAACCAACCAAGGCAATACCGATGATTTTGCCCATCATCAACTCGAAGGGTTTTACCGACGAAATCAAAACCTCTACAATTCGGCTGGTTTTTTCTTCCATTACGCCACGCATAACTTGCACGCCATAGATGAAAATGAACATGTAAATAACAATGGCAAAGGCAAAACCAACCCCCGAAACTATTTCGCGGTAAGAGTCGTCAGTAGCCTTGTTTACATCTTTGGTAACTAGGTTAAATTCGGTGTTGATGTGGTCGTATTCCTCGCGGCTAATTTTGTTCAGCGCCAGTTTGTAATCCTCCATGACACCCTCAATCTGGTGCTGAATGGTGCCTTGAGTGCTAAAGCCCGGCGTTTCTTTGTAAAAAAGCTCACCGGCATCCATTTCCACTGTTTTTTCATTCAAGAAGAGCATCAACGTGTAGGGGCTTTCTTCAAACTTCTTGTTGTCCAAGTTTTCGGTCGAGTAGAAAAACTTTACATCTTCTGAGTTTTGAAACTTTCCTTTAAAAATACCTCCTGGGGTTTTATCAACCACCAATACTTCATGTTTGGTGTTTTCAGAAAGGCCAAGAAAAATGGCTCCAATAAAGATACCAGCCATCAATATCGGCCCCAGAAAGGTCATGATAATGAATGACTTTTTCTTGACGCGGGTAAGGTATTCGCGTCTTATAATTAATCCAATTTTTCCCATGGGTATATAAAGTATTGTTTAGGCAGTTTTCTCTTCAGTGATAAGGGTTTCGGCTTTGCTGGCTGCTTGATTGCTTCCGGTTACCACCTTAATAAAAATATCGTTCATGGTAGGTATAACTTCCTGAACGCCAGTTAAATCGACCACTGGAATAATTTTCTCCAGCAGCTGGTTCAATTTATTTTCCTGACCAATGCTGATTTTGGCCCATTGCTCGGTGCCGCGGTGCGACATGCCCAACAGCGAAAAACTTCCGTTTATTGCCGCTTCCAGTTGTGCTGCTTCGCCGTGAAAACGAACCTCGAAAGTATTGGTGCTGTAGGTTTTTCGTATCTCGGAAACTTTACCGTCAAGAATTTTTTGGGACTGGTTAATCAGCGCGATGTTGTCGCAGATTTCCTCGACCGAACCCATGTTGTGGGTAGAAAGCACAATGGTGGTGCCTTTGGCTTTGAGCTCCAGGATTTCATTTTTAATTAATTCTGAATTGATGGGGTCGAAACCACTAAAAGGCTCATCCAGAATCAAAAACTTGGGCTCGTGCAAAACGGTGGTAATGAACTGAATTTTTTGCGCCATCCCTTTCGAAAGCTCTTCCACTTTCTTGTCCCACCAACCGGTAATTTCAAATTTCTTGAACCAGTGATGTAGTTTTTCTTTTGCCGCCGACTGACTCAAACCCTTCAGTTGAGCAAGGTACATGCACTGCTCGCCCACTTTCATCTTTTTGTACAAACCGCGTTCTTCGGGTAGGTAGCCAATTTGATAAATGTGATTGCGCTCCAACGGCTTACCCATAAACAACAGCGTTCCACTGTCGGGAGCGGTAATTTGGGTAATGATTCGAATTAAGGTGGTTTTCCCCGCTCCGTTTGGGCCTAAAAGCCCAAAAACACAGCCTTCGGGAAAATGAACCGTTACGTCGTTTAATGCCCGGTGACTGGCAAATTGCTTTACAATGTGGTTGGCCTCTAATAAGGTGGACATAGCTATTTTTCTAGAGCCTCGAAATTAGAAAAATAATCGCTGTTTGGACTGTCGCTGGGACGAATGGTAATATTGGTGGTTTGTAGTTGCTTATTGAAGGGTAGAAGAGGTAAACGAGTAACAGCATCCCACTAAAAGTCAATTTTCGCAAGAAGCTAAAGTACACCGCCCGCGTTAGGGATTGAAGCGGATACCCCACAGTTCGCCGGAGCGTAGCGGAGGTGAACGCGGAGTAGCAGCGTAAAGCCCGGCGCGAGGCACGAGCGCAACGCCCAAAAAGAAAGGAGACTAAAAAACTTAAACCGTAACCTTAAGGCAAAGCTCCGTAAGCTGTTCTTGGTGAATGGCCGAAGGCGCATCAATCATCACATCGCGGCCACTGTTGTTTTTCGGGAAGGCAATGAAGTCGCGAATGGAGCTTTCGCCACCGAAAAGCGATACCAGACGATCGAAACCAAAGGCAATACCGCCGTGCGGAGGAGCACCGTATTCGAACGCATTGAGCAAGAAGCCAAACTGGGCTTGCGCTTCCTCATCAGAAAAACCAAGCAGCTTAAACATTTCGGCCTGAACGGTGCGGTCGTGAATACGGATGGAACCACCGCCAACTTCTACACCATTTATAACCATGTCGTAGGCGTTGGCACGAACGGCACCGGGGTTGGTACTCAATAATGCTATATCCTCTGGTTTTGGCGAGGTAAACGGGTGGTGCATGGCAAAGTAACGTTTGTGGTCTTCGTTCCATTCCAACAAAGGGAAATCGATTACCCAATGGCAGCTATAAACAGCCGGATTGCGTAATCCCAATTGCTCGCCCAGGTGCAAGCGCAGTTCGCACATTTGCTTGCGGGTAGCGTCCAGGTTTCCGCTTAGTAAGAAAATTAAATCACCGGCTTTGGCACCACACTTTTCGGCCCAGGTTTTAAGAATATCTTCCGAATAGAATTTATCAATGGATGATTTGAACGTGCCATCCTCGTTGCAACGCACGTAAACCAAGCCTTTGGCGCCAATTTGTGGACGCTTAACCCATTCGGTCAGTTCGTCAATTTGCTTGCGGGTATAGGTATTTGCTCCCGGAGCACAAATGGCAATTACGGTTTTGGCCTGGTCGAAAACTGGGAAGTCTTTACCACCAACCAGGTCTTGTTCTCCCGTAAGTTTTAGGTAATTAAACTCCATCCCAAAACGAATATCAGGCTTATCAGAACCGTATTTGTAGGCGGCATCGGCATAAGTCATGCGCTGCATTTCAGGAATATCAATGCCTTTTAAGGTTCTGAACAGGTGGCGAACCAATCCTTCGAAAGTGTTCAGAATATCTTCCTGCTCCACAAAGGCCATTTCGCAATCTATCTGGGTAAACTCCGGCTGGCGGTCGGCACGCAAATCCTCGTCACGGAAGCATTTCACAATTTGATAGTAGCGGTCGTAGCCACTTACCATCAACAATTGCTTAAACGTTTGTGGCGATTGTGGCAAAGCATAAAACTGCCCTTCGTTCATTCGGCTGGGCACCACAAAATCGCGGGCACCTTCTGGCGTAGATTTTATCAGATAAGGTGTTTCCACCTCAATAAAGTTGAGCTGATCTAAATAGTTTCTGGCTGCAATGCCCATTTTGTGGCGCAGCATCAGGTTGTTTTTTAGGGGATTTCTGCGCAAGTCCAAATAGCGGTACTTCATGCGCAATTCATCACCGCCATCGGTATCGTCTTCTATGGTAAAAGGTGGTGTTTTTGCTGCATTCAGCACATTCAGGCTTTCAACCTGAATCTCAATTTCGCCGGTAGGAATATTGTTGTTTTTGCTGCTTCGCTCTACTACTTTGCCGGTAATTTTTACCACAAATTCGCGCCCCAGTTTACGGGCTTGTTCACACAAACCAGCATGCACATCCATGTTAAAAGCCAATTGCGTAATGCCATACCGGTCGCGCAAATCGACAAAGGTCATTCCGCCTAAATCACGGCTTTTTTGTACCCAACCACTTAGGGTAACCAACTGACCAACATGAGTAATACGTAACTCTCCGCAAGTATGTGAACGATGCATAACTAGATTCTTAAAATAAGTGCGCGAAGTTATAGCAATTAAGGCCTAAACCGAAATGCTGGCTTTACTCTTTTATAAGCATCGTATTGGCGACCGGTTTTGAATCCTTGGTAAGCAAACGAACGTGGTACAAACCTGCAGGCAAATTTTCTACAGAAAAACGCGGGGTAAATGGAATGTGTAGCAGTTCCTTGCCAAGCACATCGACAACCACAATTGTTGCAATAACACCATAATTTGCGCCACTTACAAACACCTCTTCTTTTGCGGGATTGGGATATAAAGAAACCGGTTCCGGAGCAGAAACCATGTTAACCGATGAGGCATAATAATCGCAACCGCCACCAAGAAAGTCCTGATAAAATTGCTGAATCTTCCCGAGCTCGGTATCCAGTTCCGTTACATTCTCCAAATTATTTCCTTCGCCCTTGGCCCAAACCAATGCTCCATCCAAGCAAACCTGCTCTCCGGGAGCCAATTCTTTGATGAAAGTTGGTGCCACCAATCGCCGGTCACCAGGAGCATTGCCAGCACCAACTTCTGTGTCCATACCGCCTTCAGCCGGATTTCCGGGAAAATCGTATAAGCCTCCTACTTTATCCAAGCCAAGCGCGCTTTTTCCACTTAGGTAATTGTAATAGCGAGAATAGCCCTGAAAAGGCTCACTCATCTCAGAACTGTTATATACCGCAGCGCTCGACAGCGGGGCATTTAACCAAAGGTATCCTTGCGCTGGTGGATTTTCGCCATAACTAGTCGCAATGGTTCCTTCGTCCTGATTGTCGGAATTGTACATGTACACCGCATTTCGGCCTGGAATTGATCCGCCAAAATCGTCGGTAGAATTGCCAATGTCGCCATCTAACCACAAGGCCACATACAAATTGGTAAGTGCTTCTATTCCACCATTGGTGACCCGTGTTTTTATAAAAACGGTTTTCGACAGCGGTCCATCAAAGGCATAGAAACCATAAATAAAACCCGAAAGCGCCAGCTTTAATTTTTTGCCGCCAGTGGTATTAGCCACCTGGTTGTTTATTGAGTTTCTTACATAAAACAAGGCCATATCGCCCGGAATGGCTGGATAATCTCCGTTTAAAGGGTCGTATGTTCCATTATTGTTGAAATCGTGATATGGTGCAAATGGCCCAACATCAACCCCGGGGCGTCCTTCGGCTGGCCATTCGGCAATAGTTGGGTCTAACTGATACCCATTTTCCTGATAATGACTGCGGTGGTAGTTCACCAAATCGACCGTCATTGGCCAGGTTTTGTAATATTTATTGCTGTATTCAGCATTGTAATTGGAAGAAATTGGCCCCGGCATGGTTTCCTGTCCAGATGCTACATAAGTCCCAACTAGCGTGGCGGTATCGCCATCAGGAAGTGTTGCCCCGCACCACCAGTTTGCAGCATAAATAGAACTAACCTGCCCATTCCCCGGCACCTTAAAGAAAGGCTTTTTCTCCATAGAGTTTTCAAATAAACTCCCATCGGTATTTACCCTGAAACTAACTTGGTTGTAAACCAAATCACGAAATTGAACCGGCTGTGCCTGCAACAAAAAGTGAGCGCCCACCAAGGCAACAAAAGTCAGGAATTTCTTTACACCCATAATGTTTTAGATTGGCACTAAGTTAGGCAAATTGGACATGTTATGTTGCCAAGCAGCTTGGGTGGAAAATAAGTAAGGCAGCCATATTGCTGCCTTACCCGAAAAATGCAAAAAAGAAAGTCAGATTTCTTGTGCTGCAAACACATCCCCATCATTGCTCTGCAACTTACAATAGCCCCCCAAAGGCAATCTTTTCACTCTTTGTTTTGCATTTTCCTTTTTGGGATTCAGGGTTTTGCTTTTTCAACTTCACTTTATCCCCCAGAAAATGTTTTACATGTGTTAAATATAGTTATTTATCGAAATCAAAAACTATTTTGTCGAAATAATTTTTCATTTTATCGGCATTAATATCCCACTAAGCCTAATTTCACGGTTCCAAGCCATAAAAAAAGCGGCCAATCGACCGCTTTCAAAAGACTATAGAAAGAAATGGAGTTATTCGACTACCAATCGCTGAGTAGTGGTTTCCCCAGCAGAATTTGTTAGCCTAACTAAGTAAATTCCTGCTGAAATGTTTTCCAAGGACAGGGTAGTTTGCTTGCTGGTTAACAAAACTTGCCCCAAAGCATTTACCAACTCCAGTTTGTTTAACTGGCTACCAATTGACATCGCAATAGTAATTTTTTCTGCTGCCGGGTTAGGATAAATATTAAAAGTACCTTTTTCAGGCGTCTTTAAAATACCCATGGCATAACTGCAATCGCCTTCGTTTTTTTCGTTGTACAGCTGGCGCACAGTAGTTAAATCTGTTTTCATTTGTTCAACGCTAGCCAGTTGATTGCCTTGTGCAGCCCGCGACCAAACAAAAGCACCGTCCCGGCACACACTTTGGCCCGGCAATAAGGTGCCGGCATTGGCAACGGCAACCATTCTTCTGTCGCCTGGCCAGTTTCCAGCGGAGCCTTCACTTTCTCCTTCGCTGCCATCTGGGTTACCTGAATAGGCAAACTGACTAGGCAACGCAGCACCCAATTTATTCTTACCGTTCAGGTAGTTGTAATAATGTTGTTTACTTGTGGGTTCAGTATTTTCGGGGCTTCCTGACCGATTATAGAACACCGAGCCACTCAGCTCTGTGTTTAAAAACATAAAGGCCTGTGCCGGTGGCGTTTCACCATAACCCGCGCTACTTGCACTGGCTTGATCATTGTTTTGGCCGTTGTAAACATAAATGGCATTTTCAGCAACATAAGTGCCAATGTAATCGTCCGAAGCATTACCAAGGTCAAAATCAATCCACATACCCATTTTTACATTTTCTAAAGCTACCGTCCCGGCGTTTAGCAACTCGGCATGCAAAAACAAGGTGTTGTTTATGGGCTCTGTTGCCGCTCCATAACCGTAAAACATCATGCTTACTTGTACGTTCATCGGTTCAGAGTAGGTTCCTGTTTTTTGGCCACCCAAGTCGTTTCTTAAATAAAAAACAGCGTAATCACCCCTAATTACAGGGTAGTCACCCAGCTCGGGAGAATAATTGCCATCGGCATTGGCATCAAAAAAGGGAGCTAAATTTCGGGGTTCACCTAGTGCAGTGTCGCCATGAGCCGGCCAACTGGCAATAATTTCTGGCACTTGATAGCCAGATGCCTGATAACCGTAAGCATGTGCCATAATCACCGCTTTAGAAATGGACCAAACCCTATTCCACCGTGCCTTGTAGGCAGCATCGTAAGTGGTGGCGTTGGGCCCAGCAATAAAATCGGCACCGGAGCCACTATATGTCTCGCAAGCCGCAACTATACTGGCACCGGGTCTATCGGCAGCTAGCCATAGGTTGGCTGCATAAATAGAACTGGTTGTGCCTGTTGCGGGAATGACAAACACAGGTTTGCTGTTTGTATTGAGAAAAAACGAACCTTCGCTGTTTACCTGAAATTTCACATTGTTGTAGGTTGGGGTAGTATAGGTTTGCGCTTTGGCGGTGTTTCCAACCAAGAGAAAACCTATTGCAAACAAGGAGAAAACTGTACTTTGGACAAGTTTTTTCATAACAAGAGTCTTTAAAGTTTCGACCAAGTTATAATATTATAAGATTAAATACAATTTTTCACAGACTATGTTCACGGACGAATATTTCATGAACCACGCTTTTAAGGAAGCTGAGGCTGCTTTTGCCGAGGATGAAATTCCAGTAGGGGCAGTCGTGGTTTGCAACAACCAAATAATTGCGCGTGGACACAACCAAACCGAACGGTTAAACGATGTTACCGCCCATGCCGAAATGATTGCCATTACTGCAGCTGCCGACCATTTGGGCGCAAAATTTTTGGACGAATGCACGCTTTATGTTACGCTGGAACCCTGCATCATGTGCGCTGGCGCCATTGGCTGGGCAAGACCCGCACGTATTGTTTTTGGCGCAGCCGATGCCAAAAAAGGATTTCAAACGGTTTCGGGCAAAATTTTACACCCAAAAACCGAAGTAATTGGCGGTATAATGGCCGATGAATGTGGCGAGTTAGTGAAAGAGTTTTTTAGGAGAAAAAGGTAGGCTTTGCCAAAATTTTATAATTCCATCCTCATTCCCGAAAAAAGAAGGAAATTTGCACCCATCAATCGTTAAACTTAACACTAAAACATACTATGTATCCAGCCGAATTGGTAGCTCCAATGAAAAAAGACCTTACTGACGTAGGGTTTGTAGAGCTTCTTACCCCACAAGATGTTGATGCTAAACTGTCGAACACTTCAGGCACCACATTGGTTGTAATAAACTCGGTATGTGGTTGTGCTGCTGGTGCTGCTCGTCCGGGGATTAAAAAAGCGATTTCAACCAGCACTAAAGTACCCGCTCAACTTACCACTGTTTTTGCTGGAGTTGACAAAGATGCTGTGGACCAAGCCCGCAAGCACATGTTGCCATATCCGCCAAGTTCACCATCAATAGGTTTATTTAAAGACGGCAAACTGGTACACTTTATAGAGCGCCACCACATTGAAGGCCGCAGTGCCGACATGATTGCCGCCCATCTTACTGCTGCTTTCGATGAGTTTTGTTAATTGATGGCATAATTTTTCCGTAATTTACTTTGTGCGCCCTGAACTTTTTTCGGGGCGCTCTGCTTTACACCATGTACAACGCCCAGCAAATACAAGAAATAGTTCATAGTCTGCCGGTTTCCCATCCGAACCTGCGCATCGATCAGCTAACCACCGACAGCCGAAAAGTGGCCAATGGTGCTTCGGTGCTGTTTTTCGCCATTAAAAGTGAGAAAAACGATGGCCACCTTTACCTCGAAGAGCTTTACCACAAAGGAGTTCGCAATTTCGTGGTGACTGAAAATAGGGTATTTGCCGGAAGTGAGAATTGCAATTTTTTTGTTGTGGATGACACCGTTGCGGCCTTGCAGCAACTCGCTGCGCATCACCGTAATCGATTCAACTTGCCTGTGTTGGCCATAACAGGCAGTAACGGGAAAACGATAGTTAAAGAGTGGCTCTCGCAGCTTATTGGCAACGATTATAATGCGGTTCGCAGCCCAAAAAGCTATAATTCACAGGTTGGCGTGCCGCTTTCAGTTTGGAAAATAAACGAAGGACACAACCTGGCCATCATTGAGGCGGGTATTTCTAAACCCGGAGAAATGGCCAAGCTGGAAACGGTAATTTCACCTACCATTGGTGTGTTTACCAACATTGGTCAGGCACACGAAAAGAACTTCAGCTCTGAGGGTGAAAAAATTAGGGAGAAGCTGCAACTTTTTAAAAATTGCCAGACTGTCATTCTGCCAGCCGACGATCAAAAAATTGTACTGGAATGGATGAAAACTGGGTTTCCGGGCAATCTCATCGGTTGGTCTTACCGCAAAAAAGGTAACCTCAACCTTCGGAAAACTGATGAATCGAACTTGGTTTGTCAGTGGAAAGGAACCGAATTTGAAGTTGTTCCACCTTTTAAAGATGAGGCCTCGCTCGAGAATTTATCCGTATGCATTGCAGCAGCCCTGCAATTGGGCATTGATCCAAAAAAAATTACAAAACGCATTTCTACCTTAACCCAGATAGGTATGCGTCTGGAAATGCTCGAAGGCGTAAACAATTCACTGATAATAAACGATTCGTACAGTGCCGATTTAAGTTCACTGCAAATAGCCCTCGATTTTTTAGAACAACAGCAGCAACACCAATCGAAAACTTTGATTGTTTCCGATATTTTAGAGGCAGGAACCGAAGACGAAAAGCTTTATGGTAAAATTGCCGGACTTTGCCAAGAAAAGGGCATTAAGCAATTAATTGGCATTGGCCCTAAAATAAGTTCATTCAAAACCCTTTTCCCAAAAGGAAGTAAGTTTTACAAAGACACCGACGGTTTTTTAAAGGAATTGAACCCGGCCGATTTTGCCAATAATAGTATCCTGATAAAAGGAGCACGGATTTTCTCTTTCGAGCGAATAACCAAACTTTTGCAGCGCAAGGCGCACGAAACGGTGCTCGAAATAAACCTAAATGCCATTGCCCAAAATCTCGATTTCTTTTCCTCGATTTTAGAAGGAAAAAAAATAATGACCATGGTTAAAGCTGCAGCTTATGGCAGTGGAAATGTGGAAATTGCCAAATTGATGGAATACCACCGGGTTGATTATCTGGGTGTAGCCTATACCAATGAAGGAATTGACCTCAGGAAGGCTGGAATTAGAACACCTATTATGGTGATGAATCCAGACCCCAGTCATTTTTCGCTACTGATAGAAAATGAGCTTGAGCCCGAAATTTTCAATTTTTCCGGTCTTAAGGCTTTTGCCATTGCGGCTGAAAAGGCCAATTTAAAAACACCCTACCCCATTCACCTTAAAATTGATACGGGCATGCACCGCTTAGGATTCAATTTGACTGAATTGGGCACGTTAATTGAGTTTTTGAAAAAACACCAAAACATAGTTCTGGCCAGTGTTTTTTCGCACCTCTCATCGGCCGATGATCCGCAATGCGATGACTTTACCCGTCACCAAATAGAGGTGTTTAAAACCGCAACCCAGCAGCTAGAAAATGAATTGGGCAAAACCTTTATTAAGCACATAGCCAATACTGCCGGAGCCATTCGCTTTAAAGATGCTGGTTTCGATATGGTAAGGCTGGGAATTGGCTTATATGGCGTTTCCACTATTCCGGAAACGGCCAATCATTTGTTGCCAACCGGGCAATTGAAAACCCACATTTCACAAATCAGGCATATTGAAGCTGGAGAAACAGTAGGTTATAGCCGAAAACACAAAGCCACCGAAAACCAAACCATTGCTACCGTCCCTATTGGTTATGCCGACGGACTGCCGCGAAAACTTGGAAACGGAAATTATCATTTACTCGTAAATGGTAAAAAAGCACCTATTGTGGGCAATGTTTGTATGGATATGTGTATGATTGATGTTAGTGGAATAACCTGTGTGGAAGGTGACGAAGTGGTTGTCTTTGGTCCAGAGTTGCCCATTGAGACGATGGCGGAAAAACTGGACACCATTCCTTATGAAGTACTTACGGGCATTTCAACTCGCGTAAAACGGGTTTTTTACCAGGAATAATCAATTTTTTAATCTGGTAAAACCTTACTGCTATTTCCTAATTTCGCAACGTTGAAAAAATCACCCATTACATTGTCGCTAGGTATCGTCCGATTTGTTTTCAAGTTGTACTATGGCCTGTACTTTTTTTTAACACTGGCGCTACTTTACCCGCTTTTCTACCTTTTCCTGACCAAGAAAAGCCTGTTTAAATACGCCTTCGTTATGAAGCGTTTTTGGTCAGTACTGTTGCAAATTGGTTTTTTCAGCCCTATAAAATGTCGTTATGAAGGCCCGTTGCCCAAAGGAGCATTTATTATTTGCAGCAACCACTCCTCGTTTCTAGACATCATATTCATGTACCGCATTATTCCGCATTATTTCCTTTTTATGGGAAAACAGGAATTAAAGAGCTGGCCCCTATTCCGCGTTTTTTTCAAAACGATGGACATAGCGGTAGATCGCAAAAATGCCTCGGCAGCGGCACAATCATTTAAACGTGCAAAAGAAGCTTTAAACCGGGGCGAAGCAGTGGCTATATTTCCCGAAGGGACCATTCCTCGCCATCCGCCCAAGATGAACCGATTTAAGGATGGAGCATTTAAACTGGCACTGGAAACAGGTGTTCCTATTGTGCCCGTGACTTACGAAACCAATTGGGCGCTGCTTAGCAATATCGAACATTTTGAGTGCAAGGCTGGCCCAGGTTTGGCTAGAATAACCGTGCACAAGGCCATTGACACGAGTGAACTCACCGAAAAAGATTTAGTAGCTTTGCGCACGCAAGTTTTTGAAACAATAGAATCTACCCTGCAAAAGAGATGGAAGTAAGCAACGAAATGGTTTTACGCATTGCCGAATTGGCAAAGTTGGAGTTCAACGAAAGCGAATTGGCTGAAATTAAGCAGGATCTAAAACGCATGATTGATTTTGTAGATCAGTTGAGCGAAGTAGATACAACGGGGATTGAACCCTTGGTTTTTGTTTCGGAAGATACCAATACCTGGCGTGAAGATGAACCACACATTACCGTTACCCAATCGCAGGCTTTAAGCAACGCACCCAAAAAGGACAGCGACTACTTTAAAGTGCCCAAGGTGATGGAAAGAGAGGATTAACCCATTCATCCGAAATCTTTAGCAAAACTATTCTCCAATAAATGATACAAAAAAAGGGCGGTTTCGATATCGAAACCGCCCTTTTTAGTAGGCTTATGTGTGCTTTAATTAGTCAACTTTAAGTTTGCTAACAGCAACCACTTCTTGGTTGTTTAGTACCTGAACAGTATAAATACCAGCAGCTACTTTATCCAATTTCAATGTCCATTCGCCGTTTGCATTTTTCTCTGCATTTACAGCAACTGCTCTACCAAGGTTATCAACCAAGGTAACACCAGTAATTTCCTGACCGTTTTCCAACTTAATGGTTACTTTCTCGCTAGCAGGGTTAGGGAACATCGATAATGCTGAGTTAGCTTCAAATTCGTCAACGGCAGTAGTAATTACCACTCTGTCGGCAACGTTAATGTTGTCTATCCAAAGGAAGTTACCATCTTTACCGGTTAAGGCTACAAATTTTATCATCAAATCAGAAATAGTGTTCGCATTTGGAATTGCAATGCTGGCACTTTTCCATTGGGTTTTAGCAGGCGTAAAATACTGGTTTGTATTGCCCGCGGTTATCAAATCAGAACCAGTGATGCTGTTAATATTGGTCCAAGAGGCACCGCAATCAGTTGAAAT
Source organism: uncultured Flavobacteriales bacterium (assembly GCA_964390915.1). Taxonomy (GTDB): domain Bacteria; phylum Bacteroidota; class Bacteroidia; order Flavobacteriales_D; family Luteibaculaceae; genus DASUEB01. Next base: position 90,266 of record CAYMJL010000002.1, read on the forward strand.
CATTGCATCCAAAGTAGTAGATGGAGTTCCAGCTACACCGCAATGTGCAAAATCATAGTTCAGGTAAGCGGTTGAAACACCTAACGTGGTTAAGTTCATCTTTGGCAAGTAATACTCATCAATTTCACCTTCATCACCATAATACATAACCATTTTCACTGATTTTTGTGAAGCACCAGTAGCGTAACCACTTGCACCAGTACCAAGTATCCAAGTATCATTACCGCCTGGGTTGTTAATGAATTCGTTGTTAACAGGGAAGTTGGTAGAAGATGCCGTTTGGAAATTTTCTTTGAATGGAGCAGCAATACTACTGGTAAGAATGTTTACCTGTTTGCTCATTGAGTTTCCACTTACCGCATCGTCTGCTTCGTTTACCTTTGTAATTGTAAAGCTGATAGTTTGAGCACCAGCTGGAACAGTCAATTCTGGGATGTTGATGTTGGCAGTTTGACCATTTGCAAGGTCACCAGTCCAAGTGTAAACTTGATTAGCGCCAGTTCCTACTTTATAGGTAATCTCGCAGCTAGTAATGTTATTTACACCATTATTCAGCATGCCCAAAACCGGACTTACTTTATCAGTACACTGGAACAACTCAACAGCCGAAACACTCACTAATTTACCATCCAAAGCCAATGGAACTGGCTCGCTTTTGGCAGCTTGGTGAACGGTTTTTTCGTTGTCGTCTTGAATAAAAGCAACGATAGCCATTTCGGTCAAATCGTATACTTTATCTATTTTCCAAGCGAATGTAAAATCAGAAACATCGTTGGCAACCATTGATTGAGGCATGGCCGAACCGTCTGGAGTTGGCAACATTTGTCTGCAAACATCTTCGAAAATCTTCTCTCCATTAGAACCCGGAGGTGAGCTAAAAGTGATTTGGTTTTCTACAACAGCTACTCTAAGTTTCAAATCACCAGAAACAGACCCTGTAGCCAAGGCATGAACAGTAACATAGACAGAATCGTAGTTACTCGAAAGTTGGTGAGTAACAGTAAGTTCGAATGGAGAGGTTATAGCTGCATTGTCATCAATATTAGTCTGGGTGAAATACCCTGGGTGACTTGGCGCATTGGTAGAAGTAGCAAACTCTGCTCCATCATGACGACCGTTTGGAGCCGATTGAACACCATAATAATCTAAGCGATTATCACTAGCTAGCTTATAGCTATTGTAAATAGGACCAGCCGATGGAATTGGGCTTTGGTACTTAATCGCAACAATTTTGGTTTCATTTTCCGAGCTATGTAAAATAGCATTTAATCCGGGATTAGTTGACGCACATGGGCCACAGTTTTCGCCGGTAAACTCCTCGAAAAGCTGCACGCGCTGTGATTGCGCAAAAACGGCTGATGTTGCTAACGCAAAAGCCAGGAATGTGTAGATTTTTTTCATTTACGTATTTGTTTTATGACCGGTCTCTTTGCAGATGTCAGGGTCGGGTTGTGTAGGGGCAAATATAGGCTAGCCCTTGACTACTAGCCCATTACTATACTGGTTCTATAGAGAATGATAAAACACCAAGAATCTGAGCCAAAACCACTTAATAAAACCACGAGAATTCAAATTTAAAACACGAAAGAATTTTGGTCAGAAGTCTTAAAACACCTAATAATAGCTGGTTTTTTTAACCGGCGTAGCAACCAAATAGGTGTTCGCCCAAAACTACCCAGAGCGTAGTTTTGAGTTTTAAGACACCAATAAATCGTTTTTTTTTCCAGCCATTCGAAAGAAACCAGTGCAGTTTTTCTCCCTATAAATGTCGGTCAGTTAATGAATTTGCGGTTATCGAGAGCGGAACCTGACCGGCTTTAAAAATTTTACCTAAAAATCAAAACCCAGCTTTTTCTCTAATTTTCTTTAACAGTGGTAATGCAATTGCTCTTGCTTTATCGGCACCAATCTTTAGCTGTGCTTCAATTTTAGCCGGATTGGCCATGTAATCAGCATAAATTTTTCTAGGTTCGGCAAATTTCTCGAGCATTAGCTGGCATAGTGCCATTTTTGCATGGCCGTAACCATAGTTGCCGGCCAAGTAATTTTTACGCATGGTTTCCGTCTGCTCGGCCGAGGCAATCAGGCTGTATAAGGCAAAAACAGTGCAGGTATCTGGGTTTTTGGGTTCTTCCAGCGGAGTGTCATCAGTAACAATGCTTTTTACCTTTTTCTCCAATTCTTTTTCCGGAAGAAAGACATTAATGTAATTACCGTACGACTTACTCATTTTACGACCATCGGTGCCCGGAATGGTCATCACCTTTTCGTCAATCTGCACTTCAGGAACCACCAAGGTTTCACCATATTGGTGGTTAAATTTCTCGGCAATATCACGGGTCATTTCTACGTGCTGGCGTTGGTCTTTGCCTACCGGCACTATATTGGCACTGTAAAGTAAAATATCGGCAGCCATCAGCACCGGATAATCAAAAAGGCCAGCATTCACATCGGCTAGATTTTCTGATTTGTCCTTAAACGAATGTGCGTTGGCCAGCATGGGGAATGGCGTAAAGCAGTTTAAATACCAAGTCAATTCGCACACCTCGGGAATATCGCTTTGGCGGTAAAACGTGCCGGCAGTGGTATCGAAACCAAAAGCGAGCCAGGCAGCAGCAACGGCATATACATTTTTACGACGGGTTTCCCCGTCTTTAAGCGAGGTAAGTGAGTGCAAATCGGCAATAAAGAAGTAACAATCGTTTCCAGGAGTTTTCGACAACTCGATGGCCGGAAGAATAGCGCCTAAAATATTTCCGAGGTGAACCTCACCCGAACTTTGTATACCGGTTAAAATGCGTGCCATGCTGGTGTTTTTCGGGGGCAAAAATAGGGAATTAGATTGGTGAATTTGTAGTCCGTTGGTTGATGGGGTCCTTTGACACCTACCCCTCAACCACTCCTGTCTGCACCCGAATGCTTTCTTTGTGAATGGCTTTTAGTAAATCAAGAATAAACTCATCTCCTAAGCCATAGCGACTGGATTCCGCCTGCCACTTGGCGTGCACATCGAGCCAGCGTTCCATTTGAAGAACGGTAAGGTTGTGCGCCTTTTTATAGGCACCAATTTGCTCCACCAACTTCATGCGAGAGCTAATTTTTTCAACCAACTCTTCGTCAATTAAGTCAATTTGCTTGCGTAGTTCTTCGAGCCGGTTGCGGGTTATTTCGTTGCTGGGCACCGCCTCGCGAACTACCAATTCGTTCAGTATTTCAAACAACCTCGCTGGCTTAATTTGTTGCTTGGCATCGCTCAATGCCCCATCAGGGTTGGGGTGGCATTCAATCATCAGGCCACTCATTTCCAAATCCAAGGCTTTTTGCGCAACCGGAAAAATCAACTCACGCGTACCGCCAATGTGACTGGGGTCGCAAATAATTTCGAGCTGCGGAATGAGGCGTTTCAGTTCTATGGCAATGTCCCACTTTGGTTGATTGCGGAAATGAGAACTACTAGCCACCGAAAAGCCACGATGAATAGCCGCAAGTTTTCGGATTCCGGCTTGGTGCATGCGCTCCAGTGCGCCAATCCACAATTGCAAATCGGGGTGAATGGGGTTTTTTACAAAAACAGGAATATCAACTCCTTTTAAGGCATCGGCAATTTCTTGTACTGAAAAGGGGTTTACCGTGGTTCTGGCACCCACCCAAAGCACATCAACACCAGCTTTCAAAGCCGATTCAACGTGTTGCGCATTGGCCACTTCGGTTGCCGACAACAAGCCGTTTTGCTGTGCAGCCTCAACCAGCCAGGTTAGGCCAATGTTTCCAATTCCTTCGAAAGAATTTGGTCGGGTTCTGGGTTTCCAGATTCCCGCCCTTAAAATACGAACTTGCTTGCTGGCCTTAAGTTGCTGGGCCACAAGATGCATTTGGTAGTCGCTTTCGGCACTGCACGGCCCGGCAATGACCAGTGGACTAGTTAAATTGGGTAACCAATTGGAAAAAGGAACTATTGCTGGCAATAACGACATGTGCCAAAATTAAGTTTTAGCGGGCTTCTCGTATGGTTTTCCAGCCAATATTATTACAATTTCGCCCTTTAAGGTGTGTGTTTTGTAATAGGCAATTACTTCGGTTAATGTTCCACGAATGTTTTCTTCGAACATCTTGGTCAACTCGCGCGATACACTAACCTGCCGCTCGGCACCATAATACTCGGCAAATTGCTCCAGTGTTTTAATTAATCGGAACGGACTTTCATAAAAAATTAAGGTGCGTTCTTCGTTTTTTAATTCCAATAAACGTGTCTGGCGGCCTTTTTTCTGTGGAAGAAATCCTTCGAAAACAAATCTATCGCAAGGAAAACCAGAGTTTAACAAGGCCGGAATAAATGCCGTTGGCCCAGGTAAGGACTCTACCTGAATACCGTTTTTCACACATTCGCGAACAATAAGAAAGCCTGGGTCGCTAATGCCGGGAGTACCTGCATCGGAAACCAAAACCAAGTTTTCACCGGCTTTCAATCGGTCTATAACTTGCTGAATACGGCTGTGCTCGTTGTAAGAATGGTTACTGATTAAGGGTTTTTTAATTTCGAAATGATTCAACAGTCGGGCGGTAACGCGTGTGTCTTCTGACAAAATCGCATCGGCCTCTTTTAAAACCCGAATTGCGCGCAAGGTAATATCCTCTAAATTGCCAATTGGCGTGGGCACCAGCGTTAGTTTCCCCATTTTCAAAACGAATTAAAGAAATCGATTATCAGCTTACAAGTGGCATCAAAACGGGTTAATGGCAAATCCTGCGGACGATCGTGTATGTTGTGGTAAGCGGTATAATTGGCATCTTGCAAATACATAAAAAAGCTCGGCACGCCTTTTTTGGTAAACCAGTAATGGTCGCTGTTTGCAGCTTCTCCGCGCGAATTTATAACCGAAAGATAATGCCCGGTATCGTTTACCCGCTTTAATTGCTCGAACTGATTGGGAAAAACCGTAGCATTTACCACGGTTGCGCCTTCAGCGCCAGTGCCCATTAAATCGAGGTTAAAAAGAAATTTTATTTTGGATAGGCGGCTGGCACCGGCATTTTCTACAAAATAATTAGAACCCACCAAACCGGCTTCTTCGCCAGCAAAAGCGATAAACGCCACCGAATATTTTGGCGGATTTTCTTTAAAATACTTGGCTAAAGCCAACAGCATAGCCGTTCCACTGGCGTTGTCGTTAGCTCCTGGAATATAGGTAGCCGCACCCATTCCGCCCAAATGGTCGTAATGTGCCGTCAGGTATAAAAAACTATCGGGATATTGCGTGCCGCGTACCGTTGCACATACATTGTTGCAATAATAATTGGCCTCGATAACAGCTTCAATATTTACGCGGACTTTTTTCAGTCCCCAGAAATTATTGCTCAACACTTCTATTACTGGTTTACCAAATTGCCCATGTCCTACAGTCCAAGTAAGCTTGGCACCAACCTCTATAACCACCACGTGATTTTGTGCCAGGTCGGCCAAGGTCTGTTGGCGGCTTTCCGCATCAATTTTTTTTAACCATGCAGCCGGAATCATAATGGCGTCATTCTTTTTCAACTCAGGAATTGCGCCCGAATTGGTATCCAGATAAACTGGCGAAAATGAACCTTTTCCAGAACCGCTTTCACTGTGCGGTTGAAAATCACGTCCCGGAACCAACTCTCGGCCATCAAACTGCGCATTTACAGCATAGGGAAAAGTGTTTACGGTTAATGGAAATTCTTGAAAATACTCATTAAACAGTGGTTTCACCCCCATCTGATCAAATTGATGGGCTATGAAATAGGCAGCTCGCGAACAACCTTCCTGAACATAACCACGCCCGAAAAAAAACGGGGAGCATAACGTATCTACCAGTTCTCGGCCATATTCCTTAAACTGCGCCTTGCCGGTATTGACAAGTGATAAGAGTCCAATGAGAACAAGAAAACTGCGCATCACATGAACCGTCTTTCCACCAAATCCATAAACAACTCCACATTTTTATCGTCCTGCCTCCAGTTGTAAAGCGGCATTAAGTGATTTTTTACAAACTCAAAAGCCTCCCCTTGCTCATCGAACTTGTTAAGCTGATCTATTGACGCGTGGTAATCGTCGGCATTTTGCTTGAACAACTCGTTGATAAAAATGAATTTCTGCGCTAGCGGAATGGCCTTGGTTAAATCGCCAATTGGACTTTTTTGCAGTCGTTCGGCTATGGTGACATCATCTGTCAATGCACTTCTTTGGGCAAAATAGCTAGATTGCGTTTCTGGCACCGAAACCAAGTTTGGAATCTCTACCGGTGTTTCTAGTATTTCAGCAACAAAGGTTTCTTCAACAATTGGCTGCTCAATTTCTTCATTCGCGACTTCTTCTTCAACAATCGGATCGGCAGTGACAATGGCGGCTTGTTCCACTTCTTCAATAATATCCATTAATGAAACCTGGGCTGGAACTACAGGTGTTGGGGTAGAACCAAAACTAAAGTCGATGGGAGTTTCCATTTGAACTTCTTCTGAAGTGGCTTTTTCTGACTCGGCTGGTTCAGTGGTAAGGCTTTCTTCAAAAGCTTTATAACGCAAAATGATAAGCCGCTCCTGCAACTGACCTACCTCGGCCAACAATTGATCTATTTGCGTTGCCGATAGTTTACCCGAGTTAAGTTGCCCAATGTAAAACACAATTTGCTCGGCTATTTTGTCCAGACTTTTAAAGCTGTTCATACAAAATGGAATTTATGCAGTAAAAGTAATGCCAACCCAATTGATAAAGGTGGTTAATTGACGGGTATTGTTAACAGCAACAAGTCAACAAATGCGAATCACTTTTCATTAAGGATGGCTTTGCCTACCTTTGTAACTTTAATTATCGGGGCTGATATCTAACTAAGATATTTCTCCTAAATAATGGGTTAGGTTATGAAATTACTTCTGGATATTAAAGACGATAAGGTTTCCTTCTTTTTGGAATTGCTTAAAAACTTCCCATTTGTAAAGGCAGAAACTGTAAGTAGCGAGAAAACTCCCTCAACCAAGAAAATTGATTCTACAAAGAGAATCCTGGATCCTACAAAGGATTTAGCGGATTCATTCAATGACGTAAAACTTCACATTCAGGGAAAGAAAAAGCTAAAATCGGCTAAAGAATTACTCAATGAGCTTTGATATAATTGCAACAGAGCCTTTTGAGCGAAAGACGAAACGATTGACAAAAAAATACCAATCATTTAAAACTGATTTGGCACGGGTAATTGATGAATTAGCTCTAAACCCATATGCAGGAACACCACTGGGCAAGAATTGCTACAAAATAAGAATGGCCATTGCATCAAAAGCCAAAGGCAAATCAAGTGGTGCAAGAATAATAACATGTGTACGCGTTTTAAACAACACGGTTTATCTGATTGATATATTTGATAAGTCTGAACAAGAAAATATTTCCGACAAAGAATTAATGGGTTACATCAACTTATTGGCCACTGATTAAACGCCAGCAATTCTTTCTGCAATTATCACCCTATTGAAAAAAGAAAACCTTTAAACTACCTTCGCACAAAATTTTTAAACCTAATTGTGCCATTACGGCCAACTAAACCTGTAAGTTTTGAAGGTAATAGATCACCTAAAACAAGCCAAAAGAACCTTATTTTCGTTCGAGTTGCTGCCACCGCTTAAGGGAAGCAGCATACAGTCTATTTTTGATGGCATAACCCCGCTTCTCGATTTCGACCCCAAGTTTATCAATGTTACCTACCACCGCGAAGAATATTTGTACAAAACGCTGCCCGGTGGGTATTTGCAGAAATATGCTATTCGCAAACGCCCAGGAACGGTGAGTATTTGTGCGGCAATACAAAACAAGTTTCATATTGACACGGTTCCCCATTTAATCTGTGGTGGTTTTACCAAAGAAGAAACAGAAAACGCACTGATTGACCTGCAGTTTTTAGGCATTGACAATATTCTTGCGCTTCGTGGCGACCCAATAAAAACAGAAAGCACTTTTCAACCGCAAGAAAACGGACATAAGTATGCGGTTGAGCTTATTCAGCAAATGAAAAACATGAATGCGGGCAAGTTTTTGTACGATGAAAAGTATGTAAACTCACCTACCGATTTTTGCATTGGAGCTGCCGGTTATCCCGAAAAACATTTTGAGGCTTTAAGTCTAAAAACCGATTTAACTTTCTTGAAACAAAAGGTAGAAGCCGGTGCCGAATACATTGTTACACAGCTTTTTTACGACAACAAAAAATATTTTGATTTTGTAGCCGCTTGTCGCGAAACCGGAATCAACGTACCTATTATTCCGGGTATTAAACCCATTGCCAGTCTGCGTCACATTCAGTTTATTCCCAAAACTTTCGCTGTCGATTTTCCTGATGAACTGGCCGACCAACTGGTAAACTGCAAAAGCGATGCTGATGTAAAAGCCTTAGGCATTGCATGGGGCATTAAGCAAACTCAGGAACTGATTGCAGCCGGTGTGCCTAGCTTGCATTTTTATACCATGGGCAAAGCCGAAGAGGTGAAAGCCATTGCGAAAGCGGTGTTTTAACTTCGGCAAGCTCAGTTACCACCGGCAGGCTCAGTTATCGCCGAAAACGCGCTCCCTGAGCTTGTCGAAGGGAGCTTAAAACCTTAATGTATAGAATGCCGTTGTATTAGGTATTTCACCCCAAAAAATGACAACAGGCCAATAAACCCGATTACCAACACAATGGCAATCATGTCGAGCCAATGCACTTCAACAGGATAAAACTCGACAATTGACCCCGTAAAGCGGATCAAACCGAATTTAAGTTGCGCCCAGCAAAAGCCCAGTCCAAGCACCAGTCCGGCCAAGGTACCGTAAGCGTTTATGAGTAAACTTTGGTAAAAGAAAATATTGACCAGGCCTTTGCGCTCCATGCCCATGCTTTGCAGCGTTACCAGGTCGGTTTTCTTATCGATAATAAGCATGGTGAGCGATGCCAGTATGTTGAAAGCCGCAATGAACACAATGAAAATGAGGATTAAAAAGGTAATCCACTTTTCGGTTCGGCTGGTTTGAAAAATAATGGCGTTTTTTTCTTCTCGGGTGGTTACTTCAAAGGTAAGTCCCAAAGCCTTTTTAAGTGTGGTTTTCGCTTCCTGTTGGGTAACTCCTTCCACAAGTTTTATATCAATGGCCGTAAGTTCGGTCGTGTAATCGAAACAGGTTTTGGCAAAGGTGAGCGGCACAAAAACATAACGGGTATCAAAATCGGCATTAACCGAAAAAACACCCCCAACATTAATGGGGAACTGCTGAAAAGCCGCCTCCTTGTCGTGTTTTATTGAACGTCCTTTGGGCAAAGAAAAAACCTGCAACGGCCGCATTACATCTGCCGTGTGCGGCAATTCTAGCTGATAACGAATACCCGCGCCCACAATAGCAAATGGTGTATTGTGGTGTTTAAGTACCGATGAACCTTCGCTGATGGCCGAATCGAGATTAACAACTTTAAAAAAATTAGCTTCAACCCCTTTTAAAATGGCAACGGTTTGCTTGTCGTTAAACTGCAACAATACCTCGTCTTCAATTACCCGGCTATAGTTGGCTACAACACCGGTTTTCAGTAGCGCTTTATAATCAAAAGCAGCTCCATCGAATCGTTTTCCGACGGCGGGAACCACTACTACATCCGCATCCAAGGTTCCGTAAAGATTTTCAACCAAGCCTTCAATGCCGTTAAAAACCGACAGCACCACTACCATGGCCATGGTTACAAAGGCAATTACTGTGGCCGAAATCGCTGAAATAACATTGATAATGTTGTGCGACTTTTTGGCAAACAAGTACCGGTGCGCTATGAAAAGGGAGAGATTCAGTGTATTATAATTATTAATTGAAAAACGCTTACGCATTCAAATTAAACCACATAGGCACATAGTATCAATTGCTTAAATCTCCACTATGTATTGTGCTCGCACAACTATGATAAACCCTATCGATTTTAAAAAGACATAGTAACGCATTGCGTTGTTTCTATGTGCCTATGTGGTTGAATTGAAAACTAGTTACTTTTTCAGTATTCTATCGATTTCTTCAGCGTAATCGAGCGAATCATCAATAAAAAAGGTCAGTTCCGGTATTTTACGCAATTGCTTGCCAACCGTATTCCCCAAAATTTTCTTGATGGGATTGGTTTGAATTTGAACCATTTTCAGCAAGTCTTCCTTTTTGTCTTTGGTAAAAAAACTGAGGTAAACCCGCGCGTAACTCAAATCGGGACTAACTCTAACCTGGGTAACGGTAATAAATGCGCCTTCGAACAAATTGCGACTTTCGCGCTGGAATATAATGGCTAGCTCGTGTTTTATGAGCGTTGATATTTTATCTAAACGAACCGACATGGATTTCTTTTTTGCGAAAGTACGGCTAGAATGACAAAAGACGATTAGACAAAAGAATAAAGACTTGTTTTAATACTCAAAAACAAGTTCACAAACCCAGATAAAGGCTGTCAAAGCTAGTAAACCAAGATCCTGTTTTTTCCATTTCAGCAATAAGAATGAGGGTCTTTAATAACTAATACAAAAAGTTATTGTATGGATACCTTACCTGATGAATCTCCTTGATGGTTTCGTATAGCAGGGTTCTAAATTCGTCCATGTGGGTTTTTTGCGTGGCCGAAATAAACATGCACTTGTTGGGTGTAATCTTGGCCATCCAGGTTTTTTCCAATTCCTCCAAGCTCATTTCACTCACCTCTACTGGACTCAAATCAAACTCCTTGCGCTCGGTGGGTCTGTAGCTGTCAATTTTGTTAAACACAATAAGCGAGGGCGTTTCGCCAGCACCAATATCTTGCAAAGTTTGTTTTACGGTGTTGTATTGGTCTTCGAATTGTGGGTGCGAAATATCAAGCACGTGTATCAACAAGTCGGCTTCACGAACTTCGTCCAAAGTAGATTTAAAACTCTCTACCAATTGCGTGGGTAGTTTGCGAATAAAACCAACCGTGTCAGACAGCAAAAATGGAAGATTTTCCAGCACTACTTTTCTTACTGTTGTGTCTAGCGTTGCAAACAGTTTGTTCTCGGCAAAAACATCGCTTTTGGCAATCAGGTTCATCAGCGTGCTTTTGCCCACATTGGTATAGCCAACCAAAGCAACACGCACCAACTCGCCTCGGTTGCTACGCTGTTGCGCCATTTGGCGGTCAATTATTTTAAGATTGTCTTTTAGCAACTTAATTTCTTCGCGCATGGCCCGGCGGTCACTCTCAATTTGCGATTCACCCGGACCACGTAAGCCAATACCTCCTTTTTGACGCTCCAAGTGCGTCCACATGCGGGTAAGGCGAGGCAATAAGTATTGATATTGCGCCAATTCTACCTGCGTACGGGCATAGGAACTGGTAGCGCGTTGAGCAAAAATGTCCAATATCAAGTTGGTTCTATCGAGCACTTTTACCGTAGGCTCCAGCGGATTGGGATTAAACTCCCGCTCAATATTCCGCAGTTGACTAGGTGAAAGTTCGTCATCGAAAATAACCATGTCGATGTCGTTATTTGCTGCATAAAGCTTCAATTCTTCCAGCTTGCCCTTACCTACAAAAGTTGCCGGGTGCGGGTGCTCTACCTTTTGGGTAAACCGCTCCACCGGCTCGGCACCGGCTGTCTCGGTCAAAAACTCCAACTCGGTCATGTACTCCGCAAGCTTTTCAGCCGATTGGTTTTGGGTAATTAAACCCACCAAAACAGCGCGTTCCCTTTTCAGGGCAGTATCGTGATATTTTTTCTTTTCAATCATTTATTACGTAAATCGTATGGCGTATATCGTACAACGTATCAAATACGCCGACTTCGCCCAGACTTTGCTTCAACTATTAATTAACCAACATACCATACGCTGTACGATATACGCCGTACGTTATACGTCCATCAAAACCAAGTTCCAAAATCTTTCAAAAATGGCCATGGAATCATAACAAAGATGATAAGTAGGCCAAGGCCGTAGAAAATAGCAGTTCGCTTAAACTTGCCAACATCGGTAGTTTGTTTTTTGGCGGTACTACGGCCAATGGTAATTAATGCCAACGCAACAATCATCATTAAAGCATGTTCCATAAAAAAGAAACGCACTTGCGGATCTTGCATGGCGCTGCCTACATCACTAAAAGCCACCTCAACAATTGGGCTAAGCGGATACATGATAAGACCAATAAGCAATTGCAAGTGGCACATAATCATGGTAACCAACGACAGCTTATTATCGGCCGCGGTATAGGTTTTTTTGCCCAACCAGCCGTTAAGCATTTTAATAAAGGTAATTACTAATAAAAGCACCACCACATAGCGCATGGCCGAGTGCAAATGATTGATTCCTGAATACATGTTGTTGCGTTTTGTGGCCGAAAGATATTAAAAAGCCCCCTTGCGGAGGCTTTCATTCTTATTTCATCAGTTAGATTTGGGTTAAATCGAACGCATAGGTGTAACTAATAACGCTTTTGTCTTTTTCGTTTTTTGTCCAAGCCGCTTCCAAATGGCTTAATTCAATCATATTGTTGGTGCTGGTAGGTTTAAAAGTCTTAGCAACTTTGGTCAAGACGTCCAATTCCACCTGCGAAAACAAACTTGCGTTAAACGGCCGGTCTTTTCTTGCCTTAAACTGTTCGCCAGTATAGCCTTGCGGAAACTGTGTATAACAAATGTCTATTTCATTTTGGTTGGCCAAAAACTCGAATATGCTTTGAAAATTGTGCGGAACCGGCCCCATATCTATGGCCTTGTAACGTACACCACTAATTGAAAAGCAACTTTGCTTGAACATTAAAAAATCGGCATAAAACAGCAGCTTGTTCATTTTTGTTTTGAATGGCTGAACCTGTTCTGAAAAATAAACCACCATTTCGGTAAACTTTTCGAAACTCGGGTTTCTGTACCCTGAGTAAATATCGGCCAAATGGCTACCTAGCAAATAGTCTTTCAACTTGAAATTGAAAATATTGCGTGCTTGCTCTTCAACCAGCAATTGGGCTTTTTGAAGGAACTTTGCCTTGCTCTTGGCATCCAACAAATCACACATTGCCACCATATCCATAAACTTCTTGGGGTCGGCTGCCATTTGAATTAATCTGGCATTCGAAATACTGGGCATTTCACCAGCTTCGTATTGGCGGTAACTATTGGCGCCAAAGCCCAAAATGGCCGACATTTTAGTAGCCGATAAGCCATATTTAGTGCGAATGGTGGCAATTTCGTCGGGAAACGGAATGTTAAATTTATCGCGGTATTGGTTGTACACCTGATTTAGGTTCACCTCGTCGAGTGCGGTGCTGGTAAATTGCTCGCCACTGTCAGCACACTTGAAAAACTGAAAAACAATTTCGAAGGTCTCCTTTCTAAAATCCATAGACCGTTTTTCTTTGGTCAATGTCATTTCCTTGCCAGTAATTGGACTTTTCATATTTCCTTATTTTAAAGGATACTGCATTTTATGTTGTGCCAAATGAAAGGAGATGCAAATTACACTGCTGCCTATGGCACCCATGGTAATTTTAATGTACACTTCCTTTTTCTTAACCATTTTACCAAACACCCACATATCGGCACCTTTATAAAGTGTTTCTGCGATTGGCCCTTGGCTGTAATCTATGGATTCAAGAGCCTCCAGTATGGCTTTACGTTCTATTGGCCTGAGTTCTAACTCCACTAGCGTTTGTGTGTTTTTACCTCTATCATCGCGAAAAAGCACGTCCCAAAACTTCATTTTCTCTTTGAAGTCTTTTAAAAACAAGGCTACTTCGGGTGCTTTAATCATGCGAGGGTTTAGATGGGCAAAGGTAATTGGCTTTATTGAAAAAACAATTAAAAAGTTGTGATAAATGTCATTTTACTACAAAAAACTACTTTAAGGTGGTGTTTTTGGGTTTTATAATAGAGTAAGATTCTAAAGAGAAGGATGGATGGCTGCTCGTTATTTAATCATCGTTTCCACAACCGCATTCCTCAATTAAGTTTGGCTGGTAGTAATTTATAAAATCTCTTGCTGCAAATAAGGTTTTGTCAAACTCAAAATTTAAACTCATTGCGAATAACTCCTCATAAAAATTCGGCGAGCTTTTTCCTTCAAAAGTCTTAGTATGAACAATTTCATCCCTAAATGATTTGAGTTTTCTAATGAGTTCATATTTGTGGGTAAACTCCTTAACAAAATTCTTTCCAGTCGCCTCTGGAAGCACTGATTTTATCTTCTCCAAAAATTCAACACTACGTTGAATCTGGAATCTGTCATAGAGTTCTGTTTTCTTATCCTGAATGAGTTTTCTGTATTCAAAATTACTCGGTATTGACTTGTTTACAAATGCCTCTATTGCCAAAAAAAGGAAAATCGCGTAACTGCTGACTGTAGAGAAATACCAGTAAAAATCCCCATTTACTGCCATAAAGTTAGAACCATTGCCCGTCAATTTCGAAAATAATTCAACTCTCCTTTTTTCAATTGTCTTGTGAAAGTGTCTTGCAGTATCAAAATAGATGATAATCGGATCGGGCTCAGGAATTAGATAAACTTTGTTATCCTCCTCATACTTAAATGTTTGAACAATTTGATTATCCTCAGTTAACGCCATTGCAAAATACCCGTTCATTTTAGAATTGGATATTTCAGACAATACCTTTTCGTCTATCGGAGCATTATTAATTACATCGATTACTTCTTCCCCAAGTTTAGCCGATTTAACATATTTTTTTACCAAATGTTTCATGCAGGGAAATTTAAATAACATACCCGATAACGATTGGTGTAATAGATTGCCCTACCACACCAATCCAATCAGTCTTACTTCGTCAATTTCTCTTTTATTTTTCCTTCCAGTTCGTCCATTAAATCGGGGTTGTCGAGTAGAATTTGTTTTACTATTTTTTCAGATAATCGGACATCGTTAGGATTATCGTATCACCAAATTTTTCAAGAACTGTTAAATCTTTGTCACCTGATATAAGGTGCGTTGCCCGACCATCTTGAGCTAATGAAAGGAGAAAATTATCCTTGAAGTCTCTGCAAATATCAACATCACTTACAACATTGATAAACTCCGAATTTTTCTCAATTTGACCCAAAAGACTTTTTAAATCCGCAATAGAGAAATACCTTCTAAATTTTGGGCGACTAGCAACATCAACTAACTCTTCCAACAATTCCGCACTGAACAACAACACAATCGTATCGTCATTGAATAGCTGGTCAAGCTTTGAAAAGCTTCCGGTTAAAATGAAGCTAATCCAAAGATTAGTGTCAATAATTATCCTATCCTTTTTTCGTGGCATACCTTTTTGCCCTAACCAACTCCACTTCCTTGGTAATTTCCTCAAGAGATGGTGGACTAGCTGATGCCTTTTTTCTTAATCGCTTAATAACACTTTGCAGACTATCCTCAGTTTTTCTAAAAGAAATCAAGTCCAAATCAGCCAAATCTTGCAATAGCTTCACGGCCTTGGGATTTAAAATGTCTATTTGGTATGTTTTCATAAACACAAATATAAGTTTTCTTTCTCGGGCTTGCGAAACGCCTAATAACCGACCCGATATAGATTGGAGTAGTAAATTGCCCTACCACACCAATCCAAACGGCATTACTTCGCCAACTTCTCTTTAATTTTCTTTTCCAATTCGTCCAGTAAGGATTGTTAGCCTCTGCTATAATCCTTTACTGCTTTATCAAAAGTAAGTTCTGAGGCTTCGGATGATTTTTGCCGGTTAGTTAGAGTCACAAATAAGCCATACAGGGCGCCAAAAGCGTTTTTATTTTTTTTGCTGTTCTCTGTAACCAATTTGTCCAGTAATTCTTTTTGGGGAACATTGGACGATAGTAATAGAGAGGACAGTCTGCTGATTAAATCGGCCACTTCGTTAGTCTGCGATTTTGAGGCATGAAACTGTATTCGTGCATTAATTGCCGTGAGCTGTTTCAATGTTTCGCTATCAATGGAAATGTTTTCCATTGCTTTTGATGTGGCATCTACATCAAAAACAATTTCTTCAACACTACAGCTGTTTAACAAATTTTTCTTTCGCGAAAGAATTTCGGCGTATTGGTGGACAGCGGTCGAGTTGGGTTCAATTTTTAACAAGCCTATTCCGTATGGTACCGGCTTGCCTTTGTAACGGCCAACTTTTCCAAGTTCCCCGCTTTCCACCAATGCAGTTACCGGTAATTCCATTTTTTCTGCAAACAATCTCGGAGAAAACCCTTTTCCCTTAAACTGAATATCGATGTAGCTTGCTTTACTCATTGTCACAAATATAATCAAAAAGAGTGAGGCCGGTTTTGAAGACAACGGCATGGTCGGTATCGGCTAAATAGAGGTTATTTAAGGCATCTAAGCCAACATCTGGGTTGCTGATGCCAAGCTTGGCTAACTCATCAGAAAAATCGGCTACCATAAGTGGTTTTATTTCCCGATGAAATATCCGTCTCTCAACACCAAGAATCCTTGCAAGATGCTCTTCATCATAAAATTTGATGCTGGGATTTTGAGGGTCTTTCCTTTTTGCTGCCATAAAGCTTACCTAGCTACCTACTTTTTGCTGGTATTAAATTGGTGCAATAGGCCTACAAACGGCCCTATTACACCAATCCAAACGTCATTACTTCGCCAATTTCTCTTTAATTTTCTTTTCCAATTCGTCCATCAAATCGGGGTTGTCGAGTAGAATTTGTTTTACTGCATCGCGCCCTTGGCCCAATTTGGTGTCGCCATAACTAAACCACGAACCGCTTTTTTTCACAATTTCCATTTCGGTAGCTAGGTCAATAATTTCGCCCACTTTCGAAATGCCCTCGCCATACATAATGTCGAACTCAGAACGCATAAACGGTGGTGCCACTTTGTTTTTAACCACTTTTACCTTGGTGCGGTTACCCAGTACGTTTTCGCCATCTTTAATTTGTGTAGCCCGGCGAATATCGATACGAATAGACGCGTAGAATTTTAGCGCATTACCACCGGTTGTGGTTTCGGGGTTACCAAACATTACGCCAATTTTGTCGCGCAACTGGTTAATAAAAATACAGGTGCAATTGGTTTTGTTGATGGCAGCGGTAAGTTTACGTAAGGCCTTAGACATTAACCTTGCCTGTAAACCCATTTGCGAATCGCCCATTTCTCCTTCAATCTCTGCTTTTGGCGTAAGTGCCGCCACCGAGTCGATTACAATAATATCGATTGCCCCCGAGCGAATTAAGCTTTCGGTAATTTCTAAGGCTTGCTCGCCATTGTCGGGTTGCGAAATAAGCAAGTTGGTGGTGTCCACGCCTAGTTTTTCGGCATAAAAACGGTCGAAAGCGTGTTCGGCATCAATAAAGGCAGCAATACCACCCAGTTTCTGTGCTTCGGCAATGGCATGAATGGCCAAGGTTGTTTTCCCCGACGATTCCGGCCCATAGATTTCTACCACTCTGCCACGCGGATAACCCCCTACACCCAGCGCCAAATCGAGTGTTAACGATCCAGATGGAATTACTTCGATGGCCTCGATAGCGTTGTCGCCCAATTTCATGATGGTGCCTTTGCCAAAGTTCTTTTCTAACTTATCGAGCGTAAGCGCTAGTGCTTTTTGTTTTTCCTTGTTTAATTCTGCTGTAGCTGTTGACATGATTGTCTGTATTTAAGTCGTTAATAATTGCTTTAATGTGCTTTGCTTTCTCGGTTTGTCTATTTAATAAACAACAATGTTTGTACAATAAACAAATTCTAGTCTATATAACCAAACAAATCTCAAAAATTCTATTTCATTGCTTCGAGAATCTGCGTGGTGTGTTGCTTGCTTTTTACCTTGTTGAATACGTATTTAATTACTCCGTTTTCGTCAATAATAAAGGTAGTGCGGTAAATGCCAATTATTTCGCGACCCATAAATTGTTTTGGCCCCCACACCCCAAAAGCGTCAATAATTTTTCGTTCCACATCGGCCAATAAAGTAAACGGCAGTTGGTATTTTTTGATGAACTTTTGGTGTTGCTTGGGTTCATCGGCACTTATGCCTATTACTTCGTAACCTCGCTTTTTCCAGTCGGCGTAGTTGTCGCGAAGGTTGCAAACTTCTTCGGTGCAGGTTGGCGTTAAGTCGCGCGGATAAAAGAACAAAATCACCTTTTTTCCTAGTAAACTTTGAGCAGAAAATGGTTTTCCAAACTCATCTACCGTTTCAAACTCGGGCATTTTATCGCCAACCTTTAACATCTGCTTATATTTTGATCAAAAGTAGCCAAGCGGCTAGTTTTTAACCCCAAAACTTATTAGCATTTGTTCACTGTACCACCACTTCTATTTCAATTTCGGTAGGTGGTAAAAACTTTTTGCGATCGATGGATTTAATAAAAGCTGAAACTCGTTTTCCGCGGGACACGTTGGCCAGAAAAACGGTAGAAACCGCATCGGACAAGCTGCCAATTTTAAATCCCTTAAAAAACACGCCTACTTTTACCTTGCCGTCTTTAAGGTATTGGCTCAATTCTATCGATTTGCCTTGTTGCAAGTGGTGATAGATTAAACCCAAATCGGAGTGGCCGGTTTCGTGTACTTGTGCTTTAAAAAAAGAACGACCTGTTTCGGCAAACAAAAAACCTGAATTGCCTTGTTGAGCTGCGATGTAACCTGTAAGTGTCATAACCTTTGTGTTTAATTACATCACAAAAGTTCTGCCCCGCACCGTAATCTATTTACGGTGTGAAATTTTTTTGAAATTTTTTAACTGGGGCTTCTAATTTTAATCATGAGGGCTTGAGGGTTTAATGGGTTACTGCTTTTTCTTCACATTCTCTCCCGCAGATCTCGCAGATTTTCGCTGAAGTGGGTTGCTGCGTTCATTTGCAGGATGAATGGAAAATTGATGGTTATGGCTGTACATAAGCCCCCGAAACCCAATGCTGTTCGGTAGGGTGAATGCGATACCAACCTTTTTTTTCCTCGAAAACGTCCACCTTAATGCCCTTTTGCAGTTGTTTTACTTTTGTCGAATTAACATCTGGTGCCACGCGAACATTTAGGTTATTGGTGGTTTGTCCGGTTTTAATAACCTTTGGGCCAGCTGGCTTAACGGTTCCTTTGTTTAAAGCTGCCTGAACCAACGGATAAAAATTGACTTGAGCTGCCTGAACTGTATTTCCACCAAAAAAATTAGTGCCGGGGCAGGTTTTGGTTGTCCCGGTACCGTTGGTTCGTTTACCGGTTTTTAAATCATACCAATGGTGATAAACCACCGTATTTTCATTAACCGCTAGTTTAAACTCTCTGCACAGCAGCGCATTAACCTGAACAATGGTATCTCGTTGTATCGGGTTCATTTGGTCGCCTCCGGCATCAAAGTTTCCAATATTTTCTATACAAATACCGGTTTGGTTGGCACCAACTATGCCGGCTGGAATCTTTTCGAACGATCTACAGACAGCTACAACCCCATCAGGGAAAATGGTAAGGTTTTGGGCAATTTCGGCAAAGCCGCGTTGAATGTGGCTGTTTTCCATGCCCTCGAGCATTGAAAAATGGTTGTTCTGCTTAAAATGCTTATAATTTGGAATGTAAGTATGATGATTTTGGATAATGTTAATGACCCGATTGAAATTGGTATTTTGTAACCATTGGTCGAACTCGGTTACCGTAAACAAGATAAACTTTCCTTTCTTTTGCATGGCCTAGGGATATTTATGGTTAAACTTATTTTTTCGAACCCCACGAATATTTGGTCTTAATGGTGTCCAAAATTGCCTTATTCATGGCGGGGTTAGCTACCAGTTGTTCTTTGTTCTTGTTGAGTAGATTCGAAATTTCGTAAGCGTTGTGTATTTGTGGATAGGTTTTTTCTGCGGCTTCGAACAGTTTGATTGACGAGTCTACCTGACCCGATTCCAATTGCTGAAGCCCTCTTTTTTCAAGTTCAGAAGCCTTTCGGTACTTGCTTTTTAAGTCCTGATATCGCGAATCTTTATTTAAGCTGCTTACCACCTCATCTGCCGCCGAACCTCCAATTGACCTAGCATTAGCCTCGGTATTTACTAACTGCTCTAGTTTTTCGGGGTTACTTTGTGCTTCCGAAACAACCGTTTTTGCCTGCGTACTCAGGTAACTGGAAATTATATGTGAGACCGAATCGGCTATTTCCTGATCTAAAAAAGCCCGCATCATTCTATCGAGAGCGAAAGCTTTTTCCGAATTCCCTGAATAAGCTTCGGTTATTATCTCGTTAGCAATTTTAATTTTTTCGATATCCCGTTTCTGACTTTCTAATTGGGCATTGAGCTGAATACCGAGAATGGTTAAAATAACGGGAGACAAGATATATTGCAAGAATATTTCCAGCCAGCGTGGCATTTTATGCGCCTCCTCTTTCTTTGTTGGTGTTTCCATCATTACGAAATTTAGGGGTTGTATACATTAATGTTTTGAAGTGTATAGATTGAAGAAGGGGATATCAATGGCTACAAAAATTGAGTATCGGAGATATTTTTCATTCCTTTGGATGTCAATTTCTGATTTTATTATTTGCGCTACATCATCCACAATTTCTGTTACAGGCTTTGTTTCAACTTTTCTCAATTGTGGGCCATATTGAATACCCGCACCAATTGAAATAGGACAGCGTTTAAATCCATATATTAAAAATGCGCCTGGCGATAGTACGCTCTTAAAAGTAATTGAACCGGGAGTTAACTCTGTTCGGTTATCTGCAAAACGGAAAGCAGTGACGGCACCAATGTCAATAGCTGAGAACATAATAGATAAACTTTCACCTCCGGCTTTTTTGGAATCAGCCTTTGACAGAAAATGTATATTTCCCAAACTGAAGGTTATTCCAATTGGAGCGGCAACCCCAGCAGTCCATTTATCTCTATTCTCTGTCAATGCAAACATCCTTTCGCCCCCACCAAACACCCCTAAATATCCGTTAATGGCAATATTGTAATTGTGGTCTCTTTTTATTCTGCTCGACCCTACCGGCAAGGCTACCGCCTCTAGGGCTTTTTTAACCTGTTCGGCACTGTTGGCGTGTGCCATAGCTAAAGCAAAAGAGCCGTATTTGAGCAAGTTTTCGATTGATTTACCTAGGCCAAGACTCTCTAATGTTTTTGGGTCAATTCTATTGATAAAGTTTACCAACACATTAGCCGCGTCTAAAAAACCAGCATTAATATTACTGTCAATAAAATCACTTTGAATACTTTGCAAAGGTTCTGCAAAGTCGAGTATAGAATCAAGTACATTCAGTCTATTAAAATCTGGGACTATTGATGTACTTAATCCCGTTCGTGTAAATTTTTGTTTTGCTTCAACGCCAACTACATCAAGAACTTTCGTTTTTGCACCTCCAATCAATACAGTTCCTCCCGCTTGTGTATTTTGTTCCATTTCTTTGGCCTGAAAAATTACTTTCTGTAAATAATTTTGCAATTGGGTTTTGTTTTTGGCATCTGTCAATTTCGTTTTCAAGTCATTGCTAGCCACTTGTTCGTAGAGCAACCCTAAATAAATTTGATTGGTAATAGGGTCATTTAAAACTTGTTCGGCTTGATTTGCTGAGAAAACAGGACTTCCAGCTGTATCTGCACCAACAAACGAATTTGAAACCAGTTTGAAAAACTCAATTTGATTCTCAATATGAACTTTGTCGACACCAAACAATGTTGGATTCAGCTTTGAATTAAATGTATTCGCTAATGTACTTGGCAAACTACCTGCCACGCTCGATAGCGTTGACATTTGTAGCGCAGCATCCATAATACTAGGAAAGAGTGGATTGTTAAACGCCATTGCGTCTTTTTGAGTACCCAAATAGTTTCTTAGGTTATTGGGCAATGTACTCAAGTCTTTTAGAATAGGGGCTTGGAAAAATTCCTGAAAATTATCGAACTGATAGGTACTTCCTGCCAACGTATTTAGTAACCGAGCTGTATTTGGAAAAATTTTAGCGAGCAATTTATCCTCTAAAAAATCATCTTTAAACCTATCCAAAAACATTACCATCAATTCCGCTTTTGCCCGCTCTACCATAAACTGGGCGGTGCCGTCTATGATTGCGGTTTGGATGGAGGTTGTTGGGGAAATACCACCAGTTTTTAAAACTGACCTCGTCTGGGCAGTTGAAAAATCAACACCTAACTCTTTTAGATCTTTTACATTATGCTGATAATTTAAATCAAATAACTCACCCCAAAATGGATTTTTACTGACTCTAGTCAAATAATCCTTTGAGCTTTCCATTTCATCTAATGGCGTCAAATACTTACATAATCTTGATATAACTATTGAATCGTTATCATGTCCAGGAATAACATAGATGCCATCCTTAAATTTAACCAAACTTCTAAGTTTAATTGCGTCATCAATTGTGTTTTGAGAAGAAACTCTTACGGTAACCATCACAAAATACAGCAAGAATAAAAATCTGTTTTTCATAACAATTTTATTTTATGGTTATTAAGTTCCCAACTGAGCCATTATTTATAGTTTTTTTGAGTTCCAGCAATGCTTGCGGAGCTGACCCATTCGCCTCAACCCCTAGAGCTAGAACTCCCGTAATTAGCGCAGTTGAAGCACTACAGCCGCCAAAACTTATTTTATCTCCAGAATTATTTAATCCTATTAAATCATCATGAACTAGATAAAAATCTCTGCTATACTTTTGGTACTTCGCGTTATCCAACACAAATTGTGGAGACACATGCCCCACACTAATAACCCCTTCAACATTTGCAGGAAAAGGTAACTCATTATACAAATCATTGTTGTCTCCTCCAGCGGCAACCACCGCAATTCCCGCAGCAAGCGCCTTAAGAATAAAAGGCATTACCTTATTCTGTAGTTTTTTTCTCCTTTCATCAACGGCCCAATCTCCAATACTGTAGTTTATAATTTTTACATTGTCTATAACTGCTTGTTCAAAAGCCCGACTAATTGTTTCGTAAGACACGTAATTGTCACTATCATATATTCCTATACTAGCGATTGTTGCGTTTGGTATTATACCCACAAAATCGTCGTTGGATTGAAAACTACCTGCGATAAGGGAAGCACAACAGGCACCATGAGGATTACCGTTAGACTTAAAGCCACTTGGATAGCTAGATGTGTATTTACTTTGAGAAACAATGTATTCGTCAAAACTACTATCCATGATACCAATTTTGCATGAAACTTTATTAATGAGAAGCCAAGGCTCAGGTATGCTAGAAACAAGCTTTCTGTAATTAGCACCTGCATTATTTACCGCGCCATTACTTTGGCCCTTATGGTCTGTTGTCCCCCCACTCCAAACTCTCTTACCCCCTTCCAAATCAAACCAAGTATCGACACCATTAATGTTTTGGCCTTTCCGTACTCCAATAACTTCTAGTTCGTTGCCTACTTCATAAACTCCGAGCTTATCCGAATCTACCGACGGTATTCCATCCCTAACATTCAACCGTTTAGTTACCCGTACTTTCATTACCCAACCGTATTAAGTAAGTCATCGTTAGCTGCTTTTTTCTGGGAACTTTTGGCGTCACCCGAATCGGTTTCTATCTTTTTGCTACCGCGTAAAGCCATCAACTTATTAAGCAAATCGAACCAAAACGGAGCACCTAGAGAAATTGCAAGTGCCGTAATTAGGAAACCGGGTAATCCTGCCCAAACATTGGAACAGGTAAATTCCTTCGGGTTGTTTTTAATGGTTTGAGCCTTGAGTTTTGAGGTTTCACCTACTAATTGAGCACAGGTAATTTTGTTTAATCCGTATAATTTGGTTATGTTTTTTAGTTTCTTTTCGCAGGTCGAATCGCAATTCCAGCTATCATTCCAACCAAATCCCAATATGTTCTGAGCCTTGTTGGCATCGGCTTGCAAAGAATCTTTTAGACCTTTTAATTCCTTCAAATTCTTCTTGGCCTGTTCTATTTCAATACTGTCTTTCGGAAAACTACCTCCGCTATGCTTAATGGAATCTACCTGTTTTATTGCTTCACCATAACTTTCATAGTTATCTATGGCCAACTTCACCATTTGGTCGCGGGCAGTTTTGTCCTTAGCTAAAATTTTGGTGATTTTTATCGTATCAATGTTGAATCCGATGGCCATTGAAAGTCCAATTAGAAAAAGGATGAACTGGGTTTTCTTTTTGTACCAACCAATGCAACGTTCCATGGTTTCGTCAAACCATTTTTCTAATAAGGCTTTAAACTTGTCGATATCGCCATTGGCGCGGATAAACAATTTATTTAGGTGAAGCAAGGTCTCTGGGTCGATGTTTTTTTCCAATTTCCCCGCTGGTGTTGCTGGGTTTTCTTCTGCAACCCCATCGAGAATGACGCCCGTTTTAAGTGTGGTTTCTATAAGTCCTCTTTGTGGTACAGTACCATCGTAATTAGGACCCAGAAGCAAATCGATTAAGGTGGTTGAAAAAGTATCCGATTTGAGGTACGATGGTTTTTTGCTCCAACCGTTTTCACCCAAATACTTTATCGACTCATGGTTATAGAACCGGTCGACCAAACTGCCCTTTTTAAATCCGGTAAGGATTATCACAACGGACAACCCTAGCTCACGAACATAATTCCAAAGATTAAATCCAGATGGTTTTTTCGAATCGATTAGCATTCGAGACAGTGCCCTTGCCAAAACCCTTGCCCTTAATCCAATCCATCGGGCAATGATTTCCTGAATAATAGTGGCCAATAAACTGTACAGCAGAAAAATGAAAACGAGACCAATGGCCACGTCAACAGCTACATTGTTCATACACGGAGAGAATTAAATAAATTATTTTCAGGGTAAAAAATAAATCGATGTTTTTAGCACTGTCTTGAATTCGTTTAGACAACTTTCCAAGAGCAAGGGGGCTAAACCACCGACTAGAACAAAGGGGCAACTAATATTTAAACTATGCAACTTGTGTTTTTGAAATGTTCTGTTATTTTAAATTCAATAATATTTACCACCTCAACGGTCATGCCGTACTAATAAGCTTTCCCACATTAACACAATTGTAGGTTGGTCTATATTTTCATATATGGTGGCTAATTTTACTTTTGTTCACCTATCGTTCATCTTTATGAGAAAAAAACTCTTTTTTGTTGCGGTTTCACTCTTGTTTTCGTTAACAAGCACGGCTCAGCAAACCTTTCCGGTAAACGGTGTAACCACCAAGCCGGGTAAAATTTATGCATTCACCAATGCTACCCTGCATGTGGACTATGCCACCACCATTGAAAAGGGAACGCTGCTGATTAAAGACAATTTGGTGCTTGAAGCTGGTGCTGGTGTTGCTATTCCTGCAAACGCCGTGGTAACTGATGTAAAGGGAAAACACATTTACCCTGGGTTTATCGACTTGTATAGCGACTACGGCATGCCTGATGTAAAAGAGGCTTCTGGCGGGTTTTTCCCACAATACGATTCCGATAAAAAAGGACCCTACGCGTGGAACCAGAGCATTAAACCGGAACTGAATGCTTCGGAAATGTTTTCGGGTGACGATAAAAAGGCCGATGAATACCGGAAACTGGGTTTTGGCGCGGTACTTACTCACCAAATGGATGGTATAGCTCGCGGAACTGGTGCCTTGGTGAGCTTAACAACCGACAAAGATGTATTGGCTACGTTAATGCCAAAAGCAACAGGACACTGGTCGTTTCAAAAAGGAAAAAACAACCAAACCTACCCCAGTTCTTTAATGGGTAGCATTGCGCTGCTAAAGCAAACATTTTTAGATGCCCGTTGGTACAAAACTCCCGGCAATCGTGACCAAAGAAATCTTTCGCTACAAGCGGTTAACGATTTGGTGGCCTTGCCGCAAATTTTCGAGGCCAACGACAAATACAACATTCTTCGAGCTAGTCTAATTGCTAAGGAATTTGGTCTAAACTTTATCTACAAAAGCGGTGGTGACGATTATCAACGACTCAATGAAATTGCCGCTTTAAAACCAAAACTTATTGTTCCAATAGACTTTCCGGAGGCCTATGACGTAAGCGACCCATACGATGCGCAAGTAGTGGCGCTAGATGACTTAAAGCACTGGGAGTGGGCACCTGCCAACCTTGCAGAATTAGAGAAAAAAGGCATTGAGTTTGCCATTACCGCGCAAGGGTTAAAAGAAAAAAAGGACTTCTGGAAAAATCTTAAAAAGGCCATGAAATGCGGCCTTACAGAACAAGCAGCCTTAAAAGCTTTAACCTCAACTCCGGCTGCTTTCGTCAATGCCGGAAATCAGGTAGGGGCATTGAAAAAAGGCTACTTGGCCAACTTTGTGGTGTGCAATGGCAATGTTTTTGAAAACGGCAGCACATTACTGGAAAACTGGATTCAAGGCAAACGCTATACCATAAATGCTTTCGATGAAACGCTGGCTCTGGGCAAGTACACCTTACAAATTAACAACAGCAGCTATCCACTGGAAATAAAGAAAGACGACGGGAAAATTAAAGCGCACATTCAGGTTATTAAAGAAAAAGACGGCAAGCCCGACACGGCCAAGGTTGATGTAAAAATTGAGCAAACGCGCAACCTGATTAGCTTAAGTGTTGAACCCGGTGACAAAAATTTTGACGGCATAATTCGTTTAAATGGAACCATTGCCGAAAACGAAAACTGGAGTGGAAAGGGCAAATTGGCCAACGGAAACTGGCTAACATTTACCGCAACACTTCTCGAGAAAAAGGCTGCAGAACCAGATTCTACCAAAAAGATAAAAGTTATGCCTGTCGGTGGCAACGTTACCTATCCAAACATGGCTTATGGCCGCGTGGAATTGCCCAAAGCAAAAACGCTGCTGGTAAAAAATGCCACGGTGTGGACGAACGAAAAAGAGGGCGTACTTAAAAACACCGATGTGTTGGTGAACAACGGAAAAATTGCCGCCGTTGGAACCAACCTAAGTGGTGATGGTGCCGAAACAATTGACGGAACCAACCTGCACCTAACCTCCGGTATTATTGACGAACACTCGCACATTGCCATTAGCCGCGGGGTAAATGAAGGCGGTCAGGCTATTTCGGCCGAAGTTTCTAT
Source organism: uncultured Flavobacteriales bacterium (assembly GCA_964390915.1). Lineage (GTDB taxonomy): Bacteria > Bacteroidota > Bacteroidia > Flavobacteriales_D > Luteibaculaceae > DASUEB01. The sequence continues at coordinate 117,242 of CAYMJL010000002.1, forward strand.
TGCCGATGTGGTAAACCCAGATGACATTAACATTTATCGTCAACTGGCTGGTGGCGTTACCGCGTCACAACTGTTGCACGGATCTGCCAACCCAATTGGCGGGCAGTCGGCTATTATTAAGCTGAAATACGGTTTTGCGCCCGAAGAAATGAAAATTGCCGGAGCGCCAAAATTCATAAAATTTGCCTTGGGCGAAAACGTAAAACAAAGCAACTGGGGCGATTTTAACACCACCCGTTTTCCGCAGACCCGCATGGGTGTGGAGCAAAGTATAAAAGATGCTTTTATCCGTGCCAAAGAATACAGCCAAACGAAAAACACCCCAAGCTTTAGAAAAGACCTGGAACTGGAAACCTTACTTGAAATTTTAAACGGTCAGCGATTTATTACTTGCCACTCGTATGTGCAAAGTGAAATAAACATGCTGATGAAACTGGCCGATGAGCAAGGCTTTAAAGTAAACACGTTTACCCACATATTAGAAGGCTACAAAGTGGCCGACAAGATGGCCAAGCACGGAGCTTTTGGGTCAACCTTCTCCGATTGGTGGGCGTATAAAATGGAGGTTAAAGACGCCATTCCTTATAATGCCGCTTTAATGTACCAACAAGGCGTAACCGTTTGCATCAATAGTGACGATGCTGAAATGGCTCGCCGATTAAATCAGGAAGCTGCGAAAACAGTAAAGTATGGCGGAGTTTCTGAAGAAGATGCGCTGAAGATGGTGACCTTAAATCCTGCTAAAGCTTTACACTTAGACAGTCGTATGGGGAGCATTGCCGTTGGGAAAGATGCCGATTTGGTGCTTTGGACCAATCACCCACTTTCCATTTATGCCAAACCAATCAAGACGATTATTGAAGGAGCTGTTTTCTATGATTTGCAAGAAGATGAAAAAATGCGCAAAGAAGTCGACCTGGAACGCGAGCGCATTATTCAGTTAATGCTCGAGGCTAAAAAGAGTGGTGAGCCCACGCAGAAAGCCAGCCAAAAACAGCCGAAGTTATACCACTGTGACGATTTGGAACAATAATCTTTGAAATTTTTTACCAGAAACTTTAACCACATAGTAAACAATGCGCTGCATTGCTATGTATACTAAAATATTAAAAAGGATATTCTAGTTGTGCAAGCACAAAACATAGGACTAAGTAAAAATCGACACTATGTGCCTATGTGGTTTAAATTTTCAGGAATAATGGGAAATAATAACCTTTGAAATTTATTCAGCATGAAATTCTACTTTCTATACATAAGCGTTTTATTGTCGGGCTTAACTCAGGCACAACAACGCATACTCATCAACAACGTTACTGTTCACACCGGCACAGGCCAAGTTCTTGAAAAGGCGGCTGTTGGTGTAAGCAATGGCAAAATCGACTTTGTGGGTGCCAAAGCAAGTGGCAATTACGATACCATTATTGACGGAAAAGACGGGCATTTGTACCCTGGTTTTATTGCGCCCAATGCTACACTTGGCCTGGTAGAAATTGAAGCCGTGCGGGCTACCCGCGATGAATACGAAATAGGCGAGTTTAACCCAAATATTCGTGCATTAATTGCCTACAATACCGAGAGCGATGTAACCGCTACCGCTGTTTCTAATGGCGTGTTGATGGCGCAAATAACCCCAAGAGGGGGCAGAATTACCGGCCAATCATCGGTGGTGAATTTGCGTGCCTGGAACTGGGAAGACGCAGCCTATGCCACGGACGAAGGCATACACCTAAACTGGCCCCAAGCATTTTCTTACAGCAAGGGCATGCTTACCAAAGCAAAAAACTACGAAGAGCAATACTGGGAATTGGTTCATTTTATGGAACAGGCCAAGGCTTATAACCAAACCAGCTCGCCATTAATGGATTTGAGATTGGCTGCCATGAAAGGCATTTTCACTGGAAAACAAACCCTTTACGTTCATGCCAACACGGTGAAGCAGTTGCGTGAAGCCATTCAGCTTAAAAAGACATTGGGCATTCCAAAGTTGGTGTTTGTTGGCGCTTACGATGCCATTCAAGTTGCCGACGAATTAAAAGCCAACGCCATTCCGGTAATTCTGGAAAGGGTGCATAGCTTGCCTGCCCGGGCTGAGGACGACATTGACTTGCCTTACAAATTGCCATTTTTGCTACACAAGGCAGGCATTTTGGTTGCTTTAAACAACGAAGGCGACATGGAGCAAGCTGGCGTAAGAAACCTGCCTTTTTATGCAGGTACAGCAGCGGCCTATGGTTTAAGTAAAGAGGAGGCCTTGCAAACCATTACTTTAAACACGGCCAAGATTCTGGGCATTGATAGCGCTTGCGGGAGTATTGAAATTGGAAAAGACGCTACGCTATTTCTATCAACTGGCGATGCATTGGATATGCGCACCAATCAGGTAGTATACGCCCTAATTAAAGGGGAACAAATTAAATTGAGCAACCGCCAGTTGCAGCTTTACAATACCTACAAAAACAAGTACAAGAAAAATTAATGAAAACAAAAAAGCGGCCATGAGCCGCTTTTTTGTTTTTATTCGTTTGTATGACTATTAATAGTTAGAAAAGGTAATCGACTGACCTGAATTCAAATTGTCAATTGATAACACATAGTTTCCTTTTGGCAACGAAGAAATATCAATAACATATCTACCAGACCCTCTACGGTCAACTAAGCCATTGTCAATAAGTATTTCTCCAAACGTGCTTTTTACCTTACAGCGACTTAAATCGGCAGCTTCAGAAACAATTACGGACGAATTCGAGAAGGTAACACTTAGCGCATTTCCTCCTTCCACCACGGCAACACTAAAGTCAACCGTTCTGCCAGCAATTATACCTTGAAAAAACACCACCTTGGGTTCAGTATAACGACCTTTCAGCTGGTCGGCACCATAATTTATGTTATAATTTTTGCTCGGTTTACTTTGTGCAAAAAGCGAAGTTGCAAGCAAAACAAAAGCAAAACTGGCCATGTGTCTCATCATCGGGGTGTATTTAGGTCTCAAAATTAAAAAATTTGGCACCTGCCAATTAAAATATCTTCGGCATTAAAATTAATAAAAAGGGTCATCAAAAAGTTGATGACCCTTAATAAGTGTTCACAATGTTTTTATTACAACTGTATACCAAAGGTTAAAGGTATCAACTCAGGGCCAGTTCCCTTTTTAAATAGGGGGGTTAAACCATAATTAAAAAACAAGGTTGCCCCGCGATAACCAGCTCTAACCGTAAAATCGAAGCTAATGGGGTTCAGGTTAAAATCGTCACGGGTGCGAACTTTTCGTTCTTCGCTATTTTCGGTATACTTCTGCTTGTACAAGGATCCTAGTCTAAGGTTGGCAATAACACCGGTACTCAGGTGAAAATTTTCTTTCTTTTCGGCAGAGGTGTTAATGCTTACCAATAAAGGAACCGATAAATAGGTGATGCGAAATTTGCGTTTTTCATAAGTGCGGCCGTCAATATTGCTAGACAGATAAGTGGTGTCTCGGTCAGTGAAAATATCCTTATCGTCATCAACAAACGAAAAACTGCGATAAGTAATACCTCCACCACACACTAAACCAAAGCTATGTCGGTCTTTCGTAAGCGGGATAAAAACATCAGCAAAATTTAAGTTCCAGGTCAGTGAGCGAATGGGTTCGTTTTCCCATTGTCTGAATTTACGGGGCAAGGAAAGATCGCCATCGCGTTGTGCCAACATATTAACTCCAATACCAATTCCCGACCAATAGGCTTCAGCTTTTTTCAGTTTTCCATTGTCGGCATCTTTGGTTCCAGCCGAGGTCATAAAAAATCTTTTTTTGCCCACTCTAAGTTTGGTGGTGTCGGAAGTAGCTGCGGCACTAGAATCTTCCTGAGCGGCAACTGCCGAAATGGCCATGAGCGACAATAAGGTAAAGACGATATTTTTCATAAAATTTCTTGTTAGTTTTAGAGTGAGACGTGCCAAGGTTTCCAAATGTTACAGCCTATCGGTTAATATTGGTTTCAAAACTGAGCAATTTTGATTCAAAGTTGACCTTGGCGCTATTGTTTTTGTTGAGTTTTATTGACAAACGATCGCCACTCACTTTTTCCAAAATACGCGTCCCAACCTTAATTATTGGCGAATTGGTTAGTGGGGCAGCACTAGCCGTCATCGATTCGGAATACACAAAATTTCCATTTGGCTGCGTGCCCTCAGGAGGTTGATTTGTTGGTTTTGTTGGTGCTTTGGTTACCACGGGCTTCACCGACACAGCTGGTTTTGTTTGCTCAGCATATCTTTCTTTAACCACCGCTGGCGTTTCAATCCAAGGTTGTTCCTGTTTCCTAGGCTGATTAACCTTTCGCACCGGAACTTTCGAAACCAAGGTGGCAGGAACTCTTGATTGACCCACAACTTGAACAACACTCGACTCAGTAACCTTTTGCGCAGGAACCGATTTTGGTTTGGCTTCCGGTTTTGTGTCTTTTACCATTGTTCCAATGGGCTGTTTAATTGGTTTTTTCGCGCCTTGATTGGTTGTTTTTGGCAGCTGTGAAAGCGCTGGACGCTTCACCAAATCTGCGTCCGAGGATTCGCTTGGGATGGCCAGATAAATAATACCAGCCAAAGAGGCAGCCACAGCCAGGTATAACCACGGATTTATTTTTCTACCGATGGGCTCTGTTCGTTTTAAGCCCGCTTTATTTGGGTAAACGAGTTTATAATCCGGCATTAGCCTTGCCTCGTGATATTGCTCTAGCTTTTGTTTAAGACGAGAAGAGCCTTCTACCCGCTTTTCCAACCTTGTTTTTTTGTCGTTGGTCAATGTTCCCTCAACTGCCTCAAAACAAGTTTGTTCTTCTTCGTCAATCACCTGCTTCAGCATTTTTGCTTTCAGCATCGACTTGTCGCCAAAAAACTTTTCGTCTTCAGTGAGTGTTATTTTTTCTACACCTTCGGCCGCATCTCTCAATTCAGGGTGCTCCGAAAGAAAGGATTCGAAAGTAGCCAATTGTTTCCCCAGCAATTTACCTTCCAGGTAATCGAGCATCCAGGCTTCGTAGTTTTCTTTTGAAATTGTCATATCACCACCTCCAGACTTACCAGGTAATTCTTTAAAAATTTACGTGCCCGAAACAGGTACACTTTTACCTGATCGAGGCTAATATTCATGATGGCAGAAATTTCCTCGTACTTGTAACCTTCATAATCGCGCAGTAAAAGCACCGCTTTCTGCATGGCCGGCAGCTGATCGGCAGCATGGTTGAGAATGGCACTTAAATCGCTGCTTGGCTGATGGGTTGTAGGCATTGAAGCTTGAAGCGTGTCAATATCGAGCGTGTGACGCTGCTTGCGCAAACTATCAATTAGCGTGGTGTAGGCAACGGTAAATAAGTACGATTTCGCGGTAAGAAAAACCACTTGATTTCTTCGTTCCCACACCTTAACAAAGGTATCTTGAACAATGTCTTTGGCCTGCTCTTCATCGTTCAAGCTTTTCAGCACAAACCGATAGAGCCGGTCGGTATACAAATCGACACATTTGTTGTATTCTTCCGCCGTCATAATTCGTTCTATGTCGTGATACGCTGATTAAACCAAAAAAGTTACAGCGCAGGCCAATTTTCCTGAAAATCAAAAATCTTGATAGCGGTAAAAATAATAAAGCGGACAGATTGCGAGTAGAAATGTTTTCCACACCTCACATAGGAAACTGGCTTGTCTAGTTTTTGGTCACTCTTTTTATGCTGCAACCAAGTGCTTTTGTTTCGGCCACTTTGCAGGACAATTGCCCAGCGCCTAGCTCGGCAAGTGCTTTAGCCAGGTAAGCCTCTTTAACCGCCGATTTGTCTTTGCCGTTATCGTCAATAGCACCAGTATAGGCCAGTTTGCCATCTTTGTTGAAAAGAAAAACATGGGGTGTCGTTTTTGCCCCAAATGCATCTGCTAGTTGGTGGTTGGCGTCTACCACGTAAGGCATTTTGTAGCCTTGCTCGCGGGCATGTGCAATCATAGCAGCCATACTGTCATCTCCACTTCGTTTTGCCTCGTTGCTGTTTACCAGCACCATCCCAATTTTGTTGCGTTTGGCAATAGCAAAGGTTTCGTTGTAGCGGTCTTCCCAAGCCAAAACAAAGGGGCAAGTATTGCACGAAAAAACGACCAATAATCCATTTTCGCCCTTTATATCGTTAAGGGTTACTTGGTCTTTTTTTGTAGACTCCATTTTGACCGAAGCCATTGGGATGGCATCACCAATTTTTATTCCTGAAGCATCCGATTTGGAAACAAATGCGGTAGTTAAGAGCAGAATTGCAGCTGTTGCCAGCAGTACAATTTTTTTCATAAATGGGATTTTTAGTGTCCCAAAAATAGAAAAAGCAGCTGAAACTTTTCGTCACAGCTGCTTTTTTATACCCTAAAAAAGGATTTTTTAACAATGAAGAAGGCTATAACGGAATGTTGCCGTGCTTTTTGTGCGGTAAGGTTGTAGCCTTGTTTTCCAACATCTTAAATGCCCGAATTAATTTTTCGCGGGTTTGGTGTGGTTTTATCACCTCATCAACATATCCCCGAGCGGCAGCGTTGTAGGGGTTGGCAAACATTTCGGCATATTCGGCTTCTTTCTCTTTCAATTTCGCTTCCGAATCGGCTGCTTCGGCAATTTCTTTTTTGAAGATAATTTCGGCAGCTCCTTTGGCACCCATTACGGCAATTTCAGCGGTAGGCCAAGCGTAGTTCATGTCGGCACCAATGTGCTTGCTGTTCATTACGTCATAAGCACCGCCATACGCCTTACGGGTAATTACGGTAACCCGTGGAACAGTGGCTTCGCAAAAGGCGTAAAGTAGTTTCGCTCCGTTGCTGATAATTCCATTCCACTCTTGGTCGGTACCCGGTAAAAAGCCCGGAACATCTTCGAAAACCAACAAGGGAACGTTAAAGCAATCGCAGGTACGCACAAAACGGGCGGCCTTGTTACTCGACTTAATGTCTAGTACCCCCGCCAAATAAGCCGGTTGATTGGCCACAATGCCTATGCTACGGCCGGCCAAACGTGCAAAACCTACTACAATATTTTCAGCATAGTCTTTATGCACTTCAAAAAACGAATCACTGTCAACAGTGTTTTGAATCACCTCACGAATGTCGTAGGGCTGATTTGGGTTTGCCGGCACAATGCCGTCCAATGCTTCACGCGTTTCATCGCCATGAATATACGGCAACGCTGGTGCATCTTCCTCGCAATTTTGTGGTAGATAGCTCAACAAAGTTCTGATGTTTTGCAAGGCTTCTACCCCATTTGCACAGGCAAAATGTGTCACTCCACTTTTAGTGGCGTGCGTAATGGCTCCACCCAACTCTTCGCTGGTAACCTCCTCGTGGGTAACGGTTTTCACCACGTTAGGCCCGGTTACAAACATGTACGAGTTGTTTTCCACCATCAAAATAAAGTCGGTAAGGGCTGGCGAATAAACCGCACCCCCGGCACATGGTCCCATAATGGCCGAAATTTGTGGTATAACCCCACTGGCCAAGGTGTTTCTGTAAAAAATATCGGCATAAGCCCCAAGCGAAACCACCCCTTCCTGAATACGAGCACCCCCCGAATCGTTAAGCCCGATAACTGGCGCACCATTTTTCATGGCCAAATCCATCACCCGGCATATTTTCTCGGCATGGGCTTCGGCCAATGAGCCACCCAAAACAGTAAAATCTTGAGAGAACACGTACACTAGTCGACCGTTGATGGTTCCGTAACCTACCACCACACCATCGCCATAAAACTGTTGCTTGTCTAAACCAAAATTGGTAGAACGGTGTTGCACGAGTTGCCCAATTTCTTCGAACGAACCTTCGTCCAGCAACAAATGAATGCGCTCACGGGCGGTTAATTTGCCTTTTTTATGATGTGCTTTAATGCGTTCTTCGCCACCACCCAAAAGGGCTTCAGCAATTTTATCATCAAGAATCCGAAACTTATCTTGCATACTATTTTTCCTTGAGGCGCTAAAAGTAATAAAAGGAAGGTATTGAAGCCCCCACGGCCTAGGTTAAAACCAGTAAAACATCAACCCGGCAGCCGAAAGCCTTGTGGTCAATGAAATAAAAATGCGGGAAAGATTTTGGAAAGCTAATTCCAATGGTTACTTTTGCCCACCTCTTCAACAGTCAGTTAAGAGAACGGGCCTATAGCTCAGCTGGTTAGAGCACCTGACTCATAATCAGGTGGTCCCTGGTTCGAGCCCAGGTGGGCCCACTAAAAATGAAAGCCATCCGGAAGGGTGGCTTTTTTTCATTTCAGGTTTTGCTGACATTCGCTTTCCAGCTGTTTTTCGTATCCTTGCTGCCATGCTTAAACCCCAATCCAATGAAACATACCGCCATTACAAGGGCGGCATCTATCGGGTAGAAGGCCTGGTTATTCACAGCGAAGATTTGAGCGAACTGGTGTTGTACCGCAGCATGAAAGACCCTGAAAAATTATGGGTTCGGCCGCTGACGATGTGGTTTGAGCCAATTCCAGAATTGGGGGTAAAGCGATTTACCTTGATTGATCCACTACCCTAATCGCAATCGTTACTTTTTCGACCTTCCGACAAAAAAAAATCGAGGAAAAATTAAAATTCTCCCAAAACAGGTTTTCTTTCTATTAAAATGACCGTTGGTCAGATTTTTGCATTTTATTCTCCGATTTCCCCTTTTCTATTACTTGGTTCTTTAGGCATTTGACAGGCAACTAATTTTGCAATTGGCTTGTCATGCGGTTAATAAATTCTAATTTTCACCTAAACAACCATTCAAAAAAACTAAAAACAAGCACCCACCAAATGCGCTAAAACAACCCTAAAAAACAACTTTTTTGCTACTAAAAACAAAACGTAAGCTATGAAGAACTTTACCAGCAAACTATTTTTAACCCTCGTTTCCTCCTGCCTAGGTTTAACCCTATTGGCACAAGGCTCATTAAAACCGATTGAGGCCTTGGTAAACAAGAAACTTGCCGAAAACCTAGGTCGAACGCAGCAGGTTAAACTATTCGCTCGTGACCCTCAGGCTGCACAAAAATCGGTGTTAATTACCCAAAATCTTCAAGAAAAAACATTGTTGAAACTCGATGAAAGACTGTCGCTTCAACTGCTTACCAATTCGCCCGAACTGCTCAGCATCACATTGCCATCGGACGAAAATTTTGAATTGCAACTCGTGAAACAAGAGGTGACCACATTCGATTTTTCAGTGGTAACCGACCAATCAAATGGAAAAGCAATTAACTACAACAACGGTATTCACTACCGCGGAGTGGTGAAGGATCAACCCGGTTCGGTGGTTGCGCTTAGTGTTTTCGGTAACGAGGTAATGGGCTTAATAAGCACAACTGAAGGAAACTATAACCTAGGAAAACTGGAAGGCTTGGCCGACACCTATGTTTTGTACAACGACCGCAAACTTTCGGGCAAACAACCTGCTACCTGCGGTACGCCAGAAATGCCGGCCGGCTTTGTCATAAAAGAGAAAGTGGTGTCGCCCGACAAAGCTGCCGTAAAATGCGTAAAAGTTTACATTGAAACTGATTACGACCTTTTTCAAAACAAGGGAAGCGCGGTAAATGTGAGCAATTACATTACGGGCTTATTTAATCAGGTAGCCACACTTTACCAAAACGAGAGCATTACCACTCAGATTTCTCAAATTTATGTTTGGACCACCAACGACCCATATTCAGGCAGTTCATCCAGCAACTACCTAAGTGCTTTCAAGAGCACCCGCACCACTTACAACGGAGACATTGCCCATTTGGTAAACATTACCGGAAACCTGGGCGGAGTAGCTTATGTAGATGTAATTTGCAACAAAAGCTATGCTTATGCCTTTAGCTGCATATCGACTAGCTACAGCAACGTGCCAACTTATTCCTGGTCGGTAGAGGTATTTACCCACGAAATGGGGCACAACCTTGGCTCACCACACACCCAAAGCTGCTCTTGGCAAGGCGGTGCATTGGACAACTGCTATACCACAGAAGGTGGTTGCCCTGCCGGCCCCGCACCCACCAATGGCGGAACAATAATGAGTTACTGCCACCTGACCAATTATGGAATCAATTTCAACAACGGTTTTGGACCACAACCAGGCAACCTTATTCGCTCTAAAGTAAGCGGAGCCGCCTGTTTGGGAACCTGCGAAACTGGTGGGCCTGGGGTTTGCAATCCACCTGCTGGCATAAGCACGAGCGGAGTAAGCCAAACTGGTTTTACCATCAGCTGGGCTTCGGCTTCAAATGCCATTTCTTATGATGTGCGTTACAAGGCCGCCAGCTCATCAACCTGGATTACCAGCTCGGTTACAACCACCTCAAAAACCATTTCAGGACTTACCGCAAACACCGCTTACAACTACGAGGTACGGAGCAATTGTGGCAACAGCAACTTAAGCGCATATTCTGCCACAGGAACAGTTACCACATCGCCAGTTCCGGTTCCTTACTGCGCTTCCAAAGGCAATAGCACCACCGGCGAATGGATTTCGAATGTTACGCTGGGCACCATAAATAACTCAACAGTCGCCAATAGTGGTTACGGAAACTTCACTAGCCAATCGACCGCTGCCGCACCAGGCACAGTAGTTAGCTTTAGCCTTACTCCCGGATTCCCGAATGGCGGATTACTTGGTCTTTTTGTGCAAACCCAGCCTGAATTCTGGAGAGTTTGGGTAGACTTTAATAAAGACGGTGATTTTACCGATGCCGGTGAACAAGTTTACTCATCAACAGCTAGCTCAACGGGCACCATTAGCGGAAGTTTCTCAGTTCCGGCTGGCACAGCAACTGGCAACACCAGGATAAGGGTGTCTATGAAAAGAGGTGCGGTTGCAACACCTTGTGAAACATTTGCCAATGGCGAGGTAGAAGATTATACCTTGTCGATAACCGCAGCCAGCCCATCAGCAGGAAAAACAACACAATTGACCACCAGCCGGTTGACTGAATTGAAAAGCAACCTATACCCAAACCCAAGTTCTGGATTGGTTAATTTGGAAATGACTATCCCAACTGAGGCTGGTAGAGTTGAAATGACCATTATAGATCTTAACGGGAAAATCGTTTCGACCGCCAATTGGGAAGCACAAGATGCCGACCAATCCGTTAACCACCAAATCGACCTGAGTTTTCAGCCGAAAGGAGTTTATTTACTAAACATTTCTGGCACGAATGGAAGCCGCTTAATGCATAAGCTGATTGTTCAATAATCCAAGCCAGCAATCCCCGCTTCACAATCCAGAAGCGGGGACTTTTTAAAGCCAAGTTGATTAGAGTAGGCCCGCACTGCTAAGGCTTGTAGGCCCGAATCTTTATTCAGCCCCATGTTAAATAAAGAATTACCTTTGCTTCAATTATTTGGGTTCTCAGCCAATAGTAAGGTGTCTAGTTTAAAATAGCCCTTTCTTATACACCTGTTTTCTCAGATTTTATTTTAATTTTTTTTAGATGAACATTTATGTTTCAAATCTAAGCTTCGATGTTAGCAACGAAGACTTAGAAAAAGAGTTCGCCCGTTTCGGTGAAGTAAGTTCTGCCAGCATTATGGTAGACAAATTCAGTAACCGCAGCAGAGGCTTTGGTTTTGTTGAAATGCCAGACGATAAAGCGGCACAAACTGCCATAAACGAGTTAAACGGCACCAACTTTGCCGGCAGAACCTTGAATGTTAACGAGGCTCGCCCAAGAGAAGAAAGAAAACCTAAGTATTCTTCTTACTAATTAAGCAATCTGTTTTACAAAAGGAGTTTCGAAAGGAACTCCTTTTCTTTTTTTAAGATTTCCGAGGCAGTCAACCAAAATGCTATGTTATGTTTAGGTCTGTTATTACAGGTACCGGAGCCTGCATCCCCGGAATAATTAAGGCAAATACAGGTTTTAACGATCAACCGTTTTACACCTCAGACAACCTGATTTTTGACCAAAATCAGGACGACATTCTTAAAAAGTTTCGCGACATCACAGGCATTGACGAAAGGCGCTACCTGCCCAGTCAGGAAAACGCCTCCGACATGGCAGTTTTTGCCGCCCAACAAGCACTTGCCGATAGCGGCATAGACCCCGAAACCTTAGACCAAATAATCGTTGCTCACAATTTTGGCAACGTACTTACCGACACCATTCAATCGGAGGCGGTGCCATCGCTGGCCAACCGAGTTAAACACCAATTGGGTATTAAAAACCCAAACTGTGTTGCTTTCGATGTGCTATTTGGCTGTCCGGGCTGGGTGCAGGCACTCATACAAGCCAACGCATTTTGCGTAGCTGGCATGGCCAAAAGATGCCTGATTGTTGGCGCGGAAACACTTTCCCGCGTAGTTGATCTTTTTGACCGCGACAGTATGATTTTTTCAGACGGTGCTGGTGCCTGTGTAATGGAATGGAAACCAACGACAGACAATGGCACAGGTGTTTTATCCTTTGCCTCGCAAAGTTTCAGTGCCGAAGACCTTAACTATATCAGCATGGGTAAATCCTTTTTCCCAGACAGCGACCCAAAAGTTAGGTACATGAAAATGCAAGGCCGCAAGGTATACGAGTTTGCCATTAAATACGTGCCTGCTGCCATGAAAGAGTGCCTCGACAAAAGCGGTATTGCAATTGGCCAACTGAAGAAAGTTTTCCTACACCAGGCCAACGAAAAAATGGATGAGGCCATCATAAAACGCTTCTATCAGCTTTATGATATTCCTGAAGTGCCTGAAAACATTATGCCTATGAGCATACACTGGTTAGGCAACAGCTCGGTGGCTACCGTTCCAACTTTATACGATTTGGTTCGCCGTAACCTTATCCCACCTCACGAATTGAACGCTGGCGATGTTATTTTATTTGCATCGGTTGGTGCGGGCATGAACATCAGCGCGGTTTGTTATCGATACTGATCCATTTGCGTTGCTGCAAATAGAATCCGTATCTTGTTCTGCCGCCATGCTTTAACCTAACTTTTTTCCATGGAACACATAAAAGATCTTCGTCTTGCCGTACTTATTGATGCTGACAACGTTCCGTACGCCAATGTAAAAGAGATGTTTGAAGAGATTGCCAAATACGGGATTCCCACCTTTAAACGCATTTATGCCGATTGGACCAAGCCAACTGTTTCCGGATGGAAAAAGGTTTTGTTGGAAAATGCCATCACTCCGGTTCAGCAATACAGCTATTCTACAGGGAAAAATGCCAGCGACAGTGCTTTAATTATTGACGCCATGGACATTTTGTACACCGGAAAAGTAGACGGATTTTGTATCGTGTCGAGCGACAGCGATTTTACCCGACTCGCTACCCGCCTGCGTGAAGCCGGAATGCGGGTGATTGGCATTGGCGAGAAAAAAACGCTACAACCTTTTATCACCGCTTGCGACAAATTCATTTACATAGAAATATTGAAGGGAGCCAAAAAACCCGAACCTGAAAAACCGGGGGGCAAAAGCAATGACAAAAAAGCTGTTGCCCAAGGCGAACCCATCAACAAAGTAGACTACACCCTTATAAAATTACTGGAAGACAGTGTTTCGGACATTGCCGATGAAAACGGTTGGGCATTTCTTGGCGAATTGGGCAGCTTGCTTTTAAAGAAAAAACCCGACTTCGACTCGCGTAATTACGGTTTCGAAAAACTGCTTCCACTCATTCGCAGCACTGGTAAATTTGAAATTGACCAACGTGAATCGGGCAGAAAAAACATCAAGTTGGTGTACATCAAAACCAACTGAAATTAAGCTAAACTTCCCTACTTTTGCCCAGAAATATACATTTTAAGCGACTTTTTGGTCGCTTTTTTACTTTTTACACCGGTACATGCTTAATCCAAATGACTACTCGGCCATTATTTTCGACTTAGGTGGCGTTATTATAAACCTTGATTACAACGCCACCGTTCGCGAATTCAAAAATTTGGGTATTACCAATTTTGACGCGGTTTTCTCGAAAGCCAGGCAAGCTGATTTGGCCGATAAATTTGAACGAGGGGAAATTTCTTCTGACGATTTTTTTGCAGAAATAACACGGCTTTCAGAGTTGAATTTGTCGAGACACGAGCTGGAAAAAGCATGGAACGCCATGTTGCTCGATATTCCAAAAGGTCGGCTGGATTTAATTCAGAAAATTGGTCAAACAAGACCTGTGTTTTTACTGAGCAATACCAACCACGCCCATACACAAGCCTACAACCAAACAATTAAAGCCAATTTTGGTGCAGAAAACCTAGACCCGTGGTTTAGTAAGGTTTACCTGTCATTTGAAATGGGAAAACGAAAACCGGAAGCACGCATTTTTACGCAGGTAATTGAGGAAAATAATCTAAACCCGGCAACGACACTGTTTATCGATGATAGCCCGCAGCACGTTGAAGGTGCCAGAAAAGTTGGTCTTCAGGCACATCACCTCACCGACGAGCAGGATATACGAACTCTATTTGTTCTTTAACGCTTACGTTCCTGGCAAAGTTCCACCAGCACACCGTTGGTCGATTTTGGATGCAGAAAGCAAATCAACTTGTTGTCGGCACCGGCTTTTGGCTCGGTATTTAGCAGCGTGAACCCTTCTTTTTGTAGGCGCTCCATTTCGGCATAAATATCGGCCACCTCAAAGGCAATATGATGAATGCCTTCACCCTTTTTCTCAATGAATTTGGCAATAGCGCTGTCGGCAGTTGTAGCCTCCAGCAATTCTATTTTGGTTTCGCCAAGCTGAAAAAAAGAAGTCATCACTCCTTCGCTGGCTACACCTTCCTGTTTGTATGGTTGCTGGTTAAATAGCTTGGCGAACAAATTATCTGATTCACCAAGACTCTTTACGGCTATGCCTATGTGTTCTACTTTAAGCACGGTTTATTTCTTAAATCGGTTAATATCAATGTCATTAGGTAGCGGTGTGCCTTGTAGTAAGAACTCGGCGAAACGAGCGGCCGTCCATGGTGCAATGGACACCCCTTTGGGCCCTAAACCATTAAAAACACCCAATTGCTGATGCGCTTGGTGAAGCCCAACAACCGGCCGGCGATCTTTGCAAGTGGGTCGTATTCCTGCTTGTTGCAATTTCACGGTATAAGGAACGCTGGTCAATTGTTTAATCTCGTTTTCAATTTTTTCTCTGGCGGCTGCCGTGCAGTCTGTCGTCACATCATCCCAGGCAAAGGTAGCGCCAACTTTATAATTATTGTTCCCGATGGGAAGCATCCAAACACCCAAATTGGCAATGTGTTCGGTGGGAAGTCCTTGGGCCGTTATGGTCAGCAATTCTCCTTTGGTGTTGCCAAATGGAAGGTCAGAAAACCAAGGATTTTTACCAATGCCCTGGTAGCCCTCACAGAAAATCACTTTTTTGAACTTATTGCCTTGGTAGGTAGCACCGTCCTCGGTTAAACCTATTTCTTCGTAATCCACCGCAGCATCAATCAATGCCTGTTGACTTTCCAAGTAGCTGCGTGCAGCCAATAAAAATGATTCAACCGCCACATGACCACTCTGTTTCACCTGTCCAAAACCCTGCTTAAATCTCAGGTTGATGCCGGGCAAATCCTTGCCTTCGTCATCTGCAAGATAGGCTTCATAACTCGGTTCGCTGCTTTTAGCCAGCCAGTCGTTTTCATAATCTACCCCAGGAAATACGCGTGCTATAGGTTGTTCGAATATAAATTTTTGCCCTAGTCGCTGTTCCCAAAAGCCATAAAATTGATGCATTTCTGGCAAGAGTTCATCGATTCTCCACGACTTATTCAGTTTCTTAAAAACAATGGGATTGTACATTCCGGCAGCAACCATCGATGATGCATTAAGGTGATGGTTGTCGATTACTTTTACCGAACTTCCTTTTTCAAGCAAGGTAAGCGCCAAAATTGTGCCGGCAAGGCCTTGACCAACGATTAAAAAATCGGTGTCGGAAACATTGCTCATAGACGAGTCAACTCGTCACGCACAACCTGCAACGAGCGTGCAAATTCTGCTTCAACCTTTTCGGTGTTACTGGCAATCTCGTCATCCGACATCAAGTTGTTCTCCAAAGCCTTTTCGAACGTGTTTAATTGCGCTCGGAATTCACTCATGCCCAATACCGAAACCGAAGATTTAATCTTGTGAACGATTTGACGCAAATCTTCATAATTCTTTGCCTTTAACGACTCGATTAGGGAGGTGCTGTATTCCTTTTCCTTGGTTAAATATACCTGTAACACTCCTTTTACGAAAGCCTCGTCACCGGCAGATATTTGGCGTATGTTGTTTAGATTAAGCATTAGAATGCATATTGAATACCAAGGTTAAATACTTCTTTAAACTGTGCTCTTGGGCCATTCGTTTCAAACAAACCGTCACCATTTAAGTCTTCCTTTATTCGGATATCATCATCATAAATAAGGTTGGCCGAAATGCTGGTGGTAATAAACTTATTGACCTTAAGCGAAATTAAAGTTTGCAGGTTCACATCCACATTTTGCGGATTTTCGCTGTAATTGGAAAACAAATCGAGCTGACCTGTGAAGTTAATGTTTTCCATTAACAAGCAATTCAGCAACACCCTTGCCGAGCCCCCATACTCCTGCCGCAAACGCCTACCGGGGTCAACTCCGAATGCACCCGCTGCCGACAAGCCATCATCCTGAACAATGGTATATTTTGCCGTTGCTGGCGATAAAGAAATGGTAAAACAACTGTTTACTTTGTTTTCAAGCCCAATGGACAATTGCACGTAACCGGGGGCCAAAAAATCTGAAATCTTCACCGAATCGTTGGGGTAATTATAGCCGGGACTAAATTGCGTTCTAAACTGGGCTGCCGCGCTGTAATACCAATTGCCAAAGGCTTTTTGGCCGTAAGAAGAAAGGAACTCTATTTTATCGTCGGTTTTTCGCGAGCGCTGCTTGTCTTGCTGCTGAATCCCGTAGGCCAGATTCATGGTATTTTCCCAACGGGTTCTTTCACCTGTATGCAGGAGGTGTAAGCTACCTAACGTGGTAACCGAAAGCGCGCTTTGCCCGCCACCATTCCAGTTTTTTAGGCTAACCTGCGATACGTTTACGGTAGTCAAACCATCAAATTTCCAGGAAGTGTCTTTAGGCTCAACAGCCAAAACCACTGTGTCTTGTGCATTTACCGAAGTAAGAATTGCCACCAGAAATACAGTTAACCCAAAAACCCGAAACCTATTCAACTCACAGCATTCTTAAGTGGTTCATCAAATTGTCCTTGTACGAGCGAGACACCGGTATCAGCTTATTTCCTTGCAAAATAATGGTGTTGTCTTCAATCTCTACAATTTTATCGATGCGAACTATGTAAGAACGGTGAACGCGGACAAACTCCTTTTCGGGCAGTTTGGCCTCGATGGCCTTCATGGTAGAAAGAATGGTGTGTCGGGCATTTTCGACATAAATATTTACGTAATCAGCCAACGCTTCAACGTAGTGTATTTGATCTATACCCAGCTTAATGTATCTTGAATCGTGTTTAACAAACACATAATCGGCACCATCGTTGGCAGAAACTTTGGTTTGCACATTTTGTAATGCGCGGTCGCAGGCCTTAAGAAATCTAGGCAATTCAACCGGTTTTACAATGAAATCGGTTACATCCAAGTCAAAAGCAATTGGTGCAAACTCGGCTTTCGAGGTAACGAAGATAATTTGCGGAACCTCGAAATTTTTCACCAAATCAATACCGCTCATGTTGGGCATTTCTATATCGAGAAACACCAAATCAATTTGGCTATTGGCCAGCACTTCGGTGGCTTCTAAAGCATCGTTGCAAACAGCAATAAGATTGAGGAACTTAACCTGTTCCACGCATTTCTTAAGCGTTAATTGACTTAACTCATCGTCGTCAACAATAATACAGTTAAGGGTCATAGTGTTGGATTTGTGGTGTTAAGATAACGAAATATTAACCCTTTGCCGAATTATTTAAAAAATGCCTTAAAAATATCGTTCCCGTTGGCAAAAAGCATCAAACCAAAGAGCAAAACCATGCCCACGTATTGTGCATATTCCATTACTTTTTCGGGTGCCGGCTTACCTGCAATCATTTCCCAAAGCAAGAATATAACATGACCACCATCCAAGGCCGGAATAGGCAAAATATTCATAAATGCAAGAGCCACCGACAAAAATGCTGTCATTACCCAAAAAGAGTACCAATCCCATTGAGGGGCAAACATACTCCCAATTGCACCAAACCCTCCTAACTGTTGAGCTCCAGCTTCACTAAATAAAAGTTTAAACGAGCTCACGTATTCCGACAACTTGGTAAACCCATAGCTTACTCCTGCGGGAATCGATTCAAAAAACGAATATTCCGTTGTTACCGTTTCCAAAAATTTTGACGGGTCATTTTCAAAGTAAATTCCATAAAGCCCATCATCGGCAGGTTTTACCGCAATCGTGCTAGTATCACCTGAAACCGATTTTACCAATATGTTTGCTGTTTTTCCGTCAAGCCCAGCTAATTGCTTTCTTACGTCGTGAAAGAATAAAGCCTTTTCGCCATTTACCGCCAACACTTTGTCGCCTGGCTTTAATGCCGTTTTCTCGGCATTATACCCCTTCATAAACCCTTGTACCACAGCAGGAAATCTAGCTGCAACAAGGTCGCCTTTAGGGTTGTTTTCTAAAACAATTTGCACAAAATCTTCTGGCAAATCGATTACCATTGTGGCGCCTTCTCGGTTTACCGTTACTGAACTATGATCAGATAACAAAATCAATTTTTTGAACTCTACCAAGTCATAAGGTACCTGATTACCTACCATCAATATTTTATCGCCATCCTGAAAACCATTGGCCGCCAATAAACTATCGCAATGCACGCCATAAACGGCATTTTTTAATGGCAATTTTTCGGTTCCCCAAACAAACAGAATCATGGAGTAAATGATAAAACCTAGAATCAGGTTTACCGTAACTCCACCCACCATAATTATCAGTCGCTGCCAAGCTGGCTTTGCACGGAATTCCCAAGGTTCAGCGGGTTTTGCCAGCTGCTCTTTGTCCATGCTCTCGTCAATCATCCCCGAGATTTTAACATATCCTCCTAGCGGAATCCAGCCAATACCGTATTCCGTTTCGCCTTTCTTCCATTTCAACAACGAAAATTTCCAATCGAAAAACAGGTAAAATTTTTCTACGCGTGTTCCAAAAAAACGAGCTGGCAGAAAATGCCCTAACTCGTGCAAAACAATTAAAATAGATAAGCTTAGCAGTAACTGCGCGGCTTTAATTAAAATCTCCATTCAGTTTAAATTAATTTCCGTTTCAAAACGGGACACAAATGTAATATACCCTAGCACAATTCCCCTGCAATCCTTCGGCTTTCTTGGTCGGTAGCCACATAGTCTTGCAACGACGGTGTTTTGATAAAATTTACCTTGCCTAAAGTTTGCTCCACTACCTCGGCAATTTGAAGAAAGCCAATTTTGTTGTCCAAAAACTTACTCACCGCTATTTCATTGGCTGCGTTTAACACACATGGCATATTCCCGCCTAAATTCATTGCCTCAAATGCCAAGTTTAGACAACGAAAAGTAGTGACATCAGGCTGCTCGAAAGTAAGCTGCGGATAGTCTAAAAAATTAAATCGCGGAAAATCGCTTTTTACCCTGTTAGGATAAGCCAGCGCAAATTGAATCGGTAACTTCATATCGGGCAAACCCATTTGCGCTTTCATGCTGCCGTCGGCAAACTGCACCATGGAGTGAATAATGGATTGCGGATGCACAATCACCTCAATTTGACTGGCGGTTAACCCAAATAACCACTTGGCCTCAATAACCTCAAGACCTTTGTTCATGAGCGTTGCAGAGTCAATAGAAATCTTGGCGCCCATGCTCCAATTGGGGTGTTTAAGCGCTTGTTCACGTGTTATTGAACCCAAGTCGGCGGTGGTTTTTCCTCTAAAAGGGCCTCCAGAAGCCGTTAAAATTATTTTTTCTATTGGGTTATGAAACTCCCCTACCAAGCATTGAAAAATCGCAGAGTGTTCAGAATCGACCGGATAAATGTTGACCCCTTTTTCTTTTGCTCGAGCGGTCACCAGCTCGCCAGCCACAACCAGCGTTTCTTTGTTTGCCAAAGCAATGGTCTTACCTGCGTCTATGGCTGCCAATGTGGGAAGCAAACCCGAGTAACCGACCATGGCTGTAAGCACAACATCAATTTCGTCATAGGAGACCACCTCTTCCAAAGCCTTGGCACCGCAATAGGTTTTAATACCCGCTGGCCAAAGGGCTTCCTTTACTTTTTCGTATTTCGTTTCATCGCCAATTACCACAGCATTTGGTGTAAATGCCAAGGCCTGCTCAATAAGCAACTCGGCATTATTATGTGCCGTTAAAACCTCTACCTGAAAATAATCACGATTGGCCGCTATTACCTCCAAAGCCTGTGTGCCAATAGATCCTGTAGAGCCCAAAATGGCTACAACCCTTTTCTTACTTTCCATCTTTTAATAAACCCGCACTTATCTTAATCTGTTCTTTTAACAAAGTCCCTGCATTCTCTTCTTGCTGAAGGGTGATGTACTCACCCCGACCTAAAGTCACCAACCGTTTCATTTCCGACTCTGTCCAACCTTGGTTTTTAATGCCGATAGCTGAAAAGCCAATTCCTCTTGTGGCATGTTCAACAATTAGGTTTTCCATTTTTCCTGTATTGCCTTGAAAACTTCCATCCGAAATTAACATTACCCGGTTTAAGCCCTCGGCAATAAATCCTTTCACAGCCTCGGCATAAGCCAACTCCAAGCCGTTGTTGGTTTTGGTTAATCCACCAGCAGAAATACTTTTAAGCGCGTTGAATATGGCAACCGAGTCGTGCCCGAAGGTAGAACCCAAGGCAACCTGCGCCTCATTGCTGTAGGTTATTATGGCCAGTTTATCTTCGGGCCGTAGCGTTTTAGCCAACTCAACGAGCGCCAACTTAGCAAGCGAAACTCGGTTCAATGCTTTCATCGACGAAGAACAATCGATAAGAAACACCAAGTTTACTGGCGCATAATCCGGTTCCACCACTTGGGGTAAAACCTCCAACTTTAGTTGGATAGAATCGGTTGCAACCGTCTCTGGCTCAGCCAATATTTTTTTATCAATCGTAGCCTCCTTTACCACTTCCGACACCGGCGCTTCTTCCAGCAGCAAATCGTCCATTTCGTGTTCCACAATATTCACCTTCACAATATTCTGCTGGTTGCCTACCGTCAAAGTTACCGCCGAATCCGCGAGGTAAATTTTTCGAAGAAAAATGGTCACCTCGTCTTCGTCTCGTTTAAAAACAACTGTGGTATCGGTAAGCAGATAATTTTCCGCGATAACCTTAATCTTAAAGCTCCCTGCTATCAAACTACTTCGGCAAATACCTTTGGCGTCCGCCTCCAAAATCAGCTCTTGCTTTCTTTCATTCTGTATCGTAAGCTGTGCAAAAGGAACCGGCTGGAGTGTGTTTCTATCCAGCACCCTAATTATTGTCCCCTCCTTTTGATGCCCTGAAATACTTTCAGTAGCCCCGCAATTAGGTGCTAGGCCAACAGTGACAAGCATATAAAGTAAAAACCACCTCATCTATTAAACCAAAAAAGCCCCCAAAAAGGAGGCTTTAAAACTAATTTTTTATTGCTTATTGAAGTTTTTCAACGTCGTATTCTAACACTTTAAACTCGGTGCGTCTGTTAATCTGACGATTAAGTGGATTGTCCGATCCGTCTGGGTTTTCGTTGGCCACCTTTGGTTGATTTTCCCCATAACCTCTTGAGGTAATACTTGCTCTACGAACTCCCTGCCCAACGAGGTAATTTACTACCGATTGCGATCTTCTATTTGACAAATCAATATTAAACTCATCAGAACCTACATTATCCGTATGTGAACCAATTTCAATTAGCAAGTACGGGAATTTTATCAGGTTTCTAGCCAACTTGTCAAGTACAGGATACGATTCTGGACGAATTGTTGCCAAACCAAAATCATAGAAAATTTCATCAAGCGCAACGGCCTTTCCAATTTCTGTCGTAAGCATTCTTACAACTGGAAGCAGCATGGTGTCTCTTGGAACAGCAGTTTCAGTTGTGAATTGGAGGTCATTATCTAAATAACCTAACTTTTCATAAGTAGCATTGTAATTAACTCCCTTCAATAACGGGAAATAATACCAGCCAAAATCGTCTGTATAGATGGTCTTTATTTCGTTGCCTCCTATTTGGTTAGTCAATTTAATTTTAACGTTAGACAATGGATGTCCATCGTTGGCATCAACAACCTGACCTTTAGCAGTATAAAGATTTAACTCAACAGTGTACAATTCGAAGCAGCAATCGTTGTCACGATCTGATGAGAAGAATGCAATATTGGTATTTTCAGCTGTTGACATGTAAGCATCATCCTTGCTAGAGTTAAGTGGGTAACCAAGGTTAGTTGGCAACGACCATTGCTCGTATTTCTTGCAAGCAAAGAACATGTCAAAACCACCCATTCCAATCCAACCGTTAGACGAGTAGAATAAGGTTTGAGACGGTTCATCGAACCAAGGAGTTTGATCATCCCCTTCGCTATTAATATTTGGCCCAAGGTTTTGTGCCTGACCAGTTGGCCATCCTTTTTCGTCCAAGCGAACGTAGTAAATATCAAGGCCACCGAAACCATCCTTACGATCACTAGCAAAATACAAGCCTTTACCGTCTTTGGTTACGTATGGGTGAATGTTACGTGACTCCGGCAAATTAACCACCGCTGGTAATAATTTGGCTTCTTCCCAAATTGAATCATTTAGTGGTTTACTCATGAAAATCTGATAAGTAGATTTTTCAGGCTCAGCCGACCAAGAAGTAAAATACATGAACTTTTGATCTGCAGTGAACGAAGGGGAAGCAACGTTACGATCTATTCCAAATCCAAAGTCAACCTTAATTAAAGTGCTGTCGAAAAGATGGTAAGTTAAAAATGTATTGGCATAGTCACCAACACGGGTAGAGGTCGGATTATCAATTTTGAAACGAGTAGAGGTAAACATCACCTTGTCGTTCATCATTCTCGCTGAAGCATAGCTCGACTCAGTCTTACGGTTCACCTTGGCGGTGTCCATCTTTTCTGGGTCAGAGTTGGTTTTCTTCAACATGGCCTGCTCGCCAAATTTTGCACAAGCCAATTCAAAAGTAATTCTTCGGCTTATCTGTTTAGATTCCTCGGTTTCAACCTTCACTCCACGATCGTTAGTAACGTAGACAGGCGCGTGCATATACTTGGCCTTTTTGTAAATAATATAAGACTCGTCATATTTCATGTTTGCACGCAAAGAAGAACCATAGTTCATGGTGCTTTTTAGGTCTTTAAACTCTTCAAGTGCCGAAATTTTAGCATACCACTTTTCAGCATTTTTGAAATCGTGGTAGTTATAGTAACATTCCGCCAAGCGACCAATTACATATTGATAAACCTGAAACGCTTCATTTTTCTTAACCCCAGAGCCTCTTTTATACGGATAAGCCACGGCATCTGGCTGCTCAAGTTCATTGAAAACCAATTGATAATACATTGCAGCTGTGTAAAAATTACGTTGTGCAAAGGCATCATCGGCAAGCGCAATATTGCTTTTAAAGCTCTGTCCGAAAACAGCTCCAGAGGCGAAAATTGATAATGTAAAGAGTAAACCAACAGTTAACTTTTTCATGACTGTTCTTTATAAGTATTATAGTCTAGGACAGATAAATTGTTTTTTCACCGCATTCTTGCGACTAATGTAGGTAACCGAAAACTCAACTGCATTTTTGTTGTTTCCAACTTTTGACAGCTTTGTAAGGTTTACATCATAACTAACCCCAAATGCAAAGTCCTTGTATGTTAAACCTGCGTAAGGCACAATAGCGTCATCCAAACGATAAGAAACACCACCTTCAATACTGGTGTAGGTGTCAATCATTTGATAGCTGGCGTTACAACCGATGATACCGTTGTAAGCCGATTCTTGCATTGAAATCTGTACGTTAGGAACTAGGTCGATGTTGCTGTTTGTTCTATAACGAACTCCCCCATGAACAAGATAACGCATTGGCAATTTTTTCGATTTATCGAAAGAGTCATAAGGCTGTAAAAGGTGGAAAACAGCAGCACCAGCAAATGGAGTCCAACGCAACTTAGAAGAACCATTGAACCAAAGCAAACCAAAGTTTACATCTGGAGAAATTACCGAAAGGTTAGTAAGATCCTCATTTGCGCCAGCTACAGCACCAAAACCATCAACGTATTGATCTGGAAGCGTAACATCCTTACCTGTAGATAAACTGTGGATTCCTGCTTGCACGCCAAAAACCAAATGGTGTGCCTCATTATATTTCAAAGAAAGGTCATACGATCCGCCAACATTAAATGTAAGGCTTTGGAAATTATTAACCCCAGTAAAATGATTTACCGCATTCACACCCAGTCCAAAACTCCCGAATTTACCATCGGCAGAAAAAGATCCGGTTTGAAACGCAGCTGCTTTAAAAGCATTCCATTGCGAACGATAAAGTGCGTTAACTCTAAAGTCTCCATTTATCTGCCCAGTTAATGCTGGGTTAGTATAAAGTGGCGAAGAAAAATATTGTGAAAAATGGGCGTCTTGAGCACTAAGGTCAACACTTAATGCGCCAAGGGCAAGTCCCAAAAATAGGCTAAGCGATTTTTTAGTCATTGTTATTTGCGTATTACAGTGATGGTACCTTCTTTTTCGTATCTAACATTAAGCGGGTCGAATACAATAGCGGTGTAATAATAAGTCCCTGACGGAACTGGGTCGCCATTGTATGTTCCGTCCCATTTACGCTCTAAATCATCCGATTCAAAAACAATGTTTCCATAATCGTTGAAGATTCTAAGCATTTCCAATTTT
Organism: uncultured Flavobacteriales bacterium; assembly: GCA_964390915.1. Classification (GTDB taxonomy): domain Bacteria; phylum Bacteroidota; class Bacteroidia; order Flavobacteriales_D; family Luteibaculaceae; genus DASUEB01. Next base: position 142,081 of record CAYMJL010000002.1, read on the forward strand.
ATGTTTTGGCCAAAAACACCAAACGCATCGTTCTTCTTGTCCCCATTTGGGGTAAACGTGTTTGGAATATAAATATCTGGAATGTGGCTTACGGTAACCAGACGATCCAATGTTGTAGAGGCATCGCAACCAAGTGCACCGGTTACATATACCGAAACGGTATAGTTTCCATCGGCAGCGTAGCTATGTGTTGGGTTTTGCTCGTTAGCCGTTTCGCCATCGCCAAAATTCCAACTCCAAGTGGTTGCTCCAGTTCCATCGGCTTCAAATCTGAAAGTATTAACATGCTGACCCGGTGTAGATGGGCTCAGCGCAATGGCATTAATTTTAACCGTTGGAGTTGGGTAAACCACAAATTTTCCGGTTAAATGAACACTATCGCAACCAACTTGTCCATCAATATAAACCAATACGTCCAGGTTATATTCACCCGCATTTGTTAGTCCAAACGAGTAGCTGGTATTTGTTGTTGCAGCTTGACCGTTGTATTGTATTCTATAGTTTGAAGGCAAATCAATAACATTTATTGTTCCTGTTTGATCCTCACAGATGTTCACCAAAATATTGTCAAGAGAAGCATTGTTTGGTAAGCAATCAGTGGCAACACATGAAACAGCAACCGAATTTGGTGATGTTTGGCAAGGCAACGTGCCAATTGCTCTAACAATGGCCGTAACCACTGAGTCTGGTGTAAGGCCATTTACCTGATGTGTATTTGCACCCAAGGCATTGTTTGGGTCAACAAAAGAAACTCCACCATCCAAGCTTATTTGATACCTAACTGCATTAGGCACAGCGTTCCATTGGAAAGACAATGAAGTATTGCTAGCTGGCCCACAAGTTACCACTGGTTGGTCAAGGATTTCTCTAACCACCACTGTTACCGGGGTACGACCTCTGTTTGCACAAACATTGTTGTCCTGACCAGTAAATTCAACCCGAATAAAATAGGTTGTCGTACTGTTTAATGTTGGGGTTAAGAATGGATTCCCGGTAGAGATTTTTGTTCCACCAACTGATGAGTTCCACCAAGAGAAGTCAGCACCGTTGATTACCGAAGTTGCTGACAAGCTAGTAACCTGTCCTTCACAAATAGTATCATTGGCAGAAACCGCGCCCAACAAGCCATCAGCATTAACCACCAATGCAGCTGCCCGGCTGGTGCTTGGACACTGGTCGATAGTTGCCTCAGCGTATATTAGTGTGGTATCGGTTACCAAATTAAAGCTGTATACATTGCCGGTCGACAGGTTTGCACCATTGCTTGGGGCATTCCACCAAGTAATAACCGCATCGCTTGGATTTGGTACTGCCTCAACAACGGCCATGTCTGTTGAACAAGCATATACCAAATTATCTACCACCGAAACTGTTGGTGGATCAATAACACTAATAATAATTGGGTGCTTTTGAACCCCGTTCAGACAAGTAACATTCGATATTTCAAAATAATAAACATCTGGTTGAGTAAGCGCTTGTGTAACGAATGTGTCTCCTACAGCAACCTGAACATCGTTTTTATCAAACCAAGTATAGGTAGCTCCAGGGATTTTAATGTTCGAAGTTAACACCGCCGAATTGCCATTACAGATAGTAGCTGTTGTATCAAAATCTTGATCAGAAACGGTGCTGATGTTTATTACAGTATACTTTGCAGTGTCCAAAGAAACACAGTTTCCAATTTTCGCGGTTACATAATGAGAAACCGAATCATTTGGTGTTGGCACCAACAACGGATTCCCAGTTTTCACTTCATTTCCGAAAGCATCATACCATTCAAATACCAAGTATGGGTTAGCACTTGCCGAAGTAGCCACGCCAACCGCTGTATCATTGTCGCAGATATATACTGGAGACATAATGTTGGTAGTAATTGTCGCCTGATCTACTCCAAGTACATCAACTCTTTTACGATTTGGGCTTTCGGTACAAGCTCCAACAACAGTCTCAATAAATAAGGCGTTGTCACCTGAAACGGTATAGTTGGTGTAAGGATTGCCAGTAAAAACTAATGTTCCACCTGCATCATACCAACGGTAAGTAGCACCTGGGCCTTGTTCGTTTATAGTTAAACTAACTGTGCTGTTTAAGCAGTATATCAATGTATCAGCAATATCAGCCTGATAAGGGTCTTGCAACACCTTAACAAAAACCGGAACAAAAACCCCTCCGTTACACATGCCTAAGTAGGTGTTTTCTACATAGAAAACCGTGTCGGTAATAATGGTGTCAGTAACATAGAATTGTCCGTTGCCAATCAAATTAGTTCCTGCCGCATCAGTATAGAAGTTGAAAATACTTCCGGCAGGCTGCGGAACCAAGGTAGCAGTTCTGTTGTAACAAGTCCAAACAGTATCTTGAGGCACATTTGGAGAAACAGGTTGTGGATAAACATTAACCACTACTGAGTCTCTTAACGCACTAACACAATTAGTCGTGGTATCTAAACTTTCCAAGTAATAAGTGATTGTGTCTGTTAATACCGGAGTTGTAAAGGTATTTCCAGTAAACAATAGCGTGCCTCCGCTTGAAGCATCATACCAGCGAGTAATACTTCCTGATGGCGGAACACTTCCAATTATTAAATTCGAATTATAACAAATGTGCTGGATACGTCCATTGGTTGGAACCGGTGGTGGCAACCTACGAAGACAAAATTGATACAGACGTAGCGACTGAACGGTACCAGACAAGCCAGAAGTATTTACCACTCTTACTGCATCAAAATCGGCTCCCGGCACTAAGGTGTAGTAAACCAAATTTCCAACACGCTGAATCTTATTAACATCGATGGTATCTGAAGTAACTACCGTTGCCCCCAACTTACTTTCAATTCTAATATTAGGGAAACTAGCTTCGGCCATCGCGCCCGAGGCGTCCTCCATAATAATAATAACAGTATCGGAAGCACAACTGATTCCAGCATATGTACCCGTTATCTCAGCAGAAGTACTAGGAATTGCAGCGCTAACTCTTAGCGTGGTAAAATCTGTAGGATCTGGTGTTAAAATATGGCTTGGATTGTCAACACCACAAAAACCCAGACAAGTTCCACCGATAGTGTCAAACTCAGAAATTGGGTTTTCACATCCGGTTATTGGATCTGGAGTGCTTGGATCGGTAAATGACTGTAGAATACGTACCGAATAGGTATAGATTGAATCCGCACCTAATAGCGGGGTTGCGGCAGTAGTTACATGCAAAACCACCTGCACCGAATCGAAGGCATTATTTGGGAAAAACAACAATTGAAACTTCCCACCACCACTTGGCGCAACCGATTTGAACTGGGTAGTAAATGCCTCAGCATTGGAAACACCGCCAACAAACGAATTAAAAATAAGCGTGTTGTCGTCCAAAACCGATGGGAAATACGGTATTTCGAACAGAAACACAACAGTGTCACCCGCCTGGCCTAAACCAAGGGGGAACGAGTACGTTTGCTGAGCCTCTCCTCCAGAAACCGCTGTATTTACAGCAATGGTCGAATAGGTGTTGTCGTCTCCATCGACGGCTCCGTCAGGGTTAGAAATACCACAGGTAGAACAAGTTCCAGAAGTAACGGAATTTGACTGTCCATTGGCGTAAATATCTTGTGCCTGACCATTTAACCCAATAAAGGTTAAACAACTTAAAATGAGTAGATTACGCATTTTTTGCATATGTAAATTTGGTATTGCGCTTTTTTCAATCCTGTGCAAACCTAAAAAAAATAACCATTTAACCATCAAATTCCAAATTTTGCTAACAAGAGTAGAAGCTCAAAAACATCAGTATTTTAGGTAACTGCTGGCTTACATGAACTTTTGCCCAGTTGTTTGTTAAAAAATATTTTTTATCATTTCGATTCCTGTACATATGGGATAAGGCCATCTGCAAGGAATCGATTGTTTTGCAAGCGAGGAACTTTGTTTTGACCCCCCAGTTTCCCTTGTGACTTCATGTAATCGACAAAAGCTCCTTGTTTTAGGCGGGTTACAACCAATGGCCGCAGCACCTGACCGACAATTAGGTCTTTGTAGTACACATTTTTTTCTTGCATGGCCTTATCTAAGGCGGATGCAAACTGATGCCAGTCGCTTGGCTCTTTCACAAACTCCACCAACCATTCGTGATAGGGTAAGCCATGATCTGGCGTGATTTGCGGGGCTAAAGTAAACTCTGTAACCACGGCATCCGATTCCGAAATTGCCTTTTGCATGGCGTAATCAACCTCTTCGCCAATTACGTGCTCCCCAAATGCAGAAGTAAAGTGTTTTATTCTACCGGTTACCTTAATTCTAAACGGATTTAAAGAAACAAACTTCACCGTATCACCAATATTGTAGGCCCACAGACCTGCATTGGTACTTAGAATTATGGCATAGTTTTCATCCAATTTAACCTCGGCTAAACATAGCCTGGTTGGATTTGGCGCATCGATTTCAGCAACCGGAATAAATTCAAAAAATATTCCGGCATTGCAGTTTAACAACAAACCGTCAGAACTTGGCAAATCCTGAAAGGCAATAAACCCTTCAGAGGCAGGATATGTTTCAATGCTGTCGATTGGTCGACCAACTAATTGCAGGAAGCGCTGGCGGTAGGGTTCAAAATTAACTCCACCAAAAACAAAGAGGGTAAAATTTGGAAAGAGTTCTCCAACCGGTTTACCCTGTTTTTGCACCAAACGCTCGTAATACATTTGGACCCAAGACGGAATTCCGCTAATAAGCCCCATCGACTCCTTTTCAGTCTCCTTTACGATCTGATCAACTTTATGCTCCCAATCTTCTATGCAATTGGTTTCAAACGAGGGCAATCGGTTTTTTTGCAAATAAGCTGGAACGTAATTGGCCACAATACCAGAAAGACGACCTGTTGGTATGGCTTTGCTCTTGTCAAGCACCGGGCTTCCTTGCAGGAAGATCATTTTGTGATTTACAAAATCCGTTTTGCCCGTATGAAAAATGTAACTCAGTAGCGCATTTCGTGCTGCCCGAATGTGGTGTCCCATAGACTCCTTAGAAATAGGAATATACTTGGTACCTGAGGTTGTTCCTGAGGTTTTACTAAGGTACAATGGAATTCCTGGCCAAAGCACGTTAGGTTGACCAGTAAGCAATTTATCTATGTAAGGCTTTAATTGCTCATAATCCCTTACCGGAACATGATTCTTAAAGGCACTGTAGCCTTGCAGGTTGCCAAACTCATGATCCTTTCCAAATTCAGTATTGGCAGCTGTTGCGATTAGTTTGTCAAGCGTATCCATTTGCAACGAAACTGCCTGACTTGCTTCCTTGTACTGAGCAGTAATTACCTTTTTGGCCAACCAGCGGGCGGCAAAACTCTTAATACTCATTAGTTGAAAACGATATATGTCTCAGGATCAACAGGCCTACCATTTTTCCATAATTCAAAATGCAAATGCGGACCCGTCGACAATTCACCGGTGTTTCCAATAATTGCAATTGGTTCACCAACAGAAACTCGGTCACCAATACCTTTCAGCAAAACACTATTGTGCTTATATATAGTTACCTGATTATTGCCATGCTGAACCTGAATTACATAACCCCCGTCCGGAGTCCAATTGGCAAATATTACAGTTCCCTCCAACGCAGCCTTTATCGATTCGCCCGACTGCGCAACAACATCGACACCGTAATGATAGTAGCCCGCATTGTAACGGGAGGTAATCACTCCGCGAATTGGTGGGAAATAATATTCTTGCTCGGTGGGTTTTTTCCCATTTTCTGCCGATGGAGCCGCAATGTTGTATTGCTCCTGCTCATCCACTTTGAGCCGAAGCAAACTATCCTGTTCAGAAGTAGAAAAATTAAGATCTTGGTAGTTTTTATCGCCTTGCTTAACCAGGGTAATGGAATCGGCCGATAACTTCCCATCCAACACCAACTTCAAGTTTCGGTGGTAAACCTTTAATGCTTCCAATTCCATTTGCAATGAATCGGCCTTTACACTGGCATTAATTATGCTAGTTTTAACCGCCCCGTCGGCATAACCAGGAATATATTCTTTTAATGGTGTGAACAGAATTAGGGAAACATAAAACGCACCCAGCACCAAGAATAAAAAAGTGAAAACTATAATTACGTTAAGCTTAGTTAACTGCAAGGAAAATAGTTCTTCAAATGTGGTGTCACGAATGATTAACAAGCGATATTTACTCTTTAACCGCTTCAGTAATCTCTGTCTAACGGGCTGCGATGGTGTGGCGCTCAACGGTCAAATAATTAGAATATGGGCAAATATGCAAAAATGAGCGTATACTCGCCAGTCAATTTTTGGTTTTGCCAAACGATAAATACAATAATTTTGGTTTCTGATTGTTTTGGTTTACTTGCTCACATATCATGATTAAACGAATCTGCTTAAATAATCCTGTTTTTCTCCTACTATTCTTGGTGCTGGCCGCAATTTCCGGCTGCTCTAATCAAAAGGACGGTTTTGTAAACAGGGCCTACCACAATACCACAGCCCGATACAACGGATACTTCTACTCCAGAGAAAGCATTAAAGAAGGTCTGGCAATAATTAAAACCAACCACAAAGACGATTTCGAGGAAATCCTCCCGTTATACCTTTTCCCAACCGACGAGCAAGTGCCGGCCACCGGTGCGCAAATGGACAGAGCCATTGAAAAATCAACGGCGGTAATTAAGCGGCATTCCATGAAAATTAAGGACAAGGAACGCTGTCGCTGGATTGACGAAAATTATATGGCGGTTGCAAAAGCTCATTTTTACAAACACGCTTATGTCGATGCCGAGAAAATTTTTGAGTTTATAACCAAGGAGTTTAAAGGAATTCCAACTAAATATGATGCAACCGTTTGGTTAATAATAACCTATGTTGAGCAGCAAAAACTTGATGAAGCAGGTTTGCTGATAAGTAATGTGCTGCAGGACAAAGATTTTACACCCAAGAAAAAAGGCGATTTATACAAAGCAATCACCCATTATTACATTGCCCGGAAAAACTATTTGAGTGCTGCCGAAAATTTAAACAAGGCCATTCCTTACCAAAAGAAGAAAAAAGCCAGACTGCGACTCACGTATATAATGGCACAGCTGTACAACAAGGCTGATAAAACCAATGAGGCGGTAAAATACTTTGATCTGGTTGCCGAAAATTCGCATGACTATGCCATGGTTTTTAATGCTCGGATTTTTCAGGCCTTAAGTGTACAAAACAGAGTTTCTGGATACAAGGTGAAGGATGACCTACTGAAGATGCTGAAAGACGACAAGAACATTGAGTTTCAGGATCAGATTTATTACGCCCTTGGCGAGATTACTTTCAAAGAACGAAAACCCAAGGAAGCACTCGAATATTGGGATCGGTCGTGGAAAGCAAGTACCACCAACATTAAACAGAAGTCGAAATCATTTTTACGTCTGGCACAATATTATTTCGACCAAAAACTCTACAATTCTGCACATATCTATTACGATAGCGCAGTAGCGGTATTGCCTGCCAATTTCCCAGAAGCAGCCCAAATTAAGAAAACATCTGCCGATTTGGACGACCTGGTTTTGGAACTAAATACGGTGAGTGAACAAGATAGTTTACTGGCCATCGCCTTGCTTAACCCTGACGAACTGGACAAGAAACTGGGCTCGGTGGCCAAAATATTACAAAAACAAGCCGATGAAGATGCCGCAGCCAAAGAGCTTCAGGCTTCCTTGGCCGCCAGCAAACCCATAAAAGAAACTACACCAAACACCGTCGGCAGTTTTTATTTTTACAATGCTTCAACCCGTGGGGCCGGACTTTCTGACTTCAAAAAAAAATGGGGAACCCGAAAGCTGGAGGATAACTGGCGCAGAAAAAACAAAGTTCAGGCCGAAGGAGATGGACAAACCTCAGATTCGGACTTGGAAGGCAAAACCGATGCAACCGTTATGGGTGGCACTGTGATAAAAAAGGAGGACTTGAAAAAGAACTTGCCTTTAAGCGCGGTGCAGAAAAATAATGCACACAACAAAATAATAGAGGCGCTTTATAGTGCTGGAAATATCTTCAGAGAACGCTTCAAGGACAACGAAAATGCCATTGAATCATTTTCTAACTTAATTCAACGTTACGATACCTGTCGTTACGAGGCTATCGTGTACTATCAACTCTACCGCTTATACTTGCAAAAGGAGGCGAATAAAGAAAGTAACTTCTTTTCGCTCGACACTAAAAGTAGTTCGGCCTATTACCGTGAATTGATTCTGACCGAATACCCGAATTCGCAGTTTGCGAAATTGGTTGAAAACCCAGAGTACATTAAGAACACTCAGGCAAGTATTCAAACCGACATGACCGAGTACGCAGCTGCCTTTCAAGTATACAAAGACGGCAGTTATATAGAAGCCCTTAGCAAGATTGACACCCTTATTGTAAAACGACCCAACAGTCCAATTTCAGCCAAGTTCCTGTTTTTAAAATCGAGAATTGAAGCTGAGTTGCACGCCCTTGACCCCATGGTGAGCACGTTAAAACAAATTGTTACCGCTTATCCGTCAACTGCCGAAGCTATTGAGGCCAAGCGAATCTTGGATATTCTAAAATCGAAAACACCAACTACCCCCATCGCACCAGTCGCTACCCCTACACCAATTGACACCTCGGCCGCCAGTCCCTATAAAATTAATGACAACAAAGAGCACTATTTAATTGTCGTATTTCCTACTGGCACAGGCAATGTCGATTCATATAAAGCGGCCATTTCAGCATTCAACACCAAGTTTTTCCCCACCAACAAACTAGAGCTTTCCAACACTTTTCTCGACAACGACCACCAGCTAATCATGGTTAAATCGCTGGCTGAAAAAACAACTGCACTTGGTTATTATAAAGGATTTACCACTGACACCCAAACTTTAAAACACATCAACAACAACAAAGAGGCTCAGGTATTTATTATTACCGTTGAGAACTTCATTTCGTTATTTGGTTTGAAAAAAACCGATGCTTATCTAAAATTCTATACGGAACATTACCTCAACTAAGGTTTACTAATGGAATATGTTATTTTTGCTGAGAACTAAACATCGCGCACCATGTTTACTGATAAAGTAACAAAGACCAAAACTACTGTCCCCGAAAAGCTAAATAGAATTGTAGAAGGTACAATTATAGAAGGTGAAATTCGATCGGAAAGCAGTATTCGAATAGACGGAAAAGTGCTTGGGGCAACCTCTACTAAAGGTAAATTGGTTGTAGGTGCCAATGGCATGATTGATGGCGAGGTAGTTTGTCAAAATGCTGATATTGAGGGATTAGTGAACGGGAAAATTACCTGTACCGAACTGCTTACCCTTAAAGCTACCGCGAAAATAAATGGCGACATTGCCACTCAAAAACTTGCAATTGAACCTGGTGCTGTATTTAATGGCCAGTGCAACATGGGTGGCTTAATAAAGGAGCTTAAACAACCGTCACTTGCCAACGCCCGATAACGACAGCAACGACCCCTCGGCAGTTCGCGATTACAGCAAATATGCTGGGATGGCTTTCAAAATGGGCGCCATAATTACCTTGTCGGTTCTGTTAGGAAAATATTTAGATGGTCTTGCTGGTTTCACAAAGCCGCCAATTTTTTTAATTATTTGTTCTCTTTTAGGTGTGGGCCTAGCCATTTACTCCATTATCAAAGACCTTATCAAATAATTTGTTTTGATTAAAGACCCATCCATTTTTATTCCCGCTGGCCTTCTAACCATCGGTCACTTTTCGCTACTGAGTTTCAACCCGCAATATACCCACCCTTCGTTTTTTGCCTTTTTAGTCTATTTCATTGGCCTACAGCTTTTTTTCGACTGGCTGCACAAACGTTTTAACAAGGACAACCAACCCGAAAAATTTGTAAAGGTATTTCTAACAACCACCAGCCTCAAATTCATTTTGTCCCTGTTTATTGTTCTGGGACTTATTTTGGTTTTTAAAGAACAGAAACAAGTAGTTGCGCTAACTTTTTGTTTGCAGTACCTCGTTTTTTTAATTGCCGACTCGCTAAAATTGGTGGCAAGAATCAAGAATGAAAAATAGCTTCAATTAAAAATTTAGGATTCCACTTTTTTACAACAAATAAATAACTATTTTTGCCGCGATTTTTTGAAGGAAAAAGCCGCGACATGAAGTGCATACCACAATCAACTATAATTTCTGTTTTTAAAAGGTTTACCTTGTTTTTTGCAGCTGCAACAATTGCAGTTTCTGGTTTCGCCAACCAACCTGAAACCACCCATTCGGATGGTGAAGGAGCAGCAACTGAACAAGTAAAAGAGGGAAAATTTGACCCCACCGAAATGATTATGCATCACATTTCCGATGCGCATGAGTTTCACGTTTATGGTGACAATGAAACTGGGCTTACCATTCCACTTCCAGTTATTCTTTGGACTAAAAATGGCCTTGTTAGTTTTCTTTCTAGCGAATTTCATCACGATGACAATGGCACTCATGTTGTTGAAAAAAATGGTGTTGCATTGGTAAAATTTCATGAAAAAATTTACCTCGCCAATCCGGTTGCTAACGAACACGGCCAATTCGTAACAGTTGATGCCGAGCACAAGGTTCTGTCGGAAACACCACTTGATTTTTCCATTACCAAAAACGTGTTCTCCATGTTTTTGTCGGTGTTTATTATCCTGATTTTGTTTTTTAGCGTTGCTGCCCGATACAGAAAGCGCGGCATGGTTGCTCCAAAAGGACTACAATCATTCTTGGAGCCTATTATTTTGTTTGTTCGCGATGATATTGCCATCCCTAATATTGGACAAAAACAGCACGCCCGTTTTATGCCCTATTTGCTGACAATTTTCTTCTTTGTTTGGGTCAACAACCTGATTGGTCTAGTTCCTTTCTTTCCTTTTGGATCAAACCTAACCGGCAACATATCTTTTACGCTGGTAATGGCGGTTATCACCTTTTTGGTGACCAACTTGAATGGTAACAAGGCATATTGGGGTCACATCTTTGCAACTCCTGGTGTGCCATTATGGCTGATGCCTATTATGCTTCCGGTAGAAATTATCGGTTTATTCACCAAGCCATTTGCCTTAATGATTCGTTTGTTTGCCAACATTTCTGCGGGTCACATTATTATCTTGAGTTTGATTTCCTTGATCTTCGTATTCAAGTCTTACGCTATAGCACCTGTTTCTGTAGCATTTGTGCTGTTCATGAACGTCTTGGAATTACTAGTGGCCGCTTTACAGGCTTATATATTTACCCTGCTTACCGCTTTGTTTATTGGAGGTGCCGTTGCCGAGCATCACCATGAAGAAGCACACCATTAATTTAGAATAAACGTTAAACCAAATAAATAACAAACAAAATGACCGGAACATTAGCCGCAGTAGGTGCAGGTCTTGCCGTAATTGGTGCAGGACTTGGTATTGGTAGAATTGGTGGTTCAGCAATGGACGCTATCGCTCGCCAACCTGAAGCAACTGCTAAAATTCAAACTGTAATGATTATTGCAGCCGCTCTAGTAGAAGGTGCCGCCCTTTTCGGTATTGTAGTAGCGATGTTATCGTAATTATTAAAGAAAAATTACGTCTGCAACGGTTGGTTGCAGACGTTTTTAACTGATTTTCACCTTATTAGATTATATACTATGGATTTAGTAACCCCCAGTTTAGGCTTAATTTTTTGGACAACCGCAGTATTTGTGCTGTTGTTTATTTTGCTTTCTAAGTTTGCGTGGAAACCCATTCTTTCTGCGGTAAAAAGCCGCGAAGAGGGAATCGAAAACGCCCTTAAAGCTGCCGAGCAAGCCAAAATCGAAATGGCTGCGCTAACCACCACCAACGAGAATTTGCTGAAAGAGGCTTATGTGGAGCGCGACAACATGCTTAAACATGCTAAAGAAACGCAAGAGAACATTATAAACCTTGCAAAAGTTAAAGCAAAGGAGGAAGGCGATAAACTTATTAATGCTGCTCGTGCTGCCATTAATATTGAAAAGCAAGCCGCTATTACTGAATTGAAAAATCAAGTGGCCTCTTTATCTATTGAAATTGCCGAAAAAATTGTTCGTCAACACCTTTCAACAGATGAAAAACAAAAGGTGCTTGCCGAGAATTTAGTGAAAGAAGTTAGCCTTAATTAATTCTGGCTCATGAAAGAAACTAAAGTCGCCCTGCGCTATGCCAAGTCATTACTAGACCTGGCCAAAGAGCAAAATAAGCTGGATCAGGTTAACGCCGACATGAAATTGGTGGCTACTGTTTGCAAAGAAAACCACGAATTGTTGGTCATGCTTAACAGCCCCATTATTAAAACCGACAAAAAAGTTGCCGTTTTGAACGCAATTTTCAGTAGCTCGGTAGATGCGCTAACCAATTCCTTTTTATTGCTAATGACCCAAAAGAAACGGGAATATTTAGTAGCTCAAATTGCTGAATGTTTCAGTACACTTTACCGCGAGGTAAAAGGAATTGTTCGGGTTGAAGTAAGCACAGCTATTGCACTTGATGATAATATTAAATCACAAATTCGTGCGCGCATTGGCGTTGAGCAAGAAATAGAATTTATTGAGAAAATTGACGCTACCTTAATTGGTGGATTCATTGTAAAAGTTGGCGATAAGCAGTTTGACGGAAGTATTTCCCGTTCAATTGCTGAATTGAAAAAGACTTTTTCTAAAAACGAGTATATACCTGCATTTTAATCTTAACCATTATTTAAATTATGGCCGAAGTAAAACCAGCTGAAGTATCAGCGATATTAAGAGAGCAGCTTTCGGGCTTTAAATCTGCCGCTGAACTTGAAGAAGTGGGCACCGTGTTGCAAGTTGGTGATGGAATTGCCCGTGTTTACGGTCTTTCTGGAGTTCAATCGGGTGAGTTGATTGAGTTTGAGAACGGCTTAAAAGCTATTGTTCTTAACCTTGAAGAAGATAACGTTGGTGCCGTATTGTTGGGCCGCAGCGAAGGAGTTAAAGAAGGTGCTACCGTAAAACGTACCCGTACTATTGCCTCGGTAAACGTAGGTGAGGGTATGTTAGGTCGTGTGGTAAACACCCTTGGCGAACCGATTGACGGTAAAGGCCCAATTCAGGGGACTACTTACCAGATGCCTATTGAGCGTAAAGCGCCAGGGGTAATCTATCGTCAGCCTGTTACTGAGCCTCTTCAAACCGGTATCAAATCAATCGATGCAATGATTCCTGTTGGTCGTGGTCAGCGTGAGCTTATCATTGGTGACCGTCAGACCGGTAAAACTACCGTTGCAATCGATACCATTATTAACCAAAAAGAGTTTTACGATGCTGGTCAACCTGTATTCTGTATCTATGTTGCTATAGGCCAGAAAGGTTCTACCGTTGCTAACATTGTTAAAACACTTGAAGATAACGGAGCAATGCCTTATACCGTAGTGGTTGCGGCAAACGCTTCAGACCCTTCTCCAATGCAGTTCTACGCTCCGTTTACAGGTGCGGCAATTGGTGAGTTCTTCCGCGATTCAGGTCGTCCAGCACTTATTGTTTACGATGATTTATCAAAACAAGCTGTGGCTTACCGCGAGGTTTCTTTGCTTCTTCGTCGTCCTCCAGGACGCGAGGCTTATCCAGGGGATGTATTCTTCTTGCACAGCCGCTTGCTTGAAAGAGCTGCAAAAATTAACGCCAACGATGAGGTTGCTCGTCAAATGAACGATTTGCCCGATAGTCTTCGCTCAATTGTTAAAGGTGGTGGTTCACTTACCGCTCTTCCAATTATCGAAACTCAGGCTGGTGACGTTTCTGCATATATTCCAACCAACGTAATTTCGATTACTGACGGTCAGATTTTCTTAGAGTCGAACCTGTTCAACTCAGGTGTTCGTCCGGCTATTAACGTAGGTATCTCGGTATCGCGTGTAGGTGGTAACGCACAAATCAAATCGATGAAAAAAGTGGCCGGAACCTTGAAGCTTGACCAGGCTCAGTACCGCGAATTGGAAGCGTTTTCGAAATTTGGTTCTGACCTTGATGCTGCTACTAAAGCTGTACTTGACAAAGGAGCTCGTAACGTGGAAATTCTTAAGCAGGCTTCTAACTCTCCGCTTAGCGTTGAAAAGCAAATTGCTATTATTTATTGTGGAACCAAGGGTCTTCTGAACAAGATTCCGGTAAACAAGGTAAGAGCTTTCGAAAAAGATTTCTTGAATGTACTTGAATTGGAATACAAAGCCGTTTTAAGCGACCTTAAAGCAGGCAAGTACACCGAAGAAATTACTGACACATTAGATAAAGTAGCTGCTCAGGTAGCTGTAAAATTTGCCTGATAAAAGGTTTTAACTAAAGGAAGAAACGGTTGCAAAATCCGTTTCTTCCCTTAAACATAGTACTATGGCTAACTTAAAGGAAGTCCGCAACAGAATAACCTCCGTAAACTCTACCAAACAAATTACCTCGGCCATGAAAATGGTGTCGGCGGCTAAATTGCGTAGAGCGCAGGATGCTGTTATTCAGATGCGTCCTTATGCCGAAAAGTTGCAGGAAATTCTTAGCAACGTTAGTGCATCGCTTGATCTTAGCGAAGGAGTTTTCTCTTCACCACGCGAGGTGAAAAATGTATTGGTTATCGCCATTACTTCTAACCGTGGACTTTGCGGGGCATTTAACAACAACGTTATTAAGAACGTTAACAAGCTGATAACCGACGATTTTACGGACAAAAACGTAACAGTATTGGGTATTGGTAAAAAGTCGTTCGATTTCTTTTCCAAAACCGGACAACACGTTTCCAATGACTCGTTTGGCGCAAAACCATATGACATTTTCGATAAACTAACTTTCCAAAATGCGGCTGCCCTTGCGCAGGTTGCTATGGATAAATACTTGGCTTTAGAAATTGATCAGGTCGTTATCGTTTACAATTCGTTCAAAAATGCCGGTTCTCAGTTTATTAAAATTGAGCAGATGCTTCCAATGGTTTCAACCGAAGGAAACGCAACTAGCAATACCGACTATTTATACGAGCCAAGCAAAGAAGAAATCTTGGACGGTTTATTGCCTAAGGCCCTAAAACTTCAGCTTTTCAAAGGAATACTTGACTCATTTGCTGCAGAACATGGCGCCCGTATGACTGCCATGCACAAAGCAACCGACAACGCAACCGAGTTGTTGAAAGAGCTTAAACTAAGCTACAACAAAGCCCGCCAAGCAGCTATTACCAATGAAATTTTGGAGATTGTTGGTGGCGCGGAAGCGTTAAAAAGCTAAAATTCATCTCGAATTATTCAAAAAGCCGAATCTTCCAGATTCGGCTTTTCTATTTATTGCCAGCGAACCTTTTATTAACGCTATACCACCTATAGCTTGTAAAGCCAAAAAATTATGTTAACGGTGTTAATGAATTACAACGCGTCTTAACATTAAGCTAAAATTTTCATATTTGCACCCAAATTAAAACTACATGAAAAAACTTTTACTTACCGCTTTTGCTGCTGCTGCACTATTCAGCACCAACGCACAATACGTATTGACTCAGTCAACCGCCCCAAAAGTAAACGACATCTATTATCAGGTTTATGATGACTCGGTTGTTACTGTTTCAAAAGGCGAAGCTGGCCAAAACAAAATTTGGGATTTAACCAACATGGATTTGGCTTTCGACAATACCCAAACCTATAGCGATGCGACAACCTCTCCATACGCTAGTGATTTTCCTGAAGCCGACCTAATGGTTGAAGGCCAAAATGCGTTTTTTGATGTTACAGCCAATTATTTCAATTGGGTTGGACTGCTTGTTGATCTTGGCAATGGTCCACAGCCAGTTAGACTTTCTAACCCAGAAAGCATTGCGCGCTTTCCTTCAACATACGGAACAACCTTTAAAGATACCTCTGCATTCTCCTTCTCCTTTTTTATCGGACAAGAATTTAATGGCTTAACCATTGACTCAGGAAGAGTTTCATACAACCAAACTAAAATTGTTTCCTTTGATGGCTCTGGAACTGTTTTAACCCAAGCTGGTGAGTTTACAAACTCAATCCGCGAGCGCAATGAAGCTATTACCAAGCAGTCGTTTGAGGCTTGTGTTGTTTTTGTACCAGCCACACCTTGCCAATGGGTAGACGCAGGAACTATTGACCCTGCATATGCTGGCGTACCTGATACCAGTGTTACCTATACTTGGTATAATGCAAAATCCACCAGCCCAATAGCGGATATTACCTACAATTATGCAGAAGACACCGCCAGATCTGCATCGTTTAACTTGGACCCTAGCTTTGGCTCTGGCATTAGCACAGTTAATAAATTAAATTCTAGCATTTATCCTAACCCTGCCAACTCTTCTATTTACATAAAGAATGTGACTGACGTAAAATCTGTTACCATTACAGACTTGCAAGGACGAGTTGTTAAATCAATCAACAACCCATCAAGCAAAATTGACGTTGCCGATTTAATCGCTGGCCACTACTTTGTTAGCATTCAGACCACAAACAACACCATTACCCAATCATTACAGATTGTTCGATAACTCGATTTATACGCATAAAAAAACCCGCATCTTTCGATGCGGGTTTTTTTGCTTTTAGAGCGTTTTCTTATCTAATTTCATCTAAGATGTCAGCATCCGAAGCTTCGTCCAAAACCATGGTACTTACTTTCTCCATTAGTCGTTCTGCTTGCTCGTTCTTATAGCCCATTCTGCTACAGAATCCTTTTACCAGCGCTACTTCGCTAGCGTCCATTGCTCCGTCTACCCACATCATTCGGATAACAGCAATTAACTGCTTGTTTCTATCCTCCTTCGTTTCAGGAATAATGAACTCCAATTGGTTGTGAAAATTGATAATTTCATCAACTTCGTTCGTGTTAATACCAAATCTTCTTCCAATGGTATATAACATGTCGTACTCCTCATGAGTAATCTGTCCGTCAGCAAGTGCAATAGCAACTAGATTAATAAAGCATCCTTTTTCTGCTAACTTTTTTTCGTCTGTGGTTGGTTGTGAATTGGTCATATCGGCAAAAATTTAAAGGGGTTTATTTTGATTGATAGGTTAAGCAAATAACTTTATAAAAAAATGAGATTTGAAACAAAGCTACCGATTTATCCTTTTCGTTGCGCTGTCAACCCTTCTTTTGTTACTTCATATTTCCCGAAACTGGACCATCACCTCTACTCCGCAACAGGTTGAAAACTATATAAATAAACAGCTTGGTGCTGCACAGCAAGCTTTGGCTCATGCAAATTTTTCCTCAACTTCGACCCCTCCAAAACACCTGTTTGTTTACCTCAACGACACCCTGAAACAATGGTCGGACAACACCACGCCAGCTCCCCGATTATTACCAAAAACAAATCTTGGACTGTTAGAATTAAGCAACGGCATTTACGTTTTCGCCAAAAAAGCTGGCAATGCCAATCTTGTGTACCTAAAGTGTATTCAAAGCAATTCCTCCATTCAAAACAAATACTTTAACCCTAAAAATGATTTTCCGGGTCAATTGTCCCTGCAGCCAAAATCCGGCTTCGAACAACTTCCAAATAGTCGTCAAACCTTATTTTATGCTCGCGACAAAGTGAGTTTAAGCAGCCTAACCCTATTCAACCCCGATTACTATGCGAGCTCTCAGTTAAATACCTCGCTCGGCTTTCTACTCATTCACCTATTTTGGCTTACTTCACTGTTAAGCCTTTTGCTGCACATCCAGTGGCGGGGGAAACTAGGATCATTCTTCCGCATAGTTGCGCTGTTATTTATTACCCAGCTTATTAACTACGTGTTGGGCAGCTTAGTTTACGACAGTAAATTGGCCACAGACCCCTTCAATTTTCTTCAATTAACGGCTATCGACTTGGTGTTTCCTGCGGTGCTTTTTATACTTGCCTACCAATTTCTACTTGCTTATCGTTTTCTCCGCTTTGAAACACTGACCAAAAAATTGGCACTAACAACCTTACTGGCGGTAACGTTGTTATATAATCTAGTAGCTTTTCTAGCCGATCAGCGCGATTTAATTGAAATAAACTGGTCGCTGCCGTTACTTGTTTTTACCGCTCTCCATAAACCTAATTCTCATTTTCCTAACCTAAAACCGCTATTGGCTGCCTTGACCATAGCCTTTGGCACCTACTTTGTCCTGAACAAACACCGCGATTTTAAAATTATTAGCGAGCAGCGGCTCATTGCCGACAAAATGGCCAACAACGATGACCCTATTGTTGAGTATTTAATTGAGGAAAGAATTGCGAAACTAGAACGGGGTAACCAAACTTGGCCTATAGACACGCTTGCTTACCTCAACGAAACTATTTTTACTGGATACCTTTCTTCCTACAAAGCCGTTGAACTCTCTAGGCATAATCCTGTATTTGCTTTTACTTTTTTAAATAAGCCCTATGCTTTCGCCAATCGTTATAACAACAAGACCTTTGGTTTCCCGCAACTTTTGGCCAATCGCGATTTCTCTGACTTCGTTGGCAAGGGGTATTCGCAGGCCCGCTATACCAACCATATACTTAGTCAAGCTTCGGGGTCATACGCCTACCCGCGTTTGCTGACCAATTTCTCCTCGACCGAAATCGGGCAGCAACACCTAGTGCAGCAAGCCGCCAATGAAACCTTGGTGGTCTCCTATCCGGTTCGTTCGCTTCCTTACGAATTTGCTTTTTTAACCTACTTATTTGTTTTGGCTTATCTGGCTGCGGCATTGTTGTACCGAAACCGCCTTTCCACGTTTAGTTCGTTGCAACATCGAACTCGGTTTTCGTTCGTTGCTTTGCTGGTTTTTTCAGGAATTGCTTTTGGGATTTTCGCTTATTACAACCTATTCCATCAGTTTGAAGAAAAAAACAAGGAATTGTTGGCTGAAAAAATAGAATCGGTGAAGCAAGCCTTAAGCGAAAACCACTTAGACACCTTGCTAAGGAATTCTGGCATTTTGGCCACAGAGCTAAGCAAGTTGGGCGAAAATCTATTCACCGATATTTCACTCTACAATACAAATGGCCAGTTAATCTCAACTTCCCAACCCGATATTTTCATTAAAGGTCTGCTATCAGAAAACATAGCGCCAACCGCCTTCCACCAGCTTAAGCAGAAAGGACTAAACCTTTTTGTAAACCGAGAAACGGTGGGCAATCTAACCTATCTAAGTGCTTATAGCCCCCTTACGGATGAAAATAACATGGTACTTTGCTATGTTAACCTACCTTATTTCGCCAAGCAAATTGAGCTAACCAATCAACTTAGCGATTTTTTGGTGTCCGTAATTGTAGTCTGGGTTCTTCTAATTGTTGTCGGTTTTGCTCTGGCTATTTTTCTTGCCAATCGCATTACAGAACCGCTAAAGCTGGTGCGCGAAAAATTACAGCAGCTAGACTTTAAGCAAGTTAACCAACAAATTGACTACCAACGAAACGATGAAATTGGAGAATTGGTCGCCGCCTACAACAGCAAGGTACAAGAACTATTAGCCCAGGCCGATGCACTGGCAAAAAGCGAACGCGAATCGGCCTGGCGAGAAATGGCCAAACAGGTGGCGCACGAAATAAAAAACCCGTTGACCCCAATTAAACTAAACGCCCAGCTTTTGCAACGCAGCCTTGAAAACAATGACGCCGATATAAAAGAAAAAACCTCGCGCTTCGTTTCGGGACTTATTGAGCAGGTTAACACCTTGACCAAAATTGCCAACGAATTTAGCAACTATGCTTCGCTGCCAAAAGCCATTCCAGAAACCATTCAACTGGACGAACTCGTTAAAAACACGGTTTCAATTATGGCAGACGAAAAGGTATCGATTGAATTAAACATTGAACCCGCGATACAGGTTTATGCCGACAAAAGCCTGATGACACGTGTAGTAAATAACTTGTTGAAAAACGCCATTCAAGCGACAGAAGAAAAGGCATACGGTGACACCGAAAAACCTCAAGTCGTCCTTTCCTTAACCAAAAAAGACACCCTAGCGGTGCTAATGTTAACCGACAACGGCAACGGAATACCTAACGATAAGCAACAGCGCATTTTTACGCCCAACTTTACCACCAAATCGACCGGAATGGGACTGGGTTTGGCCATGGTACAGCAAATTGTGGAGCAAGCCGGTGGCCATATTTCATTTGAAAGTGAGCCTGGCCTTGGCACAACATTTACGGTTAAACTACCACTTCATCTGGCTTAATTAGAAAACCTATATTCGCAAAAAACAACACCATGAAACCCTTTGTTTATACCTGCCTTTTCGCCCTATTAGTGCTTGCTTCCTGCCGCAAGAATCATTGCAAATGTGGACAACCACACCCACAGGAAGATGAACATTTCTGTAAGTTTCCAAAAGACTCCGTTATTATTGATAAGGGCGGCCTTAGCGACTGCATTTTAATTGTTCCAAAAAACGAAAACACCGACCAAAAGAATCTTAGTTTCAGCACCTATTTTCAAACACCAAAAGAAAAGGTAACTGCACCACCAACCGAAGTAAAATGGTTTACCAAGATAAACAGCAACGCTCAGTTTTGCGACAGCGTAGCTTTTGTGTTGAATTCGGCTACCAATGCTACCCAAGTATTTCCAGATGTTTCCGCCTTTGTTCCCAATACATTTACCCCAAACGGTGACGGAACAAATGATTCGTTAATTGTGCTGGTACAAGGGGCCTATGTAAACTACAAGTTCCAAGTTTTTGACCGCTGGGGTGAGGTGGTTTTTGAAAGCAATACACCAAACCAAAGCTGGGACGGGAAACAAAACTCCACCGACCAGCCTGCCGGAACCTATTTTACTAAACTCGAAGCTGAATTTTTTGCTAAAAACGATTCTCTATTATACGTTGCGGCAAAAACTGGTTTTGTAAACCTGCTGCGGTAATTTTTTCTGACCAACCATTTATTCACCCATCAGCTTTATGAAACCCCTGTTTTACCTGACCTTGTTCGTGTTAATAATAACCGCAGCTTGCGAGAAAGGTGCTTGCCCACCAGCTTTGCCGCACAGCAACGAAAAAGACACCGTTTTTCTGGCCGGTAACGACAGCACAATTCACGACACCATTCTTATTTACAATGGCGACTCTGGCGACTGCAAACTAAAAGTGCCGAACAACTTAAATACCAGCGAAAACAACCTTTCTTTTACCACCTACCTGCAGACACCCAAAGAAAATGTAAGCCCGCAAACGCCCAATGTAAAGTGGTTTACCAAAACCAATGGCAGCGGGCAATATTGCGACAGCGTGGCTTTTGTTTTAAACACCGACACCAACGCTACCACCATTTTTCCGGCAGTTTCTATTACTCTCCCTGAATCGTTTACACCAAATAATGACGGAACAAACGACAAATTCGCAGTGACCGTTCAAGGCCTATACATTCGTTATTCAATCAAAATTTTTAACCGCTGGGGAGAGATTGTGTTTGAAAGCAATACGCCCAATGAAAGTTGGGATGGAAAACGGAATGGAACTGACCAGCCGCAGGGAACCTATTATACTTCGATTGAGGCTGAATTTTTCGCCAAAAACGATTTTGTTTTGTACAAAACAGCTACAAATAGAATGTTAAGCATGATAAAATAGTAAGCCCACTTGGCACATCTATTAAGCACCCACTGCATTGCCTAAAACCGTATTTTTGTCCCCGTTTAGCCAATTAATTTTTTTGACCAATGAGCTTCGAAAACCTACTGATAAGCACCGAAAACAAGGTTCAAACCATTACCATAAATCGCCCAACCAAGTTAAATGCCTTAAATAAAGAGACCATTAGCGAGTTAAGCAAAGCCTTGCGCGAAGCCGATAGCAATGCCGCGGTACGTGTGGTAATACTTACTGGTAGTGGTGACAAAAGTTTTGTAGCCGGGGCCGATATTTCAGAGTTTTCATCATTTAGCCCCTCGCAAGGAAAAGAGCTGGCTGCTGTTGGTCAGGCCACCTTATTTGATGTGGTAGAAAATTTAAGCAAACCAGTTATTGCTGCCGTAAATGGATTTGCCTTGGGTGGCGGACTAGAATTGGCCATGGCCTGTCATTTTCGCCTGGCATCCACCAACGCCAAATTGGGTTTGCCCGAAGTGACTTTGGGTTTAATTCCCGGATATGGCGGCACTCAACGCTTGGCACAATTGGTAGGCAAAGGCAAGGCCAACGAAATGATTTTTACGGCCAATATGTTAACCGCTGCTGAAGCCTTAACCTGGGGCTTGGTAAACCATGTTACTGAACAAGCCGACTTACTGGGCAAGGCAATGGAACTGGCGCTGAAAATTGCCAACAACTCGCCAATGGCAGTGGCTGGCGCAATCCGGTCGGTAAACGCTGGCATTAAAGGCGCTTACGAAACCGAAATAGCCGAGTTCGGTAACCTTTTTGGCACCAACGATTTTATTGAAGGCACTACCGCTTTCCTTGAAAAAAGAAAGCCTGTTTTTTAATTTTTTCAACGCTAGGCATACGCAACACCATTGCGCATGCTGCAATTATACCGAATGTCAGCTTTAAAAAAACTAGCGGGACAAACCGCCGTTTACGGTTTACCAAGCATACTGGGTCGGTTCCTGTTTTACCTGCTGGTTTACGTTCATGTAAAGCAATTTAGCCCCGATGTTTACGGTATTATTACCGAGCTTTTTGCCTATACTGCTTTATTCATTGCCTTACTTACTTACGGCATGGAAACTGCATTTTTTCGGTTTTCATTAAATCACCCAAAAGATTCGGTTTACAACAATGCGCTCGGGTCCATTGTTATTTCTTCTGGGTTGTTTTTGCTGGCCGGACTTCTATTTGCCAGCCCCATTGCTACCTTTTTAGGTTACCAAGCCCATCCCGAGTACATCAGCTGGCTGCTGGCTATTTTGGCTTTCGATTCGCTGGCCGCTATTCCACTAGCGCGATTGCGCGAAGAAAACAAGGCCTTCAAATTTGCAACAATCAACCTTGGCAGTGTTTTCATCAACATTATCATCAACCTGTTTTTTATTGGCTATTGCATGCCCATGGCAAAAGCCGGACACACCAATTTTTTAATCGAGGCACTTTACAACCCAAACATTGGCGTTGGTTATGTGTTTTTGGCCAACGTGGTCGGTAGTGGTTTAAAGTGTTTGTTGTTGTACAAAGAATTTTTTCAATTGCGCTTCAATTGGAATTTTAAGCTGTACCGCGAAATGCTGATTTACGCGCTCCCTATCATGCTTACTGGGGTTGCGGGCATTGTCAACGAAACGTTTAGCCGCGGATTTTTCAAGTATTTTCTCGAAGATAAAATTGGCTACAAAGCCACCATGTACCAACTGGGCGTTTTTGGTGGAGTTTATAAGCTTTCTATATTGATTACGCTTTTTGTACAAGCCTATAAATATGCCGCCGAACCTTTTTTCTTTAAACAGTCGAAAGAAGCTGACGGCAAGCAGGTATATGTTCAAATGCTGAATGTGTTTTCGTTCATTGTGTTTGGGCTTTTTCTGGTAGTTACCTTGTTTATCGATTATTTCAAGTACTTCATAAACAACGAAGCTTATTGGGAAGGCTTAAAAATTGTGCCCATTCTATTACTGGCCAACGCGTTTTTGGGCATTTCCTACAACCTATCCGTGTGGTATAAACTTTCGGGCAAAACCATTTATGGAGTATACATAACCGCAATTGGTGCCTTCATCACCATAGCATTAAACTGGTTGTTGATACCCTCGTTGGGTTATGTTGGAGCGGCCTGGAGCACATTTGCCTGTTACGGCAGTCTTATGATTTTTTCCTATTTATGGGGACAAAAATTCTACCCAATACCTTATCAAATAGGCAAAAACGTGGGCTTTTTAGTGCTTGCCTTAGTGCTGTTTTTTACCGACAAATACCTTAACCTTGGCGTAACCCTTTTTGGGGTATGCAGTAAAGTGGTATTTCTTCTCATCTTTGCCGCTGTTTTTCTTTGGGTGGAAAAACCAAAAATTTTGTTCAAACGAGTATGACTGACATTAAGATAAAAAACCTTTCCAGTAATCCACTACCAGCTTATGCCACAGCATTAAGTGCCGGGGTAGATTTGTATGCCAACTTAACCGACGAAGTAATGCTAAAACCGTTGGAACGCGCCCTGATTCCAACCGGCATTTACCTGGAATTGCCTGCCGGATTTGAAGGACAAGTTCGCCCACGTAGCGGACTGGCTGCCAAACACGGTCTTTCGGTGTTAAACTCACCCGGTACCATCGATGCCGACTACCGTGGCGAGGTAAAAGTTATTTTAGTAAACCTAAGCAACGAAGCCTTTACCGTAAAACACGGTGAGCGCATTGCCCAATTGGTAATTGCCAAACACGAAACCGCCAATTGGATTGCGGTCGAAGAACTTTCGGAAACAGCTCGTGGCGAAGGCGGCTTTGGCCACACTGGCACACAGAAGTTTTAAATTTCAAATTCCAAGTTAGTCCTTCTAAAACCTTCCATTCGGAAAGAAAACCAATCAGTGTAATCATCCTAATCAGTGAAATCAAGAATTTAAAATATGAAGATAATAGTTCCAATGGCCGGCATGGGCAAACGCATGCGTCCACACACCCTTACCATTGCCAAACCACTTATTCCCATTGCCGGAAAACCAATCGTGCAACGTCTGGTAGAAGACATTGTAAAGGTATGTCAGGACAAGGTTGACGAAATCGCCTACATCATTCACCCGTCGTTTGGTAAAGCCACCGAAGAACACCTAATAAAAGTGGCTGAAAGCCTTGGTGCCAAAGGAACCATTCATTACCAAACTGAAGCACTGGGCACTGCCCACGCCATTCTTTGCGCAAAAGAGGCGCTGGTTGGAAACGTGGTTGTCGCCTTTGCCGACACCCTTTTCCGTGCTGATTTTAAATTGGACAACAGTGCAGAAGGAATTATTTGGGTAAAACAAATTGAGGATCCTCGCCAGTTTGGTGTGGTTAAACTGAATACCAATGGTGACATTACTGCTTTTGTAGAGAAACCACAGGAATTTGTTAGCGACCTTGCCATTATTGGTATTTACTATTTCAAAGACGGCGAATACCTGTGTCGCGAATTACAATACTTGTTGGACAACGATATTAAGGACAAAGGCGAGTACCAGCTTACCAATGCCTTGGAAAACATGCAGAAGAAGGGCACCTTGTTTAAGCCCGGAACGGTAAACGATTGGCTGGATTGCGGCAACAAAGCCATAACCGTGCAAACCAACCAGCGTTATTTAACTTTTATTAGCAACGAAAAACTGGTTGCCAATACCACCAAACAAACCAATAGCGTTATCATTCCGCCAAGTTATGTGGGCGAAAATGTGGTACTTGAAAATGCAGTAGTTGGGCCTTATGTTTCTATTGGTGAAAACACAGTCATCAAAAATTCCGTAATTTCCAACAGCATTATTCAAACCAATAGCCACATCAACAACCAGATATTAACCAATTCTATGGTGGGAAATCACGTTACGTTGAACGGAAAACCGCTAGATGTAAGTGTGGGCGACTATACCGCTGTGGAATAACAACTAAGTTCAATAAATTGACAAACGCCTCTCCACTTCGGTGCTTTAAAAATTACCAGTCACTTTTATTCGCAGGCATATTTGTCCTGCTTTTAAGTTCAGTGGCTTTTGGCCAGAAAAACAAAAAAGAACAAAAAGCCGATTCCATTAAGGAGCGCCAAAGCATGGCCGCTCGGTTTGAGTTTTTTACTGCCTTAAAAGACAAAAGCATCGGGCAACTTGATTTGGCACTTACCGGATTTAAGAAGGCGGCTGAACTTGACCCTGCAAACGATGCGGCATACTACGAAATGTCGCGCATTTATGTGAACAACGGTAATCTGGTAGGTGCTTTAGAATCTGCACAACAGGCTTTGTACCTTAGTAAAAACAACATTTACTACAAGTCGCTTAACGCTGATATTCAATTACAGCTTGGCCACCGGAAAGAGGCGCTGAAACTGTACCAAAGCATTATCGCTCAGGATGCAGAAAACATTGATGCCTATTTAGCCATTGCCAGTATTTACGAATCGCAAAAAAACTACAACGAGGCCAATAAGTACTACACCCTGGTTGAGCAAAAAAGCGGTGTGGTTTATGAAATTCTGCAGCAAAAAATAAACAACTACATATCGGCTCACAATTTCACACAAGCCATTGATGAGCTTAAAAAGCTAATTAAAAATTATCCGGAAGAATTTCAGTTTCAAGAAATTTTAGCTGACCTCTATGGGTACAACAACCAACCGGAACTGGCCATTGAAACCCTAAACAACATTTTAAAACAAGCGCCAACTTACGGAAGTGCCAACTTAAAATTGGCCAAAATTTCCATTGCACAAAACAAAATAAAGGAGTCCATAAGTCAGGCCAAAATTGCCTTTGCCAATACCGACCTTTCCATCGATGCCAAAATGGAATTGATGTTCATTTACTTCGAATTGTCGAACAAGGAACCCAGTCTACTTCCCGATTTGGAAGAACTTAGTGAAATGATTGCTCTGGCTCACCCACAAGACGCCAAAGGTTACGCCGTTTGGGGTGATGTGTTAAATACCGCTGGCAAGTTTCCAGAAGCCCGCGAACAGTATAGAAAAGCCGTAAAAATAGCCCCAGATAAGCATTTAATCTGGCAAGAAATTATTTCCATTAACTCTCGGCTTTCTGACATTGATGCACTTATTGCTGAAAGTGAAGAATGCATTACCCTATTTCCCAACATTCCATTTTTCTATTACTTCAATGGAATTGGCCATTTGCAAAAACGAAACTACAAGCAAGCTTCCGAAAGCTTAGAAGGTGGGCTGGGCTTGGTGGTAGACAACAACCAGCTGGCACAGCAATTTTATGCTGCCTTGGGCGATTCTTATAATGGAACAAAAAATTACGCAAAGTCGGACGACTACTACGATAAAGCGCTGAAAATAAACCCAAACGACACCTACGTACTCAACAATTACAGCTATTTTCTGTCGTTGCGGGCTGATAAACTAGAAAAAGCCAGTCAAATGGCCGAGCTAGTAAATAAATTAGAACCCAACCAGCCCAGTTATCAAGACACGTATGCCTGGGTGCTGTTCAAAATGAAAAAATATACCGAAGCGCGCGAATGGATGATTAAAGCCTTAAACGCCGGTGGCGCTAGTGCCGAGATTTTTGAGCATTATGGCGATGTAGAGTTTTCGCTGGGCAACATTAACATTGCTTTGGAGTACTGGAATAAAGCCAAAAACACAGGCAACACAAGTCCGGTACTCGAGCAAAAAATCAAGGAAAAACGCTTGGTGGATTAACTTCCTGCACAGTGCCCATCTCGAAATAATTATTGCATTACTTTTGTTGCCATCATGCTAAAACAGATTTTCGGCAAACCCTTAAATTTTTATAATTCAATTGGATGCCTCGCGGTTCTGTTCATCATTGGCTGCAAACCCACACTAGACCTCGCACAGCGTAAACCCCGACTAATGCCCAAAGAGGCTCGCTTGCTTTACAGAAAACTAGGCGAGAAACCCGATAATTTTGACTGGCTTTCGGGCAAGATTGATGTAAAATCGCATTTCAAAGGCAATGACAATGACTTAACCATCAACCTGCGCATGAAAAAGGATAGCCTGCTTTGGTTGTCGATTAAATATGCGCTTGGGGTGGAAGTTGGTCGATTAAACCTTACGCCAGATAGTGTAATGTTTATGAACCCATTAAACAGAACCTTTTACCTAGGCACCTATCAATACCTGCAAAAATCATTGCACATCGAGGATGTCGATTTTTGTTTCATCCAGAATGTGTTGCTTGGTCAGCCAGTTATGTTGAACGACGATGAACGCTGGATTGGTGAAATTGACAGTTCTTTTTATGTGCTAAAAAATGTTCCTGGAAAAAAACTGAGAAAAGCACTGGGAATTACCAAAGACGAAGATTTTGACGTCCCTGCCGACAGTCTTTATTTGTACGATTTTGTGGACAAAAAACTGCAAAAAGTAATTCGCAAAAACAAAGAAAACGATCGTTTTCTGAAACGCTATTTCTTGGATGAGCAGTTCAATTTGGTTAAAATTCTGCTGACCGATGTAACCAATAATCGCTTACTTGAAATCAATTACAGCGATTTTATTCCGGTTGACTCGCTGCTTTTGCCGCACGCTATAAAATTCAACATCAGCGACATTGCCGAGCACACCCGCTTCGAATTAACGTTTACCAAACTGAAAGCCGAAGCACCAACATCCATTAGTTTTAAAATTCCTGAGAAGTATGTTCCCATACAGCCTTAAAGTTTGCAGCGCTATTCTTCTTGTTTTTGCTGCTTTTTTGGCGCATGGCCAAGACAAAAAGAAGCTGGAAAAAAAGCGCGCTGACCTGAATAAAAAGATTGAACAAACCAACCAGCTGATTCAAAAGACCAAAAGTGAACAGGTGGCCACACAAACGCACTTGGTTGCTATTACCGGCCAAATAAAATTGCGCGAAGAATTAATTGGCACCATAAGCACTGAAATTGGGAGTTTAGATCATTCTATAGTTCAAAGAAACCAAAGTATTGCGCAAAAAAAACAAGAGCTGGACTTGCTGCGCGATGAATATCGACGGTTAATAAAATTTGCGCAGCGCAACCAGAATTCCTACAACCGATTAATGTTTGTATTTGCCAGCAACGATTTTCACCAAGCATTTAAGCGGGTTAAATATCTGCAACAATATGCGCAAGCCAGACGCAAACAGGCCGAAAAAATTGAAGCGGTAAAACACATTTTAGGCACCGAGATTAGAAACCTTAGTGATCAAAAAATGGAGAAAACAGTTTTACTGAGCGCCAAGGAACAGGAAAAACAACGGCTTGCCAACGACAAAACTGCCGAACAGCATGCCCTTACTGCCCTTCAACAACAGGAGAAAAAATTGCGCGATCAGCTGGCCAAACACGAAAAAGAACGCCAGCGTATTAATGCAGAACTTGACCGAATTATTGCCAACGAAATAAAGAAAACCAAGGCTTCCAATAAGGGAACCTTTAAGTTGGCGCCCGAAGCCAAAAACCTGAGCGACAATTTTGCTGCCAATAAAGGAAAACTTTCCTGGCCGGTTGACAAGGGTTTTATCAGTGGTCGTTTTGGCAAACAAGCCCATCCGGTGTTGCGAAACATCATCATCGACAACAACGGAATTGACATTACAACCGACAAAGAAGCTACAGTTAAAGCCATTTTCAAAGGAACCGTGTCGAGCATTTTGGTAATACCCGGAGCCGGAAAAGTGGTGGTGCTCGATCACGGTGCTTACCGATCCATTTACACCCAACTTAAAGAAGTTTTTGTAACCAAAGGACAAAAAGTAGCCATTAAAGATCGGTTAGGAACCTGTCTTCCCGGCGAAAATGGTACACGCAGTGAGGCGCATCTAGAAATTTGGAAGATTGGCCAAAATGGTACGCAAAAAATGAATCCGGCACTTTGGATTCATCAATAAGGGTTTATTTTGGCTACATTTGTGGCCCTAAATCGGGATATTACTATGTACCTTGTCCTAATTGCCGGTATTATTAAATGGCCTCAGGTTTTGCTCATTATAGCATTACTTGTGCTATTTCTAGTCTTTATGGGTGTTCCTAAAGCCATTAAAGAAATTCAGCAAGGAAACAAGGAATACAAAGATGCCCGCGAGGACGAAAACGATAAATCAAAATCTTAACCAGTAAATAAACAACAGCCATGAAATTTGGAGCAACTGAAATTATACTGATTCTTGCCGTAGTGCTTTTGCTTTTTGGAGGTAAAAAAATTCCAGAATTAATGAAGGGTCTTGGTAAGGGCATTCGCGAATTTAAAGATGCATCTAGCGGAAAATCAGACGATAAAAAAGCTGAAGAATAATTTTTCACCGCCTACGCAATCTATGACCTACTCCAATTTGGCCCAAATCCAGGGCGACATTCAGCAGAAAAAAATTACCGTAAAGCAACTGGTTGCCGGTTACCTTGAGAAAATCGAGGCCAATAGGCATTTGAATGCTTTTCTGGAAGTTTTCGCTGAGGAATCGTTGGCAGCCGCCGAAAAGCTTGATGCTAAATTGGCCTCTGGAACTGCCGGTAAATTGGCCGGAATGGTGATAGGTTTAAAAGACAACATTTGTTATGCCAACCACCGCGTTGGTGCATCGTCAAAAATTTTAAACGGTTTCAATTCGTTATTTAGCGCAACGGCCGTAGAACGTTTGTTGGCAGAAGATGCAATTATCATTGGCCGTTTAAACTGCGATGAGTTTGCCATGGGCAGCTCTAACGAAAACTCGGCTTTTGGCCCGGTGTTAAACCCCATAGACAACAAACTGGTTCCCGGTGGTTCATCGGGAGGGTCGGCAGCTGCTGTTGCCGCAGGTTTGTGCCAAGCTGCTTTAGGCTCTGACACAGGTGGCTCAATTCGCCAGCCAGCATCGTTTACAGGAACGGTTGGGCTTAAACCTACTTACGGTCGCATATCACGCCACGGGCTAATTGCTTACGGATCTTCATTTGACCAAATTGGCCCAATTACCAATAGTGTTGAAGACGCTGCGCTGCTGCTTGAAGTTATGGCTGGTCCTGACGAATTTGATAGCACTGCCTCGCAAAAACCAACCGAGGCGTACAGTAAAAATCTAACTTGGGATAAGCCGGTGAAAATCGCTTACCTGAAGGATTGCCTAGAAAGTCCCGGTCTTGATGAGGAAATAAGAACTCATTTTACTGAACTAATTAACCAGTTGCAAAAACAAGGGCACACCGTTGAGCCAGTTGATTTTGCTGAACTAAAATACCTGGTTCCCACCTATTATGTGTTGACCACCGCCGAAGCATCTTCCAACCTGAGCCGCTACGACGGTATGCGTTTTGGCCACAGAAGCAAAGAAGGACAAGGTGTTGAGGGCACTATTGTTAAGTCGCGCACCGAAGGTTTTGGCAAGGAAGTTAAACGCCGGATAATGCTGGGCACCTTTGTGCTTTCTGCCGGTTATTATGACGCCTATTATACCAAAGGCCAACGGATGCGTCAACTCATTAAGCAAAAAACCGCCGGTTACCTTTCCAATTTCGATTTCATTTTAACGCCCACTACCCCCGGTGTTGCTTTCCCAATTGGTGGAAAATCGGGTGACCCGATTAAGATGTACCTAGAAGATATTTTCACCGTGCAGGCAAATATTACGGGCATGCCGGCCATTTCTTTGCCCTTGGCAAAAAACAGTGCTGGACTTCCTTTTGGCACACAACTTATGGCCAATACCGGTGAAGACCGAAAATTATTGGCTTTCGCCAAACACCTAACCGACACTTTTTCAGCACATTAGAGCTTGCTAACTGCTGTTAGAAAGTTTTTGTTACCTTCGCAACCGGAAAACTTGTAGCCAATATTTGGTGTACAAAAAAACAGATAAAGTAACAGATGAGAATATTTTACGGCTCTTTGCTCCTTGCTGTCCTTTTGGTTCAAGCAATTTCTACCCAAGCTGCGTTTGGTGATACCACCAAGACTTCTCTTAAAAATACGGAGGGAGTTTTTGCTGAAAACAAGTTAAACAATGACTTTTCGGTGAATGATGTTTTGGCAGAAAAACTGAACAACCTCAACCGCCACGCTCCATTCGAATTTGTTTTTAACGACATTACGGCCACCTACATTAAAATGTACACCAGCCGAAAATCGGCAACACCTACCATTTTAGCGCTTGGTGAGCTTTACTTCCCCATTTTTGAAAGAATACTGGCCGAATATGGTCTTCCTCATCAGCTTAAGTATTTAGCTGTTGTAGAAAGTGCCTTACAAGCTAAAGCTCGTTCTTACGCATCTGCTACCGGCTTGTGGCAATTTATGCCAACCACCGGAAAGCTTTACGGTTTGAAAATGAACTCATTTGTCGATGAGCGCTCGGACCCCATTAAAGCTACGCATGCCGCTTGCCGTTACTTAAAAAATCTGTTCAACATTTTTGGCTCTTGGGATTTGGCGCTGTCGGCATATAATTCCGGTCCAGCTACCATTCATAGGGCTATTCGCCAAGCTGGTGGAAAACGAAATTTCTGGGAAATTTATGATTACCTACCTAGAGAAACCAAGGGTTATGTTCCGGCATTTATTGCGGTAAACTTTATCATGAATTATTACGAAGATTATGGCATTAACCTTCGTAATCCTGAGATTACCCATTGCGATATTGAGTCTATTGAACTGCTGAAAAACGCCAATCTTTCCGACATTGCCCGGGCAATAGACGAGCCCATCGAGCGCTTGCGCTTTTTAAATCCATCCCTAAAAACGAATACGATACCTGCCTCTGGACAGCCATTTACTTTGGTATTGCCAAAGGAAAAAATTGACCTGTTCGCCATGCAGCAAGACCAACTTGCTTCACCATCGCTCACAGAGGTAAAGTCGCATAAAAAGGGAAAAAAATCTGCTGAGAAAACCGGGTTTACCCACTCGGTAAAACGAGGCGAAACCCTTTCGAGTATTGGCCGCAAATACCATTGTTCGGTTGAGGATTTAAAACACTGGAACAAAGTGAAACACTCCCGTTTGGCACTTGGACAACGCCTAGTTATTAAGGGAAATGTCGCTGAAGAAACAGAAACTCAACTAGCTGAAAAGCAGGAAAAACAAAACCCTTCAACAACGACTCAAACAGCCGATGAAGCTAACGAGGTCAAACAACTAACCGAAAAATTTAAACCCGAAGAACCTGCTGTAAATTTAGGCGAATATGCCACCTACCACGTTGTTCAACGCGGAGATACGCTTTGGTCTATTTCGAGAAAATATGACGGCTTGACCGTGACCGAATTAAAAAAGCTAAACAACCTAAATACTGGCAGTTTGGTTCCTGGCCAAAAATTAATCGTAGGTATTGGCGGCTAATTCTAGTTGTCAGTTATCAGTCAGATGTTCTCACTGAAGCAAAACTTACTTCCCTGTGATGGTGAGGTGTTCTATTTTCCAGAATTCTATTCGCCAAGTACAAGCCTTGAGGTGTACCAGCAGCTGCTGGAAGAAGTGGATTGGCAAGAAAAATCAATAAAATTATTCGGCCGCGAAGTTTTACAGCCTAGAAAAATTGCTTGGTACGGTGACCCTGGACTAACCTATACCTACTCCAACTTTTCGCAAACCACCAAGGCCTGGATTCCGGTTCTTGAAACCATGAGGCAAAAACTAGCCCTGGAAACAGGACGCAACTTTAATAGTGTCTTGTTGAACCTATATCGCAACGAAAGTGACAGCATGGGCTGGCATAGCGATAGTGAAAAGGAACTAGGCCCCAACCCCAGTATAGCTTCAGTTTCATTCGGACACCCCCGGATTTTTCAACTTAAACACAACACCCGACCACTAAAAACCAATCTTTTGCTAGAGACCGGAAGTCTTCTATTAATGACCGGTGCAACCCAACACCATTGGAAACACCAACTTCCTAAACGGAAATCATTGTGCGGCTCAAGAATTAACCTCACGTTTCGCACTATTCTTTAACTTTGGTTCAATTCATTTACGTTGACATGGTAGTTAAGCATTCGCTAAAAATAATGGTCGGTTTCGGAATACCTGTTGTTTCTTCATTTCACTCTAGCATAAAATGAGTGTACCAGAACCCCACTACTCGGCCACCAGCGAAGAGGTTCAAGAAATTTTAAGCCACAACCCCAGTTGGTTAATTCGACACGGACTTGGGCTAATCTTTCTATTGGTTTGTGGCGTAATGGTGTCTTCTTTCCTAATTCGGTATCCAGTGTTTGTAGCTGCCACGGCTACCATAACCTCAACCAATCCGGCAATTACTGTAGTTGCTCCCACAAGCGGAAAATTAATT
Organism: uncultured Flavobacteriales bacterium; assembly: GCA_964390915.1. Lineage (GTDB taxonomy): Bacteria > Bacteroidota > Bacteroidia > Flavobacteriales_D > Luteibaculaceae > DASUEB01. The sequence continues at coordinate 175,851 of CAYMJL010000002.1, forward strand.
CAATTGGCCAAAGAGAAATCAGCAGTAAAAGAATCGCAATACCTCGCTTACCTCGAAAACCCGGCCTCCATTCAGGATGTGATTCGTTTGAACCAATTTTTACAACCCATCCACCACGCTATTTTAGCCGATTCAATTCCTAAAAGTCTTAGCAACGCATTGCAGCTTGGCACACTTCAAGCACCGTTCTCGGCTTTTGCGTTGGCTTATGAAGAATACCGTCAGTTACTAGAAACCAACTTATTTTTTGAAAAGGAAAACGCTCAAACCGAACAATCGCGGTTATTCGATCGGATGAACGAGGAGCTATCCGGTCAGCGAGAAATTTTGCAGCAAGAGATGGATTTGGCTGCCAAAAAATTTCTTGACCGCCAAGAGCTGTACCTAAACGGAATAATTACCAAGCAAGAATTGGAGATGGCCGAACAAGAATATTTACTGAAACAACAGGCCTTAAAAAGCAATGAAATTGGGCGACTTACCAGCAAACTGCAACGCCAATCGGTGAAAAAAACCGGACTGGATAACGAACACAACTACTGGGAAAACAAGCGGCTATTACTCGCAAAGCTTACTGAAAACCTTAAGTTACTTCAATCGGCAATTAAAGAATGGGAACATCAATTTGTTTTAAAAGCGCCCTGTACAGGCGAGGTTTCGTTTGTTAAACCATTTGAAACCAACCAACATGTTTCTGCAGGTGAGCCAGTATTAACTGTTGAGCCCCGTATTTCAAAACTCATGGCCCTAGCCCAACTACCAATGGCCAATGCTGGCAAGGTAAAAGCTGGAATGGCCGTGAAAATAAAACTCGAAAACTATCCTGCAAATGAGTTTGGAGTGGTGATAGGCCAAGTAAAAAGCATCTCGGCAACCAGCCGGGACAATAACTACTTGGTAGAAATAAGTTTGCCCCAACAACTTACCACCACTTATGCAATAAAACTAGCGCATCAGCAAAACATGATAGGAAAAGCGGAAATCATAACCGCAAATCTGCGCCTGTTCGACCGCATTTTCAATCAATTTTCTTCAGGCGGATCTAAATAACTTCGTTATTTCGGAAAATTAAAGCACAAAAAAACCAGAACAATGTTCTGGTTTTAAGGTATAAAGTTTCGGTGTAACCGATTACTTGTCTGTTTTTGGTTTGCAATAAATGCAAGTTGCCAATTGCGTTTCATGAATAATGGTGCAAACAGTTCCCATTTGACAAATACTAAAACCACAAAGAGACATGGTTTTTGGAATCGCATCAAATACTTCCTCGCCAATATATCCCCCCTTTGCAATCAATCTCTCCTCTTCACTTAAAGCGGTAACGAAGCTTTGAACTTTTAAATTCTCTAGTTTAATTTTCTTCTTCATGTTGAAGTAAGTTTAATTTTAGTCAATAGAACTTTGCAAACTTTAAAACAAAGATATGATAATAATTTTCAACACAACACACCAACATCATTTTTTTGCGCTTTGTACATCAATTATTCGGATTAATCTCCTCTTTTTTAGATTTCATAAGCCTTTGATCATTTGCCTATTTTCATAAGAAATTGAGCCTTGGCGATCAAAAAAGTGGTTTTATTAACAATTACTGTCTTTTACCACTACTTTATTATTACATCCCGAGTGGTTCGTGAGCCAAGTACAATGTGAAAGGTTTTGTCATCAACCACCTTGCTCAAGTACCGATATGCTCCGATTTCGATACTGGCGTCACCGGCGCTAAACAGCTTTAATTCATTAACCGAAAACTGAAATTGGGTAGCCACTGCCGTCAATTCGTGAGCAATCACCTTTTCACCCTGACGAATTACAAAGACGGTCTTAACTTGAGAGCCGTCTTCCCTGGCATTTATTTTACTTAATGTGCTCAGCATTTTTAGCGTAAACGACTCACTTCGTTTAATTTCAAAAACGTTGGTGTCAATTACTGGTTGCGAAGGAGAGCTGTCTATTGTTGCTGTAAATGGATGAACCTCGGTCTCTGTACTGCCGGAAACATTCCAATTAATGGTGTCGCCAAAAGCATAGTTAATTTTTTTACCGCTGCTGTCGGCCGGGTAATAAACCCCCGTATCCTCGTCAAAAAGAACAGGCACAATGTTATTAATTCGAATAAATCCCGCATCTACAAAAGGCCCTATGCCGTCCTGTGAATAAAAATAGGCAAAGCATGATTTTCCTTTACTAATTTCCTCTTGAAATTCACCCCGCTCGTACTGTGCCTCATTAATGGCTGCAAGCACACCATCATTGGTAGAAAAACCATCTACCAAATAACTGGTTTTATACGCAGTTTTGGGGAGCGCGGGCGGAGAGTCTTCTGCTTTTTTGCAAGATGTTGTTGTGCCAATTATTAAGCCAATGACAAAAATCGCAGTGAATTTACATTGCATAGGATAAAGCGGTTAATTAAAAATCTTACCAAGTGTAAGAAAAAATACGCAAATACCCTCCACACATTAAAATGTGGCCCCGAAGGGAATCGAACCCCTACCTAGAGAACCGGAATCTCTAATTCTATCCATTAAACTACGGAGCCATTTAACGGGATGCAAATATACTATTCCATATTATCTCTGGCGCCTAGAAAATTTTCTTTTCATTTTTTCGTTATTTCGTCCTATTCTCAATCCTGAAGCATGTTAAGACTTATCCTACTTTTTACCCTAATACCCGCGATGATTCGGGCCCAATCGCCCGCTATTGGCCAATGGAGTAGTCACATTTCATACCGAAACATGCAGTTTGTAGAGGCCTCGGGCTCGCTTGTTTTTGGGGCAACCAACCAAGGGGTGGTCGTATACAACCAATCAGACAACAGCATTTCATCGCTGAATAGAACCAATTTTTTGAACGATGTAAACATCACCGCCATTAAATACGATTCGCTTTCCCAAAGTTTAATAATAGGATACATCAATGGAAGCATTGACGTATTTAAGAACGGTAACGCGGTTAACTTGCCAGACATTAAACGTTCCACCATAAATGGAGACAAGTCTATTCGCGCAATTTACATTCGTCAAAATTTAGCTTACCTGGCCACCGGCATTGGCATTGTTGTTTTCGATTTGGACAAAAAGGAAATTAGAGACACGTATAAATTTGGCCCGCTGGGCTCATCAATTTCTGTAAAGGACATCACGGTTCATGAAAATCAACTCTATGCCGCTACTGAACAAGGTGTCTATGCAGCCAATTTGGACAATACCTTTTTAGGTAACTACGAAAATTGGACCAAGCAGTCTGGGTTTTCAAATGACAATGGGGCTTTTAATAATATAGAGATATTCAACAACACGCCTTACGTCAACTATCATCCAGAAACGGCCAATTCGGACGAAGTCTATTCGCTGGCAAACAACACTTGGACGCGTTTAACCAATATTCCTACGGCTCGATTTAAATCAATCCGCGTTTCTGCCGACAGACTAGTGCTAAGCGCATCCGACCGTATTTTTAGTATTAACACCAACAACGAATTGCTAGAAACGGTTGTTGTGCCAGCTGGCGCTGTTTCGTTGGTCGCCAACGATGCTGTTTTCCATGCCGGTTCTTATTGGGTGGCCGACGGAAATAAGGGACTGATTAATACTACCAACGGCAATGCGCTTTCCGTTTACTTACCCGACAGCCCATTAAACAATCAGATTTATAAGCTTTTTGCCAGCAAGGCTGGACTTTATGTGGCTACCGGGTCGGTCAACCAGATTTATAACAATCAAAATTTGCGAGAAGGAATTTTGCATTACGACCAAGGTCACTGGAGTTACATGGACGAAACCACAGATGATTCTTTAAAAACGCCTGCCGATTTTTTATCGGTAACGGCCGACCCAACAATTAGTAACCGTATTTATGTTTCAAGCTGGTCTGCCGGATTAATCCAAATTGACAACAATCGCGTGAGCCAAATATACAACATGCGAAACAGCGCCATTCAGCAAGTTACAGGATGGGTCGACAACTATCGAATTGCCACCTCAACATTCGATAAAGCTGGCAACCTTTGGGTTGGGAATTCTTTTGCACCAAACAGTGTAGTGCTTAAAACACCTGAAAACAAATGGCGCAGCTACAAAATGGGCGATGATTATGGCAATGCCGACCAAACCACAGTAAGTCAAATTTTAGTCGCTGCTGACAACACAAAATGGCTAATACGCCACCGAAATGGTTTGTATGCATTCAACGACCATGGCACCTACGACGAACTAACTGACGATAGTTTCAAATCGTTAACCAATAGTCCTGACCAAGGCGGACTTCCAAGTAATGAAATTTATTGCATTGCCGAAGACCTAGATGGAGAAATTTGGATGGGCTCTGACCAAGGTTTTGCTATTCTTTATAACCCATCGGCGGTTTTTGACGGCAACCCCATCAACGCCGACCAACCTATCATTGAGCAAGACGGCAATTACGAAAAAGTATTGGCGCAAGAAGCCATCCTTTCTATTGCTGTGGATGGAGGAAACAGAAAATGGATGGCAACCCAGAACTCTGGTGTTTACCTCCTTTCTGAAGACGGAACAAAACAGATTTTACACTTCACCAGCGAAAACAGTCCATTGTTGTCTAATGAAGTCTATAGCGTAACCATCCACCCGTTAACCGGCGAAGTGTTTTTTGGCACCTCATTGGGTATTCAATCCTACATGTCTGATGCTATTGATCCTGCTGAGCACATTGAAACCATTTCCGTTTTCCCAAACCCAGTAAGACCCGGATTTGTTGGAAGCATTGCTTTACGGGGTTTTGTAAGTAATACCAATGTAAAAATAACTGACATTGCTGGGAATCTTGTGTTTCAAACAGCGTCTTTGGGTGGTGAAGCTTTGTGGGATGGGAAAAATTTTAAGGGCGAGAAAGTAGCCAGTGGGGTGTATTTAATTTTTGCTACCAACTTAACCGGCGAAGAGAAAGCGGTTGGCAAATTACTTTACCTCAATTAATGATTGTCACCTGCCCAGCGATTGTTCTGTCATCTATACCTTATTCCGAGACCAGTGTTATCTGTCGAGCTTTCACTAGAGAATACGGTTTAAATAGTTTCTTGCTTAAAGGAGCCAAAACAGGGAGAAACAAAAGCAAGTCTGCCTTGCTTCGCCCATTGCAGGTCATTGACATTACCCATTACCGCACCAACAAATCAAGCCTTCATTTAATTAAGGAAATAACCTGCAACCCTCCATTTATTGATTTGTATTCTAACCCTGAGAAGACGTGCATTAGTTTATTTCTAGCCGAATTAATCGGGAAAACTATTCCCGACCAATTGGAAGATCAAGGACTTTTCGATTTCCTTTCAGATTCTGTCCACTACCTGGACTTGTCCTCCCAGCAATATGTCAATTTTCATTTGCAATTTATTGTCCAATACTTTAAATCCCTTGGCTTATTTCCAACCGAACATGAAGTAACCTCTGCCGTTTCTACACTTGGCTGGTTACCTAGTCAACAAAGTCTATTGGTTGCTTTGCTTGAAAACCCATCCTATAGTCAGGTTCTACTGGCGACTAACATCGATAGAAAATTGGTCTTACGAGGTCTATTAAGCTTTTTAGAAAACCAGCTTGGCAATCCTGTAGAACTAAAATCTTTATTGGTGCTGGAATCGGTTTTCGCCCAGTAACCACCTAAGTTAAACTAAATGAAGCGCCAGAGTTAAAGTTAGTTTATGTTTTCAAGGTTGCGTTAAAGTTTTGCGTTATTCAGGCAACTCATCGAGGGTCTTGTGCTTTATCAATCAGTAACTTTGCACACTCGTAAAAATCGTTGGATGAATAAATTGTACTTTCTTGGACTAGTTTTAACCGGAACCCTTGCTGTATCTACTACTGCTTTTAGTCAGTCAACATCAGCAGAGGAGGGCTTCAACTGTTCTCAGCACATCCTTACCAAACAACTGTTTGATGCCAATCCTTCATTAAAAGAAGAATACGACAGGAATGAGGCGCAACTTCGTATAGCAGCAAAAAAACTTTACAATAACCGGTACAACAAAGAAGAAAAAATTTACCGCATTCCGGTTGTTTTTCACATTATACACCAAAACGGCTCTGAAAACATAAGCGATGAGCAGGTTCGCAGCGCCATTCAGGTGTTTAACGAGGAATTCTCAAAAACCAATGCTGCGGCAGCAAACATTACCCCATTTTTTAAAGACCGTGCTGCCGATTGTAAAATTGAATTTCGTCTGGCCACCATCGACCCGAACGGTAATTGCACCAATGGGATTGAACGTTTTTATGACGAAAAAACCGTGGGAGCTGGCGACAATGTAAAAGCCGGAAGACAATGGCCACGCCAAAAATACCTAAACATTTATACCTGTGCCAGCATTGGTTCTGGCGCGGCAGGATACGCCTATTACCCAGGAACCATTGGGCCCGACCGAGATGGTATTCTTATCCTTAGTACCTATGTTGGGAAAATAGGAACTGGGGACGCGTCCAGATCAAGCGCCCTTACGCACGAAATTGGGCATTACCTTTCATTGGCACACACCTGGGGGAATTCGAACAATCCAGATTTACCGGAAAATTGTGGCGATGATGATGGTGTTGAGGACACCCCAAACTGTGTTGGATCAAGGACTTGCAATTTAAACCGCAACAGTTGCGATACCGAACAACCCGGTGACGAAAAAGACAACATCCAGAATTTTATGGAATATGCTTATTGTTATGCCATGTTTACGGAAGGGCAAAAGGCTCGCATGAGGGCCGCTCTCGAAAGCACGGTAGGAGAGCGTAACAACCTATGCACCGAAGCAAACTCGGCCGCAACAGGAGTAAACTATGAAGGACAACCCACCAACCTTTGCAAAGCCGATTTTAACATAAGCACAACTAAACCCATTTGCGAAGGCTCGACTATTTCCTTTAGCGATTTGTCTTATAATTCGGTGACCACTTGGGAATGGTCATTTCCTGGCGGAACACCCACTACTTCAAATGAAAAAAATCCAGTAATTACCTACTTAACCGCTGGAACTTATCCAGTCTCATTAACCGTGGGTAATGGTGTTCAATCTGTCACAACCACTAAAAACAATGTGGTTTCAATCGTGCCTATGAGCGGGGTGGCTCTTCCATTTGCCGAAACATTTGAAACGATAAACACTAATTTATCGCCGGTCTTTTCTGTAAACAATCCAAACAATGACAATACTTGGGCTTTGTTCACCTCCGCGGGTTATCAAAGCAGTAAGTCGGTTTACATTAAAAACCGATCTATAAGTGGCTCCGACAAACTAGATGAGTTAATTTCCAACACAGTCGATTTGTCGACAATGGCAAAGCCACATTTAAAATTCAGGTATGCTTATGCGAAGAAAATTGAAGGCAACGCCGATGAGCTCTCCGTGCTAGTCTCTAACAATTGTGGTGTTAGCTGGAGCGTTCGCAAAATTCTTAAAGGTGCCTCGTTAAATACATCTTCGCTTCCCGTTCCTACTGGCGACTTCGTCCCTTCCAGCAACAACGAATGGAGAGAAGCCGATGTAAATATTGAATCGTTTCGCCAATCAGGTGTGCGTGTTAAATTTGACTGGTTAAATGATGGCGGCAACAATGTATACCTCGATAATATTAACATTTACGATGCGGCCGTAACAAGCATAGAAACCATTGAAAACCCGATTGCCAATTTTGAGGTATACCCTAACCCCGCCAGTACTTTTTCCTCACTTTACTTTTCAACCAGCCTTAATGGGAATGTTAATGTCGCGTTAATTGATCTGTTGGGAAAACCTGCGCTAACTATCTTTACAGGTAGTTTAGCTGCTGGCGAACACAATTACTCGTTTAAAACCGAAACCCTTGCAAAAGGCGTATACCTTTTAAACGTTTCAATAGACGGTAGAAATACTACCAAAAAACTTATTGTACAATAAACTGTTTTACTTCAAACCATGCTGAAAAAACTTTTACTCATTTGCGCTCTTGGCTCTACATTTGGCTTAACCGCGCAGTCTACGCTTGATGGTTATTGTTCTTCAAAAACTGTTGAACAAGAAATACAAGCCAGACAAGACTTATCAGACGAGCAAAAAGCCGAACTTATTGCCGAACACCAGCGCTACGAAGAAGCCGTGTCCAAAAAGGCTCGTGAAATTATTTTGCAGAAGGAAGATCCTATCTATGTTATTCCGGTTGTCTTTCACATTTTCCATAAACAGGGAATTGAAAACATTAGTGAAGATCAAGTTCGTGATTGTCTGAGGGTTATGAACGAAGAGTTCAACGGCCGAAATACTAAAATTAGTCAAGTAGTAGCCGATTTTAAAGACATTGTTGGCGACACCAAAATTGAGTTCCGTTTGGCCACCCTGGATCCACAAGGAAATTGCACCAATGGAATTAATCGTTATTACCACAACGACCCTTACTTTACAAGCAAAACACCAATTGAAGCACTGAAACCACAATACACCTGGCCAAGTAATAAATACCTGAATTGCTTTATCGTTGGTTCAATCGAAAGTGATGGAACCAGCAGAACCTTAGGGTACGCTACGTTCCCTGGAGGAAATGCAACTAAAGATGGTTTAGTAATGGTTCACGATGGTATTGGAGCCATTGGTACCGGTAGCAGCCAAAATCAAAGTGTTGCTACGCATGAAATTGGTCACTGGCTTGGTTTATCTCATACCTGGGGCAACTTTGGTGCTTCTGGCGACATTGCTAATTGCAGCAACACCAATGGCGATGGAATTGACGACACCCCGCTTACCAAGGGTAGCCCATCTGTTTGCGATTTGAACGAGGCCAGCTGTGGCTCGAAAGCTAATGTTCAGAATTTTATGGACTATTCGTTCTGCTACTGCATGTTTACCAAAGGACAAAGTGCCAAAATGCGAGCTACTTTAGAAACTAATACTTCGCGCAAAAATATGTGGCAGCCTGCTAACCTAACTGTTACAGGTTGTGATTACGTAACTGGCCAACAGCCAGACAATCTGTGCAAAGCCGACTTTATGGTTTCTACCCTAAAACCAATATGCGAGGGCAATAGTATTACCTACACTGATTATTCATATGGAAGTGTTACTACTTGGAACTGGTCTTTCCCTGGAGGAAATCCAGCAACTAGCAACGAACAAAATCCAACAATCAGCTACCCTACTGCCGGTACTTACAGCGCTACCCTAACTGTTGGCGATGGTGTTTCAACAGTAAGCACAACCAAAAACAGTCAGGCACAGGTGGTTTCAAACAGCGCTCTTGCGTTGCCTTACACACAAAATTTCGCAAACCTTAGCGCTTTAAGCCCCGATTTCATTACGGTTAACGCCGACAATGACAGAACTTGGGAATTAAAAACCGGTGCTGGTTTTGATGACACCAAGGCCGTTTATATTCAAAACAGATCGGTTTCTGGCAGTGGAAAAATTGATGACTTAATCTCTAACACTGTTGACCTTACTGGATATGCGCAACCGGTATTACGGTTTAAATATGCCTACGCCAGAAAAAGTTCAACATCGCAAGACCAGCTATCAATCTTCGTTTCTTCTGATTGCGGTGTAACCTGGAATCAACGTAAGTTAATTAGCGGAACACTTCTTAGAACTGGATCAGATACCCCAACTGGCGATTTTGTTCCAACCTCATCAGAATGGAAATCATCAGATGTTTCTTTAAGCAGCTTTAAAGAACCAGGTGTTCGTGTTAAATTCAGCTGGAAAAACGAAGGTGGAAATAACGTCTATCTTGACAATATTAACATCGGAGAGATTAACGTGAGCGTAAGCGAACTTAGCGCCTCGGGCTATAACCTAGGCCTATACCCTAATCCAGCCGATCAGTCAACCAAAATTTCGTTTGAGACGGACAAAACAGCAAACAGCTCGCTTGTTGTTTACGATTTAGTTGGTAAGAAAGTAAAAACCATTTTCGAAGGCAGCCTATCGGCCGGAGACCATAATTACTCAGTAGACCGAGACAATTTAACCCCCGGCATTTACTTTGTTAAACTCCGGATTGACAACGAAGAAGTAACGAAGAAATTAATTTTCAAATAATAATTACCCCGGTTTATCCGGGGTTTTTTATTTTAGGTACCATGAAAAAATTCGTCTCTGTTTTATTCACCCTTATTTCGCTTGGCTGTTTTGCGCAAGGGAAGATGCCTGCATGCGGCACCACAACGGTATACGATGAAATTTATGCGCGAACTGACTTAACGGATGAAGAACGCGCGCTCTTAATTGAGGCGCAGCAAATCAAAGACCGAGCGTACAGCAAACTACTTCAGGCCAGTCAGACTAAAGGTGATGACACAACCATAGTGGTTCCGGTTGTTTTTCACATTGTGCATGAATATGGCCCTGAAAACATACCGAACAAAACGATTTATGCTACGCTAGCGCTGCTAAATCGGGAGTACAACAAACAAAATCCGGGCATTAGCACGGTGGTAAACCCGTTTAAAGAGCTTATTGGCAACGTTAAATTAGAGTTCAGGTTGGCTACTATTGATCCTGACGGGCAATGCACCAGCGGAATTGTGCGATATGTTGACCCCATGGCCAATTGCAAAACCATAGAATGCAACAAGGCGCTGAAAGCCAAATACATTTGGCCAAGAGAAAATTACATGAATTGCTTCAGCGTAGGCTCTATTCAAACCAGTGGCGGAGGTACCGTGCAGGGATTTTCTCATTTCCCGTATAGCCCATACAGCTTGGCCGACTCGATTGATGCCAATGCAATGATCTATTCCGTTTTACCAACCGACATGAACGATGCAGGTGGCCGAAATACCAGCGTAACCTCACACGAAGTCGGCCATTGGCTAGGTTTGTACCATACCTGGGGGAAAACAGATAATGTGGCCCTTCCTGAGAACTGCAATGACGACGATGAGGTAGGTGACACACCGAATTGTCAAGGGCTTCAGTCGGTATGCGACTTGTCGGCCAACACTTGTGGAGCCGGAACGCCCGGTGATACGATAGACAACGCGCAAAACTACATGGACTACTCACACTGTTACGCCATGTTTACTCATGGACAAGCCTCTCGAATGCGTAGTGTTTTACAAAACCTACCGCACCGAAAAACCGTTTGTTCGCCAGAAAACCTTATTGCCACCGGTACAAATTACACCGAACGCCCTACAAACGTTTGTAAAGCCGATTTTATGGCCAACATCGATTTAACCAAATTCGTTGTCTGTCCCGGCCAAACGATTACCTTTTCCGACCTTTCCTTCCATCAAGTTAAGCAGCGTAGCTGGACATTTGAAGGCGCCAATCCCGGCATAGCAAGTGATTCTGTTGTTCAAGTTTCATATAGCCAACCCGGCACATACAGCGTTACCCTTCAGGTTTGGGATGAGGTTAATTCTGTAATTACCACAAAAGAAAACATCGTAACAGTAATTGCTGCTGAAGCACTAGGCACCAGTTATAGCCAAAATTTTGAGGCGATTGATTTAAACCAAAGCAATCACTTTGAAATAGTTAACCCTGATAATAATCAAACCTTTGAGCTTTGTGAGCAAGCAGGACTCTCGGGAACAAAGGCCGCGATGATTAAAAACAACCTGGTTGTCGTTAAAGGTCAGGTTGATGAGTTGGTGAGCAATACGCTTAACCTATCTGGTCAAGGCGCGCTTACACTAGATTTCAACTACGCCTTTACTGGAAAACCAGGTCTAGCTAGCAATGATGAGCTAAATGTCTGGATTAGTAGCGATTGTGGACATAACTGGTCGAGACGCAAAATAATTAAGGGCAGCACCCTTAAAACTGCCAGCGACTCAGAAATCGACTTCTACCCTTCTGGCGCCAACGAATGGAAGCATGCTTCCGTCAACCTGAACTCTTTCAACAAAACCAACGTTCGCTTTAAATTTGAATGGATTAGCGGTGGTGGCAACAACGTTTTTATAGATGACATTAATCTTTCCAGCTCAACCTCGGTAAATGAACTTTCCTTGCTACAGCAATCCATCGAGGTTTCTCCGAACCCATCAAATGGTGAGTTTGTCGTGGCCTTCGACCTAGCATCTTCTTCTAATTTTCAACTGAGCCTATACGACATTACCGGAAAACTGGCTCATGTGCAAAATCTGGAAAACACAATTGTTGGCAACAATCAAGTCGCCCTTAACTTGGCCAAACTAAAACCCGGTTTGTACCAGTTAAACCTAAGCAATCCGACAACTGGCACGGTAACCCGTAAAATCGTTATTCAATAAAATTATTGGCCTGATGTTAAATGCATCAGGCCAATTTTACCGCCTTTTCCAGCAAAAACACAAGTGCTCCCCGCACAGTCGAATGTATAAAACCCTTCAGTTGAAAGCTTTTGCCAGCTTTTTCCCAAATCAATAGAAATATCTGTTCCCGCATCTCCGGTAGCAATCAACGTGTTCTGCCCAACTTTCCTAATCACGCAGCGGTAACCATTAAGTTGACCGGCCGCATTTGACTCCTTTGAGAAAAAATCGAGCGTGTTGCTTGCTTTTTCGGGCGCATTGAAGTCGCCACCAGCGGCTATAAAATCATTATCGGCCAGTTTTTCAGGGCAAAACAAACCCGACGAGGCCGAACCGCTCACGGATGATATCGTTTTTGTCCAGGTAATTCCTCGATTAATACTTCTGTGAAAATTAGCTAGCGGCAATCCTCCCGTTACAAACACCAATTCGCTGTCGCCAAAGGTTCTTAAGGCACAACCACCTGCTGCGAAAGCGGCCTCCTCGGAAGTCGCCTCCGGTGTGTTTTTGGCGGCCTGCCAAAACCAAGTTTTGCCGCCATCACTTGTCGAAAGCAAAGGCCAGCGCCCAGCTATTGGGTCGGCCAGGCAACGACCCTCTTTTCCGTCCCAAAAATCCATGGCATCTAAAAATACGGCCGTATCCGCGCTGTAAAACACTTGCTCCCAAAGGGAACCGTTTTGTGGCAATCTATAAATAACCGCCGGGCGAGTTATGCCCATGGCCAAGACAGCGCCATCTTTCAGAACCTGAATGTCGCGATAGTCGGTTTTCAAAGCGGTGTCACCAACGAAGAATCTTGTCCACGTTTTGCCCGCATCTTTGGTGCTAATTACCGTATTGTTTCGGCCACTAGCCCACCATACAGAATCATTTACTACTGCAACACCGCGTAATGATGTGGAAACCGGTGAATTAAGTAAGCTGATCTTAGGCTGCGCCTGTATGCCACAAACAATACTTATCAAGCAAAAAAACAATCCTGTCCGCATAGCTAATGTCTGTTGATTCTCGTCAAATGTATTTCTTATTGGCAAAAATTGACCGAGTAGGTCTTTGCACGGTTTAAAATAGCCAATTAAACTACCTGTTTAAGGATTAACAAGGTTGTTTCATTTTAACTCAACCAAGGTTCTTTACCGTTACGAAAACCACCTCTTCGAACGGCAGTGCACGTTTATCGGCTCAAGGCTAAAACTTGCGGGCGGTACTCCTGCTGTTTAAAAATCCCAGAGGGATTCAACACGAATAGTTGATGAGTCGTAAGTGTATTTCTCAACCCCAGAGGGGTTGACCATTTTCTACATTCAACCCCTCTGGGGTTGACCCGCTTCCGAGTAGATTGTGTTATTCGGGTTGAATCCCTTCGGGATTAATAGGCATAGCTGTTGTAAATAGGTTCCAAATCCATAGGTTTTAGACTTTATCCATTAATCGTTTGAAACAGAAATCTGCTAAGAAAAAAAAGCCGCTTCAGTTAAGAAACGGCTTTTATAAGAGGTCGAAAGCGGATTCGAACCGCTGTAGCAGCTTTTGCAGAGCTGAGCCTAGCCACTCGGCCATCCGACCATTCAGGATGCGAAAATACAAAAATTTCTGTTTCCAAAGGCTTTCCACAAATTTAAGGTTCTTTTGACAGTTTAATTGCCCAAAAACATATTATTTTTCTAGCCTAACGGGAAACAAACGTTGCAATATTTCCCCGCATTCCACCTGCATTTTTATCTTTGCGGGTTATGGATCTTCTTACTCCCCTTCACTGGAAAGACTACGAGCTGATTGACTGCGGCAATTTTGAGAAACTGGAGCGTTTTGGAAAATACATTACCATTCGCCCAGAGCCACAAGCCGTTTGGGATTCGGTATATACAACCGATGAATGGAACAAAATGGCACACATTAAGTTTATTCCTCGCTCTAGTACCGCCGGAGAATGGAAAAAACTAAAGCAAATGCCCGAACAATGGGTAATTGAATACCTTCTTGGCGGACAGCCACACAGCAAATCGTTTCATAGTCGCATTGCTTTCCGTTTGGGCCTAACGTCGTTTAAGCACGTAGGTATTTTTCCCGAGCAATCGGTAAACTGGGATTACATTAGCGAAAGCATCCGCCGAATGAAAACCCCACAACCTAAGGTGCTTAACCTATTTGCCTATACCGGAGGGGCTTCGCTGGCTGCTGCTGCGGCAGGAGCTGAGACTTACCACGTTGACAGCATTAAGCAAGTAGTAACTTGGGGAAATCAAAACATGGAGCTTTCTGAACTGAAAGATATTCGCTGGGTGGTAGAAGATGCGATGAAATTTGTAATTCGCGAAGTAAAACGCGGCAAAAAATACAACGGCATAATCCTCGATCCGCCAGCTTACGGCCACGGGCCAAATGGTGAAAAGTGGAAGCTCGAGGAACAGATTAATGAATTAATAACGGCTGTATTGCAGCTTTTGGACGAAAAAGAGCATTTCCTTATACTTAACACCTATTCGCTCGGTTTTTCTGGACTTATCCTCGAAAACCTTATTCCTGCAAAATATAAAAAGAACGATTTTAGCATTGGTGAGCTGTATTTGCAAGCCACCAGCGGTGTTAAGCTGCCACTAGGTGTTTTTACCCGCTTCCGGAATGTGTGATTTTTTGTTAACCATTGACAATTTTCCCGGTTCAACGGCTGTTTTTAAGAAATTTGTTGGTTAGGCGCTATTTATGACAAACTACACGCTATTAGTTAATAAGCTTGATGCCTTTGTGCGCAAGTACTACAAAAACCTTTTACTTAAGGGCTTGCTGTACTTTGTCTCCCTGGTTTTTGGGCTCTTTTTGTCCATTGTTTTACTCGAATATTTTGGGCGTTTTAACCAGCTTGTGCGCACCGGTCTTTTCTTTGTTTTTGCTGGCGTTTCATTGGGTGTTTTGATAAAATGGCTCTTAATTCCGCTACTTAAGCTCTACCGCCTTGGCGTTCTCATTTCTCACGAACAAGCTTCGGTAATTATTGGAGAACATTTTAGTGAAGTAAGCGATAAGCTTCTAAACACGCTGCAACTGCAAAGTAAAAGCTCCGAGACACAAGGCATTGAGCGGACATTGGTTGAGGCCGCAATCGACCAAAAAATTGCCGAGCTAAAACCGGTTTCCTTTACGGCCGCTATTGACTTGAGCAAGAACAAGCAATACCTGAAATACGCCATTCCTCCGGTTGCGGCCTTGTTGCTTATTGTCATTTTTTCGCCCGCCATTTTGCGTGAAGGCACAGAACGCATTGTAAACTTCAACCAAGAATTTATACCTCAGGCTCCATTCGAGTTAGTCATAGGCAACAAATCGCTCAAAGCTGTTCAACAAGAAGATTTTACGCTAAACGTGTTGTCAAGCGGACAGGTTTTGCCAAGCAACGTGTACATTGAATACGAAGGAAACCGTTATAAGCTGGACAAATCGGCGAAAAACAAATTTGCCTACACCTTCAAGAATGTCCAGCAATCGGCCTCGTTCAGGCTTTTTGCCGATGGATTCTACACCAACAGTTATGCGTTGGAAGTGTTAGAAAAACCGGTCTTAACCAACTTTAATGTTTCACTAGAATATCCAGCCTATTTAAGGCGGGAACCCGAAATATTAAGCAACCAGGGCGATTTTAATGTGCCACAAGGCACCCGGGTAAAATGGACTTTTGCAACCAAAAATGCCGATGCTGTAATTTTTGAAAGCAATGGCGTCTACAAACCTTTAGAAAACTCAGGCAAAGCATTTGTCTATAGCCAACGACTAATGAACAACCTGGCCTATGCAGTAACAACCGTAAACAAGGCCGTTAAAGGAAAGGATACCTTGCGGTTTAATGTGGGAGTAGTGGCCGATCAATACCCGGAAATTGCTGTAGAAGAAAAGAAAGACAGTCTTTCGGCCAAATTGTTCTATTTCAGCGGAAACATTAAAGACGATTACGGCTTCACCAAATTGGTGTTTTACCACAAACTAAAAGGCGATGGCGACAATACTCCATTTAACAAAACGGAGATTAAAGTTGACCCCAATACTTCTGTTAGCCAGTTTTTCCATGTTTGGAACCTCTATCAATTAGAACTTAAGCCGGGAGACGAGTTTTTATACTACTTCGAAATTACCGACAACGATGGCGTTAATGGGCCAAAAAGCAGCCGAAGCAGCCTAAAAGAGCTTAGAATTCCTACTGCCGAAGACTTGGCAAAACAAGAAAACCAGCAAAACCAAAACATTAAAAACAACCTCACACAGGGCATAAAAGAAGCCAAGGCTTTGCAAAAAGAGTTGCAGAATTTGCAACGAAATATGCTCAACGACAAAAACCTCGACTGGAAAGATAAGAAGCAGTTAAAAGAGCTTTTAGAGCGCCAAAAAGAACTCGAGAAGCGCGTTGACGACATTAAAAAGGAAAACGAAAACAAAAACTTTCAGCAGGCGGAATTCGACCAACAGGAACGGCAAGACATATTGGACAAGCAACAGCAGCTAGAAGATTTGTTTGATAAACTAATGACGCCCGAAATGAAAGAGCTCTACAAACAATTGGAGGAGCTGATGGAGAAGGTCGATCAAGAGAAACTGATGGAAAAATTGCAGGAAATGCAGTTAAAAAATCAGGATGTAGAAAAGGAGTTGGATAGAAGTCTGGAATTGTTCAAACAACTGGAATTTGAGCAAAAAATGACCGAAAACATTGATAAATTAAAGGATTTGGCCAAAGACCAAAAAGACTTAGCCAAGAAAACCGAAGAATCGAAAAAAGATAATCCCGCCTTGGAACAAAAGCAAGACGAGTTAAACAAAGAATTTGAAAAGGTAAGCGAGGAGCTTAAAGAACTGGAGAAAAAGGCCGAGGAGTTGAAAAACGACATGAGTCCGGAAAAAACCGAACAGCAACAGCAGGACATTAAAGAAAAACAAAAACAGTCGTCGGAACAGCTACAAAACAAGCAAAACAAAAAAGCAGCCGAAAACCAACAGCAAGCTGGCGAGGAGATGGAAAAAATGGCCGAGCAGCTTGACAAAATGATGCAGGAGAAAGAACAGGAACAAGAAGGCGAAGACATGGATGCGTTGAGACAGTTGCTGGAAAACCTCATTCATCTTTCTTTCGACCAAGAAAAGTTGATGCAACAACTGCGCGGGACCGCCAATACTGATCCAAAATACGTGTCGTATACCCAGTTGCAGAAAAAATACAAGGATGATGCAAAAATTATCAAAGACAGTCTTTTTGCATTGAGCAAACGGGTTGCACAGCTTCAAAGCATTGTTAATCGCGAAATTGGCACCATCAACCGAAACATGGATAAGGCCATTGAGTTTTTGGCCGAAAGACAAACTCCGCAAGCCAATGCCAATCAGCAGTATGTTATGACCAGCTTAAATAATCTGGCCTTAATACTCGATGAGTCGCTGAAAAAAATGCAGGAAGAAATGCAAAAAAAATCTGGCAATTCGAGCTGCAACAAACCCGGGCAGGGGAAACCCAAACCCGGGCAAGGAAACATGAGCAAAATGCAAGAGCAGATGGCCAAGCAATTGGAGCAATTGCGTAAAGAAATGGAGCAGGGCAAAAAGCCCGGTGAGAAACCCGGGAAAGACAAGCCTGGAGCCACCGGAATGCCCGGCATGAGCGAAAAACTGGCGAAAATGGCTGCTCAGCAAGCCGCCATTCGCCGGCAAATTGAAAAAATGAGTCAGGAGCTGAACAAAGAAGGCAAGGGGGCAGGTAACCAGCTGAAGGACATTGCCCGTCAAATGGAAGAACAAGAAAAAGACCTGGTAAATAAAAAAATACGACCCGAAACTATTCGGCGTCAACAAGAAATAATGTCACGACTGCTGGAACATGAAAAAGCCCAGCGCGAACGCGATCAGGACAACAAACGAGAATCTAAACAACCACAATATCCGCCGGTTAGCAACCCGCAAAACTATTTCGACTATCAAAAAAAGAAACAGACCGAGGTGGATATGCTGAAAACCATGCCGGCGGGGTTAAAACCCTACTACAAAACAAAGTCGGAGCAATATTTAAACGGTATAACTACCCAATAAAATGGCATTTGCATGATTCACTACTATAACGAAGACGTAGATTTTCTTCCGGAAAAAAAAATTTACCTGAGCGATTGGATTAAACATGTAATTACTGCCAAGGATCGGAAAATAGGCGAGATTAACTTTATTTTCTGCTCAGATGCACACCTCATTACCATAAACCGAAGCTATTTGCAGCACGATGATTACACCGACATCATCACCTTTGATTATTGCGAAAACAAAAAGGTTAGTGGCGATATTTTCATAAGCATAGACCGCATAAAGGAAAATGCCGAGAAATTTAAGGTGCGTTTCAAAGATGAATTACATCGCGTAATGATTCATGGCGTATTGCACCTTTGTGGGTTTAAGGACAAAAGTCCGGAAGACAAAAAACGAATGACTCAGCAGGAAGACGAAAGCCTTGAAAAAAGAAGTGAGCAACTTACTGCATAATCTTTACCTTTGCAGATTAATTCAAAAAGGCACTAAGTAAGTATTCATGCTGCAAGATTATGATGTAATAGTGGTGGGAGCCGGCCATGCCGGAAACGAAGCTGCAGCTGCTGCCGCCAACATGGGCTCAAAAACCCTGCTGGTTACTATGAATATGCAAACTATTGGCCAAATGAGCTGCAACCCAGCAATGGGGGGCATTGCAAAGGGACAAATAGTACGCGAAATTGATGCATTAGGCGGTTACTCGGGCATTGTCTCCGACAAATCGGCTATTCAATTCCGCATGCTTAATCTTTCCAAAGGCCCCGCCATGTGGAGCCCTCGGACACAAAATGACCGGCAGTTATTTGCCAACGAATGGCGAATGATGTTGGAACAAACCCCCAATCTTGACTTTTGGCAAGACATGGTTTCCGGTTTAATTATTGAAAACGGAAAAGTGGCTGGCGTAATTACCAGTATGGGCCTGAAAATCAGGGCTAAAGCCGTTGTTTTAACCAATGGAACGTTCCTTAATGGCATCATTCACATTGGCGAAAAAAACTTTGGCGGAGGTCGGGCTGGAGAAAAGGCCGCCTACGGTATTACCGAGCAATTGGTTGAATTAGGCTTTGAAGCCGGGCGCATGAAAACAGGCACCCCACCTCGTATTGACGGCCGTTCGCTGAACTACAACTTAATGGAGGAACAACCGGGTGATGAACGTCCGGGCAAATTTTCCTATACAAACACCGCTCCGCTTAGCAAGCAACGCAGTTGTTGGATTACTTACACCAACGATGCCGTTCACGATATACTTCGTACCGGTTTTGAGAAAAGCCCAATGTTTGCGGGACGTATACAGGGTCTTGGGCCTCGATACTGCCCCAGTATAGAAGATAAAATCACCCGTTTCGCCGAGCGCGAACGGCACCAAATATTTGTTGAACCCGAGGGTTGGAATACCGTTGAAATTTACGTTAACGGATTTTCCACTTCACTTCCAGAAGATGTTCAACAAACCGCTCTTCGACTAATTCCCGGCTTTGAACAAGCAAAAATGTTCAGGCCAGGTTATGCTATCGAGTACGACTACTTCCCCCCTACCCAATTAACACATACGCTAGAAACCAAGTTAATTCCAAACTTGTACTTTGCTGGGCAAATTAATGGGACAACGGGTTATGAAGAAGCCGCCTGTCAAGGGCTAATGGCCGGAATTAATGCTCACCTAAAAATAAACGAGCAAGCCCCATTTGTACTAAATCGTTCGCAGGCCTACATAGGCGTTTTAATTGACGACTTGATTACCAAGGGAACGGAGGAGCCGTACAGAATGTTTACTTCCCGAGCCGAGTACCGCATTTTATTGCGCCAAGATAATGCCGATATTCGGCTAACTGAACTATCGCACAGAATCGGTCTGGCTTCCGACGAACGGCTACAGCTCGTTGAACAAAAAATCAAAGACACCGCTAGTCTGCAAAGTTTTATGCGCAAAATGAGCATAAAGCCTGAAGAAATAAATCCTTATCTTGAAAATTTAGGTTCAACACCTATCAACCAACAGGTAAAACTTTCTTCTATTCTTCCGCGTCCTCATGTTGAGCTTAAAGATGTTTTACCGCATTTGCCCGCACTAGCCGAGCAATTGACCAACTACGAAAACCCAGCGGAAATTGCAGAGCAAGCGGAAATAAACATAAAATATGAGGGCTATATTCAAAAAGAGCAAGAACTAGCCGACAAAGTAATACGCCTAGACACCCTTAAAGTAAAAACCGACTTCAATTTCAGCGATATTAAATCGCTCTCGGCCGAAGCCAAAGAAAAACTCAACAAAATCAAACCAACAACCCTGGGTCAAGCATCGCGCATTAGCGGAATAACCCCATCCGACGTATCGGTACTGATGGTTCACTTGGGGCGATAATGTTTCACGTGAAACCAAAAAATGACAACACACCTTTCTTCCTGCCCAGTTTGCAGTCATCAAGAATTTTCTTCTTACCTAAACTGTAAAGACTACACTGTTTCACATGAAACGTATTCAATTGTGAAATGCAATTCTTGCGGTTTTAAATTTACGCAGGACATCCCAGACGAAAATTCAATTGGGCGTTACTACCAAGCCGAAGATTATATTTCTCATTCTGGGAGCAAAAAAGGAATAATCAACAAACTCTACCACGTTGTTCGCGCACGCAGTTTAAAGCAAAAATTTAAATTAGTTAGTTCTTACACGCACGGGATAAAACTAATTGACTACGGCTGCGGCACCGGCGAATTTCTAAACACTTGCCAGCACAAAGGCTGGTCAGTACAAGGTTACGAACCAAGCGAACAGGCCCGCTCCTTTGCCATAACAACCAACGGTGTTAAGGTCGATTCGCCAAGTGAACTTGCCAATTACCCTAACGAAAGTGCTGACATTATAACACTTTGGCACGTATTGGAACACATCCACCAACTAAAGCCTACCATTCAATTGCTATTAAGTAAACTGAAGCCGGGTGGTGTATTTCTGGTTGCTGTGCCCAATTGCAGTTCTTTCGATGCCGAGTATTACAAAGCCGAATGGGCTGCTTACGATGTTCCAAGACATCTATACCACTTCGAGCCTGCAACCATCAACAACCTTTTACACCAATTTGGTTTAACCCGAAAGGCAATTAAACCAATGGTTTTCGACTCTTTTTACGTTAGTCTATTAAGCGAAAAACATAAAAATAACGATTCTCAAGGTTTTGTATCTTTGTTTAAAGGTTTTCTCATTGGCTTAATTTCAAACCTTAAAGCACGAAAAAGCAAACAAACCTATTCTTCGCAAATCTATATTTACCAAAAATAGTTTACTATGTCAGTTGTTACCGAATCTAGCATTGAGATTAAACCCATTCTTACCCGCCTTGGCGTTAAGGAAACAAACTTGGGGACGAGTACCGGACAAGAGTTTTTCTCATCGGGTTCACTTTTAAGTTCCTTTTCTCCTGTCGATGGGAGAGAAATTGGCGCTGTTAAAACAACCACCAAAGACGATTATAACAAAGTGGTTGCCGCAGCCAAATCGGCTTATGAATATTGGCGAACTGTTCCTGCGCCAAAACGAGGCGAAATTGTGCGTCAATTTGGAGACAAACTTCGTGCACATAAAGACGATTTAGGTAAGTTGGTTTCCTACGAAATGGGTAAATCGCTACAAGAGGGTTACGGTGAGGTTCAGGAAATGATTGACATCTGCGATTTTGCCGTTGGCCTTTCCCGACAACTTTACGGTTTAACCATGCACTCTGAACGTCCTGGTCACCGAATGTACGAGCAATATCATCCACTAGGCATTGTTGGAATTATTTCAGCTTTCAATTTTCCGGTAGCGGTGTGGAGTTGGAACACCGCCTTAGCTTGGATATGTGGTGACGTTTGTATTTGGAAAGCTTCTGAAAAAACACCTTTATGTTCTATTGCTTGTCAAAATATCTGGGCTGAAGTTGCCAAAGAAAACAATTTACCAGAAGGTATCAGTTGTATCATTAATGGCGATTACGCCGTTGGCGAATATTTAACCACCGATACCAACGTGCCACTTATTTCAGCAACTGGTTCAACCCGCATGGGAAGAATTGTAGGGGCTAAAGTTGCCGAAAGATTTGGCCGCTCGCTTTTGGAATTAGGTGGAAACAATGCCATAATTGTTACCCCAAATGCTGATTTAAACATGACCATAATTGGCGCTGCTTTTGGAGCCGTTGGTACAGCCGGTCAGCGCTGCACCTCCACTCGCCGGTTAATTATTCATGAATCGGTTTATGAAGAAGTAAAAACTCGACTGGTCAAAGCCTATAACCAATTACAAATTGGTAATCCCTTAGATCAAAATAACCACGTTGGACCTCTTATTGATAAAGCTGCTGTTCAGCAGTACCAAACGGCTTTAGAACAAGTAGTGGCCGAAGGCGGTTCGCTGGTAGTGGCCGGTGGCGTATTAAGTGGCGATGGGTACGAAAGTGGTTGTTATGTGAAACCAGCCATAGCCGAAGCTAAGAACACTTTTAAAATTGTACAGCACGAAACCTTTGCTCCTATTTTGTATTTATTAAAATACGCCACTTTAGAAGAGGCTATTGCTATACAAAACGACGTTCCCCAAGGTTTGTCATCAGCAATTATGACAACCAACATGCGCGAAGCTGAATTGTTTCTTTCGGCTCAAGGTTCCGATTGTGGAATTGCTAATGTAAATATTGGCACATCAGGTGCTGAAATTGGTGGTGCATTCGGTGGTGAAAAAGAAACCGGTGGTGGTCGAGAAAGTGGCTCGGATGCATGGAAAATTTATATGCGTAGACAAACCAACACCATTAATTACACTACCAAATTGCCTTTAGCCCAAGGTATCAAGTTTGATATATAATTTTTTCACGTGAAACATTTCACCTTTCTTTCTTTCATTGCAATAACCCTGAGCATTAGTTCAGGGTTATTTGCTTCTGACCCCAGACTCCATTCAGGTTCTTACCTACTAAAACTATCATTAAACGATAGCGTTTTCTTACCTATTCAGTTAGAAGTTAGTGCTGATGAAAGTAAAATTCATGTGGTAAATGATACCGAAAGAATAGAAACTACTTTTAATTATATTGGTGACTCCCTCTATTTTCACTTGCCTGTTTTCAATTCATACTTTGCTTGCAAACTTACCAGTGATACTACCCTGACCGGCAACTGGTATAATTTACATAAAGGCAAAGATTATATACTTCCTGTTAATGGTGCTAAAATTTCACCCCTGCCCGTTCAAAACACATCTCCCAATAATTCCATTAAGTACGAAATAACCTTCAGTCCCAATTCCAATACCGATAGCACAAAAGCAATTGGTCTCTTTTCAATTACAAATTCAAAAATTACTGGCACCATTTTAACCGAAACCGGAGATTATCGCTATTTGGATGGAATAATTAATGGAACCATTTTTTCCTTATCCTGTTTTGATGGAAGCCATGCCTTTCATTTTACCGGAACCTTTAAAGCCGACTCTATTACTAACGGAATGTTTTATAGCGGTAAACATTGGTCAGAACCTTGGGTTGCAATAAAAAAAAGCAGCTTCGAATTAAGAAATCCTGAAAGTCTTACTTACTTAAATCCTGGTTACAATACCATAGATTTTACTTTTCCTGATTTAAACAAACAACCAGTTAGTTTGAAAAATAATCGGTTCAAAGATAAAGTTGTGATTATTCAATTAATGGGTAGCTGGTGTCCCAATTGTTTAGATGAAAGTAAATACCTATCCGCCTTATACGATAAGTACCAACCGCAAGGGCTTGAAATTATTGCATTAGCTTATGAAGCTAAACCTGATTTCGACTATGCCAGTGCGCGTGTTAAAACTTTAAAAGATAAACTTGGTGCCAATTATACTTTCTTAATTGCAGGAACTTCCAATAAAAAAGCGGCACAACTCACCTTACCCATGTTAAACCAGGTGATGAGTTTTCCAACTACCATCATACTAAATCGAAAAGGTATGGTAACCAGTATTTATACCGGATTTTACGGCCCAAGTACTGGTGCTTATTATACCCGCTATCAAGAACAAACTGAGCGCTTACTTGAAAAACTACTAGCTGAATAAATACAGAACATAAAAAAACCCGGCCTAAACCGGGTTTAACTTTATTTAAAATCGTTGACCTTATCAACCTTTAGCTTATTGTCTCGATTGGCCACATTCCATGCTGTGTAAAAAACCAATCTTGAAATCTTCTCCATCTTATCGAAATTAATCTTCTCTACTTCATCGCCTTCCTGGTGGTAATCTGGATGCGTTCCATTGAAATAAAATATTACGGGAATATTATTCTTTGCGAAATTGTAATGATCTGAACGATAATAATACCTATTCGGGTCGCTTGGTGCGTTGTAGGTGTAGTCCAAAGTAAGCTTTGCAAACTTTGTGTTCATTTCTTCATTTATGTTATGCAGCTCAGTACTCAATTTGTCCGATCCAATTACATAGATATAATCGGCATTTTTTTCATATTTCTTATCCTGTCTACCAATCATATCAATGTTCAAATCACAAACAGTGTTCGCTAAAGGAAAAACAGGATAATCTGTATAATACTCCGATCCCAACAAACCCTTCTCCTCACCAGAAACCGTTAAAAACAATATTGATCTCCTAGGTCCTTTTCCTTCCGCCTTAGCTTTTGCAAAAGCCTCTGCCAATTCAATAACTGCCACCGTACCAGAACCATCATCATCTGCTCCGTTGTATATTTTATCTCCACTCATTCCTATGTGGTCATAATGCGCAGAAATAACCAATACTTCATTTTTCAAATCTGTCCCTTCCACATAGCCCAAGACATTTGTAGAACTCCCTTCTTTAATATCCTTTCTAATAGCCAATACAACCGGTTTTGCCACAGAAAAACTCATTGGTTTCTTTCCCTTTGTAATTTTCCCTTTAACCTTTGCACAAGTTAGTTTCGTCCCTGTAAACAACGAATCGCCAACCAATTCACTTACATAAAATGTAGGTATGCTTATTTTCTTTTCACTTTCAACCGGTTTATTCAGTCGTACTTTGGCATTCATAATAAACGATTTAAACTGAGCCACTTTCTTATCATAGTCACCAGTAATCACCAAAACTCCTGCAGCCCCTTTTTCCAACGCTAGTTTACCCTTCTTACCCCTATCCATTGTCCACGACAAAGCGTTTTCACCCTTGATAATATCAACCCCTTTTTTATCTTTTGGCTGTCCTTCAAGAAAAGCAACAATTTTCCCCTTTACATCAATATCCTTGTAATCATTGTATCCTTCTGTTTCAATACCATAACCTACAAAAACTACTTCATTACCAGCTATATCACCTTCCTTATAATTTCCAACGTAAAAGAAATCTTTAAGAAAAGCATACTTAATACCACCTACTACCAATTCACTATTTCCAGCCTTTTCTATAAGAATTGGGAATTCTTGTTGATAACCACCATTTACCACACCTGGTAAAACGAATGACTTAAACTGTGTTTCGATGTATTTAGCAGCCATTTGCTGCCCTTTCATTCCAGTTTCACGTCCTTCGTATTCATCAGACGCTAAAACGCTTAAATGGCGCTTTAAATCGTCTTTACTAATTGAATTAGAAAAACGAATCATTACACTATCGGCAACCTGCCCAACCGCAGAAAAACCGAGTAAACTACAATAAATTAAACTTAAATACCTCATTATCAATTAGTTAAATTTTATTAATTCTATTTTGATGTCTTCCTCCTTCAAATGCCTCGTCCGCAAAAGCTTTTAATATGCTTACAGCCTTATCGGTATTAACAAACCTAGCCGGTAAAGTAAGAATGTTAGCATCGTTATGTTGCCGAGCCAATTTGGCTATTTCTTCTTCCCAACACAAGGCAGCACGAACACCAGCATGCTTATTAGCCGTCATATTAATACCATTGCCACTACCACAAATCAGTATACCAAAATCAACCGCTTTGTTTTCCACAGCATTGGCAACAGGATGCGCAAAGTCCGGATAATCAACACTTTCAGCTGAATTTGTACCAAAGTCTATAAATTCCAATTCGTGTTCAAAGGCCTTTTTCAATTCATCCTTCAATCCGTAACCCGCATGGTCTGCACCAATGGCAACCTTTCTTTTCATACTAACATTTGCTTAAGTTCTTAACAATACCTCTTTTTAAGGAAAGGCAAATATCTCATTTTCATGGCTTTCAAAAAAAACTAATTCACAGCCTTATCGCAATTAACCCTACTAAGCTGTTAATTTCTACTCATATCTACCTTTGGAAAGTAGTGTAAAAGGTTTAAGGGGCGCATAAATGCTGTTAAAAACCCAATAGTTGTTAATGCTTATCCTCACCGCTATCAACACTTAGCAGCTCCCTCCAGTCAAAAGTTATCAAACCCAACACCAATAAAGCAAAAGGTTAATAACTTTGGAACGTGCTATAAAACACAATATTAACATAAAGCACCGTGTTAATTCACTGTTAACAACAATCGATAACTACCAAATGCTAGTAAAGCTATCTTCTGTTTTCAACAGTATGAACAGCTTATTATAACCTTCTCTTATTATTAAAATATAAATAAGATATATATTAATGTCGTCAGGCTGTTTAAAACTATCGACCAAATTAATCTTGGTAGCCATCGTGCTCAACTTCTCTACATTTGCTCAGCCGGCAATGAAGAAGGAAGGCTACAATCAATTACTCTACCCAAATGGAAAAATTGCAAGTGAAGGAATTACAGTTGATGGCAAGCCAGATGGGTTTTGGAAAAACTATTATGAATCGGGTAAAATTAAATCGGCAGGAAACCGGAAGAATTTTCAGCTGGATGGAATATGGAAATTTTACAACGAAGACAGCACCTTATCCAGTGAAATTAGTTACCAAAACGACACTAAAAACGGATTTACCTGGACTTACAATGATGGCATATTAGCCGTAAAAAATTATTTTGTTGATAACCTGAAACAAGGCGAAGGCTTTGAATTTTATGAATCTGGGGAAATTAAAACGAAGGTAAACTACCTCGATGATTTAAAAGACGGTGAAGGGTTTGAATACGCAAAAGACGGAAGAATAATAGCCCTGCTTAAGTACAATAAAGATTTATTAGCCTATAGAGACGAGATAAATCGCTTCAATAGCGATAACGAAAAGCAAGGTAAGTGGATAGAATTTCATGAAAATGGAATAAACCGGTTAGTTGGAGGTTATTTAGAAGGCAAGAAAAATGGTATTTTTAAAGAGTATGATAAAAAAGGAAAGCTAATAGCCATCTACAAATATGACAATGATGAACTTTCCGAACATTCGAGCGATGTTGATGTGTTGGAGGAAAGAAAATCCTATCACCCAAACGGACGAGTAAAAACCATTACCACCTATCGAGACGGGAAAATCCAAGGGTTTATTAAGGAATTTGACCTGAATGGAAAACTGATTAACTGTGAAAAATACGATCAGGACATAAAACTAGCTGAAGGTTTGGTTGATAGTTTGGGTCGTGAACAAGGGCCGTGGAAATTCTTCTTTGAAACTGGAGAATTGCGGGCAGAAGGTGAATACCTGGATGCTAAAAAATGGGCCGTTTGGAAATATTACTACCGCAATGGCAAATTGGAACAACAAGGGTTCTATAAAAAAGATTTACCGGATGGAAAGTGGCTGTGGTATTACGAAAACAGTAAAATTCATCGGGAGGAAAATTACAAAAACGGTAAAGAGGACGGACCTACTGAAGAATATGACCGATTAGGTTATTTGGTGCTTAAAGGAAAATACATTGACGGCAAAAGAACGGGTCCTTGGTATTATTATGTAGGTGACAACCTGGAAGAAGGAAAATACCGAGACGGGAACAAAGAGGGGCTATGGGTAAGCTATTATGATGAGGAAAAAACCCAGAAAAGTTTCGAAGGCAGCTATATAGATGGCGTTGAAGATGGCTTGCACACCTATTATTTTCCAAATGGAATTATTAAGGAAACAAGAAATTATCAGGTGGGCATGCGAACCGGAAAATGGATAGTAAATTCCGAAAACGGCCTACCGTATAGCATTAGCGAATATAAGAACGGGCAATTGGTACGCGTAAATGGCGTTAGTGTAAAAGATAAATTGACCAAACAAGAGCAAAACGAAGGAAGAAAGCGGAAGAAATGAAAATAATGATACATTTACTCTGCACGAACTAGCATAAATTATAACCTTTTATTAGTTAAACATGTCGAAAGTGAACGTTCTAATAGTTGAGGATGAGAGCATTGTAGCGAAAGATATACAGCTTAGCCTCACTAAATTTGGGTACAATGTTGTAGGAACAGCGGCCACCGCCGAAATGGCAATTGAAATAGCTCTGGACAAAGAACCCAACATTATCTTGATGGATATTATGCTGAAAGGCAAAACCACCGGTATTGAAGCTGCCGAGGCCATCAAAAGAGAGTTTAACGTTCCTATTATTTACCTAACGGCAAATACCGACACCGACACGCTTGAAAAGGCAAAACACAGCGAACCACACGGGTTTATTGTAAAACCATTCAAGGAAATTGAACTGAAAACAGCCATTGAAATGACGCTGTACAAGTTCGACAAGGAAATAGAAGTACTTAAAGAAAGAGACTTGCTGTTTTCCCTGGTTGAAAATGATGAAAACCGCGACAGCTTCTTCGTTAAGTCAAAATCGAAGTACGTTAAGTTGAAAGGTGACGATATTTATTACGTAGAGGCGTTGAAGGATTACGTGGTGATAAACACCAAGGATACCCGTTATACCATTCACTCTACGATGAAGGATATTGCCAAGAAACTACCAACGGATAAATTTATTCGGGTACACCGGTCGTTTATTGTTCGCATCGATAAGATTAAGTTTATAGAATACGCCAACTTGGTAGTCGAAGAACACGATAACAAGCTTATACCCATTGGCGGATCATACAAAGAAGAGCTGGAGAAGAAGCTTAACTTTTTCTAAAAATTTTTTCGGGAGCCAACAGGCTCCCGTTTTTATTTTAACATCTTTTTAATTGTTAAAAAATCCGCTCTAAAATCTTTCTCGTAGGTGTCTCTAAACAAAACAAAAAACAGACACTTATGAAAAAAATGTTCACCATTTGCGCGCTTGCTCTAGGAGTATTGGCATTATCACCTTCGGTTAACGCTCAAGGTATGAAAGAAAAAACGGTAACCGTTGGTGGCGCACCAATGTACCCGTCGAAAGACATTGTTGACAACGCAGTTAACTCAAAAGACCATACCACATTGGTAGCAGCTGTTCAAGCCGCTGGTTTGGTAGAAACTTTAAAATCGGCTGGCCCATTTACCGTTTTTGCACCCGTAAACAACGCTTTCGACAAACTTCCTAAGGGAACAGTGGAAACCCTGCTTAAACCAGAAAATAAAGGCCAATTGACAGCTGTTTTGACCTACCACGTGTTGTCTGGCAAGTTCGATGCAGCGGCTATCGCAAAAGCCATTAAAGCCGGAAATGGAAAAGCAACTTTTACAACCGTACAAGGCGGCAAGCTAACTGCCTCAATGGAAGGAAGTAAAGTAAAATTGGCCGACGAAAATGGCGGAGCGGCTTATGTAACCATTAAAGACGTTTACCAAAAGAACGGGGTAATTCACGTTATCGACACCGTAGTATTGCCTAAGTAATTAGTAAACAAGCGATTTAATAGAAAAACCCGGGCGGAGAGCTCGGGTTTTTTGCGTTTAGGAATGGCAGAAATGCTTATTTGGAAATTGGTTTAATAATCAAACGTTTGGCGAAGTCTCAAGCTAGGTCAAATTTAAGAGGCGGCTGGCCGAAAGACAAAGTATTCCTTTGAAAGAAAAGCAGCCATTTTTTGGCCAGAGGCTATGCTCAACGTTCGCGGCTTTACGCAGTTGCCGTTTCACCCAACAAACATAAATTAAAACTTCGAACTTTCTGAACCGAAAAATTGTCGAACGAAGCCATAAACCGGCAATTGCTTAAAGCCGCTGTTAGTGGCTGACCTTCTTGTAAAATTTCAGCGTTTCAATAGTCTTCTCATTGTAGCACAAGTTTAAACTAAATGTATCCTCATCATGGTACTCAAAGGAAACATAACTGTCAGTAGAGACTCCTGATGTAGAGTCCAACTTCCATAAAGAACATTCGCCAATATCGCCCTCCCCACCACAGTTTGCGTCTACAACAATTTGTAAGAAATTATCTTTTTGCACGACAATGTGATTATCAACACATTCATTGGTCCAACCATATTCAACCCAAGAATCTTTTATTTCGAAAACCTGACCATTCTCCAACGCAATTTTGGACATATTCGACTCCAACGCAAATTTGAACACCTTGTTTTCACGTGACTCATGCAAACTTAAAGAAGAACGATGGAGTCCTGTTTTGGTGTCTCCGCAACCTAATCCGCAAGCAAATAAGCTTGCCGTAAACAAAATGCTGATAATAATTTTCATACGTCAAATCGGTTAGCCACTAACTAGGGGCTAAACGCAACGTTACTCTGCCATCGGGTCAACCCATTCAAATTCCAGTTGTTTTTTTACCAAATCGGCCGACTTAACTACAATGCGTATTGGGTCGCCCAGGTGAAATTCCCTGCCCCAGCGTTGGCCTTCAACCACATATCGGTTTTCATCGAAAGTGTAAAAATCATCTTTCAGACTTCGTAAGCTCACAAGTCCTTCACACTTGTTTTCGGTAAGTTCTACAAACATGCCGAAGTTGGAAATGCCGGATATAATCCCGCTAAACTGCTCGCCAATTTTATTCATCAGGTACATTACCTGCATGTATTTTATTGATGCACGTTCGGCCTCAACGGCTTTTCGTTCCATCAAAGAGCTGTGTTTGGCCTGCAGTTCCAGTGTTTTTAGGTCTTTGTGCTGATCACCGTCAAGGTGTTGTTGCAACAGGCGGTGCACCATAATATCGGGGTACCGGCGTATAGGTGAGGTAAAATGGCTGTAATGCTCGAACGCCAAGCCGTAATGCCCAATGTTTTCAACCGAATAAATGGCCTTGGCCATTGAGCGCACGGCCAATTGCTTAATAATGCTTTCTTCGGGTTTTCCGGTAGCCGACTCCAGCAATTGGTTTAAGGCGTAGGCAGCGCCTTTTCCTTCAACGTGCTGTAGCTTATACCCAAAATTGCGGATATAATCTTTCAGCATTTTCAATTTATCCGGGTCGGGCAGGTCGTGAATGCGGTAAACGAAAGGTTTCGGTGTTTTGGGCTTGCCAAACAACTCGGCCACACGGCGGTTGGCCAACAGCATAAACTCTTCAATAAGTTTGTTGCTGTCTTTCATCCTTTTTTGATAAATGCCAATTGGCTTACCATTTTCATCGAGCTGGAATTTCACCTCTTCGCTTCCAAACTCAATGGCACCGTGTTTTACCCGGTCATTGCGCATTATTTTGGCCAGCTTGTCCATGGTGGTTATTTCGGTAGCGAAATCGCCCTTTCCGGTTTCAATAATTTCTTGCGCTTCTTCGTAAGTAAATCGTCTGTCCGAATGAATAATAGTTCTCCCAAACCACTGGTTTACCACTTGGGCTTTGTCGTTTATCTCGAAAACGGCCGAAAAACACAATTTGTCTTCGTTTGGGCGTAAGGAACACAAGCCGTTGCTTAACACTTCGGGCAACATGGGCACCACGCGGTCGACCAAATAAACGGAGGTTGCACGGTTTAGCCCTTCTTTGTCCAACAAGGTTCCAGGTTTTACGTAGTGCGAAACATCGGCAATGTGAATGCCAATTTCAACGTTGCCGTTTTCCAACTGCACAAACGACAATGCATCGTCAAAATCCTTCGCATCAAACGGGTCGATGGTAAACGTGGTAACAGCTCTAAAATCCCGTCGTTTGCTTATTTCTTCGTCACTAAGTTCCAGCGACAGTTTGGCCGCAGCAGCTTCTACTTCTTCAGGAAACTCATAGGGTAATTCAAACTCGGCTAAAATGGCATGAATCTCAGCATCGTTTTCGCCGGGATAGCCCAGCACACGGGCCACAGCGCCAATAGGGTTTTTGGCCGATTTCTCCCAGCTTACCAACTCGACCAACACTTTTTGTCCGTCTTTGGCGCCATTAAGGCTTTGTTTTGGGATAAAAAAGTCAACGTGAATTTTTTGATTGTCGGCAATAAAGAAGCCGTTGTTTTTCTGCACCTCAATAACCCCGGGATAAAGCGAATGGCCGCGACTAACAACGTCCACAACTTTTCCTTCCAATCGTTTACCGCGTTTGGACAGGAATGTTTTCACTTTAACCTTGTCGCCATGCAACGCGGCCCCCATGTGTTCGGCCTGAATAAACAAGTCATCTTTTTGCTCATCGTCAATCAAGTAACCAGCACCACTGCGGGTTACATCAATTACGCCAATTCTATAATCTTCCTGATGTTTGAATTTATATTTTCCGGGCATTGGCTTTTCCACCAATCCGGTAGCCACAAAATCGTCAAGAACGCGCAGTACCAATTCTCGCGTGTCGGCATCTTTAACCATCAAGGTGGCCGAAACCTGTTTGTAGTTAAACTCTTTATTAGGGCTCGATTTTAATAGGTGAAAAACACCTTTAGCCAACAATTCTTTTACCGAAACGCCGTCTTTCTTTTTTTGTTTTTTGGCCATAGCACAGTGTCTAAAGACTGAATGAGAACAGATTATAAAGCAACTTAAGCGCAATGTGGCGGTAAGTTGGCCTCAAGAATAAGTATTTGTAATAGATTTACGCCAGAAATTTCAGATATTTCCAGATACAATTCACCAAGCAAAAATTATTTTACCATTAATAGTTTCAAATTATGCTCTCTAAAAAAGTACAAGACGCGTTAAACAGCCAGGTAGAAATGGAAGGAACTTCGTCACAATATTATTTGGCCTGGGCTTCGTGGGCCGAGAACGAAGGCTATGCTGGAATTTCGGGATTTCTATACAAGCACTCGGACGAGGAGCGCATGCACATGTTGAAGCTGATTAAGTTTGTTAATGAACGTGGCGGGCAGGCCAAGATACCGGCTACTCCCGAGCCAAAAACCAACTTCAAGTCACCAGAAGAAGTGTTTCGCGAACTTTATGAGCACGAAACCAAGGTTACTAACGAAATCAACAAACTGGTTCATTTGTGCTTACAAGAACAAGATTACACCACACACAACTTTTTGCAGTGGTATGTGGCCGAGCAAATTGAAGAAGAGTCGCTGGCCAGAACCATTTTGGACAAACTGAAATTGATAGGCAACGACAGAAGTGGCTTATACCTTTTCGACCGCGACATAGAATCGCTTACCACAGCTAAGGCAGCGAATGCTGCGAAAACAGGAGCCTAATAATTAGCACGGTTTTACAACCGACATAAGCCGCAGGCAAGTATGAACAGCATGGAGCCTACCCAAATTCGACTTCTTATTATTGCGCTTTCCCTAATTTTATTGGGGTTTACCTTGTTTTATTTGTTTAGGCTGGCGCTTATTAAAAAACAATACGCCAACCTCGATCACCTTATCGATGAAAAGGTAAAGGAAATCAGTGAGCAGAAAGCCAAGATTGAAAGTCAGCAACAAGCACTGCTTAAAGAGAAACGCAAGCTGGACGGCATATTGCACAACATACTTCCGGTTGATGTGGCCGAAGAGTTGAAAACCAAAGGAAAGGTTTCGCCAAAGCATTACAGTTCGGTTACCGTGATGTTTACCGACATAAAAGGCTTTACCCAAATAGCGGAAACCTATCGACCCACCGAATTGGTAAAAATTCTGGATCGCTATTTCAGCAAGTTCGATGAAATTATTAGCAAATATCGGCTCGAAAAAATTAAAACCATTGGCGACAGCTATATGTGTGCTGGCGGTTTGCCCAACCGGAACAAAACACATCCGGTTGACACCGTTATTGCTGCGCTGGAAATACAGGAATGGATTATTCAGCTGAAGCGCGAGTTTATTGCCAAAGGCGAAGATTTTTTAGACCTGAAAGTAGGTATTCACACGGGTGAGGCCACGGCAGGGGTGGTCGGTAAAAAACGATTTGCCTACGATGTGTGGGGCAACACGGTAAACGTGGCGCACCGCATGGAAGAGACCGGCATTATAGAAAAAGTAAACATTTCGGGAAGAACCCATAGTTTGGTAGAACCGTTTTTCGACTTTACCTATCGCGGACAATTGCCCGCCAAAAACAAAGGCATGCTGAGCATGTATTTTGTTGACGGAATAAAACGAGAATTTTCAATAAACGGAGAGGGAAAATTGCCATCACCAATGTTTTGGGAGCACGTCAACCTTCATTTTTATGGGAAGATGGATTTCCAAAATCTGAAAAAATACGTGATTAGCTACTTGGCTAAAAAGCTGCCGGAAAACCTGTATTACCACGGCATGCACCATACCATTGTAGTAGAAAAGGCTGCCGAAGAAATCGCAATGGCGGAAGGGATTACTGGCGAAGAGTTGTTTTACGTAAAAACGGCGGCATTGTTGCACGATGCAGGTTTTACGGAGGCTTACGAGCGTAATGAAGATATTGGTGCCAACATTGCGAAAATGATTTTGCCCAACTTTGGTTATAGCGACAAGCAAATAGCCATCATTACAGCGCTTATTTTGGCTACTAGGGTACCACAACAACCCAAAACGCATTTGGAGAAAATTTTGTGCGATGCCGACCTTTTTTACCTAGGTTCTGACCAGTTTCACGAAATAGCCGACTCGCTGGGACAAGAATTGCTGGAACGCGGCTACGTGACCAATCTGCTGGAGTGGGACAAAATTCAGATTCGGTTCTTGTCGGAACACGTTTTCCACACCGATTATGCGCGCAAAAAAGCCCGACCAAATAAATTGGTCAGGCTTCAGCAAATAAAGGAAAAGGTACTTAATCCAGAAAACTACGGGCCGTTACTGCTGGAAACCCCCAACATTAATTGAGGTCGATTTTCTGTTTACCAACATAACCGGAATTTTGGCTTCGTTGGTAATTAAAACCTGCTCTAGTGATGGCCCAAGAATGTTAAGAATACCGCTTTCGTGGTGATTCATAATACAGATTAAATCGGCATTGATTTCTTGAGAATATTCTAAAATATCGTGTGCAAACTTGGTTCCGCTGCCGTGCTTGCAAATGTGCACAGTGTAAGGAATATCACGTTCGTCAAAGAAGTTTTTGGTGTATTTCAGGTTTAATTTAACCGTGTTGCCCAAAAACTCATCTTTCTCATCGGGTGTAATGATGTGAATGGTAGAGTTGAAATAACGGGCAATGTTGGCCACGTTTACCAATTTTTGTTTGGCCTCTTTATGAAGACCCATTGGCACAACAATGTCAAAATAACCACCGCGTTCTAGCGGACGATCCTGAACAATGACAAAAGGCACCACCGAGCCGGTTACCACTTTAAGCGCGATACTTCCGGTTGCAAACTGCTTAAAGCCTTTTACTCCATGGGTTCCCATAAAAATAAGGTGAGCGCCAATTTCTTTACCGCAGGTGGTAATATCTTCAAAAATTGAACCTTCGCGAATAATTACTTCAACATGAGTATCTGGCGAAATGGATTTTACCAAATCAATTTCAACTTGAAGCTTTTCGTTGGCTACTGATTTGTCTGCCCCGGGCTCAACAATATGCAATAACCAAACTTCTCCATCGATGGCTTTAGCCGAGTGTGTGGCATGAATAATTGCCGTATCTGCAACACCAGTAAAGTCGGTTGGAACTAAAATGCGTTTGTTTAACATAGTGGAGGGGTAAAGAATTTATGGTTAATACTCTGTTCTATAGCTATGTAATTCAACTATCTCAAGGTCAAATTAAAGCTTTTGATTTATCAAAATCAAGTTAACAGCCAATTCTTTTACCAGAGATAAAGATTCACTAATAAAAACAAAGGTATATTAAGCTTATCATAACGCAGGTACAGCGCAAAGATGTTTTCAACACAACAAGGTTCAAGACGAGAAGTGAAGGCTAGTTGCTAAAATCGAAATCGAACAGATTGGCCAGATTAATTTTTAATTTTTCTTCCACTTCGGCCACGTCTACCGTTCGTCCCAATTCGCGCGAAAGGCTAGTCACGTCTTTATCTTTTATGCCACAAGGAATGATGTTGTCGAAGTAATTCAGGTCGGTATTTACATTGAAAGCAAAACCATGCATGGTGACCCAACGGCTGCATTTTACACCGAGCGCACAAATTTTTCGCGCCTTTTCGGCATTCTCCCAATCAATCCAAACACCGGTATACTCTTTTATCCGACCGGCCTTAACTCCATATTCGGCAAGGGTTAAAATAACCGCCTCTTCTAGCGTTCTTAAATAGCGGTGAATGTCGGTGAAGAACTGATCTAAGTCGAAAATGGGGTAACCCACAATTTGACCTGGCCCATGATAAGTTATATCGCCCCCGCGGTTAATTTTATAAAAAGTGGCTTCTTTTTCGGCTAAGGCCTGCTCGTCAAGCAGCAAATACTCCTCGTGCCCGCTTTTTCCAAGCGTATAAACGTGCGGGTGCTGACAAAAAATTAAGCGGTTTTCTGGAAGAGTGTGTTTTTGCGCATCAGGTTCGTTTCGGTTTTGCATTTTTAAAGCAACCGATACAGCAAACAATCTTTCCTGGTAATCCCAAGCCTTTTGGTAATCGATTAGCCCTAAATGTTCAAAAACAACGTTTCTCATTAACTTAAAACTCAGCCAGCCTCGACTTCAGTGCATTAATGACCGCAATTTCAACGGCATCAACACCTTTTAAATCGGCGAGGTAACAACTTGTCCAATCGGTAAGGTGAACCAAGTAAAGTGTTCGCATTAAGTTAGAGTCGCCTTGGGAAAACAGGTCGATAATGGTTGAGGTATAGTTTTTGAAAACGTTTTTCGAAAAGGCAAAACGTTCTTTTGTACGGTAAAAGTCGCTTTCGTTTTGAATCAAAATAACGGCAACATCTTCGCTACCACCTGCCCATCCAACTAATTCGTTGTGGTTCATTTCGGGCAAAATGTGGTGCCAACAAAGCACCTTGCTATTTTCGTTCAATTGCTGACGAATACGAATGGCAACGCCTTCAAAATTTGCTTCGGCATATAAAACAGGGGTTTTGCCCACCAATTTCTCGGCCAGGTTATAAGCCTCGTGTTTTATTTCTTCTTCGCCCGAGTTGAGCATCGTAATGGTGTTTTCCAGAACAATCTGGAATTCGTCAGTAACAAAGCCGTATTTATTTAAAGCGAAGAAAAGCTGGGGAAACGACAGGCCAAATGCCGCTCGGGGCGGATATCCAGCTGGAACCTGAATAAAACCGAGACTTTTTTCGTTGGCTAAATCAATTAATTTGCCACCCGATGAAACACAGAACACCTCGGCACCAGCAGTAAGTGCTTGTTCTACCGAATAAAGTGTTTCTTCTGTATTTCCACTGTAGGAACACGCAATAACCAACGATTTTGCATTAACAAAAACAGGTAGTTTATAGTCGTTGTTCACGTAGACTGGTACCGTGCAACTGTCGGCAATTAGCTGTGAAATAATTTTCCCACCAATACCCGAGCCGCCAAGGCCAGTAATAATAATGTTCTGGAAATCCTTGCGTGTAGGGACAAACGTGTTAGCCCGCCCAATGGTTAGCGCGGTTTCTAAGTGGCTGGTAAAAGCCGCCACATGGCTTTTCATTGCTTCATTCATGCGAGCGCAAATATAGTCAAGGTTTTAAAAGGAGAGTGGTCTTAACGAATACTTCACCGATATAGTATAAACCCATCGTAGATAAAAACAATATCTTTGCGCAAATTTTTCAGATAATATGAGCATTGTAGCCACCTTGAGCGAACAGGAAGTTTTACGGAGAGAATCGTTGATGAAGTTGAAGGAGCTTGGTATAGACCCGTATCCAGCCCCATTGTTTCCTGTTAATGCCTATGCTGCAACCATAAAGCAAGAATTTGACACCCATCCGGAAAAATTTACGGAGGTGTGTTTGGCTGGTCGTCTCATGAGCCGTCGAATTATGGGTAAAGCTAGTTTTGCCGAACTACTAGATAGCTCTGGCAGAATTCAGATTTACCTGAACCGCGATGAAATTTGCCCAACTGAAGACAAAGTACTTTACAATGATGTTTTTAAAAAGCTGATGGACATTGGCGATTTTATTGGCATCAAGGGCTTTGCTTTTAGAACGCAGGTTGGAGAACTTTCGGTTCACGTTACTGAGCTCACCCTACTTGGAAAATCGCTAAAACCACTTCCGGTGGTAAAAACCGACGACGAAGGCAATGTGTTTGACGCTGTTAGCGACCCGGAATTCCGTTATCGCCAGCGTTATGCCGACTTAATTGTTACTCCTGGCGTTAAAGAAACGTTTGTAAAACGCACGAAAATGGTAAATGCCATTCGTGAGTTTTTGAACGAAAGAGGAGGACTAGAAGTAGACACGCCAGTTTTGCAAAGCATTCCCGGCGGGGCAACGGCTCGTCCGTTTATGACGCACCACAACGCTTTAGATATTCCGTTATACCTAAGGATTGCTAACGAATTATACCTGAAAAGACTTATTGTTGGTGGATTTGACTGGGTTTATGAGTTTAGCCGAAACTTCCGTAACGAAGGGATGGACCGCACGCACAACCCGGAGTTTACCATACTTGAGTTTTACGTAGCCTACAAAGACTACATCTGGATGATGGAAACTACCGAGCAAATGCTTGAAAAGGTGGCTACATCAGTAAATGGAACTGCCGAAGTGACTATTGGTGAAAACACTATTAGCCTTAAAGCGCCATTTAAGCGCGTAAGCATTTTCGATGCAATTAAAGAACACACTGGTTTTGATGTAAGCACCATGGACGAAGATGGCTTGCGTGAGGTTTGTAAAAAACTGCACATTGAAACCACCCCAAGCATGGGCAAAGGCAAGTTGGTTGACGAAATTTTTGGCGGAAAGTGTGAGCACCACTACATTCAACCAACTTTTATTACCGATTATCCGGTTGAGATGAGCCCGCTTACCAAGAAACACCGCGAAAAAGAAGGTTTGGTAGAACGTTTCGAGTTGATGATAAACGGAAAAGAAATTGCCAACGCCTACAGCGAGTTAAACGACCCGATTGACCAACGTGAGCGATTTGAAGAGCAGGTAAAACTAATGGAGCGTGGCGATGACGAAGCCATGTTTATTGATTACGACTTTTTACGCGCGCTTGAATACGGCATGCCACCAACATCAGGTATTGGAATTGGAATAGATCGTTTGGCCATGCTAATTACCGGACAGGTTTCTATTCAGGATGTGTTGTTTTTTCCGCAAATGAGACCTGAAAGGTCGAATTAATATACAATTGTCATAAGTCGTCACACAATTGTTTCTACTATTGTGTGACTATCGCATCAACAATTGTTTGACTAAAATCACAAGGATTGACCAAAGAACTAACATACGGGGTAATAGGTGGGGGTAGCTGGGCTACTGCTATTGTTAAAATATTGACTAACAACCTGGACAATGTAAACTGGTGGATGCGTAATACCGAAGCCATCGATTACATCAACAAGTTTGGTCATAACCCCAATTACCTGCAATCGGCAACGCTAGAGCTAAGCCGAATTACGCTGCAAAGTGACCTTAAAAAGGTTATCGATTCATCGGACGTGTTGATTATGGCAACGCCCTCGGCCTTTATCTTCGAGTTGTTTAAAGATTACCCCATTGAAGGGCTGGATAAGAAAATTATTTTCTCGGCTATAAAAGGTATTGTTCCCGAGTACAGTGCTATTCCTGCTCGTTATTTCCACAAGCAGTTTCGGGTTCCTTACGAAAACATTGGGATTATTTGTGGCCCTTGTCATGCTGAGGAAGTTGCGCTTGAAAAGCTTTCTTACTTAACCTTGGCTTGTCAAAACACTGACAATGCACGGATGATGGCTGATGTAATGGCTTGCCGCTACATAAAAACCACCACCAGTGACGACCTTTTTGGCACCGAACTCTCAGCGGTTTTAAAAAACGTTTATGCTGTTGCGGCTGGTATTTGTCACGGCTTGCGTTATGGCGACAACTTTCAGGCGGTGCTTATTAGCAACGCTATTCAAGAAATAGAGCGCTTTGTGGATGCGGTCCACCCCATCCACCGCGATGTTAAATCATCGGCTTACCTAGGCGATTTATTGGTAACCGCTTATTCGCAATTCTCCAGAAACCGAACTTTTGGCGCGATGATTGGCCGCGGGTATTCGGTAAAATCGGCACAGTTTGAAATGAACATGGTGGCCGAGGGTTACTACGCCGTAAAATCGGTAATGGAAATCAACAAGCGTTTTCAAGTAGATATTCCCATTTGCGAAGCGGTGTACAACTGTGTTTACGAGCGGATTTCGCCAGTTGTTGAGATGCGGATTTTGGCGGATAAGCTGTCGTAGATTTTCTTTCCCGCAGATTTCGCGGATTGGTGCAGATGATGATGTTTGCTGTCATTCTGAGTGCAGCGAAGAATCTCTGCGTTTGGCGTTGCGTCCTCGCTACGCCAGGTAAAACAAGGCCTCCGGCGTGAGTTCTTTCAAATTAAAAAGGCGAGACGCCTGCTAAATCAGACGTAGCGAGGACGCATAACTGGGCTCTTAGCTCTTGCGTTGCTGCACTTTCGGAGTTTGGTCCTCTGATACTTTTCCGCCAACTTTACTAGACACACCGTCATTTTCCTTTGTATTTAGCTTGTCAAAATTTTTCTTCCAAAGCAGGAAAAGCATGTTACTTATTTCTGTTCCAAAACCTTTTAGCCTCTTTGTGTTATATGTCGGGCTCTTTGCAATTTCTTTGTCAAAGTAATCGTCAAGAGAGGTTTTGACTTGTTTTATAGAGTCAAGGAAGGCTTGTTGTGATTTTTTTGCAATGGCTACCTCAACATCTTTTTTGATTTTTTCCTCAACGCTTTTTGTTAATGCGACTGTCAGCTGAGCAATGTCATTGCCTAAATCTCTTGTAGTCGCCTCTAACTGTTTTTCACGACTAATATTTTGAGCTTGCGGATATGTTTTGAGTAAATATTTGTCAGTTCCGCCGGTAGCTGCAAAACATTTTTCATAGGTTGTTGCTGAGAGATTATGAATAAACTGATTCCGTATTTCCATAAATGCTTGAAACTTATTCCTGTCGTCTTTTGATAACGCACCAATTTCAATTAGCAAGTCAATTTTCTGATTAAAAGAAAGTGAGCCACCTTTGTTACCAAGTGTCCTAGAGTTAGTATAATCCTTGACGCCAAGAAGTGTAGAAAGAAAAGCAGAAGTCAAACCTTCAACAATTAGCGATGTTGCTAACACTTCCTTTCTAATTATCAGTCCTAAGTCCATAATTTGGTTTGCCATTTAAAAGTTAATTTCTAGCAGGCAGTTTCAAGTTTGGAGAATGTCGCCACTAACCACTCGTTAAACTCCTCAATCCGCCCCAATCGCGGCATTAAAATACTCCCAAACTAATTTCCCCTGCTTGGCTGGGATAACCGCACTTAGCTCATCTAAAGCAGCTTGCCGAATGGCTTTTAGCGTTTTGAAATGCTTAAAGAGTTTTTCTTTGGTTTTGTCGCCAATGCCTTTGATGTCATCAAGTTCCGATGAAATGGCTCCTTTGCTCCTGCGGTTGCGGTGATGGGTAATGCCAAAGCGGTGCGCTTCATCGCGCATTTGCTGTATTATTTTAAGTGTTTCCGATTTTTTGTCGAGGTAGAGCGGAAGCGGGTCGCCGGGATAATACAACTCTTCCAAGCGTTTGGCAATGCCAATTATGGCAATCTTTCCACGTAAACCGAGCAGTTCTAGGCTTTTTAGCGCAGCGCCAAGTTGGCCTTTTCCACCATCGACCACAATAAGCTGTGGCAAAGGTTCGCCCTCTTGCAACAGTCTGCTGTATCTACGTTGGATAACTTCTTCCATCGAAGCAAAGTCATCAGGGCCCTCAACGGTTTTAATGTTAAAATGTCGGTAATCTTTTTTGCTGGGTTTGGCATTTTTAAACACCACGCAAGCAGAAACAGGGTTGGTGCCCTGTATGTTTGAGTTATCGAAACACTCAATGTGCACCGGTGGTTCCGTAAGTCGCAAGTCGCGCTGCATTTGTTCTAAAATGCGTTTGCTGTGCCGTTCGGGGTCTACAATTTTTTCATGTTTTAACTTGTCTACCAAAAAACCACGGGCGTTTTGTTCGGATAGATCCAGCAGTTTTTTCTTGTCGCCACGCTGCGGGATGGTAAGGGTAAAACCAACTTCTTCTAGATCCAATTCTACCGGAATCAACACTTCTTTGGTATCGCTTTCGAAACGGGTACGAAGTTCTATAATTGCCAACTCTAATATTTCAGGCTTGGTTTCATCGAGTTTCTTTTTTACTTCAATGGTGTGGCTCTGAAAAATGCAGCCGTTGGCTACCCGCAGGTAGTTTACATAAGCAGAGTCCTTGTCGTCAATAATAGAAAACACATCGACCCGGCCAATAGTGGGACTTACCACGGTTGACTTAGCCTGGTATAATTCCAAGGCCTGCAATTTTTCTTTTAGCAAGTTGGCTCGCTCGTATTGCAAGTTGGCAGCCAATTGGTGCATTTCGTCTTTTAAAGCACGGGTTACCTGACCAATTTCGCCTTTGATGATTTCCTTTAGAGCGGCTATGTTTTCGTTGTAGTCGTCTTCGCTTTGTTTGCCCTCGCATGGGCCAAGGCAATTGCCAATGTGGTATTCCAAGCAGACCCGGAATTTGCCTTTTTCAATATTTTCCTTGCTTAACGCATAATTGCAGGTTCGCGTTTTAAACAATTGCCGGCTAAACTCCAACAGGGTTTTCATGGCGCGAACCGAGGCATAGGGCCCAAAATATGCCGAGCCATCTTTTATTACCCGCCGAGTGCTGAATATGCGTGGAAACCGTTCGTTTTTAATACAAAGCCAAGGATAGGTTTTGTCGTCTTTCAGGTTAATGTTGTACCGCGGCTGTTGGGTTTTTATCAGGTTGTTTTCTAGCAGCAGCGCGTCTAATTCGGTATCAACGATAATATATTTTATGTCGGCAATGCGCCTTACCAACATGTTTAGCCGGGCACTGTCGTGGGTTTTGTTGAAATAGCTTGAAACCCGTTTTTTCAAATTCTTAGCCTTGCCAACATAAAGTAAGGTTTCGTTGGCATCGAAATACTGGTAAACCCCCGGTTTATGGGGTAAAGTTTTTAATTGCTCTTCAACGGTTTGCATGTGGCTTTGCGGTGTCAATGCACAAATGTGCATGATTCGGGGCGATATAGCAATTGTTTTGCTAATGCAATGAAAAAACCTATTTTAACTTCATGAAAATGGTTAAAACCATTAACAAAACCGATTCGCTTTTCCCATCGCCCCGGGTTTAAACCCGGGGCGACCGGGAAAAGGATACAATTAAAAACCCTAACCGTTTCAACGGTTTAAACCAATGAATACCCATGCCTCATTCGTACAACAAACTATGGATTCATGCCATCTGGGCAACAAAATTTCGGCAACCGTTAATCATCCCCGCGGCTGAAAAAGCAATTCATGACTATATCCGCAACCAATTAATAGAAATGGGTTGCCCGGTGCGTATTATCAATGGCATGCCCGACCACGTTCATTGCCTGTTTTTATTAAACCCGCAGAAATCGATTGCCGAGGTTATTAAGCAAATGAAAGGAAGTAGCTCGCATTTCATCAACCAAAACAACTTGACATCGGCAAAGTTTGCTTGGCAAACGGGGTATGCAGCATTTTCTATTAGCGAATCGGTTTTAGACCGAGTGTTTTGTTATATCAAAGGCCAGAAGGCACACCATGCAAAAAAATCATCGCAGCAGGAATTCGATGAATTTTTAAAACTTTATGGCTTATCGAATGATTCGGAAAATGATTAACCCTATAACCCACGGTTTAAACCGTGGGCCAGAGTCAGGTTACCATTCACCCCAAAATGTTTGCTAGTAAAACCGTAAAAAGCTATCTATGCTACCAGAAAAGCCATAGAAATGAACAAAATTCTCGTTTTATTAGGCCTGTTAGCCGCCGGTAACGCCACCATTGCACAAGACACATTTACCCGTG
Source organism: uncultured Flavobacteriales bacterium (assembly GCA_964390915.1). Lineage (GTDB taxonomy): Bacteria > Bacteroidota > Bacteroidia > Flavobacteriales_D > Luteibaculaceae > DASUEB01. The sequence continues at coordinate 220,227 of CAYMJL010000002.1, forward strand.
CTGACAGCCTACGAGGCGGATTACGTCCGGAGCGCACCAATTACGATGTTACTTATTACGAGTTGGACGTTGAGGTAAACCCCGACAACAAATACATAAAAGGAACGGTTTCGGCTCACATGAAGCAGCTGGTAAACGAAGAAAAGCAACGCATTCAACTCGATTTGTTTAGTAACCTAACGGTAAATAAGATTTACGATGAAAACGGGGTGGCTTTAAATTTTGAAAGAGAGGGAAATGTAATTTGGGTTTCCGGCAATTCGCCAGTGCAAACGGGGAAAATGTTTGAGGTAAATATTGAATACGAGGGACAACCAACCATTGCCAAGCGAGCACCCTGGGACGGCGGCTTCGACTGGAAAAAGGATGAAAACGGAAATCCTTGGATTGGTGTTTCGTGCGAGGGAATAGGGGCAAGTATTTGGTGGCCCAACAAAGACCACTTATATGATGAGCCCGATAGCATGCACATTGGCATTACAGTGCCAAAGGGATTAATGGCCATAAGTAACGGAAATCTGGAAAGCGAGTTTGTTTTAGAGGGTGGCAAAACCACCTACAACTGGAAAGTAAATTACCCAATCAACAACTATAACGTGTCGCTATACATTGGTAAATATGTTCATTTTAAGGACATGTATACCGGCAGCGAAGGTGAGTACGACCTTGATTATTATGTGTTGGAATATAACCTCGAAAAAGCCAAAAAGCAGTTTCAACAGGTTAAACCCATGTTCGATTGTTACGAGAAATTTCTGGGCCCATATCCCTTTCCTAAAGACGGCTTTGCCTTGGTAGAGTCGCCTTATTTGGGCATGGAGCACCAAAGCGCCATCGCCTATGGAAATCAGTATAAAAAAGGATATTTGGGCAGAGACATGTCGTTTTTAGGACTGAATTTCGACTACATCATCATTCACGAAACTGGACACGAATACTGGGGAAACAGTGTGGGCATGAGCGACATTGCCGACATGTGGATAAACGAAGGTTTTTGCACCTATTCTGAAGCTCTTTATGTGGAGTGCATGAATGGAGCCGATACTGCTTTAAAATATTGTAATTCTTGGAAATACCGGGTTCAAAACGACATTCCGGTTATTGGCCAATACGGTGTCAACAACGAAGGCTCTGGCGACATGTATTACAAAGGAGCATTGATGCTGCACACCCTGCGCTGGCAAGTAAATAACGATGCGCTTTGGTTTAAAACCATTAAAGACATTCAGCGTGATTTTAGAAACAAAACAGTTTCTACAACCGAGTTGGTGGCTTACATCAACCAAAAATTGGGCAAGGATTACACCTGGTTATTCAACCAATACTTGCACAAAGCCAAACCACCGGTGTTGAGTTATACTGCCGAACAAAAAGGTAAAAACATTGAACTTACAGTGCAATGGACGGGTGTTGATGCTGATTTTAAAATGCCAATATCTGTTTTAAAGAAAAAAGAGGCACTACAAGTTCTTGCGGTTACTAATCAACCGCAAACATTTATTATACCTAAAACTAAACTGGCCGATTTCGATTTTGACAAGGAACACGCGTACTTTTTGGTTAAGAAAACCAACTAGGGCATCACATGTTCATCTTGGCCGAGTAATCAACCGAGTGTTTTCCAGAGCCAACAACTAGAAAAAAGCCAGAAAGCAATAATGCAGCTAAGGCCTGTAACAGGTTGTCAATGTTCATTATTCCGGTAAAGTTTATGGCTACTGCGCCAATTATTACAGGCAATTGAAGCAGTAAAGATAACCGGGTAAGCAAGCCTAATGCTACCAGCACACCCCCAGCTAAGTGAATCATGGCGATGTAATGGGCTATAATAATGGTTGCCGCCATTGGGTCGCTGGGCTGCATTAGTTTTACCAGTACATCCGTTTGACTGGAAAACTGCATGCCTTTCCAAAAAAGAAAAGCACCCAAACCAATTCGAAGGGCATCTAGCACAATAGAAGTATGCGCATTGGCCCACTTATTCATTTTTACTATTGCTTCCATAACTACTTGAAATTGAAGGAGTAATTTACGAAAAAATAGTTTTGTCCAGAAGAAATGAAAAATAGAATTTGAACTGCAACGACCTTAGCGAGTTGAATAATCGCGAGGGTTTTTATAGGCATGAATTATTGCCAAGATTACGATTTGTTGTCTTCCATCATCAACGACATAGTGAATGTGATATGGAAACTGCTTTAACAGCAGGGTTCGAACACCATTGTGTTTAATTTGAAAAGCCAATGGGTATTGAGAAATATAAGTTTTTGCTTCGCGGATGCGTAACAGGAATTGCTTGGCAAGTTTAGGAGAAATAAGGCGATAAAAATCCGTGGCAGCAACAAGATCTACAGCAACTTCTTGCCGACTTACAAGGGCATAACTCATAAATTTCTTTCAAGATCGTCAATGGTTTTGTCGAAATCGTTAACCGCTGAAGGATTCTTGTAATAGTCACTTAACCGAGTGTCAATAATTTGTTTTTGCCAATTGGATAACCCTGCTTCGGCAGTGGCTTCTTCATTTTGCAAGTCCGCGTATTTTGCCTTTAATGTTTGCCAATCATCTATAGGGATAAAAACCCCAGTGGTATTGCCTTTGTTATCGTGTATAAATTGTAAAGACATGGCTTCTTTAAGTTTAGGCTAATGCAATAAAACAAAAATACGAACCTTATTCGACAATTGCGAAGATGAAACTAAGGCAACACGTAACTTTGCTTCAATGAACACCGAACGAGTAATACTGGTTGATGAGAACGACCTAGAATTAGGAACTGAGGAGAAGCTTAAAGCCCACCGGGAAGCTTTGTTGCACCGGGCGTTTTCCGTTTTCATATTCAACTCAGCTGGCGAGTTGTTGCTACAACAAAGAGCCAGAGAAAAATACCACAGTCCGGGCTTGTGGACCAATACCTGCTGCAGCCACCCTAGGCCGGGAGAAAATACTTTAGCAGCGGCACACCGTCGATTGCAGGAAGAAATAGGCTTGAATTGTGAGTTGAAACAGGTGTTTTCTTTTATTTACAAAGCAGAACTCGACCAGGGACTTACAGAACACGAATTCGACCACGTCTTATTTGGACTTTCTGACGCAAAACCAGCGTTAAACCAGGTTGAAGTTCAAGACTATCAATATATTGCTGCGAGCGAAGTTGACCATTTGCTAGAAAAAACGCCAGAACAGTTTACCGAATGGTTTAAAATATGTTGGCCAACCGTTAAGACCCATTTTAGCGTATAGTTAAAAATGGAAACAACAATGGGTGTAGCGGTATTTTGGTTTAGGCGCGACCTTCGGCTCGAAGACAATGCGGGGTTATTTAGGGCATTAACTTCGGGCCATTCGGTGCTTCCAATTTTTATTTTCGACCAAAATATTCTCGACAAACTAGATAACCAGCAGGATGCCCGGGTTACGTTTATTCATCAGGAAGTAAGTCGGTTAAAAACTGAGTTGGAGCAATTGGGCAGCAGTCTTCGTGTTTTCTATAGCACACCAATACAAGCCTTCGAACAACTTAGCACTGAACTAGTGTCGCTGAAAGTAGTTTTTACCAACGAGGATTACGAACCTTATGCCCGAACCCGGGACGAAGCCATTGAGAGGATATTGGCCAAAAAGAACGTTGCCTTTAATCGCATAAAAGACCACGTAATTTTCGAAAAAAATGAAATTGCCAAAGACGACGGAAAACCACACACAGTATTTACCCCATACCGAACCAAATGGCTGGCCAAACTCAATGATTTTTACTTGAAGCCGTATCCCGCTGAAAAGTATTTTCACAACCTTTTGCCAGTTAAACCAAGTTATATGCCCAGCCTAGCTGATATGGGTTTTTTGTCCTCGGCCATAACCACACCAACCCGGGAAGTTAATTTGGAGGTAATAAAAACCTATCATAAAACCAGAGATTTCCCAGCATTGGCAGGCACTTCGCGACTAAGTGTACATCTTCGTTTTGGCACCGTATCCATTCGGCAATTGGCACAAGTTGCCAAGGAACATAATTTTAGCTGGCTTAGCGAATTGATATGGCGCGAGTTTTACCAAATGATTTTGTGGCATTCCCCACACTCGGCAAACCAAGCCTTTAAACCTCAATACGAGCAGGTAAATTGGCGGAATAATGAAACAGAATTTGGTGCTTGGTGTGTCGGACAAACGGGTTACCCAATAGTAGACGCTGGCATGCGAGAACTAAACCAAACTGGATTTATGCACAATCGGGTTCGGATGATTGTAGCCAGCTTTTTAACCAAGCATTTACTTATTGATTGGCGATGGGGCGAACGCTATTTTGCCGAAAAATTGCTGGATTTTGATTTGGCCAGTAATGTTGGTGGGTGGCAGTGGGCGGCAAGTTCAGGTTGTGATGCAGTGCCTTACTTTCGAATTTTTAACCCGGCATTACAAGCTCAAAAATTCGACCCACTAAACAACTATATCCAAAAATGGGTGCCAGAATGGAACGAAAACAACTATCCAAAACCAATTGTTGATCATGCATTTGCCCGAGAACGGACGCTAATTGCCTATAAGCACGCACTGGGGTCAAAATAGGCCATAGAAAAGCATGGCGTTATGCTAAAACTGAACTATTAGTTGTCAAACGAAGAATGTTGCGACCGTAAAAATGAAAATGAAGAGGTGAAATTTTTCGGACAAACAAGCCAATGTTTAGACCAAATGAACTTGGTTTCGGCCAATTGGCCAAAACCTGCGACAAAGGCAAAACCTTACCGCTGCTCAAGAAATGAACTTTTATCGAAAAAAACTACGATTTTATTTGCAAATACAAATATTGAGTTTACATTTGTCTCGAGGTAAAATTATAGTTCATAAGTAAGGTTTAGTTTAGTGTAAAGGTGAATTACGGCGGGAGAGGTCCCGCCGTTTTCTTTTTATCAACTTTTAGTTCAGTTTTACCGACTTACCACCACCGTTTTCTTGTAACTTTTTTCAACGGTTTCTCCATTAAATAATTCAGCATAAAGAATGTAAATGCCACTTTGAACAGGCGAGCCGGCTGCTGATTTCGCTAGCCAACTAAATTGGGCATGATTGCCAATGGTTTGCTGTTTACAAATGGTGTTTAAAGGAAGCCCATCAGCCGTAAACACCTCAATGGTTAGACTACTTTCTACGTTTTTCGACCAAAAATTGATTATCAATTCATCGTTTACACCATCACTGTTTGGGCTAATTACTTCGGAAGAAAGAACCATTCCATCGGCTGCTATTTCTGTTGCATTTGCCGAATTTAAGTAGCCCGGAGTAGCAAAACCTGCATTGGCGCTAGCTGACGTCCAGTTTTCGGGCTTAGTTGCTGCTTCGCTGGCTTCAACACGTTCCAATGACACACCTTCGGTTTGGTGTAATTGGGTGTTGTGTAAGTTGTCGGAATAAGGAAAAATTGCCATCGGATGCAATGTACTATCACAGAACACCACATTTCCGTTAGTATTTGGGAAATTGGGTAAATTCATTTCGAATACCCGAGTAGTTTTGGTTTGCGGAAACTGCTTTTTAACCGATTCGCAATCAGTGGTCAACACCAAATATTCGTAGGGTTCTAGTAGTAAGCCAAGGCTGTCGATATGCATAACATCTGTTGCCTCGACAGGGAATTTGTTCGAAATAGATAATTGATTTAAAGTCACAAAACTGTTGGAGTTGTTGTATAATTCCACAAAATCGGCTTCATCACCTACCGGATCGTAGAGCAGTTCGTTTATAACAACCCGTCCGGCGGCAGTTTGTGGAGTCGATATTTCGAACTGAAAGGAACGATAATCTGCTGAAAAGCAGCCAAATACAGAATCGGCTGTAACGGTCACCGAACCGCTTTCAGGAAGTTGAGATTTTAGCAGTACAAAATTGACATCGGGATTTCCTGTAAAAACCGAATTTTGTGGCGAACCTTCAACTTCCCAATTTCCAGCATTTGTAATGGGCATATTGAAGGAAAAACGCAATTCATCCTTTTGGTAAAATGTAAACTGATGTTCCAAGTCTGGTTCAAAATCAACGGGTGTAACGGAATTTGGCTGCCCAGGCGTTCCGCCCAATTCATTTTCTGAAAACTGCCACAGCTGCTTGCTGTTTTCGCAGGGTAAAAACGAGTTTTTTAGCTCCAAACTGTACCCGCCATTAGCTTTTGGGTCACCGGCATTAAACCAGCTTTGGTTATAATTCACTCGGCTTATTGTATCGCCGGTAGGATTTAGCAGAAGCAAATCTTTGTGCTCGTTGGTTAAAAATGAACCACCAAAAGAACAGCCCAAAACCGGAATGGATACGGGAAAGGAACTAACCGCATTTAAATCGCAAAGCACTAAAAGTCCTTTTGCCGAGATAACAGTGTTTTCAGGCAATTTTACCTGATTTAATTGGCAATTGGACAAACTTAAAGCTGAATCTGTTCGATTAAAAAGCTCAATGTATTCAGCCACGGGCAAGCCAATTGAAGGATTTGGATCAATCATTAACTCGTTTATTACTAAATCGCTGGGTTTAGGACTTTGATACGAATAAAACCAAAGGGTGTCGGTGCCCATTGCATTGCCTAGACAATCGGAAAACCCGGCGATAATTGCCCCCAATTTTTCGGGTAGGGAATTGGCAGCAAACTTTATTTCTAAGCGGGTATAGGTAATTGTTGTAGTACTTATGCCAATTTCAGGTGGCCAAATTGACACCGAGCCCAAAGAAATAGACTCGTTGAATTCAATGTTTATAGTGTCATGTTTCAGTCGGGATGCCACAATTTTTGGCGCTAGAGTATCGGGAACAGGACTAAAAACACTGTTTGCCGTTCCGGGTGTTCCGCCTAAAACAGTTATCGAAGAGCTGAAGTTTAAAGCCTCTTTGCAGGTTTCATCGGGATTTATCAATTCCAAACTCCAGCCGCCATTTCTTTTGACAGCTTCCGTATGCCAGTTCAGGTTATAATTTACCAAATGAATAACCGAATCTTGTGGGTTATATAAGCCAACGCTGTCTCCACTATTATTTAACGCCACCCAGTTGTCAATGGCTACAACCGAGCCAAATGAAGCCAATAATATGCTATCGCCTTTGCCACAGACAATTAGGTATTCATTGGGAAGGAAGCAACGTTTGGATAATGATAACCGGCTTTGAGAGTTACCCAGCTTAATATCGGATAAGTTTAAAATTTTACCAGACCGATTATAAAGTTCAACAAACTCGACATCGGGTAAACCCACTACTGGCGTGGGGTCGGGAAGGAGCTCGTTAATAATTACATCGAGCGGTTCGACAGTTTCCGGCTGACAAAAGCGAAGATTAACAACCGTGTCGTTTATTGGGTTCCCGTTGAGGTCGGCCAACGAATGCAGGCTCAAAGAAACAGGTGAGCCATTTTTTTGCTCACTAAAAACCAAAGTTACGTTTTGTCCATTGGCCAAGACTTTTTCCGGCAGTATGCTATCGGGAAGTAACCTATAATTGGCCAGATTTGCTGCACTTAACGAATCCAAAGGTTCGCTAAAAACTAGGTTTACTGTGTCCAGACCGGAAGTTTCGGCATTAACAATCTTTGGCCGGATGTTTTCAACCTCGCCGTCCACCCAAAAATCATCAAACCAAAACTTGTTGGCTCGCGTTTGGGTAAAGAGGCAATACACCCCAAAATATCCCGAATTGGAATAGCTTGAATCTGTTGCAATGCCTTGTGATATGTAGTTTTGATTTTGCAAAGTATCTACCCACAATTCCCAGCCGGCTTTATTGTTTACGGTAACTTTTACGTCAATTGAATTCTGACTGTGGTCAAGCAGTTTATCCAAGCCATCAATAATTTTTGTCTTAGCCAGCCCATCTTGACGGTAAAGACTTACCTCGTCAGCAGTGCCACCCAGTTGAACAAAATAGCCATGAAGTGAATCGCTCAAATTGGGATTATCAGTCACTAAATATACCCGTGCCAAGTTGGCCGAAGAAGGATTGAAACCCAGTATTACCGAAAACTGCCATTCCGTATTAGTTGTGACTCTGCTCTTGGTTGCTAGCCAAGCCGAACCCAAAGTATCTACTGCATTTAGGTGAAGGCGAAAACTACTGTCTATTTCGAATCCATTGGCAATGCCAATCCAATCGGGGTTTGAAGAAAAATTACGATCAGCAAAGTCATCAGAAAATTGGCCGAAAAAAGCCATCGGCCAAAACAATAAGACTGCAAGGAGGGTTTTCATAATGAGGGAATTTAAGGTGAGAAATAAAAGTAAGGAATTTTTGATGGTCCGCGGATGGTTAATTTTGAGTAAAGGCCATTTAGCCCCCACGCTTGGGTTGGATTAAACCCAGTTTAACAAGGCGCTGCGCTCAATGCCAATAAATTTATTTCTACGACTTACTGGGTCAAGCTAGAACTTGCACGCGCACGGTTGTCAGACTAGGGAATCCCGAAGGGATTCAACACAAATAGCTGATGAATGATAGTTGTATTTCACAACCCTGAAGGGGGTTGAATGTGGAAGACGTTCAACCCTTTCAGGGTTGCTAGGCATTCTTGTAGTCTTGGTTATTCGGGGTATTCGGGTTGAATCCCTTCGGGATTAGTTGAGACAAAGCCTGTAAAGCTGAGCGAAGCCAGAGGCTACACCAAAACAATCCCAGTGTCTTTTAACGAAAAAATCCGCAATTGGCATACCCAATTGCGGATTTGTGGTGTTAATGAGCTTGGTGTTACTTCTTTATCCCAATCAAATCAAACAGAAAAGCATATTCCAAAGCCACTTCCTTGTAGCGTTCAAAACGCCCCGAAGCACCACCGTGACCGGTTTCCATGTTGCAATACATCAAAAGGGTATTGTTGTCGGTTTTTAGGTCGCGGAGTTTGGCTACCCACTTGGCGGGTTCCCAATACTGCACCTGACTGTCGTGTAAACCAGTGGTTACCAACATATTTGGGTAGGCTTTTTTAACCACATTGTCGTATGGCGAGTAACTAAGCATGTAGTCGTAATATTTCTTTTCGTTGGGGTTGCCCCACTCGTCATACTCGCCAGTAGTTAATGGAATAGATTCATCGAGCATGGTGGTTACCACATCAACAAAAGGAACTTGGGCAACTACGCCTTTCCACAGTTCGGGGGCCAGGTTTATAACCGCACCCATTAGTAAACCGCCGGCACTTCCGCCCATGGCAAAAAGCTTGTCTTTGGCGGCATAGTTGTGCGCTACCAGATATTTCCCACAGTCAACAAAATCGGTAAAGGTGTTCATTTTGTTTAGCATTTTACCGCTTTCGTACCATTCGCGACCAAGATCCTCACCACCACGAATATGCGCAATGGCATAAACAAAACCACGGTCTAAAAGCGAAAGGCGAACCGAAGAGAAATACGGATCCATGCTATAGCCGTAAGAACCATAAGCATAAAGCAATAACGGGGCTTTACCGTCTATTTTAGTTCCTTTTTTATAGACCAATGAAACCGGTACTTTTTTACCATCGCGTGCAGGCACATAAAGCCTTTCCGAAGTATATTCATTGGCATTGTAACCGCCTTTTACCTCTTGCTGTTTTAGCAATTTTTGCTCCTTGCTGGTCATGTCGAAATTAAACACCGAATTGGGTGTAGTCAGCGAGGTATAATCGAAGCGTAATTCTTTGGTGTTAAACTCTGGGTTTACGTCCAGACCTGCCACATAAGCCGGGTCGTTGAACGGAATGTAATAATCGGCGGTATTGTCCCAACGTTTTACCCGTATTTGGGTAAGGCCGTTTTTGCGTTCCGATAGCACCAAAAAGTCAGAAAAAAGCTCCATGCCTTCCAACAGCACATCGCTACGGTGCGGAACCACATCCACCCAATTTTCTTTGGTAGTCTTGGTTTCTGGCGTTTTTACCAGTTTAAAATTCTTAGCCCCCAGGTTGGTAATAATGTAAAAATCGTTGCCAAAGTGCTCAATGCCATATTCTAAATCGCGTTCGCGGGGCTGAATAATGCGAAACGCACCAGTGGGATTGGCGGCTTCAAGCACCTGATATTCATCACTTACGGTGCTGCCCGAGCCAATAACAATGTATTTTTTGCTTTTGGTTTTAAACACCCCAACACCAAAGGTTTCGTCTTTTTCGTGAAACACCAGCACATCGGTTTTTGGGTCGGTGCCCAGCTCGTGACGATATATTTTGCATTCGCGCAGCGTTTGTTTGTCTTTTACAGCATAAAACAGTGTTTTATTGTCGGCCGCCCAACAGGCATCACCACTTGTTCCGGGAATCTTGTCGGCCAGTAGTTTTCCGGTGCTCAGGTCTTTTACCCGTAAGGTGTAAATTCTGCGGCTTACCGTGTCCTCGCCATAAACCAATAAGTTGTGATTGGGGCTAACCTCTAATCCGGCCGCTTGGTAATATTTTTTGCCTTTGGCCAGCACGTTTACATCCAAAATAACTTCTTCAGGTGCTTGTTGTGTGCCTTTTTTACGACAATAAATCGGGTATTCCTGTTCGCCAGAAACTTTCGAGTAATACCAGTAACCGTCTAAGAAATAGGGCACACTGGAATCGTCTTTCACAATGCGATTGGTAATTTCCTGAAACAAATCTTTCTGAAAAGCTTCGGTGTGCTTTAAGGTAGCCTTCAAGTAATCGTTTTCGGCGTTGAGGTAAGCAATTACCTTGGGGTTTTCGCGGTCGTTGAGCCAGTAATACGGGTCAACACGGGTATCGCCGTGAATAATCAGGTCTTTATTAATTTTTTCGGCTACCGGAGCAGCTATGGTTGTATCGGTCATTTTTTTAGAATCGCAGCTAAAATAAGTCAGCGCAATAGCAATTGCACCGCAGCTGATGAATAATTTTTGTGAAAAGAAGGAGTTTGGCATAACAAAGGAATAATCAAGTTGATAACTAATGAGGTGAATTTAGGAAAAGATTATAAAGGATGGTTAAATCGTTGGTTACGTCAACGAGTTTTGATTTTAAATCACCAGAGGAACTCGCACGTAAAAAATTCATTTGTAGGAAAAAAAGTTTAATTTTCAATGTTATAAATCCTTGTAAGTTAATGAAACCAAGTCTGCTGTTAATCATTGTCTTATTGTGTAACACCTATTTTATTGGTAATGCACAACAATTAATTGATTTCTTCCCTAACCCATATGTCCATGACAGTTTTGACGTGGATGCCGATGGTGTTTTGGATTTAAATGGTATAGAGACTAGTCCGGACCCATATGTACAAAACCATTATTACAGCTTTTACAATATGGCGTTGGAAATGCCAGTCCAAAATGGCTATGTGAAGAGTATGAATGAGGATGCCAGTTTCGACCCAGAAACACTAAATTGGCAAGACACCTTGGTGCCGCTGTACAAAAGTAACTACTCGAGTATGTCGGCGATTAATCATGCAGACTCGGTTGTTTTCTACTGGCCTTATCGAATCGCCAAAGGCGCAGGCATTTATCAGTATGGGTTTATGCGGCTCTATTTGCACCCGACCAGCGCATATAATTTTTTTGTAAACGAGCTCATCCTATATAACGTTGGTGTAATCCCACAAACAGTTGGTCAGGGAGGAACAAAGCACATAACCGATATAAATGTCATTCAGGGCAGCTCGAGACAGGAAGAAGGTCGCTGGAGGCTAGCGGCTCAATACCCAAAAAAATCGGAAAGTGCCGACAGTGTATACTTTTACCTTCTACCGGCAGATTCTACGCACCTTATTCAAGAAGAGCTAACTAATCCGTTATTTACGCAAACCCAATTTACGACGGGCGATTTTAACTTGGACACCTTGTTGCCTCGAGCAACTGCCGACTGCTTTGGAACCCCAATAATTGGCGAGCGAAAATATGTGGTAATGGCTCGTATTTATTATGATTCGGAGCAATACAATAACCTATCAGGACCATTTAGCTATAAGTACTATACCGAAACTCCGGTTTTGGACACGGTTTATGCTAATCTGCAAATTGATGGTTCTTATAACATAACCATTAATTTCTCCTGCCCAGATAGCACGCAGCGAAATGAAAAATATGACCTAATTTTTACTGAGGCAGGTACCAATAAAACGTATTCCTACCAAGTGTCTACGCCGGATAGCTACAAGATAAACAGCAACAATTTTAAAGATAGTACTGGAACGGCTTTGCGAACACTGCGAACATATAAGCTAAAAATCAAGGCCATACCTAAAACGACTGAGGGAATTAACCAAGCCACTTTTTCTAACACCAAAGAAATAGACCTCTATCGTCTAACGACTCTTCCCGACACATTACTAATAGGCTGGCATTGTTCTCCCGATTCTTTGATGATGAAAATTTATCCAGAATTTCTGAACATGGATTCAAAAAACATTTACCGGCTTGCTTTTGTGCCGGCACTTTCGGGAAGTTTGCCCACTTACAGTGAACTGAAAGACCAATCAAGCCACACTTATCTCTTACAACCAAACGACACCTTAGAATTAGTTGAACCCGAGATAAGAGACTATCGGAATAACCCGCTACTATTCAATGTGAGTTATATGCCAGTTGTCCTTGCAAGTGCGGTTCTTCCCTATGCTGATTCCAGTTCGTTTCAAAATCAAAAAATATTTTGGGCAGACTCCATGGGAAATAATAGTTTAATAAGTGGTGTTTTTCCGGAAGACTCGACTAAACATCTAAAAGATATACCAGTTCTATGTGGAATTTGGAGATCCAACGTGACACATTATGTAGATATCGATAACGACCAAACAGCAGACATTTTAGCACAAATCAATAGTTCCTCGAGCCCCAGCCACTCTAGCAATTCGGTAACGATTAGCTTTCTTAATGGGTGGAAAGTGGCTGTTAGCGGTAATCGGGTACACAGTTCTCCCGCTTATTTTACAATGCCAGACACCCTTGCGTTCAGTTCATCAAAATACGAGATAAGTGGTTATTTTAGCGGAATTCCCCCACTATCATCGAGTAATTACAGTTATTCATTACCCTTCGAATATATTTTCCTGAAGAGCGAAACGAAATGGGCTTGGCTAAAAATTAATTCGCAAAGCAGTTGTTTGATTATCGACACAGGGGTAGTGATGAATACACCAAAATATGTGCTTATTGCAGATTCGAGTGACTGTGTTGCCAAAAGTATTCCAGAAGAACCTGAAAAACATCGTGAGGATATAGTCTACCCCAATCCAACCAGCGATTTCTTGTATTTACAATCGAGTTCGCATGGGGAATTGGATTACTCCTTGTATAATGCTACCGGTACAATGGTAGATGGCGGGTTGTGGCCTCCTACAGGATTAAACATGGCCAAATTCTCCAGTGGAATTTATTTGCTAAAGCTATCGGGCAATGACATCATGTTAACACAGCGAGTTATAAAGCGGTGACAATTCAGCAAATCAGACCAACCCTTGCTTGCCCGAAATAGTTAGGTCTTTATTGATTTTTAGGCAATCGTGTTTTAAGGGTAAATAACTCAGCCACAGATAGGGCAAAATAGAATAATTACAATTTCGAAAAAAATTCCTGAAGACTTATTCCATGTATGTTAAGCACCTTGATTAAGCTGCGGATAGTTAAATTACTTCTTCCGGCTTCCAGTTTCCAATAATGTGCCCGTGAAATGTCGTGGTCGTAAGCAAAAGTTTCGTGGCTACTGTATCCTTTGGCGACACGTAAATCCCGAAGTTTTGCCCCAATTTTTTGTAATACTTCTTTTTCGTTGCTAATCACAGGCTAAAAGTCTGTTTCATTGCCTTAAAATGTTACACGATAAAAGAACACACCATATAAGGAAATATTTTTTTGATTTTGAATTAAAATTTTTCTTACACTTGATTTAAATTTTAAAAAAACAACCCCGATGAAAAAACTCCTTCTCGGCTGCCTAATGCTAGGCAGTAGCTTGGCTATTAATGCCCAAATCAAAGTATTTCCTAGTGGTAACGTTGCGCTTGGCCAGCTAAATGGCGAAAGCATAAACACCCGACTGAAAGTGGTAGGCAACAGTTTGTTTACAAGCTCCATATTTCTCCCAATCAGCGCTGCCTACATTAGAGGCAACGAGCAGTTTTCTACCGCCAGTAATCCAGATTACACCTGGTATAACAACGACCAAACCGGCATATTTCATCCGCAGGGCGATGTTATTGGCTTTAGCATTGCCGGGCAAGAGCACATGCGCTTAAACCAGTTTGGCAATCTGCAAATGAGGTGTAGCAATACGCAAAATTTTTCATTGCTTATCGGCAATGCCAATAACACCAGTAGCACCATTGCTTCGTTTTCAAACCACAGTACCGATTATGCTTACGGTATTACATCGTATGTAAACCGTGACCTTACCAAAGCTTTTGTAGTGGTAAATAATGCCATCGAAACCTTTTGTGTATTAGGCAATGGTACAGCAACAAGCATGGGGCGCGTACTAAGACCTGAGTTAAAAGCACCAGGTGGCAGCGGTACGGTAATCGATGCCCTAGACCGCATTACATCGCTGCAAACCTTTAGCAACCTTTCTAGTGCCGATAAAATTATTGGCCTGACCGAACCAGAACTGGCGCAATGGGTGCCCGAAGCGGTGGTAACCGTTGATAAAAGAACATATATTGACTATGATGTGGTGACCGCATTATTGGTTGAAAGTGTAAAGGCGCAGCAAAAACAAATACTCAGTTTAGTAGCCACAGTAAATAAGCTGAAAAACTCGGTGGGTCTGGGCACTGGCCTTACGCAACAAAACTCAATCGATTTAGCGGAAACCTTGGCCTTGCCAAGCGATTATGAGCAGATACCCATGGCTGGCCAAAGCAGTGCCAACCCGCTGGATGCGGTTAAGTTATTGCAAAACAACCCCAACCCATTCAATCAAACCACCACAATTGCATATGCTTTGGCAGCCAATACACAAACTGCTCAACTCTTGGTGTTTGATATGCAAGGCGGCCTAAAGCTTACCAAAACACTTGGCACACAAGCCGGCAAAGGCAGTGCAATTATAAATGCCAACGAGCTAAACAGCGGCATGTACCTATACAGCCTTGTAGTAAACGGCCAAGAGGTGGACACCAAACGTATGATATTAACCAAGTAAAACACAGCCATGAGATTATTACTTACATTTATGGCTATGTATTGTTTGGTGTACAATAGCATTGCGCAGCAATGGCACCCGGCCACACAGCCAGGGTGGAACTTGGTGTATAACGATGAGTTTAACATCAACTACCCACACACGGCTATCAGCGATTATAAAAACTCGTTTATAGATACCACAAAATGGCATTCAAACATGGATTGGTACCAAGGGCCAACGGTAAAAGTTAATGACCAAATAACCTTGCAAGCGCCAAATTTTGCCAGCCAAACCAACTTTTGCCGCAACATAATACGTACCGAAGCTGGCGCGGCAACCATACGCGCACAACACGAACCAGCGCCATATAGAGACAAAGTATGGAGCTGGTTTTGGTCGACCGATAATACCGAGTGTAAAGACACTGTAGCTTGCCATGACACCCTAATTAGTTTGGTGCGAGAAAATGGAATACCCAAACGAAACGAAAAAGGCGAGTATTATAAGTTTAAAGAAGTTTTTCTCAACTTTAACTATACCACCGGAATGCTAATGTCTAAACCCAAGTTTAAATACGGCTATTTTGAAATGCGGATGAAACTACCCCGCAGGTCGGCAGGTTTTCAGCCCAACTTTTGGTTGTGGAATAGCACTGCGAAGGTAAACTGGTCGGAGCTTGATATTTTCGAAATTGATGCTCTGGAAAATCTCCACACCTGTAATGTGCATTATCAGTTAATGGAGAACAAAGCTCTTACGCCTCATTATGCTGCAAAGATTGATAAGGAATTTGACATTAAAAACTTAGACACCAATTACCACAGCTATGCTGCTTTGTGGACTGGCGACAAAATAAGTATTTACATGGACACCCTGTTGGTGCGCGAGTACAACACTATAGCAGGTTATCAGCTAGAACCCATGGCCATAATTATCGATTTGTACAATCCGGCAGCATCGTTTCAGCGCACCGAGCTGGCCGATGGCAATTACGATTTTGTGATAGATTATGTGCGGGTGTACCAAAGCGATAACAATTGCAACCAGCAGCCTACCGCGTGCACTTATGATATGGCTTACAACGGCAAGTTGGTAAAAAACTTTACTGCCAGTGGCGCAAACTGCACCCATACGGTAAACCAAAACACCCGCTACTTGGCCAACGATTTTGTGGTGCTACAGGCGGGGTTTCAAACCACCACCGACAGCCTTGTCTTCGAGGCCAATACGACACCCTGCGCATCAGAATACCGGAACAACCTAATTGTTAACCCATTTCCCAACCCATCGCAGATGAGCGTACCAGAACAACAAGCGCAATTTTATGAACAGCGAAAAACCAAAAACAATGAAAAGCCGGATTAAGCTAATACTCCTGCTGGTTTTTTTCACTACTTGTTTTAGCCTGCAAGCACAAGACTACCGCGATGCGGTGGTGGGACGGTATGATGGACAAATGCGCGAGAAATTTGACGATGGCACTTCAAGTAATTGGGCAAGTTATGCGATGTGGGTTCAAAAATCGCCACATAGTATAGACAAAATTCGGGTTTCGCCAAACAAAAGGACCGAATCGGAATTACAGACAATACCTGATTATAATTTCTCTCCGTTGGATAGTATAACATTGGAATATGGGGATAATTTACAGTACGGTCAGTTTTATTCTTCCGACAGCCTTTTTGACCGGTTTAGAATTATAGCTGGTGGTGGCAATAGCGGTTGGCGCGAGTTTTATGGCAAAAAGCAGGGCGCTAGCAGTGTGGTAGAATATAGGGCTGAGGTGCTTTCTGTTTTTCCAAACCCAGCGCAGACCAGGCTATATGTGCTCAATTTAGGCGCTACTTACAACACAATCTATTGCATTTACAATGCGAATTGGAAGATGGTGTTGCAAGGCAGGCTTACAAGTGAGGGGATAGATGTCTCCCAGCTGCCTAAAGGTTTGTATTTACTTACGGTGTTTACCAACGATAAAACTGTGGCAGCTAAAGTTGTAGTGGAGTAGAACCGCCCCACTGGAATCGTGTAGCTAAAGGCGGTATAGTGACAGAAGCTATACCGCTTTTTCATTCTCAGAAGTTTTTATTCAGGCAAAAAACAAGCGGTGGTTTTGGACATTTTTTTGCTTTACCGCTCAGAATCCGGGTTCGTTAAAATCAAATTCAGCTAGCCCAAAAGGTAACCACCTACTCCTCTTTTACCAAATCGTTACTAAACGTATCGGCATTGGCAGTGTGGATGCAGCGCCCTTCGCTGTCGAAAACGGCCAGGTTAAAGCCGCGGCTCTTTTTAGCATATTCGGTGCTGTTAAGCTGTATGGAGGACGTGTTGCCAAAGTCTAATCCGGCTGATTTAACCAGCAGCTCCTTACCATTGTTAAAACGAAAAGTTAAAGCCACGGCTCCTTGATTGTCCAAGCTTTCGGTAAGCGGCATGTCGTTGGCCAAAACCGCTGCGTATGAACCGCGGAAGCCGAGTTTGGAAATTGAACCGCCCCGATCGCTTATAAACTGCCGAACCTCGGCAGGAAGATTAGCTGTGGCCTCGTCTTGCGCAGCAATAACCACCGTAAGTCCCGAGAACAAGTTTAGGTAACTTAATAAGCTCATTTTGGTCGGGTATTGCTCCAGTGGATTCCGTTTCGTGCGAGTCAACTCAAAATACTCATTGTCTCGAAAACCACAGATTGAATTATTTTCGGTCAGCGGCAAGTAAATCGTTTCCCCCTTTTGCAGCAATACAAATTTATTCTCCTGGCTAATTACGGCCACCGAATCATTCACATAACTAACCAGCCAATCCTTATAAAGCAAGGTATTCCCTGTTCCCGACACGGTTTCACTAACAACGCCGTTGGTCATTACATTTACCGAGATACGGTCGAGGAAAGCCACCGACAAATAATTACCTTTCTGCAACTGGTTTTGCATCGATTTTTGGGTGACGGTATTTGCTGTTTTAAACAAATTAAACCCACGATCGAAAGCAGCACAGGTCGAAATTTGTTTTAGGCATGGGCCAAAAAAGCGGGCATCACTATCGGTTCCAATATAGAGGGTTCCGGGCTTTATTTCGCCAGCTGCAAGGGTCGTTTTTACCGAATCCACTATGTGCTTGAGCATTTCATTGTCATAACGAGAAAGTCGGCCAATGGTAATTGGCAAATGACGAATGGCGGCCTCCTGTAACCAGGAGACATAATCGTTATCGGTAACATAGGTAGTTTGATAAGGGGTGGTGAGGCATACCGATGTTATGCCTTGAAAGGCAGCGTTCAAAGTTTTCTTATCGAAGGGGCTTTCGTAGGCTCCTTTTTCTTGAACCATGGGATTAAATATAGGAGCGATGTCGAAGACCTGAACCAATAAAACAACCGCCAATACCAGGCTTGCTTTGTTGGGGGTATGGGTTTCGGCCAATTTTTTAATGGCAAATAAATTAATCAGGTAAAAAAGTACCCAGGCAAAGCGCCCGCTAGATTGAAATACCTGACCGAATTTGTTGTATAAGCCATCGGTTTTTAAATCAACAACTACAATGTTGTAAAAATAAATCTGGCTGCTTAGCGAAAAAACATAGAGCAAAAGGGCCACGACCACCAATGGCAAAAAGGCCGACTTTCGCCAATTGAGGCTTGGTTTGTTTAAAGTGAAAAGGTAAACCAGCAACAACAATATTCCGGCACCCAAATAAGCGAAGCCTTCGTATTGGCCTTCTGTACCAGTTGCGAGTTGTTTAAAGACATTTGATTGCCCAAAGGAATTGATAAAATTGTTTAGGTTGGCCGAGTATAGACCAAAACCACCCGCTTGAGCCGAGCCCCCATCGCCAAATGAGAAAAAGCCGGTTAAATACCAAGGAATAAATACACAAGGGATGGCCAACAAGGCATTTTTCAGGAGTAATTCGCGGGAAACGCTTTTCTCAATGGCGTATACTTTTACCAATAATGCCGCAAAAAGAACTACCACCACAAGTACCAGGTACGGATGAATAAAACTAACCAGCACAAGTAGCACCAGGCTTCTTTGAACTTTCTGTATACCGGTTAAATCACTTAAATAGTAATAAAAACTGGCTAAAATTAACCAATGCGCACACAAGGCCGGATGCCCTAAGCGGAACAAAAGAACGGTAGAGGCGCTTAAAATTAAGGTGCCAAGCCAGCGATAAACCGGGTTGTTTTTACACACTAGCCCGACCAGCTTATAAGCAAAGACATTTTGCAGAAAAAAACACAACAACAACCAAATGCCAATGTATTGAAAGGTTTCGGGCAGTAAAAAACGAATGGATTTAAAAAACAGCGCGAGGATGGGTATCGAGTCGGTGAAACCAATGGAAGTTTGTACGGGGTAGAAATAACCAGTGAGTGTTCCTAATGGAAATTGCCAGGGCAGCTGTCTGAAATATTCCCAGCTTTGGTAATGCTGCGCCCAGTCGCCACGCAAAAGCCACGCATCGTGTGTAGGCAGTAGGTTGCTAAGGCCAAATTTTAGGGTAAAAGAAAGTACCGCGAGAAGTAGTAAGATTAAATAATAGGAATGACGATAAAACATATTCTTAATCATTTTGAAGAGCTTAGTAGGCGCCTTTTATGTCATAAGGCAAAACCATTACGTCCAAATTTTCGGCAACATTGTAGGTGTTTTGGAAGACATA
Organism: uncultured Flavobacteriales bacterium; assembly: GCA_964390915.1. Classification (GTDB taxonomy): domain Bacteria; phylum Bacteroidota; class Bacteroidia; order Flavobacteriales_D; family Luteibaculaceae; genus DASUEB01. The sequence goes on from CAYMJL010000002.1 coordinate 239,950, forward strand.
AGGGTGATAACCTTTTTGTTTAAGTTCGTCAACAATTGCAGGTGTTACCTTTTTATTATAGGCCGTTTTTCCGGTATAAAACATGGCATTTATATGTTCTGCGCCAGGCATATTTAGCAATACAGCATTGGCTGGTAGACTTAACTTAATATGGTTATAAATGGCCATATTGTGGGTTAACTCCATGGCAACAATATTGTTGCCGCGATAGTTAGTATGCTCATCGCGGAGCTTAGCATAATCGAAATTATAATATACCGTTACTAAGCCGAGTGCAAGTCCAAAAGCAATCCGCCACTTTTTAGTGGGCATTGCTGAAACCAAGAAAGAAATAAAAGCACCAAATGCACAACAAATAATGATGAATGCGGGTAGTGTAAAATTAGGCATTTTGGTTGCCGCAAGGGTGAAAAAACCGTAAAGAACCAGTAACATTATCGCGATAGCAATACCAAGGGCAGAATTTTTACCCCTGACCGATTTAACGAAGAGAAATAGCCCAGGTAAAACGATAAATGGGAAAATATTTCCAAAAAGCACGGGCAACATGTCTAAATGAAACCAATTGTCGCCATCATGCCCTTCGACTACCTCGAAAAAGTGGGTTGTATTTAGTTCGGCCTCTTTACTTGCTATATCTGGAAATGCAGAAAAAATATACAACTGCCAGGGCATAACAACCAAAGCACAGACCCCTAAAGAAATTAGAAAATGAATTATTCGTTGGCGATTAAATTGTTTAGAAAAAATGAGGAATACCCCCCAAGCACTATAGACCCAAAGCCCGACTAACCATTTAGTAAGAATAGCACACCCGCTAAATAGACCCACTAATATCAGGTACTTCCAGCCGCCCTTTTTTATATAATTGTTAAAACTCCAAATTGAAAGGGTAATGAGCGAAACGAAGGCAATATCATTATGCTCCATACCAATAAGACCAGACACCAATTGAATAAAGTAGCTGGATGTTAGGGCTAGAATGGCGGCAAAATAACTGCCTACTTTGTCTAAATAATATGCCGAAAAATCATAAACTGCGACCACAGTTAGTGTCATAAAAGCGGCACTAGGCAGTCGATAGGCCCAGATTTCGGTTCCAAAAACTTTAATGGAAAGCACCATTAACCAAATAAAGAATGGTTGCTTGTGCAACCACTCTTTGCACTCAATCCAACTGTCGTATGGCAAGTCTAGTACTGGATTTTGATACAGTAACGGGATAAAGGAATTGTTAGCCGCATTTTTTGCCACCAGAAAATGAATTCTTTCATCCCACACGTTGGCGAAAGCACTAAGAAAAATTGCGGAGAGGAATACCAAGAGTGCCGCTCCAAACAAAAAGAAAACCCGATACTTGAAAAAAACGGGATACACCTCAAAGTGCCCCAAAGAGAACGCAATGAGTACCAGGAAAGCCAAACCAAAAACCAGTTTTTGGTTTATGCTAAAGTCGGAGGGCACTTCGTAGGCAGGGTCGACAGATGGTTTACGAGCCACCCGAAGAGAAAATTTTTCAACTTGAAAATCGCCACCATACTTGTTCCATAAATAGCATTTAACCTTTTTGGAGTCGGTTTTTATAGAAGCGGCTAAACTCAGGTCAATCTGGTTAATAATCAATTGGGCAGAATCAACCGTGTTCAAATTAATATCAATGGCCTTATAGGCTATGTTCTTGTTGGTAACAACATCTTCAACCGAAAGAACAAGTATTATAGATTTAATGGACGGATTTAAGGACTTAATCGTTAAGGCGGTTTTAAAACCAGATTCTTTAAGACTTAAACCTGACAGTGTATCGGCAAGGTATTCGAAACCTCCAGGAAATTCGCTTCCTGCATTGATGGCTACAGCAGACTGACTAAAATTAAGTTGCAAGTCCGATTGACTATTTGCTCGCTGAAAAAGCAACATAAGCACAACCAAAATAAAACCGCTGAAAAACCGCATCCTTGTTAGTTGTTTAGGTAATATTTTTTGTCATTTATTTGAATAAGTCGTATCATCCCAAGTAAGCACCGAATAATAATGCCGTTTGTTCTTGGTGTGATAAATCGAGCGGATTAACTTGAAGGACAACGTTAGAAAAAGAATTGTCTTTCCGGTTGGGGTCCCTAGGCACAGGCTCATTTTTGTGTTAGGCCGCCTTAAACAATCCGTACTTCAAAATACACCAAATGGCCCTGAAACCGTCTTTCCAACCTATTTTTTTACCTTCTTCGTAGGTTCGGCCGTAGTAAGAGATGCCAACCTCATAAAGACGAATTTTTGAAATACGGGCTATTTTAGCGGTAACCTCCGGCTCAAAACCAAAACGGTTTTCTTTTAGGTGAAGCCCTTTTATTAAATCGGCACGGAATAGCTTGTAGCAGGTCTCCATATCGGTTAGATTCAAGTTGGTACAGGCGTTCGACAATAAAGTAAGGAACTTATTGCCGATGGTGTGCCAAAAGAAAAGAATACGATGGGGATTGCTACCCATAAATCGCGAACCAAAAACCACATCGGCAAAGCCTTCAACTATTGGTTTTAACAAATCGTTGTATTCGCGGGGGTCATACTCTAAATCGGCATCCTGAATAATCACATAATCGCCGGTTGCCTCTTTAATACCTCGGTGCAGCGCTGCACCTTTGCCCATATTGATGGGCTGGCTATAGAAGGAAATGGTTAAATCGGGGTTTTGCTTTTGATAATTTTCCACCGCTTCCACGGTGTTGTCTTTCGAACAATCGTTCACAATGATCACTTCTTTGGTAAAGCCACCAATTAGGTTTACAGCCTTTACCTTATCTAGAATGTGGTGAATGGTTTTGCCTTCGTTGTAGGCCGGAATAACAATGGATAGTTTCATAGGGTATTGTTGCTTAATGGATCTTTAGGGATGTTTTGGATATCGAAATTAACTGCGGCTAGCAATAGCTGAAAGCCTAAAATGATGGGAAGTACTGCGAGCATTACGGTTCCGGTGGTGGCAACTTGGCCACTTACAATACTTTGCCACCAATGGTAACCACCGAAGATGAGGCCGAATAATAGCAAAGGAATGGCGGATAATATTTCTAAGGAGGCCACATTAAAGTCGCGCAAAAAGTAATTGTATAAAATGCGTTTAAAAAACCGGGTGGTATACTTTGGTGGAAAATCAATCAACACCTTGCGAATGCTTAGGTTGCTTACCTCGTCACCGTAATGCGCATCCATTGGCAAGTCTTTTACAACAGCCTTTATTACACCCAAGCGAAATAGCATATCGCTTTCGAAAAAGTACCGGTTATCAATTCTATCGAGCGGTAATTTGGCCAATGCTGTTTTATGAATGGCAACAAATCCGTTGGTAGGATCCATTACGTTCCAATACCCATTTACCACTTTGTTCAGCAGCGATAAAATACTGTTTCCCAATAACCTGATTTTAGGCATATTGAGTAGCGTGTGGACATCGAAAAAACGATTTCCTTTTACATAGTCGGCTTTTCCGTGTTTAATGGGTAGAATTAACGACTCGATTAATTCCGGATTCATCTGGCCATCACCATCCAGTTTCACCATTATCTCGCAACCATCTTGTTCGGCCTGCTTAAACCCATGTTTTACCGCCCCGCCAACACCAAGATTGACAGTATTGAACAATACGGTTATGCGCGAGTCACTGGTGTTTTCTACGACAAATTGCCCGCTTTGCACCGGGCAGCAATCATCCACCACATAAATCTTATCGACAAATGCCGGTATACTAGCAATTACAGCAAGTATTTGGTTTTTCACCTTGTAGCAGGGAATAATTACCGCAACCACGACTTAAAACTGAAGGGTTAAATCGTCAAAATAAGCGGGCTCGGCTCCTGGATTCCAAACGTAAACCTTTAAAGTTCCAACCGAAACAGAGGTAGGTATAACTTCCGATAGCATTAATTTTTGCCAACCATTGGTTTCAACACCAGTATTCACCTTTTTATAATAACCATGATCGTCAGTCAGTACTAATACGGCATCGGCAAAGCCTTTTTTATTAATACTAATTTTGATACGGTGATTGGGCTTAACCAGCGGCCTACACTCTAAAGCAAAAGGATGGGCCGAGTCTACCTTCACGGCATATCGGCCACTGAGCGCTTGGCTGCTATCGGAAAGTTCTGCGTTTGCGGCAAAATGCTGCAATAATGAATCCAGGTAATGGGTTCCCTCCGGGTTCTTGGTTTCTAAATTGAAAAACCAATTTTCGGTTGGAATGGAACGACCCAATGTTAGCTCATGGTAGGAACCGTAAAGGGTGTAATAACGACTGTTAAACTCTTGGATGTTTCTTAACGGCCAGTATTGTGTAAAATAGATTTGTTCGCTGTTTGCCTTTTCAGGTAATGATGCTATAACCGTATCATCCAAAAAGATGGTGCGAGAGTATAATGGGTTATCTAGCGAACTGAGCAGAATCGTTTCAATAGCTGTCCCGTAGTTAACCATCAATAAGTCGGGATTGACTGTATTTTTTTTGATGAAAAATTTCGTTGCCGATGAACAACGAACCAAATCAATATAACCTTGTAGTTCTTTGGTTCGTCTTTCGAATTTTGGCGCAGCAATTAAAATATTGGCAATGCCCACGCTCAGCAGTACTATAATAGCCGGAATTGTCAGCCACTGTTTACCGGTGGTTTCATCATAAAATTTTCTGAACACCTCATTAAAGAAGGGCAGGGCAATGAAAAACAGTAAAGGCAAAAAGCTGCGTTCCATGCCATGATTGGCATCGCCCTTGTTGTATATAACAAGGCTAATGAGCAAGAAGCCACCTATAAAAAGCAGAAAACCAAAAATCATCCCCCAGTTTTTCTGCCGGAACCAATTCCACAGCACAGCAAGTAACATCAGGAATGGAATAAAGTAAAACTGCAAAAACCGAATTTTTAGAAAGTGAACGGGGTATAAACTGCCAAGTTTAGGGATTAGGCCGCCCACATTTTTTAATTCTCCTAAGAAACTCTCATCATGGCTACCCTTGCTGAAGAATAGCGCCTTAACAACAAACAGCATGAACCAAAACGCAGTTAACCCAATTATTCGTTTATCCAGACGCTTTAGCTCATCTGCAAAAACATAGAGAAAAACAAAGAGCACACTAAACAGCGCAACCGGGTGAATAAAAAAGTTGAGCAGCAAAAGAAAGAGGGTGACAATAACCTTCACCAGGGATAATTTGGCAAGACCACCTTCCTGCTTTAGCTTGCTTAACCAAGCAAAAAGCAATGCACCAAAAGCAATCAGTTGAAGTGTTTCGGAAAGCGCATGAAAGAAGGTGTGACTGGCGCTTACAAAAGAAATGGCAATAACCAGTGCGGCCGGAATATTCTTTAGTTTTTCGGCACACAGGTAATAGGCGCCAAGGTAAACCAGCCCGAACGAAATGGAGTAAATGATTAAAATGGCACGTAAAGAAAGGTGCAACTTTATAGCCAGTAAAGGCAAAAGCTGAGAAATGGCCATGGAATACCTGCCTACAAAAATCTCGAAACTTTCTTTGTTAATCATTTCAAAGATTTGGTTGGCCGAGTCGATGTAGATTACCCTTTCCTTGAAGTAATAAACGCACAGGAGTAAGAATACGGCAAAGTATCCGTAACCTATCTTTTTTAACCAGTTTTCCAGAGGGCGCATGTTTATTAGTTAAACAACCATTTCTTTAACACCGGCGGCTATCTCTAGCCTTCCCAGTGTTGCATTTTTTACCATATCTACACTTACCCCAGGAGCCGTTTCCAGCAGCAGAAAACCACCTTGAGGCAGCACTTCAATTACCGCCAGTTCGGTTACAATTTTACGAACGCAACGAACGCCGGTAAGTGGTAGTGAACATTTAGGCAACAATTTCGATTCGCCGGCTTTGTTTACGTGCTGCATGGCTACAATTATATTTTTGGCCGAGGCCACCAAATCCATGGCACCGCCCATGCCTTTAACCATTTTGCCAGGAATTTTCCAGTTGGCAATGTCGCCATTTTCAGAAACCTCCATGGCACCTAATATGGTGAGGTCAACTTTTTGTGAGCGAATCATGCCAAAACTCATGGCCGAATCGAATATAGATGCACCGGGCAACAAGGTAACGGTTTGCTTGCCGGCGTTTATCAAATCGGGATCTTCTTCGCCTTCAAACGGAAAAGGCCCCATGCCCAGAATTCCGTTTTCGCTTTGAAACTCAACGTTGATACCAGCAGGAACGTAGTTGGCCACCAAGGTGGGTATGCCAATCCCAAGGTTTACATACATACCGTCCTGTACCTCGCGGGCAATTCGTTTTGCGATGTCGTTCTTATCCAGCGCCATATTTTTATTTTGAATTTGTAAAACTAGTATTTTCGGTCAAAGCGTAAATTTCTAACCGCGCATCACGTACTGTAAATTGCTTTTTGTCGATGTTCCAGAGGTAAATAACCACCCTTTTTGGGTTTTTTGGAATGCCGCCTAAACAGCGATGAATGCTGAACTCCTCACCAGCCCACTTGCTTTTTATCCAATCGACCGGAATAAAATCGTAAATAACATTCGAACCGGTCGAGTCGTCAACAGAAATAACTACCTGTGCACTAAAAGGCTCTTCGGGCGAGGTGAGCTTAAACCGAAGGTCAATAACAATTTGCTCGCTAAAGACGCTATCAATTTGTTCGTAGAAACCGTAAAACTCGTCGGTGCAGTTACTTGCTGAATTAGCTGGTGTATGGTCGATTACCTTGGTTTGTATTAAAGGAAATTTACGTTTTAGCAGCAATAATTTTAGGTCTTGGTCGGTTTCGACCACCTCATAGTCCCGACTTACTTTTGGGTAGTCAACACTGTGAATGATTTGCCAATCGGCAATTTTCGAAGGATAGCCACCTATTTGCGGAGCCACCATGGATTGGTTTTCATTCAGGTTGTAATGCGACCAGGTCATTTGCTGTAAGTGATAACAAGCCACGGTTGGCTTTGGGCTCACTTGCTTTAATTTTTGGTAAAAGGCGGGCGCCAGCGTTTGGTCTACCCAAAGGTTGGAATATCGAACATTGGCAGTAAGCAAGGTGTTTATGGGAAAAAACAGCAGCAGTAAGCCCAGGTATTTTACCTTGTATTGCTTAGCCGACAAGGTTTCCAAGGCAAAACAAAAAGCAAGAATCAGTAATGGAATAAAGTAAATGGCCGCCCGGTCTTCGGGGTAATTTACACCTAGCAGGCGGGCAAGCAGCAAGGCGCCAATAAAATTGCCCAGTAGCAGTACAACCAGTAATAAATGGAGGTTAACGGTTTTCGGTTTTTTGCGTAACCAGCCCCAAAGAACCACAGCAATGATGGAGAAGAATAGCGTAATAAGAAGTACACGGGTAAAGCTGTTGGCAGCTACAAACTGGAACTTCAGCAAGGAATCGACGGTAACCGGAATAATGCCATCTAAAGCCCCGTAGTACAAGGCTCCGCGCTCTTTCAAATCGAAGGCAAACAACAACGCTAATACATAAGGGATTAATCCACTGAAAACTATACCGATGTACTGATTTTGTGACAAATTTCGCCATTTTCCGTTGATGAGACCATCAACCACTACCAGCGCAAAAATCAATGAAAAGGAGTTGATTAACGAGAGATTTGCCCAAACTGCAGCCGACATAAGGCCCAAACCAATAATTAAGTGGCGAGGCGTGTTGTTTTCAAAATAGATGCTCAATTGCCAAACGGCTCCCAATAGAAAGGCCATCGACAAGCCATATCCGCGAGAAAGCGCAAAAAACTCAAGTACAAATCGGGCGCTAACCAAGGCGGTAAAACACAAGTACCGCAACAAACGGTCGTTTAAGCGGCAACTTAGTTTCCACGAAAACCAGGCAAAGGGAATGAAAGCGAGTAGGTTTGCCAGTCGAATAACCAAAAGTGATTTTCCGAAAAGGCCAAAGAAAAATGAGCTAAGGCCCGAATTAATGACATGGTTATTGGCATCCCAATGCGCCAGCCAAGGGAGGAAACTCCCTTTGTGGATGTAATGGAAAAACGTAGCCGCCTCGTCATGCACGATGGGCACGTAAATGGCCCGCAACACCAGGTAGCCAAATAGGAGCAGGGCAATTAAGAAACTGAGGTATTTGTTAATTTGTTTCAACATGAAGCGGTACTGATTTGCTAAGGGCGAATAAAGTAGGTGGCAACTGCTTGGCTTTCGACAGAGGACGAGGTGCCTTGTTTCATTTCGCTGTTATTGGCATGTAATCCGTCAGTCATTATTTGATGGCAAATTTCACGTAAATAAATGCCTCGATTTTTATTTTGCTGAATTGTAATACTTCTTCTTTGTCCTGGCTAATACTGTCTATAAAAGGTCTGCTATAATTTACGCCCTCGGAACGTCCACCCCTAACATTAACTCCAGACATTGGTGTGACCCCGTTTTCACGTTCTTGTACAATTAATGGTTTTCCTGTCTGTTCACCAATAGCCACCAACAAATAGTCTGCTTTATTTTTAGCGGCTTTGATGGCCAATATCTTCACTTCTTTTTTTAAACTGTCTATTTTAGAGTGGTTAACCTTTGTAATAAAAGCATCAGTAATCTCTAATTTGTCCAGTTGCTGAAACACTTGCCCGACAGTTGTTGCAGTTGAAACTTTTAACGTGTAGTCTTTCTTTGTCAAAACGTCTTTTGTCCGCCATTTTACTTTAACGTAGTCAGCATTTGCGTCAGATATATACAGATTTTTGCTGTCAACACCAATTTCTTGGAGGAGCGTCTTTAGTTTTTCTTCCTGACTTTCAATGCTTAATTTTTCTTTATTTACATACTTCTCACGAATAACGATGTTGATGTAAATTTCGTCGGGAATGACTTCTTGAGAGGCTGAACCAGTTACCTCAATATATGGGTTTTCATCGCTATTAACGTTGGCTTGTCCGAAAGCGTTAGTGACAATTGTTAAAGCAACGAGTACTAAACAAGTATTTATTTTTAACATCGTTAGTTTCATTGTTATAGGGTTTTTGTCATTCAGTATTCCTACGTTCTTGGTCTTACCGTACGCTGCTCAATGCGTTTTTCAAATTTTTCACCTTGAAAAATGCGGTGCACATAAATACCAGGAACGTGGATGTAATTGGGGTCTAGCTGACCGGCTTCTACCAATTCCTCTACTTCTACCACCGTAACTTTTCCGGCCATGGCCATCATGGGGTTGAAATTCCGTGCGGTCGATTTAAAAACCAAATTGCCAGCTGTGTCACCTTTCCAGGCCTTTATCAGGGCAAAATCGGCTTCAAAAGCTTTTTCCATCAGGTATTCCTTCTTTTCGCCATTGTAATCGAAAACACGGGTTTCTTTGCCTTCGGCCACTTCGGTACCCACACCGGCTGGGGTAAAAAAAGCCGGAATTCCGTAACCGGCCATCATGCAACGGGTGGCCAGGGTTCCTTGTGGCACCAGCTCCACTTCCAGTTCTCCGCTTAGCATTTGGCGTTCAAACTCGGCGTTTTCGCCAACGTAGCTCGAAATCATTTTCTTGATTTGCTTGCCTTGCAGCAGCAGGCCTAGGCCAAAATCGTCAACTCCGGCGTTGTTAGAAATGCAGGTTAATCCGCTAACCTTCATTTTTACCAATTGGTTAATGCAGTTTTCGGGAATACCGCACAAACCAAATCCACCCACCATTAGGGTCATGTCGTTAGTCAATCCGCTTAGCGCCTCTTGGGCGTTTTTTACCACTTTATTCAACATAATCTTGTGTGTCGTCAAAAAATTCTTCAGGAGCCGCTTCTTCGGCAGAAATGTTGTTGTTTACCTCATAGCAATTCAATGAAACATTGAGGTGAGCTGGACGGGCAAAATCACCTTTTGAAAGCGCTATGGTTTTATCGGCATAAATTTTATTCATGAAATAACCCCAAATAGGCAAAGCACTACTGGCTCCTTGACCTAGCTGCGTGCGCGAAAAACGAATGGCGCGATCTTCACCACCAACCCAGCAGCCGGCCACTAAATCGGGGGTTATGCCTATGAACCAACCGTCGGAGTTGCTTTGTGTGGTGCCGGTTTTACCAGCAACCACAGCCGTAATCCTTCCGTAAGGGCGGTCGTAACGAATACGTGCACCGGTACCGTAGTTACAAACCCCTTTCATAAGGTCGAGCATGATGTACGCGGTATTTTCGTCTAGTGCTTCGCGCGTTTCGGGAATAGCGCTGTAAATCACCTTGCCGTTTTTATCTTCAATTCGGGTAATTACGGTGGGTTTAATGTAAACACCCTGGTTGGCAAAGGCAGCATTGGCGGCCACCATTTCCATCAAGTTAATGTCGGCCACACCAAGACACAGGGAAGGAACGGCTTGCATGTCGGCTGTAATACCCAAGTCGCGTGCCAGTTTAATCACTGGTTCGGGACCGTAACGCTTCATAATATGAGCGGTAACCGTGTTCAGCGACTTGGCCAAACCTTCTTTTATGGTAACCACTCCGCCATATTTTCCATCCGAGTTTTTTGGGCAGTACGGTGGTTGACCAGCTGGCATGTCAAAACAAACGGGCAGGTTGGCCACGCGTTCGCACGGGTTTAAACCTTCGCGAATACCTGTAGCATATACGAATGGTTTGAACGTAGAACCTACCTGATACGAGCCTTGCTGAACGTGGTCGTACTTAAAATGCTTGAAGTTTATACCGCCTACCCAGGCCTTTACAAATCCGGTTTTGGGTTCCATGGCCACAAATCCGGTTTGCAAAAACGATTTGTAGTAACGAATGGAATCGAGCGGAGTCATAACGGTATCAATGTCGCCTTTGTAGGCAAATACCTTCATCTTAACCCGCTTATTAAACATTCTCGGAATCTCCACTTTCTTAAACCGGGCTATTTCTGCCGCGGTGCGCTTGCAGCCTTCACCGCAATTTAAAAAACCATCAAGTGCCTGAATGTATCTTTCTGAACGGACAATGGCCATGTTCATCAATTTCTCAATTTCCTCGGGCGATACACGGAAATCGAAAGGCGCATTTTTCTTGTTTTTCAGATCCTTGAAAAACTCAGGTTGGTTAAAACCACTCATGTGTTCTTGCACAGCATACTCGGCATACGCCTGCATGCGGCTGTCAATGGTGGTATATATTTTTAAGCCGTCCTTGTAAATATTATAGGGCTGATTGGTTTCCGGATTCAGGTATTTGTAATTGCCAATACCATCTTTCTCGGTAAGCAAATCAGTAACATCGTTTCTAAGCACCTCGCGGAAATAAGGTGCTGCTCCTTCGTTGTGGTCAACCGGTTGAAAATCGAGCGCCAATCCTTTTTCCTTCGAAATTTCAAATTGTTCCTCTGTAATGTAGTCGTTGCGCATCATTTGACGCAGTACTACGTTTCGGCGTTCTTTGGTGGCCTGGGCTCTTCGTCTGGGGTTAAACAAGGCAGGGTTTTTGGCCATTCCCACCAACATGGCCGATTGTTCTAGGGTTAAATTCTTTGGCGAAGTATTAAAATAGACCGCTGCCGCCGATTTGATTCCCACAGCGTTGTTTACAAAATCGAAACGGTTGAGGTACATGGTAATAATCTCTTCCTTGGTATACCGGCGTTCTAGCCTAACCGAGATAATCCATTCTCTGAATTTCTGCTTCACGCGTTCCCATTTGTTGCTGGGCTTGTCGGTGAACAGCATTTTAGCGAGCTGTTGGGTAATGGTAGAACCACCGCCTGAACTACTGCTAGCTGTAAGTGCCCCTTTTGCCACCCTAAACAAAGCCTTAATGTCAACCCCAGAATGCTCATAGAAACGTTCGTCTTCAGTAGCAATAAGCGCGTTAACCAAGTTTGGATTGAGCTCTTTGTAGGCAATGTTTACCCTGTTTTCTCGAAAATACTGACCAAGAATGATTCCATCAGCAGAAATAATTTCGGTAGCTTGATTGCTTTTCGGATTCTCCAGTTCTTCCAACGAGGGAAGGTCGCTGAATAGCGCTCCAAGCAACATTAGGGCAATAAAAGCAAAAGGAAAAATGAAGGCCATCCAGAAATATTTCAAAAATTTCCGGTGTTTTGATTTTGGGGTAAGAAGTTCCAGGAAACGCTGTTTCATCAGTATTAATTGGTTTTTTCTATAGAAAGGCCTACGTTAAAAATAGCGGGAACCATGGTGTCACGCATGGCATGTTGAATGGTGAAAAGGTATTTTCCTTTCAACGGAAACTTGCGGTTGAATTTGTACATAATGCGGTTGTCAATTAAATCGCCCATACCGCTGCCCAACCATCGTCCCGACTTATCAGCAAGGGTACAATTTACGGTATCAATTGCCTTTTTCCCATTCGGAAAAGTGGTGGTTACAAACACGTGAAGGTTGCTATACGGATAGTTTCCGCCGTTTCTTATGTTCAGGTAAAAATTGTAGGGGTTTTGCGTGTCGCTGATGTTAACCTTGGCCACAAAACCCTGTTTAATGTTCCACTCACCGCTGGGAATGGTAAATTTTTCCTGAACAACCGAGCCGCTATTGCAGCCGGTGGTAAAGCAAAGCAAACCTATTGCAGCAATGAATAAAAACAGATTACGGTTGCTCATTCTTATTGTCGTTGTTGTTCGGACGGCGGTTACCGCGGTTATTTCGGTTGTTTCTTCGTTGATTGTTTGGGCGATTTTCACCACCTGTATTTTGTCCGGGCTCGCTCGGCGGACGATTTTCTGTAGGCGGTCTGTTCTCGCGCGGTGGCCTATTGTCGACTTGCCCCGGTTCCCGTGGTGGTCTATTTTCGCGGGGCTGGTTACCACCCTGCGGCCTATCGTTTCTTCGCTGGTTTTGTTGTGGTCGTTGTCCTTGTTGGCCACCTTGACGGGGCTCTTGAGGCGGGCGTCCTTCACCCTGTGGCTGGTTTTCCCGGCGTTCGCCACCACCACGGTTGTCACGACCACGGTTTTTATTTCGGTTGTTATTGTTGTTCGGACGTTTTTTATCGAAACGGGTTAAGCTGTCTTGCCCAACAACGTTAGCATAATCGGGTTCGGCAGCGGCAGCTTTTTGAGCCGGTGAAACAAATTCAAAATCCTTTAAATCGTCAGGAAAGACATTATTTTTATTCTTGTCGATTACCGCCATTACTTGGTGCAACTCAAGCCCAATGGGGTTTATGCCCTTATCTTCTTCGTAGATGTACCAAATCATCCGTTTAAAGATGTCGGTTTTAAAGTGTACCGCAGTGCCGCGTTTCGTTTTTAGTTTTACTTCGGTATCTGGAAACTCTTTAACAGCTTCCATATACATATCGAGCTCGTAATTCAGACAGCACTTTAGCTTACCACACTGTCCGGCAAGCTTTTGCGGATTGAGTGAAAGCTGCTGATACCTGGCTGCACCGGTGGTTACGGTTCTAAAATCGTTGAGCCAGGTGGTGCAGCACAATTCGCGACCGCACGAACCAATACCTCCCAAGCGAGCAGCTTCCTGGCGGGCACCAATCTGGCGCATTTCAATGCGCACTTTAAACTCGTCGGCCAGTTTTTTTATCAGTTCCCTGAAATCAACTCGATCATCGGCCGTATAGTAAAACGTAGCCTTGGCGCGGTCGCCTTGGTATTCTACATCACTAATTTTCATTTTAAGACCCAACTCGCCAGCAATAACGCGGGCTTTGTGCATGGTGTCGTCTTCCGAAAGGCGAGAATCTTGCCAGGTGGTAATGTCTTTTTGACTGGCTTTTCGAAGCACTTTTTTAATGTCGGCACTATCTACCGAAACATCACGCTTGTTGAGCTGAAGTTTAACCAGTTCACCAACAATAGAAACCACACCAACATCAACGCCTGGTGAACCTTCTACAGCCACCACATCACCTACCTGAAGGGTAAGGCCAAAGGTGTTTTTGAAGAAGTGTTTCCGGCTATTTTTAAATCGAATCTCAACAATATCGAATGCTTTTTGTCCAGCTGGTAATTCCATATTACTCAGCCAATCGAAAACAGATAATTTATTGCAACCACCATTACCACAACTGCCATTATTTCGGCAGCCGGCTGGGGTTCCATCGGCATTTTTACTTGAACAACTGCTACAGCCCATTACTCACTCTAAATTTTAACAAATATGTTTCACTTTTTTAAAAGGACAATGGTCTTAAACGAAAGGTCGAGCAAAACTATTTTAGCATTTGCATTCCGTGCAATATCGCGATAGGCCTCGTCCATTTGGCTGTTCATATCGATAATGTTTCTTTCATTAATAAACGGCGAAAACTTGCGCACAAAGTCGAGTTCTTCACCAATCACCCCTAGTTTGTCCAAACCCAGGTAGTGGTTTAAAATGCATTGTCTCGCAATAAACAAAGCATATTGTATAAATTGCTTTAATCGCTCCCGACCTTGTTTCGAAGCGTCTTCTACCCAGTCGGTTAAGCCTTGAACATCGGCTTTATAACAAAGCCGCATCCAATTTCTAAAGCTTTCGAAAGTAAGCAATTCGCTGTCATTTTTTTGCAACTGCCGGCTGGCCTCCAAATAATTGCCTTCGGAACTAGCGGCAAGCGACCTCGCTTGGGCAGTGGCAATGGCAAATCTTTTTTCTAAAGCATCGGCAAGCAAATCAACAGGAAGGCGGTTTACCTTTACCAATTGGGTGCGCGACAAAATGGTTGGGAGCACCTCATCGGCTTTATTGGCTACAAAAAGGAAAATGGTATTGGCCGGTGGCTCCTCAATAATTTTTAGCAAGGCATTGGCCGAGAACATGTTGAGTGTTTCCGGTTTCCAAATAATGCTGATTTTATAACCGCCTTCGTATGCTTTTAACGAAACACGTTTTAGTATTTCCAGGCCTTCTTCCTTGTTAATGGCACCTTGTTTGGTTTCGGCACCTAAAGCACCTAGCCATTCGTTGTAATCGAGATACGGATTGTTTTTTAAGGCCTCCCGCCAGGTTGGGAAAACGTCCTTGCAGGCAGTTGTGCCCCCGCTGGCCACAAAAGGAAACGAAAAATGCAAATCGGGATGCGCCAGTTTTTCAATTTTTAAACAAGCACCGCACTGACCGCAGCTGTCGGTCGCGCCCTTGTTTTCGCAAAACAGATAGGTGGCATAGGCCAAAGCAAGCGGCAAGTTTCCGCTGCCTTCTTCGCCCAAAAACAATTGCGCATGACTAACCCTGCCGTCATTGGCATTGTTAATAAGCATTTGCTTAACTGGCTCTAACCCTATAACCTCGCTGAATTGCATGTTCCGTTTGCGCAGAATTGCGCCAAAGGTAACGCATTGAGGCAAATAAACTGTACTTTTGCACACCATTTCAAAACAGCCTGATGAACAGCATAAACGACTACAACTTTAAGGGCAAGAAAGCCTTGGTACGCGTAGATTTTAACGTGCCAATGGACGCCAATTTTGCCATTACCGACGACACCAGAATTAAGGCAGCTTTGCCTACCATTAAGAAAATTATTGCCGATGGCGGCAGTGCCATTTTGATGTCGCATTTGGGCAGGCCAAAGGGCAAAGAAGAGAAAAACTCACTGAAACATTTGGTTGGGCATTTATCCAGTTTATTGGGTCAACCGGTTCAGTTTGCCAACGACTGTGTTGGCGCAGCATCCGAGCAGGTTACGGCAAGCCTGGCAAATGGCCAAGTGGCACTATTGGAAAACCTGCGCTTTCACAAAGAAGAAGAGGGTGGTGATGAAACTTTTGCACAAGCATTGGCCAAACAAGGCGATGTTTATGTAAATGATGCTTTTGGCACCGCGCATCGTGCACATGCTTCTACAGCGGTAATTGCTAAGTTTTTTAACGGCAACAAACTATTTGGCTACCTAATGGAAAACGAGGTAAAAAGCATCGACCGCGTGTTGAATGGAGGCGAAAAACCAGTTGCGGCCATTATTGGTGGAGCAAAAGTTTCTTCCAAGATTACCATCATAGAAAACATGCTCGACAAGGTCGACCACCTGATTATTGGAGGTGGTATGGCCTATACGTTTATAAAAGCACAAGGCGGAAAAGTGGGTGCATCACTGGTTGAAGACGATAAGTTGGAATTGGCAAAATCGATTATTGAAAAGGCCAAGCAAAAAGGCGTTGAACTGCATTTGCCCACCGACACCGTAATTGCTGATAAATTTAGCAACGAAGCCAATATTTCTGTTTGCGACATTAACGCCATTCCCGATGGTTGGTTGGGTTTAGATGTGGGCCCAGAGACTATAAAGAATTACGAAGCAGCCATTTTGGCATCTAAAACTATTTTGTGGAACGGCCCAATGGGCGTTTTCGAGATGAGCAATTTTGCCGCCGGAACCATTGCCATTGCGAATGCCTTGGTTAAGGCTACCGAAAAAGGTGCATTTACCTTGGTGGGCGGTGGTGACAGCGTAGCAGCCATCAACCAGTTTAACCTGGCCGATAAAGTAAGTTACGTGTCTACCGGTGGTGGCGCCATGCTCGAATCGCTAGAGGGCATTGTACTTCCAGGGATTAAAGCCGTTTTGGAACACTAATTTTTTTGAAACAGATTAAGGGAAAAGGTGACCAATTGGTTGCCTTTTTTGCTTTGGATTATTTGGTTTTAAACCCAATTAGGGTTCTTTCTGTTGGTTTGTTTCGCTTTTCAAGCAATTCGTCTAGGTAGCGGAAAACCAATTCTATGGTTTTGCCTTGTTTGTCTACCTTGGTTTTTATTTCTTCGAAAGCCAATCGCAACTCGGCATTGTCCATTAACATTTGCCGCACCTTGGTAAATATTCGCATAATTTGAATGTTTACCTGAATTGCCTTTGCGCTGTTCAATACACTAGATAACATCAGCACACCATGTTCGGTGAAAACCATTGGCAAGTAGCGTGTTCCGCCACGACCAATGTTTGAGGTCGCAATTTGCGACCTCAAAGAATGGAACTCTTCAGTCGTCAATTCGAACATGAAGTCTTCGGGAAATCGTTCGGGGTTGCGCCTTACGGCCTCTTTTAGGCGTTTTGTGTCAATAAGATAAAGCGCAGCCAAATCGCTGTCTAACATTACTTTGTGGCCACGAAAAAAATAGATTTTGTTGAGAACAAGCTCGTCGGGAACGATAAGTGCCTGAGTTTCCATGAGGGTTTTGTTTTTGGGTTATTAATCCCGAAGATAGAGAATTTAGGGTTTTATTGTAATAACGAGGAGTTTAATTCAAACATGAAGTCTTCCGAAAATCGACCCGTATTGCACCTTACAACCTCTTTTAAGCGTTTGGCGTCAATTTCATAAAGCGTAGTCAAATTTCTGCCAAGCATTACCTTAAGGAACCCAATCAGGGTCTGCCCTAAATCTTATTGCTCGATTGCTTTTCAGTTCAATAATCCCGAAGGGATTCAACACGAATAAATAATGAAGGATAATCGTGTTTCACAACCCTGAAAGGGTTGCACGTCTTCCACATTCAACCCTTTCGGGGTTGGCCAGCTTTCCGTGAGCTTGGGTTATTCGGGTTATTCAGGTTGAATCCCTTCGGGATTAGTAGATACTGTACCTAAGCTCAACTCAGGTGCCTCCGAGGTCGAGAAATACCCGAAAACGATATGAATCGGTAAACGCAACTCTGTACTCAATACGCTGTACTTGCTACTCTTCAAAAATACTCACTCGTCCAATCACTGTCGTTAAATGCCGGAATAATGAAAGCACTTAGTTTTGATAAAGGCTCGTACAGAAACGATTTGTTACGAACGTCTTTGCCGAGAAAGTCTTTTTTGGCATTAAGACTGTTTATGGCCACTAGCAAGGCACTAAGTAGCAAGGCTGCTTTCATGGCGCCAAGAAATCCACCTGCAAATTTGTTTAATAAGCCCATTCCGCCTGCTTTAAACAATTTTTCAATCAGTTTTCCGAAGAAATAGACCCCTGCAAAAGCGCCACAAAACGTAATAATATAAACACAAATTGCAGCTGTGGCCCAGCTTTCGGTAAAGGTCTTTTTTAACCAACCTGCCGTCCAATCGGTGAAATGAATGCAGGCATAAATACCCACTAAAACTGCGGCAATGGAAAAAAGCTCCATTACAAAACCCTTGGAAAATCCTTTGTAAGCAAACCAAGCGATGGGCAATATCAGAAGGAGGTCTAGGAAATTCATTTGCTTTTAGTTAGGTAGGACGTACATCGTATAACGTATTGCGTACTTAGCGCTACGTTATACGATGTACTCCATACGATTTACGTCATCACGCTTGCTTCATCGACAACTGTATCCTTTTCCGCGTCATATCTACTTCCAACACTTTAACGCTAACAGGTTGTCGTAATTTTACCACTTCGTTAGGGTCTTTTACAAAGCGGTTGGCCAGTTCGCTTACGTGAACCAGTCCGTCCTGATGCACACCAATATCGACAAAACAGCCAAATGCCGTAATGTTGGTAACAATGCCGGGCAATACCATGCCTTCGCTCAGCTGCTTCATTTCATTTACGCCTTCGGCAAACGAAAAAGCCTTGAATGTGCCTCGCGGATCTCGACCCGGTTTTTCCAGCTCTTTCATGATGTCGGTAAGTGTGGGCAAACCAACTTCTGGACTGGTATATCTTTTCAGGTCAATGCTTTTTCTTTTCTCCTGATGCTGAATCAAATCGGCTACTGCGCAATTTAAGTCTTTGGCCATTTTTTCTACCAATGGATAGCGTTCTGGGTGAACCGAGGATTTGTCCAACGGATTTTCAGCATCGTGAATGCGAAGAAATCCGGCACATTGCTCGTAGGCTTTATCGCCCATGCGCGGCACTTTCAGCAATTGCTTACGGGTTTTAAACGGCCCGTTTTCTTTTCTAAAATTTATGATGTTTTGTGCCAGCACTGGCCCAAGCCCGGAAACATAAGTAAGTAACTGCTTGCTAGCGGTGTTTACCTCAACACCAACCGAGTTTACGGTGCTTATTACCACATCGGAAAGACTGTCTTGCAACAAATTCTGGTCGACATCGTGCTGATATTGTCCCACACCAATGCTTTTAGGGTCTATTTTTACCAATTCGGCCAACGGGTCCATCAGTCGGCGACCAATTGAAACCGCGCCACGCACCGTGATGTCGTAATCTGGAAATTCTTCGCGAGCCACTGGTGAAGCTGAATAAACCGAGGCGCCACTTTCGTTGACCATGATAACAGCCAATTCTTTTGGCAAACGCATTTTTTTAATAAATGCCTCTGTTTCTCTTCCTGCGGTACCATTTCCAATAGCAATGGCTTCAATTTTATAGGCTTGCAGCTTGTGCATTATTTTGCTTTCGGCTTCCATGGCCTCGCGATGACCGGTGTGCGGATAAATGGTTTCGTTGTGCAGCAAATCGCCTTGTGCGCTGAGGCACACTACTTTGCAACCGGTTCTAAATCCAGGATCGATGGCCAGTATGTTTTTCTGCCCCAAGGGTGATTCAAAAAGCAATTGGCGCATGTTGTCGGCAAAAACCCGGATGGCTTCTTTGTCAGCTTTCAGTTTTATTACCGAACGTATTTCAGTTTCTATCGATGGACTGAGTAATCTCTTGTAACAATCTTCTAAAGCCAACTGAACTTGATTTACCGCCTCGTTGTTACCGCGAATAACTCTTCTTTCTAAAATTTGAAGGGCTTCTTCCTCATCGGGTTCAATGGCCAGCGAAAGCAGACCTTCATTTTCGCCACGCAACATAGCTAAAACGCGGTGCGAAGGAGCTTTGCTAAGCGGCTCATTCCAATCGTAATAGTCTTGGTATTTGATAGCCTCGTCTTTTTTGCCGCGGGCTACTTTTGCTGTAATGTTGGCTTTGCGGTTAAATAGATTTCTTATGGCATCGCGATTGGCAGCATCTTCGTTAATCCATTCAGCAATAATATCGCGTGCACCTTGCAGGGCTTCTTCCACTGATTTCACGCCTTTCTCGTCCGATACAAATCGTTCGGCCTCACCTTCAATATCAAATTTTTGTTGTTTGAAAAGCAACACCGCCAAGGGTTCTAAACCTTTTTCACGGGCTACCGAAGCACGGGTTTTGCGTTTTTGTTTGTAGGGCAAATACAAATCCTCTAGTTCGGTAAGCGTTTCAGCCGCAGCTACCTTGCTTTTTAGCTCTGGCGTAAGCTTTCCCTGCTCTTCAATAGATTTTAGAATGGCTTCACGACGTTTCTCGAGTTCGGTAAAAAGCTTATGACAGTCGCGAATTTCGGCTACCTGAACCTCGTCCAAATTACCGGTTGCCTCTTTGCGATAGCGCGAAATAAAGGGAATGGTAGCTCCCTCGTCAAGCAGTTTTAACGTGTTAAGAACAGAATTGGCGGCAATGCCCGTTTGGCGGGCAATTCGGGTTACAAAATTGATGTCGGACATAATGAAATACTACGAAACAAAACTAAACTTTTAACGATTCCATTTACACGCTTGTTGCAGCGCCATACTGCCTGATTTAACCCCAAAAATCAGGAACATAATCCGGCCTTATTTTTCAATTAACATGAAAAGGACAATTTGCGCAAATTTTCTATTTATGTCGCATAGACTGTTGGTCTCATTTCGTTCTTTTCGCACCCGACTTTTTTTTGGTTTTATTGGTGTGTCGCTGATATTCATTGCCTGGATGCTCCTAAATCAGCTGGTTTTTGAAAAGCAACGCAATTTGGAACAGTTATCGGCCGATTTATTAAAAGCGGAAACCAGCATTACTTCCAGTAATGAATTGTTGCAAAGGCTTATTCTGGTTGGATTTAAAAAGGATGCTTTTTATTCACCCAATGGAAACCGCGAAAGCGATTTATTTTTTCAAAAGACCACCGTTCTTACGGATGAACTCAGACAATTAAGACTCAAAGCGGTTGCCGACGGAATAAACCTGGAACGCCAACTCACTGAAATCAGCCATTTATACACCTTACAAACCAAGCAAATGAAGCGCTTGCTAAAGCTAGTAAAAGAGCGAGGCTACAAGAACTTTGGAGTTGAAGGTCAAATGCGCAATTATGCCCACGAATTGGAGCAACAGGCTAAAGTATCGACAATTGAACTGCTTTCGCTGAGAAGATTGGAAAAGGATTATTTACTGCGTGGAGAATTGGCTTACCAACAGCGATTTAATTTCCTGATGGAGGAGGTGCTTGCCGCGAAAAGGCTACCAGAAACCCAAGCCTTGCTAGTGAACTATGCGACTGCATTTAACCGGTATGTAGTACTCGACAACCAAATAGGCATTAAACAAAATGCCGGAATTTGTGCCCAAATAGAAGGGCAAACTAGAGCCATAAACGCGGTTATTCAACAGGTGCAACAGTCAGCTTTAAATCAGGTAAGCGTGGCCAGAAACGAACTGAACTGGATTCAATTATTAACTGCATTGGCATGTTTGATTTTGGCGGTAGGTTATAGCATCTGGCTTTCGGGTTCGTTGGCTAAGGAACTTCGTTATTTAGGTGCCGACATGGAATCATTCGTACAATCTGGTTTTAAGTCATCTGGCGAAAAGCGGGGTACAGTACCCCGTCTCAACGAAATAAAAAAACTCCACTATCAATACCAAATTCTCACCAATCAGCTTGAAAAATCACTACTACAGCTGGAGGCCGCCAAAAATCACGCAGAAAAAGTAGCGGGCTTCAAGTCGATGTTTTTGGCTAACATGAGTCATGAAATCAGAACCCCGCTTAATGGGATAATAGGCGTAATTCAGGCCATGAAACGCGAAGAGCTTAACGAAAAAAATGTGCAACGTCTAGAAATAGCACGCTTTTCAGCCAATCATTTATTAGGGTTGGTGAACAGTGTTTTAGACTATTCAAAAATTGATGCGGGGAAAATGTACCTGGAAAGTACCGAATTTGAATTGGAACAGGCAGTAAACGAGGTAATCAGTTTGTGCAAAATCCAAGCTGAAGAAAAGCAACTGCAACTGCAAGTGAACTTTAACTGTCGGCTAAAAAACACGGTTGTTGGCGACCGTCTTCGACTACAACAGATCATTATAAATTTGATGAACAACGCCATTAAATTCACAACCACCGGCCAAGTGTCGCTTTCCGTTAATCAGCTTGCGTCCAGCCAAAATTTAGCACGATTTGATGTGCGCATAGCCGACACCGGAATAGGCATTTCGGATGAAGCCAAAACATCAATTTTGGAAGCCTTTATTCAGTCTGACAGTTCTACCACCCGTAATTTTGGCGGAACTGGGCTTGGGCTCACCATTTCTAACGAATTGTTAAAACTAATGGGAGCCAAATTGATTATTAACAACAATGTCGGCGGTGGTGCAGTAGTTTCTTTTGAAGTTGAATTGCCATTGGGAACGGAACTTGAACAGCCAATCGTTTTTGCAGAAACCACGTGGCAAGACGAGCAGAAATTAAGTATTCTGGTGGCGGAGGACAATGTGATTAATCAGGAAATTATAAAAATGTTGCTGGAGGAATCCAACGCTCATTTGACCATATGCGATAATGGAGTCAAAGCGGTAGAAGAATTCGAAAAACGCCGGTTCGACATCGTATTCATGGACATTAATATGCCCGAAATGGATGGATTGGAGGCCACAAGAGTTATAAAGCAACTGCCGAGCTACCTGGTTAATCCAATTCCCATTATTGCCATGACGGCCAATGCATTTCAGGAAGACCGGGCTACAGCACTGGCCGCCGGAATGGACGACTTTATTTCGAAACCCATAGAGGAAGAGGAGCTCAATCGGGTGTTGTTGTCGTGCAGCCTATACCAGCCAATATCTAGCGTTGCTGGTTAATGCTTATCGGGCAGATTCTGTTTCCCACCAAGCAGGTAAACAAATTTTAATGAATAAGCTTGGTTGTATTCTTTGTTGGGGGTTTCAATTTCCCCGAGACTGTCCTTATAACCTGCTCGGTAATTCCGCAAACCTTTGGAATACTGACCATAGATATAGAAGTCCTTATGAAGCATAACCGTAAAACCCAGTTGAAAACCTAGGTCGTATGATTTCACAACAACATCATCAAGGTTATTTTGGTCATAGTAATTGCCCAATTTAACTTCCTTATTTTTATCTACGTTTATTGTTCCATACTCTCCATAATATGGACTATTTGGGTTGAGGTTTTGTTCGGTACCTCTAATCTTTTCTTCCAATTTCCCCCCTAGCAAATAAGCAAAATACCCTCCGCCAAATACTCGAAAACGATTTACCTTTAATGCCAAACTAACAGGTATTTCAATATAGTTGAGCCTTCGTTTACTATAACTATCTACATTATAGTTCGTTTTTGTGTTTGGATTAATGTCCTGATTAATTTTATTAATTCCTTCAAAATCAATCTGACCGCCTTTTTGCACGTAGTTTATGCCGCTAATAATGCCGAGACTAGTATTTATCGGTAAATCTAATACAAGACTTAAAGTTGGCGTAAACAGCGGCTTTAGCACCGGTTGTGCTGAGTAGTGAAAAGCACATGCGTATTGCGTGGCATTAAGCCCCAAGCCAATTCCCATGCGTTTTTGCCCTATGGCGGCTAATGAAGTTATAATAATAACAAGAAGAAGAATTCTTTTCATTGGGTTAATAATTTGTGCAAGAATAGTAAAAATTGATTTTATCATCGAACCGATAAAGGAGAATAAAAAACCTCATTTTTGT
The DNA here is from genome assembly GCA_964390915.1 of uncultured Flavobacteriales bacterium. Classification (GTDB taxonomy): domain Bacteria; phylum Bacteroidota; class Bacteroidia; order Flavobacteriales_D; family Luteibaculaceae; genus DASUEB01. Next base: position 263,522 of record CAYMJL010000002.1, read on the forward strand.
TTTCTTACTTTTCTACCATGAAAGAAAAACTAACCAGCCCCCTCAATGCCGTTGTTATCGTAGCCTCGCTGGGCTATTTTGTCGACATCTACGACTTGATTTTGTTCAACGTAGTTAAAAAAGCGAGCTTAATGTCGATGGGGTTTAGTGGTGCTGCACTAGAAAGTCAAGGTATTTTTCTTTTTAACCTGCAAATGATTGGTATGTTGGTGGGCGGTTTGCTTTGGGGTATTTTGGGCGATCGGAAAGGTCGCGTAAAAGTACTTTTTGGCTCTATTTTGCTGTATTCTGCGGCCAATATTGCTAATGCATTTGTAACCGATATTAATACCTATGCCGTAATCAGGTTCTTGGCCGGTGTTGGTTTGGCTGGCGAATTGGGTGCCGGCATCACGCTGGTGGCCGAAACCATGACCAAAGAAAAACGCGGTTACGGCACTATGATTTTGGTAACCTTTGGTGCACTTGGGGCGGTTTTAGCGGCGTTGGTTGCCGATATGTTCGACTGGAAAACGGCCTACTTGGTGGGTGGCGGTTTGGGTATATTACTGCTACTGATTAGAATGAGAACCTTGGAAAGCAGCATGTTTAAAAACATGGAGCACTCCGAAGTTAAACGTGGCGATTTCTTTTCACTGTTTACTTCGCGCAGTCAGTTTATAAAATACATAAACTGCATTTTAATTGGCTTACCTGTTTGGTTCGTTATAGGTTTGCTTATAGCCCTGTCCGAAACTTTTGCCCGCGAAACCAAAGTTTCCGAACCCATAACCACCGGAACAGCCATTATGTTTGCCTACATTGGGCTTTCGCTTGGAGATTTGCTGAGCGGCTTGCTCAGTCAGCTTTTACAAAGTAGAAAAAAGGTAGTTTACTTATACTTAGGGCTTTGCACCATACTCTCTGGTATTTATATTCTATCGGCAGGATTATCGGCAAGTTGGTTTTATGCACTTTGCTTGTTTTTAGGTATGGCAACCGGCTATTGGGCCTTGTTTGTTACCATTGCCAGCGAGCAATTTGGCACCAACATTCGCTCTACCGTAACCACTACAGTGCCCAATTTTGTTCGCGGAGCAGTTTGGCCCATTACCTTTTTCTATACATCTATGGTGCCTAGTGCCGGGGTAGTTTCTTCGGCCCTGTTGGTTGGTATAATTTGTATTGGCTTGGCATTTTTGGCCACAGCCCAAGTAAAGGAAACCTTTGGCAAGGATTTGGATTACATGGAGGTATCATAGAAAAGCCGAGCAATTGGCGATAACACCAACTGCCCGGCTTTTTTGGGAACAGCGTTGATTTACAAGTATTGTTTTTACTCTTTCACAAACTTTGTTACATACTGCTGGTTGCCATTGGTAAGGTGTAAGAAATAAACCCCCGTTGCTAGTTGTTGGGTACTTATGCTTTGGCTAGCTTGGGTTTTATCCATCCTTACTGTTTCGGTATTTAATTGCTCACCCATCGGATTGGTAATAACGATGTTGGTTATACCGGTTAGGGTTTGGTTACAGACTACATTCAGTATATAGTGGCTGGGGTTGGGATAAACTGTAAACGCGGTTGCAAATGTTGCAGGGTCATTTATACCGGTTGATACAGTACACAAGCCTGTTGGGGTAACAGGTGTACTACTATTTGTACTAATACTATTACCCAATTGACCATAATAACCCTCCCCCCAAGCTCTCACTGCTCCATCGCTTTTGAGGGCAAGGCTATGATAGTTACCGGCTGCAACTGCAACAACATTGCTCAATCCACTTACCTGTACCGGGGTATTTCTATTGGCATTACTGCCATCCCCTAACTGACCATAAGTATTTCCTCCCCAAGCATAGACTGTACCATCGCTTTTGAGGGCAAGGCTGTGCCTTTCTCCGCTTGCAACAGCAATGATATTGCTCAGTCCGCTTACCTTTACTGGTGTATTTCTTTCAGTATTCGTGCCATCACCTAATTGACCAGAGAGATTCTCTCCCCAAGCCCATACTGTACCATCACTTTTGACAGCCAGGCTTTGGAAACTGCCGCCTGCAATACCAATCACATTACTCAATCCGTTTACCTTTACTGGGGTAGTTCGTGTGGTATGCGTACCATCGCCTAATTGACCATCATCATTGTACCCCCAAGAATAGACTGTACCATCACTTTTGAGGGCAAGGCTGTGGGCTCCTCCACCTGCAACAGCAATAACATTGCTCAGTCCACTTGACTGCACTGGGGTAAGTCGTTTAGTCATCGTACCGTCACCTATTTGACCCTCGCCATTACTCCCCCAAGCCCATACTGAGCCATCGCTTTTGAGAGCAAGGCCATGGGAACTACCGCCGGCAACAGCAATAACATTACCCAATCCGCTTACCTGTCCTGGTACATTTCGGCCACTAGTCGTACCATCGCCTAATTTACCGCTATTATTTGACCCCCAAGAATAGACTTTACCATCACTTTTGAGGGCAAGACTGTACTCTCGTCCGCCTGCAACGGCAATAACATTAATCAAACCACTTAACTGTACTGGGGTAGTTCGTGTAGTAGAAGTGCCATCACCTAATTGACCATAATTATTATGCCCCCAAGCGCTAACGATATTGTCTGTGCATATAGACAAGGAATGATCTAAACCTCCGGCTAATGATTGTGCGTTTACTGAATGGCACAATCCACCACAGGTGGTGAGCGCGGCAATTAAAATTGAGTTTAATAAATTTCGTTTCATTTTTTCGAGTTTTACTATTGTTAAATAATTTTCGTTTCCAATACTGTTCGCTGGTCTACTGTTTTTTTAAAACTTGCCTATAACCAGTTTACAACAATCAAAAAATGAAGTTTGTTTGGCAATAGGATAAAGTAAAAAGAACCCTAATCTGAGTTTATGCTACTTGAAAAAAATGATCGCGGCAGTTATGCAACAAAAAGGGCGATATCCTTTTCGTTTTTGAACAGGGATTACCTCAATTTGTAGGTAAGACCTATGTTAAAATTAAAACCGCTTCGTACCCCAGCCTCAACTGACCCAGCTACTTTATCGCTGAAATAATAGTTGGCACCAACCGCTCCACCTCCGGTAATAGCCGTAATACCTATAACTTTGGTATAGGCTACAATAGCCACGGCGTATGGATCTAGTTTGTCGCTATTAATGTTAAGGTGAAACAAACTGCGTCCACTGAATGACAAGACGGATAACCCCGCTGAACGGAAGAAAGTAACCCCGGCACCAATACCGACTGGATTGGCAACGCCATACTCAATGGCAGCACTTACCGGAAATGCACTATTAACACCAATTGATCCACGCAATAGGGTGGTCCCCTTTTCGTGGGTTTGAGCTTGCACCGCGCTGCCAAAACCAATGGCAACAAGAACCAATAACGTAGTAATAAAGTTTTTCATAACTGTTTTTTTATGTTTCAGCAAATGTGAAACACAGCACTGGGTCATTTATACCTCATTTTACGTATTCATAACGCAGCTATAAAAATTACTTGGTATGAATTGGTATTTACTAAGTCCCGAAAAAATTCTACCCAAAAGTTTGGGCAACATGCATAGTTTGGTCTTTTTTCTGCTCCTTTCCCAGTTACATCTAATGCCGCCTCTTTTAGGGCTTCGGTATATGTTGGCCTATTACCTTTTTACGGATTAACGGATTACTTCTCGGCAAGCCAATTTCACCAAAATTGGCTGCCATTACCTATAAAGCCAGACGGCCTCAGCCAGTTGGCGTAGTTTTTCCAGAGAAGAACTGGTAAACCCATTGTTTGGGAACCAACTCGTCAGGCACCACGCCTTAAACACCATTGAAAGTAACCGTGTGGTTCGCCAATTTAGTTCATCAGCGGATTAATCACTATATCGCTTGGCTGGCGATTGTTCTTCTC
>CAYMJL010000003.1:0-230776 GCA_964390915.1 uncultured Flavobacteriales bacterium
GGAGGAGTTCTTCACTTTGGCGCACCGAGGACGGGGCTTCGTTTAATTGCAGCAAAACAATGGCAAACAAGGTAAAATAACCTCGTCTTTTTGTGGTTTTTAGCTCAATGCCTTGTTTGTGGTAGTCTGCCTGAAAATAATAGATTGAGTTGTAGGCTGTTAATCCGTATAATTTATTTGGATTGCTAGTTCCCGTTAACCTTATACCCAATTTGGGTTCTAGGTTCAGGGTTTTCTTGTTGCTGAACCAATTTATCTAAGTACTTAAATACCAGTTCTATGTTCTGGGTGTTGTTATCTGTTTTCTTTTTTATTTCGTCTATCACCAGTCTCAACTCGTTGTTGTCGAGCAGCAGCTGTCTCATTCGCGTAAAAACACGCATTATTTGAATATTGACCTCAATAGCGCGGTCGGAGGTTAAAATACTAGAAAGCATCGAAACACCCTGCTCGGTAAAACAAAAGGGGGCATAGCGCAATCCCATTTTGTCGCCATTGGAGGTCGCAATTTGTGACCTCCAATTTTCAAGCTCTGTTGAGGTCATTTCGAACATAAAATCTTCGGGAAATCGTTTCAAGTTGCGTTTTACGGCCTCTTTCAGTCTTTTTGTCTCAACGCCATACAGCAATGCTAAATCGCGGTCTAGCATTACCTTTTGTCCACGAATTACAAAGATTTTATTGATAACGGTTTCGTCTGGAAGAATAGAGAGGTTGTTGTCAGAATGCATAACAAGGGTTTTGATAAAGATAGCATTTTGTAATATATCCGGTAAACTTGTGGTAACAAAATGTGACCTCAAGAACGTTCAAGGTAGAAATTGGAGGTCGCATTTTGCGACCTCCAATTTCTACCGCAGGTTTGTAATTTGAAACTTTTTGAAGTTGAGACAAGAAAAAACTAAGCAGTCCGTTTGTTTTGTATTTTTGCCAACTTACACCCGAAACAATGAGATTGCATGGACGAGATTAAAGCCGGGCCACTACTTAGTCAGATTGAATTCCCACACGATCTGCGCACAAAATTTACCGAAAAAGAGCTGGTTCAAATTTGCAATGAACTGCGCGAATACATTATCGATGTAGTATCGGTAAAAGGTGGCCATTTTGGTGCCAGCCTAGGGGTTGTTGAGCTTACCGTTGCCTTGCATTACGTTTTTAATACGCCAATAGATCAATTGGTTTGGGATGTTGGTCACCAGGCTTACGGACATAAAATACTTACCGGCCGCAGGCATAATTTTCATACCAACCGACTTTACAAAGGTATTTCGGGTTTCCCAAAACGCAGTGAAAGCGAGTACGATACCTTTGGTGTTGGGCACAGTTCCACATCGATATCGGCAGCGTTGGGTATGGCCGTTGCCAGCCGTATAAAAGGCGACACCAAAAAACAACACATCGCTGTAATTGGTGATGGTGCCATGACAGCTGGATTGGCTTTCGAGGGAATGAACCACGGTGGTGTAGAAAATACCAATTTGCTGGTGGTATTAAACGACAATTGCATGTCGATAGACCCGAATGTGGGTGCTTTAAAAGAATACCTTACCGATATAACCACTTCGCATGCTTACAACAAGGTTAAGGACGAAGTTTGGCACTTACTTGGAAAAATAAGCAAGTTTGGTCCTAATGCACAGGCCATTGCGCAAAAAATAGAAAACGGTATTAAAGCAAGCGTTTTAAACAGCAGTAACCTGTTTGAATCGTTGAAGTTCCGCTACTTTGGCCCTATTGATGGGCACGATGTAAATCGTTTGGCCAAGGTAATGAACGATTTAAAAGACATTCCGGGCCCCAAAATTCTTCACGTATTAACCATGAAGGGCAAGGGCTATAAGTTTTCGGAAGAAGGAAACCAAACCATTTGGCATTCTCCGGGTTTGTTTAACAAGCAAACTGGCGAAATCATTAAGGTGGTGCCCAAAAGTCCGCAACCGCCCAAGTATCAGGATGTTTTTGGTCATACTATTGTTGAATTGGCCGAGAAAAACGAAAAAATTGTTGGTATTACACCAGCCATGCCTAGCGGTTGCTCGCTAAATATTATGATGAAGGCCATGCCCGACCGCGCCTTTGACGTGGGTATTGCCGAGCAGCATGCGGTAACCTTTTCGGCCGGATTGGCTACACAGGGCTTGGTACCGTTTTGTAACATCTACTCCTCGTTTATGCAACGTGCCTACGACCAAGTGGTGCACGATGTAGCTTTGCAAAATTTAAATGTGGTTTTTTGCCTAGATAGGGGCGGACTAGCCGGTGCCGATGGTCCAACCCATCACGGAGCATTTGATATTCCTTATTTCCGGTGCATACCAAACATGGTCGTTTCGGCTCCAATGAACGAGGCCGAACTACGCGATTTGATGTACACGGCACAATTACCCAACCAAGGACCATTTTCTATTCGCTACCCACGTGGCGAGGGTGTTATGACCGAATGGAAAACACCGTTTAAAGAAATTAATATTGGAACCGGCAGAAAGATAAAAAACGGTGAAGACATTGCCATTTTATCCATTGGCCACCCGGGAAATTTGGTGGTAAAAGCCACCGATTTGCTAGAAAGCAAAGGAATTTCTGCTGCGCATTACGACATGCGTTTTGCTAAGCCAATAGATGAAGTGCTGCTTCACGAAGTATTTAGCAAATTCGACAAAGTAATAACTGTTGAAGATGGCACCATAGTTGGCGGCATGGGTAGCGCGGTAGTAGAATTTATGGCCGAACACGGTTATTCTGCCAAGGTCATTCGCTTGGGTATTCCTGACAAATGGATTGAACACGGTACACAAAAAGAGCTTTATGCGGAGTGTGGTTTCGACCCCGAGGCCATTGCCAAAACCGCTGAGGAATTGGCAAGTGTAGCCAGAATGCGGAAATCAGCGAATTGATTGTGTAGTTTGGTTTACTCTTTTATCCGACTATCCAAGTCCATTCTTCCGTGCAAAATTCTTATAACCTCAATCTTTAACGTACCAATTATTTTATAAAAAATGATGTGATTGTTTGCCCTGTACCCTAAAATCCCGATATCGATTTCATCATAGTGCTTTCCTAATTCTGGATTTTCGGATAGCTCTTTAAATGATTGTATTAATATTCCATAGTATTTGTCAGCCTGTTTCTCATTCCATGTCTCGAAAGTATAGTCCCAAGTTTGTGATAAATCTTCGACTGCTTTTTTCGTCAACAAATACTCAGGCATTCTTTCTCTTATTAGCTTTCAATAAAGCAAGATGCTGTTCCGGATTAAAATCCTCAACTATTCCACTATCAATACCCTCTTGAATGGCCATTTTTAAAACCCTGATTTTAGCCTCTTCTTCTTCAAGCAAACGCAAGCCTGCCCGAATTACCTCGCTTGCATTTTTATATCTTCCTTCGAAAATCCTGTTTTCAATGAAACTTTCAAAGTGGTTTCCTAACGATACCGACGTATTTCCTCTCATAGTTAGCGCCTATTTATGCAAATTTACCAAATATTGGTATATCTGTAGATTTCGGTCAAAAAATCAAACCTAAGGGTTTGCGGCTTTAGAATGTTAGACCCCTAAAGTCATTCGCCTAGAGATTTCTAATAAATGGATTGAACACGACACCCAGAATCAACTTTATGCCGAATGTGGTTTCGACCCCGAGGCTATTGGTAAAACCGCGGAAGAATTGGTAAGTGTGGCCAGAATGCGGAAATCTGCGAATTGATTATACGATAATATAATGGTCGCTAGTTTGGTGCCGGTTGCGAATAATTGGTATACACTTAAAGAGAATTCACCTATTCATGGTGATGGTACCACGCCAGAAAAGATATCTCCACTCGCAATTGTGTCGAGATAGTGCTACCTGCAGTAATTCCTTGCGATTAATAACTCATTTAGTTTTTGGTCAAAATGAATGAATTCAGGCAATAATGAATCAAACTCAGCTTGAAGCCAATTTTGGCAAAAACTATCGCTTAAACCAAATAGCTCAGGATTCAATTTCTTTAATTTTTCCTTCTGTGCTTTACCTTTCTCGCATAAATCATTTGCGCATAGAAATGAAAAACTATAACCCAAATAATCAACGGTCGCTTTCATCAAATCAAATTTGAGCAAAAATTTGAGTCTTAACATTAGCAGGCTACGCCCACTTATTGTTGCTTTGGACGACAAAAAAGAATCAGGTTGAAAACCCATTTGGACAAAAAAGGGAAACATTCTGATATGAGACAAAAAATTCTGTATTTGTGCGAATAACCCATTTTTAGTTAAGACTTTGAAAGAGTTCTCCCCGTAAATATTATGTAAGAATGTGTGAGGTGAAGGTACACCCAAATATTCCACATAAGCATGCAAAAGCTCATGTGTAAATGAGGGAATATCCACTTCACGAAATGGAGTAATAATTGTCACTTTCGACTCCTCAATTGTTACTCTCCAAGAATATTCTTTTGGGTCATGTTTGAGTTCGATTGTGAAATTCTTTTGTAATTCATCCCATATATCAATATTCCTAGAATCTAAGTAGTTTGCTATATGCATCTTATACTATTGCTACTAATTAATGTATGTCTGTGTCTAATCGTCTCATTACCAAATCTTCACATCGTATAATTCCCCCATTGTATCATCAATGCGCCTCCAGCCAATTTATACCAGTTCCAGTTTCAACTACTAATGGAACCGATAGTTTCACCGCATTTTGCATTTTGTCAACAATAATTGGGGTAATTATTTCTAGCTCATCTTTGTGGGCATCAAACACCAATTCGTCATGTACCTGTAGCAGCATTTTCGATTTAAAGTTGTGTTTGCCCAATTCGGTGTGCAAGTCAATCATGGCTTTTTTAATCACATCGGCAGCCGAGCCTTGTATGGGGGCATTTATGGCATTTCGTTCGGCAAAACCACGTACTACTGCATTTCTCGAGTTAATGTCGGCGAGGTAGCGCCTGCGGCCCATTAGCGTCTCTACATAGCCTTTTTCACGGGCTATGTTTACGTTTTCGTCCATGTAGGCCTTAATACGCGGATATTGGGTAAAATAGCTATCTATAATCTCCTTGGCTTCGCCACGTTTTATGCCCAATTGCTCCGATAAGCCAAATGCCGACTGGCCGTAAATAATACCAAAATTCACCGCTTTGGCTTTGCTACGCATATCGCGGTCTACCTTGTCTAGGTCAACACCAAAAACCTTGGCGGCCGTAGCGGTGTGAATATCTAGCCCATCAGAAAAGGCTTTAATCATGTTTTTTTCTTCACTCAAGGCAGCAATAATGCGCAATTCAACCTGCGAATAATCCGCTGATAAAATAACGTAGTCGCTGCCGCGTGAAATAAATGCTTTGCGCACTTCACGACCACGTTCGCTGCGAATGGGGATGTTTTGCAGGTTGGGGTTGTTGGAGCTTAAACGCCCCGTGGCCGCAACCGCCTGATTGTAGCTGGTGTGCACCCGCCCGGTCGATTGGGCAACCATGGTTGGCAGGGCATCAACATAAGTTGATTTTAACTTTTGCAGCTGGCGGTAATCTAAAATTAGATTTACAATGGGGTGAACATTGGCCAATTTCACCAAAACCTCCTCACCGGTGGCATATTGGCCGGTTTTCGTTTTGGTAGGTTTTTCCATAATTTTCAGGTATTCAAACAGTACATCGCCCAGTTGTTTTGGCGAGTTTATACTAAATTTTGTACCCGCTGCAGCATGGATATCGGTTTCCAGTTGCACCAGTTGCGCTTCCATGTCCTTCGAAAAAGTTTTTAAAGCTTCCACATCCAAGTTAATGCCTTCGGCTTCCATGTCCAACAACACGTCAACCAACGGCATTTCTAATGTTTCGAATAGCTTGGTGGCTTCGTATTCGGCCAATAAGTCTTTAAAAATTAAGTAAAGCTGATAGGTTATGTCGGCATCTTCGGCGGCATATTCTTTCACTTTTTCCAAATCTATGTCTTGCATAGAAAGCTGGTTTTTGCCCTTCTTGCCAATCAACTCTTCAATGGCAACTGGCGTGTAGTTGAGGTAGGTTTCGGCCAGAAAATCCATACCGTGCTTCATGTCGGCATTAATGAGGTAATGCGCCAGCATGGTATCGAACAGTTTGTTTTTCACCTTAATGCCGTAGTTGTTCAAAATAGCCAAGTCGTATTTAATGTTGTGGGCTATTTTGATTTTATCAGGGTGCTGCAAAATGGGCTGAAACTTCTCCAGAATTGATTTCTTTTCGGCTTCTGTGCCTAGTAATGGAACATACCAGCCGGTATTTTGCGCACAAGAAAATGCCAAGCCAACAATTTGTGATTCCCGTACGTCCAAGCCTGTGGTTTCGCTATCGAAGCAAAATGCCGTTGATTTTTCCAGTTCGGCAAGTAGCTGCTTGATTTCGCTGTCGCTTTGCGCCAAACGATAGTCGTGGTCTACATTATTTACGGTAAGCAATGGAGTAGCAGGCTCAAACTCTTCCACGTTTTCATTGGCCGACGAAAATAAATCGACTTGCGGTGACGAAGATGTAGAGGCCACGGTTGTAGGGGCTTCACCCAAAATGCGCTGGGCAAGCGTTTTAAATTCTAGTTCGCCAAAAATGGCTTTTAATTTTTCGGGATTGGCTTCTTTAAGTACAAGCTGTTCTTCGTCAAATTCTATAGGGCAATCGAGAATAATGGTGGCCAGTTTTTTCGACATGAAAGCCTTGTCGCGGTTGTTGGTTACGTTTTCCTGCAATTTGCCTTTTAGTTTATCCAGGTTTTCGTAAAGGCCTTCCATGCTGCCAAACTCTTTTATCAGTTTTTGGGCTGTTTTTTCACCAACACCGGGTACACCGGGAATATTGTCGACTGCATCGCCCATAAGACCAAGAATGTCGATAACCTGTTCGGTACGTTCAATGTCAAATTTTTCGCAGACTTCTTTCACGCCCAAAATTTCAACCGCGTTACCCAACCTGGCTGGCCGATACATGTAAATGCCTTCTTCCACCAACTGGCAATAGTCCTTATCGGGGGTCATCATGTAAGTAACAAAACCATGCTTTTTACCCATTTTGGCCAACGTTCCCACCACATCATCGGCCTCGTAACCGGGTAGCCCGATGGCAGGAATGTTTAGGGCCTCGAGAATCTTAAATATAAACGGGAGGTTGTTCGAGATGTCTTCCGGCATTGCCTCTCGGTTGGCCTTGTATTCGGTAAAGTCAACATGGCGTTCGGTTGGCTCGGCGGTATCAAAAACCACGGCAAAATGTGTAGGTTTTTCTTTTCTAATTACATCGAGAATGGCTGTAGTAAAACCAAATGCGGCCGAGGTGTTTAGTCCTTTGGAGTTTACCCTTGGATTTTTGCTAAATGCAAAATAGGCTCTGTAAATAATGGCAAACGCATCTACTAAAAACAGTTTTTTCATGGCAAGTAAGCTATTGCCCGAAAGTAGAATAAAAGCCTGTGCGCACCAAACTGGTTAGGAAATTGTATGAAAAAAGAAAGCCCCGTAAACTAACGAGGCTTTCCAAATATGTGATTGAGTGGACGGTTATTTTAATCCGCCTTCTTTTTCGGCTTTGGTGTTGTAGTTTCCCTGTGTTTTTAACCAGTAGAACAGCCCGACAAAGCCAATAAGCACAAACAAAACGTTTGGCAGATTGCCTAAATTCTCTAGAATATTCTCGAAAGACCAAACAATAAAATTGGCAAATGGATCTAATATGCTTTGTAGGTTCATAGCTTTTATACTTTTGCGACAAAAGTAGAAATTAATTTTTTCCAACCAAGGCATTAATGTCGCTATTGTTATTTAGAACCAATCACCCCATTTACCTAATCATGCTGCCGGTTTTTGCTATGGTGTTTTGGGGCCCAGCATTCTTTATGGAATCGGAAACCATGATTCCACTTACCGAGGGTATGATAAATATGGGTTTCGAGAATCGAACCGTGGGGCTTATTACGGGTTGGTTGGTTTGTATTTTAAGCGCTATGTTGCTCAATCAGGTGGTAAACGAGCGCGAATTTTTTAGACCCGGAAGTTATTTGCCCGGACTAATGTTTGTGCTGTTGATGGTGACCACCGCTGGAACCTTGGTTTTTAGTTCTCTTCACCTTGCCCACCTGTTTACCATACTTGCTTTAAGAAGGTGTATGTCCATCTACGGTAAGCAGAAATACAAACAGGAAGCTTTTGATGCCGGCTTTTTCATAGGTATTGCCTCATTGTTCAATTATTACCACGCATTGCTAATTGTTGCGCTATTGTTGTGTTTGCTGCTTATTGTCCGCATAAATTTTCGGGTAGTTCTTATTTCAGTTTATGGAATTTTGGCACCCTGGATTTTCTTACTTACCCTGTTTTATGTTATTGGTTACCATCCGTTTGCAAAGGGTTTGGATTTAAATTTTAAACCTGAGATACCCAATTTTACGTTTGATAAAAAAGGTTGGTGGTTTATAGGTGTTTTTGGCTTAGTGGTGGCATCTTCATTGTTTCACTATTTGTATTCCTTTCAGCGAAGCACCTTGAAAATGAAAGCGGAAAAGCGAGTAGTTATGATTTTCCTGATTATTCAAACCCTTTCCTTGGCGTTTTCTGGGCTGTATTCCAATGGCTTGTTTCTGCTACCATTTATTGCTGTTCCATTAAGCATATTTCTGTCGTTTTACTTTTTCAACTCTTACATTAAGTGGGTAGCCGATCTTACTTTCCTAGCCTGGCTGGGTATAGTAGGGTATAATTATTTCGCAGTTATCTTCCCCACCAATTAGGCATTATTCTTACTTTTGCGGTCTAAAATTGGTAACATGAAATTTGGAGTAGTGGTATTTCCAGGCTCGAACTGTGACGAAGACATGGTTTATGTGTTGGAAACGATAATGGGGCAGGAAGTAGTGAAATTGTGGCACAAAGACCGCGACCTAAAAGGTTGCGATTTCATTGTTCTTCCTGGTGGTTTCTCCTATGGCGATTACCTTCGCTCTGGAGCTATTGCCCGTTTTTCGCCAATCATGGAAAAAGTGATTGAACATGCCAATAACGGAGGTTACCTGTTAGGTATTTGCAACGGTTTTCAAATTTTGGCCGAAGCTAATTTGGTACCCGGTGCATTGTTGCATAACAATACACACAAGTTCATTTGCAAAAATGTTTATTTGAAGGCAACTTCAAGTACTGCATTGGTTTCTGCAAGTGTGCCAAAAGATAAGGCCTTGAAAATTCCAATAGCTCACGGAGAAGGTCGTTACCATTGCGATGAAGCCACCTTGGCCAAATTGATTGCCAATGATCAGATTATTTATCGTTATTGCAACGAAGCCGGGGAGATAACCGATGAGGCTAACCCAAATGGTGCGTTGTATAACATAGCAGGTGTTTGCAATGCCGGTAAAAATGTATTTGGCATGATGCCGCACCCTGAACGTGCTGCCGATCCTGAACTACGTAATGAAGACGGGAGATTTATTTTTGAAAGTATCTTGTCGTTGGTGAAAGCCTAAGACGAGTTTTATAAGCATAAAAAAACCACCTACCTGGTGGTTTTTTTATTTAATAGCGTTTACGTTTTAACGATTTACCGTGAATCGAGCTTCTGAACTATTAATGCCAGAAGCAAAATACATGGTATAGTCACCGTTACTTAGGTGGTTAAAACTCAATAGCGATCCGTTGTTGTAGTTATCGCCAAACATTTGTACAACTCCTTTGGCATCGGTAACCACGAAACTAATCAACTTAATCTCCGGGCTTTCGCTTTGTAAAAGAAACAAATTGCTTCCGGGTTGTTTAACCACCTGAATCGTTTGTCTTTTTACATTTGCAGCGGCCTTTTTAACACTGCTTTTTGGGTTGTTCCCAAAAACAGCTAGTTGGAGGAGCACTAGGGAAAATAATAAGAAGTAGTTTTTTACCATTCACAACTGTTTAGTTGTACAAAGATACGGAAATAAAATGGCGAGGGTTAAGATTCAACTAGCAGAAGCATTCATTTATCGAACAAATCTGCAAATTAGGGTTACCGACTTGAACTACGGTAATCATTTGGCCAATGACGCGGTTTTAGGGCTTGTTCACGAGTGCAGGGTGCAATTTTACAGGCATTTAGGATTCCATGATGAGCGTAATATTTTTGGTGTTGGCGTTATTATGGCCGATGCCGCCGTTCAGTTTTTGGCCGAAGGGTTTCTTGGCGATGAACTGCTTATTGAACTTGGAATAAGTGACATTACCGCAACGGGATATGACCTAATTTACCGAATAAGCAATCAGCACAAAAAAACGATTGCTTTGGTAAAAACCGGGATGGTTTGCTTCGACTATACCACCCGAAAAGTGGCTCGAATTCCTGAAGAGTTTTTGACTGAAATTAGGGCAAAATAAAACGGGGAAAGTTGCCCTTCCCCGTTCCTATAGTGTACGTAGCTAACTAGTAGTAAAACTCGAGCACTCCGTCTGTTATTTCTTGCGATTTTGGCGGTACCGCGTTTGGTGCTTCGGTGAGTAAATTGAAATCGGCCTTAATGTGCCTACCTACCGGGTCGTTCAGGAGAATGGTAATAGAACTTCCTGCCATGGCATTGTACTTGGTTTGAACGCTGTCGACATAATAAGCGCTATTGGTACCAAAATTACCACTTAACGCGTAATTCCCTGGTTGCGAATTTGGGTCGATGGTAATAACTATTCCGTATTTGTTTTTAACTGTTTTGTAACCGACAAGGTTTAAGTTTCCTAAGTAAAAGAAGGACTCTTTAATTGAAAAAATTACCGTGTCGGTATTGAACACTGCACGCATGTAGTTGTTAGGTTTGTTGGGATTGTTGCTGTAAACCGTATCGTTAGCGCTTGTTGTATTGTCTTTGCGCGTATAATTAACAGTAAAAGTTCCGTCTGTGATGGTTTTTGTAGAACCATTGGTAGCTTTTCCCGTAAAACTGAATTTTCCACGAACAATTTTGTTGACCTTATCAATCGATTCTATTCGTATCTGACCGTAACTGGTTTTGCTGTTGGCCAAATATTCTGTAGTTGGATTAGAATTGAGGTATCGAGCCGCGGCTATACTGGTGTCAATGTTATAGATTCCGGTTAAAGTGTCTAACACCGTAAGTTTTATTTCCCCGCTGGCATTGTTACCAATAATGACAATGGAGGTGTCGTTTATTACTGCACTAGCAACAGTAGAACGAAAGGTGTCGCCTCCAATAATGGCAGTTAATGCCGATTGGGTAGTTACTGGATTAGCATCATTATCAGTGTTTTGCTTTTGATCTACCCTAATTTCTTTGGTGCAGCTAAAAAATGCAACACTAAAAAATAGACCAAATAACAAGGTACTTAAGGTTTGCTTATTGAAGAGCGATTTCATAGATTTTTTAAAATGTTGTCAAGAACAAAATTATCATTTACCCAATGCAATTAACACGTTTCGGTAAATAAGTGAGCGATTAGTGTTGAACCAAAAGTTTTGCACTGCCGCTTCCTTGCTGAGAAGTGCTGCGAACCAAATATACTCCGCTGGGTAAATTGGCAGTGTCAACCCAAGCAGTTTTACCTTGAATGGTAGCTTGTACCTGAACAATACCCCCAGTTGAATTAACAAAGTGAATGGCCTTTATGTATTCTGCCGAAGTAATTTTAACCAATCCGTTGGACGGGTTTGGATAAATATTGGTAATCAGGTTGGCTTTGGTCTTGTCAATTCCTGAAACGTCCACAAAGTCCATGTACCAAATTTCGTGGGTGATTC
Organism: uncultured Flavobacteriales bacterium; assembly: GCA_964390915.1. Classification (GTDB taxonomy): domain Bacteria; phylum Bacteroidota; class Bacteroidia; order Flavobacteriales_D; family Luteibaculaceae; genus DASUEB01. Next base: position 11,726 of record CAYMJL010000003.1, read on the forward strand.
CATATTCAGGGTAGTCTGCGTTGCTGTACCAATGGAGTTCTTTTGTTAGGTTGTCCTGGTTATAGCTGTTGTCTGTTTTGTTCTTGGAGTAACCGTCGAATGCTTGAGTAACCGGGTTGTAGTTGTATTCATACTCAGTCAGTATTATATTGTCGTGGCTATCCCTTGAGAATGCTTCATGGTAATCGGGTACATAGATTAACGCTTGCTTTAACTCAAGCAACATTTCAGATTTGTTGGCTGAGAACGTTCCGGTTCCTCGGAATTCTTGTGTTACGCCTTCCACAGTAGATTGCCCTTCAAATGAACTGAAAAAGAGATCATAATCAATTACTTCGAAAAGGCGCTCCAAATCGTCAGCGCCATTCCATACAACTTTGGTGTAGATGATCGATTGATATGCTGAAAGATCACTACTCCAAAAGGATATCTCAATGTTGGTGTACTTGGGAGCCCCATTTTCTTTAACGAGAATCCATTTTTCTGCCAATTGGTTTGGAGCAGAAGAGCCTTCAGCGTAATTGAATACAAAAGCAGAATCACCATTATATAGGAAACCATATTCATCAAGATATACGGTATCCCCGGCACTATTTAAATCATAGTAGGTCAGGCGTTCAAGGCGATTTTGGGAATCATAGATTTTTGTCTGACCATATTCATAAGCAAGGTTGTAGACAGAATCGTTCCACACTAAATGTCTGTTAAGTTCTTCATACCCCTTGGCATCGTAAGTAAATTCGTCTTTAAAAAGTAATTCGCCAGTTTTTAATAAAGTATACTCTTCACTTTTTATATTTCCATCAGGGAAATAAGTCCGTACAAAGCTCATCGAATCAGTGTAATTACCGCTAACTTCATCGTACGGGCCAAAATACTTCCCGGTTAACGGCTTTACCGTACTTCCAGATTTTAGGAAGCTGGTTTTCGTGGTACGAGAATTTTCGTTATGATTTTGGTGTCTTTTTTGAAAAGGAAATTTTTTGATGTTTTGTGCTAAAAGGCTTCCAGCAACAAACACCAGTGCGCAAACAAGTAGTTGTTTTTTCATGATTTTAGGTGGTAAGGGGGTGTTAAAACTTAGTGAGAAACTATAAATTTTGCCTTGCTAACGCCTTTTGCCGAGGTTGTGCTAACCAGGTAAACCCCATTTGGTAAATCTGTAGTTTCAATCTCGGCAGTTTTGTTGTTGATTAATGTAACTGTTGGTAAACGAGCTCCATTTATGCTTTGTACCTGAAGAGAAATTATTTTTTCGGTGGCCGATACTACCAGCTTTGCATTTGCTGGATTAGGGTATAAGTCAAGGACAATGTTGCTTTTTACGTTGTTAATTCCGGCGACATCTACAAAATCGGTGTACCAATATTCACTAGCCTTGACGTATTCCGGACTGGAATCCCATCGCTCGGTGTAAACTTCTTTTAGGAGGTTGTCCTGATCATAGGTGTTATCTACTTTTCGGTTGAAATATGATGCGTATTCTTGAGTAACAGGGTTGTAATTATACTCGTATTCCACTAGGGTTAGATTGCCTTTTGCATCTCTTGAATAGGCCTCATGATAATCAGGAACATAAATTAAGGTCTGTTTTATTTCAATGAAAAGCTCATTTTTACTGGTAGAAAGAGAGGTGGTTCCCCTATATTCTTCCACTATTCCATCCGAGGTGTATGTCTCGTCAAACGAACTAAAAAAAATGTCATAGTCAATTACTTCGAATAGGCGTTCTAAGTCGCACGAACCATTCCAAACAATGTTGGTTGTATTGTCGGTCGCGTATGCCGAAATATCGCTGTCCCAAAATGACATCTCAATTTTGGTATACTTGGGTGCTCCATTCTCTTTAACGGCAATCCACATTTCATCTAATTGGTTTGGCGCACTGGAACTGGAAGAATATTTAGTAACGTAGGCAGAATCATTCGAGTAACTGAAACTGTATGGCTCAAAGTATACAGTATCTCCAGTGTTATTCAAATCGTAGTAGGTTAAGGTACTAATGCGGTTTTGACCATCGTATATTTTTGTTTGTCCATATTCATACATCAGCTGATAAGCGGTGTCCACCCAATTCAACTCCCGTACCAAGTCCTGATACCCTTTGGCGTCATATGTATATTCTTTTTTGTAGGCTAACTCACCTGTTGACAGACTGGTGTGCTCCTCACTTTTTAAATTTCCATCCGGAAAATAGGTTCGAACAAAGCTGGTAGAATCTTGGTATTCATTGGTGTTCGGGTCTACCGAACCGTAATATTTTCCTGTTAACGGCTTTATGGAATTGCCCGATTTTAGAAAGCTGGTTTTCGTGGTACGAGAACTTTCGTTATGATTTTGGTGTCTTTTTTGAAAAGGAAATTTTTTGATGTTTTGTGCCAACAGGCTGCCGGCAACAAACACCAGTGCGCAAACAAGTAGTTGTTTTTTCATAATTTTAGGTGGTATTAAAACTTAGTGAGAAACCATAAATTTTGCCTTGCCAACGCCTTTTGCCGAGGTTGTACTAATTAGGTAAACCCCATTAGGTAAATCTGTAGTTTCAATTTCTGCAGTTTTGTTGTTGATTACAGCAACTGTTGGTAAAAAGGCACCATTTAAGCTTTGTACCTGAAGGGAAATTATTTTTTCGCTGGCCGATACTACCAGCTTTGCATTTGCGGGGTTAGGGTACAAATCAAGAACAATGTTACTTTTTACTTTGTTTATTCCGGCGACATCTGCAAAATCGCTGTACCAAATTTCGTAACTGGGTTTATATTCAGGGTTGTCCGTGTTGCTGTAGGAGTGAATCTCTTTGGTTAAATTTTCTTGGTTATAGCTATTGTCTGTTTTAGCTCTATAAAAGCTATCGTATTTTTGAGTAACTGGGTTGTAGTCAGATTCGTATTCAAATAAAACATAATTACCAAAGTTGTCCCTTGTGTATGTTTCTTTTGAATCCTTAATATAGACCAACGCTGGCTTGGCTTCAAAAAGAACTTCATCTTTGTTTGGTGAAAAGAAGGCAGTGGCTCGATATTCTTCAGTTACGCCATTGAAGGTAGATGCCAATTCAAAATAACTATACCAGATATCATAAGGCTTTACCCAAAAAAGGCGCTCCAATTCGCATGCCCCGTTCCATTCTAGGTTACTATAAGTTTCAGTCCCATATGCCATGTTGGAACTCTCCCAATAAGAAATTTCAATGTTGGTATATTTTGCAGCGCCATTTTTTTTAGAAAAAATCCATTTTTCATCCAACTGATTTGGGGCGGTAGAGTTAGGTGAGTAGCTAGTTAGCAATACCGAATCATTGGAGTAAACAAGTTTGCAATCAGACATACTGGCTGTATCACCTGTGTTATCAACATAAAAATAATGATAACGGGTTATTCGGTTTAGAGAATCGTACAATTTGGTATTACCTACTTCTCCAGTACATTGATAGCTCGTGTCAATCCATTGAAAATTTTTCTTAGTGTCCAGATATCCTTTTGCGTCATAAGAATATTCATTTTTATAGACCAGTTGCCCAGTCTCCAATGAAGTGTGTTCTTCTGTTTTTATATTTCCATCTGGAAAATAAGTTCTTACAAAGCTCGTAGAATCCCTGTAGTCGCCTCCAATTTCGTCAAACGAATCATAATACCTTCCTTGCAACGGCTTTATGGTGTTGCCTGATTTAAGGAAACCGGCCTTTTGGCTGGTTTGTTCTCGGTTGTTTTGAAGGAATCGTTGACCAAAAGGAAATTTTTTAGCAGGTTGAGCCAACAGGCTGGTAGCAACAAACACCAGTGCGCAAACAAGTAGTTGTTTTTTCATGATTTTAAGTAGTTAAGGGATATTAAAACTTAGTGAGAAACTATGAATTTTGCCTTGCCAACGCCTTTTGCCGAGGTTGTACTAATTAGGTAAACCCCATTAGGTAAATCTGTAGTTTCAATTTCTGCAGTTTTGTTGTTGATTACAGCAACTGTTGGTAAAAAGGCACCATTTAAGCTTTGTACCTGAAGGGAAATTATTTTTTCGCTGGCCGATACTACCAGCTTTGCATTTGCGGGGTTAGGGTATAAGTCAAGGATAATGTTACTTTTTACGTTGTTTATTCCCGCGACATCTACAAAATCGGTGTACCAGTATTCTTTGTCAAGTTGGTACTCTGGTCGACCACTATGCATATTTGAAAAAACCTCTCTGATTAAATGATCCTCCTGATTGTAAGTGTTGTCTATCTTATCAAAACCATAGATGTCGTAGGTTTGCGTCACAACATTATAATCGTATTCATAACTAGATTGTGTATTGTTGCCGTGTTCATCCCACAAATAAATATCTCTTTCATCCGGAACATAAATTAAACCTTGTTTCAGCTCTAAAAGAATTTCGTATTTAGCAGTGGTTAAATTTGTTCTAATTCGACCTTCTTCTGCAACGCCGTCATATGTTTGGATATAGTTGCAAGATTTAAACCAGATGTCAAACTCTTTAACATAGAATAGACGTTCTAATGCCATCGACCCATTCCATATTAGGTTTGAAACAAACACCGTGTTATAGGATTGGTTACTGTTATCCCAGAAATACATGTTAATATTGGTATACCCAACTCCACCACTGCTGTGATACACAATGTATTTTTCTGCAATATTATTAGGTGCACTTGATTCTTTATCTACACCAAATATATAGGCCGTATCACCATCATATATAAAGTCAAAGTTGATTAGATTGCTGGTGTCATTATTCCAAGTGGAAAATTGCTTGTAATTAGTAATTAAATTCTCTGTATCGTAGGTTTTAATCTTACCGTACTCATAGCTTGGAACAAATGCCCCAGTATCCCACCGGTAATGTTTTTCAGTGTCTTCATACCCCTTGATATCATAAGTGTATTCAGTTTTCATTATTTTTTCCCCGGTTTCAAGACTACTATGTTCCTCTGATTTAAGGCTGCCGTCGGGGAAATATGTACGTGTAAAACTGGTTGAGTCGTAGTAATTCTGGCTTAATTGATCGTAGAAAAAATAGTATTTCCCCTGCAATGGTTTAACGGTACTTCCAGATTTTAAAAAACTGGATTTGGCAGCAAGGGAGTTCGTTGCTGGATTTTGGTGTCTTTTTAGAAAAGGAGTTTTTTTGATGTTTTGTGCCAATAAGCTGGCAGCAACAAACACCAGCGCGCAAGCAAGTAGTTGTTTTTTCATGTGGTAGGTTGATTTAAGGGATTTTGAAGCAGGATGGCCTAGCAAATTGGCCGAGGAAAGGAAAGCAAGATATTGAGGGCTCATGTTATTGTTTTAGTGGTTCAAAGCTACTCTTTTTTGTAAAAGTGCATTTCCTCTACGTAGTTTTTAACTTTTTCTGGCAGCACATAACTTGCCGATTTCCCGTTTTTAATCAAATCGCGAATATAGCTGCTCGATATTCTAACGATTGGTGCATCGCAGCGTGTTAATTTTAAGGATGAAATAAAGGCGGTGTCAGGGGTTTCTTCGGTGTCAAGCCGCGGATAAACCAGCACAGGAAACTGGCGGGCAATTTCATCGGCATTTTTCCACTTGTGCAGCGTGTTTAGGTTGTCTTCACCCATGATTAAATGAAACTCGTATTCCGGATACTTTTCCTTTAAATGAGTTAAGGTGTTGATGGTGTAAGACGGTTTGGGGAGTTGAAACTCGATGTCTAGCGCCCTGAAGTTGAGGTTGTCTTCAATGGCCAAATTTACGAGTGCTAAACGGTGGTAGTCTTCCAGTAAGGTTTCTTTTGGTTTAAATGGGTTTTGCGGACTAACGATAAACCATATTTTATCAAGGTTTGAATGCGTTAGGATATGCTGGCCAATAATGAGGTGACCCACGTGAATGGGATTAAAGGAACCGAAGAAAAGGCCTATTTTTTTCATGTTATCTTTTTCTTAGGCTGCGCTTTAATTTTTTGGCAACATGCTTGGGAAGTAATCCGTGTTCATTATACTCCGAAAGTATAGTATATAGCTTCAGCCTATTATAACGTAAATACTTAATTGTAGACCAAGAGATTATTGGCACAGCCGATACTATGGATACAAGAACCCCTAAATAGCCTACAGTTTCAAGGTTATTATTATAACCTTGGTCTTCGCGAAAATGATTGCTTAAAGCAATAATGCCAGATGAAACCATTCCCGCCCCTACACAAATCTGTATGCTTTGAAACAGTTGATTTCGTTTTTTAAAAAATAACTTAACCACAGCCTCCGCAGTATCGTCTGCGGTTGCTAGCTTAAGAAATTCTTGTTGAGTTAATTTCCATGGTTTACCAGTGTTTTGCGCAAAACAACCAGATAACATGGATAAAAACACCAATAAGGTTATTGTTTTTTTCATTTTGGACTTGCTGAAAGGTAGCGGTGAATTTTATTACTTATTGGCCAAGGAAGTGTTCTGGCGGTATTAAATGCCTTTAATACATCATACAAATAATAAAGATTGTACGCATCCCGGCGAACAAAGGCCCAAATAAATATGGGAACATGTAACAATCCGCCAACGATCAGCAGTCGGGAAGAGGTAGGTGAAAGCGTGCTGAATTCGCCAAAGTTGGAGTCGTCAATTTTGTTGTACAACAAAGCCACACCAACTAACGCCACAGCAGAAATAATGGCATTGTCCAAATTTTGCCTTTTTGCATAAAACAACTTTACAACGGCAAGTGCCGTGTCGTTTCCTGCGGCCAACTGTTCGAAGTCGCTTCGCTTCATGCTAGTTGGGTCAACTTCTGGTTGGCTAAAAAGAAGATTTGGTGCAGCGGCTAAAACAAATAACAGGATAAGGGTTTTCATGTTCAATGGGTTAAAAAATCGGCTACTATTCGCTCGGCCTCTGCCAAAGCGTTTTCCAATACGTCGTTCAAAATAATCACCTCAAATTCGTGTGCGCGCATCAATTCTTTTTCGGCTTTGTCAACCCGCTTCATTAGGCTGGCATCGTTTTCGGTGCCTCGGCCTATAAGCCTTTCGCGCAGAGCTTTTACCGATGGTGGCAATACAAAAATACCTAAAGCCTTGTCGCCAAAATAGCGTTTCAGGTTTAGGCCGCCAACTACATCTACATCGAAAATTACATGTTTGCCGCTGGCCCAAATGCGTTCAATTTCGGTTTTCAGCGTGCCGTATTTAGTACCGCTGTACACCTCTTCCCACTCAATAAACTCGTTGTTGGCTATTTTTTGTTCAAAATCATCGGCCGACAAAAAGTAGTAGTCTTTGCCGTCGGTTTCGTTAAAACGGCATTCGCGACTGGTGGCCGAAACCGAAAAGGCCAAACCGAGGTTTTGTTGTAGCAGGTGTTTTACAATGGTGGTTTTTCCTGCTCCCGACGGTGCCGAGAATATGATAGCCTTGCCCTGTTGCATTTACAATACGTTTAAAACCTGCTCTTTTATTTTTTCCAGCTCGTCTTTCATTTGCACCACATACCGCTGTATTTCGGCATCGTTGCATTTAGAGCCAATGGTATTTATTTCGCGACCAATTTCCTGCGCAATGAAACCCAGTTTTTTGCCTTCGTTCAGTTTAATATCCATGGTTTCTACAAAGTAGTTGCAATGGGTGCGCAAGCGAACACGTTCTTCGGTAATATCAAGCTTTTCCAGGTAGTAAATTACTTCTTGCTCAAAGCGGTTTTGATCCACCGGCATTTTGTCGGCCAGTTCTTCCAAGCCCTTTAATAGTTTGGCACGAATGGCTGGTTTGCGGTCGTCGGCAAGGGTTTCAACTTTTTCTAAATTGACTAATATTAGGTTGATGCGTTGTTTTAGTTCGTTGCCCAAAGCAGTTCCTTCTTGCTCGCGAAAATTGTTGAATAGCCCAATGGTTTGCTCCAATAAACCAAGGATAAATTTCCATTCTTCCTCGTTCAATTCTTCGCGCGTGGTTTGCAATATATCGGGCATGCCAATTAGCAACGACAAAAAGTTGGTGCGGTCTTGCTCGCCAATTTCGGTGGCTATTGTCTTTAATTCGTTGTAATAATTCTGCAACAATGGCTTGTTGAGGGTGGTTTTGGCGACCTCACCAGACGTGTTTTCGGCAAAAATATTTACGTCAATTTTCCCGCGCTCTAATCGGCGAGAAAGTTCGTTGCGCAATTCCAGCTCTTTTTCGCGGTAAAGGCTCGACATGCGTACACTGAGGTCAACACCTTTGCTGTTTAGCGAGCGAATTTCTACGCTAATTTTTTTTCCGTTGTAATCTCCGGTGGCCTTGCCATATCCGGTCATTGATAGCACCATTCTGTTGGGGTAAGGGTGCCAAAGGTATATTTTTTTGGTGGTGGTAGAGTTTTATAACAATTGCCTTAATAAAGTTGGCCAAAACGTGGTTTAAAAAAGATAATAAGCTACATGATTTTAACACATAGGCACATAGTTAGCATACAATGCATAAATCTGTTTACTGATATGGCGAGAGCCAACATAGTTGTGCAAGCACAAAACATAGCACGAGATATATTTACGACTATGTGCCTATGCGTTTTTAATTTTACTGCTTTCGGCTTACCAAAAACACGCCTAAAAAGATGCTTAATCCGCAAAGAACTTTAGTAAGGGTAAGGTCTACCGGTACTCCTCCCCACCAGGTTGCCACCAAATACATCAGTATAGTAGCCACAAAAGGCTGCATATAAATGTAAACACTGGTTACTGATGCCGTTACATATTTCAAAGCAAAGGTGTTAAGCAGGTAAGAAACGAAGGTGACAAAAATCACCACAAAGCCAGTTGACAATAGATTTGGCGTGGTAAACTGGTTCCAGTTTATGGCTGTAAATTGTTTCCAGCCAAATGGCAAAACCATAGGAAAACCAATGAAAAACATATAGGTAATTACCGTAATGGGCTTGTATTTCTGCATTAGCGGTCGCATCAACACCAATGAAACGGCGTAAGAAGCCGCGTTTACAAACACCATTACATCGCCCTCTACCGAACTTAGGTCGGTAGCCGATTGGTTTCTGGAAAGTATTAATACCACAGCCCCCAACGAGCCAAACATTACACCCGCCAATTTGCTTTTGGTAATGCGATCTTTAATTAAAAACGCTGAAATAATTAACACCAAAACCGGTGTAGAAACCATGATGATGGAGGCATTGATGGGCGAAGTATAACAAAGTCCATTAAAAAAAAGCAATTGGTTGGTGGCCACACCAAACAGGGCACAAAGCACTACGCGTTTCAAATCGTGTTTGTCGGTAATAAATTGCCGCGACCAAACTGCCCATAAAATGCCAAACAGAAACGTGGCGCCAAGAATACGCACCACAATAAACCCTGATGGGCCTATTAATGCAGGCATTAATCCCTTGGCCACTAAAAAATTAATGCCATAAATAAGATTAACAACAAAAAGGGCCAGGTGGGCTTGTACCGTTCTGCTCATGTTATGCCAATGCTGCGGCCAGTGCGGCAACCGTTTTTTTGTCGTTGCCCACAAATATTTGCTTGCCCACTATAGCTACCGGGCGTTTTAGGAAGGTGTATTCGTCTAAAATGAGTTTTTTGTAATCGGCCTCATTCAGTTGCTTTTCGTGCAAACCCATGGGGCGGTATTTTAACGACCTTCTAGAAAATAACGACTCGTAGCTGCCGCTCATGGTGGCCATTTGGTCGAGTTGTTTTTCGGTAATTTTTTCGGTTTTAATGTCTTGCAATTCCAGTTTCTTATTGGCCCCGGTTTCATTCAATATTCGGGCACAAGTGCTACAAGAAGAGAGGTGGTATATTTTTTTCATTCAGTGAATTATCGAAAACAAATTTACAGCGTTTTAAACTGCCAAATGGCTAAATTGCGCACCTAAGTTTAAAACATGAATTTTGACTGCCTGCTTTTACGGTTCAATTTTTTAACCACATAGTCACATAGAAAAGCGAAGCTTTTACCTATTGTGAGCTTTATCGAAAACCACAGGGTGAGATAGAAAGTAAACTTTAACAATAGGTCAGCCGCGTGTTGGTTGAATAGTAAGCTTTGCGACAAGAAAGCTATGTGTCTATGTGGTTGAATTAATTTGAGTTGTGTTACAGACAGTTAATTAAAAAAGTATCACAAATGAAATTTGCTACCAAGGCCATTCATGCTGGTCAAGAACCCGATCCGGCTACCGGAGCCATTATGACTCCCATTTACCAAACCTCTACGTTTGTTCAGGCATCGCCCGGAAATCATAAAGGTTACGGTTACGCTCGTGGGAAAAACCCAACCAGAACGGCTTTAGAAGGTTGTTTGGCAGCCTTGGAAAATGCTAAACATGCTTTGTGTTTTTCGAGCGGACAAGGTGCTGAAGATGCGGTAGCGAAATTGCTACGCCCTGGCGATGAGGTAATAACCGGAAACGATTTGTATGGTGGCACGTATCGTATGTTTACCAAGGTTTTTGCGCATTACGGCATTAAGTTTCACTTTATCGACTTAAGCAATCCGGCCAATATTGAGCATTACGTAAATGCCAATACCAAACTGTTGTGGGTAGAAACACCTACCAACCCAACGATGCAAATTGTTGACATTGCAGCCTGCGCAGCCATCAGCAAAAAACACAACTTTACTTTTGCAGTCGACAATACTTTTGCTTCACCTTACCTGCAAAATCCACTCGATTTGGGTGCCGACATTGTTATGCACTCGGCTACAAAATACTTGGGTGGCCACAGCGATGTGGTAATGGGTACATTAATGACCAATGACGATAAATTGCACGAACAACTGGCTTTTATTGCCAACTCGTGTGGAGCAACGCCTGGCCCAATGGATAGTTTCTTGGTGCTGCGTGGCTTAAAAACCTTGCACCTGCGCATGGATGCACATTGTGCCAACGGTATTGAGGTAGCCAACTTTTTACGCAACCACCCAAAAATTGAAAAAGTTTACTGGCCGGGCTTTACTGACCACCCCAACCACGAAGTGGCTAAAAAGCAAATGCGCGGTTTTGGCGGCATGATTTCTATAGTGTTGAAAGGTGCCGATTTGCAGGAAACGTTTAGAATAGCGTCCAACTTTCATGTTTTCTCTTTGGCCGAATCGTTGGGCGGAGTAGAGTCGCTTATCAATCACCCAGCGACTATGACCCACGCATCTATACCAAAAGAAGAGCGCGAAAAAGCAGGGGTTGTAGATAACCTGCTTCGCCTAAGTGTGGGTGTAGAGCACATTGACGATTTGATTGACGACTTGAAACGGGCGTTGAGTTAAGCCTCTTTGTTGCGTTTGCTGTTTGTCACCCTGACGCAGGAAGGGTCTGCCATTTCATTGACCAGATGTTTCCTTCGTCAACATGACAAAGCCTAGTTGCGTTTGTTTAGGTGCTTTGCCCGCTATATCGCTTTTGTTACCCTGACGCAGGAAGGGTCTAGTTTTCTCCCGCAGATTTCGCAAATAAGCACAGAGACCGACCAACCAAATCTGCGAACATCTGCGAAATCTGCGGGAGTTTTTTTTGAAATTTTCTATCCAAAAACTACAAGCCCTTTCTGCGAACATCTGCGCAATCTGCGGGAAAAATTTATTGAATTTACGCCTTTACCGCCACTAAATCCAGACCAATGTCGCTGCGGTTGTTGGCGCCTTCAAAAGTAATATTGGCCAGTCCACGGTAGGATTTCTCCCGGGCATCCATGATGTTTTTTCCAAACGAAGTAGCGGTCAATATGCGTCCGCCATTGGTAAGTACTTTTCCGTCAACCAGCGTGGTTCCGGCATGAAAAATTAAGGTTTCCTCTGCGTTTACGTTTTCTAGTCCGGATATAACTTTTCCTTTTTCGTAATCGCCGGGATAGCCGCCAGCCACCATCATAACCGTGGTTGCAAAGCGCTCGTCTATTTCCAGATCCGATTCTGACAAGGTTCCAGCACCAACATTGTCCAACAAACCCAGTAAATCCGATTTTATACGCGGTATCACCACTTCGGTTTCGGGGTCGCCCATACGGCAGTTGTATTCTATTACAAATGGGTCGCCTTTTACATTCATTAATCCAATAAATATAAATCCGCGGTAACGAATGCCTTCTTTGTGAAGTCCTTTGACGGTAGGTATTATAATGCGGCTTTCTACCCGCTCCATGAAATCTTTATCGGCAAAAGGAACCGGGGAAACAGCACCCATTCCGCCAGTGTTTAGTCCGGTGTCGCCATCGCCAATACGTTTGTAATCCTTGGCTTCGGGCAATATTTTATACGATTCGCCATCGGTAAGTACAAATACCGAAAGTTCAATTCCTTTTAAAAACTCTTCGATAACCACTTTGGCCGATGCCGTACCAAATTTGGCGTCTTTAAGCATGGCCGTAAGTTCGGTTTTTGCTTGAGCTAGGTTGTCTAAAATTAGCACGCCTTTTCCGCCTGCCAAACCATCGGCCTTAAGTACATAGGGTGCTTTCAAAGTTTCTAAAAAAGCTAAGCCCTGCGGCAGTGTTTCGGCGGTAAAAGTTCCGTAAGCGGCAGTGGGTATGCCATTGCGAACCATAAATTTCTTCGAAAAATCTTTACTGCCTTCCAGCTGAGCGCCCACTTTGTCGGGACCAATAACCGGTATGTTTTTAAGCTGATTATCGTCTTCAAAAAAGTTGACAATTCCAGCAACCAAAGGAGCCTCTGGTCCAACCACAACCAGTGAAATATTGTTGTTTAGAACAAAATCTTTTATGCCTTCAAAATCGGTTTCTTTCAGGTTTACGTTGGTGCCAACTTTAGCAGTGCCAGCATTTCCCGGAGCTATGTAAAGGTTGTCCAACAACGAGCTCTGCGCAATTTTCCAACTTATTGCGTGCTCTCTTCCTCCTGAACCAATCATCAAAACATTCATAACACTAATTTTGCGCAAAGAAACAATTTCAATTTGTTAATCGGAAAATGTCGCTGCTTATATTACTTCGTCACGGTGAGTCTACCTTTAATGCGCTTGGCAAATTTACCGGGACTACCGATGTGCCCTTAACTGAGAAAGGTGAGCAGCAAGCCATCACCGCAGCGAAAACGCTTAAAAACATTGACATTCATACGGTTTATGTTTCAGAACGGATACGTGCCCAACGAACTTTTGATTTAATCAATCAGGAAAACAAACTCCATCTACAGGCCACTACTGATCACCGGCTGAATGAGCAAGATTTTGGTGACCTAGAAGGCGTGAACAAAGACGAAGCCATTCGCCTTTTTGGCGGTGATACGGTATTGGAATGGCGCAGGGCATTTGATGGCCATCCGCCAAAGGGTGAGCGATTTTTGGCCGTGCAAACACGAGTAGCACATTTTTACGAAGAGCAGGTGAAATCGCTATTACTGGACAACAAAAACGTGTTGTTGGTGGCTCACGGTAACAGTTTACGAGCGCTGTGCATATATTTACTGAAGCTGAATATTACCGAAATACCTACCTTTGAATTGCGAAATGCAGAACCGTTGGTGCTAAATTTCTCCTCGGAGGCCAATCCCAACTTTAGAATTTTGTAGACATCAATACATGGAATCGACCACTAAAACCATTGCCGTAGATTTTGACGGTACCATTGTAGAACACGATTATCCGCGCATCGGGAAAGAAATGCGTTTTGCATTTCAAACCCTTAAAGCCTTGCAAAATAAAGGTCACCGCTTAATATTGTGGACCTTTAGAACTGGTCGCTACCTGGACGAGGCTGTGGCCTACTGCCGGGAAAATGGGCTTGATTTCTACGCAGTAAACAAAAGTTACCCTGAAGAGGAAATTAACGAAAACTCACCGCGTAAAATTGATGTCGATTTATTTATTGACGATCGAAACGTTGGTGGTTTCTTGGGTTGGGGCGAAATTTTTCAAACCTTGCATCCCGGAGCAGCGGCCTACGACCACCAATTAACCGACCCAGAAGCACACAATAATTATAAAAGAAGCGGAAAAAACTCGATTTTTGGACGAATTTTCGGAGGAAAGTGATGATTGTATTAAAAACTAGAGAGGAAATTGAGTTAATGCGCCTAAGTGCTCAAGTGGTTTCTAAAACCCTTGGACTTATGGCCGAATTGGTGGGGCCTGGGGTTACACCAAAAGAACTCGATAGAAGGGCAGAAGAATTTATTCACGATATGGGTGCTGTACCCGGTTTCAAAGGTTATAGCGGTTATCCGTATACACTTTGTACTTCGGTAAACGAGCAGGTGGTTCACGGCATGCCTACCGACCGACCATTGGAAAGTGGCGATATTATTTCCATTGATTGTGGCGCTTTAATGAATGGTTTTTATGGCGACCACGCTTACACGTTTTATGTTGGCGAGGTTGACGAAAAAGTAAAGCAATTGGTTGAGGTTACCAAGGAAAGCCTTTATTTGGGTATTGAGCAAACCCGCGCTGGAAACAGGGTTGGCGACATTAGTTATGCCATTCAAAACTACACCGAAGGATTTGGTTACGGTGTGGTGCGCGAGTTGGTTGGTCACGGTTTGGGTAGAAATATGCACGAAAAACCTGAGGTACCTAACTTTGGCAAGCGTGGCAAAGGTGCCAGTCTTAAAGAAGGTTTGGTAATAGCCATAGAGCCTATGATTAATATGGGAACCAGAAATGTTCGTCAGTTAAAAGACGGCTGGACCATTGTAACTGCCGACGGGAAACCTTCGGCACACTTTGAGCACGATGTGGCCATTGTTGACGGAAAGCCCGAAATACTTTCCACGTTTAAATTTGTTGAAGAAGCCTTAGGCATTCCTGTTACCGTTTAATTTTCCTAATGAAATCACTGTATCATTTCCTGTTAACGCGGGTTCCGCGCCCAATCCTTATTCGCCTTAGTTACATTTTCAATAAAATTGCTCCGCTTATTTATGCGGGCAACAAGTTTGAAGACCCTATTGATGGTAAAACCTACCGCAAATTATTGCCTTACGGGGCGTTGGTGATGCGCGATAATGCAATTGCACCGGGTAGTTTGTCATTAGAACGCCACCGCTTGTTGTGGTTGTACTTGCAAAAAAAGACCAGCTTCTTTACCCAACCAAACATTGAGATGCTGCACATTGCGCCAGAGCAGTGTTTCTATCACCGATTTAGAAAACAAGCCAATCTTAAATACCTGACTGGCGATATTGAAAGTCCGTTGGCTGATATTCATTTCGATTTGCACCACGTTCCACTAGAAGACAATCGTTTCGATGTTATTTTTTGCAACCACGTGTTGGAACACGTTGACGATTATATGCAGTGCATGCGCGAGTTGTACCGCATTATGAAACCAGGCGGTTGGGGCATTTTCCAAGTACCCATCGATTTCAACCGTGCCGAAACTTACGAGGACAAAAGCATTACCAGCGAAGAAGACAGGTTACAGCATTACTGGCAAAAAGACCACGTTCGCTTATTTGGCAACGACTACCCGCAACACCTGCGCAACGCTGGGTTTGAAGTAGAAGAAGTGCATTTGCAACAAGAAATTGGCAAGGAACTGGCTACCCGCTACTGCTTGCCTGAATATGAACCTATTTTTGTTTGTAGGAAGGTTTGATAGACAGTAGATATCAGACAATAGACCATAGACAGTCCTACTTTGCAGCCAAGAAATATTGATTTGTTGAGATTTTTGGCTTGATTTTCTCCGTTCAAGGTCGCATTTTGCGTCCTTGAAGCTGTTTCCTCTTTGACTAATAGGCTTCAAAAGTGCATGGCTTAGACAAGCTCAGCCTGCAGCTAATAAATGGTGATTGATCCTGTCGAAGGTGATTTATCTTGTCGAAATCACAAACTCTCTCGAATCAAATACCCCAAATACCCCTCATCACGATTTTGAATGCCGAGGCGGTTGTTGGTCATGTGCACGTAACTGCTGTAAATAAACCAGAATTTCTGTTTTTCGAAGGCGGTGTTAAATCCGCTTAGGTGTGTGGTGTCTGGCGGAAATTGGAGTTTCGATTGGTATTGCAACAATCGGAGTTTGGCTACCAATTCAGTGGTTTGTTTAATCCATACGTTCAACCATTCTTCTTCAAACTCATCTTTGTCATCAAGTGCTTTCCAAAGCATTTGGTGGTACTGCACCAGCGTATCTTTTTGCTGGGCAAAATTCTCTTCGAATGCTTTTAGCGTAAGGGTCTTTTTCTCTTCAATTTCTTCGGGTGTTTCGTTACCAAAATCGCGGTAAGCCCGCGGAAACCAACCACCAAAAATAAAGCTAAAAAACTCCCGCGCTTCGTTTATGGTCATGCCGGCAGCATGGGCAAAACTTAGGTGTAGCTGGATGGCGGCACCCAGGGCGCGGTCGTAACTCCAGTCGGGGCTTTCTTTAAGTAACGTAAAGGTAATCTCTGAACTTTGCTGAAAATGATCTTCGGAAACAGTAATGGCTGAACTCCCTCCGTAACGGTCGGTTTCGGGTTCGTAGCGAATGTATTGTAGTGAATTGTTAGGATACCATTGCTCTTCTGTCGGAAGCGTTTGCACCCATTCGGGCTCTTCGCGGTGCGAAGGATTTTTGCTCATCCAACTGGTTAAGATGGCTTCAACTCTTGGTTTAACCAAGTTTTCCAATATTTTCTCATCACCAAAAAAGCGTAGGCGAATGTGTGGACCCCGTTCCCAATAGCGAATAAAGAAATAACGGCTAACGAGTTGGTTTTCATTAATCCAATCGCAAACGGGTTTTATGGCTTTTACCAATAAATCTTCCCACGGTTCGGCATAATAGATGTATATGGCCAGGCAGTATTCCGGTTTGTCGCGATCGGTAAGCAGAGTAGAAGTCTTGTTTGCCATTTCAATTTTGTTTTTCACAACCGGTGTACCATTGCATAACAAACTCGGTTACGTAACGTGTTCCGTCTAAACTAAACATTTGCTTCGAGTTGGGCAGCATTTCTTCCAGCTTTATTCCTACCGGGGCTTTCGACAACATTTTCTCGAACAAGTTGCAAATAAGCACAGCATTGTTGAAGTTGATGTATTGCGGTTTGTAACTGTCGCGCCCAAGTTTGGTCATTTGCTCGGGCTTAAGTGTTTGCATTTCGTTGTGGTTGGTAATAAAAATGAAAACCTCGTCGGGCAAACCATATTTCTTGCGCCACAAATTCACTTTCAGAAAATAATCCCATTCGGTTTCAGTGG
This sequence comes from uncultured Flavobacteriales bacterium, assembly GCA_964390915.1. Classification (GTDB taxonomy): domain Bacteria; phylum Bacteroidota; class Bacteroidia; order Flavobacteriales_D; family Luteibaculaceae; genus DASUEB01. The sequence goes on from CAYMJL010000003.1 coordinate 28,819, forward strand.
GCAGTAATTGCGGCAGCGTTTCGTTTTTAAACCACCAATTTTTGCGCTGTATTATCAACGAATCTTCGAATGTAATTCGCGGACAAATAATCGGTTCTTCCGATTTCTCGGCCTCGGCATTGCGGTATTGCACGTTGATAGACTGCGTGGCATGTTGCCAGAAAAGGGCTTTTATAAGACTAAACCGCGACAAAAGCTGAAACAATGGGGAACGGCCTTTAGCTCCTTGAAATCCAAGGTCGAAAACATGAGCCGTTTTGCGGGTCTCCTTGTGTTTTAACACCAGCTGGTTGTTGTCTTTTTGATAAACCAGACTTAGGTCAGTAATGGGTATTTGCTCGGAAGCGGGAAGGGTGTTTTGTCCGCCTGGCATCCAAATTTCGTAGGGCATTAACGGCGGATGCAGGTTGGCGTTGAAAAATGAAGCATCACAATTCTCGATAAAAATCTCAGTTTTTTCATCGGGTTTATTCCATGCACGTATTTCGCTGGTTAGTTCGGCTGGCAGCAGGTGCAAAAACCGACTAAACATCTTGCCGTATCCGGGGAAAGAAGCATTTATAACCGCTTTAAGTTTTCCGTTTTCGCGAAAGGGTTGAAGAAATGCCCCATACGAACGCAGGGCATCGTCGGGCAGCTCGAAGGTGTCTTGCCCTAAATGGAGTGGTTTTAGGTCGATGTGGTCGGCTTTTTTAAGCACCGACTCTTTTACCAAGTCAACCAATTTGTCCATTCGGGCACGGTTGGCTTCGTGACGTTTGGTGGTGGCCTCAACGGTTATAATTGGTGTGAAAACTGTTTTTTCCTCGGCTGGTTTGTCGGCTTGTTCCTTCTGTTTATTGGCTTGCTCTACCTCCGGACGTTTTATTTCGCGGTAATAATCTTCGTAGAAGGTCATTACATCAATGGTTTCCTGATTGGGATATTTGGTGGTGAAATACTGCAACATTTTCTCGCCATCATCAAGCAACCCGTCATAATCCTGAAGTCCGGTTAGCAGTTTATGAAGTGGTTCTAATATTCCGGCAGCTTCGGTGGTACTAACGGCCGGAGTTACGTTACACGAAGTGTCTTCGTAGAAAATTTGCTCGGGCTTAAAATGGAAATAGGTGTTCGATTGGTGCGTAAACGTTTCGTCTTCCTCAGGTTTTTCTTCTGTAACTTCTTCTTTTTCTTCGGTTTCTCCCTTGGCTGCTTTTTTCTCGGCGGCTATTCGGCTGCGTTCTTCGGGTGTTTTACGTTCCTCTTCAGGTAGACCGGCTATTTCGTGCAGGGCAATGGCTATTTCCCACAAAATGGAGTGCGCTTCTTTAATTATTCTCCGGCGGTCGCCAATGGCGCTTTTTTGGTAGGTTTCGGCCATTTCCCGAACTTTTACCAAGGCATCGATAAGTGCGCCAACCACGGGTGCTCCAGCTTGAATCGATTTCAGTACTTCAATCAACTTCTTGTCCCAAAATGGGTCGATGCCCGAAACGCCAAGGTTGAACTCTAAAAAGCCGTAGCTGACTAGTTGGTTTAGGTAAGCCTCAATTTCTGGGGCTTCGGCATCAAAATATTCGTTGGTTATGATGTCGTCAATTAAAGCTTGACAGGCAATGCCTTGCTGATGGTCTTTTACCAATTCGTAAAACAATTCCACCACCGGATTGTTGCCAATGCGTTGAAAAGCCTCAATGTTGTTGCTATTGGTTAAAAAAACAAAGTTTTCGTCTTCGAACCTTATAGTGGGGTTTGGGCGCAACGGGATCTGGCGATAAACCTCGGGTAAATGCAGCAATACGGTTTTGAAAAAACTGTACAGGTAATTATTTAAGCAAATATGACTGGTAACTTGCTTTGGGCCATTGTCGTCCGTTTTAAGAATTTTTTCCGGCTTGGTCTGCGGTTCAACGGTACCCATTGCCAGGTTGGTAAACGTACTGAACGGCGATGTTTTGGCCATCATCCGGGTCAGGTATTTCACCAGACTTTCTTCGGTTTTTAGTTCCTTTTTTCGCAACGTGGCCGGGTCGCGCTCTACGTAACCTTGAATGTTGTTTAGCAACAACTGACTGGAAAGCAACAAGCCTTTTTGCAGACTTTCCAGTTGAGCGACTCCTTTTAGGCGAGTTCTGCTATCGCTAATTTCTCGTTTAAATAGATCACCACAGTCTGCAATTGTTTTAGCAAGAACATCTTGTTTGTCGCGGTAGTTGCTTAGTTTTTGCAATACCGTTGGGCTAACTATTTCGTGTAAATCGTTCAGGTCTTTTTCCCTAAGTGTTTTGTTGTTGAAAATGTTCCTTTTCAGGTTTAGCAATTGATTTTGCTGGCGCGAATCGGTTTCGGTTGCAATGTGGCCGTGCAGTAAATCACAAACAATTTCTTTATCGGCATTTAATTCCTTTTGTGCGGCTAGAATTCCATCAATACGCGCGAGAAATTCGGGGGAAAGGTCGAGTTTGGCTAATTCTTCATACGATTCGCCACCAATGCGGCAGAGGAAGTAAGGAAACAAATTTATCATGGCTGGACAGGGAGAAGTTTCAGGTGTTGTTTTTAAAAATGGATTTAAACTGATTGAAAACACGTTCTATAATGCGCATATCTTCGGTAATAATCTCGGCAATGGCTTGCATTTCCTGCTTAAATTCGAGTTGTTTGTTGTAGGTTGTTTTTAATCCTTGCGGCAAGCTTACCTGAACCAGATACGTGTTGTTTTGGCTGGCCTTCGAAATGCTTTCTACTCGGCCGTTTATCATGCCAAATTCTTTGTTGGGGTAACTGTCTAGCTTTAAATTAACCCGCTGCCCAACCTTTATTTTTCCCGAACCAACGACCGGAACATAAAGCAGACCAATAATTTTACCCGATTTGGGAATCACCGTAAGTATTTCTTCGCCCGAATTTACAAACTGATTGTTGCTGTAAAACTTAAAAAGCGAAACCTCACCGTCTATTGGCGATTTAATAACAAATTGCTGCTCCCAGTTAGCCAAAGCACTTTTCATTTGCTTGTAACTTTCCTGCAACATACCGGTATATTGGGTTTGCTTTTCGTTAAAGCGCTGTTCAACGTCAATGCCGGTTTTGGTATTTTCCTGAAGTTGAATGCGGTTGTTTACAGCACTAATTTCGGCATTTCGGTAAGCGTATTTTTTTTGCAGAAACTGGGCTTCCGATTGAGCAAGTTCTTGCTTAGAAATTACCCCGGCGGAAAACAACTGCTGATCGTTTTTGTATTTCGTTTCGGCAATGTTTAGCTCGTTGGCCAAAATATCCTTTTGTTCGGCCAGTTTTTCGTTCAGGTTTTGGTAAAACCGCGCTTGGTTATCAATGCCTGAAGCGGTTGCATCGTAATAGTCGTCATCAATAAACGAGGCGTAATTGTTAATGGCTTGAATTAAATTGGAGAAATCGGCTTGAAGGTCGCCAAGATTTAAATTGCTCAGGCCAACCACCTTTTCGTAGTTGTTTAAAATGTCGTAGCCCGTATTTTTAAGGGTATCGGCAAGGCGTTTTACATCGGCGGTAACGGCAGCATTTTCAATAACCACCAAATAACTGTCTTTCTTAATCCAAGCCTTATCTTTGGTGTAAAGTTGCACGCGCCCGGCGGTTTTTGCCACCAAATGCACCGGCGGATTTTCGGTAACAATAGTTGCCGGCGAAACCAAAATATCGGGATATTTAATGAACCAGGTGGCCACCAACAGCAATAACAAAATAGCCATGATGATGGTAGAACCCCAGCGGGTTATCCAGCGCGGAATGTCGCTAAGAATTTCCTGAACTTCTTCGGTTCTTAATTCTATTTCTTCTTCGTTATTGGGCATAAGAAAGCGTTGCTATTTGTCGAGCTCCAGCTGATTTTTAACCAGGTTAAAGTAGGTGCCTTTGGCTGCAATTAGTTCTTTGTGCGTGCCGCGTTCCAACACTTCGCCTTTTTCCAAAACGATTATTTGGTCGGCATTTTTAACGGTGCTAAGTCTATGCGCCACTACCACCACGGTTTTGCCTTTAAAAAAGGTGTCGAGGTTTTCCATAATGATGCGTTCGTTTTTCGCGTCCAAAGCGTTGGTGGCCTCATCAAAATAAATGAACTCGGGGTTTTTGTAAACCGCACGGGCAATCAAAATGCGTTGCTTTTGCCCTTGACTTAAACCAACACCGTCTTGCCCTATTTTGGTATTGTATCCTTGCGGTAATGCTTCAATTACATCTTGAATGTTGGCCACTTTTACAGCATGTACCAGTTTAGTTTTGTCTATTCGTTCATCGCCAATGCCAATGTTGTTTGCAATGGTGTCTGAAAAAATGTAACCGTCTTGCATTACCACCCCACATTTTTGTCGCCAAACGCGGTTGTTTACGTTCGAAAGGCGAATGTCGCCCAGCTTAATTTCGCCATCAACCGGATTAAAGAATTTTAAGAGCAATTTTAGAAGGGTAGTCTTTCCACTTCCGCTCATCCCCACAATGGCGGTAACTTTTCCGTGCGGAATTTCCAGGTTAATGTTCTTGAGTACCTTCTCCGAGTGTGGGCCGTCATATTGAAAGGTTACGTTTTCAAATTTTAATCCGGCGTTTTCTGGTAGGTCAATGGTTTGGCTTTCGTGGTCGGTTTCCTCCTCTTTCAACTCATGAATTTCGCCCATACGCTCCAAGCTTATCTTGGCATCTTGCGCACTTTGGAAAAAGCCAATTAACTGATTGATAGGGCCGTCAAGTTGACCAATGATGTAGGTTACCGCCAGCATCATACCCAGCGTAAGGCTACCGTTAATTACCTGTTGAGCTGCAACAAAAGTGATGATGATGTTTTTTAACTCGTTGATAAACGAAGCACCTGTTTGCTGGTATTGATTTAACGTTAGGCTTTTAATGTTTAGCCGGAAAAGCATGGCCTGTATGCGTTCCCATTCCCACCGTTTCTGTTTTTCGCAGTTGTTTAGCTTAATTTCGGGCATGCCGACAATAAGCTGAATGAGGTTACTTTGGTTGTTCGACAGTTCTACGAAACGCTTGTTGTCCAATTCGCGCCTGCGTTTCATGAAGAACAATACCCAAATGATGTAGAGCAAACTTCCGGCCTGAAAAATGATGAAAATGAGTGGGCTATAGAACAAAAGCACCACGCCAAAAACCAAGAAGTTGATGAACGAAAATATAAGGTTTAAGCTGCTACCGGTTAAGAACGATGAAATACGCTGATGGTCGCCAATGCGTTGAAGGATGTCACCAATCATTTTTGAGTTGAAAAATGAAATGGGTAGCTTCATTAACTTAATCAGGAAGTCGGAAATAATGGAGATGTTGATGCGTGTACCAATGTGCAATAGAATCCAACTTCGTATTAAATCGACCGAGGTTCGACTGACAAACAACATCAGTTGTGCTAGTAAAATGGTGTAAACAAAGCCAATGTCGCGGTTGTTTATACCGTAATCGACCAGCGATTGGGTTAGGAATGGGAAAATTAGTTGCAGCACACTACCTACGGCCAATCCAACCAGCAGCTGACCTAAGAATTTGCGATAGGCATACAGGTAAGAAAACAGAAACTTAAATCCCTTTTTGTTGGGGGCATCATCGCCAGTTTTGATAAAAAAGTCGGGGGTAGGTTCAAAAAGCAATACCACGCCTTCTTCGCGGTCGGAGGCTTTCCAGCCACGCAGAAATTCTTCTTTGGTATATTTTATAATGCCGTTGGCCGGGTCGGCAACGGTTACCACGTTGTTTTTTATGGAGTAAATAACAACAAAATGGTACTGCTGCCAATGGGCTATGCAGGGGAAAGTAACTTCCTCGGCCATTTTGTCGAATGGAATCTTGGCGGCAAGTGTTCTAAAACCAATTTCTTCGGCAGCATCGCTAATGCTAAGCAACGATACACCCTCGCGCCCAACAAACATCTTGTCGCGAAGTTGCTGTAGGGTAAAGGTTTTTCCGTAATACTTGGCAATCATTCGCAGGCAGGTTGGCCCGCAATCCATTGCGTCTAACTGTTGGTAATAGGGGTAGCTTTTAAGGCGCATGTTTCGTTTTGACAGGACTGCAAGGTATTAATTTAGCTGAATACGGCATAAAGCTTATGATGATGTTGAAAAAGCAAATTTTGCTAATAATGAAACAATTAAATGTTTTAAAATGAAACATTTCTTATTTTTGAATATTAATCTCGGTAAAGATGGGTGTTCAATTATCACAGAAACAAGTGGGTCAACGAATAGCTGAGCTGCGCAAAAGGAAAGCATTTTCGCAGGAAGATTTGGCTAAAAGCATAAAAATTTCTAGGCCCTCATTGGCACAAATTGAGAAGGGAAATAGGGGTGTTGATATTATGGAATTGCAGCAGCTTTCTGTAGTGCTAGGTTTTTCGTTGGATGAATTTATGGCTTTGGATTTTTCTACTAAATCGCTTGTTGAAACGGATGCGAAAGAGGATGTCTTAGAAGTTGGAGAACGTATCTCAGTGCCAAAATTGCAGGTTTCTAAATTTAAAAATGTGCTCCTGTATATTCTGGAACGCTGTGCAGGCAAACCAAATGTAGGAGAAACGGTGCTGTATAAGTTACTCTACTTTTCCGATTTTAATTATTACGAATTGTATGAAGAACACCTTACCGGAGCCAAATATCGCAAACTGCCTTATGGGCCGGTACCACAAAAACTGGATGCAATTCTTAACCAAATGATAACTCAAGGGCAGTTGCAGCGCGTAAAAACTGATTACCACGGTTATCCACAAACACGTTATTTGCCCTTAGAAAAAGCAGATCTGACACAATTTAAAGCAAGCGAAAAAGACGTTATTGACCGTGTAATTGAGCAAATGAGCGACTGGAGTGCCACAGCAATTAGCGAATATTCGCACAAAGATTTACCTTGGGAAGTGACAGAAGAAGGCAAAGACATTAGCTATGAATTGACTTTTTACCGTGAATTGCCTTATTCCGTTAGAGTTTACAATGAAAGCCAAGGTTAATTTATGGAATTTACTACCCTCGCAGCCTTCGACAAGGATTTAAAGCAACTCCTTAAAAAGTACCGTACGCTCCATGATGATTTAAATGAGGTTAAAACCATTTTAAAAGTAAAACCTAACGAGCGGCCACCATTTAGTTATAGATTGGATAATTTGGGTTTGACAGCTTGTGTAATTAAAGTGAAAAAAATAGCCTGCAAGGCACTCAAAGGCCGCGGAGTGAACTCTGGCCTTCGGTTGATTTATGCCTATTTTGAGCTAGAACAGAGAATAATCTTTGTGGAACTTTATCACAAAAACGACAAGGAAAACGAGGACAGGGACAGAATCCTGACGAATTTTAAATAAACCTTAGCTTCTTGTTCGGGCACTTAATCTATTTCAAACTTCATAGGTGGTTAGTATTATTCATGTTGAATAAATAACTAACAGTCATCAAAAGCAATGAAATGCAGATATTTTTTGCCTCCTTCCAATTCCCGTTATCTTTGCCCCTTTATTTTTCAAAGAAAGATTTATGTCTAATCGCAGAGTTCGCGTTCGTTTTGCCCCTAGCCCAACCGGTCCGCTTCACATGGGTGGGGTTCGTACGGCTTTATATAACTACCTTTTTGCCAAGAAACACGGCGGAGATTTTATTCTTCGCATAGAAGATACCGACCAAACCCGCTACGTACCCGGTGCCGAAGAATACATTATTGAAGCGTTGAAATGGTGCGGAATCGAACCAGTCGAAGGTGTTGGTTTTGGTGATGGCCCACATGCGCCATACCGCCAAAGTGAACGCAAAGCAGCCGGTTTGTACAAGGAATATGCCGAAGCACTTATCGAAAACGGACATGCGTATTATGCTTTCGATACCTCGGAAGAGCTGGAAGAAATGCGTACCCGGTTGGAAGCGGCTAAGGCCAAATCGAGCTCGTACAACCAAATTACCCGCCAAAACATGAAAAACTCGTTAAGCCTTCCTGCTGATGAGGTACAAAAGCGATTGGAAAATGGTGATCCGTATGTTATTCGCATAAAAATACCCCGCAATGAAGAGATTCGTGTAAAAGACATTATTCGCGGTTGGGTTGTGGTAAACAGCAACGAGTTGGACGATAAAGTTTTGTTTAAAAGCGATGGTATGCCAACTTACCACTTGGCGAATATTGTTGACGACCATTTGATGGAAATTACCCACGTAATTCGTGGAGAAGAGTGGTTGCCATCGGCACCGTTGCATGTGTTTTTATACCGTTGTTTCGGATGGGAAGATACCATGCCGGAGTTTGCTCACTTACCGTTGTTATTGAAACCTGATGGAAACGGAAAATTGAGCAAGCGTGATGGCGACCGTTTAGGCTTCCCTGTTTTCCCACTTAACTGGGTAGATCCGGTTACTGCCGAACCATCTAGCGGTTACCGCGAGAAGGGATATTTTCCTGAGGCATTTATGAATATGCTGGCTTTGTTGGGCTGGCACAGCAGCGGAAATCAGGAATTGTTTACCCTTGATGAGTTGGTAAACGAATTCTCGTTAGAACGTGTAAGCAAAAGCGGAGCAAAATTCGACCCGGAGAAAACCAAGTGGTTTAATCAGCAATATCTACGCAAATATTCGGATAGTGAATTGGCCGCTTTGGCCTTGCCAATAGCCAAAGAAAAAGGAATAAATACTACAGTAGATTTTCTGGAAAAGGTGGTTCACCTTACTAAAGAGCGCGCCAATTTTGTTGCTGATTTGTTGGAAGCCGATTATCTGTTTGCTGCACCAACGGCATATGACGAGCAAACGGTTCAGAAAAAATGGAAGCCCGAAAGCGCACCAATTTTAAGCGAATGGGCGGGTAAACTGAATAATCTTTCGCCTTTCGATGCGGCAAGTGTTGAGGTAGCGTTTAAAGCCTTTTTGGAAGAAAAACAACTGGGTATGGGTGCGGTATTGCCGCTTTTCCGTCTGTTAACAACCGGCCAAGGTATGGGGCCAAGTATGTTTCATATTGCCGAGTTGTTAGGAAAAGAAGAGGTGGTAAAGCGCATAGAAAAGGGAATTGCTTCGATTTAAAGCAGTATGAACCAAACTATAAACGTAAACGGCATAAAATGCTACGCCTACCACGGTTGTCTGGAAGAAGAAGCCAGAATAGGCGGGCATTATGTAGTTGATGTTGCGCTGAGAACCGATTTTAGCGAAGCTGCCAAAACTGACGAATTAACGCAGACCATTGATTATTGCGATGTAGCCAGAATAGTTCAGGAAGAAATGGCGATTCGCAGTAAGTTAATAGAACACGTTGGCCAGCGCATTTTAACCAGAATGCAGCACGAACTTCACAATTTGAAAGGGCTTACGCTTACGGTTACTAAATTGTCACCACCAATTCAAGGCGATGTGGACAAAGTTTCGGTGGTGTTCGAAATTTAAATCACGAAAATTACTCAGCTAGCCTAATTACGACTCTTCTGTTTTTAAGATTGCTGGCCGCACCTGTAGTAACGGCTAGTTGCTTGCTGCCTACTGATTTAATGCTCAATCTATTCGTGGCTATTCCTTTGGCCAGAAAAAAGTTTTTGGTGCTTTCGGCTCGTTTTGCTGCCAACGCAAGGTTGTAGCTGGAATCGCCACTTAAATCGGTATGACCTTCAATGATTACTTTAAGTTTGGGATTGTTAGCAATAGCCAGACATAGTTCTTCAAGCTTTCTATATGCTGTGGTATCCAAAGCATAGCTGTCAATAGCGAAGTAAATGGTTGGATGACTCGCTTCCGGCGTTGGTTCGGTGGCTACTTTTGTTACTTTGGTTTTGTTGTTTTTCGCCTTCGTTTTGATGGTTTCCACCAATTTGATGATTGCTGTATCTACAGCGGGTTCAACCTTTGCTACAATTACATTGCTTAAATAGTAGTAAGCCTTGCGGTTGTTGGCGTACTGATTTTTTTCTACCGTGTCAATTTTGTTGCTAAACCTACCAATGGTTAGGTAGCGTTCGCCACCCGAAGCAATGTAAATCGTATCAACGGTAATCCAATTTTTTACCTCAACAAGGGGTTGATGGCTTTCAAACTGCGGTTTCAAGTTTAAAACACTGTTGTTGTTTTCGGATAACTGATTTGCCGACAAGTAAATGCCTAATGTAGAGGCAAATCCGCTACTCTCTGCAAGCGAAGCGTCAAAGCCAATTTGATAACTAGCGCCAGCGGTAAGCGGTTCACGAAGCTCAACTTGTAGGTATTCCGAATATTTTCCGTAGCCAGACTCTTGTCCGGCCAAATCACTGTAATAACTTATTATGCCGGCATAATGCTCGGCTCCGTTTATTTCTTGTGTTCCCGTAAAATTGAACGGTATGCCTACACTGTGACTGCTGGCCGCGCGGCTAAACAAATCGGTTGTGCCACGGTTTGGGTTGGAATAGCCATGGGCAAGATAAAGCTGTGCCTCGGTTCTGGGTTCCTTACTGGGTATGAAATAAGGATTTACCACCAGATTTTGAGCAAAGGAAGTTAGAGAAAAACCGAAAGAAAATACAAAAACAAGGTTGCGCATACAGTCCTAAAATAAAGGCCGCAATTTAAACATTTGTTGTGGCCGCTTACATACTAAGTAGCTCGATTTTATAAAAGGAGTAAAACAGGGTTTAACCGGTTTTCAGCGCAAAATAAGCGCCCCTATTTTAATCAAAGCTTGTCAGGCTCTTGTATTCCTAAAAGCTTACCAATAATTATTATTATAATGTAATGTGTTGTGTTTCAATTAGTTGTTTCTGTTATGTATCGACAGCTTCGTTACTAATTGCTCCAAAAAAAATTACGGGTCGTTGGTTGACCCTAACGATTCTTTAATAATTTCGGCTCACTAACAATTAACCCATTTAATTAAAAACCATGAAAAAAATCATCCTTTTTGGGGCTGTTGCCGTTTTTGCGTTGTCTTTAGCTTCATGCTCAAAGGATTACACATGTACTTGTACTTTTAGTTCAGGTGGAGATCCAGAAGCATTTGTTTATCCTAAATCCTCGAAAAAGAATGCAGAGGAGGCCTGTAAAAAACAGCAAACTACCATTCAAGGTATGGGAGCAGCCGATGCTTCTTGCTCGATTTAAGTAAATCTCATTAAAAATTTAAACTCATTGAAATGAAAAAAATTATCCTATTTGGAGCAGTAGCCATATTTGCCTTGTCATTTAGTTCTTGTAAGAAAGAGTATACTTGTACTTGCACGGATGGAAATTACCCTTTCGCAATTTCTTATCCAAAGGCTTCTAAAAAACAAGCTGAAGATGCCTGCAAGGCTCAGCAAACTAAGTTTCAAGTCGACGAACCTAGTGTAACTTGCACACTTTAATATTGTATCAGTTTTAAACTAGCCCCTTCAGTTTTCTGAAGGGGTTTTTTATGTTATAAAAATGACAAAAACCATTAATACTGTTGTAATAACCAGTTGGCTACTTATTTCTACGGCTTGGATTAAACTTCTATTTTATAATCAAATTCCTGTTGAACTTCAGTTGGCGGAGATGGGCATATCTTGGCACTTGGCTCAGCCTTTGGCCAGAGTGCTGTGTATTTTGGCATCGGTGGGCTGGTTTGTTAGTCCTGTGCTGCAAAAGCGAAAAATGATAATTGGTGGTTTAAGTGGGCTGTTGTTGGTTGCATTCACTCAGTTTGTTTTTGGTCACCCATCGCATGCAACGTACAACGATGGTTTTATTTATCCAGTTTTTAAAATATCGATATTAAGGTATTCCTTATTTTTCTTGGCGCTTATGCTCTTGTTTGCCGTGTCAAAAAGGATAAAAAACTTTGGTTGGGTAAATAAGAACAGGAGCTATTTAATTTTAGTTTTGAGTTCCGCCTGTGCGGCCATCCTGTTTTGGATAAGACCAATTTACATCGAAGATTTTCAAAAAACAGCGGTGGCATTGCCGGTTGACACCGAGATGCAATACAAACGCATTGCTGGTAAAGTTGATGAAGCCAAACCTGCGTACCTGTTCTATTTTTCACTGGGTTGCGAGCATTGCTACTTAATGTATCATCGTTTGGCAGCCAGCGCGGTGGCCAAGAAACCCAACTATCAGGCGCAACTTGTTTTCTCGGGTCCTAAAGAAGGATTGAAGGATTTCATTGGCCAAACCAAAATCCCTTTCCCTGCCACTCAAGTGTTGGGCAAGCAGTTTTACTACGAAAGTGGTCCTGAAGTGCCTGCCATTTACAAATTCCAAAATGTTAAATGCACAGGTTATTGGCTGGGCGATGGATTTAATTTCTACATGCTCAACTATTTGGGTCAACAATAGCTCAATTTTAAAACAGCTTTAGGCGCATTTGCCCCGCTTTTTCAAGGTTTTTTGAAAAATACATTCTGTTTAATTTACAATTACTTAAATTACTATCGATAAAAACGGTTTTGTCTACTTATATTTAATGCAGTTGGTAGAAGAGATTGTCAGTTAGACAATAAATGTATTTAATTTAAACCGTTACTGAAGTTTTCATTTTGCGGAGGTGAACCGCACTCTGATTATAAACTAGTGTAAAGTTAATTCCTCAATAATTTTCGAAAATCGTCATAACCTAAAGAGTCTAAGCTTTCCTAGTATGAGTGAACGTTCAGAAAAATATTTTCGCCAAATTTTTGAGACTTTAGGTGATGCCTTATTTACGAAGGACTTATCGGGTAAAATAGTTACTTGGAACAAAGAGGCAGAGCAATTGTACGGCTTTACCGCCAAGCAAGTTGTGGGCAAAAATGCCGATATGCTCATTCCTGAAACAGGAATTATCGAGGAGCGAAATATTTTGCAAAGCATTCTTTGGGGCGAAAAACCGGAATCTTACGAATCTAACCGACGTCATAAAGACGGCCATTCGGTTCGCGTTTTGGTTAGTCAGTCGGCAATACATAATGACGCAGGTCAAATAATTGGGGTTTCCGTCATTTGCAGAAATATTAGTGACCGGCAAAAGGCGGAAGAAAAGGCGCAGGCCTTGCTCGAATCGGCACCTGATGCCATGGTTGTGGTAAATAAGTTTGGGCAAATTGTATTGGTGAATGCGCAAACCGAGAAGCTGTTTGGTTATCTGCGGGTGGAATTAATCGGTCAACAAGTTGAATCACTAATACCAGACCGGTTTGTAAAAAATCACCCTGAACATATTCGTAAATTCTTTACCGATCCTAAAGTGCGTAGGATGGGTAGCGGAATGGAATTGTTTGGAAAACACAAATCGGGCGATGAGTTTCCGGTAGAAATTAGCTTGAGCCCGGTGCAAACCGAAAACGGTGTTTTTGTGTCGGCAGCAATCAGAGATTTAACGGACAGGAAGAAGGCCGAACAGAAATTCAGGGCATTGCTCGAATCGGCTCCGGATGCCGTTGTTATTGTGAATAAAACTGGGGTTATCGAGCTGGTAAATGCTCAAACTGAAAAAATATTCGGGTACAAAAGAAGTGAGCTGGAAGGGAAGAAAATGGAAATGTTAATTCCCGAGCGCTTCCGCAAAAATCATCCGGCTCACCGCGATTCCTTTTTTGCCAATACCAAGGTTAGACCTATGGGTGCTGGTTTGGAGTTGTGGGGTTTAAAGAAAAACGGAACGGAATTCCCCATAGAGATTAGCTTAAGCCCTATTGAAACAGAGGATGGAACCCTTGTGTCTGCCTCCATTCGTGATGTTACTGATAGGAAAAAGGCGGAACAAAAGTTTAAAGCCTTGCTCGAATCGGCACCCGATGCTGTTGTTATCGTGAACAAAACGGGAGTTATAGAGTTGGTAAATGCCCAAACAGAAAAAATATTTGGGTACAAAAGAAGTGAACTGGAAGGGAAGAAAATGGAAATGTTAATCCCCGAGCGCTTTCGTAAAAATCATCCGGCTCACCGCGATTCCTTTTTTGCCAATACCAAGGTTAGGCCCATGGGGGCTGGTTTGGAGTTGTGGGGTTTAAAGAAAAACGGAACGGAATTCCCCATAGAGATTAGCTTAAGCCCCATAGAAACTGAAGAAGGGACGCTGGTTTCGGCATCTATTCGTGATGTTACCGATCGAAAGAAAGTAGAAGGGAAATTCAAGGCTTTGCTGGAATCGGCTCCTGATGCCGTTGTAATTGTTAATAATCAAGGTACCATACAATTGGTAAATGCGCAAACCGAGAAAATTTTTGGCTATACCAAGCTAGAGTTGGTAGGGAGCAAAGTGGAAGTGTTAATTCCAGTGCGTTTTCACAAAAATCACCCTAGCCATCGCGATGGTTTCTTTGCGCATCCAAACGTAAGGCCCATGGGTGCTGGTTTAGAATTGTGGGGCTTGAAAAAGAATGGTGAAGAATTTCCAATTGAGATCAGTTTAAGCCCATTAGAAACTGAAGAAGGAACTCTGGTTTCCGCTTCTATTCGCGACATTTCTGGCCGCAAAATGATTGAGGCCAAAAATAACCAGTTGGCTGCCATTGTAAAAACATCGGATGACGCCATTATTGGTAAATCGTTGGATGGCGTAATTTTAAGTTGGAACCGGGGAGCGGAAAAAATATTTGGTTACCGCGAAAATGAAGTTATTGGCAAGCATATCAAAATCCTGATTCCTGTTGAATTGCAAAAGGAAGAGCAAGAGATTATTGAGCGGATTAAAGGCGGTTCTACGGTTGAGCATTTAGAAACCATTCGCTTGTCTAAGGACGGTAGAAGAGTGAATATTTTCTTGTCGGTATCGCCCATTGAAGATCAGAATGGAAAAATAATTGGTGCCTCAAAAATTGCTCGTGACATTACCCAGATGAAACTGGCCGAGAATAAATTCAGGGCACTGCTCGAATCGGCTCCTGATGCTATCGTCATCGTCAATAGGAAAGGTATTATTGAGTTGATTAATGCGCAGACCGAAAAAATATTTGGTTACCAAAAGCATGAAATGGTGGGTCAGCCAGTTGAGATTCTAATTCCAGAACGTTTTAAAAAAGCGCATCCGGGGCATCGAAACAACTTCTTTTCTCACCCAAATGTGCGGCCGATGGGGGCGGGCTTGGAATTGTGGGGCGTAAAAAAGACCGGTGAAGAAATTCCTATCGAAATTAGCTTAAGTCCTATTGAGACCGAAGAAGGAATGCTGGTTTCTGCTGCAATCCGCGATGTTACCGAGCGGAAAAAAGCCAACGAAGAACTGAAAGCACTGAACGTGGCCCAGCGCGAAACCATTGACATTGTTAGTGAGCAAAATAAACGTTTGCTCAATTTTGCCCACATTGTTTCTCACAATTTGCGTTCACATTCAGGCAATATTTCCATGTTGTTAAATCTGTTTAATGACGAAAAAGATGAGACTGAAAAACAGACGTTGATGCGGCTGTTGGAAACTGCTGCGGAGCAAATGATGGAATCAATCAACAACCTGAATGACGTAGTAACGGTGCAAATTAATATTAATGAGCAGCGAAAATCTATTCTGTTGAAGGCTGCCATCGAAAAAACCATGGAAACACTTGGTGCTGAAATATCAATTAATAAAGCCATTGTTAAGGTTGATGTGCCCGATGATTTAGAGTTAATGTATGCGCCAGCTTATCTGGAGAGTATTCTACTCAATTTCTTGAGTAACGCGGTAAAATATCGTTCGCGCGAACGAACACCCGAAATAAAATTCAGCACTTATTATGATGAGAAAAGATTGGTGTTGGAAATTACCGACAATGGGGTTGGCATTGACCTGAAGCGACACGGCGATAAAATTTTTGGTATGTACAAAACCTTCCACGGCAATAAGGATGCAAAGGGTTTAGGTCTATTTATATCTAAAAATCAGGTAGAGGCAATGGGGGGTAAAATTGAGGTGGAAAGCGAACTTGGTGTTGGCTCCACATTTAGAATTTACTTTTCCTGATTTTATTTACCTTGCACCGCCAAAAAAGGCTGCCATTCCATGTGGTTTACCGTATCACGGATTATTCTTAGAAATCGTATAGTTATCATTGCCTTATTGGCAGTAATAACGGGGTTTATGGCCTTCGAGGCCAGAAACGTTAAACTGCATTACAAGTTTGGTGGCATTCTGCCAACCAAGGACAGCACCTATATTGCGTACCAGAAATTCATTGAAACCTTTGCGGAGGACGGAAATGTAATTGTGTTGGGTACTGAAGACAAAAAACTCTTTCAACTCGAGCATTTCAACGGCTGGTATCAGTTAGAAAGCGATTTGAAATCGCTGACCATGGAAATTGATTCTGGTGGCACCAAATACCAAGTTCATATTGTCGATTCGGTGTTTTCTATGGCGAGCGTTTATCAACTAAAGCGCAACGACGAGAAAAAGAAGTTTGTGTTGGATAGGGTGATTAAAACCAAACCGAAAACCCAACAAGAACTTGATGACAAGCTAGACCAGGTAAAAGCATTGCCGTTTTACGATAAGTTGCTTTACAACGACAACACCAACTCAACCATGATGGTGTTGTTTGTAAACAACGCTTTATTCTCTTCTGAGAACAGGATTAAAGCGCTTGGTTTGATAAAGGATAGGGTAGAACAGTTTTCCAGTCAACATGTCGATGTGCACTACTCTGGTTTGCCCTTTATTAGAACCATTGTAGCCAATAAAATTAAGAGCGAACTAAAGCTATTTTCAATTCTTGCTGCCGTTGTTTCGGCCATTTTCCTGTTTTATTTCTTTCGGTCATTGTCGGTTACCTTATACAGCATGCTCATTGTGCTGGTCTGCGTGGTTTGGGGGGTAGGTTTCATTGGGCTTTTCGATTATAAAATAACTGCGGTAATGGGGCTTATACCGCCCTTGATAATTGTATTGGGCATACCAAACTGCGTGTTTCTTATTAACGAATACCACAACGAATTTCTAGTGCACAACAACAAGGTGAAAGCCTTGTCGCGCATGGTAACCAAAATTGGGCTCGCCAATTTTCTGACCAATTTTAACACAGCCGTTGGTTTTGGTGCTTTTATGTTTGTTTCCAGCCCAATACTTAAAGAGTTTGGGGTGATTTCTACCTTGGCAAGTTTGGTGGTTTTCGTGGTTTCATTGGCGCTCATCCCCATCATTTTTAGTTATCTGCCCAGTCCAACTGAGCGAGAAACCAGGCACTTGGCCAAACCCTGGATTGCAAAATGGAATGATTCTTTAATTTATGCGGTAAATCACCGCCGACCGCTTATTTATACGGTAACGGGGATTGTTTGCGTGTTGGGGCTTATTGGCCTATTTAGAATCAAATCGACCGGTTATATCGTTGATGACTTACCCAAGAATGATCCTATTCTAACCGACCTAAAGTTTTTTGAAAAGAACTTCAACGGCGTAATGCCTTTCGAAATTCTTATTGACACCAAGAAGAAGAACGGTGCTACACGCGATGCTACTTTAAAGAAAATAGAGAAGCTGCAACATGTTCTTGCCGAATACCCCTCAATTTCAAAGTCGTTGTCGATTGTTGATGCGGTAAAGTTTGGCCGACAAGCCTTTTACAACGGTGACCCGGCAGAGTATAAGCTTATTCAGCCAGAGGAAAAAAGTTTTATAGGTCCATATATCACCGGAACAGGCAAATCGGCTAAAAAAGGCGGTAATATTCTGAAAGCGTTTGTTGATGACGACAAGCAGAAAACGCGCATCACGGCTCACATTGCCGATTTAGGTACAGTAAAACTGAATGAACTGGTAGAGGAACTGAAACCGCGTATTGACAGCATTTTTAACCCAGAGAAGTACGAAGTAACCTTAACCGGTACCAGCATTGTGTTTTTAGAAGGAACCAACTACCTTATAAGCGACTTGGTTGAATCGGTGGTGCTGGCCATTATTGGTATTGCGCTGCTAATGGCCTTTTTGTTCAGTTCCATTCGGATGATTATTGTGTCGTTTATTCCCAACTTTATTCCGCTAGTGCTTACCGCGGCTATAATGGGCTATTTTGGCATTACCATTAAACCATCCACCATTCTTGTATTTGGTATCGCCTTTGGTATTGCTATTGACAACACCATTCATTACCTGGCCAAATATCGTTTTGAATTGAAAAGAAACGGCTGGAATGTGGCCGAAGCCGCCAACGAAGCACTTCGCGAGGCTTGGGTAAGTATTTTTTATACTTCGGTAATTCTGTTTTTTGGTTTCTCGGTTTTTGCGGCATCCGAATTTGGTGGAACCGTAGCCTTGGGAATTCTTACCGCAACCACCATTATCGTGGCCATGTTTACCAATATATTTTTGCTGCCAGCCATCTTACTTTCATTAGACAGAGCAGCGATTATTAAAGCATTTAAGGCCGAACCTCTGTTGGTGATTTACAACGAAGAAGACGATATCGACTATAGTGAACTTGAAATAATGGGACAATCGCAAACCCATAAATCTGAAGAGAAATGAAGGGAATAATTTTAGCCGGAGGCTCTGGAACACGCTTGCATCCGCTTACTTATGCGGTTAGCAAGCAGCTGATGCCGGTTTACGACAAACCGATGATTTACTACCCGCTTTCTACGCTAATCAGCGCAGGAATTCGTGAAATATTAATCATTACCACGCCACACGACCAAGAAGCATTCAAAAAATTGCTGGGTGATGGATCCAAACTGGGTTGCCGTTTTGTTTACGAAATTCAGGAAGTACCAAATGGTTTGGCACAGGCTTTTGTTATTGGTGAAAAATTCATTGGCAACGATAAAGTGGCCTTGATACTGGGCGATAATATTTTTTACGGGGCAGGAATGGGTAATTTATTGCGAACCAACAACGATCCAAGCGGTGGTGTTGTGTTTGCTTACCACGTTTCCGACCCTGAACGATATGGGGTTGTTGAGTTCGATAAAACCGGAAAGGCTATTAGTATTGAAGAAAAGCCAGCACAGCCAAAATCTAATTTTGCAGTGCCGGGTTTGTATTTTTATGATAATTCGGTTATTGAAATAGCCAAAGCACTGAAACCAAGTCCTAGAGGCGAGTATGAAATTACCGACGTAAACGCGGCTTACCTGAACAGTGGCAAGTTAAAAGTCGCCATTCTCGACCGCGGTACCGCCTGGCTGGATACCGGTACTTTTATCTCATTAATGCAAGCCGGGCAATATGTCCAGGTGATTGAAGAGCGCCAAGGCTTAAAAATTGGTTGTATTGAGGAGGAAGCTTATAATCAAGGCTTTATTAATGATGAGCAATTATTGAAAATTGCGCAACCATTGGAAAAAAGCGGCTACGGGTTATATCTGAAAAATCTGGTTAACCATAAATGACGGACTTAAATCGGTTTAAAGATTTAATAGAGCAAGAGCTAAAGGACTTGGGTTTGCCTGCAAGCCCAGAAAACCTTTATCGCCCCATGGAGTATATACTGCAACTGGGTGGGAAACGCATTCGTCCGGCAGCGGTATTGCTTGCTAATCGTTGTTTTGGGGGAGTTTTGGACGAGGCCATGCCGGTAGCGTTGGCTGTTGAGGTGTTTCATAATTTCACCTTGATGCACGATGACATTATGGACGAGGCGCCTGTACGCAGGGGTAAAACCACGGTTCATAAAAAATGGAATACCACCATTGCCATTCTAAGTGGTGATGCCATGATGGTAAAGGCCTACCAACTTTTAGAAGGTGTAAATCCAATCTATTTGCCAACCGTTTTTAGCCTTTTTAATAAAACTGCACTGGAAGTTTGTGAAGGCCAACAACTCGACATGGATTTTGAAAGTCAAGTTGCGGTTGGTATTGACGATTACCTAGAAATGATAAGGCTGAAAACTGCGGTGCTACTTGCTGCTAGTTTGCAGTTGGGTGCAATTACGGCCAACGCGAGTGCCAACGATCAGCAACATATTTATGAATTTGGCATTAATCTGGGCTTAGCTTTTCAGTTGCAAGATGATTTACTCGATTGTTTTGCCGATGCCGATAAGTTTGGCAAACAAGTAGGTGGCGATATTCTAGAAAACAAAAAAACGTTTTTGTTGCTAAAAGCTATAGAATTGGCCAATTCTGAGCAAAAAAACATGATTTTGAAGCTAATTTCTGATGATTTGGTAGCTTCTACGAAAAAAGTTGAATCCATGTTGGCCATCTACGCTGATTTAGGTATTGAAAAGTTAACCCGTCAAAAAGTTGAAGAATTTACCGAAAAAGCGATAAAATCGCTTGAAAAACTGAGTTTATCGCCCAATTCTGTTCAATTTTTTAAAGATTTGGCCAATTTTCTTTTGGCAAGAGAGAGTTAGTCCAATAAATTATCTAAAGCGGTTTCCAAATTCAAGAATTCAAATTTAAAACCGGCCTTTTGAATTTTTTCTGAAGAAATTGAATTGCCTGCTAATATCATTTCGGCCATTTCGCCGAGTAGCAGTTTTAATAGAAAAGCTGGAATATTTGGCAAAAACAATGATTTATTTAGTTTTTTGGCCAATAATTGATTAAAAACGAGGTTTGTTACCTGATTTGGGCTTACCGCATTAAAAACACCGCTTTGCTGTTTTTGTAGTAAAAAAAGATACATACCGCACAAATCATCCAGATGAATCCAGGCTATTATTTGTTTGCCGGTTCCTAATGCCGCTCCAAAATTCAGTTTTATAGGTTGAAGTAGTTTTTCTAAAGCTCCACCGGTTTTACTTAAAACCATTCCCGTGCGTAAAATGATTACCGGGCACATAGTTTGAAACTGGTCAGCGGCTTGTTCCCATTGCTCGCAAACTTCCGACAAGAAACCTTTTCCAAGTGGATCACTTTCAATAAAACAGGTATTGTTTTGCGCTAAGCCGTAATAATTAATTCCCGAGGCACAAACCACCGATTTTAACTGAATTTTTTGCTGAATGACTTGTTGAAAGAGTAAGTCCAAGGTTTTTACCCGACTGTCCAGTATTTCTTGCTTTCGCTTTTTTGTCCAGCGTTTGTCTGCTATTCCCGCTCCCGCTAGGTGAATAATGTGGTCAACACCAATTAGCGCATCCGGGTCAATTTGTTGGGTTTTATAATTCCAGAAAAACGTTGGGTAGGCTTCTTTTCTAGTCACCTGTCGGCTAAGGTGCCTAACCTTGTAGTTGTTTTGTGTAAGTAAAGCCGATAACGCCGAACCGATTAAACCACTTCCACCTGTAATGAGAACGGTTTCCATTGGGAAATTAATTAGCCGTGAAGTTGGTGAAAAACGGCTTTGCCGCCAAGCAATTGGAAAACTTCTTCTCTTGGAATTTTTGTCGGTTTATCGCTTACAAAAGCATTAAATGATGAGTACAGCCAATCTTCAGGTTTGGCACATAATCCAGTTTTTACAGGATATAGGTGAATGGCTGCAATGTTTTCACTTAACTCGGTTGCGTCAATGGAAGATATGGAATGTTGGGTTATCACGGTTTGCCGTGAAAAAAAACCGGATAGTTTATTTTTAAGCAGGGTTGACAACAAAATACTGCCACCGGGTTCTTCAAACGTTAGGTAATCTTTTGCAATTGCCCCTGCCGATTTGAGGTAAGCCTCGCAGCTGGCGTCATTATTTAGTTTTACCAGCAATTCAAATTCGGTTGGCACTAAGCAAAACGCAAATACCTGACAAAATGCCCCAAGATCTTGGTTTACAGCTTGCAAAAAGGTTTTGCAAAGCTCTGGCTGGGAAAAGCCAGCATTGGCTGCCAATCCGTTTATGCGATAAAAACCTTCGGGTTTCAAGTTGGTGAAAATTAAGCCTCGGGAGCCAAACGAACCACAAGACCAGCTAAATCATCATTTAGCTGTAACTGACAGCCCAGACGGCTGTTTTTCTTTACGTGAAGTGCTTGGTCGAGCATGTCAAGTTCGGCATCACTTTGTTCGGGTAAATCGGTATCACTCTCTACATAACATTGGCACGAAGCACATAAAGCCATACCGCCACAAGTGCCTTCAACAGGCAGTTCGTAAGCTTTGCAAAGCTCCATTAGGTTCATGTTCATGTCGGTTGGGCCTTCAAGAACGTGTGTTGCTCCTTCGCGATCTATTACGGTAATATTTACTGAACTCATAGTTTACTGGTGATGGTGGAAAAGAATTAAGCGTATTGTTCCAGGTGTTTAAAGTTGTAGCAAAATAACACCCGACTGGCTTTTCCGTCTTTTTCGTCAACCATAATGCCGTGCATTAAAATTTCATCTTCATCTTCGGCAAGTCTTGGAAAGATGGCGCCCTCAAAATAAATAACCGGACAACCCACAGAGCAACCGCCACAAGTATCGAACTCAAATTTCAGTTTCTTTTTTAGCGGATTATCTTCTCTAAATTCCTGAAAACGATTTTGCAACCAAACCAAGTAGTCGGCACTGTCCTCAACCATTAGGTCTTCGCCAAATTCATCTTGAATAATAAACTCCCCTTTTTTAGCCATTAAGTCGCTAAGGGCAGGAATATCAAAATGCGCAAATGCGTAAGCAAATTGCTTGGGAAGTAAGGTTTTATCGTGTTGTGGTTTCATTAGAGCCAGAATTGGCCGCAAATATCCGAAACAATACTTGAATTTGTTGTTGGGAAGGAAATTATTCGGTTTAAAGTGGAAAATTATAACCGTTATACAGTATGTTACTTTTTCTTTTTCGATGACTTTGCCTTGCTGTTAAAGGCCAAACAAAGGGTAATCCAATAGTCAAGTTCAGCCAATTTCCTCATGCCGGTATCATCTACCATGACATAACCTTTCATTGGCTGGCCGGTAAAAGTCATAATTCGGCAGCCGGTTTTTTCCAAAGCCGTTTCCTGCATTTCAGGGTCAATGCGGCACATCATTTCATCGGCAATTACCCCAACACACATTTTGTCATTGTACATAAAGGTAAGGCCACCCATCATTTCCTTTTCGATAATGTTTTCCAAATTCATTAACCTTTCCCGAATGCGATTGGCCAAATTTTCGTTGTATGCCATGAGGTTTACTTTCTTAATGGTTTGTATGTTTCCTAATCCATTTGCTGGTAATAAAACTTCTGTTTCAACAAAAGCCGGTCAATGGTTTTGGCGAGTCGGTTTACTTTGGTTTCGTCTTTTTTGGCAGAATAAACCCATTGGATGTAGTATTTCTGCTCGCTTTCGGACAAGGAATTGAAGAATTTTAATGCCTGCGGTTCATCTTCCAAACACAGCAACATTTCATCTGGAACTTCCAGCGGTTCATTGTCTGGGTACAATATAACCCGAACGGAATCGCCTTCTGTTTTGTTGATTTTTTTCCTGATTTCGGCCTTCACAGGTAAAAACAGGCCACCATTTTTCATGGGCATCAGGTGGTATTTGCTAATGGCAAAACCATCGATGGTGCCTTTTACCTTTATCCAACCAAAAGGTACTTTTTTATCAGCTTTTATCTGTGGAATTCGTGTGTAAGTCCACCCACCTTTTCCGGGAAATTTCTCTAAAACAAATAGCTGGTCAACCAAAGGCTTCATTAAGCTAAAATAGAAAAACAAAGGTTGTTCTCTTACCTGCTACAGTCTATTCACAATGTACTTAATGAACCAGTTGGGGGAGCTGTCGGAGCTTATGGTAAGTTGTCGAGATTCTGTTTCGGCTACCAAGTTGTATTCCTTATCGGAGTTGTCGAACAAAAAGGCACGGTCGGCAATAGCGAGTGCAGGCAACAAGTTGTTGAGTGAATTGTGATAACGACTAATTATTTTTTCGGCTGGCACATAATGCCCACCCTTAGCCACTCGCTCTTCAATTCTTTGCAAGTTTATACTAACATCGTCAACGGCAATAAAGTACAAATAGATTCTGTAGCCCAGTTGTTTGGCTCTTTTTAGTTCTTCTAATTTTTCTGGATGACTAAAAACCGTTTCGTAAGAAAAGGTGGTTTTTAGTTTCATTAATTCTTCGCGAATAAAAGAGGTGATACAGGCCGCATCGTACGAGTTGGCCGATTGTTGATTGACGTAGATGGAATTGTTGTTTAATGAAATGCTGATGGTTAGCTTGTTTTGATGTGCTTTTTCTCGAAGTTCAACCGCAGTCGATTGTTGTAAAAAATCACTGAAAGTACCCTCGGTAGGTGAAAGTTGAAAATCGGAAAGGTTAATGCAGCCCTTTACTTTCAGCTCTTTTTCAATGAAGTCGGAATTTACAAATTGTCCGCAATTGTATTTGGTATTCACCTCAGCAAACAGGCTGCTTTTCCCCGATCCGTTTGGACCAGCAAATAACCTAATCTTGTGGATTGACATTGATATTCAGAACGGTTCCTTTTCTAATCTCTACCGAACTACAGGCAATTTCCCGACTTATTTTTTTAAGTACTGTTTGATGGCCGTCGGCACTTTCGCGATACATTATTCCTTCGTGAATGTAGGTAATGTCGAGTCCAAGGGCTTTGGCTTCGGAAATAGCCAGCGTTGATGCTTCTTTGGCAATAGAACTTAATTCTTCAAGATTGGTTACTTCGTTGTCGCCGTTTCTTTTAGAAAGGCGATGTAGGTACGATTGTAAACCCAAATCAACTCTTTTGTGTACGAACCTTCTCATAATTAGGAGGAAACTTTACAATGCAAAAATACCACAAAAACACTTCCGAAGACCTGTTTCTGTGGTATTTAACAGTTGGTTAAAATCCGCTAACCCCGTTTACGGTGGTATATTTTAGTACCAGATTTTTATCCGGATAAATGCGTTTAAAAGCACTTTGCACCATTAAGGTTGCCTCGTGGAAACCGCAAAGAATAAGTTTCAATTTTCCGGGGTAATTGTTAATGTCGCCAATGGCATAAATACCGGGTATGTTGGTACTGTAATCAAAGGTGTTCACGTCAATCGAGTTTTTGGTAATGCTCAGCCCCCAATCGGCCATTGGGCCTAGTTTTGGCGATAAACCAAAGAGCGGAATAAAGTGATCCACTTCTTTTACACGAGGTTCGCTATCGTCAATGGTAATGGTTACGTTTTCCAATTTTCCGTTGCCGTCAAGTCCGGTTACCTCGGCATTGGTAATTAATTCTACTTTGCCTATTGCGGCTAGGTCAAGCACTTTTTGAACCGAGTCTAAATGGCCGCGGAATTCGCTTCTGCGGTGAACCAAAGCTACACGGCTGGCAATATTGCTTAGGTAAATGGTCCAGTCTAAAGCTGAGTCACCACCACCTGCAATGATTACCCGCTTGCCACGGTAAAATTCAGGATCTTTAATAATGTACTCAACTCCGCAATCTTCAAAATCTACAATGTTTGCAATAGGTGGTTTTCTTGGTTCGAAAACACCTAATCCACCTGCTATGGCCAGAACCGGAGCTTTGTGTTTTGTGCCTTTGTTGGTAGTAACAATAAAGAATTTGTCGTCTTCAGTTTTCTCAATGGTTTCGGCACGTTCACCCAGCGTAAAACCGGGTTTAAACGGAGTAGCCTGTTCCATTAAGCGATCGGTAAGTTCACCAGCCAAAATGGATGGGTAGGCAGGTATATCGTAAATAGGTTTCTTTGGGTAAATCTCAGAGCATTGTC
Source organism: uncultured Flavobacteriales bacterium (assembly GCA_964390915.1). Taxonomy (GTDB): domain Bacteria; phylum Bacteroidota; class Bacteroidia; order Flavobacteriales_D; family Luteibaculaceae; genus DASUEB01. The sequence goes on from CAYMJL010000003.1 coordinate 54,219, forward strand.
CACCTGGTTGCGGAAGACTGTCAATTAAATGGCAATGTAGTTTTAGTAAACCAGCTTCAAAAACGGTAAATAGTCCGCATGGCCCAGCGCCAATAATAAGTATGTCGGTTTCAATCATGATTTTATTTTTTTGATTACACGGATTTCAATGATTACACTGATTTGATTTCAGGTTCAGTTGGTTTCTCGTGCTATTTTTATAATTATTTCACGGATTAAAATGAGTTCACAGGTTTCGTTGATGCTCAATCTTTAATCCCTAATTCTTAATCTTTAATTTATCGTCCAAACGGGGTAGCAACAGCGGGGTCGGGCATGTTGACGGCTTCAACCGATTTTATTTCGGGAACGGCACGTTTGATGCTTTCTTCCACCCCTGCTTTTAAGGTCATTAAACTCATGGAACACATGCTACACGAACCATGGAGCATTACTCGTGCTACCATATCTGGAGTTATCTCGGTAAGCGAAATATCGCCTCCATCGTCTACCAGAAAAGGTCTGATTTGAGTCAGGGCGTCTTCAACCCTTTGTTTCAAATCGCTTGTTGTGGCTGTGTTCATGTTTTATTGTTTGGTAATTTTTACGGTTTGGGTTGGTGCTTGTTCTTCGTGGCGTTTTTCAACGGCATCTAAAAAATTGGCCACCATTTTCTCGAAGGCAATGGAACTAGGAGTTTCATCTTGCAACACCGCAGGTCGCCCCACATCGCCTGCTTCGCGAATGCTTTGCACCAATGGAATTTCGCCTAAAAGTGGTAAGCTGTATTCTTCGGCCAAGCGTTTAGCACCATCTTGTCCGAAAATATAATATTTGTTGTTCGGCAATTCGGCTGGGGTAAACCAAGCCATGTTTTCAATAAGGCCAAGTACCGGAACATTTATGGAAGGAACGCGGAACATCTCAATTCCTTTTCGGGCATCGGCAAGTGCGACATCTTGTGGTGTGCTAACAATTACCGCACCGGTAACTGGCACAGCTTGAACCAGTGTCAAGTGTATATCGCCCGTTCCCGGAGGAAGATCGATAATCATAAAATCTAAAGGCCCCCAATAGGCATCGTTAATAAGCTGGTTTAAAGCCTTGGTAGCCATGGCTCCGCGCCATACAATAGCCTGATTGGCCTCGGCAAAGAAACCAAGCGAAAGCAGCTTAACGCCGTAATTTTCTAAGGGTTTTATGTAAGTTTTTCCATCAACCTCGGTGGTTATTGGCTTGTCGTTGCGCAGGTCGAACATTACATGAGCCGAAGGGCCATAAATGTCTGCATCAATCAAGCCTACTTTGTAGCCAATCTTTGCCAGTCCTACGGCTAGGTTCGAGGCAACCGTAGATTTTCCTACACCGCCTTTTCCAGATGCTACGGCAATAATATTTTTAACACCTGGTAATACCTTGCGAAGATTGGGGTCGCGGTCGGAACCCAATTCAGAAATGCTAATGTCTACTAGAAATTCATCACCAAGCACCCTTTTTACCTGAAAAGTACAGGCTTCTTCCATGCGTTTTTTGCTGTGCATGGTGGGGTTGCTAACCTTTACCTTAAACCGAATGGTTTTTCCTTCTACAGTAATATCGCTCACCAAACCCAGGCTTACGATGTCTTTCTTAAGATCGGGCTCAATGACAAATTTTAGGGCTTCTTCAACCGCGTGTTTGCTGACCATTTGTTTTTACTGTAACCGTTCTACGTTTTTTAACCACATAGAAACATAGCGTTTGTTTTAGTTTTCGGCTAATTCCTTAAAGTATTCATTTACATAGGTTTTCTGCCCATGTTTAAAAATATTATCAGCATGAAAATTTATTAGGATGCCTTTAGGCGATTTCAATAGTTTCATATAGGTTAGAAGCTGAGCCTCAAATACTTTTGTTAACTCTTGGACTGCCTTCAGTTCGACCACTAAACAATTTTCTACAAATAAATCACACCTAAAATCAATTTCCAGTTCCTTGGCTTTATAAAGAACTGGTATCTTCATCTCTGTTAAAAAATTTATTTTTCTATGTGCTAATTCCTCTCTTATGCATTGCAGATAAACCGACTCAAGAAGACCTCGTCCCATTATTTTATGAACTTCAATGGCTGCGCCAATTACTTCATAGGTTAAATCATCTAGGTATTTCTTGGTCACATCCGACTATTTAAACTATGTTTCTATGTGGTTAAATTAACTTGTAAAGCGTGCAAATTTAGATAAAATTTACTTATTTAGAATTATTCCAATTCAGTTTGTGGGTTCCAGAATAAGGTGTTGAAATTTACCACCTTGTTGTTTTTTACCAGTATCCCTTCGGCGGCCAATTTTTCTTCCATCTCGGTTTCGGTTGCAAAGTTGAATTTACCCGTAAGTAGTCCGGTGCTATTTACCACCCGGTGTGCCGGAACGGGAATTTCTTGGCGGTGCGAAGCATTCATGGCCCAACCCACCATTCTAGCCGATTTTTTAGCGCCTAAATAATTGCCAATGGCTCCATAACTGGTTACTCTACCCTTTGGAATAAGGCGAACCACCTGAAAAACCGAATCGAAAAAATCTTTGTGTTGATCTGATATTTTCATGGCAATATTTGGTCAAACAATGGTCAAACTCGTGGAAATACAATTGTTAATGCACCTTAAAACTTAGGTAGTTAATGCAAAAACCTTTCTCCAGCCACATTTTCTCGTAAAAGGTTTTTACCTGAAGGGTTTCGCGAAAAGGTTCCGGAAACTTCTCCAATTCGTTGTATAAATCGAAGGTGTAGGTTCCGAGTGTGTAGTTGTGTTCTTGAACTTGTTCCAAGGTATAATTAAACAACAACCTGGAATCGGTTTTAAGATGAATGGTTCCACCGGGTTTTAAAAACGTTTTGTAGCGTTCAATAAATGCAGTAGAGGTAAGCCTTTTCCGTGGTTTTTGTGGTTGTGGATCGGAAAAGGTTAACCAAATTTCATCTACTTCGCCCGGTGCAAAAAAGCCATCAATAAATTCAATTTTGATACGGATAAAAGCCACATTGCTAATGCCTTGTTCTTTAACCGTTTTTGAACCACGCCATAAACGTGCGCCTTTTATGTCTACTCCGATGTAATTTTTTTCGGGAGCAGTTTGCGACAGGGCAATGGCATATTCACCTTTTCCGCAGCCCAATTCAAGAACAACGGGCTTATTGTTTTTAAAGAATTCAGTTCCCCACTTGCCCTTTAACGGAAAATTTCCGGCAAGTACCTCATCCAATTCCGGTTGAAATAGGTGAGGAAAGGTTAGGTTTTCGGCAAACTTGGGCTGCTTCTTTTTCGACATGTTTTTTTAATAAGCTGTTAACGTTGGCAAAACTATGCATTTCGATGGCATTGGCTACTTTCGCACATATATTCAAAGGTAAAAGCATTGAGAGTTTTGGTAACCCCGTTAAATTGGGGATTGGGTCATGCTACACGCGATATTCCAATAATAAAATTGCTGCTTGAAAAAGGGGCTGAAGTGGTTATTGCTGGCGATGGACCTGCTTTGCAGCTGCTGATTACCGAGTTTCCACAACTTCCTAGCTACGAATTGCCGGGCTGGAATATTACTTATCCAAAAAGCGGGAGTTTTGTTTGGCACATGCTTAAGCAAGCGGGTAAAATTTTGTGGGCAATTACAGCCGAACACAAGGCGGTTGAAGCCATTGTTGAAAAGGAAAAAATCGATGTGGTTATCAGCGATAATCGACTTGGTGCCTACTCTAAAAAGGCTAAATGTATTGTTATAAGCCACCAGCTTTTTTTAGAATCACCAATTATTAAAAGGTTTTTAAATTGGAACAATGCCCGACTGATTAAAAAGTTTGAGGAAGTGTGGATAGCCGATTTTCCGGGTGAAAATAACTTAAGTGGTTCGCTTTCTCACCGTGCTACCATTCCTTTTAGCCACAGGTATCTTGGTGTTATTTCACGATTTGAAAAAATAGACAATGACATTGATTCGCGTTTAGAAATATTGGCCATTATTTCTGGGCCGGAGCCACAGCGAACCTTGTTTGAACAGGAGCTAATTCCCGAAATGAAAAAGTTGAATAAACCGGCTGTTGTTTTGCTGGGTAAGCCGGGTTTGTCAGTAGAGCCGGTGCAAGACGGAAATTTGACCATTTACAATCATCTGCCCGGAGAGCAATTGGCTAGGTTATTCAGTGCGGCACAGTTGGTGGTTTCTCGCGATGGGTATACCACCGTGATGGATTTGGCTGTATTAGGGAAAAAAGCCATTTTGGTGCCAACACCGGGTCAAACCGAGCAAGAATACTTGGCCAATTATTATCAACAGAAAGGGTGGTACGTTATTCAATATCAGGGAAAAATCAATTTAGAACTAGCGTTGGAGCAAATTCCAAACAGTGCCATTCCAATTGTTCCGGCCAAAAATTTTCTGAATGAAGCAGTAGAAAGCTTGTTTGAAGCGCATCGGTAGAAATTAGGTTTTGCCAGAATTATTTTTGGCAGAGCCGAGGCGAGTGAAATTCCATTCTACTACATTTAGAGCAGATTTTAAAAAGGTATTATGCAGAAGCCACAAGCTGGTGATTACAATCCCTATTTTCAGCGTTACATCGATTTAATTCATCGTGAACCTTTGAAAGAGTTGCTGCGTTCCATGCACATGATGCAGGCCTTGCTTACCACCATATCTGAAGAACAGGGCGAATATCGTTATGCAGAAGGTAAGTGGAGTGTAAAAGAGGTTTTGATGCACATTATTGATGTAGAGCGGGTTATGGCTTACCGGGCATTATGCGCGTCACGAGGCGATAAACAGCAATTGCCCCCGTTCGATGATCAGGAATATGTAGCACACAGCGGAGTTGCTCAACGTTCGTTGGAAAGTTTGCTCGAAGAACATCAGGCCGTGCGCCTTGCTTCCATAAAATTGCTGGAAGGTTTAAGCAATGAAATGCTTGATTGCCGCGGCAACAGCGGGAATCACTTTATTACCGCACGTGCCATTGCATTTATTATTGCCGGGCACGAGCAGCATCATTTTGGCGTATTGCAAGAACGCTATGTTGGAAAAATTACTGCTTAAAGAAGCGTAAAACGCCAGTTTTTCCAGAAACACCTTTAAAAGTCAGCATATAAAATCCTTTGTTTAGATCAGCTACCGGTGGGTCTATCGCATCGGCTGCTTGGCTTGGTTTCAAGGCGTAACTTAATTTGCCATCAATTTGGCTGATGGCTATTTCCACGATATTTTCGTTTGCCATCAAGTTAATTTTATCGTTGGCTGGGTTAGGGAACAGGGTTGCAGAGATGGTAGGTGCAACCATTGTAATTCCTGAAGCCAGACGGCATTTGTCTGAGTTGAAAAGAGAAAATCGAAGTGTGTCGGTGTACAAAAATCCCATCATGCGTTCCTTTTGGCCGTGGGTAAAAATGTTCATGCAGTTGTCACCACTATAATCCATATAGTTTTCTACCATATCTGGTGGGTCAACACCTGCCCAATAAGGGTCTTCGTTGCTACAAGTATTTGCGGCTTGGGCACAATCGCTTTGGTGAGCTCCGTCGGCTCTTGGGGTGTCTTCAACAAAATCGGTTGCGGTGCAGTCGCCATCGCCCCAAATATGGCGTAAACCAAGCCAGTGACCAACTTCGTGTACGGCGGTTCTGCCTAAATTGTTTGGCGCAGTGCTTGGATCATTGGTTCTTCCAAAGAAGGGGTAGGCAATTACAACACCATCCGTTGCAGGGTCGCCTCCGGGAAATTGGGCATAGCCAATAACATATTGGGTAACAATAAGCGACATGTCGCAGCACCACATGTTTAAATAATCGCCAGCCGGCCATGCATTGGCTCCACCTGTAGTAGTGTCTTTTACAAAATCATTAAACGTTTGTGGGTTGTAGTTTAAATAAGAGGCGGTGCGGGTGATTCCGGTGGTAGGGTTACCATCAGGGTCAAGTGTTGCAAGGCAAAATTCAATTTCAATGTCGGAACCCATTGTCTTGAATATGTCAGGAATGTTGACGGTGTCGGCATTAATTCTTCTAAAATCCTCGTTCAAGACATCAATTTGGGTTTTAAGAGTCTTGTCAATTACATTCGATTCAGGAATTAATGGGTTATAAACCACATGAATAACCACCGGAATGGTAATAATTGGGGTGCCGGCTTTGTTGAATTTTTTTATGCGAGAATTCTTAATGAACTGCTGAACTTTTTCTTCTTGTTGCTTATAGAAATCCGGGTTCTCGGCTATTTTCTGGTTAAGTAATTTCTCAGCATAACAAGTTGACTTGGATACGCTTTGAGCGGCCAAAAACTGGATAAAGAAGAGAAGGCTAATGAGTGAAAAAATTGCGCGCATATTTTGAAACTAAATTTTAAATCAGACCACCATATTGAAAGTGAAGAGATTCAAAAATAAGTAATATTGAGATAGGTACAGAAAATGCCGAAAAGCCTATGCTTTTTGCAATGTGAACGAAAAGGTGCTGCCTACCCCAAGGGTCGAACGCACATTGATGGTTTGTTTGTGGGCATCCATAATGTGTTTGCAAATGGCAAGACCCAGCCCGCTGCCCCCAACATGCCTCGACCGGCTTTTGTCGGCTCGGTAGAAGCGTTCAAAAATGCGCGATAAGTTTCCACGGTCTATGCCAATACCATTGTCGGCTACTTCCACCAAAATAACCTCGTCCATGTCAAAGAAACGTATTTCAGTTTCTCCATCGTCTTTGCCGTAATTAATGGAATTGACCAGCAGATTTGAGAACACTTGCCCAATTCGCAAGCTATCGCCCGACACGAAAATAGGTTTGTCGTATTTTTTATCGAAATGAACCTTAATGCCCCGATCGCGGGCCTTCATTTCAAAGGTTTCTATGGTTTCCTTGGCTAAATCAACAATATTGAACTTATGTAGCTCCACTTTTATTTCACCCGATTCGAGTTGGCCAATGGAATCCAAATCTTCAATAAGGTTAACCATACGGTCAACACTTTTTGCAGCACGTTCTAGAAAGCTTAGACTAATTTTTGGATCGGCCATGCCCCCTTCAAGTAGGGTGAGTAAATAGCCCTGAATAGCAAAAGTGGGGGTTTTGAGCTCGTGTGAGAGGTTGCCAATAAACTCCCGGCGAAACGTTTCTTTCTCCTTAAGCTTCTTGATTTCTTTTTTCTGGGAGTCGGCCCAATCCATTACATCCCGGTTCACTTTTTTCAGGATGTCTTCATTCATATTAAGGTTAATCTCCTGACCCTGTTGTGTTTTAAGGTTGTGAATGGTCTTGTAAATGAGCCGTATTTTTCCGTGAATAAAGCGCTCCACAAAATACATGACCAGAAAGTAGGTAAGCACGGCACTGCCGAAGGCCACCAATAATCCTGGCCACCAAGCTTGTGCGTCACCAAGATAAAGGCAGCTTAGAAAATAGGTCAACAGAGAAAAGATGCCAATAATCAGGGCACAATACAGGGAAATACTTCTTGGGCTGGTCGTATTCATTCGGGCCGGTTGGTTAGGCTTCTATTTTGTAGCCCACCCCTTTTATGGTTTTTATGTGGCTTTCACCAATTTTTTCACGCAACTTTCTAATGTGCACGTCAATGGTGCGGTCGCCCACCACCACATCGTTGCCCCAAACCGTGTTTAAAATAACCTCGCGGGTAAATACGCGACCCGGTTTAGAAATAAGCAAGGCCAAAAGTTCAAACTCCTTTTTGGGTAAAGATAGTTCTTTGTGGTTTTTGGTTACCACATAGCGTTCTTTGTCTATTTGCAAATCGCCAATGGTGGCAAACACGTGTGTGTCTTCGTAACTGCCTTTACGGCGTAACAAAGCTTTTACCCTACTTATAAGCACACGTGGCTTAATTGGTTTCGGTATATAATCGTCGGCACCGGCATCAAAGCCGGCAATTTGGCTATAGTCTTCGCTACGGGCGGTAAGAAAAGCAATAATGGTGTCCTCCAGTTCAGGAATTTCTCTTATTTGAATGCAAGCTTCAATGCCGTCCATTTCGGGCATCATCACATCCAGTAATATAAGGTGTGGTTTAAATGACTTTGCCTTTGCAACCGCCAATTTTCCGTTGGAGGCCGTTTCCACCAAATAATCTTCTTTTTCTAGGTTATACTTTATGATGTCAACGATATCTTCTTCGTCATCAACTAAAAGTATCCTCAATTTATTATCGTCTGTAACCATTTTGTTAATCTCTAATTAATTCGCGGCAAAGGTATTGGCAAAAAATGGCTGGGTTTACGGTTTAATATTAAGGAAAGGTTAACTGTTCTCAAATTTTCACAAGCCATTTTAAAAAATTAAAGTTAAACTCTTTTATCGTTAACCGTAGCTTAACATTGGCGTGACAAGGGCATAATCTATAAAAGCGTGCTTTGCCACCCAAAATTAAGGATGTGAAGAATAAAATTATTTTAGTTATTGTTACCTTGTTATTAGGAGTAATGGTTCAGGCACAAGTCGGGACTATTTCTGGTTTGGTTAAAGATGCAAAAACTGGCGACCCATTAATTGGAGCTACCATTTTGGTAAAGGGAACGTCATTAGGTGCTGCAACCGATTTTGACGGAAACTACAAGATAACTGGAGTGCCAGTGGGTAGCTACTCGCTCGATGTTTCTTATATTTCATATACTACCAAAACAGTCGAGAAGGTTAAAGTTTCGGCACAAGAACCGGCTGTGGTAAATGTGTCGTTAGCTTCCGACGATAAAGTATTAAACGAAGTGCAGGTGGTTTCTACCCGCAGAACGAATACGGATATGTCGGTGATTTCTGACATGAAAAAGGCCGAAATGGTAGTTAATGCGGTTTCGGCACAGCAAATTCAAAAAGCACCAGACCGTGACGTGGCTCAGGTAATTCGCCGTGTGCCAGGAATAACCATTGTTGACGATCGTTTTGTGGTAGTCCGTGGTTTGTCTAACCGTTACAACACCGTTATGTTGAATGGCGTTATTGCACCAAGCACCGAGGCTGATAGTCGAGCATTTTCGTTTGATGTTATTCCAAGTAACTTTTTAGAGCGTCTATTGGTGTACAAATCGGGTTCACCTGAATTGCCGGGTGAATTTGGTGGGGCAGTAGTTAAAATTTACACCAAAAATCAGGTGGAGGAAAACTTTACTGCTATTAATTATACAGTAGGTTATAGAGCAGGAACAACCTTCAATAAATTCAATACCCAATCGGGTGGAGAAAAAGATTGGTTAACCATGGGTAATTCTTCAAGAGCATTGCCTACTGATTTTCCATCCAACCTTGGTGATTATACTTACGACTTTAAACGTGTGGAGGCCGAGGGACAAAAGTTTGCCAATACCTATAAAATAAAAGAAACTACTGCTGTTCCAGATCAGCGAATCCGCTTCGATTTTGGTCGAAAATTTAAGATTGGCGGTTTCGAAATTAGCTCACTTAACTCGGTAAACTATAGCAACACCTTTGTTCGTAATGATATTTTTAGAGGTCGATACGATTTATATCAAACTGATGGAACCAGCAGGGACGCGGTAAAAAACACCGATAACAAAAGCGAAAATAACGCACGGATAGGTTTGATCTCCAATTGGTCAATGATGGTGGGTAAGTCTAAATACGAATTTAAAAACCTTTACACCCGTCAGGGCTCAAGCGAAACAACTATTAGAAGCGGGCAGGACATTGCCAACAGGCGCGATGATTTAAGTTATTCCATGCGTTATCAAATGAGAACCATTTATACAACTCAGTTTAGCGGTACGCACGGTTTCAACAATGAAAAATCGAGTGTAAACTGGACTTTGGGTTACACCAATGGAACCCGTAAAGAACCCGATTGGAAACGCGTGCAAACCAGTCGTCCAATGGGAACAGATAATCCGTTTGAGGTTAATATTCCGTCAACAGCAACCGTGCAGGATGCGTCAAGGTTTTATTCCGACTTGAACGAAAACACCTATACCGCAGCGGCAGATTTTGAACAAAAAATAGGTAAGGAAGAGCAAGTAAAGGTAAGGGCTGGTTTCTATTTTGAAGATAGAGGCCGTACGTTTCAGGCTAGGACCATTGGATATATTCAACGGTCAAATTTCAATTTCGATTTATTGAAACTGCCTTACGATCAGATCTTTGATCCAGCGAATGTTAATATTGCCAATGGCTTATTAATTAGTGAACATACTGGGTATGCCGATTTTTACAAGGCTTCGAATGCCATTATAGCACCATACTTAGGCGGTAGTTGGTCAGTGGGAAATTTGGTTTTAGCCGGTGGTGTGCGTGTAGAAAAGAACACACAAAAACTGGAAACTGCTCCAGCTCCTAATGGAGTTCCGAAAATGGTTAATCAACCCATTTCAAGTGTTCTTCCGTTTATAAATGCATCGTATGCCTTTACTGAAAAAGTACAGTTGCGTGCTTCATTTGGCAAATCGATTAACCGTCCGGAATTTAGAGAGCTTGCCCCATTCTCATTCTATAACTTCGATTTACAGTCGGATATTACCGGAAATCCAAATTTGGTTCCTGCCAGCATTCAGAATATCGATGCTCGTTTGGAAATTTATCCAAATGCAGGTGAGTTGATTTCGTTTGGTGGTTTTTATAAAAACTTCACCAACCCAATTGAAACCTATATTAGACCAGGTTCTTCCAATCCGGTATTTGTATTTGATAACGCAAAGCAAGCCAAAAACTACGGTTTGGAACTGGAGTTGAGAAAATCGTTGGCTAGTTTGTCAGCCAAGAAATTCTTCCAGAACTTGTCTGCTGTTTTCAATGCTTCATTAATTAAAAGCGAGATTGAACTGAATACAGCAAATGGAGGTTTAAATCAAGAAACCAAACGCCCAATGCAGGGTCAGTCGCCTTACGTAGTGAATCTTGGGCTGTATTACCAAGACAGTGAAAAAGGTTTTTCAACCAATGTTTTTTACAACGTTTATGGAAAACGAATATTCCTAGTGGGTGACAATGAATTGGCAACTTCTTATGAAATGCCTCGTCACGTAATAGATCTTAGCATCGCAAAACGATTGATGAAGAATTTGGAATTGAGGGTGTCGGTAAATGATTTGTTAAACACAGCTACTCAGGTTAGAGAGGATGGTAACCGTGACGGTAAAATTGACAATGACCAAGCCGACAAGTCATTCTTTAATTACAAATCTGGCTCCTATTATACTGTAGGGTTTAACTATAAGTTTTAATACACTACCTTAATGTTAACAAAAGCCGCCGTGTGCGGCTTTTGTTTTTTAGGTAACGCAACCTTATTGTGGTTCTAGCTATTTCCTAATATCTCCTTAATATACTGGTAATACTGCCAATCTACTTTTGCTCCATCAAAAACAAAAGAAAACTAAACATGAAAAAGTTATCGATGGTTGCTGCTTTGGCTGCAATTACTTTCTTCTCGGCTTGTAAAAAAGACACCCCAACTCCAACCCCAGATACCAATGATGCTGGTTTGACGGTGATAGAAGGTGAAATTTCAAACGAAATGAACCTAGATGCAAGCAAAAAATACTTACTAAAAGGTAAGGTATATGTTTTGGCTGGTGCCAAGTTAAATGTACCTGCCGGAACCATAATTTTTGGCGATAAAGAAACCGATGGTGCCTTAATCGTTAACCGTGGTGGTCAACTAAATGCAACTGGAACCGCTGATAAGCCAGTTATTTTTACTTCTGAAGCGCCAATTGGTTTCCGTAACCGTGGTGACTGGGGTGGAATTGTTCTTTTAGGTAACGCTATCACCAACAGTGGTGCATCTTCAACCATCGAAGGAATTTCTGGATCAGCAGGAAGTGAAAATGGACTTTATGGCCCAGGCACGGGTTCTCCAATTAACGATCAGAATTCTGGTACTTTAACCTACGTTCGTATCGAGTTCGCTGGAATTGACCTTTCTCAGGACAATGAACTTAACTCGTTAACCATGGGTGCAGTTGGTTCTGGCACAACCATTAACCACGTTATGATTTCTTATGCAAATGATGATGCTTTTGAATGGTTTGGCGGTACAAACAACATGAGCCACTTAATTACTTATAGCACGTTAGATGATGATTTTGACACTGATAAAGGCTACACTGGAAAAATTCAATATGGATTAGTGGTGCGCGATAAGTACCAAGCCGATAACTCAGGGTCAAGAGCTTTTGAGGCCTCAAGTTCTAATACCAATGCACAGCCTTCCTCTGCACCTGTATTTGCAAATATCACTGTTTTAGGGCCTCGTATGTTTTCTTCAACAATTTCTGGAAACTATAAGGCTGGTATCGAAATCAATAGCAACTCAAACATTAAGGTGTTGAACTCTGTGATTACTGGTTTCCCAACTGGTGTTAGTTTCAATGGTATGGGTGCTGAAGCTTTGGTAAGTGGATGCGTTTTTTCTGAGAACACTAACTTGACTGCGGTTAGCGGTAACTCAACAGTTCCTGCTGATTTCAGTACGGTGAATATGACCGACACGAAAGACAAACTATATGGTTCATCAGCTGAGTACAACTTTTCTAAAGCAACTCCATTCTTGTTAAGTAACGAAAGTGCTTACAAAGCAGGTGCGCCAGATATTACATCTTTCGGTTTTGTAAAAGAAGATTTTTACGGAGCATTTGGAACATCGGCTTCTTCTAGCTGGAACTTTGGTTCGGCTTGGGTAAACTTCGATCCAATCAACGCAGTTTATTAATCTAAGAGTTCAACTTTTATTACATGGCTCAGAGGTAGTTACCTTTGGGCCATATTTTTTTCGTTATGATGAAAATTTTTTTGATTGGGGCAGTAATTCTTGGCGCAATGGCCTGTAGCAGTATTGATGCGGGAGATAATCTTGACGCTAAAGCCACCCAGTCTCTTTTGCTGGAGTTGGCACCTTATGTGAACAAGAAACCTGATCAGGCAAGTTTCGAGGAACGTTTTAGTTCTGTAAATCAACCGTATTACGAGGCAAAAGTGAAAAGTCAGGATGCTGAAATTCGCTATTATGTAGAACGGAACGACACGGCTTATTTTCTTTACGTAAACAAAGATTTAACCAGTCTCTTTGAACATTATCGGGCACAAGGTGGTTGTTTTGTTAGGGAAAAAGATGGGGCTATAAAATACCTTCACCTCTATTTTCATACACCAAGATTAACTAAGGAAGAGTTATTGAAACGTGGCGAGGAATTGTTTAGGTATACTCTTGAAAATAAGCATATCAATGCCTATTTGGGAAATATCGATTATGTTAAAACACCGAACCAAGATTTTTACTACAACGATTCGCTCAATAAATGGGAGTTTACGAAGAATTCAAGTTGGAGATTCCTGAAAGATGCGAACCAAAGTAAGGAACAATAGGCATAGGTTGATGCAAACGAAAAAGGCTGGAACACATATGTTTCCAGCCTTTTTCGTTTATATCGTTAAGCGGTGAATTAGAAGGTTTTCTCTTCCACCAATTTTCCCTTATCGTCCCAAATTTTCCATACACCTACTTTTTGGCCGTTTGCGTATTGCATTTGGTAGCGTAGTGTACCGTTATCGTCCCAAATTTTCCAAACGCCATCTTTCTGGTCATTTTTAAAACTGGCTATCGAAGTTTTTAGGCCTTTTTCGTTAAATTTTTCCCAGCTACCATTTTTCTTGCCGTTTAGCATAACGCCGGTTTCTTTCAGCGAACCATCTTCGAAATGATAGGTAACTTGTCCGTTTAAAACCCCAGCTGACATAGCATAGGTCATTTTTTTATTTCCATTGCTGTAATATGCAATGTTGGTATTCTCGGTGTTAGCCTGAGTAATAAAACCCATGTTAACTTCATCGTTACTCTGGGCGAAACTAGGCATTACTGCTAACCCTATAAAACCCAATACTATTAAAACTGTTTTTTTCATTGTTACTCCTCCGTTGTTTAAGTATGACTAAAATGAGATACCCAAATGTAACAATTGCGTAACAATTTGATAACATTGATAAAGTTAACAAATAAAAAAGCCCCAATTTATGGGGCTTTCAGCTATAAAAATTTAACATTAAGCTAGTTAGCGTGGAGTTTCAGCTCTAGGGTGTCGGTATTAGCCGCGTTAACCTTGATGTTTCTTAGTTTCAATTCGTTGTACGATACAAAAGAGCTTATCAAATTGTAGCTGCCTTCAGGTAAGGCAGGTAAGGTGAAGTTGCCGTCAAAATCGGTAAAAACTTTAATGTCGGTGCCTTCTACTTCAATAACCACACCGGCCAAACCTTCCGATGTATTTGCATCAATAACTTTTCCTTGCAGCGAACTCATTTTCTTTTCTTCGTTGTTGCCAGAACCAGCGGCAACACTACCTACAAGCGCAGTTACTAAAAGAAAAGTTGTTATAATTTGCTTCAACATTATGTTCTGATTATTTACAGGGCAAAAGTACCGCAGCCAATTGGTCTGAAATTTTCGGAATACTTATTAAAATGTTACCAAAACGTTAATTCGTTTCCAACCTTCAACCATCCGATGGTTATGAGCCATCGGAAGGTTATCGCAGCTATCGGATGGTTTTGCGGATGAAGTTTAGTTTTAAATAAATTTTCAAGACTATTTTAGCCGCATGGATAAGCTTGCAAGCCAACTGGCCAACCTAGAGCCGTTTAAATTTGAACACCGCATCATTCAACAAGTGGTGGCGCAAATTAAAAAGGACTTTGACGATATTGTTATTGATTTGGAGCTTAATGCGGTTGAAACACCCTATCAGCAGCTTAAAGCTTATCTTAAACCCATAATTGAATACTTGCTGGATGAAAGACCCGAACGACTTTTTACCTTGTTCTATCGTATCGATATTTCTGAACAAACTGTGAAAAGCTTAATGGGCAATGCCGACATCGATTTGGCTGAAGAGTACACCGAGCTTATTCTTAACCGCGAATTGCAAAAAGTAATCATTCGAAATTTTTATTCGGCTTAGCTGCAATTTTATTTATCAAACTCCGCTGTTTCAATCGTTTTGAGGCGAATTGACGACAAGTCTAAAAAAAGCCGGTGCCGACTAAGCTTGCAAAACCTAAAATTGTACTTTTGCCCTCTATTTACCAACCATTCACATGGATAAGTTCTCGTACCTGAGCAATTTAGATACTGCCACCGTAGACAGTTTATATAAGGATTACATCACTAACCCGGAGTCGGTAGACATAAGCTGGAAAAAGTTTTTCGATGGCTTTGAGTTTGCACAAACCAACTACCCCGTTTTAAACGGCGGAACAACTGTTGGTGAATCGGGCGAGATGCCAAAGGAGTTTAAGGTAATCAACCTGATTAACGCCTATCGTTCCAGGGGACATTTGTTTACCAGAACCAATCCGGTTCGCGAACGTAGAAAACACGAACCACCCATTTCTTTAGAGAACTTTGGTCTTTCCGGTCAAGATTTGGAAACGGTGTTTGAAGCCGGTAAGGAAATAGGACTTGGTTCGGCCAAGCTTACTGATATCGTTCATCACCTGCAACGCTCGTATTGCGAGTCGATTGGGGTAGAGTACATGTACATCCGTCATCCGGAGAAAATTCAATGGATTCGCGATCATATCCACGCCAACGATAACCACCCAAAATTTTCGGTTGACGAAAAGAAACACATTTTCGATAAGTTAAATCAGGCTGTTTCTTTCGAAAATTTCCTGCATACCCGTTTCCCAGGTCAAAAGCGTTTTTCGTTAGAAGGTGGTGAAACACTTATTCCTGCACTAGATGCAGCCGTTGAACACGGTGCTGATCTTGGCATTAAAGAGTTTGTGGTGGGTATGGCTCACCGCGGACGTTTAAATACACTGGTTAACATTTTCCACAAGCCTTATCGCCAGGTTTTTAGCGAATTTGTGGCCAAAGACTACGTAGAGCAAGGTTTTGACGGTGATGTGAAATACCACTTGGGTTACGATGAAAGCCTGAAAACCGATAAAGGTCACAAGGTACAACTAACCCTTTGCCCAAACCCTTCGCATTTAGAAACGGTTGGAGCAGTTGCTGAGGGCATTAGTCGCGCGAAAATAAATAGGGCACACAATGGTGATTTAAATAAAGTTTGCCCCATACTTATTCATGGTGATGCAGCCATTGCCGGACAAGGAATTGTTTACGAAGTGGTTCAAATGTCTCAGCTAGATGGCTACAAGACTGGCGGAACCATTCATATTGTAATTAACAACCAGGTTGGTTTTACGACCAACTTTACCGATGCGCGTTCGTCAACCTATTGCACCGACGTGGCAAAGGTTACCTTATCGCCCGTTTTTCACGTAAATGGCGATGATGTGGAAGCTTTGGTACACACCATGCGCATTGCTATGGAGTACCGCCAACGTTTTAACAGCGATGTTTTTATCGACTTGCTTTGCTACCGTAAATATGGCCATAACGAGGGCGATGAACCAAAATTCACCCAACCGTTATTGTACAAGGCTATTGCAGCGCACCCAAATCCAAGAGATATATACAAGCAAAAGCTTATTGAAGAAAAAACAATAGATGAGGCCTTTGCAAAGAAATTGGATGAAGCGTTCCGAGCAAATCTTTCCGCTGAATTTGATGAAAGCAAAAAAATAGAGAATGCGCACATTGAGCCATTCTTAGATTATATCTGGGGTCAATACCGACATTCTAACGATTACGATTTTATCAAGTCACCAGAAACGGGTGTCGATAAAAAGACGTTGACCAAGATTGCTGAAAAGCTGGGTGAAATACCAAAAGGCAAAAAATTCTTTAAAAAGCTGGAAGGTATTATCCAAAATCGTTTGGATATGCTGAAAGCTGACAAGCTGGACTGGAGCATGGGCGAATTAATGGCCTATGGTTCTTTGCTGGTTGAAGGGCATTCGGTGCGCCTTTCTGGTCAGGATGTAGAGCGCGGAACTTTCTCTCACCGTCATGCGGTAGTTAAGGTTGAAGACAGCGAAGAAGAATACGTTCACCTGAATAACATTGACCCAAAACAAGCCAGTTTTGCGGCCTACAACTCGTTACTTTCAGAGTATGGTGTTTTAGGTTTCGATTACGGCTATTCATTAGGTGCGCCCAATAGTTTGGTGTTGTGGGAAGCACAATTTGGCGACTTCTTTAATGGGGCGCAAATTATGTTCGATCAATACATTTGCAGTGCCGAAGACAAGTGGAAAACCCAAAGTGGCTTGGTTATGCTGCTTCCACACGGTTACGAAGGTGCCGGTGCCGAGCATAGCAGCGCGCGCATGGAAAGGTTCCTGCAATCGTGTGCTGAGGATAACTGGCAGATTGTAAACTGCACAACTCCGGCTAACTTTTTCCACGCCTTACGCCGTCAGTTGAAACGCGAATTCCGTAAGCCATTGGTGGTGTTTACACCAAAAAGCTTGTTGCGTCATCCAAAGTGTGTTTCGTCAATTAGCGAAATGGCAAAAGGATGTTTCCAGGAAGTGATTGATGACGTTACCGCCAGTGCAGCAAAAGTGAAAAAGGTGGTTTTCTGCCAAGGAAAAGTATATTACGATTTGCTGGAGAAAAAAGAAGAACTTAAAGACGAAACGGTTGCTCTGGTTCGCATCGAGCAGTTGTATCCTACTCCGGTTGAGCAAATTGATGCCATCGTTAAGAAATACAACAAAGCCACCAAATTGATGTGGGCGCAAGAAGAACCCGAAAACATGGGTGCTTGGTATTTCTTAAATTGGAAACTAAAACACCTGAAACTGGAAATGGTAAGTCGTGAAGCAAGCGCAAGTACCGCACCTGGTTCACCAAAACGCGATGCCAACCGCCAGAACAAAATGATTGACGAAGTTTTTTCGTGATTTTGACAATTTTTTGACACTTTGACAATTTGATTTTTAGACTATTTGACAAGTGAGTGTGAACCACTGATTAACCTAAAAACGTAATCAGTGTAATCATTTAAATCAGTGTAATCCTAGATATAATATGTTTGAAATAAAAGTACCTAGTCCAGGCGAATCGATTTCAGAAGTTGCCATTGCCAGTTGGTTAGTAGCCGATGGGGATTATGTGGAGAAAGAGCAAGTAATTGCTGAGATTGATAGCGATAAAGCAACATTAGAATTGGCTGCGGAGGAAGCGGGTGTTATTAAATTGCTGAAGCCGGAAGGCGAAACCGTTGCTGTGGGCGATGTTATTGCCACGCTCGATACGAAAGCGGCTGCCCCTGCCGGAAAAGCACCAAAAGCTGAAAAAGTTGAGGCTGCTTCTGCTCCAGTTGCCGCTGCTGCACCAAACCCAATGCCGGTTGCTGCTGCACCTGCGGCCAATCAGTCATATGCTGCCGGAACACCTTCGCCAGCGGCTAAAAAATTGATGGACGAGGCTGGTGCTAAACCTGGCCAAGTGAACGGTACGGGCAAAGATGGACGCATCACCAAGCAAGATGTGGTTGCGGCCATGTCGGCTGGTTTCGATAAAGCGGCTACCAACGGTTGGGGCGGAAGCCGGAATACCCGCAACGAAAAAATGAGCATGTTGCGCAAAAAAGTGGCTGAACGTTTGGTTTCGGTAAAAAATGAAACCGCCATGTTAACTACCTTCAACGAGGTAGACATGCAGCCAATCATGGATTTGCGCAACAAATACAAAGATATTTTTAGAGACAAACACGGCGTAAACTTAGGTTTCATGTCGTTTTTTACCAAGGCTTGCACCGAGGCACTTAAACTTTTCCCGGCGGTAAACGGCCGCATAGAGGGGCAGGAATTGGTTTTCCACGACTATGCCGACATAGGTATAGCGGTTTCATCGCCAAAAGGATTGATGGTACCGGTGGTAAGAAACGCCGAGGTAATGAGTCTGGCTGAAATTGAGGCCGATATTAAACGTCTTGCACTTAAAGCCCGCGATGGTAAGTTGAGTGTTGATGAAATGACTGGCGGAACCTTTACCATTACAAATGGAGGGGTATTTGGCTCCATGCTTTCAACTCCAATTATTAATCCTCCGCAGTCGGCCATTCTGGGAATGCACAACGTGGTAGAACGCCCGGTAGTGGTAAATGGCCAAATTGTTATTCGCCCCATTATGTATGTGGCACTTAGCTACGATCACCGCATTATCGATGGTCGCGAGTCGGTTGGTTTCTTGGTAAAAGTGAAGGAAATGTTAGAAAACCCTTCTAAAATGCTATTCGGAAGCCGTAACCCAGAAGAAATTTTACTGGGACTTTAAGACAATAGATTATAGAAAATAGACAAAAGACCGCTTCGAAAGAGGCGGTTTTTTTGTGGCCCCTAACCACCCTTGGACAAGCTCAGGGTTCGCCCTTCGACAGGCCTAGGAGTGACCCTCATATATGTCCAGGGTTCGGTTTCTGGGACGCAGAGCTTGTCGAAGTCCTTCTCCATAGAGCTAGTCGAAGTCCCATTCTTACAGCTTATAGGGCACCGAGCTTGCAGAAGTGCTGCGATAAACACCTACAAACCCGAAACTTTTGAACTTTCTAACTTTAAACTCAGCCCCACTTACCCCATCACATCGTTTAGCAAATGGCGGTAGGAGCGACTTACGGGCAGTTGAAAGCTGTCGATAACTATGTAGTTGGAATGAATTTCGGCAATGTATTTTTTGTTGACAATGTACGACCGATGAATTCGAAGAAATTGTTGGGCGGGTAACTGATTTTGCAAATCGCTTAAAAACTGCCTGACAAACCTTGGTCGTTGGCTGTTGGTGTAAATGGCAGTGTAGTTTTCCTCAGCCTTTAGCAGTACTATATTTTTTATTGGAATGCGCACGGTGGCATTGCTGTCTTTAACCACAAGACAGGTTTCATCGGTGTTTTCAACTTGGGGCTGGGTTTGTAAAGCCAAAGCCAGTTCTATAGAAACCATTAAGTCTTCCTTTTTGAAAGGCTTTACCAAATAAGCATTTGGTCTTGTCAGCGAGGCTCGTTTTACCATTTCCGGGCTGTGCAGCGAGGTAATGTAAATAAACGGAATGCGGTACGTGGTGTTTAGCAGCTGTCCCAAATCTACTCCGGTTTTCTCTTCACCCAGCGAAATATCGGTAAGCACAATGCTCGGTGTTTTCTCTTGAATGAGTTCTATGGCCTCGGTATACGATTGGGCAATTCTTGGCGTATTGTACCCCTCTTTTTTCAGCAATAATGAAATGTGTTCGGCAATAATAAGCTCGTCTTCTACAATTAAAATATCGAGGTCTTTCGGCATAATTATTAGTTGTTGAATGACTTAGCTTAATTTGGGTGTAAATAAAATGCTCACCGTAGCCCCGTTGTTGGATGAAGTTTGCAATTTTCCACCAATTTGCTTGGTAAGAATTTGAATAAGCTTAGAGCCTATGTTTCCCGTATCGGGTTGGTAGGTGTTTTCTGGCAGTCCCTTACCATTATCGGTAACCGATAAAATCCATTCTCCCTGCTTTTCGGTTTGTGCCAACACAACATGAATGCGCCCTTCGATGTTTGTATCGGTAAAGGCATATTTTAATGAGTTGGTTACCAATTCGTTGGTAATAAGGGCTATGGGAAGTGCAATTTTTGCCGGAAACTGAATGTTGAACAGATTCGAGTTAATCTCAACGCCGGCGGCACTTAGGCTCTGGTGGAAGTCGATTACATTGCCCAAGTACTCGGCCATGTTTACCTCTATCTGCGTGGCATTGTTGTTCAACAGCTCGTGCAAAGCCGACATGGAATGTATTCGCGATTCGCTTTGCTGTAAAAAACCTTTGGCCGTAGCATCTTCTACCATTTCGCTTTGCATGGTTAGTAGTGCCGAAATAAGCTGTAAGCTGTTGTTGGTGCGGTGGTGGACTTCTTGCAGTAGCAATTCTTTCCGTTGTTCTTCCCGCGCCAGGTATTTGCTGTATTTTCTACTGTTTCTATAAGCTATCCCACCGGCTACCAGCGCTATCGACATCAGTCCTAAACCTGCAAAAAGACTGTTGCGCTGTTGTAGTTGGCGGCTACTTTCTGCCTTGGCCAACCCACGTTCCCTGCTCATTAGCTCAATTTTCTGCTCCTTTTCAGCACTTTGGTATTTTACCTCGAGTTCGTTTAGCTTTTTGGTGTTTTCAATTCCTACCAAACTATCTTTAATACGGGCGGCTTCGTTGGTGTAGTGCAAGGATTGTCGGTAGTCACCTTTTTGCTTATACATATCGGCCAAAACCGTGTACGCAAATTGAACATCGGTAGTAATGTTAGATGTAATGGCCAAATCGAGCCCCAACCTTATGTATCGCTCTGCCAAGGCAAAGTTGGGCTGTTTTTTCTTGTAATAAGCCGCCCCAAGTGCCGGATAAAGCACCACCACTAAAGTAGTGTGCATTTGCGCAATGAAAGGCAGCACTTGCTCGGCGTGTCGAATGGCTTGTTCGTATTCCTTTCGTAACACGTACAGGTTAGTGATGTTACAATTTGCGTAATCGCGACCAAATGAATCGTTGGCCTTTAGGTATTCGCTCAGCGATTTTTGGTAATGGCTCAATGCGCTGTTGTAAAGCTGCTGCTGTTCCAAAATTTCTCCTTGAAGCAGGTTTGCAGCAGCGTTGTTTTGTGGGATCTGCAAATTTACCGTATTGCAAAATTTGGTCAGATACAAGGTAGCTTTAGTGGTATCGTAAATTTCAAGATACATCTGAGCCATTTGGCGGTAGCAATCACCGGTCGATTGGTTATCCTTACTTTTTTTAAAAGCTGAAATAGCCTGCGTAAAATATTGATGAGCGGTTTCGTACTCGGCTAAACCTTGATAATCGATACCCAAGTTATAGAGCATGACTCCGTTTTCCCGCTCAGTTTGCTGGTCACGAAAAGTTGTGTACAACTTTAGGTCAATTGCTAATGCTTGCTTAAGTTTACCATTGGCCACATAAACCGAAGACAAAGCATTTAAGGCTCTTCCGAATAATTCTTTGCCACCATGTTTTTCGGCAATAAATAAGGCTTGCCGGGCATAATCTTCGGACGACGGATAATTTCCCAACTCGTTTTGGGCATCACTTATTTGTAGCAGTAGTAGGCATTTTTTGTTTGGATTGTTGATCACCTGGGGGTTCCGCAGTGCTTGGTTGTAACAGGTAAGTGCTTCGTTAAATTTACGCTGTTCAAGGTAGTAGTCAGACAATTGTTGCAACAGGCCAAGTTGGGTGGTGTCTGCCGTATAACCGTTTTTGATTTGCAAGCGTTTTAGTTCCTGCAAAAGTGCCACCGTAGGATTGGTTGCCTGAGCAAAAAAACCTATAAGGCAGATAAGAAAAACAAGAACCGGTTTAAGCATAAATGTTGCCGTGGTTTGCAAGGAAAAGTAATTGAATACAAATCTACCTTAACCAGATTCAAGCTCAAAACAGCTCGGTTGCATTTCATGTACAAAATCGTGTCGTTTCGTCACAAAAATTTGCAGGACTTGCTTGGGAGTGCCAGTTTCGCAATGGATTTAAAACGGACACACCCTATGAAAACTAATTTACCAATTCAAAATTTGGGAAATTCCCAACCCGGCAAATTGTTTAGGTTAATAAAACAATTGCCGCTATCTAGCACTCTTTTAGTTGTTGTACTGCTATTTGCCGTTGGCTGGGCAAAGGGGCAAATTACAGTTTCTGGTAGCGACTGTGCCCGAGTAAACGGAACCTACAACCTAGAACAAGGGTCGAGTAACGATGAAAGACCCATGTATAGCAATACCGCTGATTTATACCCCGCTGTAATATACATTTTGCATTATGATGGGGCTTGGCGCATATTTGAATATCCGGAATATCTTTCAGGTGGAAAAGGTGGCGAAATAACCCATTACATTAACTACAGCAGTGCAACAACACCGCCTTGTAGCGGATGGGAGTCGGTTGCTGGTTGTTCCTCAACTATAGTGCTTGACGGAACATGCGAAAGTACAGGCTGTACTAGCCCGGTAATTACCGCCAGTCCCAAATCGTATATGGGTTTTATAGGTGAGCAATATGATTTGGTGGTATCCGCCACTGGTAGCAACATTAATTATGAATGGCAAGAAAGCAGTAATAATGCAGATTTTACGGCTATTCCTGGCACTAATGTTAATACCATTGGTTTGAACCTTTACGAAGCAGGGACAAAATACTACCGTTGTAAGGTAAGTAGCGATACCTGTACCACCATTTCTGCAACGGCAAGTGTGGTTTCGCTTAGTGCCGGAAGTCCACTATTTTATACCGCATCAGTCACCGGCTTAAGCCGCTCGCAAGTTGTTATACCGGTTGGTGTACAAGGATTTGACGGCTTTCAGACCTTGCAAGGTAATGTTAGTTTGCCAAGCAATGTGGTGGCTAAAATAGATTCGGTGGTGTCCACCAACGCGCTTACCCAAATAAGCGGTTTGGCTGGCGATATAGCCATTTCGGGCAATACCATTTCCTTTAGTTACGACAACCTGAACGGTTCATTTAGTTTCGCCGACAAGACCATTCTGTTTAACATCTATGCCCGTTTAATTGAAACTGCCGTGAGCAGCACCTGCACTTCACCTACCGATAATGGTACTCCGCACCAATGGGGAAAACTGGTGAATGATGAGCCTGTGGTTACCACCCCAAACCTATACTTTGGCCAGTTGTGTGTTGAGGCGGCCACCCAAAACAGCATACGTTTTGTGAATATGCCCAATATATGTGCCGGGTCGACCGATTCTTATTTTCTTCCTTTCGAAGCCATTGGATCGTTTGATGCTGAGGCTGTTGTGAATTTGTACATTAATAATGCTTTTGCCAGTGGGTTATATCTAACTTCTGGTGGAGTAATTCTATCGGATAAATTACCGGCTGAAACCGTGACACTTAAGCTAGTGGTAACCGATGGTACTACCAGCAACGACTATGTGCTTGAGTTGGGTGGTTTTGAAAAAATTGGCTTAACCATAAATGGTGAAACGTATAACGGATTGTCGGAAGATCCCAACACCTTTTTCTGCCCGGGAACTACTTTAACCGGTGCATTCGTTGCCAATAACCCAATAAGCTGGTCTACCTGGGGTCCCGATGGAATTATTACTTCTGGTTCATCCAAAACATTTGAAATAAACAATACAGCCAATGATTATTATGCAGTAAACTATTACACCTCCAATGCCAATGGTTGCCTCAGCCCCGATTATAGCAAATATGAATTTGCTGTGATGGACAAAGTAGCTCCAACGGTTACCTTTTTAAAAACTAGCGATACACTGGTGATTGAGTCTGGAGCATCGGTTGGGACTTACGACTTAACCACCGTTATGAGCTATACTGATAATTGTGGTTTTGGCGAAATGCCTGTTACGGCTGTCCACGAAGGTATTGGCCCAGTTCAACCTGAAGCTGTTGCAATATATCCTGGTAAAAACAATTTGTCCATTACAGTTACCGATATAAACGGATTACAAACCACTGTTGATTATGTGGTATACGGTGCAGCTACACCAGTCTATACATTGAGTTTTGAATATCCCCAAAGTGTCTATGGTGGATCAGATGATGATATTGTTAAAATGGATCTGATTCCAACAGGTAATAACACTGCTTTAGGTGAACCCTTTGTGCATACCTACCAAACCATGAGTGGCAAAATTAACCTGGGTAATTTTGCCAAAGAAGTACGTCAGGCTACCCCTTATTTGGATGGCACGTTAACCTACACTTTTGAAAATGGAATATTGAGCTACACTGCCACCAATATCCAGATACAAGATATGAAACCGGTATTTTCAATTATCGTTAAACCAAATATGGCGGCTGGTGCTGTTGATGAAAATTACACGCCAACACATACCGATGCGGTGTGGATAACCGAGTATAACCGTCAGGCCGTGTTAACTTCAAACTTTGCAGCAAATACCTTACGTGGTTTGGCGGTTATACAGGGTGAATTTGTAACCGCAAATGGTACTGCCTTTACGAGTCCTACTTTCCTTCTCTGCGATGGTTGTATAAAATATGACAACTGCCTAGACTACCGCGAACTTAATACTAGCGAAAACAACCACACCTATAGTTTTCGTGCAATACCTGGAGCCACGGTAAGCCTTACAGTACAAGACTGGTCTGGTATTGAAACCAGTACAGCTGTGAGTTCAACTCACGTAATAAACAACCGCAGGTATATTCTCAACCAGATTGCGCTCGACGAAATTAACCGCCGAGCCGGTGATGTGGACAACAGTGGTGGTATTAACACATTGGATGTGTTGCAACAACGCCAAAATATTGTTGGTGACCGTGATTTGTTTCGCAACAACTTTGGTGTGCTTTCGGCCTTTAATTATGTGCCTTACAATACTGACAACGATACCTATCCAAGCGTAGAAAGTCTGGCTAGTTTGATAGTTGGCCAACAAGTTTATAATTACAATTTCCTCGGCTTGGAAATAGGGGTGGTAAATAGTGTGCCACCAAAATCGGGAGCAACAGAAACGATGTCATTGTCAATAGCTCATGTCACCGCATTAGAGCAATCGACGGTGAAAGTACCCGTAATAGTTACGGAAAATTGCCAGGCAGCAGGTTTGCAGTTTACCGTGCAGTGGAATCAAAATTCGCTGGAATTAAGTGAGGTTAGTGCCGCTATAGTTCCTTTTTTACAAGGTAAAAGCCAAGTGGCCAATGGCAACTTAATGCTAAACTGGATTGATGATAAAGCCAAAAACCACCAATTTGCTGTTGGCGACACCTTGTTGATATTAACGTTTTTAACCAATAGCAAAAAAGGGGGTGCTACAAGTATCGAAATCAATTCAGCTGTAACCCGCGCAATGGGTTCTGATGAATTTGCACGTGAAGTAGCCGTTGTTGCCTCGCCGGGTAGTGTAAGTGTAGCTTCGGGTATTAAAGATTTGGGCAACGGCTATGGAATTGGCAATGCGGTGCCGAATCCATTTATTGGCTCAAGCTACATTTCGTTTGTATTGCCCAATCCGCAAGCATTAACCTTTACGGTTTACAATAATTTGGGGCAGTTTATTACCGAAACCAAAGCGTTTGATGCTGGTGCCAATAGCTGGGTTTTGCCCACAAACGATAAAATGAGCCCCGGTGTTTACTTTATTAGCTTGCAAGGCCAAAATATAAATCAGGTAGTTAAAGTGGTTAAGCTGTAATTGACACAACCTAAGCTACTAACCCTCAATAATCCCATATTCGGGGCATTTTTAAAAAACCCCGATACGAATGTTAAACGGTAGGGGTGCTGTTTAGCAATACACAATTAGGTATGAAACCGCTTCGAAAGAGGCGGTTTTTTTGTGCGGTGTTTTAGCGGTAACTTGTTTTTTCACGAAGTTTAGCGGTTAAAAGGACTCAGTAATGAACTACCAACTTTCCAGTTTCGAAGAATACCAAGCGGCTTATAAATATAGCATTGAACAGCCTGAACAGTTCTGGGCCGAGATAGCAGGGAATTTTCAGTGGAAAAAACCATGGGATAAAGTGCTGGACTGGAACTTTGACGTGCCAAAAATTGAGTGGTTTCAAGGTGCGAAATTGAATATTACTGAAAATTGTCTGGACAGGCATTTAGAAGAAATTGGTAATAAAACAGCCATTATTTGGGAAGCGAATAACCCAAACGAAGCTTCAAGAAAACTGAGCTATAAAGAACTGCATGCCGAGGTTTGCAAATTGGCCAATGTGTTGGTAAATCAAGGTGTGCAAAAAGGCGACCGCGTGGCGCTCTATATGCCCATGGTTCCCGAATTGGCCATTTCTGTTTTGGCTTGCGCTCGGGTGGGAGCCATTCATTCGGTTGTTTTTGCTGGGTTTTCGGCCAATTCACTAGCCGATAGAATTAACGATTCAGCAGTAAAACTGGTGTTGACCAGCGATGGCATGTGTCGTGGTGCAAAGGAAATGCCTGTTAAACCGGTAGTTGACGAAGCGTTGGTCAATTGTCCAACGGTTGAAAAGGTTATTGTGGTGCAGCGCACTAAGGCCGCGGTAGATATGAAGCCCGGACGTGATTTGTGGTACCACGAGGAAACGGAAAAGGTTTTGCCAACTTTTCAGGCAGCCGAAATGAATGCCGAGGATATGTTGTTTATACTTTACACCTCAGGATCTACGGGCAAGCCAAAAGGTGTGGTGCACACCTGTGGTGGTTATATGGTTTATGCCGGTTATACTTTTGCCAATGTTTTCCAGTACAAAAGCAACGATGTTTTTTGGTGTACTGCCGATATTGGCTGGATTACCGGCCATAGTTATATTGTTTACGGGCCTTTGTTAAATGGGGCAACTACGTTAATGTTTGAAGGAATTCCAACTTATCCCGAGGCCGATAGGTTTTGGCAGGTTTGCGAAAAACATCGGGTCAATCAGTTTTACACTGCTCCCACTGCTATTCGTTCGCTTATGGCGGCCGGCAATCAGTGGGTGGAAAACTACAAACTGGATTCGTTAAAGTTGCTGGGTTCGGTTGGTGAACCCATCAACGAAGAGGCTTGGCAATGGTATCACGACCAAGTAGGGAAAGGTCGTTGCGCCATTGTAGATACTTGGTGGCAAACCGAAAACGGTGGAATTTTAATGTCGGGATTGGGCAGTTTGTCACCACAACGACCGGCTCATACCGGCTTTCCGCTTCCGGGTATTCAACCTGTGCTGTTGAATCAGGAGGGCATGGAATTGCATTTGAACGAGGAAGAAGGCTACCTCTGCATAAAATTCCCCTGGCCGGGCATGATTCGCACCACCTATGGCGACCACGAGCGGTGCAGGCAAACGTATTTTTCCAGTTACCCCGGTTATTATTTTACCGGTGATGGAGCGCGCAGAGATAAAAATGGCATGTACCGCATTATTGGTAGGGTAGATGATGTGATAAATGTTTCCGGTCACCGTTTTGGCACGGCCGAAATTGAAAACGCCATTAATGCCAATGCACATGTGGCCGAATCGGCGGTGGTGGGCTTTCCACACGATATAAAGGGACAAGGCATATACGCCTATGTAATTTGTCGTGCTAATCCCGAAAATGAAGAAACGCTAAGGGCTGAAATTATTGAAACCGTTAATCAACACATTGGTCGAATTGCCAAACCCGATTTTATTCAGTTTGTACCTGGTTTACCCAAA
Source organism: uncultured Flavobacteriales bacterium (assembly GCA_964390915.1). Classification (GTDB taxonomy): domain Bacteria; phylum Bacteroidota; class Bacteroidia; order Flavobacteriales_D; family Luteibaculaceae; genus DASUEB01. Next base: position 82,241 of record CAYMJL010000003.1, read on the forward strand.
ACGCGAAGCGGCAAAATAATGCGCAGAATTTTACGCAAAATTGCCGAAGGTGACACTACAAACCTTGGGGATATCACAACCTTGTTAGATCCGGAAGTGGTGGTGCTGATTAAAGCTGGTGCTGAGGCGTTCCGAGTCAAATAACATACTGGGATTCCCTATCTTTACCCCAAATTTTTTGCCTTGGCTTTACTGCTAAATCTGGAAACAACCACCAAAATTTGTTCTGTTGCACTTACCCGAAATGGTGAGTTGCTATGCCTTATAGAAAGTGACGATAGTGAATATGGTCATGCCGAAAAGCTGCATGTGTTTATTGAACAGGTGCTTAAAGAAAGTGGTGTTGCCGTAAATCAGCTTGACGGAGTTGCCGTTGCAGGCGGGCCGGGCTCGTATACTGGTTTGCGCATTGGCGTTTCGGCTGCAAAAGGCCTGTGTTATGCTTTGGATAAACCCCTGTTGGCTATTGATCCTTTAAAAGCCTTGGTAATTAGGTTTTTGGCGGAAAATAAGTTGGCGGAAAATAAGTTGGCGGAAAATTCATTGATTGTCCCTATGATTGATGCGCGCAGGGACGAGGTTTTTATGGCCGTTTATTCACCTGATTTGAAAGCCGTGGAAGAAACCAGTGCGCAGATAATAGATCTAGATTTTTTCGCCAAATACGGTGACAAGAATATGATTTTGATTGGCGATGGTGCGGCAAAGTTTACCGATTTGTTTCGTGCTAATCCTCAAATTCATATTTTCCCGAATTGCTTGGCCAGCGCTCGATATATGGGTGTTTTGGCGGAGGAAAAATTTGCTGATAAGCAATTTGAAGATGTGGCTTATTACGAACCTTTTTACGGCAAGGAATATAAAACCACAGTGAGCAAAAAGGCTAATAATATTCGTACGAATAATTTGTAATTTCTACCGTCTTCGAGTCGGTTTTAAGGAGTAGAGCCGATTCCAGCATTCCTTTAAAATAGAAGTATTCCAAGGCCTGTTGCTCTTTTTGGTTTCGCACACAGCTAACTCGGCTCAGAAGTTTTTCGGTATTGTATTGCAACAAATATTCGGTTTCGGTGCCAAATTCGCGGATACTTATTTTCTCCAGTTTGGTTTTGTTATACGTGAAAGAGTCGGTGGTTTTATAGCCTTGTGGTTGCTGAATTTTTTGGCGTTCACGCAAAGTTCCGTCTGGGTTCAAATATTCGTAAAGTAAAAGGGTGGGTTTGCCGTTGTTTAATTGCTTGGTTAAGATGAGGTCAGCTTTCGGTGTAGTTTTTTCGTAATTAATTCGGTGCTCACTTTTTAATTCTCCCAATCGGCTTCGTTTGGTTCGAGTTACTTGACTTTTACCGTTTTCTTCAGTAATGTATTGAATGCTTTCTACGCTGAAAGAAGAGCTGATGACTTCTTCTTCCAATTGTCCGTTTTGGTAGTAAAAAAAGGTTTCTACACTATCAATAGGGTTGGTGTTTCCCTTTATTAGCTTCACTTTTTTAGTAAGCTGACCAAGGTTGTTAAAAGAGAGTTTCCAGCTGATGGTTTGTGGGATTATTTTTTGCCCCATAACCTTGGTTCCCTGCGTTATCCAAATGGTTTTTACTCGATGGTTTTTAATAAAATCGGTTTCAAAATCTTGTAGGTTAAATGGATTGTCGGGGTGTACATGGGTTAGCTGTTGGGCTTTTCCCCAAGAGAAAAAGAGCAGAAATAGTACCGAAATGAAAATGGAAAAACGGCTCATTTTAATTCAATTCGGTAATTAGTTCCGCTAATGATTGGCAGGGTTGTTCACACCTCTTATTGTGACAAACGTAAGCAAGCGTGGTCTTTTCCGAATATTTTTCGTTTAACATCGGAAGGTCTGACTTATTGTTGCTGGCGGCCAATAACACATTGGGTAGGTATAGGTGGTTGATGTTTTTTGCCCAATTTATTGCCTCTGGCCCGGTTAGGGCCACTTCGTGAAATGATTGTGTTTGCCACAGCCACAACCGTCCCCAATTGCTGTAGCCGGGTAAGTAACCCTGCATGTTTTCTAAAACCGACGATAGCATTTGCTCGGCTCGCTGTACCCAACTGTCGCGGTAAAAATACTTACCAAGTACAAATAGGTTGGTAGCCATAACCGAATTGGCCGCTGGAATCACGTTGTCGGAAATTTCTTTTTTCCGGCTGATGAGTTGTTCGCCATTATTGTTGTTGAAATAAAAGAAAACGCCATCCTCATCGGAAAAATTTTCGAGGGTAAAAAGCATCAGGTTAAGAGCCTTGTGTAGCCATTTTTCCTCGAACGATGCTTGGTATAAACTGATGTATGCCTCAATAATAAAAGCGTAATCCTCAAGCAGACCGTCAATTTTACTGCTTTCGTTGTTGTGGATGTGCCATAAACCACCCTCAGCTTTGGTCAGTTTATCCTCCACAAAATGCATTGCCTTAGTGGCTTTCCCCAAGTATTCGGCTTTTTGGAAAACGCGGCCTGTATCAGCTAAAGCCTTTATCATTAATCCGTTCCAAGAGGTAATTATCTTGTTATCTAGTCCGGGTTTAACTCTTTTGCGCCTTGCGATCAGTAGTTTTTCACTGGCCGATTTTAATGTTTGTTCGAACTCGGCTAGCGATATATTTAAGATCTCGGCACTTTGTTCCGGGTTTTGTTCGCAAAGCAATATGTACCTATCGTGTTCCCAATGTCCGTTGGCATTAATATGAAAATGCGTTTCAACGGCCTTATATTCTTCCTTGGTTAGCGTTTGTTGCAGTTCAGCCTTGTTCCAGGTGTAATACTTCCCCTCAATTCCCTCGCTGTCGGCATCGAGGGCTGCATAAAATGCGCCAGATTCGTTGGTGAGTTCTTCGGCAATAAATCGCAAGGTGTGCTCAACCACCGCTTGATGAAACGGGTTGTGGTCACGAGCAAAGGCTTCTGCGTACAGGCTTATTAGCTGGGCATTGTCGTAAAGCATTTTTTCGAAGTGGGGCACTTTCCAGCGGTCGTCAACACTATAGCGCGAAAAACCACCACCCAGTTGATCGAAAATACCCCCTTTGGCCATTTTCTCGAGGGTTAATGCTACGTGATCTAGCATTTTCTTTTCCTTGAAGTTGTTGGCGTAATGCAAAAGAAAGGAGTAGTTGTTGGGTAAGGGAAATTTTGGCGCCCGCTGAGGTCCGCCAAATTCATTGTCGAAAGTGAGTACCCATTTTTCGATTGCTTCGTTTAGCTGTTCTTTTTCAAACTTTGGTAACACCTGTTTTAAAGCAATTAACTCGGTGTTTTGCAAATAATTAGTGATTCTATCGGCATATTCCAGCACTTTGGGTAAATCATTGCGGTAAATATTGGCCAACGATTCGAGTATTTCCAACCAGGCTTCCTTGGGGAAATAAGTGCCTCCATAAATGGGTCGACCATCGGGGAGGGTTATACAGTTTAACGGCCAACCGCCTTGTTTGTTCATGAGTTGAACCGCCGACATGTACAAACTATCGATGTGCGGGTGCTCCTCGCGGTCTATTTTTATGCAGATAAAATGTTGGTTCATCAATTGGGCCACGGCTTCGTTTTCAAACGATTCGTGTTCCATAACGTGGCACCAATGGCAGGCTGAATACCCAATGCTAAGAATCACCAATTTGTTTTGTTGCTTGGCCTGCTCAAAGGCAACTTCGCTCCAGGCTACCCAATTTACCGGGTTATGGGCATGTTGTAGCAGGTAAGGGCTACTTTCATTAATAAGTTGGTTGGTAAACAGGTGTTCGGCCATTCGGTGCGGTATTGTTGCGTTCGCAAGTTCTGCAAAGTTTTGCCTTTGCCAGATTTTTGGCATAAAAAACCCCGGAAAAATATCCCGGGGTTGCTCACTTATTTTTTAAGTGCGGTGTAATGTTTGTAGAACATCGGAATGGTCTCAATTCCTTTATAGTAGTTAAACAGTCCGTAATGTTCGTTTGGCGAGTGAATGTCATCAGTATCTAAACCAAAGCCCATCAAAACGGTTTTTACTTTTAATTCTTTTTCGAACAAGGCAACAATAGGAATACTTCCACCACCACGGGCAGGGATAGGTTTTTTGCCGTAGGTTTCTTCCATAGCCATGGCCGAAGCTTTGTATTCAATAGAATCGGTTGGCACAACAGCCGGTTCGCCACCGTGATGTGGTCTAACTTCGACCTTCACACCTTTTGGCGCAATGGCTTTAAAATGCTTGCTGAAAAGTTCGGTAATTTCATCGCTTACTTGGTTTGGCACCAAACGCATAGAGATTTTAGCAAATGCTTTTCCGGGTAATACGGTTTTGGCACCTTCGCCAATGTAGCCGCCCCAAATTCCGTTTACATCTAAAGTAGGACGAATAGAAGCGCGCTCAATGGTTGAGTAGCCTTTCTCGCCATATTCGGCTTCAATTTTCAGTTCAGCATTATATTCTTCTTGGCTAAATGGCGTAAGTGCCATATCGGCACGTTCAGCAGCCGAAAGTTCAGCTACTTTGTCGTAGAAACCGGGAATAGTCACATGGTTGTTCTCATCGTGCAGGCTGGCAATCATTTTTGCCAACACGTTAATTGGGTTGGCAACAGCACCACCGTAAACACCTGAGTGCAAATCGCGGTTTGGCCCGGTTACTTCAACTTCAAGGTAACTTAATCCGCGAAGGCCGATAGTAATTGAAGGTATATCGTTGGCAATAACTGAGGTGTCTGAAACCAAAATCACATCACATTTTAAACGCGTTTTGTTGGCAGCTACAAATATGCCTAGGTTGTTAGAGCCTACTTCTTCTTCACCCTCAATCATGAACTTTACGTTGCAAGGCAAGGTATTGGTTGCCATCATGGCCTCAAAAGCCTTGATGTGCATATACATCTGGCCTTTGTCGTCACAACTACCGCGAGCAAAAATGGCACCCTGTGGGTGAATTTTGGTGGTTTTAATTACCGGCTCAAACGGCGGACTGTCCCAAAGATTAATGGGGTCGGCTGGTTGAACATCGTAGTGACCATAAACCAGAACCGTCGGTTTGCTAGGGTCAATTATTTTGTCGGCATAAACAATAGGATAACCGACAGTTTGACAAATCTCTACATTTTCGACTCCAGCGGCTTTCAATTTGGCAGCAACCTCATCGGCCGTTTTAAGCACATCGGCCTTGTATTTCGGGTCGGCACTGACCGAAGGGATGCGCAATAAATCAAGCAATTCATTCACGAAGCGGTCTTTGTTGGCTTCGATATAGTTTTTTAATTCTGACATGGTGGAAAATTTTAGCGGTGCAAACTACGGGAAACAGTTACACTTAACAAAGTATTTTGTTGTTGTTTCTCTTCATCTGGAAATGACTTACAGTCAAAATAAGAATCAGATTGTAAAGTGAATTTTTTTTGAGTCGGCTTTTATTTGGTATCGTAGATGACTACTGATTTTTGAGAAAAAATATGCTCTTTTGGTTTTTCTGGCAACCTAAAAAAGGCAACCTTAGCGGTGCAATTTCGTCTTTTGGTCGATAATTATTTGTACTTTCGAAATAGGTGAAACCCGAATGAAATTGAATAAGATTCCAATAATTGTACAGTAGGCTTAGAACGCCTTTGTCAATTGAGGCACCAACCCAATCTGCGCGTATTAGATTTGTTTAAAAATTCGATTTGGTCAATTTTCCTCAGCTTACTTGATCCGTTTGAATTTTGAATTTTTTCCAACTATTGAATCAGTTGTTTTACTGATTTGGTTGGTGGTGCTTGGGTTTTGTCAACTTGTTAATCAGTTGGGTAATACCATAAGATAATTTAGGAATACACGAGCTAGAAGTTAATGGGCTGCCAAAGAGCAAATTGAGCTGATTAAAGTTTACCTTTGCACCCGAATTTTGGAGTAGGTCTTAGTTTTTACTAACATTCCCTTATTAATAAAATGACCAAAACAATGATTAAGTTTTTTCTAAGTCTGCTTGCAGTGTGCATTTCTACACTGGTTTTTTCGCAGATGGTGGTAAAAACAGATGCACCTTACAACAGCACTCAGTATCTTATTGAAGACGTTCTTTTGGGGGAAGGCGTTAAGGCTAGTAATTTTAGTTTTAGCGGACACCCGTCTCAAATTGGCTATTTTGAGAATGCCAAGTCTTTTTTAGGCCTTGAAACCGGAATAGTAATGTCAACGGGTCGGGTAACCGATATCATGCCACCGCAATCAGTCACCCCTTGGATTGGAACGGCCATTGGTTCTGGCGCAAGCGATAATGATTTGTTGGAGTTGGCTAAGTTGGTTTCGAAAACCTATAACATTGCCGCGGTAAAGAAAACAGAAGATGCCGCTATTTTGGAATTCGACTTTGTTCCTTCCAGTGATAGCGTGATTTTTAGGTATGCTTTTGCTTCAGAAGAATACAATCAGTTTGAGAACACTGAGTTTAACGATGTATTTGGGTTTTTCATTTCAGGCCCTGGTATTAATGGATTATATTCTAGCCCTTCAAATTTTCCTGACAGCTCTATAAATATCGCCGTTATACCGGGTACAAATATTCCAGTTAGTATTAGTAGTATTAATAATCAGCGGAACTCCAATTTGTTTTCTACTAATGCGAACGAAGTAGGGTCGTTCAATTTCAACGGTTATACACGCATTTTGGAGGCAAGGGTTAAGGTGCAGTCCTGCCAAACGTACCACATCAAGTTGGCCATTGCCGATGGTTCTAAAAACGACTATGATTCAGGTGTTTTATTGGAAGCGAGAAGTTTTGCCAGTGCCGGATTAAATCTGGAGTCGAGTCTTGGTTCAGTTCAGAATGATGTAGTACTTGAAAGTTGTTTCCCATCCCAGATTACATTGAAGCGCAGGGGCAATCAGCCGTATAGCGACACCATTTACGTAAACGTTCACCCTTTGAGTGTAGCTACCGTTTCGGATTTGTCAACTTTACCTGCATATTTGGTTATTCCTGCTGGTAGCGATAGTACCGTTTTAAATTTTACCGTTAAGTCAGATTCGCAGCCTGAAGGTGAAGAAAAGCTGATTTTCGATTTTCATTTATTGTCAAATTGCTCGGATTTACACCGGTATTTCAGCGCTACGCTTGATGATGCTGAAGGTATTTCATTTATAAAGCCTGTAATGGGTGATGTGAATATGCGTTGCTACGATCCATCTGTTACATTGGAAGGTGGGGTTAAAGGCGGATATGGCCAGTACAGTTATTCTTGGAAAGAGAATGGCAATACAATTCCTGGGAACTCAGCGTCATTGGTCGTGAGTCCATCCGTTTCTACGATTTATGAAGTTACCGCCGTAGATGTGTGTTCGCTTGGCCCAATTAGTCGTCAGTTTGTGGTTAATCCACCTGCTCCGGGTTTCTTTAGCCTCGACATTGCTTCCAAAGTTAATGACACCATTGTAATACCTTGTAAAGAGAAGCCATATCAACTAATCCCTGACAGTATTTATACACTTAACGGAATTGCAAAGTATGAATGGAGTACAGCAGGTGCTGTTTTTTCTACTATTGAATCGCCAGTAATCAATGCTACTGAAAGTGCTTATTATTATCTGGCACTGCAGGATTCTTGTGGTCAGGAATTGGTGGATAGTGTATATATTACTTTTGCTAATGCTCAACCGCTGAGCCTTAATACCGTTTCGGATACGGCTATTTGTATGGGTAATCCGGTGATGCTAGCCGCCAATGCTGGTGGTGGCTCAGGTTTACTTACCTACAATTGGTCTTCGTTAGGTAGTAAAGCGAGTTCGGTTACTGTGCTTCCCACAACAAGCACACGCTACGGTGTAACAGTTACCGATGCCTGTGGTACTTCGGTAACCAAGACCATTTTCATTAAAGTTCACGAAGTAATAGCCGATTTTGAATATTCATATGACGAGACCGATTTCGGTGTGGTAATTAAAAACTACTCTAAAGGAGAGCAATTAAAATATGCTTGGTCGATGGATAGAAGGGATCTTTCTGAAGTGGCTGAGCCCAGAATAAACCTTGATGATGTTGAAAATCATAACTTGGAGTTGATTGTTACAGATGTGGAAGGATGTGGTGATACGGCTCATAAAGTGTTACTCCCACAGATGTTTACTTACATTCCAAACATTTTTACTCCCAATGGTGACGGCTATAATGACGAGTTTAAAGTTTCCATTGTAGATCCGGTTCAGTTTGAAATGACCGTGTTCGACCGCTGGGGTACACCCATATTTAAGTCCAATGACCCATCAAAAGGTTGGAATGGAGCGGTAACTCCAACCGGAGAAGTTGTTCCAGGAACCTATGCCGTTCATGTTACTGCATTTCGTTCTAACGATGTGCGCATTGATAAACACGCAACAATTCGGGTAGAGCCTTAAAAAAGAGGCTTGCCGGTCATTTCTTTTGGTTGATTAATTCCCATTAGTTTCAGAACGGTTGGTGCCACATCAGCCAAAATTCCGTCATGGATTTGTTTTATTTCTTGGCTTAACACAATTACCGGAACCGGGTTCGTTGAATGGGCTGTGTTGGGTGTCCCGTCTTCATTTACCGCAAAGTCGGCATTGCCGTGATCGGCAATAATAATAACCGAATAACCTAATTTCTGTGCCATTTCAGTAACCTGCTGGCAGCAGTGGTCGGTGGTTTCAACGGCCTTAATTATTGCGGGGTAAACACCAGTATGGCCAACCATGTCGGCATTGGCAAAATTTAGGCAAACAAAATCGGGTTGATTGGTTTCCAAATCTTGGCAAATGCTGTTGGCAATTTCCGGTGCGCTCATTTCGGGTTGTAAATCGTAAGTAGCGACTTTTGGCGAACTTACAAGCAGTCTGTGTTCGCCTTCAAACACGGCTTCCCTTCCGCCGGAAAAGAAGAAGGTGACGTGTGGATATTTTTCGGTTTCGGCAATTCTAACTTGCGTTAATCCAGCATTGGCAATTACTTCGCCCAAGGTTAGGCTCAAGTTGTCCTTGTCGAAAACAACCTTTACCTCTTTGAAAGTTTTGTCGTAGTTGGTCAGGGTTACATAAAACAAGGGCAACACCCGCATGCCAAAATCGGGCATATCTTGCTGGGTCAATACTTCAGTGATTTCGCGGCAGCGGTCGGTTCTAAAATTAAAACAGATAACCACGTCATCGGGCGCAATCTTCATACCGCCATTAATGGTCGAGGCGCCCAAAAACTCATCAGTAACATTGTTTTGGTAAAAATGTTCAAAAGCCGCAGCAGCACTACTGAAATCTTTACCCACTCCATTAACCAATAAATCGTAGGCATGTTTAACCCGTTCCCAGCGTTTGTCTCTATCCATGGCATAATAACGGCCAATGATGGTCGAAATGCGAGCACCGCTGTTTTGAATGCCTTGTTCTAACTCGCTTAAAAATGCCTTCCCGCTTTTGGGATCGGTATCTCTACCGTCGGTAAAGGCATGAATATAACTTTGGTCTATTCCTGAATCTTTGGCCATTTTACAAAGCGCCACCAAATGGTCTTGATGCGAGTGTACGCCTCCTTTGCTCACCAAGCCCATAAAATGGACGTTGACCCCTTTTTGTCGGGCATGGGCAAATGCTGCTTGAAGGACAGGGTTATTAAGCAATTCGCCGGTTCTTACGGCAACATTTATTTTAACCAAGTCCTGGTAAACAATTCTGCCTGCTCCAATGTTTAGGTGACCCACTTCCGAATTGCCCATTTGTCCATGGGGCAAACCCACATTTTCGCCATCGGTAAGTAATTGAGCGTGCGGCTGGGTAGACATTAAATAATCCATAAATGGCGTATTGGCCATAAATACAGCATCCGATTGGTCTTTTTTTCCAAGTCCCCAACCATCAAGGATAAGCAATGCAACTTTACTATTCATAGGTTCAATTGACATTAAAAATTACGGTAAATATGCTTCCAGCCGGCGTCTTGGCTTTGTAGTTTATTTGACCGTGGTGCAGTGTTACTAAATGTTTTACGATAAACAGGCCAAGACCGGTTCCTTTGGCCGACCGGGTTTCTTCGTTGCCCGAGCGGTAAAATTTATTAAAGATAAAAGGAAGGTCGGCTTTTTTAATGCCACTTCCCTGATCGCTAACGCTAAGTTCAATTTTGTTGCCCGATTGCGATAAGGAGGCTTGAATTAAAGACTGGGGAGGAGAATACTTAATGGCGTTTTCCAATAAATTTTGCCAAATGGAGCGCATCGATTCAGCATCGCAAGTAAAATTGATGCCCGGTTGAATGTTAATTTCCCAGCTGTGTTGAGCACCTGTACTTTCGGTCGTTGTTTTGCAAATTTCTTCGGAAATGGCACTTAACGAATGCTGGTGTTGTGTCAGCGGGATTTGATGACTGTCGAGCGTGGTGGCCAATATTACTTTGTCGATAAGGGCTGTAAGCCGGTCGTTTTCGTTCACTGCTTTGTGCAGCAGTTCCTCTTTTTTTGCCTTATCAAAATCGTGGCGGAGTAGGGTTTGTAGAAACAATTTGCCCGCAGCAACCGGTGTTTTTAGTTCGTGGGTTACCGACAACAAGAAGTTTTTCTGCATTTTAGCCAGGCCAATTTCGTGGCGAATGGTGCGGTAGATGGTGTAAATTCCCAGTCCTAAAAAAACCATAAATACGGCTCCTTCGCCAAGTACCATCCACTTCTTTTCAGGATTGTAACGTATCAGCAAAAATGTCCACCACATAAACTGGGCATAGATGTAGCCAGCCAGTAGAATAAACACCAATTTGGTGTTTTTAGGTGAACGCAATTTCATATGTAGATAATTCGTTTTTTAACGGACATATGGAATAGCCGGTTTATCTTCAAGTGTTTAGGTGTTTCGACAAACATGGCTATTTCATGGTGCAAAAGTAGCGGTTAAAACCATGTAAAGGGCTTGGCTGCCAAATCCATTAATTGATAACCAAAAGTTTACTGCATCCAGCAACGGTAAGGGTGTAAATCCCGGGTTTAAGCTTAGCCAAATTGACGGATACTAAAGAGCCTGAAACGTTTGTTTCTAATACTGTTTCACCGAGCAAATTCACTATTTTAATCGAGGTAGGTTGCTTTGGCGAATTAATTTTCAGCTGAATAATATCCTGAGCCGGATTGGGGAAATAGGAAAAGCCGTTTAATTTATCGATTTCCAGAACCGAAGTACTGGTCGAGTTGCTAAGCATGTATTCCCAAACAGGTAAAAACAAGGAGCCACCAGATCCTGCCGGGGTATAAAAATCGACCACCGGACTATTGTGGAACGCACCAGTAAATTGACTGTTTTTAGGTGTTGCTTTGGTGTAAAGGCAGCGAGAATAATTGAATGGAGTGGGGTTGTTGTCAATACAAACAGAATCGGACTGGAACAACAAACCCATTTTTTCAAGTGCCTGATATTGGATGGCGTACGAAGAAACTTCGTCGTTGAGGTGCAAGAAGCTATAAATACGGCTGGTATCGGTCAATCCTTCCGAGCTAAGCCAATTGGCCGGTTCTGAATAAAAGTAGGCATAATCTTGCGGGCCGGCAAAAAGGGTAACACGGTCAATAGCGCGCACCTTTGATAAATATAAGGCATGGCCAGAACCCTGAGAGTGGCCGCCAAGCGTAAGCAGGTCCCAATTGACCGTATCGGATTGTAAATAGTGCTCCCAACCCTGTGATGGGTATTGGTTGGCGAGATAAGCCAAAAGTTTGATTAGCCGGGTATTGATGGAGTTTAGGCTGTCCACATTGGTTTCTGCGCTAACTGAAGTTCCAAAACAGACCTCTTCTCTAAATTGGGTATAACAGTCGGTGTTAAGACTGCTGGCACAAGCCGAGGCTGCTGACTCTGCATTGGGATAGGACAAATTGATGCAGTGATAACCCAGATTGGCCGCCAATGTTGGGAATTGCAAGTAGTGTTTGGTTAATGCGCCCGTTCCGGGCAAAAAAACCAGCAATTTCCCCAAAGCTTCGACACTGGTATTGAAAGCAACAAAATGACTGTCTTGTGCCGCTGTATAGCTCGGTTCTGTAATAATCGGTTTGACAAAAAAGGAATTTAACTGTGCATTGACCAACACGCTAAACAGTAACAGGGATGAAAGCAGTACTTGTTTTTTTGCGGTCATAATGGTTGCGGTTAATTACTCTTTATGCGGGAAAAAAATGGGGTGTTTATCGTTGTATTTTCTTAGAAACAGAAACAGAAAATCTTTCTTTTGTTTTTTTGGAAGCAGGTTATATTCAGCATATAATTCATCATCGCGTTTTAGCAGTTCTACAAAATTTTCCTGATTAAATTCCTGGATTTTACCGGTGTCGTAATCGAAAACCAACTGAATAAGTATGGGTGTGGTTCTCGACATATTGTAGTACGGATCCATGTTAGTTTGCTGGACTTCGCAAACAAAATGACTTAGGTTGCCAATTACCACCAATCGGGCAAAATAGGTTTCTCGGTGGCTAACCTTGATATAGAAATTACCGCGAAAGGCGTATCCAAAAAGTTCTTCTTCTTTTAGCGGTTCTATTTGGTTGCTGTCGTTTAGGTAATACATTGTGCTGCGCAAAGTAAAGTCGGCAACCGGGCTACCATCCTTGCTGCAAAAACGAGAAAAGTTGATGGCGGGCTCGTTGGTTTTGTAATCGTTTAAGCTTAGGTAAACCCCATCCTTAAAACTAAACCGCGGGTCGGTGGAAAGAATTTGTTCCTGCCCAAAGAGCACATGGGTGCTTAATAATAAGCCGCCTAAGAAAATACAAAAAGAAAATAAACGCAGGCTTTTCATCTATGCTAGCAGGAAATTTAGCGTAATGTCGTAAAATTCTTCTGGTTTTTCGGCATGCAGCCAATGTCCAGCTCCAGAAATGGTTTGAACGCGGCAATTTGGAAATTGCTCGTGAAGCACATCCAGGTCGGCATCGGTAATGTAACCAGACTTTTCACCACGGACAAACAAGGTAGGTGTTTCCACCGTTTCGGTACCAATTGTGCCAATAATCAATGGCATTTTTTCAGTTAAAACCGGAATATTGATGCGCCAAGCCAAGGTTTGGTTTTCTGTCCAGTATAAATTTTTCAGCAGAAACATTTTGGTTCCCGCATCGGGTATTTGGGCTGAAATAATATCCTCAACCGCTTTTCGGGTGGTGTGTACAGCAAAATCAACTTTTTCCAATGCAGCTAATATGGTTTGGTGATGCGGTGGATAAGCTTTTGGGGCAATATCAGCCACAATGAGTTTGCTAACTAACGTTGGGTGTGCTTGTGCAAAGGCCATCGCCGTTTTGCCGCCCATGGAATGCCCTAAAATGCTTATTTCGCTTAGCTTTTCGTCTTGCATAAGTTCCAACAAATCGTCACAAAGCAATGGATAGCTAAAATCATTGCTCCAGGGCGAGTGGCCGTGGTTGCGCTGGTCGATGAGGTAAACCGTAAAATGCTCAGCATATTTTCTCCCCAGGGTTTGCCAATTGTCGCTCGAACCAAATAATCCGTGAAGAATAAACAGTGGTTGACCACTACCGGTTTTTCGGAAATGTAATTTCATGCAGTATTAGCGCAAACAGTTTAAATACAATTGAATGGTGTTTTCCAGACCAAAATACAGTGCATCGGCGATTAATGCATGACCTATAGAAACTTCATCGAGGTTGGGCAATTGTTGTTTCAGGAATTTTAGGTTTTCCAGACTTAAATCGTGACCGGCGTTTAGCCCTAAACCACATTCAGCGGCTTGCTTGGCAGCTATCACATATGGAGCAACTGCCATATCGCGGTTTTTGGCATAATCGCGGGCATATTCTTCGGTGTACAATTCTATTCGGTCGGTTCCGGTTTTTGCTGCCAACACAATTAGCTCCGAATTTGCTTCCATAAACAAGCTTGTTCTAATACCAGCCGATTTAAATGTTTTCACAACATCGGTCAGAAAGTCAAGGTGCTTTTTGGTGTCCCAACCAGCATTTGATGTAAGCACATGTGGTGGGTCAGGAACTAGCGTTACTTGAGCAGGTTGCACTTCCAATACCAAATCCATAAAGGTTTTGTCGGGGTAACCTTCAATGTTAAACTCGGTTTTTAACAAGGGCTTAAGTTCGCGAACATCGCTATAACGAATATGTCGTTCATCGGGTCTGGGGTGCACGGTTATTCCCTGGGCGCCAAATTGTTCGCAATCGAGAGCAACTTTTAGCACATTTGGCACGTTACCTCCACGTGCATTCCGCAGTGTTGCTATTTTATTAATGTTAACAGACAGCTTAGTCATTGGTATTTTTTCTATGTTTGAGCCAAACCGGTTCAAAGGTATGAAGTTTAGGGGTGAAGCCTAAAATATTGGCGTATGAGAGCGAAAGATATAATGGTGTTTGATTTAAATGTGGTGGCTCCAACCGACAGTGTGGAAACGGTTTTGATATGGATGGATGAGGCCAAGGTATCGCAACTGCCCTTGGTTGAGTTGGGGAATTTTCAGGGACTTGTTTTTGAGGAAGATTTGCTTGCCGCAAATGGGAATTTGCTGATTAAGGACCTTAAAACCATGCGGCCGATAGCCTACATTAAAGAGACCCAACATTATTATGATGTAATAAAACTCCTTGCCGAAACCGGACTTAGCATGGTGCCGGTTATTAACGAGGAAAAAAAATACTTGGGTTCCATTTCCCTTCGTGAAGTGTTGCGGGCCTTGGGTGGTACGGCTACCATGAGCGAACCCGGTGCGGTTATTGTTATCGAGGTTCGTCAACGCGATTATTCCCTGTTGCAAATTGCCAACATTGTAGAAGGAAACGATTGTAAAATTCTTAGTTCGTACATTACGTCTTACAAAGATTCTGAGTTTATGGACGTTACATTGAAACTCAATAAATCGAACATTGACGGGGTTTTACAAACTTTCGAGCGCTACAACTACAAAATCAAGGAATCTTTTCAAGAATCGAATTACCAAGATGTACTTCGCAGGCGTTACGATGAGTTGATGAATTTCATTAACATGTGAGTTTCGCACTGATGTCGATTTTTACAGGCCTTTTGCGGTTTAAAAATACTTCAATGCTCAGACTGGTTTTGTTAACATGCCTGATGAGTATTGTTGTTTCTGGCTTTTGCCAACTTGAATCTGATTCGGTTTATCTCGACAATATTTACATCTCCGGTAACAAAAAAACCAAACCCTTTATTATTCTTCGTGAGCTCACGTTTTTGCCCAGAGCGTGGTTTAAGCGTGAAGAATTGAACGAAAAAATTGAACGTTCGCGCAACAACCTGATGAACACCTCGCTGTTCAATTTTGTTGATGTTACGAAGGACGTTTCTGGTGACACGCTCGATTTGAGCATAGCCTTAACCGAGCGGTGGTACATTTGGCCAAGCCCTGAGTTTGAGTACGTTGACCCCAATTTTAATACTTGGTTAAAAACCAAGGACTTGAGTCGAACCAGTTACGGCTTTTTGGTTACCCAATACAACTTTAGGGGGCGAAACGAAACCTTGCGCATACGGTGCAAGTTTGGTTACAATGAGCAATATTCGCTCACTTACGAAATTCCGTTTCTAGACCGAAACCGCAAGCTGGGTGTTGGTTTGTACTTAAGTTATTTCCAAAACTACCAGGTAAATACTGCCACCGAAAACAACAAGCGTTTGTTTTTTACCGCTCCGGGAAATGTAGCCCGCGAAGTGTTTTCTGCCAGCTACCGGTTGCAATACCGGCGGGCAAATTATGGGCGGCACTACTTCATGACCAAGTTCAATTCGGTGTTAGTCACCGATTCGTTAGCGCGTACCTACCCAGATTATTTAGTTCAGGGATTTCGGTCACGAAAATTTTTGGAACTGGGTTATCAGTTTACTTTCGACAAACGCGATTACTCACCTTACCCATTAAAAGGAACACTTTGGAGCGCCTCGTTGGAAAAGCCAGATATTAACTTGTCCGGTGGGCCTGCTACCAGGGTGCTGGTGGCCTATGCACAATTAAAAAAATACCATAAGCTGAGCGAAAAACTGTATTTGGCTTACAGTTTAACCGGAAAATATTCCAGTTACAAAACCATGCCTTATTATTTTCAACGCGGGTTGGGGTACAGCGATTTTGTGCGCGGATATGAGTATTATGTAATTGATGCCCAACACTATGCCATTGCAAAATCAAGTTTTAAGATTAGGCTTTTGGAACGAAAAGAGTACAAACTAGGCTTTGTAAATACTGAAAAGTTTAACCGCTTGTTTTTGGCCAGTTACCTCAATTTCAACATCGATTTGGCTTATGCACGCGACCGCTTGTATTACCAAAACAACCCGTTGGCCAATAAACTGCTTATTGGAGGGGGAGTTGGTTTAGACCTACTTAGTTTTTACGATGTGGTAATGCGTGGCGAATATTCCATTAATCGCCTAGGAGAAAGCGGTTTTTTTCTGCACTTTAGTAGACCCATTTAAAAGAGCCAACCATGAAGATTGCCATTTTCGGCAAAAAATTCAACGAGAATTTTGCACCGGCCATTCAATTTCTTTTTAGCCGATTAAGGCAAGTTAAGGCCGAGGTGTATGTGTTTGATGGCTTTGCCGAGTTTTTGTTTAAATATGTAAAAGACGAAAGACATTACCAGCTTTTTAGCGCCAAAGATTTTGGGCCGCAGTTTGACGTATTGCTCAGTATTGGCGGTGATGGAACCATATTGGATGCCATTACGCTGGTCAAACGTCACGGAGTGCCAATACTGGGTATTAATACCGGTAGGTTGGGTTTTCTGTCGAATGTGTCGCGCGAGGACATAGGTAGCGCCATTGCCGCGTTGACCAACAAAGATTACAGCATTGAAGAGCGCAACTTGCTGACGTTAAAAACCAATGGCGAAAGTCTGTTTGGCGAAAATAATTTTGCCTTGAATGAATTGACGGTGATTAAAAAAGACACCTCGTCGATGATAACCGTACAGGCATTTATTGATGGCGAATACCTGAACTCCTATTGGGCCGATGGACTTATAGTGGCCACACCAACGGGTTCTACGGCTTATTCGTTAAGTTGCGGTGGCCCTATTTTGGTGCCCACAGCTTCGAATTTTATTATTACCCCAATTGCACCGCACAACTTGAACGTGAGGCCCATAGTACTGAGTGACGAAAGCGAGATAACGTTAAAAATTGACGGTCGCGATGAAAACTTTCTGGTTGCCTTAGACAGCCGAACGGTAGTCATTAGTCCCTCAACCGAATTGGTGATTAAAAAGGCCGATTTCAGAATCAACCTGGTAAAACTCCGCACCGAAAACTTCTACCGCACCCTACGCAACAAAATGATGTGGGGCTTGGATAGGAGGAATTGAGAGGGGGTTTATTGGCGGGATTTGGCTTCTGATAATCGGTTTCATACTTCCTGATTTGGTTTCTTAATGAACTGTTAGTGCTAGGAAAAGATTAAAAATTAAATCGATGCGGATTATCTCAGTTGTAACCTTCCTGTTGCTGGTGAAATTTTCTTTTTCACAAAACCCAGACGTCCCTATTCGAACCTTTCCCTGGCAGGTGGCTGTTGCTTATAACCAAATGATTAATCCCCAATCCGGAATAAGTCCTGAGTCAGGATTTGGTTGTAGCTTTTTGCGGATATTTAGAAACGACAAGTTCTTTCAACCTATCGTAGGGTTAGCATACCATAAAAACCATTATTTTTTGTCCAGCTATCAACCAGCTCGGAATACTTCCTACCGGGATATAAGGTTTGGTTTATCCTCTTTTTCTGTTCCGTTACTCCTGCGCATTAACGTTGGTAAGAAAGTTGAATTTTTTGCTGAGGCCGGGCCTTCGTTGGATCTTACTTTTCTTCGTGGAAAAGGTCGTGAAATTACTTACCAACCATTTTCCCCGGCACTAGAAAACGCAGTTAATAAAGGTTTTGGTGCAGCCCCAGTGATTATGATCAATTTGGGTGGTGGTGTTTCTATTCCTTGGAAAAGTTCAAGGTGCATTCTGGCTGCTGCCTATCGTAATGATGCTAAACAGCTATTGCACTTAAATACTTATCCTAACCCCGAAAACTATCGAAATTACTTAACAATAAGTGCGGGTGTAAATATTCGTTTGAAGAGGCTTCCGAAATAATTTTGAATTGAGGTAAAATGCCAAAGTCAATTTTTCCTTACTTTGGTTTCAACAAACCAGATAAACCCTTGTTAATCCTAATCTATATGGTGGCTGGTGTACTTGATAGTTTAAGTGGTAAATAAGATTTCTAAAATTCTAAAGAAAGTAGGGGTTGAGGCCAGTTGCTGCAACTTGCGAGTTGGGGCCATTAAGCAGTTGCTGGTTGGCTTTTTTCTTGTTTTATTAAGTGGGTCGGCATTTTCCCAAACCGACACTACCGAATCGAACTTAGCTTTCGATTTTGGTTTAACCCGCGGTAGAAACATTAATATCTGGCCAATTATTAAAAAGTATAAAGGGCTGGATAAAAAAGAATTGCAGCTGCTTTATCCAATTTTCTCAAAGACGGTTAATTACCAACTTAAAGCCAAACATTTTCAGCTGCTCCCTTTGCTAATTAGTGATAGCAGTCAAACTGGGGTCGATACCCGCGTGATGTCCATATTTTACCCATCCATTTTCAGGGCGCAACGACAAGTTCAGGCCGGAACTGAAATTCGGTCTTTCAAATTCTTTGAATTGGCATCCAATATTTCCCTGTTGGGAATCAGTCGATCGTCAACAGGTTTGTATGTGGAGAACAACATGTTCTTTTTTATTTGGTACAAAAGAGATGAAATAGCCGCACGAACCCGCTTTATGGTATTTCCGTTTTATGGTTATTGGGCCAACAAGTCGGATACCACCTCTGTATTATTCCCGATTTACTATAACAGAAAAGGCCCTGACTTTGTTCATACCAGAATAGGCTTACTTTATAATCATAAAAGGTCTTCCTTCGAAAACCGAACGGTGTCATTTCCGTTTTGGTGGAAACTGGATAAATACCAAAAAAATGACACGTTAAAAAGTCGGGTTTTATTTCCAGTTTATTGGTCGAAAACCAATAGAACATTAGAAAGGAAAACATTATTCCCCTTAGTTTACTCGCTGCGGGATAGTAGCCATAAGTCGCTCACCATATTACCCTTTTTTACAACAAGTACTCACTTCAATAATTCGCAGCAAAAGCTGAATGTATATCCGATTTACTGGAGTTCTAAAAATACCAAGGAGAGTAGGAAAACCTTATTCCCAATTTGGTGGGCAAAAAAGCAAAAACTGGCCGATGGCTCATATTTAAAGAAACGAACCTTGTTTCCTCTTTATTGGTCAGCGAAGAGCAACACATTAAGCAACTCAGTGGTTTTTCCTGTTTTTTACCGATTTAGCAATTCGCGAATTAAATCGCTCACTATTTTACCCCTCTTTTCATCAGGTCGGCATTTGGATTCCAGTAGAAACTATTTATCTATCATGCCTTTTTATTGGCATTTGGGTACAGCTAAGTCAAATCGAGACTTTATTTTCCCAGTATTTTGGAAGAAAAAGGAATACAGTGTCAACGATACACTTTGTAGAACGGCCTTTTTCCCCGTTTACTTTTCTAAGAGAGCCACCGGGGTACATAATCAAACCTTTTTTCCATTGGTTTTTAGCAGAAGGGATACCAACTATAGGTCATTAACTGTTTTTCCAATTTTTTCTACTGGCCATTCAACCGATTTAACGCAAAGTAAATTCGCTGTTTTTCCGTTGTATTGGAGCCGTAAAAACGGAGTTGAATTCAATAGGACTTTTTTCCCTTTTTGGTGGGCCAAACAACAAAAGCTGAACGATGGTTTAATGCAACAAAAAAGTACCATTTTTCCAATCTATTGGTCATTGCGTAGCCAGGACATAAGCAATACCACTGTTTTTCCAATACTGTTTAAATACAAAAATAAGACTCGCTATTCTTTGACGATATTGCCATTACTGGTTTACGGGAAAACAACCGATTCAAAAGCAGGTTATTTGGCCATAACGCCACTGTTTTGGCACATCAACACACCAACTGCAAAGATGGATGTGCTGTTTCCATTATTTTGGAAAACCAGCAAATTTACTGCTAGCGATACTTTAGTTAAAACCACCATTCTACCCATTTACTTTGCTGAAAAAAGCAGGCAAGTAAACAACAGAATTGTTTTTCCACTGGTTTTCAGTTTAAGGGACAGTAGCTACAAATCCTTAACGGTGTTTCCTTTCTTTTCCACCGGACAATCAGCAGATGAAAAGATTAGGAAACTCACCGTTTTCCCAATTTATTGGAGTCAAAAAAATAATCGCGATGTGTACCGCGTTGTTTTTCCGCTTTGGTGGAGCAAACACCGGGAGTTGAGCGATGGTGCTGTTTTGGAACAACGCACCTTGTTTCCGTTTTATTGGTCATCAAAAAATGGGTTAACCAACAATAAAGCGGTATTACCATTGTTTTTCAGCTTTAAAAACCGGTTCCGCCAATCGACCACCATTTTTCCGTTGTTATCGTTTGGCAGAACCGCTGATTCTAGCAGTAGTTATTTGGCTTTTACACCCTTTTACTGGGAAAGAAAAACACGGAACAGTGAAAGTTATACTTTACTCCCCCTCTGGCGAAAAAAGCTGGTATATACTGCTGACGATGATACCGTAAAAACCAGCACGCTTTATCCAATTTATTGGTCGTTGCACGACTCGAAACGAGACAATCGAATTTTGTTTCCGCTATTTTTCGATTTGAAAAATGAAAACAGGCGATTTGTGGCAGCAATTCCATTTTTCACCTACCACAAAGAGTTGAATTCTATTAACGAATCACGTTCTTACACACCATTTTACTGGCATTTAACTAGGGTCAATAAAACTTCTGATATCGTGTTTCCCATATATTGGCAAACACATCGTTTAATAAATGGTGAATCGTTTAAGTCGAACACATTTTTCCCAATCTATTGGTCGGTTGTGGGTGGGGCAAAAAATCACAAAGTTTTATTTCCCGTTGCTTTCTTTCTTAAAAACCAAAACTATCAGTCGGTTACTTTGTTTCCATTGTTCTCAACCGGCCATTCAACCAATAAGCTGAAAAGCCACTTTAACATTACTCCACTTTTTTGGCACATAAAAACCCCTCGGTATGAAACTAATTTGTTGTTTCCAATTTGGGTGAACTCCAACATTTGTCAGGGTGACGACACCGCGAAGCTGAAAGTATTATTCCCCATTTATTTCCGAACCAAAACAGCCACGACAAGCGAAATAATTGTTTTGCCAATTGTATTCGGGTTGTCGAATTACCGTAGCAGTTGGTTGGCTGTTTTTCCATTCTATTATAGTGGAACAAATAAAGCCATACAATCTAAAACAATGGCAGTAACCCCATTCTACTGGCACAGAGAGGGACTAGGTGGGAGAAGCGATGTGTTCTTTCCGTTATTCTGGAAAAGTAAAAAGTATTTGGCCGCTGATACCATTACCAAAACCAAGTTGTTTCCACTGTACTGGGCGAAGAAAAGCAATTCAGAAGATAAAAAACTGTTACTGCCATTGGTGTATAGCGCAAAAGACACTGTTTATGAATCGTTCACGCTCTTCCCGTTATTTTCAGTTGGACATTCGGTTGATGATAGCAACCGTCATTTTATGATTACTCCGTTTTTTGGAAACTTTCAATCCAAGGACGGTTTCAAAACCTTTCTGTTCCCGCTTTTTAGCGCGAAACACAAAGGGGACGAGACTAATACCGCTATTCTGTGGTTTATGTATAGGAAAACAAAACGACCGGATTATGCCAAAACATCAATTCTGTGGCCAATTTGTGAACGGTTAAAAAGTGAGGAATTGAGCACATTTCGCATTGCTCCTTTGGTTTGGCATTTCAAAACCGATACTGCCAAAACAACAGCATTTATCCCATTTTATTACCGCTACAAAAGCGTTACCAAACATAGCACCAGCCTAGCCTTGGGCATGTTTAAGCATGAAAACATTTTAGGAAGCCATGTTGCTACAAGTTTGCTCTGGCGACTATACAGTTCCGAAAAATATACCAACGGCGAGTTTGAAACGCGATTGTTTTATCTGCTCTACGCTAACATCAACCGCAAAGACAAACAAGAAAAAAGTTTGTTTCCGTTCTACCATAAGGTTAAACACGGCAATGGCGATAGGTCAAAATCAGTGTTTTTGGGCTTTTACAATTATTTTAAACAGTATAAGCCTGACATAGCTACATTCTATGAGGAGGAACGTATTTTTTGGTTTATTCGGCTACGCTCCAATTACAATAAGCTGAAACAAGAAGGGAAGGAACAATACCTAAAGTAGGTTTTGCTAATCAGAATTACTGTTATGTTTTTCAAGCTAACATTCACAAATCCGCTCATTCTCCAATCCCTCTCCCATCATTTAAGAAAAATTATCTTTGTGCGTTTTGCCGGTGGGCAATAAAATGCGCATTCTTGCTTTATTAATAACCGTATGCCCTTTAAGAATCAGTTTCTGTTGCTGTTTGTCTGCCTGTTTATAGGCGTAGGCGTTCGTGCGCAGGATACTGAGATTGGTTTTACGCTTGGCACAATGTATTATTTGGGTGAGTTAAATCAGCAACATTTTAACTCGAAGAAACCAGCATTGGGCATGTTTGTACGAAAGAGTTTTAACAAACGCATAGCGTGGGAAAATCACTTGGTATATGGCCGAGTTCAGGCCGCCGATTCGTTGCAGGCCAATGAGGTGTTTAAAAACAGAAACTTAAACTTTCGTTCTGATATTGTTGAGGTAGGAACCCAGTTGGAGATAAACTACTTCAACTTTAAAATGACTAGCTCGAAAGATTTCGCCACACCGTATTTGTTTTTTGGTTTCTCGGCGTTTTACTCAAATCCACAGGGTTATTACAACGGCGATTGGTACAATTTAAGAGATATTGGCACCGAAGGACAAACACTTAACGGGGGCAAGAAGTATAAATTAATTAATTTCGCCATCCCGCTTGGGGCTGGTTTTAGATTGAGCGTTGGAGACCGTTTTGGTTTAACGATTTTCTCAGGGTTTAGAAAAACCTTTTCCGACTACATTGATGATGTGGCAGGAAGTTATGCTGACCCTTCGCTATTTAAACCGGAGCAGGCCGTTTTTGTGGACCGAAGTTTGGTAAAACAGCGAGCCGATGGTACAAATAAGGGTTTGCAGCGAGGCAATGCAAATACAAAAGATTGGTATAACTTCACCGGTTTTTCGGTGTCGTTTAAAACAAACAGGAAAAAAAGAGAGTGCGAGCGCTGGTAAAGCGCAATAGATAACGATGGAACAAACAGATTACAAAACATTGCTTGGAGCAAGCAACATCCCTCAGCATGTAGCCATTATTATGGACGGCAATGGCCGGTGGGCAAAACAAAAAGGCGAACACCGTGTGTTTGGCCACATGAATGGGGTAGAAAGCGTGCGTGCTGCACTTACCGCGGCAACCGAAGCAGGCGTTAAATACCTTACCCTATATGCTTTTTCTTCCGAAAACTGGAACAGACCAAAGGAGGAAGTAGAAGCGCTGATGGATTTACTGGTGAGAACTATTGTGTCCGAGGTAGATGAACTGAATAAAAATGGCGTAAGGCTAAATGCCATTGGCAACCTTAGGTCGCTGCCAAATGACTGTCTAACGGTGTTAACGGAGGCCATCGATTCTACCAAAAAGAATAAACGCATTACCTTGAATTTGGCGTTGTCCTATAGTTCGAAAGACGAAATTACCAATGCGATTAAAAAAATTGTAGAGGATGTTAGTTTGGGAAAACTGAATAAAAATGACATTTCCAACGAGCTGATAGACCAATACCTACTTACCCGCGATATTCCAGACCCTGATTTACTAATACGTACCAGTGGCGAGCACCGCATCAGCAATTTCCTGCTATGGCAAATTGCTTACGCCGAACTTTATTTTACCGATGTTCTTTGGCCCGATTTCACTAAAAATGAATTCTTCAAGGCCATTTATTCCTACCAGCAACGCGAACGCCGTTTTGGCAAAACTTCTGAACAACTTACGCAATAACAGAATGAGAATTAAGTCTATTATTTTTTCGGGATTTTTTATCTCATTATTTCTCCTTGTAAGTACAGCCAATGCGCAGGTACTTATTGGTTCGTCCAACGAGTTAAATATGGACAAACCCACCGAATATACTATTGGTGGAATTTCGGTAAGCGGCAGCAACAACTTCGATTCTGAGGCGGTTATTTTGTTTACCGGCCTTTCGGTTGGCGACAAGGTGCTTATTCCGGGCGATAGAATTGCAGCAGCCATTAAAAACCTTTGGAAACAACAACTGTTCTCGGATATAAAAATTCGGGTGGCTGAAATCAGGCCAGGTAACGTGGTGTTTTTAAACATTGAATTGGGTGAACGTGCCCGACTTTCAAAATTTAAGTTTACCGGGGTTAGCAAAGGCGAAGTGGATGACATTAAACCCAAGATTAACCTGAAATTGGGTACCATTCTTACCGAAAACGTGTTGCAAAACACCCAAAACATTGTAACCAAGTTTTATGTTGACAAGGGTTACATGCAAACCAAGGTAAATATTGTTCAAACCACGGATACTATTTTAGCCAATTCCATTATTCTCGATATTAATGTTAATAAGGGCAAGCGTGTAAAGATTGCCAAGATTGAGTTTGAACGCATAAAAGGAACTACCAAAGCCAAAGTAAAGGGCAACAAGTGGTACGAGATTTATAAACGCGATCCAAACAAGGAATTGACCAATGGACAGTTGATGCGGGCGATGAAAGATACCAAGGTGAAAAAACCGTATCGTATTTTTTCTTCGTCAAAGTTTTTAGAAAAAAACTACAAGCAAGACAAGGCCAAGGTAATGGACAAGTACAATGCCCGCGGTTACCGAAATGCTAAGATTGTTGCCGATACAGTTATTTACGACTCGGTTTCTAACTCAGTTTCTATAAAAATGAAGTTGGATGAAGGAAACAAGTTTTTCTTCCGAAACATTCGCTGGGTTGGTAATACAAAATACAACACAGAGTTGCTGAGTGGTATGTTGGGCATTAAGAAAGGCGATATATACAGCAAAGAAACCTTGCAAGAGCGCTTGGTAATTAATCAAAACAGTACCGACGTTAGCTCACTATACCTTGACGATGGTTACCTATCGTTTCAGGCGGTGCCAGTTGAAGTAGCGGTTGAGAATGACAGCATCGATTTCGAGATACGTGTTTTTGAAGGAAAGCAGTACAGAATAAACCGAATTTTACTGATGGGTAACACCAAAACCAATGATCACGTGGTGTTGCGCGAAATAAGAACTCGCCCTGGCGATTTGTTTAACCGGTCGGATATTATTAAAACCCAGCGTGAATTGTCGCAGTTGGGGTATTTCGACCCAGAGAAAATGGGGGTTAACCCAGTTCAAAATCCGAAAAACGGGACTGTAGATATTGAGTACACGGTGGAAGAAAAGCCATCAGATCAGGTGGAGTTGTCAGGCGGATTTGGTGCGGGTAGAGTTGTAGGAACCCTTGGGCTTTCATTCTCTAACTTTTCCCTTCGCAACCTGTTTAAGAAAGATGCGTGGGCGCCTCTGCCTTCGGGCGATGGGCAACGCCTAAGTTTAAGAGCACAAAGTAACGGGTCGTATTACCAAGGATATAACTTCTCGTTTACCGAACCTTGGTTTGGGGGTAAAAAGCCATATTCATTGAGCGTTAGCTTGTCGCACTCGGTGCAAACCAATGGCTATACCAAATACGAAAAAGTTAATGGAGTTAAAACGCTGAATCCGCTGCGTCAATCGCTTTTGATCTCAGGTGTTTCAGTGGGTATTGGAAAGCAATTGCAATGGCCCGATGAGTATTTCCAAATTTATCACCAGCTTTCGTATCAATACTATCAGCTGAATAACTTTAATAACGTGTTCTCGTTTGCCAACGGTTATTCTAACAACATCAACTACACGCTAAACATTTCACGTCGAAGTGATGATCAGCCCATTTTTGCGCGTTCGGGGTCTATTATTAGCTTAACTTTTAAAGGTACACCACCGTATTCGTTGTTTTCGAACAAGGATGTGTCGACCATGACCGACCAGCAGAAATACAAGTTTGTGGAGTATCACAAATGGAAATTCACATCAAGCTTCTTTACGCAGCTTAGTAAAAATTTAGTGTTGAATACCAGAGCCGGCTTTGGTTTCTTGGGCAAGTACAACGCTAAATATGGTCCCGCTCCGTTCGAAAGGTATTATCTAGGCGGTTCGGCACTTACCGGATTCTCGCTCGATGGGCGCGAAATTATTGGTCTACGTGGTTACGACGATTATTCGTTGGCTCCGTCAACCGGTGGTTTAATTATAAGTAAATACACTGCCGAGATGCGCTATTTGCTATCGCCAAACCCAAGTGCAACCATATTTGTTTTAGGCTTTTTAGAAGCCGGAAGCACTTGGAATAGGTTTAGAGATTATAACCCCTTTGAGGTTAAACGCTCGGGTGGTCTGGGTGCAAGAGTGTTTTTACCCATGTTTGGTTTGCTGGGTCTAGATTACGGTTGGCGCTTTGATAATGTTACCGGAAGATCGGACATGGCCAAAGGTCAGTTTCACTTTACCATTGGTATGAATCTTGGTGAGTTGTAGAAAATTTTTAAATATGCACCCTATGAAAAAGTTGTTCATTGTCCTTTTAGTTACCTTTTCTGGTTTGCAGCTTGCTGCTCAGAAATTTGCTTATGTCGATACCGACTATATTTTGGAGAATATTCCAGAGTTTAAAAAAGCGCAGCAGGAATTAGATAAAGTTTCTGCCGATTGGCAAAAGGAAGTGGAAGCCCGCTACAAGGAAATAGAAAGCCTATATAAAGCTTTTCAAGCCGAGCAGGTGATGCTTACCGATGATATGCGTAAGAACCGCGAAAACGAGATTATTGAAAAAGAGCGGTTGGCGAAGGAGTTTCAGAAAGCCAAATTTGGTTTGGAAGGCGAACTTTTTCAGAAACGACAAGAGCTGGTAAAACCTATTCAGGATAAGGTTTTTAATGCTATTAAAGAAGTTGCGGCAACTTCTCAACTCGATGTTATTTTCGACAAGGCGGGTGACAATGCCACGGTTCTTTTTGCCGATCCAAAGCTTGATAAAAGCGATGTGGTGCTGCGCAAAATGGGTGTTAAAAAAGGAGTAGAATAATTGAGTCAAAAGTTTACTTTTGCCGCATTAATTTTTTAGTAATCCCGCTTACCAAAAGACAGATTTAAACAATTTATAATCAAACATGAAAAAAGTAGTTGCTATTATTGGTTTTGTTGCGCTAGCCGCATTTGCAAATGCTCAAACCGTTACAAAATTAGGCCATATCGATTCTCAGGCTTTGTTACAATCAATGCCAGAGCGCGCTGAAGCTGAAAAAAAGGTTCAGGATTTTGCCAAATCCTTGGAAACGACCTTGAAAACCATGACCACCGAGTATCAAGCTAAATTGGCCGATTACCAAACCAAGGAAGCGGCTATGACCAAAACCGAGAAAGAAACCGTTGAGGGCGAGATTATGCAATTGCAACAACGTATTCAGGACTACCAAACCTCGGCTCAGGAAAAAATTCAGAAGCAGCAGGCCGAATTGCTTCAACCACTAATCGATAAGGCTAAGAAAGCTATTGAAGATGTTGGTAAAGAAGGTGGTTTTACTTACGTGCTGGATAGCAGCGTTGGAGTTACTTTGTATACTGCCGGTGAAGATATTCTCCCAAAAGTTAAAACCAAACTAGGTTTAAAATAAGATTTTTACGGATTTGATTTGAAAAACGCTTCTTAGGTCACTAAGAGGCGTTTTTTTTGTTTTTTAGCAGTATGAAGAAGGTTCCCATTGGCGTTTTCGATTCGGGTTTCGGTGGACTTACCGTGCTCAAAGAAATTGTGGCCAAATTACCACAATACGATTACGTTTACTTGGGCGATAATGCACGCGCACCTTATGGCAGCCGTAGCTTTGAAACGGTTTATCAATATACTTTAGAATGCGTGAAGCACTTGTTTGCCATGAACTGCGAACTGGTTATTTTGGCTTGTAACACCGCATCTGCAAAAGCGTTGAGAAATATTCAGCAAAAAGATTTGCCAGCAATTGACCCCAATAAAAGGGTCTTAGGCGTTATACGGCCCACCGCCGAGGTGATCGATCAATACACCAAGTCGGGGCATGTTGGGGTGTTGGGCACCACCGGAACAATAAGTTCCAATTCTTACCCCATTGAAATTGCCCATTTGTTTCCAAATTTTGAGGTTCACCAGGAAGCCTGCCCCATGTGGGTTCCCTTAATTGAAGCAGGGGAAATTGAAACACCGGCCGCCAATTATTTTATTGAAAAATGCCTGGGTAATTTGTTGCAAAAAGACAACCGAATAGACACCATAGTGCTGGGTTGTACGCATTACCCCTTGCTTAAACATAAAATAGCGCAGTATATTCCAGCCAACGTGAAGCTGTTGGAGCAGGGAACCGTGGTAGCTGAAAGTTTGGCCAACTACTTGCAGCGCCATCCGGAAATTGCCCAAAAATGTAGCCAAGGCAGTGAGGTCAAGTTTCTAACTACCGACTATCCTGAAAATTTTGATGAAGCTGCTTCACGCTTTTTTGGCCAAGCGGTTAAGGCCAAACATTTGACGTTGTAGCATTATTCCTCCTTAAACCAAGAAGCATACATGACGTAATTGTTGCTTATCCGCTGAATTTCGCCTTCGAACAACTCCTTGCTTACTTCTTTTACTTTTTTGGCCGGAATGCCTGCGTAAATGCTGCCTGGTTCAACAATAGTTCCTTCCAATAACACTGCACCCGCAGCAATAATCGAATTGCTGCCTACCACGCAATTGTCCATAATAACTGAACGCATACCAACCAACACATTGTCGTGAATGGAGCAGCCGTGCACAATGGCGCAATGCCCAACCGAAACATTGTTGCCAATGGTGGTTCCTGCCTTTTGGTAGGTAGCATGTATTACGGCACCATCTTGAATGTTTACTTTGTTGCCCATTTTAATGAAATGTACATCACCACGGACAACGGCATTAAACCAAATGCTGCAGTCATCACCCATTTCTACTTCGCCCACTACCACCGAGTTGTCGGCTAAAAAGCAGTTTTTACCAAATTTTGGGTGAATTCCTCTCACCGGTTTAACTATTGAACTCATGATTTAGCTGTATTTTTGTGCCTCAAAATTGAGAATAATGGAGCAAACCACAATACCAACGGTCGTTTATGCTGAATTAACACCAAATCCGGCTACCATGAAATTTGTAGCCAACCGCCTTTTGGTGCCCGACGGGATTAATTTGGAGTTTCTTACCAAGCAGCAAGCTCGTCCATATTCGCCACTTGCCGACGATTTGTTTAACTTTCCTTTTGTAAAGTCGGTGTTTATTACCGCCAACTTTATTACCATAACCAAAACCGACACCATTAGCTGGGAGCTTATCAATTTGCAATTGCGCGAATACATCCGCGATTTTTTGCAAGGCAATGAGAAAGCGGTTACCGCCATTCCTGAAAAAACAGAGAAAGCTGAAGCACCCAAACTGAATAAAATTGACAACACGCCAATTGAACCCAGTGAGCACGATGATGAAATTATTAAGTATTTGGACGAATACGTACGCCCAGCGGTAGAAAGCGATGGCGGAGCGATAGAGTTTAAGTCGTTTAAAGACGGTGTGGTTACCGTAATTCTTAAAGGAGCTTGTTCGGGTTGTCCATCATCTACGGTTACCTTAAAACAAGGCATTCAAACCATGTTAACCACTATGCTTCCGGCGGTTAAAGAGGTGGTTGCGGAAGAGGCGTAGCTTCGACAGGCTCAGCTACCAAAGCAGGCCTTATGGAGTGGACTTCGGCAAACTCAGTCCCCGTAAAGCTCAGTCCCCGGCAGGCTCTAAGAAGAGGGCCTTCGACAAGCTCAGTCCCCGGAAGCCGCAGCCTGAGCTTGTCGAAGGCTGTTTAGGTTAAAATCCTTCGTTACGTTTTCCTAGTGAAACGCGCGTTCCTGTTAAATAAAGTTTACAAATTAACAGGCATGAAAATCTTTTCAGATAAATTATATCTTTACGCGCTGCTAAAACAAAGGCTTTGTCTGAGAATCTAGTAATTATTCCCACCTACAACGAAAAAGAAAACATTGAACGCATTGTTCGAAAAGTTTTCTCCCTACCCGTTGCCCTCGATGTTTTAGTGGTCGATGACGGCTCGCCCGATGGTACTGCTAATATTGTAAAAGGCCTGCAACAAGAATTTCCGGATAAGTTATTTATTGAAGAACGCAAAGGAAAACTTGGCCTTGGCACCGCCTACATTCATGGGTTTAAGTGGGGCTTAAATCGCGGGTACGAATACCTGTTCGAGATGGATTCTGACTTTTCGCACAATCCCGAAGATTTACCGCGATTGCTGGAAGCGTTGAAAGGTAAAAAAGCACACGTTGCGGTTGGTTCGCGTTATTGCGAGGGTGGTAAGGTGAGCAACTGGCCGCTTAACCGCATTCTGATGTCGTATTTTGCCTCGGTTTACGTGAGGCTTGTATTGTGGATTAAGGTAAAAGACACTACCGCTGGTTTTAAATGTTACAAAGCCGAGGTATTACGCGCCATTGCCTTGGATGAAATAAAGTTTATTGGTTACGCCTTTCAGATTGAAATGAAATATCGCGCCATTAAAAAAGGCTTTATCATTACCGAAGTTCCTATTACCTTTATTGATCGGCAGTTTGGTGTTTCTAAAATGAGCATGAACATTTTCAAAGAGGCCTTTTGGGGCGTGCTGAAAATGAGATTTACCATTTGATGGAATATTGACAGAATATTTAAACACATAGAGACATAGCTCACAACGCAGATCGTTGCTATGTTTTCTGTAAATAATCAACGATAGACCATAGTTGTACAAGTACAAAAAACATAGAAATAATTACTTGGAAATTAATCTATGTGTCTATGTGGTTTAATTTTTTCGTTTTAAGGCGTACAATCATTGTTGATAGATTTTCGAACCATGAAATCATTTTTAATTAAAAATATCTCGGTAGTTACACCGAGGGGAGTTGTCGTAAACGATGTTTTGATAAAAGACGGGCGTTTCGAAAAAATTTCGCCTACCATTAATCAAACAGTATCCGAAGAAATAAATGGAGAAGGCTTGCATTTGTTTGCAGGAGCCATTGACGATCAGGTTCACTTTCGCGAGCCTGGACTTACGCATAAAGGTGATTTGTATAGCGAGTCGCGTGCGGCTGTGGCTGGTGGGGTAACCAGTTACATGGAAATGCCCAACACGGTTCCCAACACACTTTCTCAAGAATTACTAGAGGAGAAGTACCAACGTGCTGCTCAGGTTTCGTTGGCCAACTACTCCTTTTTTATGGGAGCGAGCAATAATAATCTGGATGAGGTGCTAAAAACCAATCCACGAAATGTATGTGGAATAAAGGTTTTTATGGGTTCTTCCACGGGTGATATGTTGGTAGATCGGGAAGCAACTTTAGAAGGGATATTTAAAAACGCCCCAACCCTTGTAGCTACCCACTGCGAAGACGAGGCGACCATAAAAGCCAATTTGGCCAAGTATAAAGCCGAATATGGTGAAGACCTTCCCGCTCGTTTCCATCCGCTAATCCGCAATGCAGAAGCCTGTTATTTGTCGAGCTCCATGGCCGTTGAATTGGCTAAAAAACACAATACCCGCTTGCATATTTTGCACATTTCTACGGCCAAGGAAACGCAGCTTTTTGAAGCTGGTCCAGTAGAAAATAAACGCATTACCGCCGAAGCCTGCATTCACCATCTGTGGTTTAGCGATGCTGACTATGAGACAAAAGGCAACTACATTAAATGGAATCCGGCTGTAAAATCGGCCATGGATAGGGACGCTATTTTGAAAGCGGTGCTGGAAGATAGAATTGACGTAATTGCTACCGACCATGCCCCCCACACCATCGAGGAAAAAGAGCAATCTTATTTTAAAGCGCCATCAGGTGGTCCCTTGGTGCAACATTCTTTGGTAGCTATGTTACAATTGGCTACACAGGGAAAAATTTCGTTGGAAAAAATCACACACAAAATGAGTACCGCCCCAGCCAAGCTTTTTCAAATTGAAAACCGTGGCGAAATTAAAGAAGGTAACTGGGCAGATGCGGTAATTGTTAACCTGAAAAAGCCTTGGACGGTGAGTAAAGAAAACTCACTATCAAAATGTGGCTGGTCGCCATTTGAAGGAACCACTTTTTCGGCTCAAGTGCTAAGCACATTTGTCAACGGTAATTTGGTTTACAACAAGGGTGCGTTTAACGAAGAAATAATGGGTCAGCGCCTGCTTTTTAACCGATGAGAATTTTAGTCTACTTACTAGCCTTTTTCGCGATTGCTTGTTCGTTAAAACGTGAACGGCCAGTGGTGGAACGCAACAAATTTGTTGAAGTACTTATTGACTTGTCGGTAAATGAAGGCTTGTTTTCAGGAACTTATAACCTCGATTCAGCATCGGCAACCATACTGGCTCAGCGTAATAAGCAAACGTTAGAAAAATACAAGATTTCAAAAGCCGATTTTGTGGCCACCTATGCTTATTACGATAAAAATAAAGAGGAGTTGCTGGAGGTTTATCAGCAAGCTATCGATAGCATAGACGCACGAAGAGCCAGACTGGAAAAGGCTAAATAATATCTTTTTTCTGGAAGTTGTAAAATTGAACGGCTTCAGTAATTCCTGCCAATACACTTTCCTTTCCGCTATTGTTAAACGATAAGGTCAAGCTGGTATCGTAACCACCTTGGTTGCACAAGGCCGCTAATCCACTGGCACTCAATTTTTGCTTAATTCCTAGTTTTTCTGCAAACCAGATGTAGGCCTTTAACCCCTTTAAGGTTAATCCATTCAGCAATTTTTTTGGCGGATTAAATTTACCTGCTTCGCAAAATTCATTCATGGTTTCGCGAAACGGAATATTTGCGGAGCAGAGAATTAATTGTTCCGCTGCCTGCTTGTTTTCCATGAATTTTATGGCAGCCTCACAAAGCACTTTAACGTTAATGTAGCCAGTTGTTCCCAGCGGGTAGTAATTAATCCCACGTCTTAACCGGCCAATGAAGCGATTTAGTGGGTTGGCTACGTCACTTGGCCCCAACACTACTGCTGGGCGAATGATGCGAACATCAAGACCTTCTTCTTGTCCGCGCAATGCTTCCAATTCACTCAGGTATTTGGAGTAACCGTAGGGCTGTGCTTTGCGGAAATGTTTCCAATCGGTTTTTTTGCCTTTTACACCCAAACTCATGTCGAGCGCTGCAACCGAAGAAAACAAACAGAATTTTTTAACCCCGGCCTCCAAAGCGGCATTTACCACATTGGCAGTACCATGTTTATTTATGGCAAGTAGTTGATCCCAATCCTGGTGATGAAAAGATACTTTTCCGGCACAATGATAGACCACTGCGCTATCAGTCATCAAAATTTTGAGGTGAAAAGCATCGTTCAAATCCCCCTCTACCCATTCAATATTTGTGGCCAGGTGCTCCTTTTGGTAAAATTGCAACAGCTTGGTGAAAAATCGAGTTGACGAATTTTCCCGTTTCAGCGCCTTTACCACGTAACCGCATTCGGCCAACTGTAGCAACAGGTGTGCACCAATAAAACCGGTTCCTCCGGTAACAAAAACGGTTTCAGCCAACAGCTTTGGGGTTATTCTGGTAAAAATTCGTGTAAAATTAGCAAAGCAACTGGATTATTGGTGTCAGTAGCATTGGTTAGTGGTAATGTTTATAATTTGTGGAAAGCAGAAACATTTGAACTTCTTTTTCTAAGATATTTGTAACCATGTATAATGTTGACTAATCTGGTTATGAAAGATATTTACACCATTGCTGAACTTGCTGATTTGTTGGGAAAAAGCAAAGAAACCCTGAGAAGATGGGATAACAGCGGGAAACTTATGGCATTTCGAGAACCCATGAGTAATTACAGGGTCTACAAAAAGGAACAACTAAGAGTATTTGAGCAATTGGATTTTTTATTTGACGAACCAACTCAAGCAACCAACACTTTGCCAAGTCAACAATATAAAGTACTGGAATTGTTTGCCGGTGCGGGTGGTTTGGCCATCGGTATGGAAAAGGCAGGGTTAAAATGCGCAGCCCTAAATGAGCTAGATCACTGGGCTGCAGAAACATTGAGAAGAAACCGTCCAAATTGGGAGGTACTCGAAGGTGATATTCGCGGCTTCGATTTTAGCCGATTTGCAGGAGAAGTTGATGTGGTAACTGGTGGATTCCCATGTCAGGCATTTAGTTATGCCGGAAAAAAATTGGGTCTTAACGATGCTCGGGGAACACTTTTTTATGAGTTTGCCAGAGTGGTGAAGGAAACGAAACCGCTTATCTGTGTTGGGGAAAATGTAAGGGGTTTATTAAACCACGATGGTGGCCGAACCTTGGAAGGAATGATTTCAATTTTAGATGAAATTGGCTACAAACCACTAGATCCCCGGGTACTTAAAGCCATTTACTATAGGGTTCCTCAAAAAAGGGAAAGGCTGATTTTGGTTGGCATTCGCAAAGATATTGATGTGGAATTTAAGTTCCCAAAGCCCCACAATAAGGTTTATAACCTAAAGGATGCTTTAAAAG
This sequence comes from uncultured Flavobacteriales bacterium, assembly GCA_964390915.1. Lineage (GTDB taxonomy): Bacteria > Bacteroidota > Bacteroidia > Flavobacteriales_D > Luteibaculaceae > DASUEB01. The sequence continues at coordinate 116,873 of CAYMJL010000003.1, forward strand.
CGGGTGAATTGTTTCCGGTAGATGTGCCTGTTTCTGCAGGAGTTATTTATCCCAAAAGAAAAAAGGAAATTCTAGATATGGTTCCTCCAGGTGGCTATTGGCGCGATTTGCCCTTGGATGTGCAAAAGGAATACATGCAACAGAGCTTTTATTTGGGAGGAGGTAAAACCGGAATTGCCAGAAGAATTAGCTGGACTGAACCAAGTCTTACATTAACCTGTAGCCCAGCTCAAAAGCAAACAGAACGATGTCATCCCGAAGAAACTAGACCGTTTACCGTGCGCGAATATGCCCGCATTCAAACCTTTCCTGATGAGTGGCAGTTTGCGGGCTCAACTGCTCAGCAGTATAAGCAAATTGGAAACGCGGTGCCGATTAATTTGGCCTACGAAATTGGGACATCCATTGTTAACTTTTTGAATGAGGTGAAACTAAAAGACTATCCTATTTGGAAACAAGCGGAACAGTTTTCGGCTTAATTTTTTAAGGGAATATCCGGCCACTGGAAAGGATTTTTATCTTAGCCGACATGAGTTGGTTACCTTGGATTGACGACAGCGTTCTAATACGCATTGTTGAAGATGTGCTTAAAAAGGCAGCAATGGCTAAAAGTCAGGTTGATAAGGAGTTTGGTAAAAATGTTATCGACCCATTCTCGGCCTTATTCGAGATGTCAGGCTTTAATTTGAAACCAAGTGAATGGGTTACCAGTGAAAAAACCAGACAGGCTCAAAAGACTTTACAAAATCACATTGGTGATTTTCACCAGCAAGTGTTAGGTAACATTTCCGGCTGGGAGAATTTAGGAACAGGAAATGTGGTGGATTTAGTTAATCATCAGCTGAAAGTTATTGCCGAATTAAAAAATAAGCATAACACAGTTTCGGGTGGTAAATTGGCCGATGTTTACCATGATTTAGAGTCGCTGGTTATGCCGAAGACCAATATTTATAAAGGATATAAGGCTTATTATGTAACCGTAATTCCAAGTTCACCCGAGCGTTTCAATAAACCATTTACCCCGTCTGATAAAAATAAAGGTGCCAAGTGTAACGAGAATGAACTGATTCGACACATTGACGGAGCTAGTTTTTATGCCTTGGCAACAGGTTCTGAAACGGCATTGGCCGATTTGTTTAAGGCATTGCCGCTGGTTATTGAACAATGTTCGCAAGGAAAATATAAATTCTCGTCTACTTCCGAGCTGAATAATTATTTCGACAAAGCTTTTGGTTAACTAATTTGTCGGCTTATCTACGGCTAAGTATCGCGGCTCACGGCTTTCTTCCTATTTTTGCCCCCTGAAAACTACCTAGAAATGAAAAACTTTGTTGAAGAACTGCGCTGGAGAGGGATGTTACACGATATAATGCCCGAGACCGAGCAGGTGCTTAATTCGGGTGAAATTGTAAAAGCCTACATTGGTTTCGATCCAACCGCCGATTCATTGGGGGTTGGCAACTTGGTGCAAGTGATGACCTTGGTGCATTTTCAGCGCTGCGGCCACAAACCCATTGCCTTGGTGGGCGGTGCAACCGGCATGGTGGGCGACCCCAGTGGTAAAAGTACTGAACGCAACATGCTATCGGTAGAAGATTTGCAACATAACCTAAATTGCCAAAAAACTCAGTTAGAGAAGTTTCTGGATTTCAACTGCGGAGAAAAATCGGCTGAGATTGTAAACAATTACGATTGGTTCAAGGATTTTTCATTTCTCGATTTCATACGTGATGTGGGCAAACACATTACCGTAAATTATATGATGGCCAAAGATTCAGTAAAATCGCGTTTGGATACCGGTATGTCGTTTACCGAGTTTAGCTACCAGCTGGTTCAAGGTTACGATTTTTATTACCTCTGGAAAAACAAGGGCGTTAAACTACAAATGGGTGGTAGCGACCAGTGGGGAAATATTACTACCGGAACCGAATTTATTCGCCGGAAAGCAGCTGGCGAGGCTTATGCGCTTACCACTCCGCTAATTAAAAAGGCCGACGGAACCAAATTCGGAAAAAGCGAAGGCGGGAATATTTGGCTAGATAAAAACCGTACGTCTCCCTACAAATTTTATCAGTTTTGGTTAAATGCAGCCGATGCCGATGCTTCGACCTACATCAAAATATTTTCTACCAAAGGGCAAACTGAAATAGAAGAACTAATTAACGCACACAACCAAGCACCGCACGAACGGAAATTGCAAAAAGCCTTGGCCGAAGAAGTAACGGTAAGAGTACACAGTCGCGAAGATTACGATACGGCAGTTGAGGCTTCGAACATACTTTTTGGCAATGCTACTTCAGAGCAATTAAAGCGACTTTCTGAAAACGACTTTTTGGCGGTTTTCGAAGGCGTTCCACAAGCCGAAATAAGCAAAGAACAGTTGGTTGGTGCCGATATTATTGATGTGTTGGCCGATTTAAGCGGTTTCTTAAAATCGAAAGGGGAAGCCCGTCGTGCCATGCAAGAAAACTCAATAAGCGTGAACAAAGAAAAGGCAGGTGAAGGGTTTCAAATCTCGGCTGAAGACTTAATTAAAGGCCAGTATTTGTTGTTGCAACGTGGTAAGAAGAACTACTTTGTGGTGAAAGCGGTGTGAGTTTCGTATAGCGTACCATGTATAGCGTATTAAGATTGGGCACGAGACGCTGTACGCAATACGTTGTAAGTTATCCAATCATCAGGTTACAACCCCGAACATCGCTATTGTCGAAACGGCCTAAAATCTCGAAACTTTGGTTGCTGTACACACGGCCTAAGTCTTGGGTCGCAATAAAACTGCAGGAATCAATATTGGCGAGGTCGATGACGTTTATTCCGCCTGTTTTTTCGTCTTTACGCAGGGTAAGCGCATCGTTGATGTCGCGGGTTAAAATTTTCATCCAGGGCGGACAATTGAAAATTCCGTTGCCGCTGGAGTATGCCTGCGAAAGCAATTCGGTCATGCCATATTCCGAGTGAATGTTTTCTACTCCGAAACCCAATTTTAAAGCAGCATGCAGTTCCTCGCGCACCAACTCCTTTCGTTTTCCTTTCATACCGCCGGTTTCCATCACAATAACATTAGGCCAGTGAAATGGGCCTAAGTCGGATAAATCAAGCAGGGCATACGTTACGCCCAGCAATACTATTTTTTGTTCTTGCAGGCGGTTTATGGTTTCGGCCAGTTGGCCAAGGTTATTCAGGTAAAATCCACTGTCGCTGTGCCCCGATTTTGCAATAAGGTCTTTGGCCATCTCTACTAACGATGAACCTTCTCGTTCCAGGTAATTGGGCAACAGGGCCAGTACGCAATAATCGGCTATGTTGCCGTAGAACAATTCAAAGCTTTTTTCGAACGAAAGCCTATAGTCGGCATATTTGCGTACAAAATGCCGACTGGTTTGCTGTCCGGTGGTACCGCTACTGGTATACACCCTTTCGGCCCAAACGGCTTCGAAACAAGTTACCTGATGACTCTTGAAAAACGAAATCGGTAAAAAGGGAATGTCTTGAAAAACCTTAACTTTTTCAGGACTTCGCCCGATTAGCTGGCAAAACTCCCGGTACAACAAATTGTTGTGGTATTGATAATTAAATACCTGAAGCGCTATTTCGTTAAACGCTTGTGGTTGAGCCAGCAATCGTTGTTGAATGTTAAAAAAATCAGGTATTTGAATCAACTTTGTCGTTTAAATAAAAAGGTCGGTGTAAATTTAGCGTAGATTTTTGGTTGGTATGAAGTCATTGCAAGTAATAGGATTGTTTTTAGGGATATTGGCAAGCACAGCAGCCTGCCTAAAAGTAAAAACCTACCCAGACAAGCCACAAATAGAGTTGTTGTCGCTACAAGACCCAGTAGGCGATACGAATATGGTTGAGGCGATTATTCATTTTACGGATGGTGATGGTGATATTGGCTTGGATGATACGGATAACCAGCCACCATTTGATACAGCTAGTAAATATTACAACAACCTTTTACTTAAATACTACATCAAAACGGGGGATGGTACCTGGTTTGAGCGAGCCAGTTTTGGGTACAGGATTAAGCGGATAACACCAACTGGGAAAATTAAAGTACTGGAAGGAGAAATTGAATTAGATGCATTTGTTTTAGACTCGGTTAATCCCCATTCCGCAAAGTATTCATTTCAACTTATTGATCGATCATTGAACGAAAGCAATATTGTAGAATCGGATGTGTTTAAGGTTGAACCTTGAGCGCAAGCTTAGTTTTTAACTAAATGACCGGTTCTGAAAGGGCTTCTGAAACCTTTAAGATGTGGTCACCAATGCGCTCCGACAAGGTATAAAGCTCGGCAAATAATTGACCACTTCTTACGCTAAAGTCACCACTTTCAACACCTTCGGCATGAATTTTCTTAAGCCTATTTCGGCTAACATTAATTTGTTGTTCGATTTCCTTTGCGCTGGCCAAGTCTAAATGATCCCCTTGTTTTTCCAGGTTGTCCATCATTACTGCAAAAGCGGCACTTACTAATTTGAACATTTCCTTTAATGCAGTTCGCTGCTCAGGAAGGAAATAGGATTTGTTTTCCCGCTTGCGCTCAAATACTTTAGACATTTGAACGTAGATGTCTCCAATTCGTTCTAAATCGTTAATAATGTTGAGCAATGCCCTAATTTTAGCCGCTGTTTTGTGGGAAACCTCATCTTCAGCAAGTTTAGCCAGGTATTTTTCAATTTCCTTCTCCGATTGATCGGTCATTTTTTCCAACGCCTTTATTTCCGCATAGAGTTCGTCTTGCCGGCCTCGGTTGTTTTCTTCCAATAGGATAATGGCATATTCTGACAATTTGCTGGTAGTTTTAGCCACCTTTTGAATTTCTTTATAGGCTTCTAAGAGGGCAAGTTCAGGGGTTTTCATAAGGCCATACACCACGTATTCCAGCCCAAAATGATCTTGCTGACCCCGCACAGGAAGCATCCACGTTATTAGTTTTTCAAAATAACCCAGGAACGGAAGGGTAATGATGGCGCTAAATACATTGAAGGCGATGTGGTAAACCGTTATTCCCCAAGCAATACCGGCAACCGAAGTAAACGGTGATGGCTCGCCCATATATACCAGAAACTGATCTATTCCTTTTAAAAATAAGCCGTTTAATGGAATGAGAATGATTACACCAATTACGTTGTGCATGGTATGCGCCAAAGCCGCTCGTTTTCCGTAAACATTGGCTACAATGGCTGCAATGTTTGCAGTTACGGTAGTGCCAATGTTTTCGCCAAGTACAATTGCAGATGCGGCCTCAAAATCGATTACGCCCTGGCTACACATGACCATGGTCAAGGCAAAAGCGGCACTCGATGATTGAATGGCTACCGTGAGTACCGTGCCTAAAAGAATAAAAAAGAGAAACGAAAAAAGGGAGTGATTGTTAATGTTGCTTACAAAACTGAAAACCTCGGGCGAGAGTTGAGGAACCGATATTTTGATAAAATCGAGCGCCATAAAAAGGAAAGCGAAGCCCATCAAAAATTCCGACCACGATTTTAGCTGCTGTTTTTTAGAAAACATGAGCGGAAAAGCGATAGCTATAATGGGCAAAGCCATTGTAGAAAGGTCGAAGCGGGTAAAGCCAAAAGTGGCCCATATTACAGCCTTTACCGTGGTGCCAATATTTGCTCCTATAATTACACCAATGGCTTGGCGCAAGCGCAAAACACCCGCATGGGTAAAGCCAACCACCATAACCGTTGTAGCCGATGATGCCTGAACAATTACAGTGGTAAATAAACCACTAAAAATACTGTAGATGGGATTAGAAGTAACCTTATCAAGCACCCGGCGCATTTGGTTACCAGCCACTTTCTGAATACCCTCGCTCATTACCTTCATTCCATAAATGAAGAAACCAACAGCACCAATAAGTTTAACTATGTCTAATAGGGTATAACTCATGCAAAGCAGCAATTATTCAAGCCGACAAATGTAAACATACAATGTTTTGAAATTGTTAAGGATTTTTGGATGGACATTCTTAGCTCACCTCAGGCGAGACCGGTAAGGTATATCCTTCACTGCGTTCAGGAAGACAAAAGTGTTCAGAGGTGCAAAAGTTTGTCACCCTGAGGAACGAAGGGTCTCAGCTATATTCTTCAATGCGCTCGGAATGACCCTGATTGGCTCGGGACTAGCAAAAGCGAAGTTTAAATCTTCCCTACCAACGGCATTCTCCGTCCAATTCCAAAGGCTTTTTGACTAACCCGTAAAATTGGAGCAGTTTGAAAACGCTTGTATTCATTACGGTTTACCATTTGTAGTACCTTATTGACAGTTGCTTTTTTAAAACCTGCTGTTGCAATTTGTTCTGCCGACTCGGTTTGCTCAATGTAGCGGAATAAAATGGCATCCAGTTCTGCGTATTCCGGCAAACTGTCAGAGTCTTTTTGGTCGGGGCGCAGTTCGGCCGATGGTGCTTTGGTAATGGTGTTTGTCGGGATTATTTCCTTACCGCGATTGATGTGACGCGCCAATTCAAAAACCTCTGTTTTGTATACGTCGGCCAATACGGCTAGGCCGCCACACAAATCGCCATACAATGTTCCGTAACCAACGGCAGCCTCACTTTTGTTGGTAGTGTTTAATAAGATGTAACCAAATTTGTTACTCAAGGCCATAAGCAGCGTTCCGCGAATGCGCGCCTGTAAGTTTTCTTCGGTTATGTCGGGCGCAGTTCCTTCAAAAGGAGTTTCCAGACTTTGCATTAGCGTGGTAAACGGGTCGATGATGGGTAGGCGAAAGGAAATGCAACCCAAATTGCTGGCAAGCTTCTCGGCATCGTCAACCGAATGGTCGGAGCTATAAGGCGATGGCATAAGTACACCCAGCACGTTTTCTGGACCTAATGCCTTGCAGGCCAAAACAGCCGTTAATGCACTGTCTATTCCGCCAGAAAGACCAATCAAAGCGCGGGTAAAGCGTTGTTTGTGGAAGAAGTCTTTTATCCCTAAAACCAATGCCCGCTCAATACGTTCGAGTTTGGTAGAAACCGGTTGCAGCGAAGTTTTACTGGTGTCAATTACTCGTATTTCTTCTTTGAAGTAAGGTAATTCTTGCTGAATGTTTCCCTCCGCATCGCAATACATCGATCCGCCATCGAAAATAATATCGGCTTGCGCACCAACGTGGTTGATGTAAAATATCGGAATGCCATATTCCAAAGCGTTCTTCTTCAAAACCGCTTTTCGTAATTCAATTTGATTAACATTAAATGGAGATGCGGCAATGTTGATAATAAAATCGGGGCGTTTGCCGCTCATCTTTTCCATGGGTTGCTCTTGGTAAAGCGATGGCGCACCAACTTCCCACAGATCCTCACAAATGGTGATGGCTATTTTTTTGCCCTTGAAGGTACAAATCTGTGGATTTTGGTTCGGTTCAAAATGGCGGTACTCGTCAAAAACATCATAATCGGGCAATAGCGATTTATGCTGCATGAACTGAATTTTCCCGTCGTAGAGAAAGCAAGCTGAATTATATAGTTTTTTACCTCGTGGGGCTGTATTTTTGGTTGGTGCCCCAACAATAGCCGCAATGCCTTGGCAATGACTAGCTATAAGTTGGAGTTTCTCGTGGCATTTTTCTACAAAATGTGGATAGGTAAGTAAATCCTGGGGTGGATATCCGCTAAGCGAAAGCTCGGCAAAAACCATCAAATCAATACCCTGCGATTTTGCATTATTGATACATTCTATAATTACATCAGCATTGTGGTCTAGGTCGCCAATGGTATAATTCAACTGCGCCAGCGCAATTTTCATGAGTTTAAAATTGAGATAAAAAAAATCCCGGCCTTGAGGCACGGGATACAAAGTTATAGCAATTCAGCTTAAAAATACACACCTAAATTAAGGGCAATGTAGTTGTTTACCGCTTTTAATTTGTTGCCCGAAATATCGTTCCCGGCCTTTTTGGTGTACAGGTTGGTGAAGCCATTGTTAAAATCTACACCAATTAAAATGCGGGTAAAACCTGAAATGTTGTATTCGGTACCAATTCCAACCAGTAAAGCCAAACGAACAGGTTGAATTTCGCTACCGAAATCGCGTTCACCGCTGCTGTCTTTTACTTTCGATTTCAGGTTATAACCAGCCGAAAGGCCAAATTTCCCGAAATAAGTCATGTAACCAATTTCGTTGGTTTTTAATTTTAATGAAAGTGGGATATCGATGTATTGGGCGCTAATGTCATAACTACCAGGGGTTCCAGGATAATTATAATTGGTCGAGGTGTTTATTTTGGTAACATTTAAGCCAGTAAAAACTGCGTAACGCGGGCTTAAATTAAAATCGGCCAAAAGGCCATAACTAAAACCAATTTTACTGCCATTTTTGGTAAATCCTGCATTATCCGGGTTCATCCAACCAATGTTGGGGGAAAACTGAAGTCCGAAGCGAAACTTGTCAAACTCTGCGGTTTGGGCGGTAACCGATACGGTAAAGAGGATTAAAAATAGCGACAGTAGATTTCTCATAATTTTCATTGATTTTTGCACCGTAAAAATGAAACTTAATAATGACTAAACAAGCATTTGGGTTGTTCTATCTGTTGATTTTGTTTTTGTGCGGCTGTTCCAACGGTCCACGACCTGAAAATGTGGTAGAACCTGTTCCTGTGGCCGAGGAGTTTAGCTTGAAATTTCATCACCTGGACAGGGAGTTATTTCAAAACAGCAAATCCTTACCAGGACTGCAGCAGTGGCATGCCCACCAGTTGGGCACCGATTCGCTTTTTTACCGCTTGTACCTACAACATGTTTTGCAGGTATTGCCGGATAGTAATGCAGTGTTTTCATTGTACAAATTTTCTGGCGATCGCCAATGGAAAGCCTTACAGACCGAAATTGAAAAAGTTTACCCAACTACTAACGACATCGACAGTTCTTTTAATCAGGCTTTTGGCCGATTGTTGGGCTGGTTTCCCGAAAAGAAGAAACCTGAAGTATATTACTTCAACTCGGGTTTTAATGTGGGTATTTGGCCCGACTCGAACTTGGTTGGTGTAGGCCTGGAGTGGTACCTGGAACCTACAAACCCCATGGTAAAAAGTTTGCCGCCCGATTTCCCCCAGTATAAACGCAATAACATGAGCAAGAAATACCTTGTTGTTGATGCGGTGAAAGGCTGGATGCTGGTGAATTTTTACCAGCCTAAATTCAGTGAAAATCTGTTGGAGTACATGGTTTTTTACGGTAAGGTTTGTTACAGCACCGAGGCGGCTTTGGCTCCAATTGCCGATTCGGTTTTGTTAAGTTATTCGCAAAAGCAGATGGATTGGTGTTACGCCCAGGAAGAAAACATTTGGAAAGAAATCGTTAAAAACGATTTGGTGTATAGCACGCAGGAAAAAGAATTGGCTAGGTTTACCACAGATGGCCCATTTACCACTGGTTTTCCACAAGATGGCGCGCCTATGGTGGGCGTTTACCTAGGTTGGAAAATGGTGGCCGATTATATGAGCAAACACCCCGACACCAAATTGGCCGATTTAATGACCAAGGTAACAGCTACCGAAATATTGAAGGCTTACAAACCAAGAAAATAATGATCAAATAATTTGCGTATGCTCAATTTTTAAACACATAGAAACATAGGTCAACGCATTGCGTTGCTATGGTTACTAAAAAATTGAATAGGCCGCATAGTTGTGTAAACACAAAACATAGCCCTGATTGATTAAAATTAAAACTATGTTTCTATGCGTTTGAAATTTTAGGGTAAAAAGGCACGCAATTGTCTAAAATAGTTAATTATATTTTGATTTTGCTACAAGCAAATCAGTGTAATCAATTTAGGAAATAGCATTCGGGTTGGTAGCAACCAATCCTTTAATCATAAAAAAATGAAAGAAAGCGAGATAAAGTTTACGGTTAAAGTAGACGAGAATAATGTGCCGGAGAAGATTGATTGGTTTGCATCGGCCGAAAACACTGGCGGACCAAGTAAGGCAATATTACTTTCGCTGTGGGATGCCGAAGAGAAAAACACCCTCCGCATCGATTTGTGGACCAAAGAAATGTCGATAGATGAAATGAAGCAGTTTTTTCACCAAACGCTGCTTACCATGACTGATACCTACGAGCGGGCAACTGGCGATAAATTGCTAAGCGAAGACATGCGCGACTTTTGCGCTTACTTCGGTACTAAAACCGGCCTTATCAAAGAGAGTTAAGTTAGTTTAAAGTTGGAAAGTTTCGGGTTTCGAGTTGGAAAGTTTTAAAGTTCCGAGTTTCAAATTTCAAGTTGTTGGGTTTTCTCGGTTTAAACTACAAACCTAACTTCGAAACTGGCACCACCTGCGTTTGATGTGGTTAAAATTCCATCAATCTGGTCTACCATAATATTCACCAGCTGGCAGCCCAATCCAAGGTTATTTTGAAGCATTTCATGGTATTCTTTGGGCAAACCAATGCCGTTGTCGGCTACCCGGAAAAGCCAATTATTTGGCGACTCTTGCCTTAATGTAACCCAAATTTGCCCCGATTGGTGGTTTGGAAAAGCATATTTAAGTGAATTGGTTACCAATTCGTTTACCATTAATGCCAGCGGAAGTGCCTTTTTACTTGGAAGAATGGCCTCGTCAATCGACACGGTTAATTTTAATTCTTTCCGCTGATTTAACACATGGTGATGAAAATCTAGCACATTATCCAGGTATTCTTTAATGTCAATGTTTACCGGCGAAGTACTCTGGTTTAACAGTTCGTGCATGGCAGCCATAGCGTGTACCCGCATTTCCGTTTGGTTTAAAAAATCTTTTAGCTCGGCGTTTTTAGTAGCCCGACCCTGAATGTTCATCAGCGAGGTAATAAGCTGTAAGCTATTGCCAATGCGGTGGTGAACCTCTTGAAGCAATATTTCCTTGTGCTTTTCGCGCTCACTCAACAGCTGGTTGTATCGTTTACTGTTGTAGTAACCATATCCGGTTCCACAAACCATAAGCGCAGCGAGAACCAAACCACCATAAGCGAGATTTTTATTTTTTTTCTCGGCAGTTAAAATGGCATGTTGATCTTTGGCTCTAGCCTTAAGATTTTCAATCTCGGCTTGTTTCTTTTCTACGGCATATTGCTCTTCCAACTCCTTAAAGGCTTCTTCTCTTTCTAAGGTATAAATACTGTCTTCTACCACTACCGATTTTTCGAGGTATTGAACCGATTTTTTATAATCGCCCAATTTGGCATAAACCACATGGTACAAGTCGTAAATAATATCCATGCGTTTGGATAACTTATATTTCTTTTTTGTTTCCTCAAATCGGTTTAGGTACACCAAGGCAGTTTTTGGGTCGTTGAGGCATTCTGCATGCACCTCTGCCAAAAAAATAAGACCCGATAATGCATTAGAGATGTCTCCAGAAAGGCTATCCTGCTTATACACTTCCTGGCCAAATTTTATGGCCTCATCGCATTTTCCCAAATGCCAACACACATTACCTAAATTATAGGCCAGTTGGGCCCCAATGTTTTTATTCTTTAACAACTTATTGATTGCCAAGGCTTCGAAATAAGTTTTTCTAGCCTCTTCTAGCTTATTGGTGCGCTCGTACAACTCGCCAGTTGCGTTTAAATACTTTAATTTAAAAAACGTATCGGTAGGCAGAATAAGCGGTTTTACCTCGGCAAGATTTGCGGCTACTCTATCAAATTTATCCAGGTTAAAGTACACGTCGGTTTGCATAAGCAGGTACTGCATTACTCTTTCCCTCATCTTTAGCGAAGTGGCTGTTTTTATTGCCTCTATATAAGCTTTATTGGCTTCTAGGTACCTACCGTTTCGGTTGAGCAAAACACCCATTTCGTGTTGAGCCTCCATGTGACCTTCTTTATCACCAATTTTCAATGCTCGCGCATCCATTTTTTTAAGAAAATCAAAACCGGCATCAAAGTCGGTGGCTTCAATATCGAAGTACTGGTTGTAATAATAATTAACCAGCGAGTCCTTGCTAACTTGTGCATGGGTAAAACTGCTGTTAAGCAGCAAATAGGCTAATAGGAATAATGAATAGCGGATTCTAAATAATGACATGCAGCTTAGCTTAGGTGCGCCAAGATAATTTTTTTCTTTTTGGCTGGTCTTCGCCTACCCTTTTTGGCACACTTAGAAAAGGAGGCATCTCATCCACTATAAACCTAGACCCTTCGTACCTCAGGGTGACAAGGCCTTAGACTGTCAAACCCGAAACTCAAAACCCGAAACTTTTGAACTTGAAACTTTCAAACTTTTAACTCCAACCGGTTGTTCATACCACAAATCGTGTCGTTCAGCACAAAGAGTTGTATATGTTAACGAAAACCTTCTATTTGCATGCGCAAGTTGGTTTTACTTTATGCTGGTCGAACTTTAGATATGGATTTTAGGATATTAATTGTTGAAGACGAACTGATTGTTGCCCATCATTTGGCTGCGGTAATTCGCGATGAGGGTCATCCAAATACCCGTATTGCGAAAACCTATAAAGAGGCATTAAAGTTGATTGATGAATTTCAGCCGCAGCTTATTCTTACCGATATTATGCTGGGAGCCAATGCCGACGGTATTCGACTAGGGCAACACATTAACGAAACGCTTAATATTCCTTTCATTTATATTACCTCGCATGGATCGATAGAAATGATTCGTGAGGCCAGTAAAACCAAACCAAATGCTTATTTAGTAAAACCATTTAAAACACCCGATTTATTAGCTGCCATAGAATTGGCTGTTAATAGCACTATTCCAGAAAGCAAAGCAGAGGCGGCAAATAAAATTTGGATTAAAGACGGCAACAGCCTTATTCCTTTTAATGCAAACGATATTTTATTTCTGCAGGCCGATCAAAACTACACCTACATACACACCACCAATAACAAACCCAAGTTGGTTCGCCATTTTTTAAGTGCCACCCAAAATATGCTTCCCGAAGGTTTTTTCATTCGGGTACATAAATCGTATTTGGTGAACATTAGGCAGATAAAAGAAATAAAAACCAGCACCGTTCTGGTTGGCCAAGAAACTGTTCCTGTGGGGCGAACCTACCGTGCCGATTTGCTAAAAGTGTTTAATGGGCAACGGTGATTAAAAAGGGTATATGGTCCCATTCAATGCTGAGACCCTTTGTTCCTTAGGGTGACAAGGCTTGTAGCATTAGTACCCGCTTATTTCCATGACACACCCTGTTTGTCATCCTGAATCCAATGAAGGATCTAGCCTATTTAATGCTGAGACCCTTCCTGCGTCAGGGTGACAAGGCCTTAAACTTTGAACTTTCCAACTTGAAACTTCCCAAACCCGTAACCCGCAACTTTTAAACTTTCAACTTTCCAACTTTCAACTCCCCAATCCCAATACTAAATCCAGTTTATAGTTCGAAAACAGTGTTTTAGCCCAAAAATGACTGACAGTCATAACTCAAAACGTGTCGTTCAGCACATATTTTTTTTTAAACAGTTCCGTTAACGCACTTTCGTCCCCACTTTACCTAAAACGTACCTTTTTCTTATTGTACCTACTTATGAAAAATTATACTACGCTACTTAAAACCCCACTAGTCACTTTTTTGTTCTTTATCGTTATTGCAACCATTCACCCAAATATGGGAATGGCACAAGGGGCAGGAACAATTTGGACAAGCAGAACCTCGGCAGCCGACAACAGCTGGAATTCAGTTACTTATGGCAATGGTTTATTTGTAGCAGTGGCAACCACTGGCACCGGCAATAGGGTAATGACCAGCCCCGATGGCATTACTTGGACCAGCAGAACCCCAGCGGCCGATAATACATGGAATTCAGTTACTTATGGCAATGGTTTATTTGTGGCAGTGGCTGGCTCTGGCACTGGCAATAGGGTAATGACCAGCACCGATGGCATTACTTGGACCAGCAGAACCTCAGCAGCCGATAATATATGGAATTCAGTTACTTATGGCAATGGTTTATTTGTAGCAGTCGCTATCACTGGCACTGGCAATAGGGTAATGACCAGCCCCAATGGCATTACTTGGACAAGCAGAAGCGCAGCAGCCGATATTTCTTGGAGTTCAGTTACTTATGGCAATGGTTTATTTGTGGCAGTGAGTTCAGCAGCCTTCGGCTACGTGGTAATGACCAGCCCCGACGGCATTACCTGGATAAGCAGAAGCGCACCAACCACTACTAATTGGAATTTCGTTACTTATGGCAACGGTTTATTTGTTGCAGTGGGTCGCCGTAGTACTTCCACGGGTACTGGCATAATGACCAGCCCCAATGGCATTACTTGGACAACCATAACCGCACCTGTCAGTGCTGTTTGGCAATCTGTTACTTATGGCAATGGTTTATTTGTGGCAGTGTCTAGTAACAGGGTAATGACCAGCCCCGACGGCATTACTTGGACTACACAAACCCCAGCAGCCAATAATTCTTGGAGGTCGGTTACCTATGGCAATGGTTTATTTGTAGCAGTGGCTTCCACTGGCACCGGCAACAGGGTAATGACCAGTGAGGCTGCCGCAGCAACTTGCACCAACCCGGTTATCGATACCGATCCAGACGGCCAGGAAGTTGGTTTAAACGAAACAGTAAGCTTTATAACCGAAGCCAGCGGCAGCAACCTAAGTTACCAGTGGCAAACCTACAACACTACTACACAAGCCTGGCAAAACATTGCCGGTGCTACCAATACAAGTTATAGTTTAACCAGCAGTTTGGCACATAACCAAACCCAATACCGCTGTGTGGTAAGCAGTGGCGCATGTAGCACCACCACCGAAACAGCGCTGCTCGAGGTGCTAGATTGTACCAAGCCCGTAATAACCAATGGCCCAGTTGCCACGATGGTATATGCCGGCAGCACAGCCACGTATAGTGTGCAGGCTACTGGCACAGGGCTTCAATATTTTTGGGGACCAGTAATTGAGGGAGACTTGGAGCCTCTAGAGCTAGAAAACCAAACCAGCAGCTACAGCATTGCCGATGTAACGCTAGAAATGAACAATACCGTATATGGCGTAGTAGTAATAAGCAATTATCCAAATTTGGCCTGTGCCACATTTAGCAGCCATGCCACACTAGAAGTGCGCGAATGCACTATGCCAACACCAACCTTAAATTACATAGCCCCGGTTTGTGCCAACAGTAGTGCCTTTACCCTTGGCGGTGGCAGTCCGGCAAGTGGTTGGTTTACCATTGATGGCATCCAAGCTACAGCGTTTAATCCGGCAACCCTTGGTCAGGGCTCGCACTTGGTTAAATACTGGTATGGTGTAGAGGGCTGTATGGCTGCGGCTTCGCAAAATGTTACCGTAAAACCAGTTGCGGAAATTACTTTTGATGAAATGCCGAGCCTTTGCAGCAATGCCGAAGCCCTTACTTTAAATTTTGCAACACCTACAGGTGGTACTTATAGCGGCACTGGGGTAAGCCAAGGTGTTTTTAACCCAGCTACTTGGGCAACCAGCGAAGAGCCGGGTGCCATTAGCTATACCTATACCAACAGCAGTAATTGCACGGCAACCGCCAGCCTATACCCCAATGTGGTTATGGCTCCGCGTGTTGCGCCAATAGAAGATTTTACGGTGTGTCTAACCGCCGATGCGTTTAACCTGAGCAATGAGTTGGGTGTAGAAGGTGTTTTTACAGGAACAGGGGTAAGCGACAGTGTTTTTAACCCTGCGCTAGCCGGGTTGGGTAATCACTTTATTTCGCTTACCGTAAGCAGCACACCCGACAAAGGAAAAGACGAGATTATTTGTTCCACCACCATAAGTTTTACCATTCATGTGGTGGCAGCACCAACATTAATCTTTAGCCCAACTACCGAGGTGTGTGCCAATGATGCGGCCTTTTTGCTGGTAGGCTCGCCAAGCAACTCAAAAGCAGGCTTTAAAGGAACCGGTGTTGACGAAAACCACTATTTTAACCCGGCATTGGCCGATATTGGCGAAAACGAAATTACCTATTTCTACCACAGCGAAAACGGCTGCTTGGCAACCACCAAGGCTACTATTATGGTGCATGCCCTGCCAACGGTAAACATCAGCAGCAACAGTTTAAGCATTTGCCAAGGGGAGCAAACGACCCTTTCTACCAGCAATTTTAGCAGTTACCAATGGTTGTTTAACGATGAGAAAATTGAAGGCGAAACAACCGCAAACCTTTCGGTAGAAGAGGCGGGTATTTACAGCGTAGTGGTAAGCGATGCACATTGCAGCAACACGGCTACAGCGGTAGAAGTGCTGGTAAACCAACTGCCAACACCTACCATTGCTTACAGCGGTTCGCCCAACTTTTGTGTATCGAGTGCCATTACTTTAGATGCCGGCGAGTATAAAAAATATCAGTGGCTGTTAAACGGCCACAACATTGCCGGAGCAACCAATCAAACCTACGCGGCTGCCAATGCAGGTAATTATACCGTTACGGTTTTTGATGGCTATTGTTATGGCACAACTTCGGCAGTAGCCGTGTCGGGCAGTTCGCCAGTGGCGGTGTCGAGCAGTGGCTCATCGAGCCTTTGTGCCGGCGAGTCGGTAACGCTTACCAGCAGTCCGGCCAGTAGCTATTGCTGGAAACTAAACGGAGAAAAAATACAAGGTGCCAACTCGGCCAGTTACTCGGCCAGTGCCTCTGGTAATTACAGTGTTGATGCCACCGATGCTTTTGGTTGCAAAGCCAGTTCGGCAGTGGTTGCTATTACGGTAAACAATTTGCCAACACCAAGCATTAATACCCCCAGCACCACCGAGATTTGTGTGGGCGAGTCGGTAACTTTATCGACCCAGACTTTTGACAAATACCGTTGGAAAAAGAACAACATTACTATTGCGGGGGCTACCAGCCAAAGTTTAACGGTTAGCGGCAGCGGAAGTTACACCGTTCAGGTGTTTAACGAATTTGGTTGCAAAGCTTATGCTCCAGCCGTAACCGTTACGGTGCACGAATTGCCCGATGTTACTTTAAACCAATCTGGGTTAATTTTTTGCCAAGGCGATACCTTTGTAGTGTCGGTTCCTGCCGGAAATGCTAGCTACCAATGGTACAACCAAGGTGTGGCCATAAGCGGAGCAGACAACAACGAGTTAATAGTTACCCAAACTGGTTCGTACCGCGTAAATGTGGTATCGGAGTTTGGCTGCCAAGACAAGTCGATTGGCGCCATTGTGATTGTAAAACCGGCACCTACACAGCCTATTATAAGCTTTACTGGCAATAAGCTGGTGGCACAAACCACCGAGAGCGACATGCAGTGGTATTACAACGCCAGCCCAATAACCGGAGCCACCACGCCCGAAATTGAGCCCAGCAGCACTGGTGCTTACAGTATTAAAGTAACCAATTTAGAGCAGTGTTCCAACCAGTCTGCCTACCAGCTTAATGCCCTTGGCATTAACGGCATACAGGCCAAAGGCAGCACCTTGGTTTACCCTAACCCAATGACTGATGTGCTGAATGTTGTAAGCAGCGAAACAGGCACCTATAATCTATTCGACTTAAACGGAAAAATAGTAGCTAGCAGTACCGTAAGCCAAGGCAACAACGAAGTATTGGTAAGCGATTTGGCCAAAGGTATTTACCAGTTAAATGTAAACCAGCAGGTGTTTAAAGTGGTGAAGTAAAATACTGGTGCATCTACGCATCGCCGACTGTTAAATGGTAGGGGTGCTATTTAGCAATTTCACAATTAGGTATGAAACCGCTCCTTCGGGGGCGGTTTTTTTGTGCCTTTACCCGACTGGCCTTTTTAACTGTCCAGACCATTCGGAGTCATCCTGAGGAACGAAGGATCTTTCCTTTCAAATAACAATTTAACCGCAGAGATTATTGAGATTTCGCAGAGGAATGGAGAAAACTCTTTTTTCTCTGGGAGTTTCTCCTTTTCCGGTGTGGTTATTTTTCAATGTGTTTGCCCAACCCGAAACTCCAAAACCCGCAACTTTTTAACTTTCAACTCCTCAACCCCAAAACCCCAATACTAAATCCAGTTTATAGTTCGAAAATTGTGTTTTCGCTCATAAATGACTGACGGTCATGCTCAAAAACGTGTCGTTCAGCACATAATTTTTTTTAAATAGTTCCATTGAAGCATTTTCGTTTCACAATATACCAAACACCTACCTTTTTCTTATTGTACCTACTTATGAAAACACAACTACCCACCCCAAACCTGCTGCTGGTTATGAAACCCGTGGGCCGATTTAGTTTTATTGGCTTAACATCCATTAAAACGCTTTTGGCCACCCTACTGCTTGCCTTTAACTTTGGCTGGGCGGGTGCGCAAAATACGGCTCCCACGATAGCCCCCGTGGCCACCCAAACCACCTGCGACTTTGTAGCCAAGCAAGTAATACTTACTGTTACCGATGCTAACAGCGACCCGGTAACGGTAACCGCAACCAGCAGTAACCAAACCTTAGTGCCAAACGGCAACATTAGCTATAATGCAGGCACATTAACCATTACCCCAGCCACCGGGCAGGTAGGCGAAGCCACTATTACACTTACCCCAAATGATGGCACGGTAAATGGCAATGCGGTGAGTTTTGTGTTGGGAGTGGGTACTGGTGTAGCTGGAATAGAGCAATTATATATACCTAACTTTTTTGGCGGAACAGTATCGGTAGTAAACGCTTCTACCAATGCCATTACCCAAACCATAACGGTAGGCTCAAGCCCCTATGGTGTAGCCGTAAGCCCCAATGGCAGCAAAGCATATATTACAAACGGAGGATCAAACAATGTATCGGTTATCAACACGGCCGATAATACCGTGAGTGCTACGGTAAGCGTTGGTACCGCCCCAAGGGGTGTGTCGGTAAGCCCTGATGGAACAAAAGTGTATGTGACCAATAGAACTTCAAATACGGTAACGGTTATCAACACAGCCGATAACACCATAAACGCTACGATAAATGTTGGTACAGACCCAAGGGCTGTAGCCGTAGGCTCCGATGGCAGTAAGGTTTACGTATCAAACTTTGGATCAAACAATGTAATGGTTATCAACACGGCCGATAACAGCATAAACGCTACCGTAAGTGTTGGTGTTAATCCTTTCGGTATAGCAGTAACCCCCGATGGTACTAAAGCGTATGTGGCAAATTACACATCAAACACGGTATCGGTTATCAATACCGCCAATAATACCATAATCACCACGGTAAACGTTGGTAGTTTACCTAACAATGTATCGGTAAGCCCCGACGGCAGCAAGGTTTATGTGGCAAACAATATGTCAAACACTGTGTCTGTTATCAACACAACTACTAACACAGTAGTCAGCACGCTAATCGTTAGTGGTAATCCTATTGGTATATCTCTAAGTTCCGATGGTAGTAAGCTTTATACGACAGGCAGTTCTACAAACAATCTATTGGTTGTCAACCCGACCGCCAACACCATAAGCGCTACCATAAGCGGATTTAATGGGCTTTATGCCGTAGGTAATTTTGTAAAAGCGGGTGGTACCATTTACAGCTCCTGTAACACCGCCCCAACCATAGCCGCAGTAGCCACACAAAGCACCTGCGACTATGTAGCTAAGCAAGTAACGCTTACTGTTGCCGATGCCGACAGCGATCCCATAACCGTGTCTGCCAGCAGCAGTAACCAAACCTTAGTGCCTAATGGCAATATAACCTACAATGCAGGCACACTTACCATAACCCCAGCCACCGGCCAGGTAGGCGAAGCCACCGTTACCTTGACTCCCAACGATGGTAAGGTAAACGGCGATGCAGTGAGTTTTAAGTTAGAAGTGGGAACTAAAAAAGGTAATGGCAATGGCACAACTTGGACCTCCCGCACATCAGCAGCAATCAATGTCTGGTATTCTATAACGTACGGTAACGGCTTGTTTGTAGCAGTTTCTGTTAGTGGTACCAACCGAGTAATGACCAGCCCCGATGGCATAACCTGGACCGCCCGCACAGCAGCGGCAGCTAATCAGTGGACTTCTGTGACTTACGGAAACGGAATGTTTGTCGCTGTTTCGGCTGACGGCACTAACCAGGTCATGACCAGCCCCGATGGCATAATTTGGACGGCTCGCACTGCAGTAGCAGCAAATAACTGGTACGCTGTAACTTATGGCAATGGTTTGTTTGTTGCGGTTTCAGGTAATGGCACTAACCGGGTAATGACCAGCCCCGATGGCATAACTTGGACCGCCCGCACAGCAGCAGAAGCAAATCAGTGGCGTTCTGTAACCTACGGAAATGGTTTTTTTGTGGCAGTTTCAGGCGATGGCACCAACCGGGTAATGACTAGCCCCGATGGCATAACATGGACTGCCCGTGCAGCCGCAGCAGCGAATTTTTGGTATTCTGTAACCTACGGAAACGGTGTGTATGTCGCAATTTCATTGGATGGCACCAACCTAGTAATGACCAGCCCCGATGGTATAACCTGGACCTCGCGCACAGCAGCCAATGCGAATACCTGGATGTCTGTAACCTACGGAAACGGTGTGTTTGTGGCTGTTTCTGAAAATGGCTCCAACCGGGTGATGACCAGCCCCGATGGCAGTACTTGGACAGCACAAACTGCAGCAGGAAATAACAGCTGGTATGCTGTAACCTACGGAAACGGCTTCTTTGTAGCGGTTTCTGGTAATGGCACCAACCAGGTAATGACATCGGGTGATGCTACCTACACGTCATGTAACACCGCCCCAACCATAGCCGCAGTCGCCACACAAAGCACCTGCGATGGCGTAGCCAAGCAAGTTACCTTAACAGTAAGCGATGTCGACAGCGACCCGGTAACGCTAAGTGCCACCAGCAGTAACCAAACCTTCGTGCCAAACGGCAACATTACCTACAATGCAGGCACATTAACCATAACCCCAGCCACAGGCCAAGTGGGCGAAGCCACCATTACCTTGACTCCCAACGATGGTAAGGTAAACGGCGATGCGGTGAGTTTTAAGCTGGAAGTGGGGAATAAAATGGGGAATCCGGATATTCTTTACATACCTAATTTTGCCAGTAATTCAGTTTCAGTAATAAACACAGCAACTAATACGGTAACTGCTGACATTTCTGTAGGAGATATGCCCTATGGTGTTTCAGTATCACCCGATGGGAGTAGGATATATGTAACTAATTTTGGCGCAAACTCTGTATCGGTAATTAATGCAGCCACTAACACGGTAAGCACTACCATTAGTGTTGGAGACTCACCATATGGTATTTTAGTTTCGCCCAATGGTAAGGCCTATGTAGCTAATAGAATGGGTAACTCTGTATCGGTAATTAATACAACCACCAACACGGTAGTAAGTACCATTGCTGTAGTAAGCAAACCTGTAGGCTTTGCGGCATCACCTGATGGAGGTAAAGTATATGTTGTTAATCAATTTGGAAATGCTATATCGGTAATTAACACTGCCACCAATACAGTAGAAAGCACCATTACAGGATCTGAACAACAACATGGCATTGCCATATCGCCAGATGGAAGCAAGATATATGTGGGCAATCAAGCAGCTAACACTGTATCTGTTATTAGTACGGCCACCAACACAGTTAGCAATACCATTGCCGTAGGTATTGCGCCCTTTGCTGTATCAATATCACCTAATGGTAGTACCTTATATGTTTCTAATGAAACAGGAAACTCAGTCTCGGTAATCAACACTGCCACCAATACGGTAGTAAGCACCATTGCTGTTGGTTCTTCTCCTAGAGGTGTATCAGTTGCGTCAAATGGTAACAAGGTATATGTATGTAATTCTAATGATAATACGATATCAGTAATCAATACAGCAACCAATACGGTAGAAAGCACTATTACAGGTTTGAGTCTCCCTGCAAGTGTAGGTAATTTTGTTACCGGGGGAACCACCTACACCGCTTGCAACATCGCCCCAACCATTGCTTCCGTTGCCACCCAAAGCACTTGCGACAACGAGCCAAGTCAAGTTACCTTAACAGTAAGCGATGCCGATAGCGACCCGGTAACGGTAAGTGCAACCAGCAGTAACACCACTTTGGTTCCCAATGGAAATATAACCTACAATGCAGGAACATTAACCATTACCCCCGCTGCTGACCAAGTAGGCGAGGCCACTATTACCCTTACCCCAAATGATGGCACGGTAGCTGGCGATGCGGTGAGTTTTGTGTTGGAAGTAGGGAATAAAACCGGCACAGCAGGCGATGGTGCTACTTGGACCAGCCGCACCTCGGCTGCCAATAATCAATGGTCAGCAGTAACCTACGGTAACGGGCTTTTTGTTGCAGTTGCAGGAACAGGTGCCGGCAACCGGGTAATGACCAGCTCCGATGGAATAACCTGGGACAGCCAAACTTCGGCAGCCAGCGATCATACCTGGCTTTCTGTAACATATGGCAATGGGTTATTTGTGGCAGTTTCTGATGATGGCATTGGCAACGACCGTGTAATGACAAGCCCCGATGGAATTACGTGGACAAACCAAACTTCGGCAGCCAATAATTCTTGGCGTTCAGTAACTTATGGCAACGGGCTGTTTGTGGCGGTAGCTGGTTCTGGCACAGGAAACCGTGTAATGACCAGCCCAAATGGGATAAATTGGACAATTCAAACTTCGGCTGCCGATAATTTTTGGCATTCCGTTACTTACGGAAATGGGCTTTTTGTTGCGGTAGCTGTCACTGGTTCTGGTAATAGGGCAATGACCAGCCCTAATGGCATCAATTGGACAATTCGAAATTCAGCAGCCAACAATGAATGGCGTTCAGTTACATACGGTAATGGACTTTTTGTAGCAGTTTCCGACAACGGTTCAGGCAACCGTGTAATGACCAGCCCCGATGGCATCAATTGGACTTCTCAAACTTCAGCAACGGATAATAATTGGAATTCGGTAACTTATGGTAATGGTTTTTTTGTAGCCGTGGGCAATAGTGGTACAGGCAACCGTGTAATGACCAGCCCCGATGGGATAAACTGGACTTCTAAAACTTCTGCTACCGATAATGGTTGGACATCGGTAACCTACGGCAACGGTTTTTTTGTGGCTGTTTCTACTGATGGAACATCAAACAGGGTAATGACATCAGGTGACCTTATCTACACTCCTTGCAACTTCTCACCAACGATTGGTTCCATAACCGACAAGGTTACCTGCGAAAACAGCAGCACCGAATTTACGTTTTCGGTTAGCGATGCCGATTTCGATGATGTGCAGGTTACGGCCAGCAGCAACAACCTAACGCTTTTGCCAGCAAGTGGTATAAAAGTTAGCCCGGCCATGGGCGCTTACAATGCCGCTCCGCGTACATTAACCTTAACACCGGCTGCGGGTCAGAGCGGTACAGTCCAAGTAATGGTGCTGGCTACCGATGCGCGCAATGGAACAGATACGGTTTATTTTACCCTTACGGTAAATACCTTGCCCACGCAGGTAAGCCTAAGCTACATTGCTCCCGTTTGCGAAAACATGCCCGATTTTACCTTAACTCAAGGTAGTCCTGCTGGTGGTGTGTACACCATAAACAACGAAGTAGCCACCAGCTTTAGTCCGGGTAATTTGGGAGCCGGTTCGCATCAGGTGGTTTACTCGGTGGAAAGCGAAGCAAGTTGTGCAGCATCTGTCTCTCAAATGGTTACTGTAAAAGCGGTTACTATCCCAACCCTTGCCGAATTTGATGCGATTTGCTTAAACAGCGAAGCTTTAACCTTAAGTGGTGGCCAGCCAAGTGGCGGAACCTACAGCGGTGAAGGGGTAATTGGCGGGAAATTTAATCCTACTACAGTTGGTGTGTCCCAAGAAAACACCATTACCTACACCTATACCAACAGCAGCAACTGTAGTGCATCTGTAAGCGGAAATATTGAAGTATTGGCTATTCCAGTTGCCGAAGTTGATAATCTTAAACCGGTGTGCTTAAACGATGAAGAACTAAACCTGATTAACCAAACCGAACTAACTGGCACCTATAGTGGCAAGGGTGTTGAAAACAATATGTTTTCTCCTGCCGATGCAGGTGTTGGTACCCACGAAATTGATGTGCTGGTAACTGCCGAAAATGGCTGTTCTAATACGGGTAACTTCGAGATTACTGTGAAAGATATTCCTGCTGTAAGCATTGGCAAAATTGCCAATATGTGTACAAATGACGCACTTGTAGCACTTACTGGTTCGCCACAAGGTGGAACATTTACAGGCAATGGTGTTGTATCAGGTAATTTCAATCCAAATTTGGCCGGTACCGGTGAACACACCATAACTTATAGTTTTACAGCCGAAAACGGTTGTAACAACGAGGCCACAACAACCACCATTATACATGAACTTCCCGAGCCAAGTATTCAAGCCTCGGCTACCAGTATGTGCCAAGGAGAATCTGCTACCTTATCAACCGGAAATTTCAATAGCTACCAATGGTTTAGTGGCGAACAAGCCATTATTGATGCCACTTCGGCTAGTTTTGAAACATCAACATCGGGTACCTATTCAGTTTTGGTAAGCAACGAATATTGTAGCCAAGTGTCCAATAACATCGAGATAACGGTACATGAACTTCCTGAACCTGCGGTTCAATTCAGCGGTATACCCAATTTTTGTGTTGATAGCGATATTCTTTTGGAAACCGACCAATATGTTAGCTACCAATGGAATTTAAATGGTCAGCTTATATCTAATGCTACTGAAATAAGCTACTCAGCAAGCCAATCGGGTAACTACTCGGTAACGGTGTTCGATGGTATTTGTTATGGAACCTCAACGGCAGTGGCTGTTTCTGGAAGTTCGCCAATAGCCATTTCAGGCGACCGAACCCCAGTATTATGCACGGGCGAAACCATAACCTTTACTGCTAGTCCTGCGGTAAGTTACCAATGGTTTAACAGCAATGGGAAAATAACGAATGCTACCAATCAAACCTTTGCAACCGGAATGGCCGGTTCGTATTGGGTGGTAGCTACCGACAATAGTGGCTGTATTGCAACTTCCGTGGCTATCGCAGTAACTGTACATGCGCTTCCAACACCTACCATTTCGGTAGTTGGCGAAACTGAATTCTGTTTTGGTGAAAGCACCCAGCTAATCACTGATACGAATGAAACGTACCGCTGGAAAAAAGACGGCATTACCATAGCCGGTGCTAGTTTTCAAAATGTAGCGGTTGCTATGTCAGGTAATTATAAAGTAGAGGTAAGCGATGAAAACGGCTGTAAAAACAGCAGTTCTTCAGTTACAATTACCGTTAACCCATTACCGAATGTTGCTATAAATCATGCCGGGGTAAACAGCATTTGCGAAAATGAAAACCTTGAACTTGAAATAGCCCCTGATGCAGCCAGTTATCAATGGTACCAAGGTGGGGTGGCCATTTCAAACACCAATCAAAATATATTTTCGGCAAATCAAGCCGGAAGCTATCGTGTAACGGCTGTTTCGGCACAAGGTTGCGAAAACACTTCGGCAGCGGCCATAGTTTTTGTATTGCCTAGCCCAGCCACGCCAGTTATTGAGTTTACCGGTACAAGTTTAATTTCAAGTTATGGCGATTCTTACCAATGGTATCAAAACGGCACAGAAATAAACCAGGCCAACGCGCAGGAATTGCTGTTAACCGCCAATGGCATATATAGCGTAATGGTAAGTAGCGCAAATGGTTGCCAGACATTATCTGATGATTATGCCGTTACCAACTTAGCTATAGAAACTTCTCTTGGTACGATAAATATTAGTGTTTTCCCAAATCCGTTTAAAGAGAGTTTCACCATTTCCATTTCCACTTCAACATCCGGTAATTATCAGTTGTTTGATATGAATGGGAAATTGGTCTCTTCCAACAAACTGGTAACTGGAGCAAATACAATTAACAGTAGCGAATTGGCACAGGGCGTTTACCAGTTAAGCCTGCAAATTGATGGCCAAGCCAATAAAGTAATTAAGCTTATTAAATAAAAGACATGTACCAACGACCTCTCCCTAAATCCCTATCCATAAAAGGAGTTTCAGGTTTCCTTCTTATTTGGAGAAGGTGGCCAAGGGACTTGGGCTTGTCGGTTCAAAAAGCAATAAACAAGAATATAGCAGGTCTATTTAAAGCTTAAATCCTTCTTTAAGGTAATTGCCACCCCCCTCTCTTTTGGAGAGGGGCAGGGGGAGAGGCTGAATAGCTTGCAAACGCTGTTAAATGGTAGGGGTACTATTTAGCAATTTCACAATTAGGTACGAAACCGCTCCTTCGGGGGCGGTTTTTTTGTGCCCTTACCCCAAACTCACTTCCTGTACTTGTCTTTCACCAATTCATTGGTTTCAGAAACTAGTTTTAAGATGTCTTCGCGGCCGTGTTTGGTAACGGTTGAGGTGTGGAATTGAGGAGGCAAGGTTTCCCAGGTTTTTTTCATTTCCTTGTTGTACTTGTCTATGTTGCGCTGGTAGGTGGTTACGCCCGTTTTGTCCATTTTGGTAAAAACCATGACAAACGGTAAGCCTTTGGTAGCCATCCACTCCATAAAATCGAGGTCTATTTTTTGGGGCTCATGGCGGCTGTCTATCAATACAAAGGTGCATTCCAGGTTTTCGCGGTGCTCCAGGTAGTTATAAATCATTCCCTTGAATTTGCTACGCGCATCTTTCGAAACAATGGCGTAACCATAACCCGGTAAATCGACCAAAAACCAGTTGTTATTTACCTGAAAATGATTAATAAGCTGCGTTTTTCCGGGTTTTGATGATATTTTGGCCAATGCCACCCGCTCCATCAACATGTTAATTAAGGATGATTTCCCTACGTTCGACCGGCCAATAAAGGCATACTCGGGCAAAGTGGGGTTAGGGCATTGCTTATAGTCGGAGTTGCTTTGAAGAAATAAGGCTTCTTTGATGATCATTTTTTGGAAAGATATTAGACGATAGACAAAAGGTAATCGACCCAGACTTTAAGCGGTGTTTTACAAATGTTTCTTTATAGCCCGTGGTTTCAATAATCTGCTCGAATGGTGAACTGTCAATACGTCAATGTTTTGGTTTGTCCATGTTATTTCAACCATTTCCGCAATTTCGATTTTGCAACATCGGTTGAAACCGTTTCTCCTTTCGCAGACTGCTCAAGACCGGCCTCAATTTTTTGAAGCAAGACCAAACTATCAATTCCTTCTTCAATTGAGAACGACTCTGGTAGTGCATTTACAGTCGATAATACACGTTGTTTGGACAGCATTGCAGTTTTTTCCAAAGGTAAACATCTTCTTTCGAGTTAGCAATCATTGGGAATCTATTGTAAATGCATCATTGGTAAAGTTTGGCGCAGCGTCTCGCTATGTCAGGTAAACCAAGGCCTCTGGCCTGAAACTGAAATATTGGAAAATGTTGGGAAAAGGCGCTACGCCTGTTAAGACGGGCGTAGCGAGACGCCACGCCCAACTGCTTTGAACGTAGATCCTACGTCCAACGGGGCTGCATTCTTATTTGACAGGTATGGTAAATTCGCAAAATCTTTTTGAAGTTCCTTTTTTCTTGCCGGCATTAATTCTAATTTCCAACGTAACGGTTATCTCCCCCTCCTTATACGGAGTGATGTCATAATCAAATAAATCGACATTTGTTGACCTCTCTCCAAGTCCGTTAAATACGGTTATAGCTGATATATCAAAAGGATTTACACCTTTAATTTTAACCCGAATTGGAGTTGGAACACCTTTCGGAAAATAATTTTCCTTTCTATCGTACTCTAGACTACATTCCGTACCCAAAAGACCATCGTCATCATTGTATTGTATTTTACCTCTCACATATTCACCCTGCCACCGAATACTTCCGTTGGAATACCATTCAATCCATTCACCATCTCTTAGATTCGAACTGTATTTGCCTTCTTCTTGTTTTTTTCCATTATCATAATAGCGTATAACGCGGTATTGCCCAACGCTTATTGAATCTGTTTCGCTTTTTATCTGTCCGTTGGGATAATATTCAGTTGTTTTATCATTACAACAATTGAACAGAACTAGGCTAATGAAGCTATAGAGAATTAAATGTTTTTTCATTAATGTTTTTTGCAAACGAAATCCCTCCGCTGTAATTGAAATATCGAATTTAGGAAAGCCTAATTTGTTTTTTACTTTTCCACCATGAACACGCGAGAATTGTATGACTTTCCATTAACAGTGTAACTCGCTAAATAGTCGTAATGGTCATCACAATTATTGCATTCTTCGGTTGCCGTTTTAATGTTCTCAATGTGGTAAATGGCACCAGTCTTTAGTTTGAAATCGTACTTGTAATCAGTACTGAATAGCTGACTCCCTTTACATTTATTAGGGTCGTTGGTTGCTGAAACATAGATGACGGCAGTGTCAACCGTCTGACCCGAATTCTTATTTCTTATTATTAGGGTAAGGCTATCCAGTTCGGTTAAAGTAAAATTAACGTACTCAATATCAGCCGGAGAGTTGCTGAACGAAAGGCATTTTTCCTTTTTGCAGCAGGAGGTAACCAAAACAACGCACAAACAGTAAATAAAAAACAAACGAAGATTAGTCATAATCAAGGGTTTAGAACATTAACCTCGGTTGCCGAATTGCCCCATTCCCAATCACCCCCTCTTCCTCAACCACTCTTCCAGGTGTTTGTTAAACTGCTCCGGCTGCTCCATCATAGGGGCATGGCCGCATTGGTCAATCCAAAAAAGTTCAGAATCGGGGAGTAGTTTGTGAAATTCCTCGGCTACCTCGGGTGGGGTAATGGTGTCGTTTTTGCCCCAAATTAAACAAACAGGTAGTTTAAACGAGGGCAAATCCTTGGCCATGTTGTGGCGTATTGCCGATTTGGCCAGCGATAAAATGCGAATCAGTTTGCCTTTGTTGTTTACAATCTCGAAACATTCGTCAACCAAGGTCTTGTCGGCATGTTTGGGGTCGTAAAAAGTTTCGCCCACCTTGGCTTTTATAAAGTTGTAGTCTTCCCGGCGGGGAAACCCACCGCCCATGGCGTTTTCGTACAGTCCGGAGCTGCCGGTTAACACCAATTTATCTACCGTACCGGGGTTGTTCGATACGTAAACCAAGGCCACGTGTCCGCCCAGCGAGTTGCCTAGCAAAATGGGTTTGGTAATGCCTTTAAAGTCGATAAACTCCTTCAGGTATTTGGCCAAGCGTTTTACGTTGGTGTCTAATAACGGTAAGGTGTATATGGGTAAAATGGGTATTAAAACCCGGTGTGTGGCAGAGAAATGATTCAGGATGTCTTTAAAGTTGCTAAGCGCACCAAAAAGCCCGTGTAAGAATATTAACGGCTGGCCTTCGCCTTGTTCTATGTAGCTAAAATTACCTTCTTCTTTTATCGTGACGTCCATGTTGTTTTCAGAATAATCCAAATATAGATAAAAATAGATTGCGGCTAAGTGTTGGGCTTGGTGGCTTTTGTTAACGCCACACTATTCATAACTGTCGCGGGCTTGCACCCAATTTCTTTAAGGTGTTGAAAACAAGCTTGCAGGGAAGCCAAAATAAGTGCCTTGGCTTGTCAGCACAAGAAAAAGAAGTTTAACGCGTTAAAACTTTTCAACAAAGTGGTAAAAAGTGGTAGTTAGTGGTAAAAAGTGGGAATTATCTCTATACTTTTGTTCTAATACCGATTGGATAGGTGTAATAGTTCAATAAAATGGCTAAACACCTCTCGCACCGGCATTTACAGTCCACTTTGCAAGAAAGCTGTAGGGCAGTTTTGTAAATGAAATAAGTATAAGAACCGTAAAAAAGCATGTTTAATCTACTTGGTGAATACGATTGCAAGCTCGATCCAAAAGGCCGCTTAATGCTGCCGGTGGACTTGAGAAAGCAGCTCGGAGACGAGATGGCCAAGGGAGGTTTTGTGCTTAATCGCGACATTTTCGAGAAGTGCCTGGTGCTTTATCCAATTTCTGAATGGAACAAGGTAAGTGCGCAGGTTGCGGGCTTAAATCGTTTCATTAAAAAGAATGCGGTTTTTATCAGAAGGTTCAACAACGGAGCTACGCCTGTTGAATTGGATGCTACTGGAAGGTTGTTGCTCCCTAAACCATTGGCCGAATATGCCGAGTTGGACAAAGACATTAAGCTTTGTGGAAACGGCGAACGCATTGAGATATGGAGCAAGTCGGCTTACGAGGCCATGTTGAACGAAGACATTGACTTTGGAAGTCTGTCGGAAGAAGTAATGGGAGGGGCAGATAATGGTGGAGAATGAGGCATATCACGTCCCAGTACTGTTGCAACAATCTGTTGATGGCTTAAACATTAATCCGGATGGGGTTTATGTTGATGTAACCTTTGGTGGTGGTGGTCACTCACGCGAAATCTTAAAGCGTTTAAGTGAAAAAGGGCGTTTAATTGCCTTCGACCAAGACGAAGAAGCCATTGCCAATGCACCACAAGATGAGCGCTTGATTTTGGTGAATCAAAATTTCGGTTTTCTGCGCAACTACTTAAAGCTCTATAAAATAACGCAAGTTGATGGTTTGCTGGCCGATTTGGGTGTAAGCTCTCATCAGTTTGATAGTGCCAAACGTGGTTTTTCGCTGCGTTTTGAAGGGCCACTCGACATGCGCATGAATACCAACAGCGCATTAACCGCTGCGCAAATTGTAAATACTTACGAAGAGGCCGAATTAAAAAGGATTCTAAAGGTTTATGGCGAAATAGATCATGCCGGTAGAATTGCTACCAAACTGGTTGCCGACAGAGAAATTAAGCCGATTAAAACCATTGAGGCACTTAAAAACAGCCTACACAAATTTGTTCCGCAGCACAAGTGGCACCAGTTTTTTGCCAAGGTTTTTCAGGCCTTGCGCATCGAGGTAAACCAAGAAATGTCGGTTTTAGAGGATTTGCTGAAACAAAGCCTCGAGATTATAAAGCCCGGTGGCCGATTGGTGGTTATTAGCTACCACTCTTTAGAAGACAGGTTGGTTAAAAACTACATCAAGGCAGGAAATGCAGCCGGCGATCAGGAAAAGGATTTTTACGGAAACCTCATCCGACCACTGGAGCCCGTGGGCAAACAACCCATTGTTCCTTCGGATGAAGAAATAGAACGCAACAACAGAGCGCGCAGTGCCAAACTAAGAATAGCCCAAAGGTTGAATGAACAAGTTCCGAGAAAATAAGGAAGAGAAGGCCGCCAAGCCACAGCCCAAAAAGGAACCGAATCTGTTTGTACAGATTATAAGCGGAAACATTTTAACCCGCGACAGCATTGTAAACCAGGTTCCTTATGTGTTGTACCTCTCGCTACTGGCGGTGCTTTATATAGGGTACGGGTATTATGCCGAAAAAACGGTGCGCGAACTGGATAAGGAAGACACACTGCTAAAGGAAATAAAATCGGAGTACACCACCACTTCAACCAAACTAGAAGTGTTGAGGCAGCAAAGCAAGGTGGCCGAGGAAATTGCAAGAATGGGACTGGAAGAAAGTCGGGTTCCACCAAAAAAAATAGTAATAGAACCTAAAGAAGAAGACTGAAATTGGAAAACAACAAAGAAATAAAATGGCGCATCTACACGATGTACTTCGTATTGTTCGGAGTGGGCGTGGCTATTGTATTTCAGTTGTTCAAAATTCAGTTGGTAGAAGGCAAGTATTTACGCGACAAGGCTTATAGTCTGGCAACGGAAATGCGCCCGGTACAAGCTACTCGCGGAAATATCTTGGCCGATGATGGCTCGATGTTGGCCACTTCTGTTCCGGTTTACGATATCCGCATGGACATGAAAGCCGCCGGTTTAAGCGATGAAGCTTTCAAAAAAGAGGTCGATAGTCTGGCACTTTGCTTGGCTAAGCTTTTTAAAGACAAACCGGTATTGGCCTACAAACAACAGCTGGTAAATGCCCGCAAACGTGGTGATCGCTACCATTTGGTAAAACGCAAAATCGATTTTAACCAAATGCAAGAGGCCAGAGCCTTTCCTATTTTTAGAAAAGGTCGGTACAAGGGCGGAGTGGTTTTCGAGAAAAAAGACATCCGTAAAATGCCGTTTGGATTCTTGGCGCAACGTACCATTGGCTACACCCGCGAAAAACGTTTGGCGGTTGGTTTAGAAGGAGCTTTTGACAAAGTACTGGCCGGCACACAAGGCATGCGCTTGGAAAAGCGATTGGCCGGTGGTGTTTGGATGCCGCTTTATGACGAAAACGAATTAGAGCCGGAAGATGGCCTTGATGTGGTGACCACTTTTGATGTGAACATTCAGGATGTGGCCAGCAATGCCTTGCTAAAACAACTGGCCATTCACAATGCCGAGCACGGTTGCGTGGTGCTTATGGAGGTGAAAACCGGTAATATTAAAGCCATTGCCAACCTTACCCGCAACGAAAACGGCAGTTACAGCGAAAAATACAACTACGCAGTTGGTGAAGCCACCGAGCCGGGTTCTACCTTTAAGCTGGCCTCGTTAATGACCGCCATTGACGATGGATACGTGAACATTACCGATATAGTTGATACGAAAAATGGTTCGGTAAACTACTACGGCATAACCATGCACGATACCAAAGAAGGTGGCCATGGAAAAATAACCGTAAAAGAAGCTTTCGAGGTTTCTTCTAACGTTGGTATCTCGCAGATTATCAGCAAAAACTACAGCAAAAATCCGCAGGCATTTGTAGATAAATTATATGCCATGAAATTGAACAAACCCCTTGGTTTGCAGATTTCTGGCGAGGGCATTCCGAAAATAAAAAGCCCTAGCGACACCTCTTTACGCTGGTCGGGAATTTCGCTTACGCAAATGTCTATTGGTTACGAATTACTGGTTACGCCTATGCAAACCTTGAGTTTGTATAACGCGGTGGCCAATAACGGAACTTTAATTAAGCCTCGGTTTGTTAGTCAGCTTACCAAAAACGGTAAAGTGGTTAAGGAAATGCCGGTGGAGGTAATTCACCCAAAAATTTGCAGCGACCGCACTTTGAAGCAATTGCGCCAGGTGCTGGAAGGGGTGGTAAATGAAGGAACAGCAACCAACCTAAAATCGGCCCACTACCAAATTGCCGGAAAAACCGGAACAGCGCGTATTGCCAATACCAATTTGGGTTACAGTCAGGGTGCTGCGTCTAGTTATCAGGCCTCTTTTGTAGGTTATTTCCCTGCCGAAAATCCTTTGTACAGCTGCATTGTGGTGGTAAACTCGCCATCAAATAGCGTTTACTACGGAAACGTGGTAGCTGGCCCAATTTTCAGAGAAATCGCCGACAAGGTGTTCAGCAATCGCATTGATACACACAAGGAAATTAACGTTTCGAAGCTGCTTACCCTAAACAAGGTGCCAGCATCGGTAAATGGCTATAAAGATGATTTACTGACCATTACCAAAGCCTTAAAGATTCCGGTTAAAAATGGCGCAAGCGAGTCGGAGTGGGTTACTACGCAAGCCAACGGAAAATCAATTATTGCCCGGTCATCAAATGTGAGCGGCATTGGTGGTTCGCAGGTTCCAAATGTGGTAGGCATGGGCTTGCAGGACGCACTCTTTTTACTGGAAAATTCTGGAATTAAGGTTGAAGTGGTGGGCAAGGGCATTGTTAAATGGCAATCGGTTCCTGCGGGTACTTCAATAAATCAAACTCAATTAATAACACTAGGACTTTCGTGAAGTTACTGAAAGACATATTATACGGTTGCCGCATGGTAGAGGTGATAGGCTCTACCAACATTGCCATTGAAGGCCTTACTGCCGACAGCCGGGCTGTGCAAAAAAACGGTTTGTTTATTGCTACTTCAGGTACCCAAGTCGATGGGCACGATTTTATACCCATGGCCTTGCAAAAAGGCGGAATTGCAGTGGTTTGCCAAGAGTTTCCAACTGAAGTTCAAGATGGAATTACCTACGTGAAAGTAATTGACTCTACACTTTCATTGGGTTTAATTGCGGCCAATTATTTCGACAACCCATCGAACGAATTAAAGCTGGTGGGCATTACAGGAACCAATGGCAAAACAACGGTTGCCACGCTCCTTTACCAGTTGTTTAAAGACCTTGGTTTTAAGTGCGGTTTGCTTTCAACTGTTGTAAATAAAATTCACAATCAGGAAGTTCCGGCTACACACACAACGCCAGATCCGGTTAACCTAAACAAGTTGCTTCGCGAAATGGTAGAAGCGGGTTGCAGCCATTGTTTTATGGAGGTAAGCAGCCATGCAGTGGTGCAAGAGCGCATTGCCGGCCTTCAGTTTGTAGGTGGGGTATTTACCAACATTACGCACGACCATTTAGATTACCACAAGACTTTTGACGCGTACATAGCCGCCAAAAAACAGTTTTTCGATAACCTTCCGTCAACGGCTTTTGCGCTGGTAAACAAGGACGATGCCAACGGAGGTGTGATGGTGCAAAACTGCAAAGCAAAAAAATTCACCTATTCGCTACTTACACCCAGCGATTACAAGGTAAAAATCATTGATAATCAGTTCAGTGGCTTGCACATTCAACTTGATGGTCGCGAGGTATTTACCCGATTAATTGGCAAGTTTAATGCCTATAACCTGGCCGCCATTTATGCAACTGCCGTGCGATTGGGGCAAGATGGCCTGCAGGTTTTAACCGTGATTAGCAACCTGGAAGCCGTGGCCGGAAGATTCCAGTATTTTAAAACCACCACCGGAATTACTGCCGTGGTTGATTATGCCCATACCCCCGATGCCTTGAAAAATGTGTTGCGCACCCTGCACGACATCCGTTCTGGCAATGAACAAATATTTACCGTGGTGGGGTGTGGTGGCGATCGCGATAAAACCAAACGCCCGGTAATGGCTGCCATTGCTACAGAAAATAGCGATCGGGTAATTCTTACCAGCGACAATCCACGAACCGAAGATCCAAAGGAAATATTGAATGAAATGAAGGTTGGCGTTGCGCCCAATTACTACATGAAGTATTCTTTGATTGAAGATAGACGTGAAGCCATAAAATCGGCTTGTATCGAGGCCAAAGCTGGCGATATTATTCTGATTGCTGGAAAAGGTCACGAAACCTATCAGGAAATAAAAGGGGTAAAACACCCATTCAACGACCTAGAAATTGTTACGGAAACACTTAAAATACTGAAAAAGTAATGCTGTACCACTTATTTACCTATCTCGACAAAGTTTGGAACGTGCCTGGCCTGGGGGTGTTTCAGTACATCTCGTTCCGTGCAGGCATGTCGGTTATCGTTTCGCTTATCATTTCGATGGTTTATGGCAAACGCATTATCAATTACCTGCGTTACAAGCAAGTTGGTGAAACCGTTCGCGACCTTGGTTTAGAAGGCCAAATGCAAAAGCAAGGCACCCCAACCATGGGTGGATTGATGATTCTGGCATCTATTCTTATTCCTACTTTGTTGTTTGCCAACCTGACCAATATCTACATTCAATTGATGTTGCTTACCACGGTTTGGTTGGGTTTAATTGGGTTTCTGGACGATTACATCAAAGTATTTAAAAAGAACAAAGAAGGACTGGCCGGCAAGTTTAAAATACTGGGTCAGATAAGCATTGGTGCCATTGTTGGTGCTGCGCTTTACTTCCATCCGGGGGTTTATACCAAAGAAAACACCCAACATCACCGCCAACAAGCTTTCAATGTGTCGGGCGAAGTAACAGAATACCAAAGTACCTACGATTGGGAAAAATCGAAAGAACTAACCACGACCATTCCTTTTGTAAAGGACAATGAGTTCAACTACTCGTGGTTGCTGTGGTTTATGGGCGATAATGCCACAAAATACGGCTGGCTAATTTTTATCCCCATTGTTATTTTTATTGTAACTGCCGTATCAAACGGGGCAAACATAACCGATGGATTGGACGGTTTAGCCACTGGAACATCAGGTATTATAGGGCTTACACTTGCCGTATTTGCTTACCTGAGTGGTAACTTCATTTTTGCCGATTACCTGAACATCATGTACATCCCCAACTCGGGCGAGCTGGTGGTTTTTATCAGTGCATTTGTGGGGGCTTGTATCGGTTTCTTGTGGTTTAACTCGTATCCGGCTCAGGTATTTATGGGCGACACCGGTTCGCTGGCATTAGGCGGAATTATAGCCGTGTTCTCCATTGCCATTCGTAAAGAATTATTGATTCCAGTGTTATGCGGTGTTTTCTTGGTCGAAAATCTGTCGGTTATGGTGCAGGTTAGCTATTTCAAGTACACCAAACGGAAATATGGCGAAGGCAGAAGGATTTTACTGATGAGTCCGTTACACCACCATTACCAGAAAAGGGGAATTCCTGAAAGCAAAATTGTAGCCCGCTTTTGGATTGTAGGGATTTTGTTGGCGGTTTTAACCATTGTGACATTGAAATTGAGATAAAATAGGCAATTAGCTTTTGGCACTTAGCCATTGGCTAAAAAGAGATACATCACTAAAATATAGTTAACCAATTCAATAGCCAACAGCTAAAGGCCAACAGCAATGAATACAGAAAGCAATACACCCAATAATTATATCGCCATCCTCGGAGCAGGGGAAAGTGGTGTTGGTGCTGCGTTGCTGGCTCAGAAGCATGGGTTCGCTGTTTTTGTATCTGATTTTGGAGTAATAAAAGAAAACTACAAGGAGCAACTGACCGAAGCGGGAATTGAATTTGAAGAAGGTGGTCATACTGTCGAGCGTATTCTCGAAGCGGCTGAAATAATTAAAAGTCCCGGTATTCCTGAAAAAGCACCCATTGTAAAACAAGCGCGCGAAAAGGGAATTGCCATAATTGATGAACTGGAATTTGCCTTCAGATATAGCAAGGGAAAGGTAATTGCCATTACAGGTAGTAACGGAAAAACCACTACCACACTGCTTACCTACCACATTTTAACCAAGGCTGGTTTGAATGTGGGCTTGGCCGGAAACGTAGGGCAAAGTTGGGCGCTTCAATTGGTTAACGGCGATAAGGATTACTGGGTGATTGAAATGAGCAGTTTTCAATTGGACGGAACCGTAAAGTTTAAGCCTTACATAGCCATTTTAACCAACATTACCCCCGACCATTTAGATCGGTACGAGTATAAAATGGAAAACTACGTGGCTTCAAAACTTCAGGTTGTAGCCAACATGGATGCCAACGATTTCTTCATCTACAATGCCGAAGATGTTGAGACGAACAAGAAAATGAAAGAAATGTCCATCAACGCACAATTGCTGGCATTCGGAATAAATACAAACAACACTACCGGTGCGGTAGCCAACAACAACGAAATAACTTTTTTAAACCAACATAATCCATTTACTATGTCTATTCATGAACTAGCCCTGCAAGGAAAACACAACCTGCACAACTCAATGGCATCGGCCATTGCAGCACGAGTTTTAGATATCCGTAAAGAGGTAATTCGCGAAAGCCTTAGCGATTTTCAAGGGGTAGAACACCGCTTGGAGTTTGTGGCCAACGTTCACGGAATAGAATTCGTAAACGACAGCAAAGCGACCAATATTAATTCTACTTGGTATGCCTTGGAAAGTGTAACCAAGCCGGTAATATGGATAGTTGGTGGAGTAGATAAAGGCAACGACTACACCGAGTTGATGGCCTTGGTAAAAGAAAAAGTAAAAGCCATTATTTGCCTAGGAACCGACAACGGTAAAATTATCAATGCTTTTCGCGGAACCGTAGAAACCATTGTTGAAGCACAATCGGCACAGCAAGCCGTTCACTTGGGTTACGATTTGGGCACCAACGGAGACATGGTTTTACTATCGCCAGCCTGCGCAAGTTTCGACCTATTTGAAAACTACGAAGACCGCGGCCGTCAGTTTAAAATTGCGGTGAAAGGACTTTAATTTTTGGACAAAAGATTATTAGACAAAAGACAATAGATTTTGATTAAGAATTAACGATTTAGAGAATAACAAATTGAGAATTAAGGATTAAAAATTACGCGATAAACTAATCAGTGTAATCATCCTAATCCGTGCAATCATAAAAAATAATGAAGAAACTGTTTACATACTTACAAGGCGACCGGGCGATCTGGGTAATAGTGTTATTACTTGGTTTGTTTAGTGTCTTGGCTGTATACGGTTCTATCGTTACACTGGCTGTAAAAAACAAAGATGGCGATACCGAATACTACCTTATTCGCCACGTAATAATGATTGCGCTTGGGTTTTACATGATGTACCAAGCCCATCGGGTTAAGTTTACTTTGTACGCCAAAATAGGCATGATAATGTTTTGGGTTGCCGCAGGTTTACTGGCCTTAACGCTGGTAAAAGGAACCAACCTAAACAACGCCAACCGCTGGTTAACCATTCCTATCATCAACCAGAGTTTCCAAACTTCCGACTTTGCCAAAATAGTTATCGTGCTTGTGGTGGCACGACTTTTAGCGCAACGACAAAACGAAGTTCAGGATTACAAAAGGGTGCTACTACCCATATTGGTTTATGTTGGGCTAATATGTGGACTGATTTTACCCGCTAACTTCTCTACGGCTGCGCTGGTGTTTCTGGTGTGTTTTGTCATGCTTTTTTTAGGTAGAATTCCAGTTAAGCAACTGGCTTCTGTTATTGGTTTAGGCATAGTGGGTGTGGGCTTAATTATTGGTATTTCGTTCGTAGCCCCCGATTTGCTTCCACGGGCTAAAACCTGGCAAAACCGTTTAGTCAATTTCAATAGTGGTGACGAAGAAGGGAATTATCAGGTAGAGCACGCCAAATACGCCATTGCCAGTGGAGGCATTTTCCCGCACGGCCCGGGTACCGGAAACTCAAGAAACTTCTTGCCGCATCCTTATTCCGATATGATTTACGCTTACATAGTCGAGGAATATGGCTCTATTATTGGCGGAATTGGTGTATTGCTGCTTTATCTGGCTTTGCTGTTGCGCTCGGTGCAAATTGCTTTAAAATGCCCCAAACTCTTTGGCACCTTTGCCGCACTGGGTCTAAGTTTAATGCTGGTCATACAGGCCTTGGTAAACATGTCGGTGGCGGTAAATCTTATTCCGGTAACTGGTCAGCCCTTGCCATTGGTGAGCATGGGAGGTACATCAACTTTATTTACGTGCATATCTATAGGTATAATACTGAGTATTAGCCGAAGTGTATATACCAAAAACGAAAATCAACCAGAAACCGAAGGAGGACCACAGTATGAAATAGCCTAACTAATAGCTAGCATTTGTCAAGCTTAGGTATATAAGGCTATACCATATGACCGTAACTAAAAAATTATTTGCATATGAAATTGCGTAAGGTTATCATCAGCGGAGGAGGAACAGGGGGGCATATTTTTCCGGCATTGTCTATTGCCGATGAATTAAGAAGAAGACATCCGAATGTGGATATACTTTTTGTTGGCGCATTGGGAAGAATGGAAATGGAGAAAGTTCCGCAGGCAGGTTACAACATTGAAGGGCTTAACATTGCGGGCTTGCACCGTTCGTTGAGTCTTAAAAACCTTTCGTTCCCTATCAAACTGGTAAAAAGCTTATTCAAAGCAGGCAAAATAATTGACCGGTTTAAGCCGCAAGTGGTTATAGGTGTTGGTGGTTACGCCAGTGGGCCGCTGCTTTTCATGGCCCAGAAAAAGAACATTCCTACACTTATTCAAGAACAAAATTCGTTTCCGGGAATTACCAATAAACTGTTAGCCAAACGCGTAAACACCATTTGTGTAGCCTACGATAAGCTGGATCAATTCTTTCCTAAAAATAAATTGGTGCTTACCGGAAATCCCGTTCGCGAAAGCATAATAAATACGGATAATAAACACGCCGAGGCCTTAACCTTATTCGGTTTGGATAACGAAAAGCCAGTGTTGCTTTGTGTGGGCGGAAGTTTGGGGGCAAGAAGCATTAATCAAGCCGTGCTTAGCGGTTATCAAAAGCTTATTGAAGCTGGTTTTCAGCTTATTTGGCAAACCGGCAAGTTGTTTTATCAGCAAAATGAATTGGAGCTAAAGCAATTGCCAAAGGAAATAGTGGTTCAACCGTTTATTCGCGAAATGGACATGGCTTATGCCGCTGCCGATGTGGTAGTTTCCAGAGCCGGAGCTCTTGCCATTACCGAGTTGTGTGTGGTTGGTAAACCGGCCATATTGGTGCCATCGCCTTACGTTTCCGAAGACCATCAGACCAAAAATGCGCAGGCATTGGTTTCGAAAAATGCGGCATTAATGGTAAAAGAAGCCGATGCAGCCGCTAGCCTGATAGATACTGCCATTTCCTTATTAAATAATCGTGGCAAACGACTGGAATTGGCCGGTAAAATAAAAGAGATTGCCAAGCCATCGGCTACAGAGGCTATTGTTACAGAAATTGAAAAATTGGTATTGCAATGACCAATCTTGAGGTAAATAAAATATTCTTTTTGGGCATTGGCGGCATAGGCATGAGTGCCATAGCGCGCTATTTTTTGCAGCAAGGAAGGTCGGTTTACGGTTACGACAAAACGCCAAGTGCGCTTACCGATAAGTTAATTGAAGAGGGGGCTGTAATCACGTTTACCGATAAGGTTGATGCACTTGATAAAGAATTTTTGGCTACCAACAAGGATGAAGTGTTGGTGGTGTACACCCCGGCAGTTCCTCAAACCAGTGAATTGTTTCAATTTTTTACGCTGGGTGAATACCGCTTTTTCAAGCGCTCACAAGTGTTGGGTTGGATTTCTCAAAACATACCCACCATTGCAGTTGCCGGTACACATGGAAAAACGACTACAAGTAGTCTAATTGCCCATGTATTAAAAGTTGCTGGTGTTCCGTTTAGTGCATTTTTAGGTGGAATAGCCAATAACTTTGGCTCGAACTACGTGCTCAACGAAAACCCAAAATGGTTGGTGGTAGAAGCCGATGAGTTTGACCGGTCGTTTTTAACGCTGCATCCGCAAATTGCCGTAATCACCAGTGCCGATGCCGACCACCTCGATATTTATGGCGATGAGCAAGAGTTTCTAAATGGATTCAGGAGTTTCATCAAGCAAATACTGCCTAACGGCAAATTAATTATTCATCAGCCGGCCTACCAGAAACTAAACTTGCACCAACCGGCACTTACTTACTGCATTAATTGTTCGGCCATGGTAAATGCAATTGAGATAATGCCAAGCGAAGGCATGTTTCAGTTTAGCATTGTTCAGGGGCCCGATGAGCGGCAGTTTGCCATAGCCTTACCTGGAATTCATAATGTTCAAAACGCCATGGCTGCTTATTTGGTTGCGAAACAATTGGGCATTGCCGACAAGTTGATTAGTCAGGCATTTATGAGTTTTACCGGGGTCGACAGGCGTTTTCACTACCATGTAAAAACAAAAGGTCAGGTATATATTGATGATTATGCACACCACCCTTCAGAAATTGATGCGGTAAGACAAAGCCTGCGGATGATGTATCCGGAACGCAAAATCACTGTCGTTTTTCAGCCGCATTTGTTTACCAGAACCCGCGATTTTATGGAAGGTTTTGCGCAAAGTTTGGCTCAATTTGATGAAATATTTCTGCTGGAAATATACCCAGCTCGCGAGTTGCCATTGCCCGGGGTAAATGCCGAGGCTTTGCTGAAACGCATTCAAAACGCACAAAAAAGTTTGGTAACCAAAGAGGAGTTGGTGGCCAAATTGGTAAAAGCCGATACAGATATTGTGGTAACCCTTGGCGCTGGCGATATAGACAGATTGGTGATGGCCATAAAAGAAGGAATTAAAGACAAAGTAGCCGTTCGTGATTAACTGGAAAAACATATTGACCTGGGGCTCGCTAATTCTGGTAATAACCGTTTTGGTTGGTTTTACTGCTGTGCAGCGGCAGGAAAGGCTGTGCACCGAATTGGAATTGGTGCTTGATGAGGATTCGGGTTTGTTTTTCGTTTCGCGCGAAGATGTGGATTACAAAATAAAAACCGTGCACGATAAAGTGGCTGGAATGCCGGTAACTGCCATCAACGTAAACGCCATTGAACAAGCCATAATGCAATTGCCCGAGGTAAAAAAGGTGGCCGTTTATGTTACGCTCGACGGAAAATTGAAGGCAAATATTACGCAACGCAAACCTTTGGTACGGGTAATGCCCAAGCGCGGAAGCGGATATTACATTGATGATGAAGGGAAATACATGCCATTGTCCAAAAATTATTCAGCCCGGGTTTTGGTGGTTAGTGGCGAGATAAATCAGCGATTTAGAAACTTAAATATGAGTTATCTATCTGAAAATGATAGCATTAAAAAGTTGACGCTGTTTGATGAAATTTATGAATTGGCAGCATTTGTGAGCAAAGATTCTTTCTGGAAAGCACAGATTCAACATGCCTATGTTAATGAAAATCAGGAATTCGAATTAATACCAAGGGTAGGAAGCCATAATATTGAATTGGGAAATACTACCGATTTACAAGCCAAGTTTGAGAGACTGATGGTGTTCTATAAAGAAGGTCTTCCTTACAGCGATTGGAACCGATACAGTAAGATAAGCTTGAAGTTTGATAACCAGGTAGTGTGCACCATAAAAGAAATACCGCTATGAATGAAGAACTAATCGTTGGCCTTGACATAGGAACTACCAAAATAGCCTGTCTGATAGGTCGTAAAAACGAACACGGTAAAATAGAAATTATTGGCATGGGCAAAGCCGACAGCGTGGGAGTAAACCGCGGTGTGGTGGCAAACATTGGCCAAACCGTTGATAGTATTCGTCAGGCGGTGGATGAAGCTTCGCAAAAAGCCAATGTCGATATTTCTACGGTTAATGTGGGTATTGCCGGACAGCACATTCGCTCGCTGCAACACCGTGGTATTCATACCCGTAAAAGCCACGAAGATGAAATTTCGCAACGCGATGTAGATGCGCTTATTGAAGACATGACCAAGTTGGTAATGCCCCCGGGAGAAGCCATTATACATGTATTGCCACAAGAATATATTGTCGACAACGAGCAGGGAATTAAAGATCCCATCGGTATGTCTGGGGTGCGTTTAGAGGCCAACTTTCACATTATTACCGGCCAGATAGCCGCCATAAAAAACATATATCGCTGCGTTGAACGTGCGGGATTGAAAATTGATGAATTAATACTAGAGCCACTTGCTTCTTCCGATGCGGTATTGAGCAAAGAAGACAAAGAAGCTGGTGTAGCACTGATAGATATTGGTGGTGGAACAACGGATATTGCCATTTTTCAAGACGGTATTATCCGCCACACCGCAGTTATTCCTTTCGGAGGTAATGTGATTACCGAAGACATTCGATTGGGCTGTTCCATTCTAAAACGTCAAGCCGAATCACTGAAAGTGAAATTTGGATCGGCCTTGTCGATGGAAAACCAGGAGAATGAAATTGTTTGCATACCGGGTTTACACAATTTGCCGGCTAAAGAAATCTCGCTTAAAAACCTCGCCTCTATTATTCAGGCCAGAATGGAAGAGATTATTGGCATGGCGCATTATGAAATCAGAAACTCAGGTTTCGAACGCCAACTAATTGCCGGTGTGGTAATAACTGGTGGTGGTGCCAAACTAAAACACCTGGCTCAATTGTTCGAATACATGACCGGCTTACATGCCCGTGTTGGTTAC
Source organism: uncultured Flavobacteriales bacterium (assembly GCA_964390915.1). GTDB lineage: Bacteria > Bacteroidota > Bacteroidia > Flavobacteriales_D > Luteibaculaceae > DASUEB01. Next base: position 160,303 of record CAYMJL010000003.1, read on the forward strand.
CCCAACGAGCATTTGGCAAAGGTTTGCAACGAAGAGTTGGTTGGACCGGCATACGCCACAGGTATTGGTTTGGTGTTACGTGGTTTTCAACGCAGCACGCCAATTGCACAATTGCAGGAAGAGACTACTGTTAAGGGACATTCTAAAGGCGAGACACGCGGAAGCATTTTAGAGAAATTTAAGAAACTAACGGGTACCATTTTCGACGAAGAAGTTCAATAAGCTTTACTATAACATAACTAACAAAAAATAACCATTATGATGCAGTTCGATTTGCCCAAAGACCAGTCATCTATCATTAAGGTGATAGGTGTTGGTGGTGGTGGAAGCAATGCTGTAAACCACATGTTCCGTCAAGGAATACGCGGTGTAGACTTCATTGTTTGCAACACCGACCGCCAGGCGCTTGATGTAAGTCCTGTGCCTACAAAAATACAATTGGGCGAAAGCCTAACAGGTGGAAACGGTGCCGGAGCAATTCCTGAAGTTGGGAAAAATGCCGCCATCGAAACCATTGATGACCTTAGAGCCGTGATGGCCAAAAATACCACAATGGTATTTATTACAGCCGGTATGGGAGGTGGTACCGGCACCGGTGCTGCGCCTATTATTGCCAAGCTGGCCAAAGAAATGGGAATACTTACCGTCGGTATTGTAACCGTTCCTTTTACGTTCGAAGGGCGTAAGCGCAAAGAACAAGCCGAGGCAGGTATGAAAGAAATGCGCGATGCTTGCGACACCCTGTTGGTGGTGAAAAATGACAAGCTGCGCGAAATTTATGGCAACATGACGTTGAAAGAAGCCTTCTCTATGGCCGATGACGTACTTGCCGTTGCTGCCCGCGGAATCGCTGAAGTAATTTCGATTACTGGCGAGATTAACGTGGACATGAACGATGTGAAAACCGTGATGAGCAACTCTGGTTTAGCCATCATGGGTTCAGGTGAAGCAGAAGGCGAAGGCCGCGCGCGCAAAGCCGTTGAAACGGCTTTAGAGTCGCCATTGCTGAACGATAACGACATAAACGGCGCGAAATACGTATTGCTAAACATCACCATTGGAAACTACAATGTAATGATGGAAGAAGTATTCGAGATTACCGAATACATTCAGCAAGCCGCCGGTGTAAGCACAGACTTAATTTGGGGTTATGGCGTTGACGAAACATTAGAAGACCGAATAAGAGTGAGTGTAGTGGCCACTGGTTTTCAAGCCAAAATAAATGTGGCTTTCGAGCAGACGCAGGAGCCGGAACGAAATGTGACCCTTTTGGCCGATGATATGAAACCGGTTGAAAAACCAATGGTTTCGCCAACCGAGCGCACAAACGGATTATTTGAACCAACAGCACCAACCGCTGATGAGGATGAGCCGTATGTAATGTCGCGCAACGAAACTACATTTTCCATAAATACGGATAATGAGAAACCGCTGGAAATTGATTTGTTCGATAATCAGTCAAACAACAATGTGGTAGAGGAAAGAACCAACCAAATTTCTACCTCATCAGAGCGTGTTTATTTTACCTTGGATGATGAAGGAAATAGTCCAAAAGCGGAAACACAAGTAAGTGAGGCGAAAGCACCGGTAAATAAAGCGGAAAAGGAAGATGCAATTCCTGCCAACAAAAAGCTTTCCACTACCGAGCAGCAGAAGCTAATGGAAGAGCGTTTCAACAAAATTAAAGAGTTGAACATGAAACTTCGCTCTACCTCTGGCTTAGCCGATTTGGAGAAAGAACCCGCTATTGCTCGTAAAAATTTGCGTTTGAGCAACACGGCTCACAGTAGCGAAAACACATACAGCCGCTTCTCAATTTCTGAAGATGGTGAAATTCGCAAGGGGAATAGCTTTTTACATGACAACGTAGATTAAGTCATAGACATGGATTTAACTGAAAAAATAAACGCCGACATCAAAACAGCGATGTTGGCCAAAGAGAAAGAAAAACTAAATGCTTTGAGAGCGATTAAATCGGCTTTGCTGCTTGAAGCCACCAAAGGTGGTGATGGAAGTATTGATGAAGAAACTGGCATTAAGATTCTGCAGAAATTGCAAAAACAACGCATCGAAGCGGCCGATATTTATCGTACCCAAAACCGCGAGGATTTGTTGGCCGAGGAAATGCTGCAAGCCGATGTTATTGCTGCCTACCTGCCAAAACCACTTACTCCAGCCGAATTGGAAGCAGCGGTAAAAGCTATTGTTGCCGAAGTTGGTGCTGCCGGCCCTGGTGATTTGGGCAAAGTAATGGGAGCTGCCTCCAAGCAATTGGCTGGCAAAACTGATGGTAAATCAATCTCTGAAATGGTTAAAAAAGTATTGGCCGGATAAGTTTATCCGACCAACCGTTAGTTATGTTGAAACCGCTATTGGCTAAGTCCGGTAGCGGTTTTTTAGTTTACTTGAACGGTGAGGGATGATTAAGCCTTCATCCTGTGATCATGAAGTGTAATAATAATAACATAATTGTTTTGAACAATATAGAATAGGCTTTGGTGTCTATTCACTACACACTTCCTAGCGCCTCCGAAATATTTACTTGACGGAAATGTTTCGGGCTGATTAGCGCTTATCTTTAATGATCGCTCCAGCTGTATGGAGAAGTTTTTGATTTCACGGCTTGTCCAGCAGTGTTCAAGGTAGTCGTAAATTTCATTCAAGCGTGTGGCGGCTGTTTCTGACCACCTAATCTTATAACCACTTGGCATAGCGCTTTTGAACTTCCGTATGTTCTATAACTTTGCCTTTTTCTATATCTTCCAGTCCAGATGACACGGAGGTCTTTTCTTCTTCGGTAAGCATGGAGGCCCAATCTGAATCAATACTTTTTAGGCGCAGTTCCTGAATGCGTTTTAATAAGGAAACATCCTTTAATTCCGCAATCCATTGGATTAAGTCAAGTTTTTGAGCGGAGAAATCCATACTGTGGTTTATTTACAAAGGTAAGAAATGAAATTAGCAATTTATCATCACTAAATCCTTTCGGTTAATCTACAACAATCTCTTACTTTCGCCCCGATTTTAGACCATGATAGTTGATATAGGTATTTTAGATTGGGCTTCGGTTTCTCCGCTAGGTAACACGCCGGATGAAATTTGGCAGGCCTATCTATTGCCAAAACATTGCATATCGTTGGTCAATGATAATCTGGTGGCTGGACTGCAAGAGCCAACATCAAAAGCGCTTGAAATACTGGCTGCTGAAAATCACAAATACAAAGCACTCGACCCAACAGTGCTGATGTCTATTTTGACCGCCAGACAATTGAATGCCGAACGAATTAGCAAAAACTGCGGAATTAACTTGGGCTCATCGCGCGGAGCAACAACGCTTTTTGAAGCGTTCTATCAGGAGTTTCAGGAAACGGGAAAAACATCACCGCAATCCTCACCTGCCACCACCTTAGGTAATTTAAGTAGCTGGGTTGCACAAGATTTAGGACTGAACGGAATAGCGTTAAGTCATTCCATTACCTGCAGTACCGCGTTACATGCCTTGGTAAATGCCTGTGCCTGGATTAAAGCTGGTTTTTCAGAAACTTTCATTGCTGGTGGAAGTGAGGCTCCGCTAACTCCGTTTACCATTGCTCAAATGCAGGCAATGCGCATTTATGCCGATGACCATACATGCGAATATCCTTGCCGGGCTTTCGATTTTTCAAAACCAACAAATACCATGGTGTTGGGACAGGGTTGCGGTATGTTTTTGTTGGACAAAAATTTGAATCAAGCCAAATTCAAAATAAGGTCAATTGGTTATGCCACCGAAGCCATTACTCACGGCAGCTCTATTTCAGCCGATGGAGAGAGCATGCAAAAAGCTATGCTCATGGCGCTCGAAGGAATTGAATCCAAAGAAATTGATGCGGTGGTAATGCATGCGCCAGGCACTAAAAAAGGCGATGACGCGGAGTTTAAAGCGATTAAAAACGTTTTTGGAAACGAATTGCCATTACTCACTACCAACAAGTGGAAAATCGGCCACACACTTGGTGCCTCAGGCGCATTGAGTGTAGAATTTGCCCTGCTTATGTTGCAGCATCAAACCTTTGTCGGTTTACCTTGGGAGGCAAATTTTGTGAAACCTATATCACTAAAAACTATACTGGTTAATGCGGTTGGTTTTGGGGGAAATGCGGTGAGTGTTTCGCTCGAACGTCTGTAGAGTTTTTTTCTAAAAAATCGATTCTAAGCAGTAGAGTTGCATTTTTCTATATTTTCGCAGCAATCTTTTTACGACTTATGACTGAGACAAGAACCAACTGGACACGCGCTGAGATTGAGGCTATTTACAACCAACCGTTATTGGAACTGGTTTTTCAAGCTGCCACGGTTCACCGCCAGTACCAAACGGCCAACGAAGTTCAGGTTTGTACTTTACTTTCCATTAAAACCGGTGGATGTCCTGAGGATTGTGCATATTGTCCGCAAGCTGCGCGTTACAGCACAGGAGTTGATGTACATAAGTTGTTGGACAAAAACATTGTTTTGGACAATGCGCTGAAAGCCAAAAATGCAGGATCGACCCGTTTTTGCATGGGTGCCGCATGGCGTGAAGTACGCGATAATCGCGACTTCGACAAGGTTATCGAGATGGTAAAAGAGGTTAATGACATGGGTCTAGAGGTTTGTGCCACCCTAGGCATGATTAACGAACACCAGGCATCTCGTTTAAAAGAGGCTGGTTTGTACGCCTACAACCATAACCTGGATACTTCAGAAGAAAAATACGAAGACATAATTACCACCCGCACTTACGATGACCGTTTGGAAACATTGGAAAACGTGCGTAAAGCCGGTTTAACCATCTGTTCTGGTGGAATTATTGGTCTTGGCGAAGACGATACCGACCGCATTGGTATGTTGCAAACCTTAGCTAATCTTAATCCACAACCCGAAAGTGTTCCGATTAATAAATTGGTAGCCGTTGAAGGAACTCCGTTAGAGAATCAAGAGGAGGTTCACGTATTTGACATGGTTAGAATGATTGCCACAGCTCGCATTTTAATGCCAAAGAGCATGGTGCGTCTTTCGGCAGGACGACTTTCCATGAGCGAAGAAGGGCAGGCATTTTGTTTTATGGCTGGTGCCAATTCAATTTTTGCGGGCGATAAGTTGCTAACCACCCCCAACCCAAGTGAAGATAATGACATGAAGTTGTTTGCCAAATTGGGCCTTAATCAGCGTGTTTCTTTTAAAGAAGAGAAAGAACATTCGCACGGCGGATGTGGTTGTGCAACCAAAGAAGTGGACGCCACATGTAATTAAGATAAGAATTTGAAAATATCGGGTGCCTCGATTAGCATAGCTATTCGGGGCATTTTTGCTTATATGCGATTGCAAGTTTGCGTGAATTTGAACGTAAAAAGAACCAACTCACCCTATTAACTTCGGCAGTCTAAATTTCCCAAGTGTATGAAATCAATAGGTCTTAGTTTTTTCGGAATTCTTTTAACGGCTTTGGTTTTCGGCCAAACGCCAACAAACATTTCGGTTACAAATCCCACGGTTGATGCTATTCTTAAAGGGAACTACAACCCGACAGTTTATGCGCCCGGACAAGTGGTAAATCATTCAACCGTTGTTGCTGGTTTGCAAAATAACATTAACCCCGATTCATTAAAGTCGAGCATACTTAAACTGGCTACCTTTAAAAACAGGAACACTGGTGCCGACACGGTTTCTGCGGTTATTGGAATTGGTGCGGCCCGACGATGGGTTTATAGCAAGTTCGAAGATTTCAGCACTGCTTCCGGCGGGCGGCTAATTCCTTCCTATTTGCAGTTTAATCAGAGCATCTGTGGCCAAAATCAACACAGAAATATTTTTGCCACTTTGCCTGGAACCGACACCGCCGACAAGTCGGTTATTATTATCGAAGTCCACATAGATAGTCGTTGCAAGGATTTGTGCGATACCGCTTGCGTTGCCGAAGGAATTGAAGACAATGCCACGGGTACCGCCTTGGTTATGGAATTGGCCAGAACGATGAGTGCATATACCTTCAAAAATACCATCGTTTTTTTAGTGGTAATTGGTGAAGAACAAGGTTTGTATGGCGGAAATGCTTTTGCGCTCTATTGCAAAAACAGCGGAATAAAGGTGAAAGCGGTGCTCAATAACGATGTAATTGGCGGCATTATTTGCGGTAAAACCTCTTCTTCGCCAAGCTGCCCAGGTCTTAATGATATTGACAGCACGCAGGTTCGTTTGTTTTCAAGTGGTTCGGCATTTTCCGACCATAAAAATCTAGTCCGTTTCATAAAATTGGAATATCAGGAAGAACTTCTTCCGATGGTATTAGTGCCGATGCAAATCTCTGTGATGACGGCTGAAGATCGGTTTGGTAGAGGAGGAGACCATAAACCGTTTCGCGAACAAGGATTTACAGCTATGCGTTTTACATCGGCCAACGAACACGGTGATGCGAGCAATGGAGCAGGTTATACCGATCGACAACACACTTCTGATGACATTCTTGGCATTGACACCAATAGCGATGCGGTTATTGATAGTTTCTTTGTCGATTTTAACTATTTGGGTAGAAATGCCGCCATAAATGGAAACGCAGCGGCAATGGCGGCAATAGGGCCAGATGCGCCAACATTTAACTTATCTCAGGGAACCAGTAACACTTTAAAAGTAAATATTACCTCGGAGTTCATGGCTCCACAATACCGCATAGGTGTTCGAACAGGAAGCAATACCGATTTTGATACCATAAGAACCATTACGGCATCAATGGTCGATTCATTTGCCGTTAGTTTTAACAAGAGTTATTTTATTAGCGTAGCAGCGGTTGATGAAAATGGGGTAGAAAGCCTTTTTGCTACCGAGCAGCGACTATCTATCAGCAATACCGGAATCAACGATTTGGAAGCACAAGGCAACGAAATTGAATTGTTGCAAAACACACCAAACCCGTTTGATGAGGCTACGGCCATTGGTTTTATTGTTCCTGAAAAACTGACCAATCAATCGGCTTATATTTCAATCGTCGATTTGCAAGGGCGCGAGGTTAAACGTCTTCCGGTAGTGTTAAAATCGGGTATGAATGAGGTGGTTTACGAACACGGCTACAACGCAACCGGTGTTTTCACCTACCAATTGGTCATTGCAGAAAAAGTAATGGCCAGCAAACGAATGGTGTTTACCGCTAATTAATTGGCCTTCGGCTTTGCCTGCCCCGAGTTATTCCGGGTCGTTCTGAAACCTTTTTGTCATTCTGAACGCAGGAAAGAATCTCTACCTCAGCACCGCAATCTTATCCGCATTTCCATCCGGGTCGGCCGTCGCGGTTCCTTCGGTGGCGAAGTTTAATCCCTGCAAAAGCACTATTCCGGCCATGTGTGGAGCCGACATCGATGTTCCACTTAGGTAGCGGTATTGGCCATCCAAATAGGTTGATAATACCGATGAACCCGGTTCGGCATAGTCAACCGGCGGATTATTGAAATTGGAGTAGGGCGAAAAACGGTTGTTGACGTCAATGGCCGATACCGTAAACAGGTTGGTGCCATTGGCACGAGCTGGTGAATAATTGTTGGCATCATCGCTTTCATTACCGGCCGCAATGGTTACAAAAATGCCTTTCTGGCCTAGGTTTTCCACCGACAAATCGATTAAGGAACTCGGTTCACTACCCAAACTCATATTTACCACATCGCCTGCAGCGGCAACGCCAAGCACGTAATCCAAGCCCATTAATATTGAAGTGCTCGAGCCGGTTCCATCGGCACCCAATACTTTTATCGGTACAATTTCGGCTCCGGCGGCCACACCCAAGGTGCCAAATCCGTTGTTTTTAGCAGCTATAATACCCGAAACATGGGTGCCGTGCCCATTGTCGTCCTCGGCATTGGTATTTACTGGGCTCAACAACATGTTATTAATAAAATTGCGACTTAAAGTAGTATTTACCACCAAATCCGGGTGGTCGGTGTCTACGCCAGAATCCAGTACCCACGCCCGTTTACCTGTTCCATCACCAGAACCAACTTTAATGGTGCCGTAGGGAATAATTTGCTTATTGTCAATTGGAATGGAACCACTTTCGCAATTGGCAACAGCTTTGGCCAATTTAACCGGCTCTATTAGCTTTATCCAAGGCTGGTTGGCGAGTTGCTGCTGTTCCAATGGCGATAGTGTAGCACTAAACCCCTGAAAAATATTCGTAAACAGCTGTTCAATTAAAATATTATTCCCTGCTGGGATGCTTAACAACAACTGCTCAATTTTTGATTTTAGCACCTGCTTTCGTTCCATTTCTGGCAATTGCTGCATTACTTTTTGTAGCTCAGCATCCGGCTGAAGTTGTATAATATAATGGTCTTTAAATTCAGTTACAGAATTTATCTGAACCAAGTTTTGCTCGGGGCATGATGTGTCTAGAAAACCAGTTGCGTCCTTCTTGCAACTTACTAATAAGCTTAGGCTGCAGAATCCTATTAAGCTCCAAATTTTCATATTCTACTTCTTTTAATATTAACGAAATGATAATGATTTTCGTTTAGCTCAACTTCTCATTATCCTTATGCCGTTGCGCATCGCGCAGGGTTTTCTTTTCGAGGTTTTTTTGCAGGGCTTCGGTCAAATTTATGCCGGTTTGGTTGGCCAAGCAGCACAATACCCAAAGCACATCGGCCATTTCATCACCAAGGTCTTTGTTTTTGTCGCTTTCCTTTTCGCTTTGATCTCCGTACCGGCGAACAATAATGCGAGCCAGTTCGCCAACTTCTTCGGTAAGGATTGCCAAGTTGCTAAGTTCGCTGAAGTAACGAACACCGTGGGTTTTAATCCAGTCGTCAACCAGTTGTTGCGCTTGGTTTATGGTAATTTCTGCTTTCACGCATTAAAATTAGTGCTTATCCGCAATTTCACCTGTTTTTTTAACCACATAGAAACATAGGCTCAACGCAGTGCGTTGCTATGTTTACTACAATATAAGGAGATAAATCATAGTTATGCAAGCACAAAACATAGCACTAAATATTTGATTATTAATACTATGTGTCTATGTGGTTTAAATTTTTGGGTTGAAATTCTAAAATTTTGCTTCACAAGCAGCAATACAACTGAAATACTACATTTGTTTTATGAGAATTAATTATTTCATTGGATTGACCCTACTGGTTTTTGGATGCCAAGGGAACAACAAAACTGAACAAAACGACATGTCGCAAACCAATCAAAAAATTGCTGTTGATGTGCATACCGCTGCTAAACCGGAGGTGGCCGTGGTTACTCATTTAGATTGGGAAGCCAAGGTAAAAATGGCTGAGAAAACCATTTCCGCCGTTACACATTGGAAAATTCAAACATCGGCCGAGGCCAAAGAAATTTACTTCGACACCAAAGGATTAATCATTGAAAAAGTAACTCTTGATGAAGACACCAGCTCGGCTGTTTATAAAATTGAGGCCGAAAAACCAGTAACCGGAAGTGCTTTGGTGGTAAACATTACCCCGCAAACCAAAACGGTGCACATCAGCTACAAAACAAAACCAGAGGCCGCTGCCTTACAATGGTTACAGCCTGGGCAAACTGCGGGGAAAAAATTCCCGTTTTTGTTTACCCAGTCGCAAGCCATTTTAGCCCGCACCTGGATTCCTTGTCAGGACAGCCCGGGTATACGTTTTAGTTACATTGCCGATGTGCAGGTCGATGAAGGTTATTTGGCTTTAATGAGTGCCATAAACCCAGCGTCCACTAACGAAAGCGGTGCCTACCACTTCGAACAACCAAAAGCAATTCCTGCTTATTTAATGGCTTTGGCTGTGGGGAAATTAGAATTTAAACCTATTGGCGATCGCACCGGTGTTTATGCCGAACCGGTTACCATGGCCAGTGCAGCCTACGAATTTGCTGACATGGATAAAATGCTCGTTGCGGCAGAAAAGCTGTATGGGAAATATGCCTGGAACCGTTACGATGTATTGGTTTTGCCACCTAGCTTCCCTTTTGGTGGCATGGAAAATCCGGAATTGACTTTTGCTACGCCAACTATTTTGGCTGGCGACCGTTCCTTGGTTTCCTTAATTGCACACGAGTTGGCCCATAGCTGGAGTGGTAACCTGGTTACTAATGCTACTTGGGACGATTTTTGGCTAAACGAAGGCTTTACCGTGTATTTTGAACGCCGAATTATGGAAGCCGTTTATGGTAAATCGTATGCCGAAATGTTGGCTTACTTGGGTTATGGCGATTTGAAAGAAACAGTTGCCGCATTACAGGCTGAAAAACAAGAAAACGACACTAAACTTAAACTGGATTTAACGGGTCGTGACCCAGATGACGGCGTAACCGATATAGCCTACGAAAAAGGTTATTTGTTGTTGTGCGAAATTGAAAAGGCCGTTGGTCGCGATAAATTCGATAATTTCTTGAGCAACTACTTCAAGGAATTTGCCTTTAAAACCATGACCACCGAGAATTTTGTGGTTTACATTAATGAAAAATTACTGACCCCAGCTTCGGGAGCCGACAAGCAAGTAAACCTGAGTCAATGGATTTATGAACCAGGTATTCCGGCAAGTTATTCAGCACCAACCTCATCGCGTTTTCTGGCCGTTGAAAAGCAATGTGGTAAATTTCTTGCTGGTACGGCACCCAAGCAATTGGAAACGGCCAATTGGTCGAGCCACGAGTGGCAATACTTTCTGCGTTTCCTAATGCCAAGTTTAACACTTGAAAACATGGAGGTACTGGATGAGACCTTTCATTTTACCACCACCAAGAATAGCGAAATTGGGGCGTTGTGGTTGCAAGCGGCAATAAGCAATCAATACAAAACTGCATATCCGGCTGTAGAAAGCTTCTTAATGCAGGTTGGCCGCAGAAAGTTTATTAAGCCACTTTATGAAACCGCGTTAAAAAACCCGGCAACCAAAGAAATGGCTAAAAACATTTACAAAAAAGCCCGCGGAAACTACCATGCAGTAAGTACCAACACCTTAGATAAACTATTGGGTTGGCCTTATTGAAATTAAAAATTGAAGGAGTAAGAATTAATTGAGGCGAAGATTTGAAAAGCTTGTTGGAAAAGGTACTTATCTAATTCAACTAGCTTTTCTTTTTTATGAATTTCAGTCCTAAAACGCTTTTGAACCGACTAACGAAATCCGTGTAATCAAAAAAATTTGTGTAATCACAAAATAGCTTTGCTGTCCATAATTATAGTTACTGGTCCATTATTCACCAGATTTACCTTCATCATGGCACCAAAAATTCCAGTTTCTACGGGTTGGTTGGTAGTCAATTCTAATGCCCGAATAAATTTTTCATAGAGCGGAATGGCCAATTCTGGTTTTGCCGCATGAATAAAGGATGGGCGATTGCCTTTTTTGGTTTGTGCGCAAAGCGTAAATTGACTAATTACCAGTAATTGGCCACCTACCTCAAGAAGTGATTTGTTCATAAGGCCATTCTCGTCGGCAAAAATGCGTAGCGAAACAATTTTTTTCGAAAGGGCGTGAATGTCATCTTCCGAGTCATTTTCCTCAATACCGAGTAAAATAAGCAGACCCAGGCCTATTTCGCCAACTATTTCTGTATTTACTGTAACTGCAGCTTCGCTAACGCGTTGTAACACTACTCTCATCTACAAACTGAAACTTTGTACTTGAAACTTTAAAACTTGAAACTCATCTGTATGGCCCATCATCATCTTCCATCAATGACAGGTACGACTGATAGCGCCAATCGGCAATGGAGCCTTCTTCTACTGCTTGTTTTACCGCACAACCAGGCTCGTTAACGTGTTTGCAATTGTAAAATTTGCATTCCGAAAGCAAGTCTTTCATTTCTGGAAAAAACAAGGCCAATTCCTCTTTGTGAATATCAATTAAACCAAAGCCTTTTATACCTGGCGTATCTACCAAAAATCCGCCTTCGGGAAGAGGAAACATTTCGGCAAAGGTGGTGGTGTGCTGTCCCTTTTGATGCGAAACGGAAATATCGCCCACACGGGCATCAAATTCTGGGAAAACCGCATTCAGTAATGATGATTTTCCTACTCCAGAATGGCCGGATAGCAAACAGACCTTACCCTTCATCATTTGACCTAATTCGTCTAAGTTGACTTTGGTTATGATTGAGGTGGTGATACAGGTATAGCCTATAGACCGATAATAATCCATAATCTGGTTGATGGTATCCAAACTCTCGTCGGCATACTGGTCGATTTTATTGAAAACCAATACCACCGGTACATCGAAAGCTTCGCAACAAACCAAAAACCGATCGATAAAACCAAAAGAAGTTTCGGGTGATATGAGTGTAATAATTAAAAAGGCCGTGTCGATGTTGGCGGCAAGAATGTGTGCCTGTTTAGAAAGGTTGGTGCTTTTGCGAATAATGTAATTTTTGCGCTGTTCAATCTCGGTAATTACACCTCGTCCATCGCGTTCTTCCTCCACAATTACCCAATCGCCAACCGATACCGGATTGGTGGTTACCAAACCCTGCATTCGGAATTTGCCTTTTATACGGCATTCCATAAGTTGGCCGTTAATAAGCACTTGGTAAAAACTACCGGTCGATTTTAGTACTAATCCTCTCATTTTGCGGCTAAAGATAATGGCTTTGGCCATAAAGTCCTTGTCATTTTTGGGTCGAATGCCTTACCTTCGCAACTCGTTTATTCTAGGGCATGTCTATATCAGTTAAAAAAATTACAAAAATATACGGTGAGCAAAAAGCGCTGGCCGACATCAGTTTCGAGGTAAAATCGGGTGAAATTGTTGGTTTTCTTGGGCCCAACGGAGCTGGAAAATCGACCATGATGAAAATTATCACGTGCTTTCTTCCGCCAACCTCCGGGTCGGTAAAGGTTTGTGGTTTCGATATTCAGGAACAGTCGATGGAGGTGAGGAGCAAGGTGGGTTATTTGCCCGAGCACAACCCCTTGTACACCGATATGTATATTAAAGAGTATCTAGGTTTTGTTGGTGGCATTTTTAAAGTTGCCAATATTGATAAAAGAATTGCTGAAATGGTTGATTTGGTTGGTCTTGGACGAGAGCAACACAAAAAGATAGGCGCTTTGTCCAAAGGTTACCGTCAACGGGTTGGTTTGGCACAAGCATTAATTCACAATCCACAGGTTTTAATTCTTGATGAACCCACAAGCGGTTTAGACCCTAACCAAATTGTGGAAATCCGTAACCTGATTAAGGAAATTGGAAAAGAGAAGACGGTAATGCTTTCTAGCCACATTTTGCCAGAAGTGGAGGCCATTTGCAATAGAATTATAATTATTGACAAAGGCGTAATTAAAGCTAACGATACAACACGAGTGGTGGTAGACCAAACCAGTGCAAAACGGGTAATTACCATTGAATTTAGCGACAAGGTTAGTCAGGCTGACCTAATGGGCGTAAAAGGTGTAATTGGCGCCAAACATGTCCGTAACAACCTGTGGGCAGTACAACACGAAGAGGACGTGGATGTTAGGAAAGACTTGTTCGACTTTGCCGTAACCAATAAAATGGCGGTATTAACCCTTCAACAAGTTGAAAAAACGCTGGAAGAAGTATTTAAAGAACTAACGAATTAATTACTGAATAGTCAGCAATTCTTCCTCCACCTGTTCCCATTCGGCCATTTTGGTTTCAATTTGCGCTTTTACTTCATCGTATTTATCAAGTAATTCCTGCAAATTGGCTGGCGATTTGGCAATAAATGCCGTGTATTCCGCGGCTTTTCCCTCCATTTTGGCAATTTCTTCCTCTAATTTCACCGACTTATTTTTTAGTCGCTTAATCTCTTTTTCAACCTCTCGCTGATCTTGACTTCCCTTGGCACCGTTTTTAGCGATTTTTGTAGCCGCTAAATTAACTGGGCCTTTTTCGAAGTCGAATATACTTTCAGCTTGTTGCAAGGCTAGGAATTCTTCAATTCCACCGAAATGTTCTTTCAGGTCACCGTCTTTAATTTCGTAAACTTTGTTGCATAAACCGGTCAAAAAGTCCCTGTCGTGAGAAACTATCATCATGGTACCATCATATTCCATAATGGCTTCTTTTAGCACTTCTTTCGACGCTAAATCCAGGTGATTGGTTGGCTCATCGAGAATCAAGAAGTTAATTGGGCTAAGCAACATTCGGCAAATGGCCAAACGGGTTTTTTCACCACCGGATAAAACCGATACTTTTTTATCAATTTCGTCCTTACCGAATAAAAACCCACCTAACATGGCACGAACGCTTTTGCGCATATCGCCGGTGGCTTCGTTGTCAATGGTTTCAAAAACAGTAAGTTTTGGATCCAATTTATCGGCTTGATCTTGGGCAAAATACCCCAGCATGATATTGTGACCCAGCTCAACGATACCGTTAGAGGGTACTTCTTTCCCAGCAATTATCTTTAAAAGGGTCGATTTTCCGATACCATTTTTTCCAACCAAGGCAATCTTTTCGTCTTTAGGAACCGAGAAGGAAATGTCGCGCAGCACCTGTTTTGGGCCGTAATTTTTGTGAATAGATTCCACCCGAACCACCTCGCGGCCACTTCGTGGGGCTGGCTGAAATTGAAGGTGAAAAGCCGATGAATCCATATCATCTACCTCAACCAGTTCAGTTCGCTCCAATTTTTTAATCAAACTCTGGGCAAAGGCGGCCTTGTTCTTTTTAGCCCTAAACTTATCAATCAGTTCTTTGGTGTGCTGAATCTCTTTGGCCTGGTTCTTTGCAGCACGTTGTTGCAATTCTATTTCAGCGTAGCGTTGCTCAATGTATTTCGTGTAAGAAAATTTGTAATCGTATATTTTACCGTTGAACAGTTCAATGGTTCGGTTGGTAATGTTGTCAAGGAAACGACGGTCGTGAGAAATTAGAAGGATAGAACCGCTGTACTCTTTCAAAAATTGTTCAAGCCAAATAATGGAGGTAATGTCCAAGTGGTTGGTAGGCTCATCCAGAAATAAGGTATCGGTGGGTTGCAATAGGATTTTTGCCAATTCTACCCGCATTTTCCAACCACCACTAAATTCTTTTAATGGTTTATCGAAATCGGCACCGGTAAAACCAAGTCCAAGTAATACTTTTTCAATTTTCTCTTCTTTCGAGCCGGTATCTAATACTGAAAGCCGGTCGGTTATGTATCCAATTTCTTCAATGAGGGAAATGTATTCATCACTTTCGTAATCCTCACGCACGGTAAGTTGATGGGTAACTTCCTCTTGGCGTTCTTCCAAAGCATTAATTTCTTCAAATGCTTTTGATGCTTCAAAAAGAACCGTGTTGTTTTCGTTTTGAACAATATGCTGCGAAAGGTAACCGATGCAAAAACCCTTGGGAATGTTTATAGCTGTATTGGTTTTGCCAACTATGGTTTTAAGTAAGGTTGATTTTCCTGCACCATTTTTCCCTACCAGACCAATTTTATCGGAGGACGAAATATTGAAGTTAAGCCCACTGAATAATGTGCGGCCGCCAAGGTGGAGAATCAGGTTGTTAATTGCAATCATAAGAATAAAAAAAGGCGCCCCATTTGGAGCGCCTGCAAAGTTAGCTTAATCTAAAGAATTAATAGTCCCAAAGATCGTGTTCGAAGTTAAAAATGTTTTCTTTAACGCGGTCGGCTTCCACCAATTGATCAAAACCCTTGTAACCTGCATCGGCTAAAGTTCTGTTAAACACGTTGTCTTCTTTAACAATGTGGCTGGAGAAATAACGTTTGATAAATACATCATCAAAAGTTAGTTTAACCGTTTCATTTTTACGGTTATAAATTTCCTTGTTGCAAATAATAGGTCTTAATTCTGGGAAATAGAACCACGCGGTTGACTGACGGATTACGTCACCACTTTGCATCTCACGTTTGCAAATCGGCAGAATACCCATGATTTTACACATCAACTGGCTACGTTGTTTGTCAAAATACCAGTATTCTTTAAGGCGATAAGCAAGAACATCTTCTGCCGAGTATTCAACAATGTAAGTGGTATCAACCTCAGTACCATCATCCATAGTTAATTTATCTGATTTCTGGTAACCAAAAGCTTTATTGCAGGCCTCAATATTCAAGGCTTTGCTAAATTCAGCATCATAGGCCGCATCAATACCTTCGAAAGGCTGCACCAATGAATCTCTAAATGCTTCAACAATAATATCGAAAAGGGATTGTCTATCTTCTACCGGAAGTATTGGATAGTACAAAGGAAGGTTTAATTTCTCGCCTACTTCGATATCTCTGTATATCTGCTTACTCCATAAAACATCAGCCTCACGAATTGGTGGGTACGGAACGTATCTCCTTTGCTGAAAATAGAACATGGAGTCTACAGCTACATTATCACCATAATCAATAAAACTATCCTTGTAAATTCTTTTACGAATATCTGGGCGCTCGTTAAGTTGTTCAGGGGTAAGTACCTGAGCAAAAGTGTTAAGCATTAAAAATAAACCGGTTATGGCTATAATATACTTTTTCATATTATCCAATTATTTTGAAGAATAAGGTAGGTAATGAACGTTCGCGACCATCAGGTCCAACCGCCTTTATGTTTACAAACGAAAGGAATTGACCTTTTCGCATACCGTCAACTGTTTGTTTCATTTCAGTGGTGAAAATATCCGAATTTGAATCAAGTTCTTTTAAACCACCTGCAGATGGTACACTCATGGTAAATTTCTTCACTTTGTATTCAATACCGTCAAAAACGAAATCTTTCAATACGGCAGAAATTTTTGAAGAATTTTTTAACTGCAACATAGAAATGGTTGCATCTGAAGTCGATTTTCCTCCAAAAGAAGGAAGTGGATCGGGAATAGATTTAATACGGAACTTCTTCATCCCGAACGATTTGCGACCTCCAGTTGTAGTTTCTCCCGAAACGGAAATCTCAACTACATCTTTTGGACCGAAAGTCCCAGAAGGTTTAACTTGGTATTTCCCATCTGCACCCTTCCTTACGGAAACTTTACCATTGTTAGAACTAACTACAAGCTTGTCTTTGTCGGCACCAGGTACCGCAACATCTACAGGGTTATCGATACCAATGTACAAGACATTCATTGCTGATGGGTCAATAACCGCATCGGTGCTAGTGGCTACTTTAAATGGAATTGTAAAATCTAGGTTTTGAACTCCTGTTGGAGTATCATATTTAATAACACCTTTCCATATTTGGTCTCCTGTACCGCTTGGACGTTCACTTAGATAACCAACCCCACCACGAACTTTAACCTCACGTCCTTGAACGGTAATGATAGGTGATTTGGATGTATCGATAGCACCAACGGAAATTTGAGCAACAAGTGAGTCACCAACACCAATTAAGGCACTTTTAACCGATACTACAGGTATGATTTTACTAATCTTAATATCAGTTGCGTCAATTTTGGACAGTAAATATTCAATGACTTCAGATTCGGTGTTTTTTACATCAGTCTGAATTTTGGATATAAAAGCGATGGAAGCAACAACAGGACTATGGTAAAAATTTAATACACCCCAAGGCTGGGTTTTACCTTCGTGATTTTCACCTTCACCAAAGGCGAAAGTTTGATCAAGACGCTTAAGCAAGCCAGGGTTATCGGAACAGGCGGCCTTCAGAACATCACGGTACTTCTGCATTTTGCCTATCAAATCAAGAGCCGTGAAAGGGCCATTTTGCGGATTCTCCGGATCTGAACCAATAAGTACGTGCGTTGGAGAATCGTAGTCATCAGGTTTTTGCAGTGCGTGCAGCGTCATCAACGTGTCTGAACCGTTTTTGTCCTTGCCCAAATATTTTTTGTACAGTTCCTGATCCTTGTCCTCGGAGAAGGCCAGAACCCTTGCCTTAAGCTCCATTAGGAAGGCTATGCCTTCGCTGGATGCTTTTTGAACAGTTTGCGCCTTATCCCAGTACTTTTGCGCTTTACCAGGATTTTTATCATAGGCGGCTTTGAAAAGCTCGTATTGTCCGCCTAGTTTCTTAGAATAATTAGAATTGGTTTCTTCTAGACTTTTGTTAATAGTAACAAAAGCAAGAATAACCTCTTTTGAAATATTTAGGGCCAACAGCGCAGTCAAAAACAGGTACATCATACCTATCATTTTCTGCCTGGGCGTTTCCTTACCACCTGACATATTTCTCTATTAAATTAATGCGGTTAATGTTTCAGGTTATGATTGCTGAATACCTGGTCTAATTGTCATTGCAGCAAGCATATTGCCATAAACAGCATTCAGCGATGCTAAATTTTTCGATAATTCGGCAATGTTTTCTTTATACTGTTTGGTATCACTTACAGAATCATTCAGACTTCTAAGTAATTCACCAACGCCATTAAATGCTTCATTGGCTACCTTCAGTTGATCGGTTGCACCTCTCAACTGAAGTTCGTAAGATTCATTTAATGCATTTAAATTTTTGGTTAAACGCAATAGACCTTCACCAGCTGATTTGCCAAATTCTTGCGTATCAGATAACCCAACCAGCGTACCAGAAGCTTTTTGATAGGTATCAGCAAGTTCCGATACTTTTTCAGAGGCACCTTTTAGGGAATGAACATAATCGTTGGTAGCTACTGATGCATCAGCGATACTGTTTAGTTTCGAGGCTTGGTCACCAAGCGAACGTAAACCGTTACCTAAATTTTCAATCAGTTGCGGTTCAATTTTGGCATCTTCCAGCATCTTATCCAACATTTCCGTCATTGAGCCGCTGCCATGTCCATGTTTGCCATGCTTAGGGTGTAAAGCTTCTTCAACCTCGTCATCGTCTTCATGAGAAGCATTAAGCTCTGGATATACTAAAGACCAATCTGGTTCTTCATGAGGTTTTTCAAAAGCTGAAATAAAGAAAATAATTGCCTCTGTACCAAGACCCGCAATAAGCATGGGGCCAGAAAAGGGCCAGTGTTGTATTTTAAACAGTGCACCGATAATTACAACTGCCGCGCCAATACCATAAAGTTTGGCCATAAAATTTTTCCACGCTTTGCTTCCTGGTTTCATAGTACTCTATAATAGATAATTAATGTAAAAATTAAAAAGCTTATTGTGCTGTTTTTGGATCTTGTCCGCGGCCTAAATAACTCATTACCGACCTAAATCCGATGTAAGCTTTTGCCGTGTCTTGATATTCGAATGAACGAGTACCACACTGCATAAAGTAAGGAATATCTTTCCAAGAGCCACCACGAACAACTTTTCGTTTGCGCTCAGGTAGGTCATTTTTCTTAGCATCGTATTGATATTCAGGGTTCAATTCGGTTGTAAATTCGTAAACTGTTGGGTCAAAGCTAGTGTTGGTCCACTCAGCAACGTTACCGGCCATTTCATACAAACCGAATTCGTTAGGTTCGTAGGTCGTAACTTTAACTGTGAATAAACCACCATCATCGATATAGTCACCACGTAATGGTTTGTAGTTAGCTAAAGGACAACCGGTGCGGTTTCTTGGGTATGGCCCACCCCATGGATAGGTGTTTGACGCTAGACCACCACGAGCCGCATATTCCCACTCAGCTTCAGTTGGTAAACGGAAACTCGGCATTTCCAAATCGCCACGGGTAATTTTCCAGCTATTCATTAAGCGCGTTCTCCATACGTTAAATGCACGTGCTTGAGACCAAGTCACACCAACTAAAGGATAATCATCGTAAGCTGGATGCCAGAAATAGTTTTCAGTCATCATTTCGTTGTTCGAGTAAACGAAATCGCTAATCCAAACCAAAGTGTCAGGATAAATGTTGATGATTTCTTTTACAATATATTTCGAACGATTGTTGTGAGATAATACTGGTCTAGACTCACCCTTTGAGTTTACATTGTCCTGAAGGTTATCTCTGGTTGCTTTGTTAGAAGCATCATCTAAGTCTACCCAGTAGTACTCATAGTTCAGTTGGCGTGGATCGATAATAGCTGCACCGTAAAAACGTTCGTCATCCGCAATATACATTTGCTGAAGTGCTTCTTTTTCTTCTTCTCCATCCCAACTGATTTCTTGTTCCCAGTTTAGGGTAATATCGCCAGTTTCTTCGTCTTCGGTAAAGTAGTCTTCAAGACCCTCATCCGCCAAATAACGACGAGCTACTGAATCTTTTACATACTCTATAAATTGGCGGTATTCCGTATTGGTTATCTCGGTGTCATCGATGTAAAATGAAGCCAAGGAAATGGTTTTTGCACGGTTAGAATGCGCAAAAGCAATGTCGTCATCATTATTTCCCATGGTATAGCTACCCATGTGAATATAGTTCATACCGAAAGGCGTAATGGGTGTCCAACCATCATATTGGCTTACTCCAACCAGTTCACCTACAGCGCCTCCACCACAACTTGCCAGCAGCGCCAATGCGCTAATTGAAAGCAAAGTTTTAATCCTGTTTTTCATTTTTCCGACGATTTTGGGTTGCTAAATAAAGGATAATTGTACAGATTAACAATAATTTGTATCCAGATTATAGGAATCTTACGTTCTTATACCGCTCATTTTCCACTGTTTTGGTCGGAATATAGAGGTATGATATCGCAATTTCATGTGAACCGGTATTTGCTTTTTTCAATATTGAAGTTGAGTAATCGTAGGCGTAACCAACTTTTATCTTTCCAGATGAAATATATTTCTGATAACCTAAAGTTGGTGCAAAAGAATCACCATTTCGATAATTCACGCCAATACTGAAGGCTTCCTTAATTTGACCGGAGGCACAAATCTCGATTTGCGAGGTAGCAGGGTTGCTAAAGCTAGAACTATATAAAAACCCGACATTCCAGTCAATAGATTCAGAAAAAGGAAGCTTAAATAAATAACCAGCTTGAGCGAACATACAAGGTGTAATATTTTGGTTTATCGATTTAATTCGGTTGCCAATGACATTAACAACAGAAAAACCGCCATAATATTTCCCAGCACGCAAATAAATTCCGGCATTAAAGTCAAATCCGAAAGCGGTTTTTCCTGTTTGAGGAATTGCCGAGTCATTTATTTTTCCATCAACAGCCGACCAGTTATCATTAACACTAAAGGAGGTGAACACAGGAGAAAGTCCAAAATGTATGGACTTTAAGCCGCTTTGAATTTTATAGGCATAACAGGGAGCTGCGCTAATTGTTTTGAAATTTCCAATTTGATCGGTTAAAATGGACAGACCTACGCCTGAGTTAATTTGGTTTAGTGGCTGGTGAAGGTTGATAACACCAGTGGCCGGGGCGCCACTAAAACCAACCCATTGCTGGCGATAAATTAAAGAAGCCGAAAAGCCAGGTTCGGAACCGGCAACAGCAGGGTTGAAACTTAATTGATCAAAAAAGTATTGGGTAAAATGAGGTGCACGTTGTGCTGCGCTTTCCAGCAACAGCGTAAAGAAAATTAAAAAGGTAAAACTGATTTTTAACCTCATCCACCAACGGCTTAGTAAAAAGTGAAAGGATGCTAAGTTAGCAAAAAATTACTTCGAATCATTCGCATGGACCGCACTTATGACTTAAGCAGGTGCGCCCACCACGTTTCCGGAACCTCATCTTTGCTGGCCATGACATAGTCACCATAGTTGCACGGAACCAATTTTTGGCGATAGTTTTTGTTGGCATAAACCCCTGTTTTTGGGGCTTCAATCCACCAGCGACCTGATTTGTCGCTTTTAAAGAAAACAAATGGTTCAGCCGTTTTTGTCGATTCTACAATGAACTTTTGATAGCCCTTAGTGTCGCCAATGGGGTAGTCGCCTTTACGGTTACAAAATCCCTCTAAAAAACACCAAATGAGTTGAGCACCCAGCTTGGCCGATAGTTGAAAGGAGTCGGTAGTTGGATTCAATTCATACAGGCCAACCGAACTTAGTTTATCGCTCATGCCGGCATACTTCATCACTTTACAAGCTTCCTCTGCATATAATCCGTTTGGCGAAGAATTGGCATTTCCCGGTGCATCGCTGGCTTTAATTACCGCCATGTCGAATACCAGTAAATCGGCGTTACGCAATACGGGTTCCAAATGGTCAATGTAGCCTCGTGCTTTGCCCAATCGATGAATGTCGAAATTTAACTTGTCCATCATTCGAATGATTTCCGGATCGGTGAAGTACGACTGATAACCCACGTTGCTGTAGGTGTATAAATGGGTCGGCTCATCGGTAATGATGCGCTCGGTGTAGCTTTGTGAGTTGAATGGTCCACCCAGGTGGCCAAAATCGAACCTAGCGTCTACAGAAACCAAGGTTACCATTTGCTCTAAGGCCGCATAGGCTTTGTACTGAATGTAAGCTAATTCGTTACCTCCGCCAATGATAATAGGGGTAATGTCACTTTTCAGCAGCGACTCCAAGACTTCCTGAAGATGATAATAGGTTTCTTCTGGAGTAGTGAAATTAATCATGTTGCCCAAATCGGCCATTCGGGGCTGGGCTTCATCAGGGTATAAAGCGAAAAGTTCTTTTCTTACTGCATTTGGTGCCGCTTCGCAATCCTGATTGTTAATCGCATTTCTTCCCTCAGGCACCCCAATCAACACCAATTTGTATCCACCAATTAAAATCTCGGAGAGGTTAGAAACTGGTTGTACCTTTTCTCCAATCGTACCGTGAAGTGGTTGGTACGGTTCAAAAACTTCAGGAGTAAATGGTTCGAAATACAGGGAGTAATCCATACTTATTTTTTACCAAAACGCTTTTTAGGAGCCGGATTTTTAATGGCTTCGTCAATCAATTTTTTTACATCGGCAAAAGCCAGTGTTGCCGCCTCAACTCCTTTCGGAATTTTATAGTTGTTTTTGCCTTGAGCAACATATGGCCCCCAACGACCATTAAGCACCTGAATGGTTTCGTCTTCGGCAAAAGTTTTAATCAACTTATTATTGTCGGCCTCGCGTTTGGCTTCAATAAGCTCAATGGCTTGTTCAAGGGTGATGCTCATGGGATCTAACCCTGATTTTGCACCTATGGAAATAAATTTACTATTGTGTTGAATGTAGGGCCCAAAGCGGCCAACGTTTGCAACGACCTTCTTTTCTTCAAACTCGCCAATTTCTCTTGGAAGTTTAAACAGCTCTAGCGCCTGTTCTAGCGTAATTGAAGAAATACTTTGATTGGCTTGTAACGAAGCAAAACGAGGTTTTTCGTTTTCATCGTCTAAGTCGCCAATCATAATCATTGGGCCAAAACGACCAATACGGGCTATAATTTTTTTACCAGTCGCCGGGTCAACGCCTAATTCGCGTTCGCCGGTGGCTTTGCCAGAGGTGGTTAAAGTGGTTTCTACGGTTGCATGAAAAGGACCGTAGAATTTCTTAATCATGTCATTCCACTTCAATTGACCTTCGGCAATGTCATCAAACTCTTTTTCTACCGAAGCAGTGAAGTTGTAGTCCATGATTTTCTCGAAGTGTTCAACCAGAAAATCGTTTACCACCATGCCGATGTCGGTAGGGAAGAGTTTATTTTTTTCGGCACCGGTGTTCTCCGTTTTCTCCTCTTGTTTTATTGTGTTTTTGCTAAGGGTATACTGAATGTATTTTCGCTCGGCTCCAGGACGATCTTCTTTCACCACATATCCCCTTTTTTGAACAGTGGAGATGGTAGGCGCATAAGTCGATGGTCGGCCAATGCCCAATTCTTCTAATTTTTTTACCAGGCTGGCTTCAGTGTAACGCGGTGCATGGTAGGTAAATCGTTGGGTAGCTAAAATTTCAACTGCGTCAACTTTTTCACCCTTGGTAAGTTTTGGCAGCATGCCTTCTTGCTCCTCACTTTCGTCATCCGTCGATTCGATGTAAACTTTCAGGAAACCATCAAATTTTATCACCTCGCCATTGGCTACAAAACTATCGCTTGCACCGGCACCAGAAATGCTAATTTTTGCGGTAGTTTTTTCCAATTGTGCATCGGCCATTTGCGAAGCAATGCCTCGTTTCCAAATTAAATCGTAAAGACGTTGTTGAGATGCATCGCCAGAAATTTCTGGTTTTCCAAAATCGGTAGGACGGATGGCCTCGTGAGCTTCCTGCGCACCTTTCGATTTGGTGGTAAAATTTCTTGGATTGCTATATTTTTCGCCATAGGCAGAGGTAATGGCAGTTTTCGCTCCATTAATAGCAGTTTCCGAAAAATTTACCGAATCCGTTCTCATGTAAGTAATGTGCCCGGCTTCATAAAGCTGCTGTGCAACCTGCATGGTTCTGGCTACCGAAAAACCTAGTTTTCGACTGGCTTCCTGCTGTAAAGTAGAGGTGGTAAATGGTGCTGTTGGCGATTTTTTGGCCGGCTTAACGTCCAATTCGCTAATGGCATAATTAGAACCCTTGCATTTTTCAAGTAATTGTTCCGCTTCGGTAGCGCTGGTAAGCTTTTTTGTAAATTCGGCTTTAAACGGTTGCCCATCACTATTGGTGAATTTTCCGTTTACCCTGAAAAAAGAATTTGACACGAAATTGGTCACTTCGCGCTCGCGTTCAACGATTAATCGAACCGAAACCGATTGCACCCGACCAGCCGAAAGCGATGGTTTTACCTTTTTCCACAATACCGGAGAAAGCTCAAAACCAACCAAACGATCCAAAACCCGGCGAGCTTGCTGTGCTTCAACTAAAGGAAGATTTATTTTCCTGGGATTTTCAATGGCTTTAAGAATCGCCGTTTTGGTAATCTCATTAAAGGTAATGCGTTTGGTTCTTTCTTCGGTTAAACCCAAAGCCTCTTTTAAGTGCCAAGAAATGGCTTCTCCTTCGCGGTCCTCATCGGTTGCTAGCCATACCATGTCGGCATCCTTCGCTAGTTTTTTTAATTCGGCGACCAGCTTCTTTTTATCCTCGTCTACTTCGTAATTGGGGTGAAAATTATTCTCAATATCTATAGAAATTCCCTTTTTCGATAAATCGCGAACATGGCCAAAACTGGATTTCACGGTAAAATCCTTCCCCAAATATCCTTCAATAGTCTTTGCCTTAGCAGGAGACTCAACAATTACCAGGTTTTTCGACATACGGTCGCTTTTTAATTTTCCACAAACCTAAATGAAAATCAAGAAAATGTGCAAAACGAAAAATTTTTTAGCAAACAGTCCGGAATGACATGTGGGTGTCATTTTGTCAGAATGGACGAAAAATGCTAACTTTGCAACCTTTAAATTACGGGCATGCTGGAAGAAAATAAGGTTATTGATGAAGCTAGACAGGGTGAGGCATTAATGGTGTCGGAACCTAAGGTGGGAGGGAAAAAACTTTATTTGGAAAGTTATGGCTGCGCCATGAATTTTTCCGATAGTGAAATTGTGGCTAGTGTAATGGCCAAGGAAGGCTATTCTACTACCAATAATTTTGAGGAAGCCGACTTGGTTTTGCTCAATACCTGCGCCATACGCGACAATGCGGAGCAAAAAATTCATAGTCGCCTAAAATTTATTAATAGCCAAAAAAAGGCCAAACCCGACATGGTAGTGGGGGTTATGGGTTGCATGGCCGAACGATTAAAAACCAATTTGCTGGATGAAGCAAAGGTGGTGGATATGGTTATTGGCCCCGATGCCTACCGCGAATTGCCAGGCTTGGTAAAGCAAGTAGAAGAAGGGCACAAGGGTATTAATGTGTTGCTAAGCCGGGAAGAAACCTATGCCGACATTACACCAACAAAACTAGACAGCAACGGAATTACCGCATTTATTTCAATAATGCGTGGTTGTGACAACATGTGTTCGTTTTGCGTAGTTCCTTTTACCCGCGGTCGCGAACGAAGCCGCGATCCATACTCAATTGTACAAGAAGCAACCGATTTGTTCAATAAAGGCTATCGCGAAGTCACCTTGCTCGGCCAAAACGTAGACAGCTACAAGTGGAACATTACTAGTAAGGGTGAAATCATTGAAGCCGGGAAACCAACGGTGAATTTTGCGCAATTGATGGAGTTGGTAGCCTTGGTAAGCCCCGAATTAAGAATACGTTTTTCTACCTCGCATCCTAAGGACATGAGCGATGAAGTGCTTTTGGTAATGGCGAAGTATGAAAACATTTGCGACTACGTTCATTTACCTATTCAAAGTGGAAATAGTAACGTGCTTGAACGCATGAACCGGAATTACACCCGCGAATGGTACATGGATCGCATAGCGGCCATCAACCGAATTATTCCGGGTTGTGGTATATCTACCGATATTATTGTTGGTTTTTGTGGCGAAACCGAAGAAGAACACCAAGACACCTTGTCGCTGATGGAAGAGGTGGGTTACCACTTTGCCTACATGTACAAGTATTCTGAACGGCCTAAAACCTTGGCCGAGCGAAAATTTACGGATGATGTAAGCGAAGAAATAAAAAGCCGCCGACTTACCGAAATCATTAATGTACAGCGAAGTAGCGCTTTGCAACGAAATCTGGAAACCATTGGGCGTACTTATAAAATTCTGATAGAGGGCGTAAGCAAAAAATCGGATGAGGAATTTGTTGGTCGAACCAGTCAGAATACGGTGGTTATTTTCCCGAAAGGAAATTACCAGCCCGGACAGTACTGCACGGTTAAAATTACCTCGTGTACTTCGGCAACCTTAAAAGGCGAGCTGGTAGAAGAGGCTTAAGCAAGCCAACATAAAAAGTAACTTTTAGGTAGTATACCATATTATAATAAGGTTTTGAATTTACAACAAGTTAAACAGCGGTTTGGAATTATAGGTAACTCACCAAGGTTGAATCGGGCTTTGGAAATTGCCGTTCAAGTAGCGCCAACCGATATGTCGGTGTTAATAACCGGCGAAAGCGGAACGGGTAAGGAGGTAATGCCGCAGGTAATCCATAATTTAAGCCATCGTAAACATGGACAATATATTGCGGTAAACTGTGGCGCAATACCTGAAGGAACGATTGATAGTGAATTGTTTGGCCACGAAAAAGGTTCGTTTACAGGGGCTACCGAGGCACGTAAGGGTTATTTTGAAGTAGCCAGTGGAGGTACCATTTTTTTAGATGAAGTGGCCGATTTGCCTTTGCAAACACAGGTGCGTCTTTTGCGGGTTTTAGAAACAGGCGAGTTTATTAAAGTGGGCTCGAGCAAAGTGCAGAAAACCAACGTTAGGGTAGTAGCCGCAACCAATCTGGATGTAGACAAGGCCATTGACGAAGGCAAGTTTCGCGAAGATTTGTACTACCGACTCAATTCAGTACCCATTCAACTGCCCCCGCTACGCGATCGAGGATTGGATATTCATTTGCTTTTTCGAAAATTTTCAGCCGATTTTGCTGAAAAATACCGCATGCCGGGCATTCAACTTACCGAAGATGCGGTTGAGTTGCTGGTAAAATACAATTGGCCGGGAAACATCAGACAATTAAAAAACATTACCGAGCAGATAGCCATTATTGAAAGTGAAAGACTGATTACAGCTGACATACTGTTGCGTTACCTTCCGGCCGATAATGGTCGCCAGTACCCGGTGGTTTTAAAAACTGGCGAAAACAAACCCAACGATTTCAGCGAACGTGAGATATTGTACAAGGTGTTGTTTGACATGCGCAATGAATTACAGGATTTGAAATCGATGGTGCTGGAAATGGCGAAAAACCCTGGAAGCGATTTTAGTGCACATGCCGAAGCTTTTGGTTCTGGTAGTTTTGAAACACTTCCAGCCGTAACCAATCACCCAACTCCGGTGGTAAGTCCAATTCATTTGCATAACCCGGCTCAAATGGGGTATAAAGAAGAACTCATCGACCATCACGAAGAGGTGGAAGAAACATTGTCGTTAAATGATGTGGAGCGCGATATGATTGTGAAAGCCTTGCAAAAACACCACAACCGACGGAAGAATGCTGCCAAGGAATTGGGCATATCTGAACGTACACTTTACCGAAAAATTAAAGAATATAACCTTACTTAACACGGTTTTGGCGGGTATTGGCTATTTTCAATATCTTGGCAGGATTATAAAAGAGCTATTTAATTGGTGAGTCGTTTTAAATACACGTTTTTTTTGCTGGCAATATTGCTGGTTTTCTCCTTTTCGGGTTGTAAAGTTTCTTACTCCTTTAGCGGTGCCGATATTCCTGCAGGTGCAAATACCTTTTCGGTTGATTATTTTAAAGTTTCGGCTCCATTGGCCAGTCCTGTGTATTCGCAGCGAATTACCGAGCAGCTGAAAGATTTAATGCTGACCCAAACCCGATTGAGTTTAGCCAAAAGTAATGGCGACCTGCAATTCAGTGGAATCGTAACGCGCTATGATGTGCAACCAGTGGCTCTTCAAGGAAATGAAACTGCCGGATTGAACCGCCTGACCATTGGCGTAAGGGTTAGCTACGTAAATATGTTTGACGAAAAGAAAAATTTTGAGCGCGAGTTCAGTCAGTTTGAAGATTTTAAAGCTACCGAATCGCTTAATCAGGTTGAAACCAAGTTAATTGAGGCAATCAATCTTAAATTGGTTCAAGATATTTTTAATGCTTCTTTAGGAAATTGGTAATGGATGCTTTAAGACTTATAGAGCTTATTAAAGCGCCAGAAACGGTGAAAAACTCCGATTTGGGCGATTTGAAAAACATGGTTGAGCAACATCCCTATTTTGGGATTGGGCACATTTTATACCTGAACGGATTAAAACGCTTTGATGCCGACCAGTTTGAAGCACAGATCAATAAATCGGCGGTAAGAATTGCTGATAGGACGGTAATTTACCAAATGGTAAAAAAAACCAAAACACCGGTTTCCACGGCTACCATTTCGCAAGTGTCAGCACCTGTTGCGCCACCTGAACCAATTGTTGCCAAAGAGATTCCGGTTGAATTGGCTCCCGTTGTACCAGTTGTAGAAGAAGTGGAACTGTTGGAGGTGGAGAAGGTTGAAGCCGTTTATTCTACTCCAGTTGAAGAAGGATTAGAAACCGCTTCGGCACTTGTTGAAGAAAAAGAAAAAATTACCATATCGCTTGATGAAATTTTTGCAGGAGTCGATGAGGATCATGATGATTTAGAGCCGTTTGTGCCAACGGCTGTGATCCAGCCCGAACCGTTATCGAGCAATGTGCAGTCGGTTGAGCAACAACCTGCAGAAGAATCGCAAAAGTTTGAAATTGAGGCCGAGGAAGAAGATGCTGCTTTGGAATATAATAAGGCCTTGCCGACATCGAACAAAATGAATTTAGGCAGCTTTAACAGTTGGTTAAAGCAGCAATTGACTGAAAAAAATAAGGTGAGTGGTCAAAGAACTCAGCCTGATGAAAAGGAAATTATCGAGAAATTTATTCAGGCCGAACCCAAGATTAGCAAACCTAAAGCCGAATTTTTTAATCCTATAGAAGTAAGCAAGCGCAGTGTGGTTGATAATGAAAGCATTGTTAGTGAAACGCTTGCTAAAATTTATGCCGATCAAGGCGATTATGAAAAGGCAATAAGTGCCTACAAAAAATTGTCTTTGGAAAAACCAGAAAAAGGCACTTACTTTGCCGCCCTGATTTACGAACTTGAATTAAAACAATCATTAGAATAATAACATGTCAGCTCTTATAACCATACTTATTTTTATTGTTTGTGCACTTTTAGCACTTGTGGTACTTATTCAAAACCCAAAAGGTGGCGGTTTGGACAGCTCTTTCGGTTCAGCAGCCCAATTGGGGGGAGTTAAAAAAACCACTGATTTTCTTGAAAAATCAACTTGGATTTTGGCTTCAACATTGGTAGTGCTTTGTTTGGCAACAGCCGCGTTAAGTGGCAACAACCCTGGCAAGTCGGTAGATAGCAAGTTTCGTGACGAGGCTCCTGCTGCTCCACAACAGGCACCTCAGCAAGCTCCTGCTCAGCAACCGGCTCAATAATTTTTATCAAAATAATTTTGCAACTGCCAACTCCATTCCGGGGTTGGCAGTTTCGTTTTTGGCTGTCAGCATGTCACTGTTTACTGCCAAATTTTTTCCTTTAAAAAGGGCTATTCGGTCATTTTTTCCGTATCGCTTTAAATAAGTGCGTTGGCACGAAAATCGCTATTCGGCCAGCATCAAAACAAAATTGTTAAACAACAATAATTTCAAAAAATCATGTCAGTAAACGTAAAACCGATTAGCGACCGTGTGTTGGTTGAACCAGCAGCGGCTGAAGAAAAAACAGCAGGCGGAATTATTATTCCAGACACCGCGAAAGAAAAACCGCAAAAAGGAAAAGTAATTGCAGTTGGCGATGGCAAAAAAGATGAACCCATGACTGTAAAAGTTGGCGACAGTGTACTTTATGGTAAGTATTCTGGTACCGAAATTACTATCGATGGTAAAGACCTTCTAATTATGCGCGAATCTGATATTTACGCAGTTATCTAATTCATTAAAAAAACGAAACTAACATGGCAACTAAAAACATTCACTTCAATCTTGATGCGCGCGATAGGCTGAAAAGAGGCGTTGACGCTTTGGCTGATGCGGTAAAAGTAACCTTAGGACCAAAAGGTCGTAACGTGGTTATCGATAAAAAATACGGTGCTCCACAAATCACCAAAGATGGTGTTACTGTGGCAAAAGAAATTGAACTGGCCGACCCAATTGAAAACATGGGTGCACAAATGGTTAAAGAAGTAGCTTCTAAAACTGCCGATTTGGCTGGTGATGGTACTACTACAGCTACTGTTCTTGCGCAATCAATCGTTTCAACTGGTCTTAAAAACGTTGCTGCAGGTGCAAATCCAATGGATTTGAAGCGTGGTATTGATAAAGCCGTTGCAGTAGTTGTTAAGCAATTGCAATCTATTTCGAAAGAAGTTGGTGATGATAACCAAAAAATTGAGCAAGTAGCTACCATTTCTGCTAACAACGACAACGCAATTGGGAAACTTATTGCTGAGGCAATGGGCAAAGTGAAAAAAGAAGGTGTTATTACTGTTGAAGAAGCAAAAGGAACTGAAACTTACGTTGACGTAGTTGAAGGTATGCAATTTGACCGCGGTTACCTTTCAGCTTACTTTGTAACCAACACCGAGAAAATGGTGTGTGAGCTAGAGAATCCTTACATCTTGATTTACGACAAGAAAATCTCGACCATGAAGGATTTGCTTCCAATTTTGGAAAAAACCGTTCAAACCGGTCGTCCGCTTTTAATCATCTCTGAAGATGTTGAAGGTGAAGCGCTTTCTACCTTGGTAGTTAACCGTTTACGCGGAACGTTAAAAATTGGTGCTGTTAAAGCTCCAGGTTTTGGCGATCGCAGAAAAGCAATGTTGGAAGACATCGCTATTCTTACCGGTGGAACCTTAATCTCTGAAGAGCGCGGTTTCAAATTAGAAAATGCTGATATTTCTTTCCTTGGTCAGGCTGAGAAAATTACCATCGACAAAGACAATACTACCATCGTAAACGGTGCTGGTAAGAAAGACGATATCGTTGGACGTGTTAATCAGATTAAAGCGCAAATTGAGAGCACTACTTCTGATTATGACAAAGAGAAATTGCAAGAGCGTTTGGCTAAACTAGCCGGTGGTGTTGCGGTTCTTTATGTTGGTGCTGCCAGCGAAATGGAAATGAAAGAGAAAAAAGACCGTGTTGACGATGCATTGCACGCTACACGTGCTGCGGTTGAAGAAGGCATTATCCCTGGTGGTGGTGTGGCCTTTATCCGCGCACAATCGGCTTTAGATAACCTAAAAGGCGACAATGAAGACGAAACAACTGGTATTTCTATTGTTCGCAGAGCAATTGAGGAACCAATTCGTCAAATTATTGCCAACGCCGGTGGCGAAGGTTCTATCATCGTTCAGAAAATTAGAGAAGGCAAAGATGACTTTGGTTACAACGCTCGTACCGAGAAGTTCGAGAATTTGTTGGCTGCTGGTGTTATCGACCCAACTAAAGTAACTCGTATTGCTTTAGAAAATGCCGCTTCTATAGCTGGTATGTTGCTAACTACCGAGTGTGTAATTTCTGAAGAAAAAGAAGTAGAAAACCATTCTCATGCTCATCCAGGAATGGGTGGTGGCGGAATGGGCGGAATGATGTAATCATTAATTCCAATCTCACTATACTAAAAAGGCTGTCTCCGGTGGGAGGCAGCCTTTTTGCGTTAATACATTTGTTAAATTATTGGTTAACTGTTGTTGGGGTAAACATGGTTAAACCGGTGGGCGTATTGGTATTAGAGTTAATTTCAGTTTGTGGGTACAAAAAGCGTTGTGGTAAGGTGGTTCCGGTGTTTAGCGGAATACCAAGCTGATTTTTAGTTCTTCGCAAATCTGTAAACGCTTCAAGCTGTCCAAAAAGGCAAATGTATTTCTCCTCGAGAATTTCCATTTGCAATCCGGCGGAAATTGAACTACCACCTGCAATACCAGCAGGGCCAAAATCGGCAATTATATAGGGTAGATAGTTTCCAGAATACAAGGTATTCAAATAGGCCCTAACATTGTTGAGATGAGCTAAAGCCTGAATATCATCCCCGGTTCGGCTGTAGGCCTCGGCTAAAATCAACTCGTTTTCCTCATATCCAACCAGTATAAATGGAGCGTTATAAGCAAAAATACCATTATCCATATTGGGGTCTATAGGGCTGTAGTAGTCGTTCATAAAATAAAATGCCTGCCTGCCTGCTTCATTGGTTTTAGCATTACCTCGAGATTCGGGAAGCGTGTCATTTAATAGCTTTGGCAGGTAGGCATCGGTTGATGTCATGTAACCACCTCGGTGCCAATCTAGAAATCCATAGTATAGATTCCATTTTCCATCGGTTCCTTCATTTTCGTGATTGGCCAACCACGAACCATCTGCCGACGAAATTCCTAAACTTGCTTCGGTGATAGCTTCTGCATATTTTTTTTGATGCAAATAGAATCGGGCTTTAAGGGTATGTGCTACTTGTGTCCAATCCATAGCGTTTT
The DNA here is from genome assembly GCA_964390915.1 of uncultured Flavobacteriales bacterium. Classification (GTDB taxonomy): domain Bacteria; phylum Bacteroidota; class Bacteroidia; order Flavobacteriales_D; family Luteibaculaceae; genus DASUEB01. Next base: position 193,059 of record CAYMJL010000003.1, read on the forward strand.
CTACCACCGTTTGGCCAGCGTATGGATGTCCCGGAGCTGTGCCAAGATTTCCAATAGCCGCATCAAGTAAGGTAATTAGGTTAGCATATACCGATAACTGACTGTCATATTTTGGTTGGGGAAAGCTTTCGGCATTGCAGGCTTCGGTAAACGGGATGTCGCCCCAAAGCGCTGTGGCTTGACCAACCAAATTGGCTTCAATTACTTGAGCAACGCCCAGCAATTCAGTGTTTTTCAATACCGCGGCTTTACTTTCAATGATCCGGCATTGCGCAATACCATCGGCATAAAGCGTTCCCCAAATATTATCAAAATCGGCAGCAACCATGCTATAATTTTGAATACTCAAGTATTGCCTATCGTAACCAGTAAACTGACTGGAAAATATACCAGCAATTCTACCCAATTCCCCTTCGCAAATCATCATATTGGCTAGCTGTGGGCCAACAATCATTAACTCTGGTGGAGCATCAGAAAAATTGTTTGGGTCATCGTTCAGATTATCTACAAACTTTTCACACGAACTAAATAGTAGCGTGGCAAATAAGACTATATATAAGTTCTTTTTCATAATAATTGAGTTTAGAAAGTTACTTTAAGGGTACCAATAAACGATCTGGTACCGGGGTTGGTAAAGTAATCAAGACCGCGGCCGTTGGTGACACCAGTAAGATTCATCTCTGGGTCGTTTCCTTTAAACTTGGTCCACAACATTAGGTTTCTACCGGTAAATGAAATTTCGATTCCACCAAGTTTTGTTTTTTCAATTAATTTTTTTGGCAGTAAATAAGAGAGTGTTACCTCTCTAAGTTTAGTCCATGAGCCGTCAACAATAAATTGTTCCGCCACGGGGCCAAATCCACCACCCATACTGGTATACCAAGCTTCAGTAAGAGCAACATCCCCATGTCCAAAATCATGAATATTGCCTCGGAAAGTTTCTCCCGCTTTAATGGTTCCACCGTCATAGGTTTTTAAATCTTTGCTGGCAGTCTGCTCATTGGCTGTTTCAGGGTCTATTCCAAAGTGGGTTAATACGGCCGATGTTCCTGCCCACATATCGTTACCCTGACAGGTTTCAAACAACACGGATAAGGTTAGTCCTTTGTAAGACGTGTTAAATCCAAAACCTGCTCTGTATTTTGGATTTGGGTCTCCAATTACACCTTCTTCCAACGCTTGAGTTGGGAAACCGTTTTCGTCAAGAATCATATTTCCGCTGGCATCTCTATCAAATTTACCACCCCAAAGAGCGCCTAAGGCTTCCCCTTCAACAGCGCGCGATGAGGCGCCTTCGAATCCGGCTAAGAAAATAGATTTTACATCTTTAAGGTCTTCTACTTTATTGCGGTTACGGCTTAAATTACCATTTAAGCCAAAGCGGAAATCCTTGGTACTAATTATTTCGGCCGATAACTCAAGCTCAAGCCCTTTGTTTGATATTACCGCGGCATTTTCCCATTTTGATTTGAAGCCTGTAGATGCGGGTACATCCACATCAAATATGGCGTCTTTGGTTTTGTTTTGATAATAAGTAAAGTTCAAACCGATGCGGTTGTTTATCAAACGCAGGTCTGTACCGAATTCAAATTCGGTTTTGCGTTCGGGTTTAATATCTGGATTACCTTGAATGGTTCCTCTAACAATAGTACCGCCAAACAAGGAGCCATCAAGATTCTCACCATAACCTGAAGGATAAACACCATTTACATAATCGATTCCGGAAATGTATGCTGGTGGCTGCACCCCAACAGTTCCGTAAGATGCCCTAACTTTACCAAAAGAAATGATATTACTTGCTTTAAAAAAGTCTTTGGTAAACTGGTAAGCTACCGAAGCGCTTGGATAAAATATTCGGTTAACGAATGTGTTTGAAGCTTCGGCTGCACCGGTTAGCGAAACAAATATTTTGTCGTAAATACCGAAATCGAAAATAGCATAACCTCTTGAGGTTCTTATTAGCTCATCGCTATCAAAAACGGTTGTATTTGTACTTGTGGCGTTATTTAAATCTAATGGTGGGTTATCTATCACCAAAAAATTTGTTATTTGTCCACCTTGGTTACTAAATTTTCGATTATTTAAGCTTGTACCAACTGTCCAGGTTAAATTTACCGCTGGCGATAGGGTATTTGTAGTTCGAGAAAATAGCTCATAAGTGTTTTGCCCTTCAATTATTCTATCTTCCTCATATTTTCCTGAGGCATTATCTCCAGCAGAATTGTATGGGAAATAAGAATTTCTTCGATCTGATGATTGGTCAATGCCCATCCGCATGGTTAACCTTGAATTAGGCGCCCAGTCATAGTTAATTTCTGGGTTTACTAAGAAACGATCTACTTCACTCGTATTTATCTGTTCATTCAGTGTCCAACCCGGATTATTGTAGGTAGGGGCAAAATTACCTAAATGCCTTCTATATCCTCTATGGGCATTAAACGAAGGAATTCCGTTTGCATCGTAATATGTTCCTTTATAATCTTCGTTATCAAAATCGGGTGAGGTGCGTAAATACCCTAAGTATAGGCCGTTAACATTCGACCCTTGTTGAATACGATTGGAGTTTATTTTGGCGTAATAAGTATTCAATCCAAACTTTACATTTTTTGACAAAATGGTAGAAAAATTGGCCCTTACTGTAGTTCGGCGATAATCGGAGTTGCCGCGCATAATGCCTTTTTGGTTCCAGTCGGAAATGCTAATAAAGGTGTTGGTGCTTTCGTTGCTGGCAATACCAACATTTATGGAGTTTTCCCAAGTTAATCCGTTTCTGAAAATTTGGTCTCGGTTCTTTTTATTGTATACCGATTGGTCGCCTTTGTGAGTAACAGGATAATAAACACTTCCATCATCAGCAACGAATTTTGCTCCCGTGGTATTTAAAGAATCACTGCCGCTTCTGGATGAAATTTTGTCTCCCCAGCTAAGCCCAGTTGTAGGAGAGAAATTCCCTCCGGAACCCTGTCCGAACGTAGATTGTTTCTCATATTCGCGGTTAATTTTATCGACCATAAAGGAAGTGCGATAACTTACCGAGACATTTTTATCGGGATTGTACTTGGCTCTTTTTGTAGTTATTACCACTACACCATTTGCCGCCCGCGTTCCATAAATAGCCGAAGCAGCTGCGCCTTTCAATATTTCTATTGATTCAATGTCATCGGGGTTTAAGTCGTTTATTCTCGATTGTTGGGCAACACCGTCTACGTTGTTTCCAAAGTTACTGCTCGAGGTGGTTGGAGTACCTAGGGTACCGGAGCCAATATTACTACTGTTTATAGGTACGCCATCTACCACTATTAATGGTTGTAAATTTCCGGTGATTGTACTTTGCCCTCGGATTAATATGTTTGCCCCTGCCCCGGGGTCACCATTGTTTCTGGTTATTTGAACACCGGCTGCCTTTCCAGAGAGTCCCTGAAGCAGTCCCGATTCACCTGATTTTTGAACCAAAAGTCCTGAGACATTGGAAGTGCTACTTCCTTGTTTGTCGCGGTCGGCTTTAACTCCAAGGGCGGTAACCGTAACCTGATTAAGTGTTTTTAAATCGTCCTCTAATACCACATTAACGGTATTGGATGCCCCAAGCTCAATTTCTTGAGTTACATAACCTATGTATCTTACAACTAGGTTTTTAGTTTCTGGCGGTACGGAGATTGAAAATTTCCCGTTGGCATCGGTTACAGCACCCTGGGTTTGTCCCTTTGCCTGAATACTGACACCAATTAGTGGCGTTTGGTCTTTAGAAATTACAACCCCGGAAACTTCTCGGGTTTGACTCATAGCTACGCCTGTCGTGAGGACAAACAGCAACCATAAAAGCGTAAGTTTTTTCTTCATAGCCTTGGTTTTTGAGTTTTGGAACGATTTTTGTCTTAACAATTTTTAACTTGAAATGTTAAGTTTAGTTAAAGATATATAAAAAAAAAGCTCCGATTCCAAATCCAAAGGCACTATTTAGCTGAAATAAGTGGAAGCTACTGTGAGCAATAGTTTTTATAAAACGAAAGCCCCATCAGTGATGATGGGGCTTTTGTCTTACGATTTATCTTTTTGAAAATCAGGATTTTAGTAGGAAACCCTTGCCGTGTATGTTTTGTATTTCAATTTGCGGGTCTCTTTTTAGGTATTTCCTTAGTCGACTAATGAATACATCCAAACTGCGGCCGTTAAAGTAATTGTCGTTGCCCCATACCATGTTCAACAAAACTTCGCGTTCAATCACCTGATTGGCTTGCTTGCAAAGCACCACTAAGGTTTCTGCTTCGCGTTTAGTTAGCTTGGTGGTTTCGTCGGGGTGAATTAGTTGCAATTTGCTGGGGTTAAATTGGTATTGACCTATTTGCAATGTGTCTGAAGGGGCTTCGTTTTCAGGTTTCGACCGTTTTAAAAGCGCCTCCATACGCAACAATAACTCCTGAAAATCGAAAGGTTTGGTGAGGTAGTCGTCCGCACCGGCTTTAAAACCTTTTATCTTGTCCTCTATCAACGATTTGGCGGTAAGCATCAACAACGGAATGTCCTTGTTTAGTTTTCGAATGTCTTCCACCAACGAAAAACCATCCTTTTCGGGCATCATTACATCAACCAGACACAGGTCGATTTTATTTTCGTTGTACACCTTAAGCCCCTCTTTTCCATTTTTGGCCCAATGGGGTTTGTATCCGGCGTCTTTCAGTCGGTCGAAAAGTATTAAGCCAAAGTTTAGGTCGTCCTCAACCAGCAAAATATGTAATGGTGTTTTTGTCATGATTTTAACCCTGAATAATTGGGAGCCTTAAAGTAAATATAGAACCTTGGCCAAGTTCACTTTTAACAAAAATTTCACCTTGAAGTTTATCTACAATGTGTTTCACGTAAAAAAGACCTAGTCCATAGCCTTTGGTTTCGTAAATGTCGCCTTTGGGAACTCGGTAAAATTTTTGGAAGATTTTCTTTTGGTGTTCTTTCGGGATGCCCATTCCGCGGTCGGCCACCTGAACTATCACATATTTTCCTTCCGTTCGGCTACTAATGGTAATGTCCAAAATGTCTTTGCTATACTTTATCGCATTTTCCACCAGGTTAAATAATACGTTGGTGAGGTGAAATCGGTCGGTATTTATAGCGGGTAAATCTTTTTCCAAATCCAAATGGATATGCCCTGCCTGTACATGGCTGGTAAAGTTTTTCATTACCTCGCTTACCACCGTGTTTAGAGCCGTAGGTTCCAATTTAAGTTGTAACGAACCACTGTCGGCACTGCTGGCTTGTAGCACTTTGTCAACCAAGGTTTTCAGCCGGTTTCCTTCTTCGTTAAGAATACCAATGTATTGTTTCAGTCGTTCTGGGTTTTCCATCATCTTAGGTTCTCCAAGGGCTGAAGCGGTGAGGTTGATGGTGGCAATTGGAGTTTTGAGCTCATGCGTCATGTTGTTGACGAAATCAGTGCGGACCTCCGAGAGCTTTTTTTGCTGTAAAATAACAAACAGCGTATAGGCAAAAAAGACAATAATAATAACCACGAGAATGCTTGAATAAATCCAGATTTCGAGGTTACTGAACAAATGCCGGCCACGTTGGGGGAAATAAACCCCAAAATAGTGCCCATCGCGTTCCCATTTAATGTATTGCAGGTAATGAGCCGATTCGCTTTGGTTTTCGCGTATGCTTACCGATTTTCCAAAAACAATGGAATCGGTAAAGCAATCGTAAATGGCATATTCAAAGGTTTCGGTCAGGTTTCGAATTTTGAACTCTTCGATAAGCAAATTTTCCAGCAAGAATGGATGGAGCGTATCGTTTATCTGTACAACGAAGTAATTGGTAGCCACCTGCCGAACGGGTTGGGCGTTTTCGGTATTTTCCTTTTTTAGGGAATATATTTTTTCGGCCACCGTGTTAAGGGCAATAACTACGTTGTCTTCAAACTGTTTCTGTTCGTACGAATAGGCTTTTCGAAACCAAAAAACCTGTAAGGCAACAATGCCCAAAAACGAAAAGATGGCCAACACCACCACCGATCTTATTATTCTGCGATTCATGGGTTACGAAGGTAGGGAATTGTAGGGAAGTGAACAGGTAATGCCAACATGTTCATGTTTTTAAAAAAAATGGACATATTAGTTGTTGGAAATCAAAAAATGGACATATATTTACCACATGTTCAGTTATCAACTAAAATATGGACACGTTGGCAGGTCCTAAATTTGATAGAAAATTACCGTACAACAACCTACCCGATTTGCCTCCACCGGAGATGGATAGGGAAGTACTGATAAAATGGGGTTTGGCATCCAGGGCTTTAGCCGAGCTTAACCGTAATATTTTGCGGATTCCGAATCCTACTATGCTGGTAAATACCATAGCGCTGCAGGAGGCGCAAACCTCTACCGCAATCGAAAATATTTTTACAACCGAAGACGAACTGTACAAGGCAGTTTCTGATTCGGTAAAGGAAGAGCAGGCCAATCCGGCAACCAAAGAGGTTTTGCGGTATCGCGAATCACTTTGGAGTGGCTATCAAACACTGCAAGATGGCGGTGAATTTAACCAATCGGTTGCCATTAGGGTGTTTCAGCAAATTAAAAACACAACACAGGGTATTCGGGCTCCGCAATCGCAGGTGGTTATAAAACGCGGACAAAGTGATTTACGTCCGGGCGAGATTATTTACACCCCTCCTCGGGGCGAAGGCATTATAACGAAAAAACTGACCAACCTTTTCCAATTTTTAAATACCGAAAACGAACTAGATCCGCTAATGAAAATGGCCATTGCACATTATCAGTTCGAGGCCATTCACCCGTTTAGTGATGGAAATGGCCGAACTGGCAGAATATTAAACTTACTGTATTTGGTCGATCAAAAATTGTTGTCGCATCCGGTTCTTTACCTCAGTAAATATATTATTCAGCATAAAGACGATTATTACCATTTACTTTCGGGTGTAACGCACCGGCAGGATTGGAAGCCATGGGTATTATTCATGTTAAATGCAGTTGAAAGTACTTCGCGGGAAACGAATCAAAAAATAGATGAGATACTCGGGCAAATGGAGGCCAGTTATCAATATGCGAGGGAGAAGCTTAAATGGTACTCGGTAGAGTTGAATCAAGCACTGTTTTCGCAGCCTTACATTAAACAAAAGCTGGTGGGCGAGATTATGGGCGTCACCAGCCGCACCACGTTAACCAAATACATGCAGCAACTTACCGAATTGGGTATACTATCGACCCGTGCCGATGGTCGTGAAGTTTTTTATTTGAACAATGATTTGCTTCGAATTTTGCAAGGTTAAGTATGTGTTACCCATGATACACCCGTGAAGCAACAATTAACCCGTTTTTAATTTCCAATACTTCCGCCACCAGCATGTCATCTTCATTAGGCACTATTCTGGTATACTCCATAAATACCCGCTCGGTGTTGGCGGTGATGGTACGCTCTTGGTAAACTAAATTGGGCAAACGCGTAAATGCATCTTGCCACCATTCGCGCATGGCTGCTTTGCCGGTAATAAGTCCGTTGGTTTCGGGTTTTCTTATCTTCAATTTCGGGCTGAAGTGTTCAGCTTCGTCATCATACAATGCCAACAAAGCTTCCAAGTTATGCTCATTAAAGGCTTGAAGCCATTTTTTAGCTATTTCGGCAGGGGTCATGGTGATTCGGTTCGGACTTCGTGAAAATAAAAAATCCCGCTAGTGCGGGATTCTTTTTAGTTGCGGGGACAGGACTCGAACCTGTGGCCTTTGGGTTATGAGCCCAACGAGCTACCAACTGCTCCACCCCGCGATCTTGTGGGTGCAAATGTAGTTATATTTCGTTTCTTTGCAAGAAATTTCAACAATTTATTAATTCATGCATAAGGCCGGGTTCATAAACATTATCGGAAGTCCCAACGTGGGCAAGTCTACCCTTATGAATGAATTGGTGGGTGAACGACTTAGTATTATTACCTCTAAGGCACAAACCACGCGGCATCGCATATTTGGTATTGTCAACGAAGAGGACTACCAAATGGTGTTTTCCGACACCCCCGGTGTGTTACGCCCAAGTTATAAATTGCACGAAAGCATGATGGGCTTTGTTAACACTGCCCTTAAAGATGCCGATATTTTGCTGCTTTTGGTAGAACCTAAAGACCGCGAATTGAATAATCCGGCAGTTTTAGAGCGCATAAAAACATCGAGCATTCCGGTTATTTTGCTCATTAATAAAATGGATTTGTCCAATAACAAGGAGTTGGACGAAGCCCATGCTTTTTGGAACGCTGCAATACCAAGGGCTTTTATTGCTCCGGTTTCGGCTCTTCACAAATTCAATATTGAGTTTTTAAAAGATAAAATTCTAGAATTACTGCCTGAAAATCCACCCTATTTTGGCAAAGAAGAACTTACCGACCGTCCGCTAAGATTCTTTATTTCTGAAATTATCCGCGAAAAACTGCTGATGCACTACGACAAGGAAATTCCGTATAGCTGCGAAGTAGTGGTTGAAGAATATACCGAGGCTCCGGAGATTGACAGAATTAGGGTGCTTATTTTTGTTGAACGCGATAGTCAAAAAGGAATTTTAATTGGCAAAGGTGGTAACGACCTAAAATGGGTTGGAACGGCAGCGCGCAAGGATATGGAAGAGTTTTTACAGAAAAAAGTGTTTCTGGAATTGTTTGTAAAAGTGGACAAGGACTGGCGTAACGAAGACAGCAAACTAAAGAAATACGGGTACAATTCCTGAAATTGAAAATTAGGGATTAAAAATTAAGAATTAAACATGAAGGATTAGAAAAGATTGGAGCCCCCAATTCTTAATTACTAATTCTTAATTCATCATTACAAGAGTTATGTCAAATATAGTAGCCATTGTAGGCCGACCAAATGTGGGCAAGTCCACATTATTTAATAGATTAACCGAAACCCGCGATGCAATTGTCGATGAGGTAGCTGGTGTTACCCGCGACCGTCATTACGGCAAAGCCATTTGGCGCGAAATCGAGTTTTCGCTTATCGATACCGGTGGTTACACCAGTGGAACAGACGATATTTTCGAGGAAGAAATTCGCAAGCAGGTTAAAATAGCCATTGACGAAGCCACTGCCATCATCTTTTTAGTTGATGTAGAAGCTGGAATTACCGATTTTGACATGGCCATTGCCGAAATGTTGCGCAAGGCAAAAAAACCGGTTTTTGTTGTGGCCAACAAAGTTGATAATTACGACCGAATACCACGTGCATCAGAGTTTTACCGTTTTGGATTGGGAGAAGTGTATTGTATTTCCTCAGCCAATGGTAGCCAAACAGGTGACATGCTGGATGCTTTGGTGGATAGTTTTCCTGTAAAAACAGGCGAAACCACCGAAACATTGCCAAGAATAGCTGTTGTTGGTAGGCCAAACGTGGGGAAATCGTCATTAATAAATGCCTTAACTGGTTTTGAGCGGAATATTGTAACGCCTATTTCGGGAACCACGCGCGATGCGATAGACACGCATTACAATGCCTACGGGCACGAGTTTATTTTGGTCGATACCGCTGGTATTCGCAAGCGTGCTAGGGTGAAAGAGGATATTGAGTTTTACTCGGTTCTTCGTTCGCATCGCACCATTGAAGATGCCGATGTGTGTATCATGATGATTGATGCCACCACCGGAATTGAAAAGCAGGATTTGAATATCTTTTTTGAGATTGAGAAGAACAAAAAGGGTATTGTATTGCTGGTGAACAAATGGGATTTGGTGGAAAAGGAAACCCAAACGATGGCCGAATTCGAGAAAACCATTCGTGAAAAAATAGCTCCTTTTACCGATGTGCCCATTGTATTTACTTCGACCATTACCAAACAGCGTATTCATAAAGCTGTTGAGGTTGCGATGGAGGTGTACCAAAGCCGTATGCAGAAAATACCAACCTCGAAGCTAAACGATGTTATGCAGGAGGTTATAGCCATCAATCCGCCACCAGCGCTTAAAGGAAAATTTGTTAAGATTAAATACATTCAGCAATTGCCTACCTATACGCCGTCGTTTGCGTTTTTCTGCAACCTGCCGCAGTATGTAAAAGACCCGTACAAACGTTTCTTAGAGAATAAATTGCGCGAGAAGTTTGATTTGACTGGAGTTCCCATCAATATCTTCTTTAGAAAGAAATAAGAAATTCAATTTTCGATTAGCTAGTAAACCTTCCGATGGCTTGGAGCCATCGGAAGGTTAAAGCTTAAAAAAACAAAACGAAAAACGCCCCAGATTTCTCCGGGGCGTTTTTCGTTTTTATAGTTTTTGAAACGACTTAGATGCCAAATTTGCTCTTCAAGGCATTAACGCTGTCTAGTTTTTCCCAAGTAAACAATTCAACTTGTTTGGTAATGGATTTGCCATCTGGCCCAACAAACGATTTGTTCACCACTTCATTCTTGCGTCCCATGTGACCATAGGCAGCAGTTTCAGAATAAATAGGTTCACGTAGTTTTAAGCGTTGTTCGATGGCGTATGGACGCATATCAAACTCGGGCATGGCATATACTTTAGCTGCAATTTCACCGTCGTTACCGCTAACTTTAGCAGTTCCGTAGGTGTTGATGTAAAGACCCATTGGTTTTGCAACCCCAATTGCATAAGAAACCTGAACCAAAACTTCGTCGGCTACACCAGCAGCAACTAGGTTTTTAGCTAAGTGACGGGCTGCATAAGCGGCCGAACGGTCAACTTTAGAAGGATCTTTTCCTGAGAATGCACCACCACCGTGAGCACCTTTGCCACCGTAGGTATCAACAATAATTTTACGACCGGTAAGGCCAGTATCGCCGTGTGGGCCACCAATTACAAATTTCCCGGTTGGGTTAATGTGGTAGTCAATTTTATCGTTAAACAAAGCCTGAAGCTCTGGCGTTAATTGCGCTTTTACGCGAGGAATTAAAATTGAAATGATATCGCTTTTAATTTTCGCCAACATTTTGCCTTCTTCATCAAAATCGTCATGTTGTGTAGAAACAACAATAGCATCGATACGAATTGGACGGTGATCGTCAGAATACTCAATAGTTACCTGGCTTTTAGCATCAGGACGCAAGTAAGAAATCTCCTTGTTTTCACGACGAAGAACAGCCAATTCAATTAAGATTCGGTGAGCCAAATCCAAAGCCAAAGGCATATAATTGGCGGTTTCGCGGGTAGCGTAACCAAACATCATACCTTGGTCACCAGCACCTTGAGCGTTGGCGCGGGTTTCAAAATCGGTTGAAGTAGTTGCGCGGTCAACACCTTGGTTAATATCGCTCGACTGATCATGAATGGCCGAAAGGATACCACACGAATTGGCTTCGAACATGTACTCGCTCTTGGTATAACCTATGCGGGCAATAACATCACGAGCAATCTTTTGAACGTCTAGGTAAGTGTTGGTTTTTACTTCTCCGGCAAGTACAACTTGACCGGTGGTAACCAAAGTTTCGCAAGCAACTTTTGAATTTGGGTCGAAAGCCAAGAAATTATCAATAAGCGCATCCGAAATCTGATCGGCAACTTTGTCTGGGTGTCCTTCCGATACTGACTCGGAAGTAAACAAATACGGCATAACTAAAAAACTTTGTTTTGGTTAAGCCCTAATGTGTGATTTGCGTTAAACGAGAAATCGTGCAGTTTTTAGCAATTTTTTCTAGTGGTTGCAAGCGGTCAAATCCATCCACATAAAGGCGGTGCGAAATTATAAAATTGTTTTATAAGAAATACAAAAACTCAACAAAGAAAATTTAGTTTGCGATGACAGTAATGTTATTTAATAATTAGCTTCTTGGTTAATACTGCTTCATCATTTGTGACCACTATAAAATATATACCGCTTATTGGGTCATTGAGCCAAATACTCGACTTTTTCTCGGTAATGGCTTGCGCATGGACAAGTTTTCCGGTAAGGCTGTATACCTCCAGTTTCGCTTGATTGCCAAGAAGTACCTCACTTACCTCCAATTTAAAATTGCCATTGGATGGATTTGGATAAAAAGAGACCGCTGGTGGCAGTATACTTTCTGTAACACCACTTGAATTTTGCACAATTATGGTTCCTTTCATACCCATCGATGCGTGATTGGAACACACGTAGTAATGAGTACCTACCCCAAGTTTTGAAGGCAAAACCAATCCACCTCCAAAATTGGTTTGAAATCCACCGTTTAAGGCAGTCGTTCCATTTGCATTCCAGGTGGCTTGATTTACTTCTCGGGCATTGTGTGTAGAGGTGAGCGTGAAATTTACCGAGTCACCTAATGCAATGGTTATGGTTGCTGGGGTGAATGTGCTGCCGGAATTGCTTACCGTCCAGGTGGTGCCGTAACCAAGCAATGAAAAACAACATAACAAGTTGACGAAGAGTAATTTTGTTTTCATATTGGATTTTTTTTGAATAACGCGCATAAACCCATTGGGTATAATAAACTTACCAATAAAACGCAGAAGAACTTTAGTTTTTGAAAATTTTCGAAATTCAGTCTATTTTAGTTCATTCTTTTTTAACCAGATCCGTACAAATTGAAGCTAATTGGCGACTGAACTTTGGAACAAAAAAAATGACCACTGAGGGGTAGCCATTTTTTTAGGGGTTCATAATTACAGCAATTGTAGGAGGGGTTAGTATGCTGGGTTGTAATTATCTGAAACAAACTTAGGAATTGAGCCAATGTAGAACAATCTTCGGTTACCCAATGGGGTGTTTAGAAGGACACTTAGGAAGTATCAATGAACAATTGGGTAGGTATTAGTCTCGCTAGGTGCTTCCTGTCGTTTGAATAGGATAGTGAGGGAACTCCGTAACACAAAAAATGACCACTGAGGAGTGGTCATTTTTTTTAGGGATTCATAATTACAGCAATTGTATGAGGGGTTAGTATGCTGGGTTGTAATTATCTGAGACAAACATAGGGCTACTGCTAAAACCGACCTAACGACAGTTACCCACCAGATGCTTGAGGAGGATATTTGGGAGGTCTCAATGAATAAACGGGCTTTTCGCTGTAATAGGTAAATCTGGTGAACAAATGTGTCTGGAAATTTTGTTCACCGTATTGTACATCAAACCGATGCGATTTTATGGTATTTTTTGGAAATGTGTAGAAACAAAAAACCCTTCAAACTATTAAGTTTGAAGGGTTTTGGTAAGTTTTGGCTACTTACTTGTGCGGATGGAGGGACTCGAACCCACACGTCTTACGACACCAGATCCTAAGTCTGGCACGGCTACCAATTACGCCACATCCGCTACTCGTTCTCGTAACGAGGCTGCAAATTTACACCTGTTTCTGACTTTGACAACAAAAAAGAAATATTTCTTTGTCTAAACTCCTGAATTATCTTCGTGCCAAATTCCATTGCATGATTACGATTCATCCGAACGAGGTTACTACCGCTCAATTACAAGCTTTTTTACAAGGAGCCATTGCTCCTCGACCCATTGCCTTTGCCAGCACGGTAGATAGCGAGGGAAATCCTAATTTATCGCCGTTTAGTTTCTTCAATATATTTAGTGCCAATCCACCAATTCTTATTTTTTCTCCGGCCAGAAGGGTTCGCGACAACACCATTAAGCACACGCTCGAAAATGTATTGGCCACCAAAGAAGTGGTCATCAATGTAGTAAACTACAACATGGTGCAACAAGCTTCGTTGGCCAGCACTGAGTATGCCAAAGGGGTTAATGAGTTTGAAAAAGCTGGATTTACGCCGTTGCAATCTACTTTAATACAGCCGTTTAGAGTGAAGGAAAGTCCGGTTCAGTTTGAGTGTAAAGTAAACGATGTTGTTTCGTTGGGAAACCAAGGTGGCGCTGGAAATTTAATTATCTGCGAAGTACTGGCGATGCACATTTCGGAAGACGTACTGGCAGAGGGCGGTAAAAGCATCGACCAGCAAAAAATACAGTTGGTTTCTAGGCTTGGAGGAAATTGGTACAGCAAAGCCTTTGGTTCCGCTTTATTCGAAGTAGAAAAACCATTAACAACATTGGGTATTGGGGTAGACCAGATTCCTGCGGATATTAAGTTAAGCACCGTGTTGAGTGGAAACAATTTGGGGCAGCTTGGAAATGTCGAAATGTTGCCCGATGAAACTGATGTTAATGAGTTTAAACTCACAGAATTGAGTGAAATTTTTCTTGCTTTTCAGGATAATGCTGCTACATTAGAGAAAAAATTACATGAAAAGGCAAAGGAATACCTCGAACACGGACAGGTAGCAGAAGCCTGGAAAACTTTGCTGGCATTTAACAATTAACCCATGGAAATTAAAGGCAGAATCAAAGTCATTTTTGAAGCGCAGACCTACGGAAATGGCAACTCTAAGCGAGAATTTGTGGTTACTACAGATGAACAGTATCCACAAAACATTAAACTTGAACTTTACAAAGACAAGGTGAGCCTATTAAATCAGTTTCGTGAAGGCGATTACGTTAATGTGCAATTTAACTTGCGTGGAAACGAGAATAATGGCCGTTTTTACGTAAACCTTAATGCCTGGCGAATTACCCGTGAAGATGCACAACCTGAATTCGTGCACGAATCGGCAACTAGCGGACAGTTCAGCAATTGACAATGTTGCTTTATCACTGATTTAAACCACCGCTAGGTGGTTTTTTTATGCCGCTACGGACCGAACATCCAGTGCATCCCTAAGTCCATTGCCTACTAACATAAAGGCAAGTGTTAGAATACTTAGACAGGCTCCTGGTATTAAGGCTAAATAGGCATAATCGGTGGTTATGTAGTTGAAATGGCTTTTAATAATTCCACCCCATGATGGCATGGGTACTTGAGCGCCAACCCCTAGAAAACTCAAACCGCTTTCCAACAAAATGGCCGTAGAAAAATTTCCAGCTGAAATTACAATAAGCGGTGCAATAGCATTTGGAAGCAGGTGTTTCAATATGATTCGAAAGTGACCAAAGCCCATTAATCGGGCGGCCATGATGTAGTCTTTTTCGCGCAGCTGAATAAATTGTCCACGTACTACCCTGGCAACCTCTACCCACATGGTGAATCCAACGGCTATAAATACTTGGGTGAACCCTTTTCCCAAGGCAATGGTGATGGCTATAACCATTAACAGGGTGGGTACACTCCAAACCACGTTTACGAACCACATGATTAGCTTGTCGGGCCAGCCACCAAAATAACCGGCAATTCCGCCCATAAAAATGCCAAGTACCAGTGAAATTAGCACCGCAATTAGGCCAACAGAAAGGGAAACAATGGTTCCGCCCATTAAGCGACTTAGCAAATCACGTCCAAAGGTGTCGGTGCCTAGCAAAAAGGTTTTGGTGGTAGTATGCTTGGTTAAAATCTCCTTCGCCCATTGATTTTGTTTAAGGCTTCTAAGTGTGCCATTTTTGTATAACCGGAGTTTTTCGCCATCAGAAACTATGCTGTCAGCCGATAAAGAATAAAACGAAGATACCGGGATGTGTTTGTTATAATTGGCCGTCTTTTCTGATTTTGCTGCATACGGATAGTAATACAGCAAATCATTTTCAAAGTATAGTGAGTCGAAGGGGATATAAAGATTGTTATCGGTTGTCCCGCCAAAAAAAAGCTGATTGATAAAACTGGATTCCTCTGTTTTAGCGGTAGGAACCACCAGAAATTTAACAACCGTTAAGGGATACAGTCTGGCTATTGAAAGTTGCTGAGTATTGGCGTTTGGCGAATTGTCTGGGCGAATATTGGCACCTAAAATGGCAACTAATGTGCAGAGTAAAATGATGACCAAACCTATGAAAGCAGGTGGTTTACTGCCTAGTTTTTTAAGAATGGTAAAAAAAGAGTTTCTCATTTTTTAAAAGTCCTCAAGTTACGAATCAGCCCCCAGAAGGCTGCTAGCGGGTAGTAGACCAGCTGAATAAGCAAGGTTGGTAAAATTAGCCGGATTAGATAGGTTTTTTTAAAAAAATTGCAGGCTTTTATGAGCAGTAGGCTGTCAACTATCCATTTAAAAACGATTAAAGCCAAAAGAACTTTCCATAAGCCTGAATAGACGAAGCTTAGGACAAGAGTAACAAGTATAGCAATGGGGTAAAATAATACCAGTGCAGCCACCATAACAGCGAAGCGGTCGGAATAGTTAATGGTTTTGGATCCCCAGCGAATGCGTTGTTCCAGGAACTCTTGCCAGTTTTGCTTTACGTTAGTGTTTACCCAAGTGGCCGGATTGGTGTTGAAGGAAATCTTATCGGGAAAATGTTTTTTAAAGGCCTGAAGCAGAAAAATGTCATCACCAGTAGGTATGTGAAGGTTGGTCTGGTACGGATTCAATGCCAGAAAAATGGATTTTCGAAAGTATAAATTGGCCGCATTGCACATAATCGGGTTGTTGCGAGCACCAAAGGTGACAGCCACTAAGCTTAAAAAATCCAACTCCTGAAATTTTTCCGCAAAGTTCTTGCCCACATTGGTTGTAACCACATTAACAAGAAGGTAGGGTTGTTCAAAAGCGATGGATTCAGCTAAGTCAGCTAACCAGGTTGGTAGCGGCTCAACATCGGCATCGGTTAGCACAGTGTGTTCGGATGAGCTTTCAGAAACCCCTGTTATAATGGCGTTCTTTTTGCCTACGCCGGTGTTTTCGATTAAACGGATATGAAGTTGGCTTTGCTTGGAGTAGTTGCTTAAAAAAGCCGTTGAATGGTCGCTTGAATGGTCATTGACAAACAGGTACTCAACCTTCGTTGCTGTTTGTTTTTCCAGCGCATTTAGTAACTGGGGAAGGTTTTCAGCTTCGTTTTTGTAGGGTATAATTACACTGAGGCTCAAGTCCGTTGATTTCGCAACTTGATGGCTCCCGGCTTGTTTTGTTGGGAAATTTCGCCAAAAGGTAAAAATAAGAAAACCGTAGGCTGCTATTGGTAAGGCGGTTGCCGTTAACGTTAAAATCTCAAAGACAGACCAGGCGGGTATCACTATTGTTTGGCTACTTTAGCGGTGATGGAATCTGCAAACAAAACTACGGTTTTAAAGGAACGAATTATACTAGGCATTGACCCCGGAACTACGGTAATGGGATACGGTGTGATAAAAGTAGTAGGTAAGGACGTTCAGCTGATAACCATGGGCGTATTGCAATTGGTTAAGTACGATGACCATGCGATGAAGTTGAAAAAGATTTTTACGCGCACACTTGGTTTAATTGAAGAGTATTTGCCGGATGAAATGGCCATTGAAGCACCTTTTTTTGGCAAGAATGTACAGAGTATGCTAAAATTGGGTCGGGCGCAGGGAGTGGCCATTGCAGCGGCCCTGTATCGCGATGTACCAACCGTAGAGTACGAGCCAAAAAAAATTAAGCAATCTATAACCGGTAGTGGTAATGCCACAAAAGAACAGGTGGCACTTATGCTTCAGCGTACTTTGAATATTAAGGATATGCCTAAGTTTTTGGATGCCACCGATGGACTTGCCGCGGCTATGTGCCATTATTATAAAACCAGCTCGGTGAGTACGGGCAAAACCGCAACCGGTGGTTGGAAGGCCTTTATCAGTGAAAATAAGGATAAGGTAATAGCTGGCGGGAAACCTAAAAAGGTTTAAGCGATAATTTTTTGCGCAATTGCAGCCAATTCTTCTGGTGTAGGATTCAGCTTTGCTCGGGTAAAATTAAGATCACCAGCATCGTTCATGGGAACCAGGTGAATGTGGGCGTGCGGAACTTCAAGCCCAATA
Source organism: uncultured Flavobacteriales bacterium (assembly GCA_964390915.1). GTDB lineage: Bacteria > Bacteroidota > Bacteroidia > Flavobacteriales_D > Luteibaculaceae > DASUEB01. The sequence goes on from CAYMJL010000003.1 coordinate 210,732, forward strand.
ACCGCAACACCAATGCGTTTACAAACAATTTTCTTTTTCAAATTCACGGCAACAGACTTGGCGAAAACCATCATCTCGGCCAGCTTGTCGTCTTCAATATCAAAAATATAGTCGACCTCTGTTTTTGGAATTACCAAGACATGTCCCATAACCAAAGGCATGATGTCTAGAAAAGCTAAAAACTTATCATTTTCGGCAATCTTGTGGCAAGGTATTTCGCCAGCTGCAATTTTTGAGAAGAGCGTTGCCATGCTAGAAAGTGTTACCTGGTTATTTCAAGAATTTCAAACTTCACCGTTCCAGAAGGGATGTTAACCTCGGCAATTTGACCAACTGCTTTGCCAACTAAACCTTTACCTATTGGTGAGTCGATAGAAATTTTACCGGCTTTAAGGTCGGCTTCATTTTCGGCCACCAACATGTATTGCATGGTAGCTCCGTTGCCAACATTTTTCAGTTTAACCTTGCTCAAAATAAATATTTTGGAAGTGTCCACTTGCGATTCGTCAATAATACGGGCATTAGCAATAAGGTCTTCCATTTTGCTAATCTTAAGCTCCAACATACCTTGCGCTTCTTTAGCAGCATCGTATTCGGCATTTTCCGAAAGATCCCCTTTGTCACGTGCTTCCGCAATTTGCGCGGTTACTTTAGGTCTTTCTACAGATTTGAGTTGCGACAACTCGTCTTGCAGCTTCTTAAGTCCTTCTGATGTATAGTAAGTAATCGACATAGTCTTTATAATTAGCAATAAAACAACAAGAGAACCTCTTTTGGAGATTCTCTTGCGGTACAAATGTAAAAATTAATTTCTTACAGATTCAATCTTCCTCCAATGGTGTGAATACCACCAAATGGATTGGTTGGACGGAAAGAATAATCAAGTGAAAATTTACCACCGTCTTTGTTGATTGGCAGCAGGACAGAGAAACCACCAGCAACACCTTTCCAGGCGTTGGTGATGCCGTCGTAATAAGAGCTATTACCTTTGTTTTCTACCATGTAACCACCTCTGGCAATAAATCGGTCTTGAATATTAAATTCAGCACCAAACATAAACTGATCTTTATTAAAAGCGTTCGAAGTAAAGTTACCGTTAGCAGTCAACTTAAAACTTTCTGTAAACAGGAAATCGTAAGCAAAACCAATGTTTAACTGCGATGGCAACTCAAACTTATCGGCACGCTGCATAACCGTAGATTGTTCTCCGTTTTGTTCAACTTGAATAGTTAATGCATCGCCTTTGAAAGACATCGGTGGCCCAAGGTTTTTAATGGCAATACCAAAACGCATGTTCTCACGCTTACCGGTAACATAACGGATACCAGCATCGAAAGCAACACCAGAGGCACCAACGTTGGCCAACCGTTCGGAGATCAACCGTAAAGTAATTCCTCCATAGATACTGTTGGAAAAAGTTTTGGCATAAGAAACGCCAATGTTGGAGTAATTAATTTTGAAGGTTCCAAGACCACCATCGGGTAAATCATTTGACGTAATTTCAATGTCGCCAAAACCCATGGTGGAAAGGGATAAACCCACAACACTCGATTCTCCAATTTTTTGTGAAAAGCCGATGGCATTAATGTTTATTCCTGAACCAACAAGGTAGTTCGTTGAATTGAACATTACTTCGGTTTTTCTAGTAAATGCAAGGCCAGCAACGTTTTGAAAAATTGCTTCGGCACCGGTAATAGATGCTGTTCCAGAGTTGGCTAACCCCGAGCTTTTAGCCCAAGGGTTAATCAGCAGTTGAATGGCACCGCTGGATCCCGCACGGTCTGGATTTCCTGCAAAAACCTGAGTTGTTGCAACCACGACCAACAGGAATACTGCGGCAAGACGTATGTTATAATTTGAACTTATCATTTTCAACAATATTTTGATAAATATTACAGTGAATGTAAATCGGCAGGACGCGTTACACCAAACCATTTAATTACTTTTTCTCCAACCCCAGGTGCATTAATGTGAATAACGTACGTTCCACTTGCAATAGGAATGTTGGCAAAGTTTTTCAAATCCCATTCGATAGATGTTCCATCTGCATCTTTATTGAACTGACGAATCAAAGTTCCATCAAGTGTGTAAATTGAAACTATACAGCGTTTTGGAAGGTTGGTTATTTTGATTCGGTTATCCAAGCGACCCGACTCATAGTTTGAATAGGCATAATAGGGGTTAGGTACAGCTCTAATGATGTCAAGAGCCGATTTCGCAACAGAACTCACACCGAAACTTGGCTCATATCCCTTTGTACTAAATTTATAGAATGGGAAATATTGGTTGAATGGCTTGATAAAAGTAGTATCCCCATTGTTAATAATAGTATCAACCTTATTAGAATCGGCTAAAGTTTTATCATAACCAACTGCATAAGGCTGGTATTCTTTGTTAACACGTAGTTTGATTCTAGCGGCAGATGGAACCAAACCGTCTTTCATTGTTTTCAGACTATAACCAGGAGCCAGCAATGGCAAACCTACCCAGTTGGCAGAGCGCCATACATAACCAATTCTGGAGGTTGTGTCGGAGTTCATGGCTGAATAAACCATTTTGCCATAATCGTAAGTTGGCATATAACGATTTTTTATGGTCTCTGTGGAGTTGGTAGTGACTTTGTTTTCTGCCCAAGTGTTTTTATACACGTAAATAAAGTGTTTACCACCGGCTAAATATTCAGCCTCTGCACCACTTATATATTTGCGAAGGGTCGACGTTGGGTTCCAAATCATGTCATTACCGTTTTCACCGGTTAACCAAGAATCTTCGCCAAAGGCCATATTAAGGCGCTCGCCGGTTTCCACACAAATGGCATAGCCGGGGAACCAACTCATACCTGTATCACTGATTAGGCTACAGTCGGTAACATTGCCACCGTTAAACATGTTCTGGCCATTTTTATCAACTGAAGGCTGACGTTTCATACGACCTTTTCTTATGCCGCGAGCTAAATTTGTGTCAGCCTGCATTTCTAAAACTACGCATCTGGTCCATTTCGATTTATCAGGCGTAAGTACAACGTCTACGCTGGTGGTTTGAGAGATAGCGTTAGCAATACTACTATTCACAAAAGCTTCACCACTATTAATAGGTGCAGGGCCATATTTACCACCGGCTACTAAACCGTATGGCGACCAAGTTCCGCCTAAAATTTTCTCGTACGATTCGTTTTTATCTGCTACAGTAGTATAGTCAGGTATGGAATCATCTACCTCACCAGCTAGAATCCAGTTGTCTTCGGCAAGTATGCTTTCTACATCTGAAATACCAGAAAGCCAAGTGAAAAGCGGGTTTTCAAACTCCAGGGCTGCACCTACGAAGTCGGTTTTTAAGGTATTGCCTTCTTTATAATAGAAGTGTTGAGAAACATTTACCGTAATACCAGCATCAACAATAAGTTGCTCACCTCCCACGTCAATTGTGTTGTCCGAGGTATAAGTTTTATCTTTAGTTACATTGGTAAGAATCCATTTAGAGCTTTTGGTGCTGTGAGTCGCATCAGGTAGAACCTTTAATGTAAACTCGTCGGCTGTAACTTTTAAAGGGTCATAAACCTTAACTTCAACCGGACCAGCACCGGGTTTGTAGTCTATTACCGAACTAGTCCAGTCAACGGTGTTTTCAAAGATACGGTCTTCCGTTTCTTGAGTAATATCTAAAAAGTTATTACCATTTCCAGTACCCTCAAGACGGGTAACGGTGATGCCATCACCAAAACTACTATTCACTATAGTTCCACCATATTGCGGGTCAAGGATGTGCGGAATACCAGAAGAAGGTGTAATTGAGCCACCACGACCATTTTTACGTGATGAAACGAATTGTTCCGATTGGCCTTTAAGTAATATTGGATTATATTCTAAAAAGTTGTTATAACCATACGCCACAGCAATAAAGTAATATGGCTTGTTGTTTATAAGGCCCTTATTCGACCCGGATGCAAACTTGTCTTCCTTTACACTGATGGTTCGAATAATCCCTGAATTCAATGGTCGGTTATTCGCCGGTTTAACCATAATTTGGGGTTGAGCCTTCCTAATTTCCGGCAGGAAAATATAATTGTAAAGGATGGAAATTGGATTTGATAAGCTGTCATAGTTGCGAACATCACACTGCATAATCAGCTTGGCTTTTGTATCATCAGTTAACTCGGCCACCGAAACGGTGGCACTTTTTAGCTGATAGATTAAATAACCTTCGAAATTGTAGGTTCTGTCTGTATACTCGTAAGGAATTTCAGCTCTAATTTTGTCGTAGCCCTCGTTTTTATTGTTTGACGTAGATGGATTGGTTAAAGAAAGAATTAACTCCCCATCCAATTCAGTGACATTTACATCAGGAGCATCTGGCCCTTCAAACAATTGAAAACAGTTGTCAAATAAACCTTGAGCAAGGTCATCCGCTTCCTTAAGTTCGGTCACTGAAGCAACCGCATCCTGACCCTTTGCAGCCCGAGCAAAAACAACCCCAACGGTAATGTTGTTTACCTGACCAGGGGTTAAGGTAAAAGGTCCTGACGATTGCATAAAACGTCTGTCGCTTGGGTCGTTTTGTGATGAAACCTCGTCCCAAGAGCCATACTGGGCACCAAGTGTGCCAAAATTAAGTGGGTCTGTATCGCCAGGGAACATAAAGTCGCAAAAAGCACTATTACCTTCCGTTCCTTCAACGGCATTTCCGCCATAAACAAAACGTTGATTATTTTTCCAATAACCGGTAAGGTAGTTGTAGTAGTTCTGCGCAGTTGAAGGGTCCCCGTTGATAGGAGATCCACCAATGTTGTAGTAAATAAACTTACGCATTCCAAAGCGCTCATTATCCACTATGCTGTCACCATAACCTATGCCAAGACCCAAGTAAGGAATACCTTTTCCTTCGGTTGCTTCGTTGTAAGAAATTGGTGTTGGCGAACCAAATGGTGCCAATATTTTGTCATATGGTCCAATATTGTCTAATTTATCGTCGTCCTGAAATGGACCCTGAAAAAAGTCAATCCCAATAGCCGGAGGAGTCTCACCATATCCTTTAGAGTTAGGGCCTTGTTCGTCAGTGTTATCACCGTTGTAACAATAACCTAAACCGCGGCTTACATCACAACCCACGAAGTCATCGTTTGAGTTACCTAAATCGGCGTCAGCCCACTGTCCAAAATAAGTGTCGGTAAGGGTTTGTGTACCTTGGTTAATCAAAACGTAGTTATAAAACGTCATGTTGTTTATTGCCGATTTGTCAGCAAAAGCAAAAGCTTGGGCACGTATTTCCATGCCAATTGGTTCGGCATTGGTTTCGGTGTGGATATTCCCTTTGTCATTAAAGATCCAGTAAACGGTAGTGTCTCCAAAAAGTGGAACGTTTTTCTTTTGCTTCCGGCAGTCCAATGGACCTTGCAGCAAGCCATAGTCAGGATAGTCATTACCGTCGGCGTCATACTGACCATTTTGATTGTAGTCGACGTAAGGTGCAAGTTGTGGATCTTGCCCTGGACCACCATTCCCAGGCCATTCATCAAAATACCTAGGGTGACTGTACCCTGGAAATTCAATGTCAGCCGTTTCTTTTTCTAAAGCAGCTAAATAGGCAACGTGATTAATTACGTCGGGTTTAAATGCCTTAAAGAACTTGTTATATTCGTTACAAACCTCTTCCGTAGTAGACGCCGTTCCCATAGAGAGCGGGCCTGGCCAAAAGTCGTTACCCGCGCGAAAGGTTACCGCGGCCAATTTTAACTGACCGTTGGGTGATTTTCCACCCATCCATAAGGCACCTGCAAAAAGGGGGGATACCCCTTCTCCTTTGGGAGCCTCATAATCGGCTGTATTGTTACTCCGGTTTTGCCACATATTACCGCCATTTTCAATACGCGCGTTGATGTTGTTGAAACTTAAGCGCGCGGTTGCGAATGCGGGTGAGCAACCAGCCAGTTTATAATTGTGAACGGGCTTTTTTAGGTTGGCCCAATCTGGTTCTCTGGCAGACAAAGTAAGGGCACCCAATACTGAAGCCAAGAAAACTGTATAATAAATTTTCGCTTTCATATTTTAAGTCTTTTTCAATTAAAAATCTAAACGAACACCGAGTCTTACCGTTCTAGGTGGATTGTAATAAGACGGATCGATCTTAGCCAAGGTGTATAAATCGCGATAAGCGGCAGGGTTGATTTCGTTGTTTATCTTGGTTTGGTAACGTGAGTCGGCCAAGAAACCATCATTATCGGCGTTACCAGTAAAACGGTAGGCCTTAATCTGGTTCAGTGAATTGAACAGGTTGTTAATGTTCACATAAACGTTGATGTTCCCGGTCTTTTTGTTGTCACCATCTCCTTTTTTGAAGGTTACAGGTATGTCTTTATCAATCTGCAAATCGGTAGTGAATTGCCAAGGCATCCTAGCACCATTTATGGTTCCTAATAAACGATTATTATTAGGATCCGATGATTTTGAATATGGGGTTCCGGAACCTAAATCAATAACGAAGTTTGCTCCAACCCCTTGAAATAACTTGGTTTCACCAATCATTGGGCCGTTATACTGGCTTCCAACACCATAACGGTAATCAACAGTGGCGTTAATTTTGTGGCGTTGGTCAAAGTTTAAAGGACTGATGGATCTTAAGGTAGAAAAATCAGTATTGTTAAGGTTTACGGTACCGCCAATTGCCGATCCTGTACCATCGGCAAACTGAAGCGTGTAGTTAATACGCATGGTGATGTTATTGGTTTTACGCATGTCGTAGGCAATGGTTAAACCTTTAACTGTTCCAAAATCCAGGTTATCAAGACTGTAGTAGTCCTGAGGGTAGGATCCAACGTTTTGGTAAACCTGAATTTGGTCACGCATTTCACGGTAGAAAGTCTGAATTTTTAAGGATGATGATTTTGAAATAACTTGTTGGAAGCCAACTTCATAATCAATAGTCTTTTCGGGGAATAACGCTGGGTTATTCAAGTAATTGGTGGGGGTAGACCCAACATTATTCAAGTACAGGTAACGAACCAGGTCAAGACGATTTCCGTCAGCCGGACGACGAGTTAGGATGTCGTAGTGAGCAGTAAATACCGCTTCATCAGAAATTGGGAACGAAAAGGCAATACGCGGCATCCAGTTTAGTTGCGGGGTGTAGTCCTTAAAGGCACCCGCTTCTAGCAGTTCTTTGTTGTCCGCGCTGGTTGGATTTTTAAGAAATGGAGAAGCTACTCCACTCGAATTTTTAATGGCACTGGCAGTTGCAACTTCTCCTTTATTGTTAAAGAATTGGGTGCCGTTACGGTAACCAATAATTTGCTTTGCATTTTGCGAGTCATCAACGTAAACTACATAATCGTCACCCATTCCACCAGGAATAGCGGCAAGGACGTTTGCATCCATTAGTCCGCCATTTTTAATCTCTGATACGGTATAGGCCTCTTTTAACAGGAATTTATCCTTTAATACCTTTTGGTTAGCATCGTAACGATCAATCCGTAAACCAACGTTGAAGTTTATATCATCGAACGCAAATTTATCCATGATATAACCCGCAATGTAAATCGGTTGAAAGGCACCAATTCCACGTATAAGGTCACCATTTTCGTCTTTTGCAGTAAAGAAATCTTCGAACGCAGGTTTGGACTTCAGCTTGTTTCCTTTGGTGTCGTAACCGTAGTATTGAATTAAAGGACGCCCATCGTTTAGTAGTTCGTCCGGTGAAAAATAAGTCATCGCATTCGATAACAATTCAGGATTTAAGCCATCGATGTTGATGTACTCAGTTCCTCTTGGATCCATGCCAAGGGCAATTCGCAGATTCCGGTCGAATGTTTTTTGATCATCTTCCACATATTTAATGGGGTAGCTTATTACATCGTCACCGTTGCTGTTTTTAGATACAATTGAATCACCTGACGTGTCTCTGGTTTTAAGGTGAAAGTTCACCATCGACCGTGCAATTGCCCACACATTTTGGGCGCGATTTTGTTCGTCGGTAATTAAGTTACGGTAACCAAATTCTCGGTCATCGCGTTGTTCGTATTCAAAACCAGCTGAAATAGCATGGTTTCCTACGTCGGCCGAACCGGTAGCGGTGATTCTAAACTGGCTATTATTGACGAAATTATAAAGGTTATAAGGTGCCCCCGGTGCATTAAATAAAGCAGCTATCCGAGTTGGTGCATCACCGTTTCTAAGTCCTGAACCACCATTAATTGCATCAATACTGCGGTAGTTGGTGTCACCTTTACCGAATAAATTAAAATAATCTGACACATACTTAGCAAGAACTGGGTTTTTGTCCCCAGGTGTAAATTCAACCATGGTGTCTCTGGGTAAGTCAGCCTGTCTAAGGTAATAACCGCCAGGATAAGGAATTGTATCATAAACTTCTGGGTCTTTGTAGAGTTTATAATTGCCGATATATCCGTAGTCAAAGAAGTTTTTTTTGTGTTGATCATTCATCCGAGTAGATTGCTCTTTTGAATAATCGATCATTACAGAGTAATAAACGTTTTTAATGGTGTTGGCCGATTCATCGGAACTCTTAAACCGTTGTGTGAATTTTCCGTAAGCTCGCCAGTCGAAATTTATTCGGCGATTATTGTTGTCGGAGTTGAGTAAAACGTTTGCCAAGTCATAACTCCGGCGATTGTCGTAGTTGAAAGACCCCCCAAAAGTTAGGTTGATGGTTGGGGTAGTGGTCACATCAAATTTAACGTTACCCGAAACAATTTTAATGCCTGTGTTTGAGGAGGTCTTGTTATTTTCAAACTGGTTGGAACGTAGGTTGATGTACGAGTAGCGGGCTGACGTTCCTTCCGGAGTATACACGGATTGGTTAAATAACTTCTCGCGCTCGGTATCTGTAATTTGGTTGTAACCAATTATAGATGGCCGGCCATCAACACGGCTATTGTAGTTTAATGAAGCAGAGAAACCTACAATCGGTTTTTTGATACCATCGGCATCAATCTTAGAATAAATAGGCCCAGTTAGGTAACCTTCGATTAGGTTATAGCCAAATGCATCTAAGCCTTTAGCACCCTTGCCCGATTTGAAACCAGATGTTACCGCTTCAAAACTACCTGTGTAATTGGCCGACGGCCCACGAGTGGTATAACTAATAACCCCTCCGGTTACGTCACCATAGTTAGCTGGAACTCCTCCGGTAATAACCGACACCTCTTGTAATGCGGCTTTTGGAATATTGTCGGAACCACGGACTTTAATACCATCGATGTAGATAAAACTACCCCCGGTTCTAGCACCGCGGATAGATAATTCACCTCCATCGCCAGTTCCGGCAGAACTAACCCCGCCAATGGTTTGAGCAATAGATTGTCCGGTACGGCCGGGCATTCTTGCAATGTCATCGCGGGTTATTTTTCCACCAGAAGCGGCTCCATCTTTTTCTATTAGCGGAACTTTGTAACCTTCGATTACGACTTCCTTTAGTTCGGCTGAAGTAGCTAGTTTAATTTCAAGAAACGTAATTCGATCACTGTTTACGATTACGCCAGAAATTCTTTTTGGTTGAAACCCCGCAAAAGAAGCCTCGATGTCATACTTTCCGGGCTCAAGGGGTTTGATGAAGTAGTTACCATCGAAGTCGGTTTGTGCACCCGACACAATGGTTCCATTTCGTTTGGCGACCACATTGGCAAAAGGCACTGGTTCACCATTTGATTGATCTGTCAGTTTTCCTTTAATGCTACCTGAACCAACCTGAGCCAGCACCGGTATAGTAATCACTGTCAGTATCAACAAGCAAATTTTACGTAACATACGGTTAAATTAGTGTTATCTGATATTAAAGATGGGGCTCAAATTTAGTTAACTGACATCAACTCTACCTATAAAATTGGGGGTGGGATTTGAATTAATCTTCCCCATTATTACATTCCTACTCTTAATAATTGTTAATTAATATTTAGCAATTGATGAGTGGTTAGGAGTGGGGATAATTGGTTGTTTTAGCTGTAAATTAATAGATTAGATACTTTAACGGTGATTTCGTTTTAACTTCCGATGTGCTTTTAGGCTTCTTTTCATGCGTTTTTTTACCTTCCTTTCTTGAACTTTTACATGACGCCTGCTTTTTTCCTTATATCGACATTTTTTGGCTTTCGTAGAAAGTTTTTCCACTTTCCTCTTTAATTTATCGAGTTTCGCATAATTTACTTCATTTTCTTCAAGCATGCCAAGTGCTCGTGTTTTTATTTTTTTTATATTATCCTCATAACCAAGTGCTTTTCGTTCCAAGCGACTTTTTTTATATTTCTCGGGGCTTTCAAAGCTTGGTGATAATTCTTGCGAAGCAAGCAGATGAGATACCGAGAGCAGGAGATACAATAGAACCACTACCTTTGTTAATCGTAGATTTATTTTCAGCATGTGGTATAAAGTAGTGTTAGTTGGGCTTGGCTTAAGTGCTTTGGTTTGCTGTTCGAAAACAGACAATCAGCAAGTGCCTTATGCTCCGGTCAATATTCAGGTAAATATAAATAACCCGCAATATATTGAGTTGAATCATCCTGGAGGTTGGATTTACATGACTGGGGCGCTTAAGGGGCTTATTTTGTACCGAAAAGACCAAGGTGTTATAAATGCTTTCGATCGACTAAGTCCTTATCCCGATGAGGGTGGTTGTGTATTGGTGGTGGATTCCAGTGGAGTTTTTGCCTGGGATACCTGCTCGGCATCTAAATGGCTGCTTTTTGATGGCGTAGTAAATGAGGGGCCTGCGAAGAGGAATTTAATTCAGTATCAGACGTCATTAAATGGAAGTATGCTCACTATTTCTAATTAGGGTAATGAGTACGGGGTATAGAGTGTGGAGTACAGCGTATAGGGTGTTGGGCACCCTTCGACAAGCTCAGGGTACAGGGTCGCGGGCACTGAGCTTGTTGAAGTGCAATTTAACTGGGTAATAGCATGAATAAAAAATGCCCCGCAAAATTTGCGGGGCATTTTTTTAATATCAGAACTTAGTAATTCTTAATAGCGGTATTCATCAGTTTTGAATGGTCCGTTCACCTTTACACCAATATATTTTGCTTGGTCTTCGGTTAACTCTTCTAAAACCACACCAATTTTAGCTAGGTGTAAGCGAGCAACTTTTTCATCAAGGTGTTTTGGTAAAACATAAACCTTGTTTTCGTAGTTGGCCGAATTTGCCCAAAGCTCTAATTGAGCTAATACTTGGTTGGTAAATGAATTTGACATCACAAACGACGGGTGACCAGTGGCACAACCTAAGTTTACCAAACGTCCCTCAGCCAAAAGAATAATGTCTTTTCCTTTGATGGTATATTTGTCTACCTGTGGCTTAATTTCATCCTTTGTAGCACCGTGGTTGCTGTTCAACCAGGCAACATCAATTTCGTTGTCGAAGTGACCAATGTTGCAAACAATTGCCTTGTCCTTCATCGATTCGAAATGACGACCAATAATAATGTTTTTGTTGCCGGTTGCCGTAACAATAATATCAGCTTCTTTTACTGCATCGTCCATTTTCTTGACCTCGAAGCCATCCATAGCAGCTTGAAGCGCACAAATTGGATCTATTTCAGTAACAATAACACGCGCGCCAGCACCACGAAGCGAGGCGGCCGATCCTTTACCTACATCACCATATCCTGCAACAGCGGCAACTTTACCAGCCATCATAACATCGGTAGCACGACGTATAGAGTCAACTAATGATTCTTTACAACCGTATTTGTTGTCGAATTTAGATTTGGTAACTGAATCGTTAATGTTGATTGCTGGAACCACAAGTGTTCCGTTTTTCATACGTTCGTGCAAACGGTGAACACCAGTGGTTGTTTCTTCCGAAAGTCCTCTGATTTCTTTTACCAGTTCTGGGAAACGGTCGAAAACCATGTTGGTTAGGTCTCCACCATCGTCAAGAATCATGTTCAATGGTTGACGGTCTTCTCCAAAGAAAAGTGTTTGTTCAATGCACCAATCAAATTCTTGTTCGTTCATTCCTTTCCAGGCGTAAACAGGAATTCCTGCAGCAGCAATTGCAGCAGCAGCATGATCTTGAGTTGAAAATATATTACAAGATGACCACTGTACTTGAGCACCAAGGTCAATCAAAGTTTCAATAAGTACCGCTGTCTGAATGGTCATGTGAAGACAACCTGCAATGCGAGCGCCTGCAAGTGGCTTTTTTCCGTTGTATTCCTGGCGAATAGACATTAAACCTGGCATCTCTGCCTCGGCCAAATTAATTTCTTTTCTTCCCCAGCTAGCCAATGACATATCTTTTACCTTGTACGGCAAAACCTGGTTTCCTTTAGTTTCAATCATGTAGAACGTTGTTTGAAAAATTTTGGCGCAAAGTTAATCAATAGTCTTAAGCGTTCAACACCATATAGTTAAAACGTATTAATATTCAAGCAATTTTAGTGGACCAACAAAAGTGGACTTATGTGTTCTGTTTTGTCTGCATTGAATCGGCTACTGGTTTTAATTCTACACTGGTAGAGGCCAGCATCGGCTCGAACCCCATTAAAAGTTCCGTCCCAGCCTTGGTCAACCGAATGGGTTTCAAAAATGAGTTGACCCCAGCGGTTGTAGATAGCAAGTACATAAAATTCAAAAGTCTTCCTCTCGCCAAAAAGTTTTGGAATAAATACATCGTTTACTCCGTCACCATTTGGTGTAAAAGAATTTGGTATAAAAACGGTAGTTTCTCCATAAATCTTTAAGGTCTTTTCAGTAGAGTCAACACATTCATTGTCGGTTGTTACCAACAATTGAATCTGGTAGGTTCTTTCGTCATCATCTGGGAATAAATAATAGGGTGAAGGCGATGTTAATGTTGTATTGGTTGCAGGGATGGTCCATTGGTAGGTCGCTTGCTGGTCAAATTTTGACTCATTAATGAAGCGAACGCCCGGATTTAGAATAGTTGGATGCGTTTCACCAAAGGAGAAGTCGGCCACTGGATTTGTGAATACTTCCAGCTGTTTTATTAGCGAATCGGCACAGCCAATAGCATTCTTCGCCGTTAATTTAACATTATGGAAGCCTACATTCCAAAGCGTTCCTTTTACCGAGTCCTCACTACTTACTATTTTCCCGTTGGAAATATCCCAATTTAATGTGTAAGGAAGATTAGAAGTGGTATTGTTATAAAGCTTAAAATTTAAAGGACTGCAATCGGAGGTGTCTGGCGCATAAAAGTCAACCAGTGGCTTATCATTTACTGTGATTGTTGCCGTTCCATTCAGTGAAGATAAATTTGCCGAACAGAAGGTATCGGCAATTTTCGCAAGGTTATAGTTGTATAAACCGGCGGTATTTGGTGGTGTAATTTGTATTTCATGCTCTCCAACAGTTGGTAATAGGAAAGTGTCAGGCAATCCAAATAGATTCAATTCAAATGGAGCAGAACCACCCACAGTAACTTTGGCATTGCCAGTTTCATTTAAACAAATGTTATTGCCGCAACAAATAACAGCGGTCGGTAGCTTATGCACCAATACGCCAATTCCGCTTGCAACTGTCGATGAACAACCGGTTATTGCGTTTGTTATGCTCGAAATAGAATAATAATTACTGCCCAATACGTAAGCAAGTCCAGTAACCATTTGTCCATTGCTTATGCCAAGTTGGGTAAAGGAAGCAGAATTGGCTAACCCACTGATGTTATATACTTGGCCAGTAATCCCTTTAAAAATAATTGCTAGTGGTGACCCATCGCAAAGGCTTGTCGGGCCAACAAGAGAATAACCGCTTGGTAGAGGATTTACAATAACGGTAGCCGATGGCGTGAAATCGGTTGCGGTACAAAGCGAATCCTTGAATGTAGATAAGTAGTATTGATGGGTGCCCACCGCTGGAATTGGTATCGATTCAATTTGCGAGTTAGCCGGATAGTTGGTGTACGATGATTCGAAATCGGCACCGTCGGTAAGGGTAAATGTAAACGGAGGTATACCGGTAAGCATGTTAATAGTAATGGCTGGCGATTGGCCTTCGCAGATAGTAGTTGAACCTAAAATTTCGAATGTTGGGGGAGGGTTAATATTTACAAAAGTTTTAACATTATTAGGTATGGTTATGCAACCGTATTTGTCACTAATACTATCCAGTTGATAGGTGGAATTAATTGTCGGTGAAACAAGTAGATTTTTAACCGGTGGCACCGCCGTTAATTGTGAAGTTGGAACGCCGTTGATTGAACGATAAACTGTAAACGGGTTGTTGCCACTAAGCGTCATATTTATAGTGGAGTTTGTCCCAGTGCAAATAAGGTTTGGGGATGCACTATAATTGAGCACCGATGGCGGATTGTGAAATACAACGGTAGCCGGATTACTTGTGGATATACAGCGGTCGGAATATTCAATAAGCGGGGTGTTACCTTTTCGGTTGCCGACAACACTAAATACAAAATAACTCTTTTCGGCCTGCATTTGTGATGGGCTAAACGCGAATTGAGGAATGGTATCCAACATAATGGCCGAGTCTATCGGGTTATTGATGTCGGTTGATAGTAGGTATAAATGGGCATCATCTGGGTCTAGAACTGGGTTTACAGCAATAGGAAGAATAGCTGGCGCGTATGTGCAGAATCCTACAGGAGCTGAAATCATGGTGCCTGCCTGACTTATGCATGGGCAGATATAGGTCATGGTTTGATTTTCAGTACCACATCCATATTTGTCAGCGATTGTTATATTGATAGGTGTTCCTGATGGGGTTAGATTTGTGGTAAAAGTGTTACCAAACAAAATGCCAGCATTAGCCGGGTTAATGGAGTAACTGGTTGGGTCACCGTTGGCTATGGTGAAAGTCCAGGAATAGAAATCGGCGGTTGGGCCGCAATTTAAAACCGACGAACCTGTTACCATGGTAGGCGCATCGTGAACGGCTACTTTGTGGTAAGCATTCGGTTGCATATTGGTGCAGTATTTGTCTGATAATTGCACCAAAGCAATCGAATCGGATTGGTTGTATCCATTAAAAACACTAATATCTTGGTAGTTCAAGTTGCTGAAATTAACCACTACACCCTTAGAGAGATAACTTGCCACAAATGGAGCACTTCCGGTAAAGGTTGACGCAATTTCCAAATCATCATTCAAACAAATATCAGGTAGACCAGTAATGGTGGCGGTAGGCATGCTAAAAAAGCGAACCGGAGTTCCTTGGGCAATGCTTATGCAGGAATCTGGGTCATTAAAATCAAGCCACGAACCATTCCAGGTACCGGCTACAGCCGAAATGTAATAGGTTTTACCGGGTGTCATTCCGGGCTTAAAGACAAAAATTGGAACATGCCCGCTGTCAATTGGGTTTATCAATTGAGCCCCGTTGCCTTCGTGCAGGTAAAAAACGAGACTGTCGGCTCGTGCCGCAACCAAAACGTCATCATTGTTATGTGTTGCTACAGCTTGAACCGTTTCACATAGTTCAATAGGTGTTTGATCCATGGTGCCCGAAAACGTTTTACAACCACAGTTAATGTATCCGGTGGCTTGGGCATTTCCACATTTGTTGGCGTCCCAAACTGCAATGGTGTAGTTTGTTTTTGAAGGGAAGGGTTCGCTGGTAAAAATGTATTGCCCGGCCTGATTGACAATTGAATTGTTTGGCCCAGATTCGTAGGTAGCTGGGTCGCCATTGGTTATAGCCGCGGTTACTTGAAAAGTTTTGTTATCTGCCGAGCAGGTAGTCTTAATGTTGGTCAGGATTGGTAAGTCCTTAACGTTGATAGTTACCGTAGAGGAAGAGTCAGGGCAAGGAGCATTACCGGTTAACTTATACTCGAATTTGTAGACTCCTGCAGAAATGAGAATGGGGTTTACCACCGTGTTTTGGTCTGTCCCAATTGTTATTCCCGCTCCATTTACATCAATCCAACGGCCACCGGTTTCCGGAGAATTACTCAAAAGCGAAAATAAATTTAATGGTGCAGAGGTAATGCATAGATTCTGGTTAGCTCCCAAACCAGGGTTTCTTTTAGCGTTTACCACTACGGTACTGGTTTTATTTGGATTAATTGCACAAGCCGGTGCGCTGCTGTATTCAATATTGGTAATTCTATAGGTGGTGGTAGTGGTTGGATTTACCGAAATCTGGCTGGTCGGCGAATTCAAATTGGGCAAGGTGAAGGAGTTGATTCCATCCGTATAAGTTAGATTTTTAAGTCCGCTGCCCGATAAAACCAGGTTTAAATCCGTTGACGAACCAATGCATATGCTTTTAGTAGCGGCAGCAAAGTCGGCAGAGGGTAATTCTCGAACGGTTATTATAACCGGTTTGTTGTCAATAAACAAACAGGCTTGCGGATTTGATGGCTGGCTAAAACCTACAATAGTATAGCTTGTAGTCGCGGTAGGACTAACCAAATGGGTATAACCATTGGTAACCCCGGTTAGCGTTATGTTATTGGTGCCGTCAGAAAGAATTACAGTAAATGGGTCGGGGGATGCAGATGCGATTTTTAGTAGTAATGGGCTGTTACCACCATTGCAAATGGTAGCTTCTCCCGATAGTGAGACGCTGTCGGTTTTGTAAAGCGTCACCATTACTTTGTCGGTACCCAAACACAAATTTTTATCTGTTACCTCCAGTGTGTATTCAGTATTGGAGGCCGGTTTGGCTTTTGGCTTGGCTGCGGTGGTACTGCTTAGTCCGGTTGTTGGAGTCCATTTGTATTTATACGGAATGGTGCCCCCAGATGCAACGGGTGTGCCACCAAGGCTGGCGCTATCAGTTGGGCATATAAATGCATCAGCTCCGGCAAATGCGGTCGGGTTGGGGTTAACGACCACAATTCTGGTTACCGAGTCGGAACAAGCCAAAACAGGGTTATTGTTGGTTACTTTTAGTTTTACATTATAGGTTCCGGGGCCAGGAAACTGGAAGGTCGGATTAATTGCCGTTGAGCTTCCCAGTCCACCAAAATCCCAGGATTGACTAACAATGGCGTATTTGGGGTCGATTGAAAGATTGGTGAAAATGGTTGTTTTGCCGTCACAAACACTGTCGGCTTTAAATTTGGCAATTGGGCAGCCATCCAGTTTGAATAGATTTCCGCCTGCTGTGTATCCATAACTTTCTTCTTGCCCATAGCCGTAAACAAATAGTCCGAAACGAGAGCCATTGTTCGAAAGTAGGTTGTAGGTTCTTCCGCGAGCCAAGGTTAGATACCCTGTTGAATAGTTGGTTCCTACAATGGCAGTAAATGCTGATCCGACGGGTGCCCCATCTAACCGTAAGGTTCCTGTTTGTGCGGTTTCTATAATTACAGTTGCATAATGTTTTGAATACCGAGCATAATCGCTGCTCCCAAATAAATAATCAGAGGCGTATTGTTCCACTGGTAAAATGTCCATCATCAACGGGTCAATTTCCAACGGGGGTACTGAACAACTGGAACCTCTGAGGAATTGCGCAACATGAACCGGTAGATTGGACGTGATGACTGTACCTATCGCCAAATCATGATCTTTCCATTGGCCAGCGTTCAATGCCACTTGTGGAGCACCATTGATGGTGTAATTTGTGCCATTTTGGTTAGCAAATACGCGCAAAATATCGGCAGTGGTACTTCCTTTTGTGGTGTTCACTATATAATGGGTGGTACCCCAGGTAGACGGTTGTCTCATCTGTTCGTACATGTGGTCGCAAGCGGGGCAACCTCCGGCAAAAACGCACGAATTTCCAGTAAATACGGCAATTTTCTTACCGTTGGTAACCTCCACTTTTGTTCCGGAAAGATCTATGAAGTTGGGGTCTGCTGGTGGAGGTACCGGCGTTCCACCATAGGCTTGTACCAAGAATGTTTCACCTCGGTTTAAGGTTATGTTGGCCGTATTGCCAGTTTTTTTGCCCCCTTCTGTCCAACCGCGATACGTGATTTTTACGTTACTTCCATTTTCAGTACCCACCAAAATAAACTGACTGGTACCAGCTTCGGGAAAACCGTAAGATACCATGTCAAAAGTGGTGCCCAGTTGTTCCGTTGGTATGGCTATGGCCGCATCCGACGTATAGTCTTTATAGCTTCCGGCGTATACCGTGATGTCATCGGGGCAGGAAATATGGACCCCTCCTTTGGTTATGACCTCCGATTTTGTAATAGTGGAGGCCGCTGGTAAATTATGACTTACCATCGTGTTGGCCGGTACAGATACAGTAGCCGAGTATCCGGTAAGCGGAATTTCTACCAAAGCAGTGGTAGCCACCCGGCTAATAAAATGCAGTCGAGTGGTCAATCCGCCTCCATCCGAGTTTTCCATATAACCTACCCAAAAATCTTTCCCTTCAAATGATTGAGCCTGAATATTGAAGGTTAGTGTGGCTGCCAGCAAAAGCAGAAGTAGATTTTTCACCATAAAAAAGGAATTACACGAACACAAAATGGACGTTGAAATTAGTGTATGGTTGCTAATTAGTTGACTAAATAATAATATTAGTCGAAATAAAATTTGATTTAAGCGGGAATCCTACCCAAGGGATTGAATAAAATTCCTTTTGAGCACAAATTATAATGGGCAGCAGGGTTCGACCGCACAGCAGCAAAAATGCCTAATATTGCACATGCGGATGCCGGAAACTCAATTCAATTTGCCAGCTGGTGCACACCTGTACCTAGAAGTTGTTGATTTCATTGAGAGTGCTAATTCTAAACAATTTGTGTCCGATATTTCTAAGGTTGAATACCTAAGTAGAAATTCTACATTGGCTGCAGTTGAACTGGCAAAAACCAACCTGCTTTGTAAGGTTTTTGGTGCGGAAACTCAATTGATTAAGCTTCAAAACGGAAAACCAATTGCTATTCAAGGCAAGGAAATCTCCATTTCACACAGTGGAAATTTGGTGGCATTGGCTGTTGCCGAATTCCCAATTGGTATTGATTTGCAGGAGGCGAGTCCTAAGTTGGGAAAAATAAAAACCAAGTTTATTTCCGATATCGAATTTGCGCTTATTGAGAATTATCGAGGGATTTTTGACCCTGTTCATTTGTTGTGGTGCGCCAAGGAAGCTGTTTTTAAAATTTACGGAGAAAACTTGCCGTTTAAGGACATAGTTGCCAATAGCTTGGAGTTGGAACAAACGGGAGTTCTAACTTTTACGGTTAATGAGGTGAAGGTTCATTCGGTTTACTACACTTTTTTCGAAAATTTTTGCTTTGCTTTGGCCGTATGAATTGGGATGCCGTAATTTCTACCAAGCAAAAATCACTGGTTGTACTTATTGATCCAGATAAGGCTTTTGGCGAAGACGATTGGCTAGATCGAATGAATCTATTGTCCAAAAATAAACCAGATGCCATTTTTTTGGGAGGGAGCCACTTGGCCAATAATTATTCAGCGTTTATTATATCGCTTACTCATAAAACGGTGGCTATACCAATCATTGCTTTTCCCGGCGATTTTAGCCATGTTCACCCAAAGGTTGATGGAGTTTTGTTTCTGAGTTTAATTTCGGGTCGAAATTCGGAATACCTTATCAATCAACATGTAAAATTTGGTTTAGGGCTAAAACAACAAGGGCTAAGTACCCTACCAACGGGTTACCTGCTGATTGATGGCGGCAAAACATCTTCGGTGAGTTATGTTACACAAACCCAACCCATTCCAGCGAATAAAACCAGTTTGGCAGTGGCCACAGCGGTAGCTGGAGAAATGCTTGGTTTAAAGGCAATTTATTTGGAAGCCGGAAGTGGCGCAAAGAATCACGTGCCAGTGGAAATGATTCATGCGGTTAAAGCAGAAATAACTATTCCTTTAATTGTAGGTGGTGGTATAAGAAGCGCTTCTACAGCCCAATCAATTTACGAGGCAGGTGCCGATGTGGTGGTGGTTGGTAACGGTTTTGAGCACCAACCTGAACTTATTGTTGAATTGGTTGCAGCAAGAAACAAAGCCCGAATGTTGGCTATGTAATTGTTAATAACGGATACGGATTAACGGGTTACTTCTCGACAAGCCAATTTCGCCAAGGTTGGCTGCCATTTCCTGTAAAGCAAGACGGCCTCAGCCGGTTGGTGCAGTTTTTCCAGAGAAGAACCGGTAAGTTCCATTGTCTGGGAACCAACTCGTCAGG